>NZ_MLGE02000001.1 GCF_001792775.2 Staphylococcus pseudintermedius
ACCTTTACCCGCTTTTTGATGTATTAATGAATTTAATTCACTGTTATCTAATAGCGTATAACTTGGTATTGCCTTACCTTTTTGTAAATTCTTTTTCTTATAATCTTCATACAATTGATGACCTAATTGGTGTCGATTCTGCTTTTCAACGTTCAATTCAACTTTTATTTTACCACTATCAATGGCATCCGTTATTTCCTTTTTAGCTGATTTTTGTAAAACTTTATCGTACTCAACGCTGTATTTCCCTTGTCTATCTTTGAAGAACTTGTCACGCCAGTTACCTACATGTGGCACTGTCGTACTTCGACAATGGGGATGCATCGGCGGGGCATTGACACCTGGCACCATGTCTTTGACTTTAAACACTTTCTTATCATAATGACGACAGATTTTAGATGTCTTTTCATCACGTTTCGCCACGAACTCATATTCGGCATCGTCACCCATTGTCTCTAAATAATGCAATTTCTGCGCTTCTGTTTGAACGCGTGCAGCTTCGGTAATCAATAACCTTTTCGTATTAGCGACTGTCTGCTTCTGTTTCTTACGTATCTCAGGCACAAACTCATACGGATGTCGGCCACGTAACATTACATGACTGGCCATCCGCTCAACATCTTTTCTGAGTTCATCTTGATTGTTCCAAAGTCGCTCAGACCAATTCAGCTTGCCAAAGTTAGAATACACAATCGCTTCCACATCTGTCGGCTTCACATGCACATCAGCCCCTAAAATTCCCGCTTGATGTCGTAATGTACGTGTCACAGTCTCTTGTAGATGATGATTCACCACATTCTCTTGTTCTGCATAGCCTTTCGTCACAATCAAACCGAGCTCATGCTTTAACAACTGCTCACGGCTCACATACATGGCTGTATTGTAGCGTTTAAGTTCTTTATTCGCTTTTTCGCTAAAATCTTTATTTTCAACATACGCCTTCGCTTGCATTTGAAACATTTCAACATCGAACGCATCCACAATCTTTTTTGCTTCTCGCCAGTCAATCCCCTCAGCCGTCGCAAGCTTCCCATAATACGCTAATAATGTTTTGTAGATATCCGCAATCATCATCGCAACGATACGCTCAATTTCAGCTACTTTAGCTGCATCCTCAAGCGTCTCAGATTGTATCGCTTGTTGTGCCCGCTCTAACCAGTAATCACTCAAGTTCGACTTTTTTGATTTAAACGATACTTTTATTTCAATGATTATTAGTTGTATCAATTGCAAGCGTTACATAAATCCTTTTAATGAACCAGTAACTTTAATACAAACCATTACTCATCCATCCGGTTACTCATATAAAAAATCACTTATTCCTTATTGTTGTTGGACTAAGCGCTCTATTTTTTATGTATATTGTAGAAAGCTGTTTTCAATAGATGAATCTAATGTATTAGACAAAGTGAAGTTGTTATGTTAATTTATAAATATAAAAGGCAACACACATGAAGTGTATTGCCTTAATGAGACCGTTAAAAAGACGGTGGATTATTACTTGATTATTAAATAACCATCACATTCTCCAAAGCTAGTGATGGTTATTTTTTTGATTTTTTATCGATTGAGACAACTTAATGTATGAGGGCTACAGTAAATGTACCAAACCCTAGCATAATCATTAGTGCATCTGCAATACTAATCATTAAAGCCTCTCCTTTCTAAAGATTTTGTTGATGCTCTCATAGGCATCACCTCACTTTATACTAAGATAGCCACCATCTATCTAACTTTCTCACCTGTTTATTTTATAGTGACAACAACATTTCGCCTAGTTATGTTAAATTTAAATCAGCATCTACAAGATAAGCCATAAGCAATTATTGTGTTGGCACATGATAACTTCTGGTATGAATACTGATTGTTTACAGTTATGTAAAAATGAAAAAAACGATTGATAATGCGCTCAGTAAGCCAATAACAAACTATTACTCAATTAGTAATTCCACTGTCTACCAATAAAAAAGCACCTAATCCATATTGTTCACTGGACTAAGTGCTTTATTTTTTATGTATATTGTAGAAAAATGAGATGATTGATCACTTGTGGCTAAACGACTCAAATCTTGTGACTAAATTTGTGTTTTGGGCACCTTCAATCAGCCACATTGTGACCAAAAATTTTAAAAACTAAGTTAAGTATAGTTAAATTTTGTTTTCTATGTATTTAATGAAGTAGTCTCAAATCCTTGATATGACAGTGTTTTGAGCTTATATGTAAAAAGAGAGCCGAAAAAGTTTAAACTACTTTTTCGGCTCCTTACGGAAAGTGAGGGATTCGAACCCTCGAGACGCTTGTGGCGCCTACACGCGTTCCAAGCGTGCTCCTTCGGCCAACTCGGACAACTTTCCACCTTATAAAATATAAAAAATCAGAAGCGATATTTCACTTCTGACTATATGACCCCTACGGGACTCGAACCCGTGTTACCGCCGTGAAAGGGCGGTGTCTTAACCGCTTGACCAAGGGGCCGTGGCTCCACAGGTAGGACTCGAACCTACGACCGATCGGTTAACAGCCGATAGCTCTACCACTGAGCTACTGTGGAATAACAATGGAGCGGGTGATGGGAATCGAACCCACAACATCAGCTTGGAAGGCTGAGGTTTTGCCATTAAACTACACCCGCATTAAAAATAAACGATATAGGCGGTTGATGGGAATCGAACCCACGAGTGTCGGAACCACAATCCGATGCGTTAACCACTTCGCCACAACCGCCGTGATTTAAGAAGTGGTTCAGGACGGAATCGAACCGCCGACACAAGGATTTTCAGTCCTTTGCTCTACCGACTGAGCTACTGAACCATTTTAATAATGGCGGTCCCGACGGGAATCGAACCCGCGATCTCCTGCGTGACAGGCAGGCGTGTTAAACCGCTCCACTACGGGACCACTTATAAATAATATTGCGGGAGGCGGATTTGAACCACCGACCTTCGGGTTATGAGCCCGACGAGCTACCGAACTGCTCCATCCCGCGGTAATAAAAAATAATAATGGCGGAGGAAGAGGGATTCGAACCCCCGCGAGCCGTTAAGCCCCTGTCGGTTTTCAAGACCGATCCCTTCAGCCAGACTTGGGTATTCCTCCGAATTATATGGACCTTGCAGGACTCGAACCTGCGACCGAACGGTTATGAGCCGTTAGCTCTAACCAACTGAGCTAAAGGTCCTAATAATATTTTCAACTAAAATTAGTGGCGGCGGAGGGGATCGAACCCCCGACCTCACGGGTATGAACCGTACGCTCTAGCCAGCTGAGCTACGCCGCCTTATGTAGTTGTATTAGTATTAAATTTAAATGGTGGAGACTAGCGGGATCGAACCGCTGACCTCCTGCGTGCAAAGCAGGCGCTCTCCCAGCTGAGCTAAGCCCCCATATAAATAATTTTAAAAGCTATCGGGAAGACAGGATTTGAACCTGCGACCCCTTGGTCCCAAACCAAGTGCTCTACCAAGCTGAGCTACTTCCCGTAAGGTAATGTAGCGCGCCCGATAGGAGTCGAACCCATAACCTTTTGATCCGTAGTCAAACGCTCTATCCAATTGAGCTACGGGCGCATATGAAACAGAAACAATGGTGCCGAGGACCGGAATCGAACCGGTACGGTGATCTCTCACCGCAGGATTTTAAGTCCTGTGCGTCTGCCAGTTCCGCCACCCCGGCAAATAATGGAGCAGAAGACGGGATTCGAACCCGCGACCCCAACCTTGGCAAGGTTGTATTCTACCGCTGAACTACTTCTGCATATGCGGGTGAAGGGAGTCGAACCCCCACGCCGTAAGGCGCTAGATCCTAAGTCTAGTGCGTCTGCCAATTCCGCCACACCCGCAAAGTGAGCCATAGAGGATTCGAACCTCTGACCCTCTGATTAAAAGTCAGATGCTCTACCAACTGAGCTAATGGCTCATCATGGTGCCGGCCAGAGGACTTGAACCCCCAACCTACTGATTACAAGTCAGTTGCTCTACCAATTGAGCTAGGCCGGCTACTCATATTTATTTTTTAAAAATGGTGGAGAATGACGGGATCGAACCGCCGACCCTCTGCTTGTAAGGCAGATGCTCTCCCAGCTGAGCTAATTCTCCAATTATGTAATAACCTGGCACCGTCCTACTCTCGCGGAACGTAAGTCCGACTACCATCGGCGCTAAAGAGCTTAACTTCTGTGTTCGGCATGGGAACAGGTGTGACCTCTTTGCCATTGGCACCAGATTAAGTTGTTGAATGTCATACATTCAAAACTAGATAGTAAGTATATTTATCACAAGCATTACCTTATGAACAATTATGTTGATTAAGTCTTCGATCGATTAGTATTCGTCAGCTCCACGTATCACTACGCTTCCACCTCGAACCTATTCACCTCATCATCTTTGAGGGATCTTATAACCGAAGTTGGGAAATCTCATCTCGAGGGGGGCTTCATGCTTAGATGCTTTCAGCACTTATCCCGTCCATACATAGCTACCCAGCTATGCCGTTGGCACGACAACTGGTACACCAGAGGTATGTCCATCCCGGTCCTCTCGTACTAAGGACAGCTCCTCTCAAATTTCCTACGCCCACGACGGATAGGGACCGAACTGTCTCACGACGTTCTGAACCCAGCTCGCGTACCGCTTTAATGGGCGAACAGCCCAACCCTTGGGACCGACTACAGCCCCAGGATGCGATGAGCCGACATCGAGGTGCCAAACCTCCCCGTCGATGTGAACTCTTGGGGGAGATAAGCCTGTTATCCCCGGGGTAGCTTTTATCCGTTGAGCGATGGCCCTTCCATGCGGAACCACCGGATCACTAAGTCCGTCTTTCGACCCTGCTCGACTTGTAGGTCTCGCAGTCAAGCTCCCTTATGCCTTTACACTCTATGAATGATTTCCAACCATTCTGAGGGAACCTTTGAGCGCCTCCGTTACTCTTTAGGAGGCGACCGCCCCAGTCAAACTGCCCGCCTGACACTGTCTCCCAGCACGATAAGTGCTGCGGGTTAGAAATCCAATACAATTAGGGTAGTATCCCACCAATGCCTCCACGTAAGCTAGCGCTCACGCTTCTAAGGCTCCTACCTATCCTGTACAAACTGTACCGAATTTCAATATCAGGCTACAGTAAAGCTCCACGGGGTCTTTCCGTCCTGTCGCGGGTAACCGGCATCTTCACCGGTACTATGATTTCACCGAGTCTCTCGTTGAGACAGTGCCCAAATCGTTACGCCTTTCGTGCGGGTCGGAACTTACCCGACAAGGAATTTCGCTACCTTAGGACCGTTATAGTTACGGCCGCCGTTTACTGGGGCTTCGATTCGTAGCTTCGCTTGCGCTAACCACTCCTCTTAACCTTCCAGCACCGGGCAGGCGTCAGCCCCTATACGTCACCTTACGGTTTAGCAGAGACCTGTGTTTTTGATAAACAGTCGCTTGGGCCTATTCACTGCGGCTCTTCGAAGCGTGAACCTCAAAGAGCACCCCTTCTCCCGAAGTTACGGGGTCATTTTGCCGAGTTCCTTAACGAGAGTTCGCTCGCTCACCTTAGAATTCTCATCTTGACTACCTGTGTCGGTTTGCGGTACGGGCACCGTTATTCTAGCTAGAGGCTTTTCTCGGCAGTGTGAAATCAACGACTCGAGGAACAAGTTCCTCTCCCCATCACAGCTCAATCTTAAGAGTGCCGGATTTGCCTAACACTCAATCTCACTGCTTGGACGTGCACTCCAACAGCACGCTTCGCCTATCCTACTGCGTCCCCCCATCGCTTAAAACGAATCATGGTGGTACAGGAATATCAACCTGTTATCCATCGCCTACGCCTGTCGGCCTCAGCTTAGGACCCGACTAACCCAGAGCGGACGAGCCTTCCTCTGGAAACCTTAGTCAATCGGTGGACGGGATTCTCACCCGTCTTTCGCTACTCACACCGGCATTCTCACTTCTAAGCGCTCCACATGTCCTTGCGATCATGCTTCAACGCCCTTAGAACGCTCTCCTACCATTGTCCAAAGGACAATCCACAGCTTCGGTAATATGTTTAGCCCCGGTACATTTTCGGCGCAGTGTCACTCGACTAGTGAGCTATTACGCACTCTTTAAATGATGGCTGCTTCTAAGCCAACATCCTAGTTGTCTGGGCAACGCCACATCCTTTTCCACTTAACATATATTTTGGGACCTTAGCTGGTGGTCTGGGCTGTTTCCCTTTCGAATATGGACCTTATCACCCACATTCTGACTCCCAAGTTAAATTATTTGGCATTCGGAGTTTGTCTGAATTCGGTAACCCTAGAGGGGCCCCTCGTCCAAACAGTGCTCTACCTCCAATAATCATCACTTGAGGCTAGCCCTAAAGCTATTTCGGAGAGAACCAGCTATCTCCAAGTTCGATTGGAATTTCTCCGCTACCCTCAGTTCATCCGCTCACTTTTCAACGTAAGTCGGTTCGGTCCTCCATTCAGTGTTACCTGAACTTCAACCTGACCAAGGGTAGATCACCTGGTTTCGGGTCTACGACCAAATACTCATTCGCCCTATTCAGACTCGCTTTCGCTACGGCTCCACATTTTCTGCTTAACCTTGCATCAGATCGTAACTCGCCGGTTCATTCTACAAAAGGCACGCCATCACCCATTAACGGGCTCTGACTACTTGTAAGCACACGGTTTCAAGTTCTCTTTCACTCCCCTTCCGGGGTACTTTTCACCTTTCCCTCACGGTACTGGTTCACTATCGGTCACTAGAGAGTATTTAGCCTTAGGAGATGGTCCTCCCAGATTCCGACGGAATTTCACGTGCTCCGTCGTACTCAGGATCCACTCAAGAGAGAATTCGTTTTCGACTACAGGATTATTACCTTCTCTGATTAACCTTTCCAGGTTATTCGTCTAACCAATTCTTTTGTAACTCCGTACAGAGTGTCCTACAACCCCAATAAGCAAGCTTATTGGTTTGGGCTCTTCCCGTTTCGCTCGCCGCTACTCAGGGAATCGATTTTTCTTTCTCTTCCTCCGGGTACTAAGATGTTTCAGTTCTCCGGGTCTGCCTTCTTGCATGCTATGTATTCACATGCAGATAACACGACATAACTCGTGCTGGGTTTCCCCATTCGGAAATCTCTGGATCAAAGCTTACTTACAGCTCCCCAAAGCATATCGTCGTTAGTAACGTCCTTCATCGGCTTCTAGTGCCAAGGCATCCACCGTGCGCCCTTAATAACTTAATCTATATGATATTTTGGCAAACGTTCGCATTCGGCTTCATCACTTCACATTCACTCAGTTACTTACGCGCAGTAAGCGCCTTCGCTCATGCTTGTGATTCATAGACTGACAAACGTTTTCAAAACATCATGTCGTCTACCGAAATACAATTTTTTCCAAAATCACCAGTTATTAATTATGTGAGTCGTCATTTGACGACTAGCGATAATTTTTTGTTTCAAGCTTTTAAACGCTTGTCACTCGGTTTTGCTTGGTAAAATCTATACTTACTTATCTAGTTTTCAATGTACAATTCATTCTGAATCCTCAAATGAATGAGCATTCAAAACTGAATACAATATGTCACGTTAATTCGCTTATCACCTGATGGTGATATTCCGTATATTATCCTTAGAAAGGAGGTGATCCAGCCGCACCTTCCGATACGGCTACCTTGTTACGACTTCACCCCAATCATTTGTCCCACCTTCGACGGCTAGCTCCAAAATGGTTACTCCACCGGCTTCGGGTGTTACAAACTCTCGTGGTGTGACGGGCGGTGTGTACAAGACCCGGGAACGTATTCACCGTAGCATGCTGATCTACGATTACTAGCGATTCCAGCTTCATGTAGTCGAGTTGCAGACTACAATCCGAACTGAGAACAACTTTATGGGATTTGCTTGACCTCGCGGTTTCGCTGCCCTTTGTATTGTCCATTGTAGCACGTGTGTAGCCCAAATCATAAGGGGCATGATGATTTGACGTCATCCCCACCTTCCTCCGGTTTGTCACCGGCAGTCAACTTAGAGTGCCCAACTGAATGATGGCAACTAAGTTCAAGGGTTGCGCTCGTTGCGGGACTTAACCCAACATCTCACGACACGAGCTGACGACAACCATGCACCACCTGTCACTTTGTCCTCCGAAGAGGAAAACTCTATCTCTAGAGCGGTCAAAGGATGTCAAGATTTGGTAAGGTTCTTCGCGTTGCTTCGAATTAAACCACATGCTCCACCGCTTGTGCGGGTCCCCGTCAATTCCTTTGAGTTTCAGTCTTGCGACCGTACTCCCCAGGCGGAGTGCTTAATGCGTTAGCTGCAGCACTAAGGGGCGGAAACCCCCTAACACTTAGCACTCATCGTTTACGGCGTGGACTACCAGGGTATCTAATCCTGTTTGATCCCCACGCTTTCGCACATCAGCGTCAGTTGCAGACCAGAAAGCCGCCTTCGCCACTGGTGTTCCTCCATATCTCTGCGCATTTCACCGCTACACATGGAATTCCACTTTCCTCTTCTGCACTCAAGTTTTCCAGTTTCCAATGACCCTCCACGGTTGAGCCGTGGGCTTTCACATCAGACTTAAAAAACCGCCTACGCGCGCTTTACGCCCAATAATTCCGGATAACGCTTGCCACCTACGTATTACCGCGGCTGCTGGCACGTAGTTAGCCGTGGCTTTCTGGTTAGGTACCGTCAAGATGTGCACAGTTACTTACACATTTGTTCTTCCCTAACAACAGAGCTTTACGATCCGAAGACCTTCATCACTCACGCGGCGTTGCTCCGTCAGGCTTTCGCCCATTGCGGAAGATTCCCTACTGCTGCCTCCCGTAGGAGTCTGGACCGTGTCTCAGTTCCAGTGTGGCCGATCACCCTCTCAGGTCGGCTACGTATCGTCGCCTTGGTAGGCCGTTACCCCACCAACTAGCTAATACGGCGCGGGTCCATCTATAAGTGACAGCAAGACCGTCTTTCACTGTAGAACCATGCGGTTCAACATGTTATCCGGCATTAGCCCCGGTTTCCCGGAGTTATTCCAGTCTTATAGGTAGGTTACCCACGTGTTACTCACCCGTCCGCCGCTAACGTCAAAGGAGCAAGCTCCTTATCTGTTCGCTCGACTTGCATGTATTAGGCACGCCGCCAGCGTTCATCCTGAGCCAGGATCAAACTCTCCATAAAAGAAGTAAGCTTGATATAGCTCGTTGATTGTTTAAGTCAATCACTCTCGAAAGTACTTTTGAAGTACTCAAATTATTGGAATTAACGTTGACATATTGTCATTCAGTTTTCAATGTTCATGTCATTTCTTTTTTTGACTCGACAAGAATTAATTATACACAAGTCATTCAACAAAGTCAACAACTTTTTTTAATTAATTTTTCATCTTCGTTGTGGCAACTTATTGTGCCGCTCAACAAGATATAACTATACAGCCTTTTAAACAGTTTAACAATCATAAAAATTACACCATTTCAATCACTTTGTTATATAAAGCGCACATTGTTGTTTTTTATTTTTAGGATGAATTGAAAAAAATGTAATCAAACATTCTATCTCAACTACAGCCAACCTAATCATTTGCTGCATACTTCATATAGCACCCCACATCAAACGTTTTAAAATCGCATCTTTTTTATACATAATCCCCCCCGAATCCATAACAACAAAAAAGAAAAGCAACATGTGTATGCAACCACCCATGTCGCTTTTCTTCATATAAGTTTAAACCATTACATTTCCGTACGGCCAGAAATCGCTCTCGACAATGTCACTTCATCCGCATATTCCAAATCGCCACCTACCGACAAACCTTGTGCCAATCGCGTCACACGAATACCCAAAGGTTTAACAAGGCGTGAGATGTACATCGCTGTAGATTCACCTTCTAAATTCGGGTTCATAGCTAAAATTAACTCTTTGACCCCTTCATCTTTTAAGCGTTCTACTAAACTTGGAATATTGATGTCTTCAGGTCCGATACCATCCATAGGTGAAATCGTCCCGTGTAGCACATGATATAACCCTTTATATTCTTTCATTTTCTCCATCGCAATCACATCTTTATCATCTTCAACGACACAAATCATTGAACGATCACGCTGTTTATCTTCACAAATATAACAAGGGTCTTGTTCGGTAATATGACCACATACACTACAATAGGTGAGTTCTCGTTTAACATCTACGAGTGCTTTAGCAAATTGTACGACGTCATCTTCTTTCATATCTAGTACGTGAAATGCCAGACGTTGAGCCGTCTTAGGACCAATGCCTGGCAATTTCATGAAACTATCAATCAGTTTCGATATCGGTTGAGGATAATGCATCTTACATCATTCCTGGGATGTTAAGACCTTTAGTATGTTTACCTAAACGCTCTGCAGTTAATGCATCTGCTTTATTCATCGCTTCGTTTGTTGCTGCTAATACTAGGTCTTGTAACATTTCTACGTCTTCAGGGTCTACCACTTCTTCATTAATGATGACATCGACCACTTCTTTATGTCCAGAAACAACGACTTTGACCATGCCACCGCCAGCTGTTCCTTCAACGTGTTCTTCTTTTAATTTTTCTTGCTCTTCTGCCATTTTCTTTTGCATTTTTTGCATTTGTTTCATCATTTGTTGCATATTTCCGCCACCGCGCATAAATAAATCCTCCTTAATTTTCAACTCTATGATAATAAGAGCTTGTCTCTCTTAGATTCGATTTCAATTATACATACCTTTCAATCGCTTGTCATGTTTCTTCGTCCATCAGATGCACCATCTCTTCGCCAAACAAATCTTTTGCAGTTTGTACGACGTCATTTTGTTGTTCAGCAGGTTTTTTCGCTTCTGATGCGTTGCTCTGAGTATTTCCGCGTTTACGATTTGAAATGTAATCACTGCGGACCTGCATCCATTTATCAGCTGGGACACCGACCACTTCTACAGATTTGTTAATCATATCTTTCACGACATTTTCAATACTTCGCTTTTTCTCTTCATCTTTTTTCAAGATTTCGCAATGAATTTCTTCGTCAAATTTGATTAACACTTTATCTTCACTTGCTGCGACAGGTTCTGAATTTTGAAGTAGGCTGACGAGCGATTTTTGATTGCGATCTTTCGCATATTGAATGACATCCGCCCAACGTTCTTTAATAAGCGCAATGTCTTCTTTATTCGCTTTATCCAATACTTTCGCAATTTGTTCAATAGAATACGTCGAACCGCTTCCCCTACGTTTAGCTGCTGCTGGTGGCTTAGGTTGTGCGGTCGCGGTTGAGAAGCCTTGAGATTTTAATGTTTGTAACTCAGACTCCAACGCTTCCATTCGTCTCATCATCGCGTCATGTTGTTCAGTTGGCGCATGATTGACTACGACTTCACCTGTACGGTTCACTTCTTTCACCATTTCAGATAACTTCACGAGCAAGACTTCTAAATGGACGTTTTGATTCACACTAAATCGAATGGATACGAGTGTATCGTTAATGACATCTATCATTTTGTATAAGACTTCTAAATTGAATGGCATAAGCGCATCGTATTCTGTTTCTAATTGCGTCGTTTTTGCCATAATCGTATCTCTTACAAAATAAATCATGTCATTAATGAGACGATTCACTTCTTTCCCTTCGCTCACAAATTGATGATAACGTTCAAAGGCTTCATGGACGTGACCTTGAACAACGTCTTGGAAAAGAGCGTTGAGATCAGACTCATCTAAACTTCCTGTCACATCTAAAGCATCCTTTAATGTCAAACGTTCATCACCAAATGCAATCGCTTGGTCCATAATACTGAGCGCATCACGCATCCCACCTTCAGACACTTTAGCAATAAACGTCAAAGCAGCCTCATCAAACTCAATTTGTTGTTGGTGTGCCACATAGCGCAAACGGTCCACAATACGGTTGGCATTAATCGCCTTGAAGTCAAAGCGTTGTGCACGCGAAATAATCGTCGGCGGTATTTTATGTGGTTCAGTCGTCGCAAGAATAAAAATGGCGTGTGCAGGCGGCTCTTCTAACGTTTTCAACAACGCATTGAATGCCCCTGTCGTCAACATGTGCACCTCATCGATAATGTACACTTTATATTTCGATTCACTCGGGGCATATTTCACCTTATCACGAATATTACGAATTTCGTCGACACCATTGTTGCTTGCTGCGTCAATTTCAATCACATCAGAATTGTACCCTTGTGTGATTCCTTTACAACTTGCACATTCATTACACGGTTCGCCATCATCGCGTACTTCACAGTTAATCGCTTTGGCAAATATTTTAGCGATACTCGTTTTCCCAGTACCACGTGGCCCACTAAAAATATAAGCATGCGACTGTTTACCTTTAGCAATAGCATTTTTAAGTGTTTTGGTCACATGCTCCTGCCCTACAACATCTTCAAAGCTTTGGGGGCGAAACATACGATATAATGCTTGGTAATCCAATTTGGCACCTCCGAATTAACAATGATTTCATTATAGCACGTTACGACTGATTTGTATGGCGACATCCTATTCAAAAAACGCTTCCGGATAGATCACTTTACCGTTAGGTGGGTCCTCGAGTGTATCCCACAAAAATTTGACGCGATAGTTTTCAGACGGTACATCAAATGGCGCCAAAATATGATGCCGTATTGCTTCCTCGTAACCTAACTTTTGATAGTAATCCGCATGGCCTAACACGACGATTGTTGTATAGTTCTCAGCAAACGCACGCTCCTCTAAGGCCTGAACGAGCGCTCGACCAATTCCTTTATTACGATATTCCGCCACGACAGCTAACGGAGCTAATGCAAGTGCAGTATACGTCGTGTCATCATTTTGAATCGTCACTTCAGAACACATGCCGTGGCCGATGATGTCGCCTTCATCTGTTTTCGCAACGACTTCTAATTCATAACGATAATTCGGTGACAAGCGCAGACGTTTGACGAGATGATGTTCTTGATGATCAGACTCAGGGACATCTTCAAAAGCATTCGCCAACAACTCATATGTCGCCTCATAGTCATTTTCGGTGGGTGTACTTAAAAATATAGACATTGCTTCAACCCCTTTGCATTAAAATAAAGTATAAAAAAAGAGCGACTCTTAACAGCCACTCTTACATCTATTTCACAATACATTACATTTAAAATTAAAAACCGTGCACCTCTGTATCGAATGCGCATCACAAACGTTACCAGAGTCGACAGCTAAATCTCGGCTACCCTACGGCACATACGAGGATCCACTTAATGCTGCTTCCGTCAGGACCTGACATGGTTCATGGGTTCATATTGCATAGGACCGAAATCTTCAAACACCTCGTGCTCTGGGCAGACTTCACAAATACACACCCTTCACAAAGGAATTCGGCCTCGCGTAAAGCGGATTTCGAGTAAAGGGAACCGCTACCTCCCCGCTTAGCACGGTACAAATAATAATACTATATTTCAGATTAGAATTGCAAGCATAATCAAAATTGCGAGCAATGAAAATGATGTAATGTTTCACCTATGATGATCAATGTGGATGTCGTCTAGAAAAATCAATAAATTTAAATTCAGTGGCAATGTGTTTAGAGATATTATACTGAAATTTTGTCGTATCTTTCAAATGGACGATACCTCGTACTGTTGCTGAATACTGAGGGGTCACATTCCTAAATGCTTCTCGTTCCAGTTCTCCAAACGGTTCAAATGTAATGGATTTACTCGAAAAACTAATCTCATAGCCTTTTTCTTTTTCAATATAATCATACAAAGAGTTTTGAACGACTTCTGCAGACAACTCTGGAAACAAATCGACACGTACGTAATCTTCATCAACGATTTTTGTTACCCCTTCAATTTGACGATAACGAACAAAATGCCATAATTCTGCTTCAGCTGTCAGTTCCAACGCTTTTTTCACTTGAGGCACGTCTGCAGCTTTAACCTTTTCAAAACGAACGACGACCGTTTCGTAATGAAGTCCGAGTTGCGTTTGAACCTCTTTAAAACTTTTCAAATCAGCAAACGGAAACTCTGTCACGCCTTGATAAATGACGACTGAACCTTTACCACGAATCTTTTGAATCATGCCATCCAAGACGAGCATGTTCAAACTTTTCCGCACTGTTTCACGTGACACGTTGTATTTTTTCACCAACTGATGTTCAGAAAGCAATTGTTCGCCGTATTTATATTCCCCTTCCAAAATTGCTATACGTAAACGTTCATAAATATATTGAAATTTATTTTGGTTTTTCATCCGCCTTGCCTCTCATTTTCATTATCTCGCTACAACGATTGTTGCGTATGCTTCGAGCTCATTCCCTTCAATTATACCATTTTGAAGGACGACCGAACCAGAGCGATCCAAATCTTCTGGCAATGTCACTTTTTCTGATGTCATATTCACAATAATCAACCAAGTGTCCCCTTGATAGCGTCGTTCATACACAAACAGTTGCGGATGATCGAGATAACGCGGTACAACTTCTCCGTACGTCACTATATCGTGTTCATGACGTAACTGAATTAACTTTTTGTACGTGTATAAAATGGATTCCGGGTCTGCCATGGCCGCTTCAACATTCACCGTATCATAATTATCTGCAACATCTATCCATGGTGTACCCGTCGTAAAACCGGCATGTGCTTCACCATTCCATTGCATTGGCGTACGTGAGTTATCACGTGATTTTTGCCCGAGTATCGTTAAAATTTCCGCTTCGTTGACACCTGCTTCACGCATTTCACGATACGCATTCAACGACTCTACATCACGATATTGTTGAATCGATTGAAAATGTGGATCTGTCATACCAATTTCTTCACCTTGGTAAATATAGGGTGTCCCTTGTAATAAATGTAAAGCAATGGCTAGCGTTTTGGCACTTTGTTGACGTAACGCTTCAGTCGCATCACTACCAAACCTTGAAACGACACGTGGTTGGTCATGATTACACCAAAAAATCGCATTCCAACCATTACCAGCATACATTTTCGTTTGCCATTCCATCAAAATCTGCTTCAATTGCAACAAATCAAATTTTTGGTTCGTCCACTTTTGTCCATCACGATAGTCGACTTTTAAATGATGAAAGTTAAACACGCTGCTCAACTCTTGGCGCTCTGGATTCGTATATTGAATACAATGGTCAATGGATGTAGACGACATTTCCCCAACTGTCATCATATCTCGATCACCAAACGTATGACGATTCATTTCATGGATATAGTCATGAACACGTGGCCCATCAGTGTAATACTCTTTACCAATCTCATTTGAGTCTTCAAACGTATCTTTAGAAATCAAGTTAATTACGTCAAATCGAAAACCATCTACACCGAAATCAATCCAATAATTAATCATTTCGTACAATGCGTGACGCACTTCGGGATTATCCCAGTTCAAATCCGCTTGCGTAACATCAAATAAATGCAAATAATAGGCATCCGTTTGCTCATCGTATTGCCATGCATTCCCACCAAACTTCGATAACCAATTCGTCGGCGGTCCGTCTTCTGAACGTCTGAAAAAGTAATAATCTCGATACGGGTTGTCTACCGACTGCTGCGCTTGTTGAAACCATTCGTGTTCCGTAGATGTATGATTGATAACAATATCGAGCATCACTTTCAATCCTCGTGCATGTGCTTCATCAATCAATGTACGTAAGTCTTCTTTATCCCCAAATTGTGCATTCACTTGATAGTAATCACGAATGTCATATCCGTTATCATTCATCGGCGAATCGTAAATCGGTGTGAGCCATAAATAATCGACCCCTAAAAATTGTAAATAATCCAGTTTCTCAATAATCCCTTTTAAATCGCCTTCCCCATTACCTGTCGTATCGTTAAAAGACTTTGGATAAATCTGATACACGACTGATTTTTTCCAATCTTGCCTTACCATGTGAAACCCACCTTTTTTCTTTGTGCTGTGCAACATGTTAAAACTTACCGTTCGTCATTGACCATTATTTTCGTTTTTTCACGACTTAATTTTGCGAAAATGATCGTTAACACTGCTGGTACGACCATCGAAATCAACGTCGCAATACCGAAAACACCCCAGAATTGTGATTTAATCGAAATAATCGCAGGTAAACCACCTACACCGACTGAACCTAATACGCCAGAGCCACCTACAATCGCCCCAGTGACCATCGTCGTTAAAATGGCTGCGAAAAATGGGTATTTCAATGGCAAGTTGACACCAAACATTGCCGGTTCTGTAACACCTAAAAAGCCTGAAATACCAGATGTCATCGCTAAACCTTGTTCTTTATTCATTTGACGACGTTGATAAACGAACCATGCGCCAAATGCGGCTGAACCTTGTGCAATGTTAGACAACGCTAAAATGGGCCATAAGTACGTACCACCGAGTTCACTTCCCATGAGTTGGAAGTCGACTGCTAAAAACATGTGATGCAAACCTGTAATGACCAATGGCGCATACAATAAGCCATACACTGCGCCACCAAACCAACCCGCATTGCCAAATAAAAATTGAACCGCTGATGTAATACCTGTACCCATCCATAACGCGAGAGGTCCGATAAATAAAAAGGCTAAAAATCCAGTTACTAACAAAGCGACTGGACCGACAACAAGGAGTTTTATCGAATCATGGACGACCTTATTTAACCCTTTTTCAATTTGCGCTAACACGTATGCTGCGAGGAGGACAGGTAGTACTTGCCCTTGATAGTTCAGTTGTTCGATCTTCAAACCGAAAATGTGCCACGCTGGAATTTCATCAACTTTACCAATGTCATATTGTGATAACAACTGTGGATGCATCAATACGAGCCCGAGCACAATTCCTAATACCGGATTGCCGCCAAACACACGCATTGCACTCCATCCGACTAATGCTGGCAAGAAAATAAATGCCGTTGTCGCAATGACATTAATAATATTGGCGAAATCAGCAATTTGCGGAAATCTTTCAATAATGGACGGCGCGTTACCTAGACCTTTCATCGTCAACACATTGTTAACCCCTAATAACAAACCAGCCGTTACGATAGCAGGTAAAATCGGAATGAAAATATCACCAAGCAACTTAATTAAACGTTGTAACGGATTTCCCTTTTTAGCCGCTTGTGCTTTCGCTTCCTCTTTCGATACAGCTTGCGTATTCGTTTCTTCCATCAACACCTTGTATGCTTCGTCTACCGTTCCAGGACCAATTACAATTTGATATTGTTGATCCGCTTTAAATTGCCCTTTAACAAGTGGATTCTCGCTTAACTTCTCTTTGTCCACTTGATTGTCATCTTTTAACACTAATCTCAAACGCGTCACACAATGTGTTGCAGATTGAATATTTTCTTCTCCACCAATTGCTTCGATAATATCACGGACATCTTTCTTTTTCACTGCCATCACTGTCACTCCTTATCCAGAAACTTGTATAGACAAATTATAACTTGTACATACAAGTTTTGTAAAGGCTTACATTTTATTTTTTCTTGCATGTTATGTAACACATACTCGAGATAACCATTGGGCTTCCGCTTGCCAACAATAGCAAGATGGGAGGCAACATGTTTTAACATTTCGAAAATAAAAAGACCGAGAAAATTCCATTCCCAGTCTCTTATCGTCGAAATCCGATTCAGTTTAAAAAGATTAAAAAAAGCCAAGCATTCAATTACTTGAATGTTTGGCTTTTATATCTATTAGTCTTGGATTTTACTTATAATGGCGGAGGAAGAGGGATTCGAACCCCCGCGAGCCGTTAAGCCCCTGTCGGTTTTCAAGACCGATCCCTTCAGCCAGACTTGGGTATTCCTCCGTGTGACGAGCACATAACATATATTATTACAGCTCGTTCACATTGTCAACAAGAATTTTACAAAATTTATATAAAAACTTTTCCGGCTATGTAGCGGTGCACTGATTGCGCGACTTCACGGCCTTCTTTAATCGCCCAAACAACAAGACTTTGACCACGTCGTGCGTCCCCTGCTACAAAATATTTCGACTGATTCGTACGATAATCTTTTGTGTCTGCCACAATTTTTTGACGCTCTACTTTTAACTGCAATGCGTGTGCCAATGGTGATTTGACACCTTCAAAGCCAATCGCGAGCAAAACGAGGTCAGCTGGAATAAAAATTTCTCGATCATCCCCTACAATTGTACCGTCAGCATGATCACGTTGAACTTGCGCATAAATACCACGGACATCGCCCAACTCATCGAGATCGAAGCGCATCGTTTGAATACCATATGCACGGGGTTCTTGACCATATTTCGCTTCATATTCTTGGTGGGCATAATCTTTCTTCAATACAGGTTGTGCGAGCGGCCAGCTATAGTTAATTTCAAAACGTTCAGGTTTACGCGCTTTACGGTTGAATTGGATAATGGATTCGCAACCATCGCGTAATGCTGTCGCAACACAGTCAGCCCCCGTATCACCGTCACCAATGACCACGACTTTTTTACCTTGAGCAGAAATTGTTTGCGTGTCCGTTTCATTCAATAACAATTGCGTTTGTTCAGTCAGATAATCCATCGCAAAATGAATACCGCGACCCATTCGACCTTCTAACGGCAAGTCACGTGGTTTTTCTGCACCCGTACAAACGACGACGGCATCATACGTCTCATCCAGTTCGTTTTTACTCACATCTTTACCGATTTCTACATTACAGTGAAAAGTGATACCTGCTTCTTCTAATAAACGAATACGTCGAAACACAACTTCTTTATCGAGCTTCATATTCGGAATACCATAAGTCAACAAGCCACCTGGTTGGGCATTTTTCTCATACACCACGACTTGATATCCTAATGCGTTCAACTCTTCTGCTGCGGCTAATCCTGCTGGGCCACTTCCGATAATCGCTACTTTTTCATTGCGACGTACTGAAGGGGTTTTCGGCTTCACCCATCCTTGTTCAAACGCCTCGTCAATAATCGTTCTTTCAATCCCTTTAATCGCTACAGATTCACGATTAATCTTCATGACACAGGAGGCTTCACACGGAGCTGGACACACATACCCTGTAAAGTCCGGAAAATTGTTCGTCTCTGCTAAACGTTCATATGCGGTTTTAAAGTCACCGCGATACACTAAATCGTTCCATTCTGGGATGTAGTTACCGAGCGGACAGCCCACTGTTTCACGTTCCACCATTTCACCCACTTGGCAAAATGGGGTCCCACAATCCATGCAGCGTGCCCCTTGTTGTTGCGCATCTTCTTGTGAGAAACGTGACTGATATGCCTCATAGTGTTGAATGCGTGTCTCTAGAGGCATTTCTGCGAGCTTTTGCTTATCATATTTCATAAAACCTTTAAATTCACCCATAGTTAGCCTCCTTTAGTACACAGCAATTGGTTCCGCTTGTGCCACTTCATCTATATTTTGATCATCATTAAATGCAGCTAATAATGCATCGTCTTGTGATGCATGTTGTTGCTGATGATAATGGATTTTTTGAACCATTTGCTTATAATCTTTCGGAATGACTTTGACACATTGCTGTAACTGCGCCTCAAAATCAGCTAAAATTACTGCTGCTTTTTGACTTTCTGTATAAGCGAGATGACGTTCCAACATGCCTTTTAACATCGCTTTTTCCGCTTCATCCTTGACCACATCAAAATCTAATGTTGCCAGTTGATTGTGTGTTTTAAATTGTTCAACATCTGAAGGGAACGCGTAACACACACCCCCACTCATACCTTGGCCAAAGTTTTTGCCGACATCACCTAAAATGACGACCCGCCCGCCTGTCATATATTCGAGGCCGTGATCACCGACACCTTCTACGACAACGTGTACGCCACTATTACGGATACAGAAACGCTCACCCGCACGCCCATTAATATACGCTTCACCTTTCGTCGCACCATAGAAACAAACATTACCGACAATGATTTCGGCTTCACGTGCAACATTCGGTGCATTGACGACAATTTTACCGCCAGATAATCCTTTACCCACATAGTCATTTGCATCACCCGTATGATGGAGGGTCAGCCCTTGTGGTATCCACGCACCTAAACTTTGTCCTGCATGCCCGTGCGTTTCAGCTACAATCGTATCTGTTGGCAAGCCATTCAAACCGTGGGCGCGCGTAATTTCACTACCTGTAATGACACCGATGTTACGCTGTTCATTGCCGACTTCGAACTGACCTTTAAAGCGACTGCCCGCTTGAATATGCGCTTGCGATGCGGGTAATAACGTCGTCAAGTCAAAACCATGTTCGAGACCGTGACGTTGTTCAATCTCTTTTGTACGTGGACCGACATGTTGATACAACAAGTTTTCTAACTTCATTTCACGTGCTTTTGGATGATGATAGGCAACAGCTGAACGTTTCAATAAGTCTGTACGACCGACAAGCTCATCGACAGTACGAATACCGAGTTCTGCCATAATTTCACGCAATTCCTCTGCTACAAAATGCATATAATTCACCACATGTTGCGCTTTACCTGTGTAGAGTTTACGCAAGTCACCGTTTTGTGTCGCGATACCCACTGGACACGTATCTTTATGACAGACACGCATCATAATACAGCCCAAGACGACTAACGGTGCTGTCGCAAAGCCAAACTCTTCTGCACCTAACATACATGCATAGGCGACGTCTTTACCTGTCAGTAATTTACCATCTGTTTCTAAACGAACACGTGAACGTAAATCATTCATCATGAGCGTTTGATGTGTTTCTGCAAGACCAAGCTCCCATGGCAATCCCGCATGCTGAATACTCGTTTTCGGTGACGCACCTGTTCCACCATCGTAACCACTAATGACGATTTTATCTGCAAATGCTTTCGCAACCCCTGCCGCAATCGTGCCCACACCTGATTTAGAAACGAGTTTCACAGTAATGTCTGCATCGCGATTAACATTTTTTAAATCATGAATCAATTGGGCTAAGTCTTCAATCGAATAAATATCATGATGTGGGGGTGGTGAAATCAAGCCAATACCTGGTGTTGAACCACGCACCTCCGCAATCCATGGATACACTTTACTGCCTGGCAACTGTCCGCCTTCCCCTGGTTTAGCGCCTTGAGCAACCTTGATTTGAATCTCTTTCGCATGTTGTAGATAATGACTCGTTACACCAAAACGACCTGAAGCCACTTGTTTAATCGCACTTTTGAAGTCGCGCCCATCTGCTTGCAGTTCATAGCGTGATAAAGCTTCTCCGCCTTCACCACTATTACTTTTACCACCGAGTTGGTTCATCGCTTCCGCTAATGTTTGATGCGCTTCTTGTGAAATTGACCCATAACTCATCGCTCCCGTTTTAAAGCGTTTCACAATTTCCTCAACCGGTTCGACTTGTGCAATATCGATGGCCTGTTGTGATTTGAAAGCAAATAAGTCTCGAATATGGCTGCTCGTTTGATCGTTCGCCACTTTAGAAAATGCTTTAAACTGCGCATAATCATTGTCGCGACACGCATGTTGAAGTAATCGTATCGTTGTTGGATTGAATGTATGATGTTGACCTTGTTGACGCCATTGGAATGTGCTTCCTGGGTCTAACGTGTCACCTTTAATCGTTTGGCGCGCCTTGTTTTCAGCGTCTAATGTTTCAATGGAGATGCCCGATAATTTAGAAGTTGTGCCCGTAAAATAATCGTTAATCACTGCTTCTGATAACCCTACCGCTTCAAAGATTTGTGCCCCTTGATAACTTTGAACCGTAGAGATACCCATTTTCGCCATTACTTTAATCAGACCCTCTGATAAAATGGCGTTGTAACGCGCGACGTTATCAGCTACTACACCGTCTAATCTACCGTGCTCTGTCAATTGCGCAATCGTTTGTTGTGCAAGATACGGAACGACTGCATTCGCACCGTAACCGACTAAACAAGCAAGGTGATGCACTTCACGTGTTTCACCAGAACTTGCGACAATGCTCGTTTGCATCCGTAAATTTTCACGAATTAATAATTGATGAATATGACTCACCGCTAATAAAATCGGCATCGCATACTGGTCTACTTCGGTGACGTCACTATCATTCAACACGATGATTTCTGCCCCTTGACGTACCGCTTTGATGACCACTTCCCCTAAATTGTCTAGCGCTTCTTTTAATCCACCTATGTAACCTGTCGAAAACTCTGCTACCGTAAAGCCTTCTTGTCCGATGACGTCTAATTGTGCTGGTGTCAACACGGGATGTTTCAGTTGTACCCGCTTGAGGACATCCGGCCCTGGTTCCAGCAAGTTGCCTTCTTTACCTAAATAACTCAATTCACTCGTTACAATTTTTTCACGATATGCATCAATCGGTGGGTTCGTTACTTGTGCAAAGAGTTGTTTGAAATAATTAAACAGTGATTCAGGTCGTTCGCTGAGTACGGCAAGTGGTGCGTCGTAACCCATTGCCCCAATAGGATCTTTGCCACCTGTCACGAGTTCAGTTAAATACTTGTCCAACTCTTCTTTCGTATAGCCAAAGCGTTGTTGCATTTTAAGAACATGGTCTACAGCGACAGGTCCACCCGCATATGAGACCGCTTCTAAATCGAGCTTGTGTTGATACGTTTCCAACCATTCCAAATAGGGTTGCTGCTCTGCAATCGCGGTTTTTAATTCATGGTTTTCGATAACCTTATGTTGATTAAAATCGACAAGCAATAGCTTACCTGGATTCAGTTGCCCTTTAAATACAACATCTGCTTCGTCTACATCCACGACGCCGACTTCTGATGAAAAGACGATTTCATTTTGTTTCGTAATTGTATAACGGCCTGGTCTCAAGCCATTCCGATCGGTTAAAGCCCCTAACTTGTCACCATCACAGAATGAAATCATGGTCGGTCCATCCCACGGCTCCATTAAATAGCTATAAAATTCGTAAAATGCGCGTACTTTCGGATCGTTACTTTCGTTATACAACCACGGTTCTGGAATGAGTAACATCGCTGCTTGTTCAGGCGACATCGCTAAACTTAAAAACTCTAGTGCGTTATCCACAATAGCCGAGTCACTGCCCGATTCATCCAATATTTGATGGACTTTATGTTGCGCCTCGCCGAAAATCGTTTCAATTAAGCGACGTTGACGGGCACGCATCCAGTTCACATTACCTTGAATCGTATTAATCTCACCGTTATGCATGAGCAAGCGATTTGGATGTGCACGCTCCCAACTCGGAAATGTATTCGTACTAAAACGCGAGTGTACCGAACCAAATTTCGATACGTATGACGGCTGTTGTAAATCGACATATAATGATTTAATTTGGTCTGAACGCAACCATCCTTTATAAACAATGGTACGTGTCGATAAACTCGTAAAATATAAATCTAACTGTGCACTTTCACCATATTTTTCGATTTGCTTACGCGCAAGGTACAATGCACGCTTAAAGTCTTGAGCGCTCTCATTTACGACGAAGACTTGTTGAATGACAGGCATCGTTTCTGCTACATGCGGCGCGAGACACGTCACGTCGACCGGTACTTGACGATCACCGATGATACGCAACCCTTCTCCTTCAAAAATTGATGCCATTACCGCTGCATGTTTTGTGTCAGAAATCATGACGTTGGCAAACAACATACCTACCGCATAGTCACCTTCAGTCGGCAAATCAAAATCAGTGACTTCTGAGAAATATTGATAAGGCACTTCTGTCATAATGCCTGCCCCATCACCTGTAATACCATCTGCACCGATACCTCCACGGTGATCGAGACGGCGTAACATTTCTAAAGACTTTTCGACAATCTCATGAGAACGTTCATTATTCATATTCGCATAAAAGCCAATCCCACAAGCGTCATGTTCTTCACGACTGTCATAAAGTCCGATTTTGGAATTTAAATAATTGTTAGACATTTCTGACACCTCCCTTTAGTAATATTTCAACTATATAGCAAAGCGATTTATCACATCAATATATACTTGAGATGAAATCTATCTAATTTTGAGATAATATAAATTGTAAGAGGTGGAATGGTATGGAATTGAAACAACTCAAATACTTTGTCGAAGTCGCAAAACGTGAACATATTTCTGAAGCAGCACTCGAATTGAACGTCGCACAATCAGCAATTAGCCGTCATATTCATAATTTAGAAAATGAACTCGAAACATCATTGTTTTATCGTCGCGGGCGTAACGTATTTTTAACCGCAGAAGGCAAACAGTTGCTTGAATATGCAAAACAAATTCTTGAGCAAGTCGATCTCACTTTGTCGCAGTTTCAAACGCAAGTACAACAACAGCAAAGCGTCTTCACAATCGGTTATGTGGACGGCTCAATCGGCCAAATTTTACCGCAAGTGTTACAGACAATTGAAAACGAGCTGTCCTTGTCACTCATTCCTACATTGTTAGATGAACAAGAGACATTACAAGCGTTGCGAGCACAAGAAATTGATTTTGCACTGACAACTGTCACAACGACGGATCCAACATTTGAAATAGTGCCATTAGTAGAAGAAACGTACGTCTTATATGGGGACTTACACGCACCAATGATGAACGTGCCGAATCCACCGTTATCACACATATTGAAACAACCGTTATACTTGCTTGAACCGATTCCTACAGACTTCAAAACATATTTGATAACACATGCCGACAAACCCGTCCGTGTCTTGAATCAAGAACAATTCGCACGCTTTATTTTACGCAATCAAAAAGGCTTCGTACTTGCACCAACGTACGTCAACTTATATAGTCAAAATCAACAATGGAAAAAGATTTCATTGTCACATACAGATTTCAAAAAAACGTTACACCTCATTTATCGACGCGATTTACAAAAACCTTTACGTGATGAAGTCATCCAAATCATCATGACACATATACAACAACGTTCGGTTTATCATTAAGGAGAATGATTTATGAAGCAACTTTCGAAAAAAATAAACACCATTGTCATCGTGGTGAGTATCATCGTAGCGATTTGTGCGATAGTATTCACACGTTTGAATAGTTCGTTTTATCATATCCCGCTCGGTGAAGTGACGAAAATTGAAAGTCATCACCAAGAAAAGTCAGTAGATGAACAACATAATCAAGATGTGAAATATAAAGACGTGTTACAAGTCAAATTGTTAAATACAAAACAACAAGGCGACACCCTTCACGTCGAACACCGGTATAACGCCTCGAAAACTGAAGAACAAGCGTATCAACCGGGTGATAAAGTGCTACTGCACAAAGGAAAAAATCAAAAAGATACATATATTATTGAGAAAAAACGCGATACCGTACTCGTGACAGTCATCAGCGCGTTCTTTATTGCATTACTCATTGTCGGGCAACGGATCGGAATTCAATCCATCCTATCACTCGTTATTAACGCGTTTGCCATTTTGTTAGCCATTAGTTTGTATCACGCGTATCCGCAACTGAATCTCTTTTTATTAATGAGTCTCGCAGTCATGATTGCGACGATTTTAACACTTTGGCTCGTCATTGGTTGGTCAATGCGTACGATTGTGACCATTGTCAGCACTTTACTCGGCACGTTCATTTGTATTTTTATCGCATGGAGTGTCATCGGTTTAACACACGGGCAAGGGATTAAATATGAAACGATGAGCTTTCTCACGATTCAACCTAGAACCGTCTTCCTTACTTCCGTCATGGTTGGAACGCTTGGGGCAGTGATGGATGTCGCCATTACGATTTCAAGCGGGATGTATGAAGTGCTACAGCGGTCGCCACACATTTCAATGCAACGGTGGGTGCTCGCAGGTCGTAACATCGGTCGTGACATTATGGGAACGATGACGAACATTTTATTATTCTCATATCTTGCAGGAAGTTTACCGATGCTCTTACTTTATTTAAAAAATGGCAACACGCTCACTTACAGCATTAGCATGAATTGGTCCTTAGAAATTTCCCGGGCAATTACAGGCGGGATTGGCATCGTCTTAACTATCCCATTGACCATTTTTCTCATGCGTATATGGTTAAGCCTACGAGGAGGTGCAACACGATGAATGCCATTGTCATCTTAGGTTTGATTCTTTTCATACTCATGCTCATATTTGGCGGTAAAACAGGACTCGTTTCATTTTTAACGCTATTTTTAAACTTTATCATTTTATTCATTACTGTACTCGCCATCGTTTTTGGCGCGCCTATTTATGTCGTTACTTTCATTTTTTGTATTATTGTCTCGATGGTTAACTTGTTTTTACTCAACCGCTTTAATACAAAAACTTTAGCTGCATTTATCGCGAGTACGGTCACGACATTATTAATGATTGTCGCCGTTTACTTGTCCGTACATTGGGGTCATCTACAAGGTTTCACCCAAGAAGAACAAGACGAAACGTATATCTTCTCCTTAAATATTGGGATTGATATGGAACAGTTTATGATTTTTACTGTGCTACTTGCTGTCATTGCAGCAGTGATTGACTTGGCGATTACGATTAGCTCACCTGTATTTGAGTTACACGAGACGAACCCCTCATTATCCGAACGCGAACTGTTTCATTCAGGCATGCGCGTCGGCCGAGAAATTTTAGCGACGTCTGCGAACACGATTTACCTCGCATTGATTGGAGGTTCAATGACAATTGTTTTTTGGTTTTTCAACTTGCATTACAGTTTCGGCCATATGCTCAATGCCAAATTATTTACACAAGAAGTCATTACAATTGCTTTAGGAGGGGTCGCCATTGCAGTCTGTATTCCGATTACGGCTATGATAACTGCTTGGCTTGTGAAACATCGCCATCAACTTCCTTTTCATCTAGACTGAGCTTCAAGACGAGTGAAAACGGGTACAATGTGAACGAGGTGAATTTATATGACAGCGATTCATATTCATGGCGCACGTCAAAACAACTTAAAAAATATTGACGTCTCCATTCCGAAACATCAGTTAACGGTCGTGACTGGGCGTTCAGGATCTGGCAAGTCTTCCCTCGTTTTTAATACGATTGCCGCTGAATCCGAACGACTATTGAACGAAACCTATTCGAGTTATATTCAGCACCAATTAACGCAATATGAAAAACCGGATGTTGACCATATTGAAAACTTGCCCGTCGCGATGGTCATCAATCAAAAAAGACTCGGTGGCAATTCGCGCTCAACGGTCGGTACCATTTCAGACATTTATGCGTCCGTCCGGCTATTGTGGTCGCGTATTGGCACACCTTTCGTCGGTTATTCAGACGTCTTTTCGTTCAATAATCCGAATGGAATGTGTGAACATTGTCAAGGGCTTGGTTATGTTGAAGATATCGACTTGAATGAACTGCTCGATTTCGACAAATCTTTAAATGAAGGTGCGATTCGCTTTCCGTCATTTAAGCCGGATAGTTGGCGCGGGAAACGTTATCGCTATTCGGGTTTGTTTGATAATGATAAAAAGCTCAAAGACTATACAAAAGAAGAGCTCGATACGTTTCTTTATACCGAGCCAACACGCTTGAAAAATCCACCCTCAGAATGGCCTAAAACTGCAAAATTTGAAGGGTTAATCCACCGTTTCCGACGCTCATTTTTAATTAATGATAACTTTGAAAAGAAACGCTTTTTAAAGGACGTTGAACGCGTAGTCACCAAACAAACATGTCCTGTCTGTCACGGACAACGCTTAAATCAAAAAGTGCTCAGCTGCAAAATTCATGGACTGAACATTGCCGATTTTACAGCACTGACGATTGAAGAAACGCTCCCATTTTTAGAGCAAATCGACAGCGACAAAGCGACTTATATTATCGAACCATTGAAAGCCCAACTCCAAGCTTTGAATGATATTGGGCTGAACTATTTAACGCTCGCACGTGAAACAACGACCCTTTCTGGCGGAGAGTCACAACGGATTAAGCTTATTCGTCATTTGAACAGTCCGTTAACCGATCTCGTGTACATTATCGACGAACCGAGTGTCGGTTTACATCCAGCAGATATTGAAAAAATCAACGAAATCATGCTCAATATCCGTGACAAAGGTAATACCGTCATCATCGTTGAACACGATCCCGACGTCATCAAAATTGCGGATCACGTGATTGACATCGGACCTGGCGCAGGGAAACATGGCGGCCAGATTACATTTGAAGGCAGTTATGCACAACTTAAACAGTCCGATACCGATACAGCGCGCGCATTGACACGCCAACATCACTTGAAACAGTCAGCGATTCGTGACAACCAAGCATGGTTACACTTAGAACATTTGCAACACAACAACTTACAAGATGTGTCTGTTGCGATCCCGAAAAATGCGCAAACGGTTGTAACAGGTGTCGCTGGTTCAGGAAAGAGCTCCTTAATTAAAGGCGGTTTTGCGAAACATGAAGATGCGATACTCATTGATCAAAAAGGCGTACACACTTCCAACCGATCGAATTTATTAACGTACACGGGTATTTTCGATGATATTCGTGAGTTTTTCAGTAAAGCAACAGGATTGAAAAAAAGTATGTTCAGTTATAACTCAGATGGCGCGTGTCCAAATTGTAACGGGAAAGGCGTGCTCAAAACCGAACTCGCCTTCATGCCAGACTTCTCGCAAGTATGCGAGGTGTGCGGAGGGACCCGCTATCGTCCAGAAGTGTTGGAAACGAAAGTCGACGGTTATTCTATCGCGGACGTGTTAGCACTCACCGTTGAAGAAGGCTTGTCACTTTTCCAAACACATGACGCCATTGCTCTAACGTTAAGCGCCTTGCAATCGACAGGACTCGGCTATATGACACTCGGCCAATCACTCGACACCTTATCTGGCGGGGAAATTCAACGACTCAAACTGACGCGCTACATGATTGAGCCTGTTACAGAAAAGATATTTATTTTCGATGAACCGACAACAGGTTTACATGAAGATGATATCCCAATTTTACAGGCACGCTTCGATCAACTTATTGAAGAAGGCCATACCGTCATCTTAATTGAACACAATATCACGATGATGACACGAGCAGACTGGCTCATTGACGTTGGACCTGGTGCGGGAAATCAAGGGGGACGCATTCTTTATAGTGGACCACCTGCAGGCCTAAAAAACGTCGCCGAATCTCGCACCGCTCCCCATTTATTTGGTAGTTTATCGGAATAAGTATGATATATTACACTCTCCTGCAAATACACAACGTCTGGCTAAGTCTATTGCAGAAGCTGCACAAGGCCACGAGATTGCATTAAATTGAAATACTTAAACAAGCTCTCATCAACTCAAAAACTCCGAGACTTATCGTCTACTATTCACGAAAAGTCTCGGAGTTTTTTTAACTATGACGTTGTATGGGCAAAGTACGCCTCAATCTTAACGACTCTCTTTTGCTTTAATCACAATTGAGTTGCCTGAGTAAAATGCGACATGTGTTGTTTTTGTATCATAAATTTCGCCTTGTTTCACATGATCACGCACAGATTTATCACTGTGATTAATTTTTTCAATTAATAATGTCATGTTGACCAATTTACCTTCGCTATCAATACCGAAAATGACATCATTTTTCTCGTAGTAAGTGACACCTTTTTCTTCATAATATTTTTTCACGTCGTTCCCTACCGCTTTTTTAACGTCAGCGAATGTAGACTGGCCGACTTTTAAACCTTCATATTTAAAGTTATCGTGTTGTAATGCGCGGTAAAAGTTTTTGTCCTCTAAAGCTTTATTCCCTTTGAAGTTAAATAAGCCGTTATATGTGTAATAAGGTGTTTGCTGTTCCGTTGCGGCATGTGCATCTGCATGGATTGCACTTGCCCCAGCTGTTGCTCCTAATAATGTGCCTAATGATAAAGTTGTTGCGACTGCAATTTTTGTAACTTGATTCATGTGTACCACTCCTCTTTCTCTCGATACTGTTCTAAAAATTAGGAATTTATGTTATTTGTAATTGTCGAATTAAATTTCCAATTTATAATAACTTATATATCAAATTGTTCCTTACTCGAATGATAACAAATTAAGATAACATTTTCATCCAAAAGTTTTTCGGTCATTGGACTGAAATTTTTCTACAACGCTGTATCTAAAAGACGTGTTAACAATCATTTAAGGAAAGTGCATATGTTGGGTTTTGACCTATCAGTAATGTTATAATGAATGACATCATACTATATTCATTGGGGGAAGTATAATGGCTAAAAAATCTAAAAAATCATTAAGTGTGCTTTCAACTGCTTTAACAGGCGCAACATTAGTTGTAGACTTTTACAATTCTTACATTTATCGCTCAAAAAATCGCAAGCTAAGCTATATTTCAGTTGGGCTTGGCTTAGTAGATGTCGTATTAAGCTTCTATTTATCACTTGGTGCAAAAAGCAAATTCACAAAAGCATGGTCTTTCTTCTCAGCAAGTCGCCAAGTATGGAGTGGTATCCAAAAAATCCAAGCGATTCGCACACGTGGGTAGGGTAACGACTTGATTCATTTTCAAATCATTAAATATAGGCGTGAACATGAAACATTATGATTTCTGTTCACGCCTTTTTATGTAGTAACTAGTAACCATTGCCCAGATGCTCAAGTCGTTATATCTTCGCTTCATCCAAGTTTTTAAAGCTAATCATTAAAGCATCCGTTTCTGTGAATATGACGATACAAATGGATTGACTCAACGGCTTTATCCTTACCTAAGAATCATCGACAAGATGTTTGTTACCATTTTGTTAATAGAATATGACATGCATTTCAAACTTTTTGGGATTTTTTCAAATGACGAAAATTTTCTCATTCGACCCTTGTCTTAAAAAATAAAAACGTGAGCACCATGTAAAAGGTATACTCACGTTTTTTGATTAATGGATATATTTGAAGGCACTTACACGATGCGCTGGTACAGTACGGTAAGTGAGAATGCCTGGTGCTGCAGTGAAATTCATTTCTGATACGAGTATACTACCATCAGCATTAATTCGCTCTACATACGAAACATGACCATAGTAACCTAAGTCAGATTGTAAGATTGATCCCACTGCGGGTTGGTTATTAATTGTATAACCATCACGTGCAGCGTTATCATCCCAAGCATTTGCATTCCACCAGTATGTACTGATTGGGCGCCCCATCTCTTTACGCTTATTAAATACGTACCATGTGCATTGACCCCAATCGTATAAGTTTTGATGGTTGAATGTAGGAGATTGATAACTTGGACTTGGTGTCGGTGTTGTTTGACGTGACGGTGCCGATCCACTCACTTTTAATTGTTGACCTGGGAAAATTAAGAAGGATGTTAATCCATTTAACTCCATAATATGTTGATATGTTGTACCATATTTAGACGCAATCAATGACAGTGAATCACCTGGTTGTACTGTATAATAACTCGCATTTCTTGAAGACGTTTTAGGTGCCGGCTTCTTCGCTGTGGAACGACTTGGTGTTGTAGACGGACCACTTACATTTAACTTTTGACCTGGTAAAATCAAGAAGTTGTTCAAACCGTTCCATTTCATAATGTTTTGGTACGTTGTTCCATATCGCGCTGCAATGCCTGATAAAGTGTCTCCGTAACGTACCGTATAGACTGTTGATGACGTAGTGCTATGGCTTGAATGATGAGTTGTTGTGCGTGATGTACTGCTACCACCAGAAACCTTCAACACTTGATTCGGAAAGATTAAGTTAGAGTTTAATCCATTATATTGTTTAAGTTGTGCTATTGTGATGTTATACTTTGTTGCAATAGCCCAAAGTGAATCACCTGGTTGTACACGATACGTTGTTGAAGCGTCTGCATGTGCTGATAATGCTGTGGCAGCTGCTGTTGTTCCTATTACGGCTGCGATAAACTTTTTACGCATTCGTTTCCCTCCTTATAAAATAGAAGATATTATTCTTATACAGTTTTATATTATACACCGATTATCATGTAGAAATATGTCTGTTATATAACATTATGATTACAAAAACCATCATGGCGGTCTTCAGAAAGTAAATATATTTACACATGCTTATTTGAGAATTAAAATAATAGCTATCATATTATTCATAAAGACATTTTTCTCGGATATTTCTTTTATTTATCTTTCGTAATTGTAAAATATTTGACCACTTCATCATTGTTTATGGAAGTAAACTTATGCATCACGATAAAGCTTGATACGACCTTTTTAACATTACAAGGTGCGATTTCGGTCGTTAAAAACTTATGCCAAAAAATAATACCAAGATGATTAAAGGTGTCAAAACAAATATATTAAGTAAATTGATGATAAACCAAATTAAGCCTACTTTTTGTAACTTCGCATCGTCTGCGTTTAGGTGCCACAATGAAAATATGCCCGCAGCTAATGACGTTGCCTCAAAATATAATAATAAATCACCAAACGCTAACATCAATTGCACACAAATCAGTCCACCTACTATTAAAAATAAGTAATTCAAAACATTCACGATATACACGACTCTGATCTTATTCATTTATCACGACTCCTGTTGAAAGTCCTTAATATGGTTTTTCATCATACTATAAACCTAGGAAACAATTCTGTAACTTATCAAAATTATAACATTTTCATATGATTGTGATTATATATATATATATTAGTTTCATACTTATAAAAATGTGCGTGCATGAAGATAGGACATAAAACTTTTTGGCGCTACTGATACCGCATTGGTTTAACTTGTACGCTTCCAGGACTTGTCTTAACTAAATCCAGTGTCCACGAGGGCCATTTTCATTTGTCGCGTATATCAAAAAAGTCATGCCATGTTCAAAACGAGACATGGCATGACGCTGTCGAATGTGATTGATTTTATAAACGAAATTCATAAGGATTTGGGGAAGACCTTTAACTTTGGTACCAGCTACTGTTTAACGCAGTAGCTGTCTGACTTCTCAATGCTTATACTTGTGAGAAGCCGAGTCAGCCTTGCGCAGGCATTTACGACGAAATCTTTGTTGCACAAGAGGTTTCTGTACGACCCCCTCAACCCCATGTCACTTACAATTGATCAAGTGCTTGTTTTAAATCTTCTACAAGATCATCTGTATCTTCAATACCCAATGATAATCTGACTAAACCATCTGCAATGCCTTCTTTTGCACGAATATCAGCCGGAATCGATGCATGTGTCATTAAGCTTGGTACAGAAATTAAACTTTCGACTGCACCTAAACTTTCTGCGAGTGTGAAATATTTTGTTTGTCTCACTAGGAATTTCGCTTTTTCTACATCTGCTACTTCAAATGAGATGATGCCTGTTGTGCCATCTGCTTGCGCTTGATGCACGTCGTAGTTTAAATGTGACGGTTGGCTTGGGTGATACACTTTCGTCACTTTGTCATGTTGATTCAACATTTCGACGACCGCTAATGCATTACGTTCGATTTGTTCCATACGTAAAGCTAATGTTTTCATCCCGCGAATAAGCAAGTAGCTATCTTGAGGCCCTAATACGCCCCCTGTTGAGTTTTGGACGAAAGCAATGCGCTCTGCGAGTGTTTCGTCTTTAACTGCGACAAGTCCGGCTACAACGTCACTATGCCCACCTAAATATTTCGTCGCTGAATGTACAACAATATCTGCGCCAAGAGACAACGGTGTTTGATAATATGGCGTCATAAATGTGTTATCCACGACAGTCATGAGTTCGTGTTGCTTGCCGATTTCACTCACCGCTTGGATATCTGTAATGCGCAGCAATGGATTAGATGGCGTTTCGATAAATAACATTTTCGTATTATCTTTAATCTTATCTTCAATATTTTGAACATCTGTCGTGTTAACAAAGTCAAATTCAATACCAAAACGTGTGAAGACACGTGTCATTGCACGATAAGAGCCGCCATACACATCAGAGCCAACAATAATGTGGTCGCCTTGGTCTAATAACATGATAACTGCGCTGATGGCCGCCATGCCTGAACCGAATGCGAAACCGTAGTTCCCATGCTCTAAATCAGCAATGACAGACTCGAGCGATGAACGTGTGGGGTTCGCTGTACGTGAGTATTCAAACCCTTGTCTTAACTCCCCAATCGCATCTTGTTCATACGTACTCGTTTGATAAATCGGCGTCGTCACTGCACCTGTATAATCATCTGTAGTATTACCGCAATGAATTAATAATGTTTTTTTATTCATTTAAATCTCCTCCGTATTGAAATATCTTTTTCGACATATAACGATCACTGCCATCAGGAAAAATAGCTACGACTGTTCCTTGTTCTAAACGGGACGCTGCTCGAATCGCGCCTTCTAATGCAGCACCTGAAGAACTACCCGCTAATATGCCTTCGTAACGTGCCAAGTCTTTCACGTGTTGAAATGCGACTTCATCCGGTACCACTTCGACCGCTTCGATCCATTCTCGTTTTAAAAATTGTGGCCACACCTCTACGCCAATGCCTTCAGTATCATGGCGCCCTTTTTCTTGACCACTTAGAATAGAACCCGGTGGCTCAACGACAATTGATTTCACATCATGGAGTTGGAGTGCTTCTGCCACACCTGCAAATGTGCCACCCGAACCTGCACCCGCAACAAAGTAGTCTAAATCCGGAAGTGCCTCAATGAGTTCAACTGCTAATGTATCACGGTACGCTGCTGGATTATTGCGCGTTTCAAACTGATTCGTATAAAAAGCACCTGTCTCATCAGCATAGCTTTCGGCCCATTGTCGTGCACCGAGCATCCCTTCTGCTTGTGGTGTACGATGAATCTCAGCGCCAAGTGCCCGCATAATCGAAATCTTCTCTTCTGAAAAACCTTCTGGCGCAAAAATGATACATTTAATGTCATAATGATTCGCAACAATCGCTAGCCCGATACCTGTATTGCCTGCTGTTGCTTCCACAATTTGATCACCGGGGTGGAGCCGACCATCTTCCATCGCACGCTCGATTAAATACTTGGCCAATCGATCTTTCACACTGCCCCCTGGATTGTGCATCTCCAGTTTGGCGAAGATTTGCACCCGGTCTGTACTGTAATGCTCGAGTTGTACAAGCGGTGTCCGGCCAATCAAGTCAAAATTTCTCAACACTGTCCCCTCATTTCAACCGTTTAATTCTTAGTTAATACATATGAATTATAAGATAAATATGTGTCGGTTTCAATGTTAATCTCTATAAAAATACAAATTATCTCAAAAGCAATCGATATGGTACGATACAATTGCAAATGAGCGATTAAATTTTGAGGTGCTCATTAATAACGTCTTCACTTTATCCTTACACATTGCAATCCCATACAAGAAAGCCGTGCTTACGCTATAATGAAAGCAATCACACACTACATTTCAGAGTACAAAGGAGAGAGATTGATGGAACTGCATACACCTAAAGGCACGATTCACGGTGAACGTCATACTGGTTATGAAGTATTTAAAGGTATTCCTTATGCGCAACCACCTGTTGGGGCATTACGTTTTAAACATGCGCAACTGCTGTTAACGTGGCCGGAAGATTTTCAAGCGACTTCATTTGGACCTGTCCCAATTCAGCCACCGAATTCATTAGAGTCCTTTTTTGATACACACGTGCAAGACTACCCGCAGAGTGAAGACTGTCTCACTTTAAATATTTGGCGTCCTGCAACACCCGCTCACCAACCATTGCCTGTCATCGTGTTCATATATGGTGGCAGTTTTGTGAATGGTCATAGTGCACAAGCGTTGTATCACCCTCATGAAATCGTCAACCGCGAATCCGTCATCGTCGTTACGTTGAATTACCGTTTAGGTGCACTGGGTTTCTTAGACTGGTCTACAATCAATCCGGAGTGGGATGCGAATAATGGCTTGTCAGATCAAATTTGTGCACTACAATGGATACGTGAAAACATCGCACATTTTGGTGGGGACCCAGAGCACCTCACCTTGATGGGTCAATCTGCGGGTGCGATGAGTGTTGCGGCCATGTTGCGTATGCCAACAGTACGGCCTTGGATTAAAAATGCCGTCATGTTAAGCGGGACTTTGCATTTGGAATCTCCTCAAGTCGCATCCGATAAAGCAGACGCCTTTGCAGCATTAAAGGCACAACACTATGCTTCCACACCTTGGCATGAACTTGGTGCACAAGGGATATTGGCATTAATGGCGAGACACCAAATGCAGTATGGCCCATCGAAAGGTTTAGAATTGTTGTATCAACCGGTTGCCACAGATGATATCGAACTAGACTATCGCCATGTCAATGTTCCCGTATTATTAGGCCATACGACAGCTGAGGGTGACATTTATATTAAAAATGAACAAAAAAAATTAGCCCCGCAACAATTCCAACGTGTCATTCAACGTTTAGAAGGGCCCGTGCCACCGCTAGAGGACATCGAAACTGCTCAACAACAGCGTGACCTGATTACGAATTGGCATTTCAAAGCACCGTTTCAACAACTGTATCAAGCACTATCAGCAGTGACACCGACTTGGCAGGCGACTTTCAATTGGTCTCGTGGCGATCATCCAGACTATGCCTCGGCGTATCACATTTTAGATATGATTTTTTGGATGGGCCGTCTCGACATTTTAGCAGCACACGGTTTGGAAGTAACTGCACGAGAGACCGAACTACGCAAACGGATGATTCATGATTTGTGCCATTTCGCCCAACATAGTACATTAGATGGCAATCGCTTTTATGAATAATGTGACGCCCCAAATAAATAAGGAAGCGACTCGGAAACAATTGACGTTTTCCCAGTCACTTCCTCTTTATTTTTATGTGCAGTAATCAACCTTTGGAAGCCATCAAACATACGTATCACTGTGTCGATTCAACATGAATGAAATGCTTGTTATACTAATTGCAAAATGAAAACCAATAAAATGACAACCGGTAAAATGTATCGAATGAAAATGTACCAGATCGCAAACAATTTCAGAGGGTCGTTACCAAAACCTGTTTTTAAACGCACCTTTTCCATCGCATAACCAATCGCTAACGTTGAAGCTAAGGCGCCGATAGGTAATAAAATATTCGAAAAAACAAAATCCATATTATCAAAAATTGAACCGGCACCAAATTGGATGTGGCTGAGTGGCCCAAATGATAATGTAGCAGGTACACCAACGATGAATACGGCTAAACTGATGATCAATGCCATCGTTGGACGTTTGCGGTTATTATTACGTGTGAAGTTCGACACGTTCAGTTCTAGTAGTGAAATAGAAGATGTGAGCGCTGCAAATAAAAAGAGCACTAAGAAAATCGCATAAAATAATGTGCCGAACTGTATTTTTTCAAAAACGAGTGGCAATATGATAAACAATAAGCCAGGTCCTTCTTTCGCTTGGTAGCCGAACGTTTCTAATGCCGGGAAAATCGCTAAGCCCGCTAAGATCGCAATGGCAATATTCATGATTAAAATCGTCAATGCTGACGTTTTAATCGGCATGTCTGTTGAAGCGTAACTCGCATATGTCATCATCCCTGTCGTCCCGAGTGATAGCGCAAAAAAGGACTGTCCTAAAGCGAATAACATAGACTCCATATTGATTTCAGAGACACGCGGTTGGAATAAGAAACGTACCCCATCCATAGCCCCATCAAGCGATAATGTTTTCACTACGATGATGATTAAAAAGACTAATAATAAGGGCATCATTAATTTCGACGCTTTTTCCAACCCTTGTTGCACGCCACGCATGACAATACCACATGTTAATGCAATAAAAATCGCCTGCCCCGTAACAACATAGAGCGGTTGACTAATAATAGCTTGAAATTGCAAATCGTGAAGATGTGTCGGCACAATGTGGAACAGTTGCGCAAGGACAAAGCCGAAATAGACAATAATCCAACCGCCGATCACACTGTAAAAACTAAACAACACAAACACCGCTAAATTACCAATCCATGCGATGCCATTTAACCATTTGCGCCCTGTTAACTGACCAAATAATTCTGTTGTATACGTGCGACCAAGTTGACCGACTGCAAACTCCATAATCAGTAACGGTAGACCTACTAAAATCGTAAAGGCTAAAAACATAAATAAAAATGCGCCACCACCGAACATCCCCGCCATATAAGGAAATTTCCATAGTGCACCTAGACCAATCGCAGAACCGGCACTCGCTAAAATAAAGCCGGTTGACGATTTCCATTGTGACCGTTGCGACAAAACCGTTCATCCTCTCTTTTTCTACGCTTTAATACGTTGAATCGTTTAAGTCATCTTGCAATATAACACATTCATCAGTTATCGACAATGAAAGAACACTTTTTTATAGTATTTCATCAAAAGTTTAGTATTGAAACGATGTTGTATTTTGTTATGATTAAGTTGTAAAAGAGGTGAGAAGTCATGTCGCAAAAATTAAAAGAACGTATTTATTTAATTGCCATCATTGTGAGTACGCTATGTGTCTTGTCGTCTGTGCTGTTTGGTTTAAGTCCAACAATCACAGCAACCGTTACGTTTATCTCCATTATCGTCTTTGCGATTCTTTATTTTGTCGTGCCTAATAAACAACAGAATCGCAAATTAAGGTAGCAAAATGGGGGATGAGACAAGCCCAACACATCGAAATTTACGTACTATAATAGGTTCATTTTCAGATCTTTATTTTTTTAAACAGACAGTAAATCTAGAATCTACACTTTCAATCACTTTAAGAAAAAGCCATTAAATTCACTTTTTAGAGTTTAATGGCTTTTTTATATTTACTTATCTTATGAATAATAGAAAAATACACTTACTGGCTAGAGATTTCTTCTATGTTTTGATAACATGCCGCTGTGTCTTTTATTCCTTATTGCTATTACAGTTACTTTAGTACACTTATTTTGAACAATTATTGTTTCGTTACAAATTTAAAAAATGTCACAAATTATCCATTCATACTATTAATGTATAATGTTATTATAATTAAAACAAATAGTTCTAACAGGATTTAATATTTAGATACCAAACAAATAATGATAGTCATTTTTAATATTTAAAAATAAAAAATACAAAATATACATTAGGGGTGCAGATAATGAAAAAAAGAAAAATACCATTAATTCTCATTTTATCTTTTATCGTAATATTTATAATTACGCCTTGTGTGAATGGAGCTGAGAAAAGTGAAATTACTAAAGAAGGAAATTTACACAAAAAATCAGATTTATCTGGTGTTACTTTAAACAATCTTAGACAAATCTACTTTTATAATGAAAAAATTAATTCTGAAAATAAATCTACCGAAGACCAATTTTTAGATTATACTTTACTGTTTAACGATTTTTTTATAGACGATCCTTGGTATAATGATTTATTGGTACAGTTTATTTCAAAGGAGGACGCAAGTAAATATAAAGGGAAAAAGATAGACTTGTATGGTTCTCATTATGGTTATTCATGTTTTGGTGGTAAACCACACAAAACAGCATGTATGTATGGAGGTGTAACGTTACACGATAACAACAAACTAGACGAAGAGAAAAAAATACCAGTTAACTTATGGTTAGATGGGAAGCAAACTTCAGTACCTCTAGACACAGTCAGAACGTATAAGAAAGAAGTAACCGTTCAGGAACTAGATCTCAAAGCAAGACATTATTTGCACGAAAAATATAATTTGTATAACCCAGACGCCTTTGGAGGAAAGATACAAAGAGGCCTTATAGTATTTGAAACCTCAGGGAAACATTCGGCTAGTTATGATTTATATGCTGCTGAAGGAAAAGGTGCAGACACGATATTAAGAATATATCAAGACAATAAAACTATTAGTTCTGAGAATATACATATTGACATATACTTATATACAAATTGAATTGATATATTTAAAATCTCTTTGAATACCGTATCTATCCCTCTCTTTCTGTGACTTTATAAATGTGGAGGTTTTTTAATCAGGCTTACGTAGTCAACTTCTATCTCAATTAAATTCTTGCCGTCACTGTATCATGATTTTGAAGTAAAATCTTCAAAACGCTTTTCAACATAACTTTATTGCCAATATTGCATTTGATAACCGATACGAGGCCGCGTAATAATGAGTTGTTTCGACTCGGGATGGGCTTGGGTCAGTTTATTGCGTAACGACGTCATATGTACGCGCAAGCTCGGCATTTCTGATTGATTCACATAACCATAAATTGCTTTAAGTATCGTATCATACGTAAGCACTTTACCTACGTGACGGCACAATAATTCTAATAAAGCAAATTCGTGCGGCGTCAAATTGAGCAATTGATTATCAATTTGGGCCGTTTTAGCTTGATACGATACGACTAAAGGGCCATTTTCAAAGACAATTTCTTTTTGATTCTGCATATTCTCCAACCGTTGCACCACTCTAATACGTGCGCGTAATTCATCCACATTGAATGGTTTGGTCATGTAATCATTTGCACCGTTATCCAATGCCTCAACAATTGTTTGTTCATCCAATCGTGCACTGATCACAATAATAGGAATATCGAAAGTTTGCCGTATCCTTTTAATCAATTCTAAACCGTCGATATCGGGTAACCCTAAATCTAATAAAATGATGTCTGGTGCTTTAGAACGTATTTGAAAATCAGCATCCTTTCCATTTGTCGCAGTGATGACTTTATAATAATCAAGGGTTAATGAGACATCGAGCAAATGGGTAATTGCCGCATCATCTTCTACCACTAATATTTTTGTGTTCACGGCACTTCACTCCTCAATTTGTATTTTTTTCAAAAGGTAAGTTGAAATAAAATATACTCCCATGCGGCTCATTTTGTCGATATTTTAATTGACTGTCATGCTTTTGTAGAATCGCCTGCACGAGATAAAGTCCGAGTCCCATACTATCTTTCTTGTTATCTTTGAAAAGTTGATGTTTCTCAAAAGGTTGGAAAATCGTTTGTTGTTCTTCATCCGACAATCCCGGTCCCCTATCGATCACCTCAAATAATATGTGGGGTTCATTTTTATTGATTCTTAACGTAATAGGTGTTTCAGGTGGCGTATGTTTTAACGCGTTTTCAATCAAATTAAAAACCGCTTGTAAAATGAGCTGACTATCAATATCGACGAAGCATATCTCATGTAATGCCGACACTTTCACTTGCTTGTTGAGTCGTCTACGTTCAAGCACGGATTCGATTTCTTCAACTAATTCTTCAATGAGATACAGTTGGCGGTTGAGCTTCATATTCGAATGCTCGAGTCTGGTAAGTGACAAAATATTGGAAACGAGCATGTGTAAATACTGGGCTTCGTCAAACGACCGCGAAACTAACTGCTGTTGTTCTGCGCGAGGCATTTCTTTCCCATTGAGTAATAAGACGTCCAAGTTACCGATGATAGAGGTTAGTGGTGTGCGAATATCATGAGAAATGGAGCGTAAAAAGTGGGCACGTGCCACCTCCCGCTCAGCTCGTAACATCGACTCTCGTGTTTGACGAAGTAAGCTCAAGTTCTCTACAGCAAGCGACATTTCATTCAACATGGACTCTAAAATAGAATTGTCATAGGAATCAATAATTTGCGCTTCAGAAAAGTGTATGGAAACGATTGCTTTAACAGGTTTTGTGCCAATCGGTATGAGCAAATAGTGAATACCTGGAAATGTATCCGTTGTTGCTCCTGCACGCTTTTGGTTTTTAATGATCCAACTTAGCGCTTGTTGGTGGCGAGAATCATTAGTCTGTGGCCCTTCAACCGGTATCGTTTTTGAAATTTTTTCATCTTCCACTAAATAAATCGTAACTTCTTGCTTTAACAGATGTTGAATTTGATGTCTTGCATTCACTAATAAATCAGGAATCGTGTACGTTTGTTTAATTGAATCATTAAACTGCAACAAAATATCGGTCCGGTACAATTGATGTTTCGTGACGATGTACTGATGCTTAATTTGTTTTAATAAGCCACTCGTGACGATACTCACGATAATACTGATCGTGAAAGTGATAGGATAGTCAAAGCGATAAACCTCAAACGTAAATCTTGGCACAGTAAAAAAGAAATTAAACACCAACACGTTTAAAATCGCAGCGAAAAAACCGATTAAATACGATTGCGTCCACATACTTAAAACGACAATACCTAATAAAAATAACAGTAGAATGATTGTATCTTGTTCTCCTTTGCCTGTGCTATAAATCCACAAGCCTAACAGTACGCAAATCGCTTGAATCGCAATCATTTTAAAAATATCGACAGTCCAACGCTTTTGTTGCATATGTTGCTGTTGTCGCTCAGGCTTTGCTTTCATTTGAATATGTTTAATCGGCACAATTTCAATTTTATAATGATGTTTTAAATCAAGTAATTGGTCAATTAAAGGCCGCTTCAACCGTGTATGCCATTTATCATTCATATGTTGACCGATAACGAGTTTCGTCACTTTTTGGGATTTACACCAATCATCGAGACCCGATGCAATTTGATTATCATATATCACTTTGACGGATGCCCCTAACGACTGCGCCAGCATTAAATTTTGGTGCACTTGACTATTATTTGCATACTGTTTGCCTTCATGATCAAACACGTCAATATACACCGCTGTAAATTGAGCATGCTCACGGTTCGCAATGCGACGTGCCTCTCGAATGACGGTTTCATTGCTGATACTTCCACTGATAGCAACTGCGACATGCGGGGTAATATCTGTATTTTTCTTATAAAGATGCTCTTTTTGACTCATCATATCAGCGGCTGTTCTCAATGTTAATTCTCGTAATTCAGTAAGGTTCTCATATGTAAAAAAATGCGAAAATGCTGTGTCGAGTCGCTCCTTTTTATACACTTTTCCTGCTTTAAGTCGGTTGATGAGTTGCTTTGGTGAAATATCAATGACCTCTATTGCATCACTCGACATAATGAATTGGTCAGGCACACGCTCTTTAATTTTGACCCCCGTCAGTAACGCCACTTGTTCACTCAAACTTTCGATGTGCTGAATATTTAATGTTGTATGAACATCAATGCCGTGGGAAAGTATTTCTTCAATATCCATGTACCTTTTTTCATGTCGCTCTTTTGAAATGTTGGTATGCGCTAATTCATCGATGAGGACCACATCTGGGTCGTCTTCAATAATTTGATCAACATCTAAATAGTGGAATGTATGGCTGCCGTGATTTTTAGATTTTGTTTGAATAACTGGCAATTGTTCAGCAAGGGCTTGAGTTTCTTTACGTTGATGTGGCTCGATATAACCAATTTTAATATCCGCACCTTCGTGATAAGCATCGATCGCATTGGATAACATTTCATAAGTTTTACCTACACCCGGAGAATAACCCAAATATATCGTTAATGCTCCTCTTTTTATCGTTAGATGACGCTCCATATTCTTCACCTCTTCTCACTCATCATAAACTTCAAATCTTACATTTTCTATAAAAAAATACGCTTTTATTTATCTTAATAACTTCTTAATAAAACAATGCAAATATTAATAATCCCCTTATAGAAATTTTTATATAATGATTTCGGCAATAAGGAGGAGGTCCACAGATGATTAGCATATTAGGTTTGATCGTCATCGTATTAATCGGCTATTTAGTTTATGCCTTAATTTACAGTGAAAAGTTTTAAATTCAGCTATTGATGGAGGGAAAACATGGAAATCGTTATCTTTTTAATCACTTTTTTTCTATGCGCATTTTTATTAAGTCGTTATTTATACAGCGTGGCGTTATTAACACCTACACCCGCAGACAAAGTATTTTCAGGTGTTGAAAAAGGCATTTATAAAGTTTTAGGGACGCAACTAGAGCATATGTCGGGTAAGACTTACCTCAAACATTTTCTATTGTTTAATGGACTAATGGGCGCGTTGACGTTCGTACTGCTACTCATTCAACAATGGCTCTTTTTAAATCCTAACCATAATTTAAATCAATCTGTGTCATTAGCATTTAACACAGCCGTGTCGTTCTTAACGAATACGAACTTGCAACATTACGCTGGTGAATCCGGTCTAACCTATTTGACACAAATGATGGTCATCACTTATTTGATGTTTACGTCTAGCGCTTCAGGTTACGCGGTTTGTATTGCAATGTTACGCCGTTTAACAGGAATGACAGATATCATCGGCAACTTTTATCAAGATATGGTGCGCTTTTTAGTCCGTGTTTCCATACCTTTGTCATTCATTGTAAGTCTCCTGTTAATCAGTCAAGGGACACCGCAAACTTTAAAAGGGAACTTAACATTGCATACGATTACAGGAAAAGTTCAACATATCGCATATGGTCCTATGGCATCTTTAGAGTCCATTAAGCATATCGGTACAAATGGTGGTGGTTTTTTAGGTGCGAACTCTGCCACACCTTTTGAAAATCCGACTGTATGGTCTAACTATATCGAAATGTTGAGTATGATGTTAATTCCGGGTGCACTCGTCTTTCTATTCGGACGAATGTTGACCAAAAACGGCAAACACATTCATGCGCATGCTTATGTCATCTTCGGAACCATGCTGCTCTTTTTCTTAGTGTGCTTTGTCATCGCATTGATTGCAGAGTACAAAGGCAATGTCGTGTTGGCTCATTTAGGTGTTATTGGCCCGAACATGGAAGGGAAAGAAGTCCGATTTGGTCCAGGTCTGTCAGCATTATTTACAGCGATCACGACAGCATTTACGACCGGTACAGTCAATAATATGCATGACACACTCACCCCAATTGGTGGTCTCGTACCTATCGTGCTCATGATGCTGAATGCCATTTTCGGTGGTGAAGGTGTCGGGTTAATGAATATGCTCATTTACGTTTTATTGACTGTCTTTATTTGTAGTTTGATGGTCGGCAAAACACCGCATTATTTAGGGATGAAAATAGAAGGTCGCGAAATGAAGCTGATTGCGTTGACCTTTCTAATTCATCCGGTATTAATTTTAATCGCAACAGCCTTGGCTTTTATCGTTCCTGGTGCGAGTGCGGCAATCACCAACCCTTCATTTCACGGTATTTCACAAGTACTTTACGAAATGAGCTCATCTGCAGCGAATAATGGTTCTGGCTTTGAAGGTTTAAGCGATAATACAGCATTTTGGAACATCTCGACAGGTATCGTCATGTTGCTTGCACGCTATACCCCTATCATTTTACAAGTGATGATTGCTTCAAGTTTGGTGAATAAAAAAGCCTATCAAAAAAGTGATCAAACGATTGCGATCGACAAACCTTTCTTCGGGGTATCACTCACGATTTTTATAATTTTGTTGAGTGGTTTGACATTTTTACCTGTGTTATTACTTGGACCGATTGGCGAATTTTTATCATTAAAATAAAGGAGACTGTGTTGAATGAAACAATCATCTCATGTGTTGAATCGCGCGATTGTCAGACAAGCCATCAAAGAAAGTTTTATTAAATTAAACCCTGTATCTCTCATTAAAAATCCAATTATGTTTGTCGTAGAGGTGGGGATGGTTTTAACGTTAATTATGACAATCGTGCCACAAATTTTTACAGATGGCGCGATGTCACGACTTTATTTATTTACGATTTTCATCATTTTATTCTTTACCGTGCTCTTTTCTAACTTTTCAGAAGCGATTGCAGAAGGTCGCGGTAAAGCACAGGCCAACAGTCTTCGAGAAACAAAGTCTCATATGATTGCACGTCGCATAGTCAACGCTGAAGTATACGAAACGGTTGATGCATCAGCTTTAAAACGAGGTGACCGTATTCTCGTAAAATCAGGTGAAATGATTCCGTCAGACGGCACCATTATTAAAGGGATTGCCACAGTTGATGAATCTGCTATTACCGGAGAGTCTGCCCCTGTTATAAAAGAATCAGGTGGCGATTTTTCGGGTGTCATTGGTGGAACAACTGTGACGTCGGACTGGCTCATTATTGAAGTAGACAGTGAAGAAGGTGCGACATTTTTAGATAAAATGATTGCCCTAGTTGAAGGGGCCCAACGTAAAAAAACACCAAACGAAATTGCGCTGTTTACATTGCTAATGACATTAACGATTATTTTTCTCGTTGTCATTTTAACGTTGTATCCCATTGCCCAATATTTAAATCTGAATGTCCCTATCACATCATTGATTGCATTGACAGTTTGTTTAATTCCAACAACGATCGGGGGATTACTTTCTGCCATTGGGATTGCCGGTATGGACCGTGTTACACAATTTAATATTTTGGCGAAAAGTGGACGCGCGATTGAAACGTGTGGCGATGTCGATGTCTTAATTTTAGATAAAACAGGCACAATCACGTACGGTAATCGTTTAGCGGAATCCTTACTGCCTGTTCGGGAGGAATGGTATGACAGATTACTCGTCGCAGCGTATGAAAGTTCCGTTGAAGATGATACACCTGAAGGCAAAAGTATCGTCACTTTAGCAAAACGTTCATCCGTACAGTTGCCAGAGGAGGTCAAAGGAGATTATCGACCATTCAAAGCAGAAACACGTATGAGTGGTATCATTATCGGCGAACGTTCAGTCTTTAAAGGGGCACCTAATAGTATGTTGAAATATGTGAAACAACAAGGTGGGGTGATTCCTTCCAATATCGAAGCACTCGTTACTGAAGTCTCTAGTAAAGGCGGCACACCGTTAATTGTCGTTGAAAACCAAACGATCTTAGGCGTGATCTATTTAAAAGATGTCATTAAAGAAGGCTTGGTGGAACGTTTCCAAGAGTTGCGTCAAATGGGCATCGAAACGGTGATGTGTACCGGTGACAACGAATTGACTGCCGCTACAATTGCAAAAGAAGCCAGTGTCGACCGTTTTATCGCCGAATGTAAACCGGAAGATAAAATCAAAGTCATTAAAGAAGAACAAGAAAAAGGCCACATTGTTGCGATGACAGGTGATGGAACGAATGACGCCCCTGCTCTTGCCCAAGCGAATGTCGGCCTAGCGATGAGTTCAGGGACATTAAGCGCAAAAGAAGCCGCAAACTTAATTGATTTAGATTCCAATCCAACGAAATTAATGGAAGTCGTCAAAATCGGTAAACAGTTGCTCATGACGAGGGGCGCATTGACAACATTTAGTATTGCGAATGATATTGCCAAATATTTTGCCATTTTACCTGCTATGATGATGGTCACGATACCTGAAATGAGTCGCTTAAATATTATGCAGTTACATTCCCCTGAATCTGCCATTATTTCAGCACTCATCTTTAATGCACTCATTATTGCATTGCTGATTCCTATTGCGATGAAAGGGGTGCGCATTAAAGGGGCGTCGACTGAAACGATATTGATGAAAAATATGTTGGTCTATGGACTCGGCGGGATGATTGTCCCTTTTATTGGCATTAAATTAATCGATCTTTTAATTCAATGGTGGCTATAGGAGGATGCATATGAAAACGATAAGAAGTAGTATAGGACTCGTTGTAATGACAATGATTTTATGCGGTCTCATCTTTCCACTGGCTGTTACTGCAGTTGGGCAGACATTGTTTCATCATCAAGCGAACGGTAGCCTTGTGACACAGAACAATCAAATTGTCGGCTCCGAGTTGATCGGTCAACAATGGGATGAACCTCAATACTTTCATGGCCGTGTAAGCGCTGTAAAATATAATATGGATGCCGCCATGATCAAAGGAAACGGGGTCGCTTCTGGTAGTCATAACTATTCTAATGGGCATCCTGAACTTCAACAGAGAGTGGCAGCTTTAAAACAAACAAACGACCATACACCTATTGATGCCGTTACAGAGTCAGGTTCAGGTTTAGACCCGGATATTACTGTAAACAACGCGAAACAACAAGTCGCGCGCATCGCAGAACGCAGAAACCTGTCAACAGAACAAATCAATCAACTCATTTCGAACCAAGTCCATCAAGGTACTTTGTATGATGATGATGTCAATGTGTTAGCATTAAATCTTGCCTTAGATCGCATGTCAGGTCATTAGTTTTTAGGTAGTTGCGTAGATACAAACGAAACATCTCGTTCACATACCGTCGGAGAAACAATGAGATAAGTTGTGGAGGAATCTGTGACACTAGATTACTTCACAACTTTTTATATTTAGCTATAGAACGCTTCAAAAACTTCCTCTAAATCGTGTTGTGCCTGTTGTAATACCGCTTCTTTACTTAATTTAGCTGTACCTTGAGCGCGAACAATGTAATAGTCATCAAATGCTATCATTTCTTTAAACATCGCTTTTAAATATTGAGGCGCAAAATCTAAAGGTTGATAGCGATCTTCGTTAGTATAAATGGAACCGATCGCCTGGATATATAGCGCTTTATAATTATCAGTCATTAACCCTACTGAACCGTCAGACGTATATTTGAAAGTTTGACGCACTATCAAAATGTTATCAATATAATCTTTTAAACGTGATGTAACATTAAAATTGTGCAGTGGCGAAATGATGACAATGCGGTGATGTGATTTGAATTGTGAAAGCAAGGCTGCATTAATCTGAGCGAGGCGTTGTTCTTCTGCTGTCATTGTTTCACCTGAAGATTGCTTATCCCAAACATTAAGCAACTGTGCCATTTCAATACGGGGTAATTCAATATCATATTAAATTTAGAATATCCGGTGTATCATTTGGGAATTCATCGTTGTATTTTTTTAGAAACATGGCTTGCATTTGATTGGCAAAGCTGTCCTTGTTGTTGAACCTCGGATGTGCGTTAATGATTAACGTTTTCATAATTGATGCTCCTCTTTTTTGGGGTGAGACGAGTATAGTATTGATAGTTTTCAAAATATATCTTTTAAATTAATACATAAAACCCATCTTTCAAAACGATTTATCTCTTCATTATACTCACTTGATCTTGGCGAAAAGCAAAAAGACTGAGATATGATCCCAGCCTTTATGGTTACAATGCATTGCTGTTCATGAGACACCAATAATTCAATGTGCTTGATTGACTTCATATCGAAAGCTTGTCCTTATTCACATCATCAAACCGCTATTTTTGTAAAATCTTTTCAATATAAAATGCAGATTCTTCAATTGAACGATATTCTGTATTAATGACTGTCGCATTGAGCTGTTTAAAAACCTCTTCCGCATAGGCGAGTTCTGCTTTAATGCGCTGTAAATCATTGTAATACGCTTGTTTCCCTTTCATACCGAGCACTTTCACACGCTCTGTTCGAATGCTCATAATATATTCAGGGCTTGCGGTGAGACCGATGACTTTCAATTTTTTGTCTTTTACGATGTCATAAGGGATGCCGATTTCAGGCACTAACGGAATATTAGCGACCCTGTACCCTTTGTTCGCTAAATACATACTTAAAGGTGTTTTAGATGTTCTAGAAACACCGACAATAAGGACGTCCGCTTCTTCAATATCTGTAAAATGTTTGCCATCATCATATTTGACTGCATATTCTATCGCGTCAATCCGTTTGAAATAGTCTTCATCTAACTCACGTATTTTTCCTTTTTCCTTCACAGGCACATGACCCGTTGCGGCTTGAACATGCTGCATGAGTGGTGACATGTAATCAATGTATGGAATTTCATGTTCCGAAGCGTACGCTTGCCCCAACGCATTGAAATGATCCGTCACTAACGTTGTCACGACGATGGCTTGCCGTTCTTTGGCGAGTTTTAGTACGTTAAGGAGCGCTTCCTCACTTTCAATCAATGAAAATTTCTTCATTTCTATCTGTGTCAGCTTCGGAAATTGACTCATCACCGCATGCACCATACGTTGTGCGGTCTCACCTAATGAATCTGATATGATAAAAATGGTCAATTGCGGTGTTGTTGCCATATTATCCCTCACTTTCAACGACACTTTGTGCTGCCGCTAACTTGGCACCTGGTACACGGAATGGCGAACATGACACATAATCAATCGCCATACGGTTAAAGTGGTGGATGGATTTCGGGTCCCCGCCGAGCTCACCACAGACACCGATTTTAATATTAGGATTTGCGGCTTTTGCTTGTTCTGACGCATTACGAACGAGTTCACCCACGCCATCCACATCTAAAGTTTGGAATGGATCAGCTGCTAAAATATGTTGGTTCAAATAGTCATTAATAAATTTTCCGGCATCATCACGAGAAAAGCCGAAAGTCAGTTGTGTTAAATCGTTCGTACCAAAGCTGAAGAAGTCGCACTCTTTCGCAAGGTCACCCGCAATCACACAAGCGCGCGGTGTTTCAATCATCGTCCCTACTAAATAATGGAGTGATTGGTTCGTGTCTGTCTCAATTTGCTGAATCGCATCCAGAATTTGTGCTTTTAATACTTTAAACTCTGCCACAGTAGAAACGAGCGGCACCATAATTTCTGGATGACATGTGATACCCTCTTCTTTCAATTGCGCCACACTCTTCATCATCGCTTCGACTTGCATAACATACAATTCTGGATATGTGATCGCGAGACGACAACCACGGTGGCCTAACATAGGGTTCGTTTCATGCAATTCTGCTATGCGTTGTTTCAACTGTGCCGCTGAAATGTTTAACTGCTTTGCGACACTGTCAACTTCTTCGTCAGATTTCGGTAAAAATTCATGAAGCGGTGGATCGAGTAAACGCACAATCGTTGGACGTTCGCCTGATAAACGGAAAATTTGTTCAAAATCTTCTGTTTGATATGTGCGAATACGGTTTAAAGCTTGTGTTCGCGTCTCATCGTCTGAAGATAAAATGAATCGACGCATTTCTACTAATCGTTCTGCACCGAAAAACATATGTTCTGTACGGACAAGGCCAATACCTTGCGCATTGAACTGATAACCCGCTTCAATATCAGGCGTCGTTTCCGCATTCATACGAACACCTAGACGCGCAATCTCTTCCGTCCATTGCATAAATTGTTCGAACGCCTCGCTATGTTCTGCACTTGTCGTTTCCACGATACCTGCATAAATGTCACCTTGTGCGCCGTCGACAGAAATTTCATCCCCTTCAAATAACTGACCATTCGCATAAGTCACTGTTTTCTCACGTGTATTAATTTCAAGGTCCGCACAGCCTGTCACACAACATTTCCCCATGCCACGCGCGACTACAGCCGCATGCGACGTCATTCCACCGTGTGTCGTTACGATGGCTTCACTCGCAATCATCCCTTCAATATCTTCCGGTGACGTTTCTGGACGCATTAAAATGACTTTTTCGCCCGCCTCAGCTTGACGTTTCGCTTCTTCTGCTGAAAACACAATTTTACCCGTCGCCGCACCTGGACTCGCTGGTAAACCTGCCTTCGAAATGATTGTCGCCGCTTCTAACGCTTGTGCTTCAAATGTTGGATGTAATAACGTATCAATGGATTTCACGTCCACTTTAGTCATCGCATCTTTTTTCGAAATGACGCCCTCTTCGACTAAATCAACCGCAATTTGCATCGCCGCTTTCGCTGTACGTTTACCATTACGCGTTTGCAGAATATAAAGCTTTTCATTTTCAATCGTAAATTCAATATCTTGCATATCTTGATAATGTTGTTCGAGTTGGTCCGCCACAGCCACAAATTGTTCATGGACGTGTGGCATTTGGTCGTGTAATGTCGCAATATCTTGGGGCGTACGAATCCCTGCGACCACATCTTCCCCTTGTGCGTTCAACAAATATTCACCAAATAGTTTCGCTTCACCTGTGACAGGATTGCGTGTAAAAGCAACCCCCGTTCCACTTTGCGGTCCACTATTTCCGAACACCATTTCTTGTACATTCACAGCTGTTCCAATATGATGTGGAATGTCATTCAGGTCACGATACACACGTGCACGGTCATTATCCCAAGATTTGAAGACTGCCTCAATTGCTTCTAACAACTGATCAAGTGGGTTTTGTGGGAATGGTTTATACACTTCTTCAATATAAACCGTTTTAAAGTGTTCACAGATTTCTTGTAACCCTTCAGCCGGAATATCCGCATCATTTTGATAACCGTGCGTTGCTTTGTAATTATCGAAGTATATATCAAATGCAGTCATCGGAATCCCGTACACGACTTCCCCAAACATTTGTAAGAGACGACGATAACAATCATAAGCAAAACGTGCATCATTCGTTTTACGTGCGAGTTTTTCAACATTTTCATCATTCAAGCCTAAATTTAAAATCGTATCCATCATGCCCGGCATCGAAATTTTAGCCCCACTACGAACTGAAACAAGTAACAGGTTTTCATCTGAAGAAAATGCCTTATTCGTACGCCCTGAAAACGCCTCCAATTGTTTTTGTAACTGTGTTTTCACTTCATCTGACAACTGGTCACCACGCTCTAAATATTCAATACATGCGGCTGTCGTTATCGTGAAACCATCAGGAACTGGTAAACCTAAACGCTTCATTTCTGATAAATTGGCCCCTTTGCCACCGAGTAAATCTTTCATATTTTTCTGACCTTCATCAAATGCATAAACATATTTTGTCATACTGAGCACCTCTATCTTTTTAATATGACATACTAATTAAATAAAAGTATGTCATATTAATCCGAAATTGACAATCAAAAATAGCTGTATTCATTAATTTTTTTATTTACTGTCAATAATTTGTCATAAAGAAGGCCATGTCCAATTATCAAAGGGTATCACATCTTACGTCCATATTGATGACACCGTTGAAGCAGCAATCAAAGCGTTCGATTTCGAACCAGGTATTTATAACGTGACAGATGACGAGCCGATTGATGGCGAAACATGGGCTACTTGGTATGCCGAACAACTGAACGTTTCTTCTCATATTAAATTTTTCAAAGCGCAATCATTCGAACGTGGCGCGGAGAATCGAAAATACAAAGCACAAGGTGGCACATTGTTATATTCAACTTGACGTGATGGTATGAATGTAAACGAATAAATAACTGTAACGGAAAGCATACTTCAAATGGTGCTTTTCGTTTTTTATTTGAATTTAATGAAGTCTCTGTTTAATTTTGTTCAATATGACATGCTTAAGAGAAAATGAATGATGGAAGCATGATTTCAAAATGCTTTTTGATGTTCACACGCGCACTACTTTAAATTCGGAAATATAGTGCCGGCAAAGATAAGGTGATAACAGTCATTTAAAAACCAGATAACGCTAGCGATTGATATAGATTTAAGAAGGAGCAACTTCAAAAAGCGAGCCATATTTATCCGTACACTAGCAACCATGTCCTATATATTACGAAAGCTAATTGCCAAAAATTTAGTTGCAAACCAAAGTGAATCCACTGAGTAATTAGCTTATTCCAAATAAAGTTTTACACATTATTTCTTAACCGTTTATTAAATGCTTTAAGAATTGTTTAATTTCAATTAATTCCGAGTTAATTTCTCTTATTTTAAAAGTGATATATAATCAATGCTTACAAATTAATTAATTGGGAGATTAAAAGTAATTTGTAACTATAAATATATTCATATTAAGGGAGAAGAATTAATGAAAAAGAAATTGCTTGTTTTATCCGCAAGTGCTGTGCTTGCTTCACACTTTTTAGTTGGAGGAGAAGCGTCTGCCATTGTTTCAGGGGAGAAAAATCCTTATACATCTAAAGCTTTATCGATTATGGAGAAGAGTAGTACGTCATCAGTCACTACAGAACAATATAAAAAGAGCTTAGAAGATTTGATTTATGCATTAAGTATTTATAATCATGAAAGATATGATGAGCCAGAATATGAGGCAGCCGTAAAGAAATATCAACAACGTTTTATGGCTGAGATGGAAGCGATGAACCAATTTTTACAAGGCGAAAAAGTTAAAGAAAGAAAAAGACAAAAGAACGAAGATATTCCAGAACATGTTATCGGGTTAACGCACCAACGATATGAAGCCATTTATAACGCATTAAAAGAAAATAAAAGTGATTTTGATCGAGAAATCACAGAGCTGAATGAAAAACACCCTGAGTTAAAAACTTTTAATCAACAACAACAAACTGAAGCAGATCAAAAATTAAATGACTTAGAAAACCAAGTGTTAATGTTAGGTCAAACATTTACTAGAAAAACAGATGCAAGGGCTAACTTATATCAAAAACTCGATATGAGCATTGGTAACTTAGACTATGAACGTGAAGAAAAGAAACCGATTAACAAAAGGATGTTAGACCGAAAAATAGAAGACTTGGAAACAATCATTGATGAATTTTTTGAAGAAACGGATTTAGCACGTCCTAAAGAAATCCCTGTTTTGACAAGGGAAAATGAAAAAGATAGTGCAGTGAAAGCAAAACTTAGACAAGATGCTCAAGATGCTAAAAATGACGCAAGTTTGAGACACCCTAGAGTGTTAAAACAACAAAGTACTGACGCACCATCTCAACCGAGTCACCAAGAAGTTGCGCAACCATCAGTTAATAGCATCGAAATCAAAGCACCACAAACTGCAACACCACAACAACCTGTGCATACTGAAACAATCGTACACACACCAATGACTGCTGTACCACAAACGAAGTATGAGATTACATTCGACGTACCTCAAGGGCGTAACACACAAACATCAGCTACTGCTAACAGTGAACAAGCAACTGAAACAGTCGACGAACCAAAGGCAAATGGACAAGTACAATCTGAACAAGTCTCGACACCTGGAGTACAACAAACACATTCAATGGCACAACAATCAGAGACACCTCAGCCAGTAGCAGAAGAAACTGAAATAATCACAGAAAATCACGTCGTTGATATTGATGAATCTACTACTTTCCAAAAGTCAGGCTATTTGTATGGTGTAAGCGAAAGTGATACATCTGGCTACACAGAAAGAGAAAAGCGCGCCATTCGACGTAACCATGTGAGAGAGGCAGAAGCATTAGTAAACCAGTACGTTGAGACACATCGTTACCAAGACCGAATGGCGGCTCAACAAAAAGTCAACACATTAAGCAAAGCCCACCAAAAACGCTTTAACAAAATGATTAATAAAGCTTACAACGGTCAATAAAATATCAAATAATCAAGAAAACCCTTATTTTAAGTTGTAACTCAAAATAAGGGTTTTACTTATTAAATTTCCATGACATTAATTAATAATCATTTAAAAATTAGTTAATATTAAAATCTCTAGTATCTCTATATAATTAAAAAGTCTTCAATGACAAACAATAGATGACAACATATTAAGGAGAAAAATCATCATGAAGCAATCAACTATTCTAAAAGTAAGTTTAGCAGTAGGTATTTTAACAACAGGTGGGGGGATACACAGTCAGGCAGCCGCATTCGCTAGCGAAGCACATGCCCAAAATGTTCACTCTGAAGCGCAACAACTTAAAGATTATTACTCTAAAACTTATTTTGAATACAACGACGTGACTGGTTATGTAGAAGATAATAACAAGTTAAGTGTCGTAACACCTCATGGAACAGCAGTGTTCGTTTCATTAGTAGGAAATGACTTATCAAAATATACAGATAAAGCAAACGGGTATGACCATTTAGATCTTTTTGTGGTGCCTGAGGGAACAGATAGAAGTGCCGAAACGAAATCTATTGGGGGCATTACTCGTACGAACCAAGCGACATACCACGATTACGTAAAAAGACCTAATATCGTGATTAATAGAACGAGTGGTATAGTCACTTCAAGCATGAGCACAAATGACTTTTCGATTAACAAAGAAGAAGTGTCTTTAAAAGAATTAGACTTTAAACTTCGAAAAATGCTTATGAAAGAATATGGTTTATACCAAAACGGTTCAAGTAATGGAAAAATTGTCATCAAAATTGGGGATAATGATAAAGACATCATGACTTTAGAGTTAAATAAAAAGTTACAAGAACACCGTATGAGCGACACGGTGGATGTCAATAAAATCCAACAAATTACGATAGATCTGTAAAAAGTTCTATTTGATATAGATAAAAGAGGTAGCCCTAAATGGTTGCCTCTTTTTTTGTAGTATCATTCATAAAAACAGGCTAGGAATAACGTTATCCTAGCCTACCTTACTGTATATTTAAAGAATCACCGTATCTTCTTTTTCTTGAATCATTTCCACAATTTCATTATGTTCATTCATGACTGCTACTTTAGGGGAATGTGAATGTAACTCCGTCTCATCTAACTGCGCATATGTCATAATAATGACCACATCGCCCACTTGTACGAGACGCGCGGCTGCACCGTTTAAACAAATTTTACCACTGCCGCGTTCACCGGCAATGACGTATGTTTCTAAACGTGCACCGTTATTATTGTTGACGATCGCGACTTTTTCGTTTGGCAAAATATCAACTGCCTCTAAAATGTCTTGATCGATTGTAATACTACCGACATAGTTCAAATTGGCTTCTGTGACACGTGCACGATGAATTTTTGCGTTCATCATAGTTCTTATCATTTTTCTGTTTCATCTCCAATAATAATGTTATCGATTAACCGTGCTTGGGTAAACTTCACGGCTAATGATATAAAAATACGTCCTTCTATGTGTGCTTGCTCTCTTAATTCGGGGTAACTGTATACGGCAACTTCTTGAACTTGACCACTTGTATGAGTCTGTAAATATTGTGTCACTTTATTAATAATGACGCTACTTTCGCGCTCACCCGCATCATACAACGACTGTGCGAGTGCTAAACTTTGACGTAAATGGACAGCTTCTTGTCGTTCTTCCACTGTTAAATAAACATTTCTTGAACTTTTCGCTAATCCATCCGCTTCACGCACAATATCGACACCGACAATTTTAACGGGGTGGTTAAAATCGCGGACCATTTGTTCGACAATTGCGAGTTGTTGGGCGTCTTTTTTACCGAAGTATGCGACATCAGGTTGAACAATGTTAAACAACTTATTGACTACTGTTACTACACCATCAAAATGGCCTGGACGTAGCGCACCTTCTAATACTTTTGCTAAACGCCCCACTGTTACATGAGTGCCGATTTCACCTGGGTACATTTCTTCTACTGAGGGATAAAAGACGTAATCCACATCGATTTGACTGACCATCGCCTCATCTTCATCAATTTGACGAGGATAGGCATCAAAATCTTCATTTGGACCGAATTGTAATGGGTTAACAAAGACACTGATGACGGTGATGTCATTGTCCTCTGTTGATTGACGCATCATCGTTAAATGACCATCATGTAACGCTCCCATTGTCGGTACAAAACCGATTGACTTGCCTTCACGATGAAATTGTCTTGAGAGTTGTTGCATTTCTTGAATTGATGTTATACGTTGTGTCATGCGTCTACCTCATCCATAATTTGCTTTTTATAAGTGTATGCTTCAGATGGAAATACACCTGTTTTCACTTCTTCATTATATTTTTCTAACGCAGCGATACCGATTGAGAGGTCACAGTACTGTTTCACGAATTTCGCATGACGATCCACGCCATAATTGAGCATATCGTGATAAACCAACACTTGGCCATCTGTTCCTTTACCAGCGCCGATACCAATCACTGGAATTGTTAATTTTTCTGAAATGACTTGGGCGAGATCACTCGGAATCGCTTCAAGCACTAATGCAATCGCACCTGCACGTTCAACTGCCTGAGCATCTTCAATCAGTTGTTGTGCCGCTTCTTTCGTTGTACCTTGCATCTTATAACCCAATACGCCAACACTTTGAGGTGTCAAACCGAGATGTGCAACAATCGGAATCCCCATTTGTGTTGCTTGTGTCATAAAGTCAGTCACATGTGCACCTTCTACTTTTAAAGCATTTCCACGACTTTCTCTATAAAGACGAATCGCATTTTCAATATCTGTTTTAGCATCGATACCTACTGAACCAAATGGCATATCGACAACCACAAACGTGTCTGGGGCACCACGACGAACAGCACGGCTATGATGCAACATATCTTCAAGTGTCACATCGACTGTGCTGTCATAGCCTAATACCGTCATACCTAGTGAATCACCCACTAGAATCATATCGATATTAGCCGCTTCAACTTGTTTCGCACTTGGGTAATCATAAGCGGTCACCATTGAAATTTTTTCACCGTCACGCTTCATTTGCTGAATATGATTTAAAGTTTTCAATTCTTTCACCCTTTAATTTTTATTATATCAATAGTAAATCAAGTCACTTGAATTTTCCATTGATTTTTTTATTTTTGCAGAACGCTTCCTTTAATTATGAAAAGTATTTGAACATTCACTTCTATTAATCACATATACTTCTCATTTATCGTTTATCTACACTTTACAACTTTTCCAAAACATAATAAATTAAAGCATATTCATATGTGGAACAAAAATACTTAAATTAATTAGAAGAAAGGTGATCTCCAATGACTCGAATTGCTGTTATTGGTCCAGGTGCAGTAGGAACATCTATTGCAGTCGCCCTATCCGATGAATACGAAGTCACACTGGTCGGACGTCGTGCTCAAACTTTAACATTTGAAGATTATGTAGATCAGACAACTCGTACACTTTCCGTGAATGCACTCCAAGAAGCGACAGAACCGTTTGATTTAATTTTTATCGCCGTGAAAACACATCAATTGGCGAATGTGATTGCCAAACTACCCGAACTCACACACGACAAAACCACCCTTATTCTTGCACAAAATGGCTATGGTATGCTTGAACAATTGAAAGATTATCGCGCCTATCAAGCGGTTGTTTATATCAGTGGTCAGAAAAAAGACAGCCATGTGACGCACTTCAGAGACTACAAACTACATCTCCAATCTGATGCCGTCACAGAACAACTCGCACAAGCATTTTCAGCAACAAAGTTAGAACTCGTGTTGGAGCCTTATATTCAACAAGCGATTTGGTATAAATTAATTGTCAACCTTGGTATTAATACTGTCACTGCACTCGGACGCGATACTGCCCGTGTCCTTAAAGATGAACGGATGGCTGAACTTTGCCACCAATTGTTAATAGAAGGCGAACAAGTGGCACGTGCAGAAGGGATACATTTCAATACGGATTTCGTCACATCAATCATGAATATTTATGCAGGCTATCCTGATGAAATGGGGACGAGCATGTATTACGATACGATGAATCAACATCCTTTAGAAGTAGAAGCGATACAAGGTTACATTTATCGACGTGCCAAAGCCCATCAATTGGACACACCACATTTGGAGACCATTTACACCTTGCTCGCCTATCAAAATCAAAGTAGGTTATAGTGAAAAGTAAGTAGTTACAATACTTGGATTGGAAAATTTGAATAAGGAAGTCTGAGAAAATTCACGCTCCCCGGACTTCCTTCTTTATGCTTATTTCAACTCTGGCCAGTACGCTTTGTTCGCTTCAATTAAATCATCTAAAATCGCTTTTGCTACTGCTGCATTCGGTACTGTTTTTGATAAAGTTATCGCTTGCCATAGTTTTTGATATGATGCTTCTTCATATGCTTCTACAACAAGTTTTTCCACACCGACTTGTTGTTCCATTAATGCTTTTTGGAAGCGTGGAATTTCGCCAACGACTAACTTTTCTGGACCATTGCTACCTACAATACAAGGCACTTCTACCATGGCTGTTGGATCAAAGTTAATAATTGCGCCTTGGTTTTCAACGATCATCAACATACGCTCTTTCGTATTGTATGCGATTGCTTTTGCAAGGTCTACAATGTATGACGCGTGCTCATCAACCGTTAATTCCGTGTCTTTCGCTGTGCCTTTGTCGATGATATTTTGACATTGCGTAAAGATAAACTTTTCACGCCCATCCATGACTTCATTCGCACGTGTATATTCTGGATTCGAATGTTCTACTTCTTGCGTTGGGAAGAAGTAATATTTCAAATACGTATTCGGGATTGTTTGCGGATCTAACGCTTGAACGTCACGCGCTTTTTTAAGTGTATTGTTCCAGCTCTCTTGCTTTTCTAATTCAGAACTACCATCTGTCGCATAACCATGCTCACTGACATGACGAATTACTTCAGGCATTAAAGAATTACCTTTTTTATCGCGAATATCTGTCCACCATCCAAAGTGGTTTAAACCGTAATAATTCACTTCAAACTCTTTACGAGATTCAAGTCCTAAATTTTTCGCAATCAGTTCTTCAATTCCAATCGGCATATCGCAAATGTTCAATATTTTAGAATTCGGACGTAATTTACGTGTTGCCTCAGCTACAATGGCTGCAGGGTTTGAGTAATTGAGCATCCACGCATCTGGAGAATACTTTTCCATAAAGTCAACCAATTCAAGCACACCTGGAATAGAACGCATCCCGTATGCAATACCACCAGGTCCGCAAGTTTCTTGACCGACGACACCATGGCGTAATGGAATCTTTTCATCCAATTCACGCATCGCATATTTACCTACTCGAATGTGTGCCATCACAAAATCTACATTCGTAAATGCTTCTTCTGGATCCACACTGGCAATCAGTTTCATTTCTGGTGCACGCTCTTTCAAAATGATTTCACATGCGTCTGCAATCGTTTTTTGACGGGCTTCATCATTATCATAAAGTTTGATGGTATCAATTGGAAACTCGTCTAAATAATCCAATAACATCATAATAATCCCCGGTGTAAACGTACTTCCGCCACCTGCAATTGTAATATTAAACTTCTTCATTTATACTTCCTCCTCTTTTTCCAACTTTTCTTCAAAGTAATCCCTGACTTGTGGCACACTCATGCCAACAATCACTTGAATACTACGCCCACTCTTCACTAATCCATGGGCCATTTGTTCATGTGTAAAGTAGTCACTTTCTCTCACTAAATTTGGATCTTTAACAGTTAAACGTAAACGTGTTGCACAGTTCGTCACATCAACAATGTTGTCTTTGCCACCGAGACCTTCTAAATAATAAATCGCTTTTTGGTCATATTCATTTTCAACTAATGCTTTTTTGGACGCACTTTGCTTTTGTTGATAATCTTTTTTCGTAAACAACTTAGCACCTTCATCACCTTTACGTCCTGGAATTGGAATATCAAACTTTTCAATTAAATATTTGAAAGTCACAAAATAAATACCTGTGAAAATAAAGCCGATAATGAATTGTGCGATATATACACTCGCATGATTACCGAATAATGGAATCCAGTTCGTCGCAGCAATTTCAATCAAGCCACCACCCATCAGACCAACGACACCGAACGCATTCATTAATGTCACCATTGTTGCGCCTAATACTGCATGAATCGCGAATAAATATGGTGCAATGAATAAGAATGTGAACTCTAATGGCTCTGTAATGCCAGCAAATATTGCAGTTAATGAAGCTGGTACAACCAATGCGATGACTTTCTTTCTATTCGCTTTTGGTGTTGAGAACACCATTGCTAAAGCGACACCAAGCAATCCAAACATTTTGATATTTCCTTGTAATAAGAAACCATATGGATAGAGTTCTTTTAATGCTTTCGTTGAGTTAGAAAATTCATTAAGATGATGAATCCAATAAGGTCTCAAACCACCATCTACCGCAGTTGGCCCAAACTCAAATGGGGTATAAATGAAATGATGTAACCCAGTTGGTATTAAAATACGCTCTAAAAAGTGGAATAACCATACACCGATGAGCCCTGAATGTAACATCACACCTTGTAATGATTTAATCCCTACTTGGACGTATGGCCATACAAATGCTGTGACAATTGCAACTGGAATCATCAAAAAGAAACCAATCATGACAACAAATGTAAGCCCTTGGAAAATCCCTAACATCTCAGGCAACTTTTGATCATAAAAACGGTTATGTATCCAAATCGCAATCGCTGAGATCAAAATGGCACCGATAATACTTGTATCTAATGTCGGGATACCTGCAATCGTTTTAACACCCGTAACATTTTCGACCCCTTTACTTAAATCAACCCCAAACACATCCGGCCAAATCGTCAGTAATGCATTGATGAAATTATTAAATACGAGATAAATCATCAATGCTGCTAAAGTTGCACGCCCTTGTGCTTTTTTCGCTAATGAGATAGGCAAACCAATCACAAAAGCTAACTCCATGTGGGTGAAGATGGTCCAACCCCCACTCTCAACCACACTCCAAATGTTAAACCACGTTGTTCCTTTTGCTGCAATGCTCCCCATAATATTTTCGTTTTTAAATAGTGTCGCTAACCCAACAACAATACCGAAAAACGCAAATAGAATAACAGGAACAATCATCGCACTCCCAAAACGTTTGATTGCATTCATGAGCAAAAATCCCTCCATCAGATTAGAAGATTTCTGTGCGAACCGATATCGCGCTGTTATGATTAAACACGCGTGACTACTCTGAATTACTTTTAATCATTCTAATCTTTTTCATTTGATGAACTGTGTCGACAAACGATGCATTTCATCTAGCCTCAATATAATTGAAGCGCTTACATTTTGGAATGCATTTGACACTTTTTGGAAGCACATAGTACGATTGGGTTATATTTACAATTGATGAAAATATTTTCAGGAGGCGTTGAAGGTGCTATTAGATCGATTTGTAAATGCAAACTATGACCAGTTGAACGACAATGATTTACATATTATCAAAACCGTTCATGACCATATTGATGCTATGAAGAAGATGAAAATTCAAGACTTAGCTTTAGTCGCACACACTTCCATTTCGTCCATTCATCGTCTTTGCCGTAAATTAGGGTTTGATGGCTATAGCGAATTAAAAACGTATATTAAACTCAACTATCAAAAGGAAGCATTACCACAAGATACTATTGCATTACTTGAACACGATATTCAACAAACGATGAAGCATCTCAATCACATCGACTTTTCGAGCCTTAACCAACGTATTGATGAAGCGCCTTTTATTTATATTTATGGGACAGGCACAGCACAACAATCCGTCGCACAAGATGTACAACGTCAAATTCTCGCATTGCACAAAAAATCTGTCGTCTTGAAAAATGAATTAGAACTTTTACATGCGCTCGATATGATGTCGCCATGTGAATTGCTCATTATTATTTCGCTTTCCGGTGATACTACACGTTTTGAAGAAGTCATCAAATCTATTAAAGCACGAGAACTTTCCTATATTAGTGTGACGACACTTCAAGACAATTCGTTAGCGCAACATGCAACGTTTAACATCTATGTTCATAGCACACCTTTCCGTTTGTTCAATCAAGTTGACAACTCTAGTTTCGTCACTTTCCATCTCGCCTTTGATATGATTTTGAGAAAATATAGCACTTGGAAGTTAAAGCAACCACATTAATTTAAATACTGCAGTAGCTAAATCTATGCTGTCGTTTGTGATTTAACAATGTTGGTGCTGTTTGAATCCATTAAAAAACAAGGGTATGCCACCACAGTGGACGCACTACCCTTGCACATATCAAACTATGCTTTTGTGTTTTGATTTTCTGGTTGTATAAATTGTAATTCATAGACAGAGCTTTCATCGTAACGATTGAAGCTATCAATATGCCCTTGTAAGTAGAGCGTTTGTACTTTTCGACTGACGTTATGTTGATATTGAATTTTAATTTGGAGGTTCGATTCATAGCCATTATTTTCAATAGTACGATCTAATTCGTCAAATACGTCCTTGTTAATCGGTAGAAGATAACTTTCTTTGCTCGGTAAAATACTGACATACTTGCTCTGTAACACGTTTTCTTCATCCAAGTACACTTCTATCTTGATTTGTTTAGCCGCACCCGCACCAAGGTTAAATAATTTCAAATAATCCTCGCCCCATTGAGCATCTTCTGTTTGATGTGCTGATGTATTTCTTAATTTTAACTTTTCTCCATCACGCGTCATCAAAATTTGGTTAAATCCGAGTGCGGGTAAAAAACTCATTTTCATTTGGTACAACTGTATTGATACAGAGATAAAATAGAATAATGCCATAATAAACGTACCAATCGAACCTATCGCAGAAATGATATTAATCATCTCGATACACCTCTAATAAATCAATTTTATTTTAAACTTATTCCACGTTAAAGACCGTTTTAAACTGAGGATATCAACTATTACCAAGCGCGTACGGAGGGCATTATCCTACTATGTTGTAGTGATTCTATCTACTTCACCATTTTATTTTTCGTTTCATCCGAAAAAGCAATGTAGCCTTCACGAATATTGATTACATTTTGATAACCTTTTGCCTCTAGTAGACCTACAGCAATAGAACTTCTCACACCTGATTGGCAATGGACATAAATTTCATCTTCTTTATTGAAAGGTAAAGTTGCATCCTTTAGTTGACCATGTGGCACATGCACTGCTTGTGGTAAATGTCCATTATGCCACTCTTGGTCTGTTCGAACATCTAAAACGTGTTCTTCGTCTCCTATAAAATCTTTACTATGCACATGTTGTGTTACGATACTGCCTTGAGGTTGCTTATAGCCTGCTACATTATCATAGCCAATCAATTGCAATGTTTTCGTTGCACGATCAACCACTTGTTTATCACCAATTAAATCAATCGATGCATCATAATCTAGATACCATCCTATTTGATTAATAAAGTTTTGATTATACGGAATATTAATCGCACCTACCACATGACCACCATGAAATGCATGCGCACTACGTAAATCAATCATCATTCGGTCTTCACTATAAGAAGGGCTCACAAGATAAGGCTCATAGCGTGCACCTCCATATTGATTCATTTGTTTCATTTGTGCAAAATGTTTAGGGGGTTCGGGTTGATTTGTTGTTAAAGTTGTAATAAATGTATCTTCATCTGGTTGATTAAATGCCCAGTTATTTTGTTTTTCATAACCTAATGTTGTCATAGGAATTGCACCTAACGATTTACCGCATGGACTGCCTGCACCATGTCCTGGCCAGATTTGAATAAAGTCTGGCAATTTACGTACACGAGCTATAGATTGATACATTTGCTTGGCACCCACTGCTGTAGACCCTTCGATTTGTACCGCTTTTTCTAATAAATCAGGTCTACCGATGTCTCCCACAAAAATAAAGTCTCCTGTAAATAGTCCCATCGGTTGTGTTGCACCTGCACCTTCATCTGTCAATAAAAAGCTAATGCTCTCAGGGGTATGTCCAGGCGTGTGTAATACCTCGATTTTAATGTAACCCACTTGAATGACATCGCCATCTTTAACGAACTTTGCCTGTTCAGGAATATTACGGTATCCTAAAGATTCATTTCCTTCACCTGAAATAAAGATGGTCGCATTTAATTTTTCCGCTGCATCGCGTATACCAGAAGCAAAGTCAGCATGAATATGTGTTTCAGTGGCATAATCAATACGCAACCCTTCTTTTTCTGCCGTTTTAATATATTCTGACAGGTCTCTGACTGGATCGATAATCATCGCCTCTCCTGTACGTTGACATCCAATTAAATAAGAGGCTTGTGACAAATGTTCATTGTAAAATTGTTTGAAATACATATCAATCTCTCCTTAACATTATATAAATAAATTGTGGCGTGCGTTTTCAGTGTCACCAATATAAGTTCCTACACCACCAAACGTGACTTCATCTCTTAACTCCTCTTTCGTAATCCCCATCACATCCATACTCATCGTACATGCGATCAATTTAATGTCTTGTTCAATCGCTTGATTTATTAACTGTGGTAGTGTATCAATATTTTTTTGTCTCATGACATAACGCATCATAAAGTTACCTAAACCAAACATATTAAATTTAGAAATCGGCATTTTTTCTGGTTGCTTCGGTAACATCCAATCAAACATTTTGGCTATGCCTTTTTTGTTCACTTGAGTCTCTCGTTGTATAGTTTTTTTCAATGCATTTAATCCCCAAAAAGTAAAAAAGACAGAGACATCTCGTCCAGCTGCTTTTGCTCCATTAGCAATAATCATTGCCGCAATAGCTTTATCTAAATCACCGCTAAACAACACGATTGTCGTGCCATTGCCTTTTTTACTTTGCGTGTTTGCAGGTGCGTTACTTTTTTGTAATACCGCATGAACACCTTGGTTATCTTGATTTAGGCGTATTAACTGGTGCCCTGTCTGCTTCACCCAACTTTGAACATCACTGTAAAAACCAAAATCTGAAACATTAACTTCTATCTGTTCACCTTCCGACATATTCTGCATTGCTTTACTCACATTTAAAATAGGTCCTGGGCATTGTAAACCTGATAAATCTATTTTTTGACGTTCTTCTTTTAAAGGCACAGACTCATTAATAATGATATCTTCCGTACGATGAGCCTCCACCTCTTCACTGTATGCGACAAATCCCCCATCTAATGAAACAACATTATATCCTCTTTTAGCTAAAGCAGAACTCGCTTGTGCACTTCTCTTTCCACTTCTGCAATAAAGATAATACGTTTGATTTTTATCACCTTTAAATAATTCAATTTGATCCAACGGCCAAGATTTTGCCCCTCGGATGTGTCCTTCTTGATATTCTTCATCCGTACGAACATCTATCAATTGCCCTAGTTCTCCTAATCGCTCAAGTTCATCTTTCTTTAAACTTTTTATCTCAAGTTCACTAAAATTCAATATTAGACCTCCTCCAAATACCTATAGGGGTATAATAATGGATGCTGAATCTCTTGTCAAATACCTACGGGGGTATTTGACAAATTTCTTGCTTTTTTATATGATAAACCTCATATATTACTTTAGGAGGACATAAGGTATGGAATACGATAAAAAAATGATTAACCGAATTAAAAGAGTTCAAGGTCAATTAAATGGCGTCATTAAAATGATGGAAGAAGAACAGCACTGCAAGGATATTGTGACACAATTAAGTGCTTCTAAAGGTTCGTTACAACGTCTCATTAGTATTATTATTAGTGAGAATTTAGTAGAGTGTATTAAGGCAGCAGAAGAAAACGAAGAAAATAGACAACAAATCATTGACGAAGCTGTGAACTTATTGGTGAAAAGTAAATAATGCTTTATATTTTTCTCTCGCTCCTCGGTATTATTGGTGGTATTCTCTCGGGTATGGTAGGTATAGGCGGTGCGATTATTATTTATCCCGCACTACTCATTATTCCCCCTATGCTTGGCCTCCCTTCTTACAATGCTTATATCGCTTCAGGACTTACATCTGCGCAAGTATTTTTTAGTACTTTAAGCAGTTCAATACGTGCGCGTCAAACACCGGATTTTTCTCTTAAACTCATTCTTTGGATGGGAAGTAGCATGCTCATCGGTAGTGCGTTAGGAGCTACAATTGCAGAAGTATTAACAGAGAGATTCGTAAATAGCGTATATGTTGTCATTGCTATATTGGCACTCGTCTTAATAATGATTAAAATCAAACCACAAACAGAAGCAAACTTAAAATTCAGTAAAGTTGTACTGCTATTGACAGGTTTAGTCATTGGTGCAATTTCTGGTGTGATTGGGGCTGGAGGCGCCTTTATAATTATTCCAGTATTATTAGTTTTTTTCAAAATACCGATGCATACTGTCGTGGCAAATAGTGTTGTGATTGCTTTTATTTCTTCTATAGGGGCCTTTATGTTTAAACTTTTTCAAGGGTATATTCCGCTTGGTGATGCATTATTCTTAGTTGTTGGAAGTATGTTATTTGCGCCACTTGGCTTAAAAATAGGACGCCAAATGCCTGAGTACGTCCAAAAAGTGTTGGTTGCTCTCCTTATCATCGTCTCTATACTGAATTTGATTTTCTAAGCCGTCGTACTTTAATGAAATCAGCTCTTCCAACCATACAAATCAAACCTAGTTCATAAGGTAACTAAATATCAACAAAACTATACGAACAAGAGCTTACTTTGATTTTCTGGTAAAGACCCACATATTGAATTATAACTATAAGATATGTACGATAACTCTGTTAAAAAGATAAATCAGGAGGTATCCATTATGAAGAAGTATCCTATTGCAATATGGATGTTAGCGATTGGGGCATTTGCGATTGGAATGACTGAATTCGTCATCATGGGCTTACTTCCTAACGTGGCGAATGATTTAAATGTGTCTGTGAGCCAGGCAGGACAATTGATTACTGGTTACGCTTTAGGTGTCGCGATTGGAGGCCCTATCATCGTCATGCTCACTTTCCGACTTAACCGTAAAGCGTTGTTAATGTTGCTGATGGGCATTTTTATTCTCGGTAACATTCTCGGTGGTCTCAGTCCGAATTACACGACATTGATGCTCAGTCGTATCGTCACATCACTTGCACATGGCTCATTTTTCGGCATTGGCTCTATTTTAGCTGCAAGTATGGTCGCAAGCCAATATCGTGCAAGTGCAATGGCATTAATGTTTATGGGTCTCAGCCTGAGCAACATTCTCGGCGTACCATTCGGTACATTAATTGGACAAAAACTCGGTTGGCACATGACGTTTTTAATTATTGCTGTCATTGGCGTCATTGCACTCATCGGCATTATGATGTTTGTCCCGATGCCAAAAGAAATGCGTACCGCTTCTATCAAAGATGAATTACGCATTTTAAAAGAAAAAAGACTGTGGTTAACTCTCGGGATGACATTGTTCGGTTTTAGTAGTGTGTTCGCCTACTTTACTTATATTTCATCTGTACTCATCGATGTGACCCACATTCCTGAACAATTCATTTCATCTATTCTGATTGTATTCGGTGTTGGCGTGACACTCGGTAATATTGTAGGTGGCAAGCTTGCAGATTGGAATTTAAACAAAGCATTAATGAGCATTTTTATTATTTTTGTGCTTTACTTTGGACTGCTCTACTTCATTCAGTTCCACCCGATAATCATGGTGATCGGCGTCTTTCTTTTCGGTTTTATTGGCTTTAGCATGAGCCCTTCACTTCAATACAAAAGTACGCTCATTTCCCAAGAAGCGCCGACACTTTCCAGTACACTCAATCAATCCGCCTTTAATATCGGAAATGCATTAGGTGCTTTTATCGGCGGTCTTGTTGTCAGCACACTCCCCATCGCTAGTCTAAGTTTAATCGCGCCATTACTCACATTAATTGGACTCGTCTTTTTATTATGGAGTATTGCTGTCGAACAAAAAGAACAGGTCAATACACATTCGAATTAAAGTTTAATTTATAAAATGTGACATTTAAAAATTTTTTAATACTATGTTGCCCTCTCTATATGTTTCATTATGCTGCTGATTCACCGCTACATAAAGATATGTGGCGGTTTTTAATTTAATATTCGTTTTTAAATTTTACATTGAATTTAGAAAATTTAATATATAATTTGCGATAAATTTAATTTGTGCAATTAAAATGTGAAATAACGGGTATTTGTTAATAAGTATAAGGAGGTATAAAGCATGATACTCTCTCATAAAGATTTTCTTTATCAAATTGAAGAAGATGGGACAACAGTGACCATATATAAAAATAATGATACCAAAACATATACTGCTATAGAAGCGACAGGCGAGCTCACACCGCATCATTTTTGTGTCTTAAATTATATTAAAGTAGATCTGAATCAAAGTGAAACATTTGAGGAACGCTTTCTAAGTCGCACAGCAGATTTGAATGATGTACATGGCTTCATATCGCTACGTGTTTTGAGACCCTGGGACCCACAAAATCATTATGTTGTGATTTCATTATGGGATGACCGTAAAAGTTTTGAAGTGTGGCAAGCTTCTGAGCAACCATTGAATTACCATCATCAATGGAATGGCGCATTAGATGAAGAGATTGTGAATTCCGATTTGTCATATTATATTAAATTTGATGCACAATGATGTGTATAGCGATTTTTCAAAATTTTAATAACCTGTCACTTTGCTTGATATATGAGAATTATTTAACCTTATAAATGAGAAAAAAGCAACGCACTTTAAATAAGATACGTTGCTTTTTCGATTGATGAACACCTATAATTAAACTATTCATCTATTATTTATAATTTTTTGTATATACAATATTTCTAGTTTGTTAAAGAGAATTAAGAAAATAAATCTCGAAAATAATAGAGGGAAAATCAGTTTTTGATATCAAAATTATACATGTCAACGATAATACAAAATATAATACAAAATATAAGATGTTATCAGTATTTATTATGCATTTAGAATATTAAAATTCCTTCATTACACTCTTGGCGGTTTCACTTATCAACTTATCATTTGGCTTATCACTTTTATTGTCTTTATTCGTAAAAATGACTAAAACAATAGGTTCAGATTGGCCCTTAGGATAAACAAAAGCAACATCATTTCTAGAAGCATATGTTATTGCTTGACCACTTTTATCAGCAACCTTATAGTCTTTTGGAACACCGTCTTTAATTAAAGTATCTCCGCTTTTATTATTTAACATTAAATCAAGTAAGAATTTTTTGTTTTCTTTGCTTAATTTTCCATTTGCGATAAGTTTATTTAAAGTCTTACCGAAAGCAGCAGGTGTTGAAGTATCTTTTTTGCTCTTTGGTGAATAGTAATTTAATTCTATCTCATATCTAACTGGATTTGTTACTTTATCTCCTAGTTCTTTTAGACGTTGTTTAACTTTTTTGATTCCACCGATTTCTTTTATAATTTTATTGTTTGCTGTATTATCACTATATGTCATTGAAGCCTCAATAAGTGCTTTTAAAGTGATATCTTTTCCTACATATTTTTCTAAAATAGGAGAATAAGCAACTATATCATCTTTGTTAATATGTACTTTTTTATTTAACTTATTATAAGGTACTTGTTCTAACAAAATAGCACTATTTATCGCTTTTGAAGTTGAAGCATAGGCAAATCTCTTATCTGAATTAAATTTTACTTCCTTACCACTTTTAGTATCTAAAGCATAAACACCAATATGAGCATTATATTTTTTTTCTAAATCATTTAACTCTTTGGCATGTGAACTGTTTGAATTACATGCACTTAAAACTAAAGCAATTACAATTAAAAATATTAACTTTTTCAAAATAAACCCTCCGATATTACAGTTGTAATTTTTATAAATCAATAATATTACAATTGTAATATCGGTGTCAATAGTTTATTATAAATATTTGAAAGAAGGTGTTGAAATGGCTAAGTTATTAATAATGAGCATAGTAAGCTTTTGTTTTATATTTCTATTGTTATTATTTTTTAGGTACATATTAAAACGCTATTTTAATTATATGTTAAATTATAAAGTTTGGTATCTAACTCTTCTTGCAGGATTAATTCCTTTCATTCCTATTAAATTCTCTCTTTTTAAATTTAATAATGTGAATAATCAAGCGCCCACAGTTGAAAGTAAGTCACACGACTTGAACCATAACATAAATACCACCAAACCTATTCAAGAGTTCGCAACAGATATCCATAAGTTTAATTGGGATTCAATTGATAATATCTGCACAGTTATTTGGATAGTTTTAGTTATTATTTTAAATTTTAAATTTTTGAAAGCCTTATTATATCTTAAATATTTAAAGAAACAGTCACTTTATCTAAACGAAAATGAAAAAAATAAAATAGATACGATACTTTTCAACCATCAATATAAAAAAAATATTGTGATTCGAAAAGCAGAGACTATTCAATCTCCAATAACTTTTTGGTATGGGAAATATATTATTTTGATTCCTAGTTCATATTTTAAAAGTGTAATTGACAAAAGACTAAAATATATAATATTGCATGAATATGCTCATGCTAAAAATAGAGATACTTTACATTTAATTATCTTTAATATCTTCTCTATTATTATGAGTTACAATCCATTAGTACATATTGTAAAAAGAAAGATAATTCATGACAATGAAGTAGAAGCCGATAGATTTGTCCTTAATAATATTAACAAAAATGAATTTAAAACTTATGCGGAATCTATTATGGACTCCGTATTAAATGTTCCATTTTTTAATAAAAATATATTAAGCCATTCATTTAATGGTAAAAAGTCATTACTCAAAAGAAGATTAATTAATATAAAAGAAGCCAATCTGAAAAAACAGTCCAAATTAATTCTAATTTTTATTTGTATTTTTACTTTTTTGCTCATGGTAATTCAAAGCCAGTTTTTGATGGGGCAATCCATAACTGATTATAATTATAAAAAGCCCTTACACAACGATTACCAAATTTTAGATAAAAGTAAAATTTTTGGTTCAAATAGTGGATCTTTCGTCATGTACAGCATGAAGAAAGACAAATACTATATTTATAACGAAAAAGAAAGTAGAAAAAGGTATTCTCCTAATTCAACTTATAAAATTTATTTAGCTATGTTTGGACTTGACCGACATATTATAAATGATGAAAATTCACGTATGTCATGGAATCATAAGCATTACCCTTTTGATGCTTGGAATAAGGAACAAGATTTAAATACAGCAATGCAAAATTCAGTTAATTGGTACTTCGAACGTATTAGCGATCAAATACCAAAGAACTATACTGCGACTCAACTCAAGCAATTAAATTATGGTAATAAAAATTTGGGAAGTTATAAAAGCTATTGGATGGAAGATAGTTTGAAAATATCTAATCTTGAACAAGTAATAGTTTTTAAAAATATGATGGAACAAAATAACCATTTTAGTAAAAAAGCAAAGAATCAATTATCTTCTTCATTATTGATTAAGAAAAATGAAAAGTATGAACTGTATGGGAAAACAGGTACAGGTATAGTAAACGGGAAGTATAATAATGGGTGGTTTGTAGGTTACGTAATTACAAATCATGATAAGTATTATTTTGCTACACATTTATCAGATGGAAAGCCATCTGGGAAAAATGCTGAATTAATCAGTGAAAAAATATTAAAAGAAATGGGTGTTTTAAATGGCCAATAAGCAAGTTGAAATATCTATGGCTGAATGGGATGTTATGAATATAATATGGGGTAAAAAATCAGTATCAGCTAATGAAATTGTAGTTGAAATTCAAAAATATAAAGAAGTTAGCGATAAAACGATTAGAACATTAATCACAAGACTATATAAAAAAGAGATTATAAAACGATACAAATCAGAGAATATTTATTTTTACTCATCAAATATTAAAGAAGACGATATTAAAATGAAAACTGCTAAAACCTTTCTTAATAAACTGTATGGAGGGGACATGAAAAGTTTAGTGCTGAATTTTGCGAAAAATGAAGAATTAAATAACAAAGAAATTGAAGAATTGCGAGACATTTTAAATGATATTAGTAAAAAGTAATTAGAGATATGTTTCAAACATAATACATATGTAAACTATGCTTGACTCTTATTAAATTAGTTTTGTTAATAACATTTAAAATATATTATTAAAGATGAGAGTGTACAGAAAATAACCATTTTCTGTACACTCTCTTTTTATGCCGAAATAAGTGAGTAATACATATATTTTCGTGTTCAAAAACCCAACAAAAAATCTATGTTCACAAAAGACCTTGAAATTAAGTTATGGTACACTGTATATGTATATAGGAGGTTTGTATTTTGAAAATAGGTTATGCAAGAGTTTCAACTGGATTACAAAATCTGAATTTACAGGAGGACCGATTAAACGCATATGGTTGTGAAAAGATATTTAGCGACCATATTAGTGGTTCAAAAAGTAAAAGACCTGGATTAGATAAAGCAATTGAATTTGCGAGATCAGGAGATACGATTGTTGTTTGGAGACTCGACAGACTAGGACGTAATATGGAGGATTTAATCACATTAGTTAATGAGCTTAACGAACGAGGTGTAAGTTTCCATAGTTTAGAAGAAAATATAACGATGGATAAATCAAGTTCTACAGGACAATTATTATTTCATTTATTCGCAGCGTTTGCAGAATTTGAACGAAATTTAATTTTAGAACGTTCTTCAGCTGGCCGAATTGCAGCACGTGCTAGAGGACGCTATGGAGGTAGACCCGAAAAATTAAATCAAAAAGATTTAAACTTACTTAAGACACTTTATGATAATGGCACGCCAATTAAGACAATTGCAGAGCAGTGGCAAGTTTCACGTACAACGATTTATCGTTACCTCAATAAATTGGAGGAAAAGGAAGATGAAAAACAAGGAGAAGTATCTAACTAATTTTTCTGAAGCCAAACGTAAAGAAGCTACTCAAAAGTACAATATTATAAAACCTTTTATCTTGGGCAAGCAATCTTTATCAAGCATTTCTAAAAGCAAAGGTATTGCGTTAAGTACACTTTATAGGTGGAATAAATTATATAAGGAACAAGGTCTTACTGGTCTAATTCATAATACAAGAGTTGATAAAGGTGAGCATAAATTAAAACAAAACATAATAGACGAGATTAAACGCCTTGCACTCAAGAATAAAAGAAATAGTATTGCTACGATTCATAGGAAAATCGCTAATTATTGTATAGAGAATAATTTTTATAAACCAAGTTATAAACAAGTTTATAGTATTATTAAAGCAATGCCTAAGTCTGTTATTGATTTCTCTCACCAAGGTGAAAAATACTATCAAAATAAGTACGATTTAATACAAATAAGAGAATCCTCAAGACCCAATGAAATATGGCAAGCCGACCATACTTTGCTAGATATTTATATATTAGATCAAAAAGGTAATATCAATAGACCATGGCTAACCATTATTATGGATGACTATAGTCGTGCAATTGCAGGCTACTTTATAAGTTTTGATGCTCCTAATGCTCAAAACACAGCATTAACACTACACCAAGCAATATGGAATAAGAATAATACCAATTGGCCAGTATGTGGTATACCCGAAAAATTCTACACAGATCACGGGAGTGACTTTACCTCGCACCACATGGAACAAGTCGCTATTGATTTGAAAATTAACTTGATGTTTTCAAAAGTTGGTGTCCCTCGTGGTCGCGGGAAAATAGAACGGTTTTTTCAGACAGTTAACCAAACTTTCTTAGAACAACTTCCTGGATATATAAACAATAATGATACTTCTAGCGATTTAATAGATTTTCAAAATTTCGAAGAAAAATTACGATACTTTTTAATTGAAGATTATAATCAAAAAGAGCACAGTGCTATCCAGAGCACTCCTATCAATCGGTGGAACAGTAATCATTTTTTTCCTAATATGCCAAGCAGTTTAGAACAACTTGATTTATTATTATTAGAAATACCTAAATCTAGAAAAATTCATTCAGATGGTATTCATTTTCAAGGCTTTAGATACAGTAATACAAACCTAACTGCTTATGTAGGTGAGTATGTATTAATTCGTTACAATCCCAATGATATGGCTGAAATACGCGTTTTTTATAGAGATGAATTTCTTTGTACAGCAATATCCCCTGATTTAGCTGATTATTCAATTGATATAAAAGAGATACAACACGCACGTAGTCAGAGAAGAAAACACTTAAAACAAAACATTGCTAGTCCAAGCACCACTGATTTAATTAAGGAAGAAAAAAGTTATGGTTACTCACCTCAAGAAACGACCAAAAACGTCAAAAAATTAAAGAGGTATCGTAATGACTAAAAATCAGAATTTCATTGAAACGAAAGAGTATAAACGATTTGCTGAATTTTGCGATGCTTGTATCAAATATCAATATATTGGGATCTGCTATGGTCAACCTGGTGTCGGAAAAACTTTATCTTCTAGGTATTACACAAATTGGAATACTATTGAAAAGCAAGTTAATCATAGAGGGTGGGAAGATCTAGCTAGTAAAACGACTGATGATATATTATCGGTGAATAAGATATTTTATACTGCACCGGCTGAAAAACAAACAAGATTAAGTAATGATCTATATAGTATTAGTGCAAGTATTGATTTGGGTCAAAAATTACACATCGTAAATAAGTATGGTCATGATCATAGTAAACATTATAGTGATATGTTTAAATATATTGATTTAATTATAGTAGATGAGATTGATCGCCTTAAAGTGCAACATTTAGAGCAATTAAGAGCTATTTATGATGAACATAATTTAGCAATGATATTTATTGGTATGCCAGGTATAGAGAAAAAACTATCTCGTTATCCTCAACTATATTCGCGTATAGGTTTTGCACATGAATTTGATAATCTAAGTAAAGACGAGACGCATCATATATTAGAATATAAGTGGCAAGATTTAGGATTTGATCTAAAACTCGAAGATTTTACTGATTATGAGGCAATAACGACGATTATTAAAATTACAAAAGGGAATTTTAGGCTGATTCATCGTTTATTTGCACAGATAGATAGAATTATGGATATAAATGGCTTAGATAAAATCAGTACAGAAGTTGTAGAAACAGCTAGAGATAGTTTAGTCATAGGTATTCGTTAATAGAAAAAGCAATGTACTTTAATATAGGACATTGCTTTTCTCATTTACTAGGTAAAATCATTCTCATATATCAAGTAAAGTAACAATAACCACTTGTGTATATTTTCTGTTATTAAAATATATTTCGAAACTCAAGGCTTTGTCACTAATACTGTTTTATTAAGATATTTCTTTACCTTTAAAATTTATTTTTTCAATTGAAAACAGGCTAGGAAACTTTGAAATGCACCCTAGCCTGTTCATTTTCTACGTTATTTTTCTATAAACTGCGGTCTTCTCTCAATACTCATCAGTGTAATGAATGCCATTAAAATACCACAAATGAGATACATATTTGCATAGCCAACCATATCTGCTATAGGCCCCATTAATGCAGCCCCGAGTGAAACACCTAAGTCAGCTGTTGCGATAAAGAGACCGAGTAACATATTTCGTCCAACTTTCGGTAATTTAAAGCTTAAAAATGAAGTTAATGTCGGATACACCATCGCTTGCGTCAAACCAATCATAACAGCACTGATATAAAGTATCCATCCGCCGACATAAGGACCGATTGCAATGAATAACAGCGCGACAGTTAATAATCCGAGGACACCTAACATAAACCGAACGTGCCAGCGTCCATCTGAAGGAATGTATTGACGTAAAAAGAAACGTGCAAATACAACCGTAATGGCTTGTACAGCTAAAAATAAACTCGCGTGACCGACTTGATACTTATTGACATACAACACGATAAACGTTGCCACTGCACCAAATCCAATTGAGGCAACAAGCATAATCGTCCCAGCTTTTAATAAAAACGGATTTTTAAATAACTGCAAGAACACTGTCATCGCACCATATGGCATCTTTTCTTGTTGCGCAGGAGTCGTGTCTGCATCATCATGTCCATGAAGCGTCGCACTGAAACCGACCACACCTGTCGTAATCGCGATAATGATCATCGTCAATGCGAAATAACTCAAGTTATCCAATTGCCAAATCCCCACTGCAATCATTGGTCCGATAATGCCTGGTATGTAAGAAAAGAGTGAGTATAAGGAAATACCTTGTGAACGATCCTCTTCAGGTAACGCATCGATAATCCCGATTTGTAATGACATAGAGAAAAAGGCTGTACATACACCTTGCATCACACGTGCAATAAAGTAACCTTCTAAACCTGTAAATCCATATAAGATCAGTGCAAAACCATTAATAATTAATATCCATCTTAATATTTTAATGGGACCGACTTTGGCGATAACTTGCCCTGCCCATGGACGAAAAAGCATGGCAGTCAACATGTATGCCCCCATGACAATACCAATGGTCGCATTGGTTGCACCTAAATCATGTCCGCGTAACGGGATCATGACATTTAAAATAGCATTCGCACTAAAGAAAAATAGCGCGAGAATATACAATCTCAAAAAAGGCCAAGCGAGTGCACCTTTCATATCAAAGCCTCCTAATTCATAAATTGTTTTTCAAAAAGTTCACGCGTATAATCATTTTGAAGCGTTTTCAACTGGTGTCTATTGAGTCGCTCTTGAATTTGACCGTCATTAAAAATGATCAAATCTTCACATAAATAGACCGCCGCTTGAATATCATGTGTAATGAAAATCAAACTGAGCTGATATTTATCTCTCAGTGTCGTTAATAAATCTAGAATTTGCGACTGAATCGACATGTCGAGCGCACTAATCGCTTCATCTAACACAATGTAGTCTGGATTCGTAATGACCGCTCTTGCAATAGCGACACGTTGCGCTTCTCCTCCTGACATCATCTGAGGATATTTATTTAAAAAGGCTGCACTTAACCCGACACGTTCGAGCAAAGCAGTCATATGCGCTTCTTTATCGTCAACCGGTGTATCGCATTGACTAAGTGCCTCGTTTAAAATTTGACGAACATTGAAATAGGGATGCAGTGAAGACTTGTAATCTTGAAACACGACGCTCATTTTCCCAAGACGGGTATGACGTTGACAGACCGGTTGTCCATCCAACATCACAGTTCCTGTATCTGGCTTTTCAATACCTAATATCATACGCGCCAATGTGGATTTACCACTACCACTTTCTCCAATAATCGCTATACTTTGTCCTTTACTGCATTGAAAACTGACTTGTTTCACGATTTGTCGTTTTTGCCTCTTCACACCACTACGATAAGATTTCGTGACGTTTTGAACTTCTAACATGACGCATCACCTCGCAATGATTTGTAATAACGTGTCACACGATCTCGTGCTGCAATCAAAAATTGAGTGTACGCATGTTGCGGTGCTGTGAATAATTGATGTGCTGGTCCTGCTTCAACGACATCACCATTACGCATCACAATAACCTGATCTGCAATCGACTTTACAACTGCTAAGTCATGAGAGACAAAAATCATGGCACAACCGATTTTTTCTTTGACCTCACGTAATTCTTCAATGACTTCATACTGTGTAATGGCATCGAGTGCTGTAGTCGGCTCATCCGCAATAATGATGTCCGGTTGGAGTGCGAGTGCTAATATAATCATTAACCGTTGCAACATGCCTCCTGACAATTGATGCGGATATGATTTTAAAATACGCTCAAAATCTCGTAAACCAAGCATGTCGAAGTAATGTTGTAACGTCGCCTTCTGTTGTTGTGTCGACATAGGACGGTGCTGTTTCAACATCATCGTCAACTGTGCACCAACTGTAAAAGAAGGGTTAAACGCTGTCGCACCTTGTTGCATAATCATTGCAATACGTCGGCCTCTGATTTTTCGAAAGTCCGCTTCAGACGCATTATGAAGCGCCTCTTCTTGGAACCAAATTTCACCGCTCATTCGAATATTACGGTCGTTCAATCCCAGTAATGCTTTACACGTCATCGATTTACCACTGCCACTTTCACCGATAATCGCAATGACCTCACCACGATGTAACGTCAAATTAAAGTGGTGGACGAGGACATGGTTCGTATGACCATCAATGAGTGTTAAATCTTCTACACGCATCAATTGTTCTACCATTATATCCACCCTTTCTTAATGCGTTGCTTCATTTGTTGTTGTGACAATTTTGGATCAATCGCAATTTGGAGCGCATCGGATAAAAAGTTCACCGCTAACACAATGACGATAATCGCAATACCTGGCGCAAACATCAACTCAGGGTGACTGAACATCACTTTACGTGCTTCATTCATCATCATCCCCCATTCTGCTGTCGGTGCTTTAACGCCGAGTCCTAAAAATGAAAATCCTGAAATTTGTAAGATCATCGACACCATCGAACTCGTTGAAATGATCGCAATATCTGCTAAAGTTCGCGGCAAAATGTGTGTCATAATAATCCGAGCGTGTGACAGACCAATCGTACGTGCAAATTTCACATCATCTGAATTGCGATATTGCATCACACTTGTGCGGATAATTCGGCAAAACCATGCCCAGCGCGTAATGATCAGTGCAACGATAATACTTTTTAACCCAATGCCGAGTACACCGATCAAAGCGAGCGTCATAACATATGTAGGAAACGATAACATCACATCGCAAATACGCATCACGAGTGCATCCACCCAGCGCCCAAAGTAGCCTGAGATGAAGCCGAGTAGCGTCCCTATCAACACCGAACACGCTAACGCAAACAAGATAAGCAAAAAGCTCGGACGTATCGCAAAAATCAAGCGTGTTAAAATATCTCGACCTAAATGGTCCGTACCAAGCCAATGTGCAAATGACATGCCGGCAAATTTGTCATCGATATTCACTGTATTGGGGTCATAAGGCGTTACAATCGGCGCGAATACCCCGAGTAAAATATAAACAGCAATGATTGCCAACGCCCATTTTGCGCCATTATCATTTAATAATCTTTGGAAAACAATCATCTTAATGCTCCTCCCTTAATTTCGGGTTCAGCCACATATTAATGACGTCTGCCAATGTATTAAATAAGATAAATAGTACCGAAACGATAAGAACATATGCTTGAATCATTGGAAAATCTTGTTCCAACACGGCTTTGACACTCAGTTGACCCATACCCGGCCACGCAAATACATTTTCGATGACGACAGAACCGCCTAAAATAATAGGAATCGACATACAAAAAATAGAAACGACGACTTGCATTGCATTACGTGCCACATAAACGAGCAGTTGCGACATCGGCACACCCATCGCTCGCATATAGAGCACATAATCTTGATCAAGTTGCTGAATGACCGCACTTCTGACATTTCTAAAATAAATGCCGGTATAACCAAGCGTGATCACCGCAACAGGTAAAATATAGCTTTCAGGACCTGTTAATCCCGACGTCGGTAATGCATTCAATTTAACTGATAGAAAAATAATCAATATCGCCGCTAGCCAATAAGATGGAATCGCGGTTAATACGAAAGCTGTCGTCCGTGTCATACGATCAAACCATGTCCCACGCAACAATGCTGTCAAAATACCAAACAACAGCGACAACACAATAATCGCCACACTTGAAATCAATGTTAACTTCAATGTATTAAAAAATGCAGGCCATAGTCTCAAACCGACATCTTCGCCAGTTACGAAACTATGTCCAAATTGTAGCTGTACCGCGGATTGCAGCCATTCCCAGTATTGTACGAGGAACGGCGCATCTAAATAGTACTTGGCACGTGTTTGTTCAATTAAACTTTGCGTAATATCTGGTACTTCTTGTGCATGTAGAATGACGACGGCTGGATCTTCACTAGATAAATGCGTTAATGCAAAAGTCAAAAAGCTAATGACAATCAACAACGGTATCATCAGTAACAAACGTTTCATCGCACTATATGCCATTGATGGACCACCTTATTTGTAATCCATTTGTTCAAATGGCAATTCGTATTGTGATTGTTTAAATGAAATATGTTCTAAATCTTTCGGAGCGACAACTGTCATACCTCCGTGAGAAATCGGAATAAAGATTGCTTCATCATGTACTGTTGTTAAAATGTCTTTATACTTTTGGTCTTGCTCTTTTGCATCTTGTGTTTTTAAAGCTGTATCAATGTCATCAAACAGTTGGTCTTTTTCTTTGATACCTGAAACGGCTGCTTTATAACCTGTATCTGCTTTAAAGCCAGAAATCGTGCTTTGTGGATCATACTGAAGACCCCATGTTTGGTTAAACAGTAAGTCATAATCACCTGATGTACGGCGCTCTGCCACTTTATCAGATGTTTCTCCTACAATTTTCAATGCCATACCAATTTCTTTCGCTTTCGCTTGAATAAATTCAGCTTCTTGTTTTTGCGAGCTTGAATGGTTGTCGTAATATAACGTCATCTCAAGCTTTTGACCGTCTTTTTCACGCACTTCACCTTTGTCATTTTGCTTCCATCCCGCTTCGTCTAATAGCGCCGCTGCTTTTTTCAAATCAAAATCACGTTTTGGTAAATCAATGTTCGCATGCGGCACGTTTTTCGAGAATAATTGTGACGCAGGCTTTTCAGTACCCTCTAAAATTTTGTCCGCAATACGCTTTTGATCGACGCTATACCACAATGCTTCACGCACCGCTTTATCTTGTGCAGGGCTGTCTTTTTTACCAGAGTTTGCAACAATCATTTTCGTATTCATCGGTTGACTGCGCTTCAATTGGAAATCGCCATTGTCTGTTAATTTTTTCATTGCTTCATTGTCGATGTTATCTGTACCACGGTCATCCGTAAACGCAAAGTTCACTTCACCTTTTTGTAACGCTAAAAATGATGTTTCACCTGCTGGTAATACTTTAGCGACTATCGTTTTCAAATGTGGTTTGCCACCCCAATAATCTTCATTACGTTCAAATGTCGCTTGCTCATCTTTATCATGTGACTTTAATTGATATGGACCTGTACCAACATAAGATTTCAAACCATCTTTTGTACCCTCTGCTTTAAATGATTTTGGTGAGACAAAAACGTAAGGTCGTGTCATGGCTAGTTCTTCCAACGTTGCGTTGTATGGCTCCTTCAAAGTCATCACAAAGGTATGATCATCTTTTGCTTCTGTACGGTCGATTAATGTTGATAATTTAATCCAAGAATGTAATTTTTGATTTGCTTGAATAGCATCAAAGTTCTTTTTCACGGCGTCTGCATTAAACGGTGTCCCATCTTGGAATTTTACACCTTTTCTTAAGTGAAATGTGTAGGTTTTTCCATCTTCCGATACGTCCCAAGATTCAGCTAATAACGGTTCAATCCCTTTTTGTGTATGATCAACTAATGATTCATAGACCATACCTTGTGCTGACATTGACCCACCGTATACATGCGGGTTCATATCCCCAATATCTTTCGATGTGGCATATGTAAGATTTTTATCTTCTTTTTTCTGCTCTAATGCTTTAGAGTTACCACAGGCTGCAAGTACAAGTAACATTACTATACTTACGGCAATCCACTTTAAATTTTTCATCATCATTCATATCCTCTCTTTATCTCATTTCTTTCAGTAGTGCTAGCATTTTTAGTACACATTGTTAAATTTGCTTGATTTTCTTTAGCGTATAAATATCAGTGTCAATGGGTACTCATGATGACCCACCTTGAACACTTTTATCAATCCAGTCACTTCATAGTTGAATTTTGTTTCACAGTCATTTTACTGGTTCTCAAAATGGAGTTTCATCCAATCAATGAACTTAACACATTCCCTTTATCCTTCAGAGTTCAATAATTTAGCGATACTGTTGATATCTTCCTCGAACGACTGTATTTGAAATTGCGTGGATACACGATCATTAGGATGTGCTTTTTGAAATGCCGTCAGTTGTGCTTCATAGCGTTGAATCAATGTATCCATCATTGGCGTGGAGATGTTCAATGCTTGTGCTATACCTCGCATCATTTGTGTACGGTAATAGTCTTCGTTCGGCATGCGAGGAATTTGCCAAACACCTTCCTCATTTCGAAAAACTTCTTTAAAAGGAACTGCTGAAAAATCAAAATACTTACCATTTTCATCTGGCTCTGAAAACGGATCAATTAAAATACCGGTATAACGTACGTATAATAAATATTCTTGCTCGATGGCTGAAAGTGTTTCAAACGCTTCAATCCGATCATCATCCATCGTTTCAGGGCGAAGGGGGTAATTTTCTTTCACCATAAATTTCAATAGATTTAACGTATCGATATTTAAATGTTTCAATATCGCCATAACTTCTTGCCACATTTGTCGCATTTCAGCGATTAACTGCATCGTAATAGGACCTTCTGGAAATAATTTGTATACATAAAATGGTACGGTCATTCCTTCAAACACTGCTTTCAAAGCATGTTTATTCATAAATAACGCTGGATGCACATAAAGTGAGCTGTTTCGCGACTCTGCCATGAGTGGATGGGCAACTTGCGTCACTGGAATTTGAACTTCAGATAACAAATCTATTATTTCCTGGGAAAAGTCAGATTGTTCATATATTGTACCGATATACAAATGTTTTTTTATTCCTTTTGTCAGTACACGATGTGGTGTTTCAGGATGCGATACAGTCGTATCACCTAAATATGTAGAAAATGAAATCACTTCAATATTCGGCTGTTCTGCACTAAACTGCTGTTGGACGACCATATGAGAACCAAACGTAGGAGAAACAAGCACGACATGTTTGAGTTGTTGACGTACAGCTGGAGACAACTGTTGTATAACCTGACTGTATGCATCGGCAGTACATGCAAGCACGAGCACATCATAATGTGGCTCGACTGCTTCATAACGCTCATACAATCGTCCAAGTGTTGCAGTACCTGCTAACGCCATATGCAAGTCATTTTGAACTTGTACTTCAAGTTGCTGTGCATTTTGGTATGCTTGCCAAAACTGTTGTGCCTTTGCTGAAACGTCACTTCGCCCCACCATATCTACATGATGTGTTGTATAGGTCTTGAATAACACTGCAAGCTGCACGGCGACCGGACCTGTCCCTGCAATTAAGACAGATTTTTTCATTATTATGCACGCCCTTCTGATTTTTTTTGGTAGAGTGCAATATCAAAGATTTGATCCGGACGTGTAATGTCATCTACAAAAGTCCACTGCTGCGGATGTGTCTCTTGTTTAGGATAATTAAATATAGATTTCAAGCCATCACCATAACGCATAGACACCACAATGTCATGACCGGTAAGGTGATAAAGTTCTTCTAAAATGTCGTATTTCATTTCGACCGTTGAGCTGAAGATGACATGTGTGACATTTTGAATTCCTTCTAGTTCGGATACTGTTGCTTGATGTATTTCTATTGGCGCATCTGGGGCTAAAATGCGAATGACTTGTTGTCCATAGCGCACCGCTTCTTCATCAATATCAATTCCAATGACACGTGCGCCTGTTTCTTTTGCAATTTGAACTAAAGTCATAGGGTACGCACCTGATCCTACTAATAGCACTGTATCTTCACATGTAATTTCAAACTGTCCAAATTCTTCCGAAATGCAATGTTCAATATTGTCAAAATATCCTGTCGTCCCATGCTCACCATGAATCAAACGGCGTGCTCGAGAGGACTCCATCAATTTAACGCATTTTGCAGTAATATCTGCTAGTGGTTTAATAAGATGCTGCTGTTCTGTAGTCTGACTCCGCCAATGCTCATACTGTTGCTTGGGCTGTTCATCCAATATATAACTGCTATATTCATCAATTAAGCGTTCCAAATCATTAAGTGCACGTTCGCCTTGTTGAATGTTATGATAAAGGTGTTCGAATTGCTGTTGGTAATGTTTTAATTGCGCTTCAATTTCATGTGTGTTCTGTTGTATTTTATTCATCACGTACTCCTATTCTATGTATGCTAAACCTGTGGCAACCGTTGAAACATTTCCTTTGATTGCAACTTGATAGCCCTCATCATTGTGATCAACAATGGCAGTCAACGCACCTCCAGGTTGTACAATTTCTTTTTCTAAATGTTCTAACTGGTTTTGATACGCTTCATAGACACCTACCGAACCCGTTCCTGACCCACAACTTTGCTCCCATATGATGCTATCTATCTGTGGCACATAGATGAGGGGATACAAGCGCTGATGCAGTGTATCATATAACATCAACCCAACAGCCGTCAGATGTTCTGGCCATTCTTCGGCTCTAACAAATGATTCGATAGAGGAGGCTAGCTTTTCTGACCACACTGTAATTGGGAATACAAAGTGTTGATATGTATCATATTGAATTTCCAACCCTTCAAACAAGACATCATCAATCTTATATTGTCTTTCTAATATTTTTTTTGGTTGTGGGAGCGTCGTTTCAAATTGTTGAGGTGTTTCATGTATCGCACAATGAACAGGCGTGTCCATTCCGGATACCTTCAATTTAAAAGAGGACGTCGTTAGTAAATTTCTATCCTTCAAATAACGAATAAATGACAAAGTCCCATTCCCGCAAAATTCTTGGCCACTCATCACAAGTTGATGTGGTAGCTCACCTTCATCATCTACAATAAACCCGACTTGTTCACAACCCACATGTGAACTTTTCATAAGTTGCTGGGCGATGTGCCTATATTGGCTAGGGTCATGTTGTGAATCCACTAAAACAGTCATATTTCCAGATGGATTGAATTTTGAAAAATGAACAATTTCCAATTTTATTCCATCTCCTTTTAAAATAAATATCATTAATTACAAATCGTAATCATAACGATTTAAAAATATCCTACTCTCAAATTTTTGAAATGTCAACAATGATAATCATTATCAAAACTTTACTTTTTATTATCCATTTTCATCTCTAAATATCTACTTCTAAAAATTCCTATTAATAGTCAGCCATTGTAATGATGTCATCGTACAAAGACCGCTGAATCATCATAATTTAAGATACATTTTTAAAATCGTTGCGAAACATTAACAGAAGCTGTGTTTGAACATGTAAAAACACATTAAAACGAGCTGTGAAATCATCTTTTGTGATGGATATTTTCACAGCCCGTTTTAATATATACATACTATTAATTTACTATTTTAATCTTATTTAGAATACTCGTATATGCTGGATCATTTTTATATGCTTCGTACAAACTTTGTAAATTCATTTCTTTACCTGTAGTGAGCAACTCTTGGTAATCTACCAACGCACCTTGTGTCCCACCTACAAATACTTTGTTTTGATTTACACCAATAATTGTCGCAAAATTTCCTTTTGGAGGATCTAAAGTATAAAACTTCATACCTGATGGCGCGTTAGGTATGTCTCTTTGATGGATTAATGTTAATTGATTAACATTCTTTGTAGTGGTCATCCCAGCACCTTGATATTCATATTGACCTTTTAGAATTTCTGACTTCGTTATTGTATAGTGTTGGATATCATTGCCAAAAAATACGAGTGCAATTCTAGATGCTTCGTTCAAATCTTTCTTTGTCTCATGAGAAGGTGAATGACTCACATTAGCTTGTTTATCAGTGCTTTGATTTTGTACATTCTTCTGTTTTGTCTCTTGCTGATTGTTTTTAGTATCTTTATCGATTCCTTTATTTTCTGTTTGCTGTGACTCATTGGTTGTGTCTGCCACTTCTTTCTTATTATTCTCTAACGTTTTTTCTTGTTGTTTTGCCGTTTTTTCTGTCTTATCATTTTGTGTCGATGATTGTTCTTCTTTTTTTGAATCTTTATCCCCACAACCAGCTAATAAAAGTAAAAAAGCAAAGAGCGCAAAAGCTAATCTTTTCATATTCAACACCTCATTTAAGTACATTTTTTACTATCTACTTATAAATATATCAAATATTTTTCTATACACAATAGGTCCATAGACTTATAGAAAAATATATGTAGTAAATATACATATTTTATAGCAAAACACTTTAGTAAAACTTTAATGGCATTAGCTGTTTACATCACTCATTCAATTTTTTAATAGATGTCCTTTTTAATCATACGCCCTTTAACGGAACATTGATTAAATATGCGGTTTAAGTCACTCATATAATAACATGACACTTTTAAAGATAACTCCTGTTTAATATTGACATTTATTATGTTTTATATGATACTTAAAAATATTATTATAGATAGTGGGTGCATTAAAATTGGTCACAGTAGGTATATCAGCTAACATTTCATACGATACGGGAGGAATGTTTCCCGGATATGAACGTTGCTACGTCAATCAAGATTATATTCATACCATTGTTAAGCATCATGCCATACCCTTAGTTTTACCGATTCACACTTCACAAGAAATGATTTCACAACAGATTGCACATATAGATGGTTTAATCTTAACTGGTGGTGATGATATTAGCCCATCTCTATACCAACAAGATCCTTATGAGAAGCTTGGCAGAACGCTTTTAACACGTGATTTATTTGACTTTAAGTTGCTTGAAGTTGCTAAGCGTAAAGGTATGCCAATTTTAGGTATTTGTCGTGGTGCACAAATCATTAATGTTTACCATGGAGGAAGCTTATATCAAGATTTATCCTATCGTGAAGCACATACGTTACGCCATCATCAAAAACACATCCCTACTGAAACGACGCATACCATCCATATCGAACCCAATTCTCGACTCGCTGATGCATTTGAAACTTCTCAGATCATGGTTAACTCATTTCATCATCAAACTATTCAAACACTCGCCCCCGAATTTAAGGCCATTGCCCATGCAACTGATGGGGTTATTGAAGCTATTGAAGCTACAAACTATCCTTATTTAATCGGTATTCAATGGCACCCTGAAATGTTTTGGAGAGAAAGTTTGATGGATCGACTGTTTTCAGATTTTATTAAAATATGTGAAAGTAAGTGATATGTATGAAAAAATTAGGCTTCTGGTCTATCGTATTATTATCTATCAATTCAATTATCGGTTCTGGTATCTTTTTAACTCCCGGATCAGTCATTCGAATATCAGGGATCTATACGCCACTGATATATGTCATGGCTGCTATATTTGCTAGTATTTTAGCGCTCACTTTTGCATCTGCTTCAAAATATGTAAATAAAAGTGGCGCTGCCTATTCTTATACAATGGTGGCTTTAGGTCCTCATATCGGATTTTATGTAGGGATTACGCGTTTTATTGCTGGGAGTATTGCATGGGGAGTCATGGCGACAGCTGTCGTTAAAACTGTCATCACTATTTTTGGTGGGGATCATACGGATGCACGTCTTATCACGTTGGGCTTTATTTTGCTAATGGGAATTTTGTTACTCATTAATGTACTCGGCAAACACCTTTTAGTCTGGGTCAGCAACCTCTCCACGATTGGAAAAATAGCTGCTTTACTTACCGTTATCATATCAGGTCTCTATTTAGTTATTCAAACAGGTGATACCCAGTTTAGTCGTATCAGTACACTTGTCGACACTTCTCAAATCGATTCACAAGCATTTGTTATGGCCATCATAGCCGCTTTCTATGCTTTTACAGGATTTGAAAGTATTGCTACGGGCGCACAAGATATGAAATCTCCAGAAAAAAACTTACCCAGAGCCATTCCGCTTGCTATTTTCATGATTGCATTCATTTATATTGGGGTTATTTCCATCACTATGACTATCAATCCAGTGGCGCTCATTCAAACCAAAGAAGTTGTCTCATTGGTGGCCGTATTTGATACACCTGTTATCCATCGTATCATTTTGTATGGAAGCTTAATATCCATGTTTGGTATTAATGTCGCTGCTTCTTTTTCAACGCCAAGAATTATTGAAGCTATCGCCCATGAAGGCCAAATCCCGAAATGGTTTAAAAAACGTACTGTCTATGATTTTCCGCTTCCTGCATTTATGCTGACATTCTTAATCGCTATTGCTATACCTTTGGCTTTTCAATATAACTTGACAAGTATCATTCTTTTAAGTTCAATTTCTAGGTTCATTCAATATTTAATCGTTCCAATCTGTGTTATTTTATTTTACTACGGCAAAACGAGTGCACCTACACTAAATCATATTCGTAAAAATTTCTTTACGGATGTATTGTTACCTATATTTTCTTTTGTATTGACACTCGTTTTACTTATAAAATTCAATTGGAAAGGGCAGTTTCTTATTACAAACGACGCTGTAACATCTTTTAACTATTTGGGTGTTGCCTCATTAGTTTTGAGTTACGTCATTTTCCCAATAATACTTTATCGTTTGACACCTCTAAGTAAAAAAGAGTCGACTCAAATACCACGTAAGATGACCTAAAATGGACGATTGAAAAATATAAGGAGTGGGACGAAAAAACTTCATTAATTATCGCTTTAACGTACCACTCCTTCTCATGCTATACATCACAAGCGCACGTCTCTAACTGTCATTCCGCTTCATCAAGCAGTAGTGACTTATTCGTCATTTAATCGATGCAGATGTTTTTGTTTACTCCATTAAAACTTTTAAAGTGAACGCGATATGTGACGATATTCGGTTACTCAAACCTAATACAATGGATTAAGATGCAGATTTTTTTATATGAGCGGCCATATCTAACGCTTCAATATGCAATAAATTATCCATGATACTCATATAAAATTTCGCTAGTTCTCCACCTGTTCGCTTTAAATCGAAAATATCAATACCAATAAAATCAACATGGTCCCAATTTTTTAAAACAGGTCTGACCTGCCAAATCCCTCTACGGGTCGCTAAAGCATCAGATGAGACCTTAACAAAAGGTTGGTTTAATGGAAATAGTGATGAAATAACTGCAACAACCCCATCATTTTTACGCCACTCTAACCTGGCATCACTGCCAATAATGCGACTCGTTAAATCCATTAACGGAAACACGCCCACATTAGGAACCTCTTTCCCCGAAGCCCCTTTATGCGATGCTTCAGCAGTATAAGTCGTGTATGTAATATTAGGGTTTAGGCTTGTTTTCTGATTTAAAATTGCCGATCCTTCTAATGTTAAATCATAGGCCGCGTTATCTTTCGTTTGCCAAATTGGGCTTTCACTCACACGCTTCATATAATCAAAGTAACTTTCACCAGGTCTTTGCTTAAAGCCCCAATGCCTTAAACCTAAGTCAAAGTCTGAATATTCGCTACCTGCCACCCGACTCAGTGCGTACATGATATGGCGTACAAATTCTTTATTTGCCACTTGATCTGCAGCTTGTGAGCCATTATGAGGGGTCCCGAGTGTCGTTATTGATGAAACCATATCAGTGAGCCCTCCTTTAAAAAGTGGCGAAATTGTACCACCATGTTTTTGGTGATACGCAATTTCATCTTTGCTACCATTCCTTAAAAGTTCTTCCATTAAACGAACCGTCTGTCCTCCCATACTATGCCCAATTAAATGAACTTTTTTACCTGGTCTCCAGTCAGGCATAATTCCTTTATAAATCTTACCAAAGCGTTCGTGACCATATTGAGCTGCATGTGCTGCACCATAGTCAACACGACCGCCTTTGATAAAATAATATAAATCCACTGCACGTGCATAATTGCTACTAAATGCACCAACACTTGCTTGGTGTATATCGTAGCCTTTCTTCCTCAACGCTTCAATAACTTTAAATTTATTGCCTCCCCAATAATTCGGATAGAGTGCTGGTGCATTTTCACCTACTAACCCTAAAAATCCATGTACTAACACGATAGGATATTTATTGGTAGATTGCTTTTGCTGAGCTTGAGTGGATGATTTTTCTAACACCTCTTTAGAATTCGCTACACGCGTTTGGGATTGCTGTTCTTGTGTTGTTTCCTTTTGCGTCATTCCCTCTTCTGAAGCGCCTTTTTTAGTTTGATCTTTGTGTTCTGCTATAGCTTGCTCTTTACCTTGATCAGTTTTATCCTTAACGACTGGTTTAAGATTCTGTGATGTCATTTGATCGATTTCATCTGTCTGTGCTTTTTCTACATTTCGGGCCCGCATAGCTTCAGAAGATCGATGGTTCACACGTTTGCTCACTTCAACATCTGATTGGTCTTTTAATGCCACATCACTTTGCTGAGATGTTAAATCCTGGTTTTCTGCAATACGCCCGGCTTTACGGTTGTTTGAATGAGGAGGTTCCTCAATCTGACTACCTGATTGCGTCTTCACTTTCTCGCTGTTTGGAACATCACTTAATTTTTCCCCCTTCTCTTGTTGTATGTCAACTAAAGAAGGGACATTTGTATTTTCATTGATATGAGTGGGATAAGACGTGTTAGGATTATCCGATGAAACACCTTGCTCCGGTGTAGTAGGCAATTGTTCTTGAGATGAAGCGTTAGCGAATAGCGATGTTTTAGGATTTTTAGAGTCACCTGAATGAGAATGTTGTCCTTCTTTTTGAGGTAACGACTGTGTATGAGTGTCTTCACTTAGCGACTGATTGCTTACAGTCACTTCTGTTCTCGCTAATTCACTAGATGCTTGAGTAGTATGCTGCTCACTTGCCATAGCGTCATGCCCACCGATTAAGAAGGTCATCGTCGCCAAGACTGAAACCACACCTACAGTATACTTTCTGATACGATAAATACTTTTTTGATTGTATTGATTCATGATATCACCTCTAATAAGATTAACTCCCCTTAATTAAATCCCCCTTAAACAACTGTAATGATAATATATCACATTAGTTATAAATATATATAGTATCATAAAATTATATTTAAAATTTATTAATTTACAGAATATCTGATAAAGGGTTAAAGATTTTAGTCTATATTTTAGGTACTATGTTTTATTGCTTCCCTTAGTTGTCTCAATCATCAATTGGATTTAACTGCCCATTTTTATAGTTGTCAAACATGCGCTTATCTTAATCTTTGCATCATAAGCCATTACGTTTTGATGTGCATGTTACCCCAATTTTTAAGTAGTTTTTAACTTTAATTCTCTGTCTTTCTTCAATATCATTACATATTGTACATAAGCGCAATATCTTCTTTATTGGTTTGAAAATTACAATGATAGCGGTTTTGTGTTTTTTATATCAAAAATAAAATGCGGTCAGTAGATGCCCCACCAACCGCAAAAGTATACAATTCATAAAATGAAACAAGCGAAAACCTCGTATTGTTTTCGCTTGATAATTGTTCTATAGATTTTTGTTACACTATACTGTTTTCTGATGATGGTGCATGGCTACTTTCACAGTAGAGTCATTTAATACAATCCATATGCTAACACATCCAGTATGATAACATTATTTTCAACTATTAAGATTGGCGTTGTCGTCTAGAACGTTTGAATAATAATAAACCTGTGCCTGATACAACAAATAACAATGCCCAGAATGGCGATTTTTCAGTTAAACCTGTTTGAGGTAATTGTTCTATTTGCTCTGGATAAACTGTACCCTGCTTACGTTCATGCTCGTTTGCTTCATTAACCTTTGTTGATACGTCATCTTCTTTATTGTTAAAGCTTAAAGAAAATGGCGGCATGTGCCCTGATCCTTGATGTTTTGTCAGTCCTATCAACGCTTTACGTTTTTGGTATGGTATACTCTCTACATGTTGTTCTACATTTTTTGGAAGCAAAGCCCCTTCTGTATTTTGCCCCTTTTCAACTTGAGCAGATTCTGTTGAAGGTGGCGTAACCTCCTCATTAACAGAGGATTTCTCTACATCTTGTACGGCATCATTTTGAGATTCTGTAGTCTGAGATGGCTTCTCAGAATTCTCTGAGGCTTGTTCTGTATTTTCAGCACCTTTATCCTCTGTTTTCTTAGGATATACATGACCCGGTATCTCGGTAACTTCAGGATTAAATGATTTGTCAATTGTCATAGAACGAAGAATTTCATCCGCAAGTGCTGATTTCTCAGTGCTTGAAGTCTGCACAACCTCTGACTCTTCATCTTGCATATCTACTGGGCGTACTTCTGATGTAGTTTCAGCTAACTGTTGTTTTGTATGTGGGTCAACGGCTCTGAATGTCAAACGTTCTCCGTTTAACAATTGTATGTCTGCCGCTTTTAAATCAAATATAAACGCACCTGTCGCATCAGCTTGTAATGTAGGGAAACTACGATATTCCCCTAAATTAGATGCCATCTCTATCCATGCATGTGCATAATTCGTACGTCCTTCAACTTTTGACGTCCCCGGTATCAACACTTTCGACTCGCCATGTACTGCTGCTTGTGTAAGGTCTCCATAGATAGGTTGAACCTCCAAGTCACTTTTAGTATCATCCAATTTGTTGACTACTGGACTGTCATTCTGCTCATACTTTGTTTTAGCTTGTGCCACACGTTCGAAAGGCTCAACGTTCACATTGAATAATGGGCCTACTTCGTCATTAGATTTAAAAGATAAAGTCACTAAATCGCCAGACTTCAATGGGTAAGATTTATTGTAAAGACGGTTCAAGTCAAACTCGAAAAACCCTTGATCATCAATATGGCGCCAAATCCCATCATAACGACCTTGCCACTCTTGATCAGTGAGTGCTGCTTGTTCTTCTAACGTATCACCTAGGTGCACATGTTCTTGATTGATTGCTAACGCGACTTTACCTTGTACAGATGTATGTCCTTTGATTTTACTTGCCCCTTCTAAAATAGGTTCGATGAATACTTGCTGTTGGCCTTGAATGGGCGTCAAGCGTTCTTCAGGAACTGTATACGCACCTTCATATCTAGGCGTCGTCACAGAAGCTGTCGCTGTTTCTTCGTCTTCCAATTGACCTAACGCCTCTAGGGCCTCTTCGCTCTCAAGTGCTGATTCATCAAAATCTTCAAAATTAAATGGCGTCATCGCTTCAACATCAACTTTTTGATTGTAAACAATTTGACGCCCTTTCAAATCATATACAAATTTACCTGTATCATCCGATAATACCTCTTCATAGCCATCATCTACAGACACAATATCTTTATTGTCGATCTTTACAGAAATCGCTTTGTTTGGCTGTGTATAGCCTGAAAGCTGTGCATCGCCTGGTTGTACTTTATCTAGTTGAATAGATCCTTCTTGTTGCGCTACAGGTAATTCTGCTTCACTCTCTTTTTCATTCACAGAAGCAACTTGCGCCTCCCCTTTTACTTCAGTCTGCTCGTTCTCCGACGCCTCTGCATTCCCACTTGCCATCACAAAAGTCAACGCCACACCTGTCGATACTAAACCTACTTTAAGCTTTCTTAGTTTATAATTTGTTCTTAACATTGTTATCCTCGCTCTTCTACTTATTCATTCTTTATATACTTTAATATATTAATGAAATAAATGTTATTAACTGATTATTAACTATTAATTAAAAGTACGGCATCTAACGTTCAGGGATTTTAGTTTTTTCGCTTGTTTATTTGTACATATTAATAATATAGATGCCTCCTAAAGTGAACCTCACACACCCTCTTCCAACTCACTCATTTTATACAAATAGGGGTACTCACAAAGGATTGGCATTATTATGGCATCGTTATCGCACAATCACAGTTTACTATTCTGCTCATTATGATGACACATTTCGTTAGTAAGCTTTTTTATGACGAACATCATATAGGAAAACGTATTATTTATAAACATATCAAAAGGTGCCGTATCTTAAATGCCAAGTTATACACATTATTTTCAATATATTTCTTGTACTATACTTTATTATTTATTTCATCTCATATCTATCATTGTTGTTTTCATTCTCAACGTATATAAACTCATATGCCCATCATCATTAAACCTAATCATAATCATCTAGAAATTTTGACTTTAACATGTCAGAGTCTCTAGATGTCTTTTTGTCTACAGCTATAAAAATATTGTGTTAAAATAAACCGTTTTTATTTCCTCCCCCAATAGACATCTTGATTGCATTGCTCATCACTTGTTTTAGAATATGACGTCAATTCCTCAGTCATCTCTTATATGTATTATGGTTTGATCCCCAACGTCTTATTAACTCAATTTTTACTTTTCTGTGTTAAATATATAGTTTTATATCAAATTTTGTTTACATAAACTTAATTCACCTTCATAATAAAAAGAAATCGGTGAAGGATGTGAGAAATTATGTTATATCTCATTTTTACAATGTTATTATTCTTTGTTTGGCTCTACAATGTTTATCTGTTTCTTAAAGTGATTTTCACATTAATTAGGAAACGACCCGTAAAGCCTACCTTAAAAAAATATGGAATGAGTTTCATCCCTCTTATCATTCTATTTGTTATAGTTGGGGGAATGACGGACACTGATAAAAACAAAAGTGCAAAACATACGAGTCAAACCCACCAGGAAGAAAAAGATAAAAAACAAAAGAATGAAGAAAAAGATAAAGATAGAGATAAAAAAGGCAAAAAAGATGATGGATCAAATTCAACATCAAGCGAAAAAGAATCACAATCTGAACATCAGTCGAATCACGAAAACAAGCAAAGTACGTCAGATAACTTAATTGCCGCTCTATTCGTTAAACATATTGATGGTGATACCTCAAAATTCAATATTGATGGCAAAATTAAAACCGTGCGTTATTTATTGATAGATACGCCCGAAACAAAACATCCGCGTTTAGGTGTTCAACCTTTTGGTAAAGAAGCCTCCAATCGAACAAAATCACTGTTGAGTAGCGCAACAAAAATTGAAATTGAATATGATGTTGGTCCTAAAACAGATAAGTATGGTAGAGACTTAGCCTATGTATTTGTTGACGGCAAATTAGTCAATGAAATCTTAGTCAGAGAAGGATTAGCAAAAGTCGCTTATGTTTACCCACCTAACACTAAATATTTAGAGCGTTTGCAAGCAGCTGAAGCCTTAGCAAAACAAGAAAGATTAGGCATATGGTCTGAGCAAACTGATACTGTTGCACAAGATACCGCTTCAGTTAACACAGCTTACACAGCGCCTCAACAATCGACGCCAAATCAAAATGTTGCACCTCAGCAAACATGGTTTAAAAACTGTACTGAGCTTAATAAAGTTTATCCTGGTGGGGTCCCACTCGGTCATCCAGCCTATCAACGTCGCTTAGATAGAAATCACGATGGGCATGCTTGTGAAACCCACTAATATTTAGCAAGTGCGCACATATGAATTTCCAAAATGTATAAATAACAGGCTAGAAGCTGTCCCACAACAGTTATTCTAGCCTGCTTTTTCTGGTTAGTGTCATCGATGTGTTGCACGAATGTATATGAATTGATAAAGATTGTCGTCCCATCATTAACAAATGGATATTTCTCCCTATTCCTCCACGCTTTCAACAGTTGATTTCATACCTACAAATATGAGAAAACATTTTGATTAACATACACATCCCTCATTTTGCAAAATCAAATTATTCAATTAATCAAAAACAATAGACCATTGTCAGGACAACCTCATCTCGAATTACAAAAAAATAATTTTTCTTATTAATCGTTTCTTAATATCATGGTATAATTAGTGAAGAAAATCACAAAAAGAAAGGTTGTCAATGATGAAACTTCAAAAAGCGCCTTTAGCAACATCAGGATTGATTTTAGGTTTGTTGGGACTAGGGAATCTCTTGAAAGACATTTCTCTTATTTTAAACGCCATTTGTGGCATCTTAGCTATTTTAATTTGGCTTCACTTGTTATACAGTATGTTTCATAACTTTAATCATGTTAAAGATCAATTGAATAACCCTCTGGTCGCATCTGTGTTCACCACATTTTTCATGTCAGGATTTTTAGTCACTACTTATTTAAATACGTTTTTTAGCAATGTCACTGTCATCAATCAGTTCATTATCCCTTTATGGGTTGTGTGCCTTATTGGAATGCTACTACATATGACTATTTTTTCAATGAAGTATTTAAAACGTTTTACTCTCGAGAATGTTTATCCATCATGGACTGTCCTTTATATTGGTATTGCAATTGCTGGATTGACTGCACCAGTGAGCGGCTATTATATCATTGGTAAAGCTAGCGTTATCTATGGTTTTCTAGCCACTTGTATTGTTTTGCCTATTGTATTTAAGCGGTTAAAAGCATATCCATTGCAACGATCTATCAAACCCAATACTTCTACCATTTGTGCACCGTTTTCTTTAGTGGCAGCGGCCTATGTGCTTACCTTTCCTAATGCGAATAGTTACATCATCATTATTTTTTTAGTATTGTCTCAATTTTTTTATTTTTATATCGTTTTACAGTTACCACAATTATTAAAAGCACCTTTTTCACCAGTGTTTTCAGCTTTTACATTTCCGTTAGTCATCTCAGCAACTGCTTTAAAAAACAGTATGTCAGTATTGGCATTTCCTGAAATCTGGGAATGGCTGTTACTTTTTGAAATGTTATTAGCTACCTTAATTGTGTTTAGGGTGCTTTTCGGTTACATGCATTTCTTTTTAAAACAAGCCTAAAAATAGGGCACTTGGGAAGCATATGTTTATAGTATCAACGTATTCAACGCCAAATAAAAAAGGCTAGAAAGTGCATTATAGCAACGTTTCTAACTCTTTTATTATGCTTATATATTATTCCCACTCAATGAAAGGGTAAGTTTTCATTAATTTGTAATAGCCTATAAAGATTGATATATCAGTGTTTTGATATGTGAGTACTTCCTGTCAATTTACATTACTTACTAAATAACGTATTCAAATAAGTATTCACTGCCTGCATGCGTGAGGTTATAATCTGTTACTTTCACCAAGAAATGTATTTTAAAGATAAATTAATACATACACAAAAACTCAGCCCTACATCTTACGACGCAGGGCCTACAAACATATAGTTTATTTCCTTAATAACAATAATAGAGTAAAGATTAGTAATTAGCAAGTGCTTCACTAAAAAAATTATATACTGACTTAAAGCGTTCGTCGTATATATGTTTATTCTTTCGAGCATACTCCATGAAGGCATTGAGTTCATCAATTCTACGTGCTCTCATATTTTTGTTCACAACTATTTTATCGTAAACATAAAGCATTGCTAAAATATCATGAATATTGTAATTACTAAGCCTTTTATCTAAAGTTTGTTTACGAATACCTAAACTTTTCGCATATTGTGTTATTAACACGCTTTTATTATTGCCATTAATTTGGTTTTTCAAAACAATATTATTTAATATAGGGGTATTATGTGCAGCTTTATTTCTGATGTTTTTTACAAATCGCACCGTTTTGCTCAATTCTTTAAACTCATCAATTTTATACGTATTATAATAAAATTCAATGAACCAACACAAGTTGCCAAACTGTATATGCTCAATTAAAAACCATATAGGCGTGTTTTGTTCATACTTATCATAATCTAACTTTCTATATGTATCATAACTCAAATATTCCATCATTTTTTTATATGGATTTTTTATTTTTGACGTCTGTCTCACATAGCCAAAAAAGCGTTGTACAGCCTTATAGCCATCTTCGTTTTCTAAATATGTAATTGACCTCATAATATTTAACTTGATAGAGTGCTCAATGTCCAAACAAAATTTTATTATAATATAACGCAATCTCATATCTAAACTTGCTAAATCCACTAAATTTTTAAAATCCACTTCTTGATATCTTTCAACTAACTGACTTTGATGTCTTACTATTTGTTTTGGGTAGTTATCAACATAACTATTGAGCTTGTAATAATAATTTTTAAATTCTAATATTCTCATGGCTTCTATTTCATTAATATAGATAAATTTTACACCTTTAAACTTCATATAAATTATAAGAGATTTGAATGATAACGACATTGTACAACCTTACCTTTTTTAGGATATTACACATATTATACATTAAAAACTACAAGATAGTGCTAGGTAATTTTAATGTTTTTATCCACTTTCTTATTTCCACTATTGGCATCACGTTCTTTAACCTTCAAATCGTAAAGTCATATTTTATGTTATCTTTTGCTAGGGTTTTACTTGTGAATATATCGCATATCTTAACAATCACGACAAGACACTTTTGTCTACTTGTCCAAGTGTGGTAGGTAACTCACAGACCCCGCACAAAATGACGGGCGTCAGATGAATACCCGGATAGAACGACGCATACGCTTCTTTTTAGAAATTCCCCTTTATTCATATCCACATTGCTATGATAGCCATATGGTTGGTGTAGTAGCCTACACATGACGTTGTGATTTACGACTTCCCCACCTTGTCAAAACCTTAGTGAAAACTACTACGCTGAGCTTTTCCCATTATGTTGAGAATTGGTGGCTTAGAATACACTATTTTGAAGCGGGGTTATCTATCCAAGAAGTACAAGACAGATTAGGACACGGCGACATCAAAACCAATATGGATATTTATGCTCACGTCACTGAAAAACAACGTGACCAAGTGGCTGAAAAGTTCGCAAATGATATCAATTTTTAGCATTAACGTATTCAACGCCAAATAAAAAAGGCTAGAAAGTGCATTATAGCAACGTTTCTAACTCTTTTATTATGCTTATATATTATTCCCACTCGATGAAATGAGTGTTTTTCGTTAGTTTATATTATCTTATAACAATTGATGTTGCAGTGTTTTTATAACTTAATACTTCTCATCAATTAACATCACTTCATAATTAACGTATTCAATTACGTATTCACTGCCTGCAACGTGTGGGAGAATTTTATAAGTGGTTAGTCACAAGATACTTAATTTTACCCATTCACTGATTTCTAAAACATAAATAAAGAGCCATATTAAATTACGACTTCGATATCAGTAAATATAACCCAGCATGAGTTGTGTTTATTTCAAAGGACAAAACACCCATCTTAAATTATGGGTGTTCATTCATTTCTTTTTGTTATTAGATGAAAACAAGAATGCTCCAAAAAACAGTAAAGGGAAAATAACAAACAAGCGAGCATCAAATGTATTCTCCCCAATAATAACAGGTAAAGATATATAAATAATAAAAGTTATTACTAAAAACGCCAAATAGATTTTTTTATTAGTGCTCATCACAAGTACACCTACAATACAATAGCAATGAATGCTCTAGCTACAATATAAGCAAATTGTTTATTGAAACCAAAATTATTAGTTAATCCTGTAGCTATACCATCAGCTAAATTACCTTCAAACCCCGTTAAAATGTCACAAAACTTATTAATACTTTGATAATGGAACATGACTAACTTTGTACCAGTAGTATTTTCTATTTTAGCAACTAATTTATTCCAAGCTTTCTCTCCAATTTTATTAACAGTAGCTCTTATAGCTTTAGCTCCAGCTTTCGCCGTTACAGTAGCTTTACCTCTCTCTGCTACCCCATTTTTATAATCTCTAACTTGTCCTTTTAATTTTTCAGCCACACTCGGTTCTTTAAAGTCTTGTTTACTATTATCTATTTCTTCTAATAAAGCATTTCCAATTTTTTCTCTTTGTTTCATTTCCTCATCAACTGCTTTAACAGTTTCAGCATTAGCTTTACCTGATTCTACCGTAAAATAAACAGGCCCAATCAAAAGAGAGGTCGCAATACTAGCAGTGGCAATTTTTCTTAAGTTTTTGTACATTGTAAAAACCCCTTTATTCAGAATTTAAACAACCCCTTAATAAACATCCCTATATTTAACGTATCATATCATAGTTTTCTTTCAACTGTATTATTGATATCTAAACACTAATTCTTAATTACATAGTCCGCTTTAGCAAATTCACATCATATTTAACACAAAAACCTTTATTAAAAACCACCCTAAATAATAAGGGTGTTCACATACTAAAAATAATTCTATTAATATATCAAAAACCTTTTCTTTTGATCTGCCTAGTAAGAAATACAACAATTAATATTCCATGTATAATCGTTAATCCTTTGAAAAAAGGCGAACTAAATGAAATGAAAAAAGCTGTCAGTATGATTTCAAGTAAAAACACAAAAGTTATTATAGCTAATAACGTTTGTTGCGATTTAGGCATGTTATGATCTTTTCCGCTCATAATAAACCTCCTTAACTGGATAAGTTTCATTAGATAATATACTATCATTTGAATTAACAAAGTCCAAACTTGGACTCTGCTAATCACTGTTGTTAATAACGCCAGCAAGCTCTTCCAATTCTTTTTTTCTCTAGTTCTTTCTTGAGTATCCCCGAATAAATTTTTAACATTTAACACTGTATTCAATTTTCCATAAAAAACCGCCACCTAATAAAAGGCAGTGGTTCTGCATTAATCATCTACTGAATATCATCAACAAATTCTGGTGTCACAAGACTCACATCTAATTTATCTGTAAATAAGCTATGATACTTCGCTAACATTTCACGCGCTTTGTTACGATCACTTATTTTAGCTGGTACATCATCGTTTCTACATGCTCGTTATAAATTACGTTCATTCTATTTGTATCTGGGTTACGGACATACTCACCACGTTTAACGACAACTTCTCTCGTTTCAGTTTCTTCTCCTATTGCAGTTCTACTCATTAAATACATTGGTTTAAATGTCAGAATTACCTACACATTACGGCAAGATTATTAAGGCTTTAAGAAAATACTTCAATATAACCCAAAGTAAGTTGAGCAAAAAAAACCGGCTTTAGTCAGAACACTATATCAAATCATGAGAATGGAAAAAGAAATATAGGTGTTAATGAAATTGAAACCTATAGCAAAGCATTGGGTGTACCTAGTTATGTTGTACATAGAATTTCAGACGAGATTAAAGGAAAAGGTTACAGTCCAACTTTAAACGATTTCTCTATATCCGATAAAATGTATAGCTATGTCAAAAAGCCTACTATAACGAAAGTGATATATACTTTTCGTCCTACGATTTATATGATGAAACAATAAAAATATTAGAATTATTAAATGAGGCAAAAATTGATATTAACGAAATAAGTTATGAATACGTACTAGATTTGTATAAACAAATTTTGTCAAATTCATTTAACAAGTCAAAAACAAATTATGAAACTTTAGCCAAAAAACGAAAATTAAATGACAACCTAAGTAAGGTGACAATTGAAGAAATAGCTGAATTTCACGAAAAATATATTGCTTTAATGTTTGAAAACTTGGAGACTCATGATAATAGAAAAAAGCGTTAGAAGAAATTGAATAACTAAAAGAAGAGGCTTTAAATATAGGAGAAAAATTACGCCTAGTTCACGCCTAGTTCCTAACTATCATTATGATGCAATTGATGGTGAGCCAATGTATAAAATATACTTATATAAATATCAAGATAGATTAGAAGAACACAGAAAATTCATTCTTGGACAAGAAAATAATTAATCATCACGCCAAACGGTAACCATTCCGTAGTAGGCGTGTCAATCCAATCTCACGCATGCGGGCATGATGAAAGGATTGATCTACATGATTAAGAAATACAAAAAGAAAGACGGTACAACAGCCTATATGTTCGTGGCTTATTTAGGTACCGACCCTATTACGGGTAAACAGAAGCGGACAACGAGACGGGGCTTCAAGACTGAAGGAGAGGCAAAGATTGCTGAGGCAAGACTTCAAACAGAGGTGAGTCAAAACGGCTTTTTAAACAACGATATAACAACCGTTTGAAGAAGTTTATAAACTATGGCTTGAACAGTACGAAAATACTGTAAGAGAAAGCACATATCAACGTGTTTTAACTTTATTTGATACAGCTATATTAGAACATTTTAATGATATACCTATTAAGAAAATAACCGTGCCATACTGCCAAAAAGTTATTAATAAATGGAACAAAAAGTACTCTGATATTAAAGCTATACGAATATACACATCTAATGTGTTTAAATATGCCGTAAGCCTTAAGATAATCGCTGATAATCCATTTACACATACAAAAGCACCTAGAAAAAAAGAAACGCAACAAGACGCGTCTATGAAGTATTATTCAAGTGATGAATTGAAACAGTTTTTAACTTTTGTTGAAGATGACCCATTATATTATGCTATTTTTCGAACATTAGCTTTTACTGGCTTTAGACGTGGGGAATTAATGGCTTTAACATGGAACGATATTGACTTTACTAAACAAACCATATCTATTAATAAAACTTGCGCAAGAGGTGCAAATTATAAACTGGTAATACAAGAGCCTAAAACTAAATCATCCCATAGAACAATAAGTATTGATGATAAAACTGCAAATGTATTGAAATCATGGCGCACTCATCAAAGAGTGGAGTCCCTTAAATATGGTCACAATACCTCTGACAAACATCAATATGTTTTTACTACTGTACGTGATAATAAACCACTATATCCCGAGCATTGCAATAAAGCATTAGACTTAATGTGTGATAAGCATCATTTCAAACGTATTAAAGTACATGATTTTAGACATACTCATTGTTCACTTTTATTTGAAGCGGGGTTATCTATCCAAGAAGTACAAGATAGATTAGGACACGGCGACATCAAAACCAATATGGATATTTATGCTCACGTCACTGAAAAACAGCGTGACCAAGTGGCTGAAAAGTTCGCAAATGATATCAATTTTTAGCATTAACGTATTCAACGCCAAATAAAAAAGGCTAGAAACCGCATCACAACGGTATTTCTAGCCTGTTAATTGTATTATATCATTATTCCCACTCTGTTTTCAACGTAAAGTGTATAAAACAGAATGCGATACTATCAAGGGAGTTAAAACAATATACAGAACAGTAAAACACTATAAATAAAAATAAAAGTGCAATAAAAGTGCAATTTTTGCACCTAATCATACTCTGTTTATATATGAAAACTAGATTCTGAATCCAATATTTGGTTAACGAGAGGCGTTCGAATTTGAACGTCTTTTATATATTACTTTCAAATAAATATGAGGTAGAATACTATCTATTTTCTTTTTAACCCAATTGTTATAATGGAGAGTGTAAAATATTTTGTGTAAATAGAAAAAAGGAAGTCCCTTCTGTAGAATAGAGTTACCACAACACATTCACAGAAGAGAGGACTTCCCTATGAACGATTTTACTACAGAAATTCTAAAGACTCTAGCGAACAAAGGCGATTTGAATGAATTATTCCGTGTCCATTTGGAGAAAGCAGTCAATACGCTTCTCAAAACGGAGTTAACGGCTTTCCTAGATTACGAAAAGTATGATCGCATTGGTTTTAACACGGGTAATTCTCGTAACGGCTCCTATGACCGTACGGTCAAGACCGAGTATGGGGAACTTCATCTCCAGATTCCGCGCGACCGCAATGGTGAGTTCAAGCAACAGACTGTTCCTGCTTATAGACGGACGAATGACACGTTAGAGGAGACCGTCATTCACCTCTTCCGAAAAGGTATTACCATGTCGGAAATCGCAGACTTGATTGAGAAAATGTATGGGCATTACTACACGCCCCAAACCATGTCCAATATAACAAAATCATTTACAGAAGAGGTAACGGCGTTTAATGGGCGGGAGCTTCATGACCGTTATGCTGCTATTTATATGGACGCAACGTATATTCCGTTAAAGCGGAAAACCGTCGCCAAGGAAGCTATTCATATCGCAGTTGGCATTCGCCCGGACGGATCAAAGGAAGTATTGAGCTATGCGATTGCACCGACTGAATCCATCACGATTTGGGAGGAAATTTTATTGGACCTTCAAGAGCGCGGTTTGAAAAATGTCCTCCTGTTCATCACGGATGGCTTAAAGGGGATGGTAGGAGCGATTAGTCGGTTCTATCCCAAAGCTCGTTTTCAACATTGTTGTGTACACGTTTCCCGTAATATCAGTCATAAAGTGCGTGTCGATGATCGTAAGGAAGTCTGTGATGATTTTAAAATGGTGTATCAAGCCTCATCTAAAGAGGTGGCGTTGGAAGCACGTGGTACTTTTGCGGAAAAATGGAAAACCAGCTATCCAAAAGTGGTTGAATCGATTCTTTCGAACGATCACTTGCTCACTTTCTATGATTTCCCCTTGGCCATACGCAAGAGTATTTATTCTACGAACTTGATTGAATCCTTTAATAAACAAATCAAGAAATACAGCCACCGCAAGGAACAGTTCCAAAATGAAGAGTCGATGGAACGTTTCTTAGTCTCGTCTTTTGATACTTACAACCAAAAATTCCTAGGTCGCAGTCATAAAGGTTTCCAACAGGCCGAAGGCGAGCTCGAACAAATGCTAAGCCAACTGATTGAGAATTAGAAACAATCTGCAGTAGGGAAGAATCATTTACACAAAATTATTGACGCTCCCTTATAATGAGAACTTTTACTAACATAATTTATGATAAACTTACTATATAATCATATTAATTAAATAGTTAGGAGATCTGCTTATGTTTATATCTACTCTTCAAATTCGAAATTTTAGAAATTATGAATCCGAAATCTTTCGATTCGATAATGAGACAAATACTATTATAGGTGAGAATGATTCAGGGAAAACCAATGCTCTTACTGCATTGAGAATCTTATTAGATGATAGTTATTACTATAGTAGTAAAACACTAAAAGAATCAGATTTTTTTCATGGAATTCAAAATGGGTGGCAAGGGCATTGGATTATTATCTCTGCGACATTTGAAGGAATCAGCGAAGAAGAATTTGACAATGAGATTTGTGCTTCCATTTCTTTAAATTCTGAAAGTCAAACAATCTTAGAAGAATTGATTTCAAATGCAGATAAAGGTGTAGGTAGTATTTCTCTATTTATTAGACCTAACAAAGCTATTAGAAAGCAATTATTTGATATTTCCACTGAATTAGACTCTCATCAATTTAACGAATTTAGAAATTCTATTCGTCTATCCGACTATGAATTTTACTACACATCTAAATCAAATCTAAATTTCTGTATCAATGAAAATTATGATAAATTGGTAGGAAGACTCAATGACAATATAGCTAGTAATCCTGAAGAAGACGATGAAGCTCTGTTGGGCTCAAGAATTGACATGTCAGATATTTTCAAGCATATTTCGGTTGTTTATGTTGACGCTCTTCGAGATGTTCTTAGAGAAATGAAAAACAATCGAAACCCAGTCAAAAGAATCATGGAAACAATTGAATCAAAAATATCATCAGATAATGTTGAGTCATTAAAAACAATTATACAGCAATTAAATGAGACTATTACCAGTGTTCCTGAAATTAGGAAAATTGGCGAAAATATTAATCGGCAACTAAATAGCATAATTGGTTCAGTGTATTCTCCTAATCTTCTTCTTTCCTCAACTATGTCAGATGATATGGGTTCTTTAGCAAAATTTCTTTCAATGAAGCCAGAACAAAATATCGACTTAGACTTACTAGGGTTAGGACATCTAAATATGATTTATTTAGCTTTGAAAATAGTCGAATTTGAAGCGTGTCGTTCAAGAGAACTACTTAATATTATGTTGATTGAAGAACCAGAAGCTCATATTCATCATCATATTCAAAAAACTCTGTTCGAAGGATTAAATCTTCAAAAAAACTATACTCAGATTCTCATGACCACACATTCTGTACATTTAGCTGAAGTGTCTGAAATATCTCGGATGAATGTATTAAAATCGTTTAATGGCAAATCTATCGTTATGAATCCAGCAAATAATCTGAACTCATTTGCTAAAGAAAAGTTAAAAAAGAACAATCTAAATCTAATAAACGCAGTAGAGAGATATTTAGATGTTAAAAGAAATGGATTGCTTTTTTCTAAAGGTGTTATCTTAGTTGAAGGAGATGCTGAAGAAATACTTATTCCTCAAATAGTAAAAAAATTATTTGGTATAAACTTAGACGAACTTGTAATAGGTTTGATTAATGTTGGTAGTACTTCGTTTGAATATATCGCTAGCTTGTTTGACGATGATAGAATACAGAGAAAGTGTGCTATTGTAACTGATTTAGATGAACAGGCAATCCCATCAGAACATCGATTGTATAAAAGCACTGCACAAGAGAAAGGTCAAGCAAGAAAAGAAAAATTATCCTCCCTTTTTAATGAAAACAATTGGGTTAATTGTTTTTATGCTAATACAACATTTGAAATTGAGTTTTTAGATGTGAATAAAGAAAATATTCTAACTTATGTCAGTCCAATTATAGATGACGCATTCAAAGATAAAAAAACAATAACTGCTTATAAAGAAGAAATACAAAGTGAACAATATTTAGAAAGAAATTTAGCGATGTTAAAACTAGCCAATCATGTTGGTAAGGGGTGGTTTGCAATTGAGTTAGGTGAAAAAATTGACTTTTTAATCAAAATTCCTAAGTATATTCTTAATGCTATTGCTTTTGCATGTCAGGAAATAGTAGATCTCTCAATTTATAAAAAAATTCTACTCCATACAATCGACTTGTACGAGGAAACTACAGAATTGTCAGCTTTATCAGCTAGTTTAAAAACAAGTGATACAGCTGATTTGAATATAGCAATAATTTCTTTATTAGAGTACTTTGGTAAAGATGAGGATGTTGTGTATCTAATCAATCAGATAGAAAATTACACAAAAATACTTTATGCTGAGGTTTCAAAATGACAAATATCTTCGAAAAAATCGTAAATGATTTAAATTTAGAACAAAAAGATGTTGTGGAAAGTGAAGATAACCTTTATGTAAATGCATGTCCTGGGAGTGGGAAAACAAGGGTACTTACAAGGAAAATTGCTTACCAAGCAATTAAACACGATGGATCACTAAAAAGAATAATTGCTATCACATACACTAATAGAGCTGCTGAAGAAATTAAGGAACGCCTAAGTTTACTTAGTATAGATGATGATATTAATATTTGGGTGGGGACAATACATCAGTTTTGTCTTGAATTTATTATTTATCCTTTTAAAATGAATCTCTCAAGAGTATCAAAAGGATTTACAATTATTGATGATTATACTCAAAGAGCTTACGTCAGCCAAATTAATAATATGCTGAATTTAAATCTCAAAACGTATGAACTGAACAAAATTGATTTGTCACTTTCTCATGATTTTAAAATTAATGAAGTTCAGTATACTCAAGTTTCTGAAATGTATCACACTATGTTGGAAAAAAATAAAGAAATTGATTTTGATATGATTTTACTAGTAGCGTATAAAATTTTAACTGTAAACAGTAACGTTGCACGTAATATTGCTAGTAATATAAGGGCGATTTATGTGGATGAATTTCAAGATACTAGAGAATTACAATACAATGTAATAGCTAAATTACTTCAAAACAACCCTCAAATTCAGTCAATGTTTGTTGGAGATATTGACCAAGCAATTTATGGATCATTAGATGGTATAGCTAAATCAGTTGAAGAACTAGAAATGCTAACTAGTCACACTTTTCAATCAAAGACGCTACATGGCTGTTACAGGTCTAATCAGAGATTAGTAGACTTCTACTCTAATTTTCAGAGTTGTCCTTACGAGATTGAAAGCAGAGGGAATAATAAAAACGACCGTGGTTTTATAAGTTATGATTGCAAAGTTACTAAGGAGGATTTACCCAACATAATAAAAAATATAATAAAGGAAAAGATTGAAAGCGGCATTCATGAAAAAGATATTTGTGTACTTGCTCCTCAACACTATCCTCTGTTTTCACTGGGTGAGTATTTAAAGAAAGAATTACCGTATTGCAATTTTGATGCTATAAATATATCACCAATTAAGGTAAATAATCATAGTTTATTTTTCAAGTTAGCAATTTTGTACTTTACTGAATCAGGTGAAAAGGTTCGAAGAAGAAAGCTAATTGCAAACGATATTTTAATTATATTAAAAAATGAATTTGGAATAGAAGTTAAAGATTATTTTATTGACTTAGATTTATTACAGCTAATAAACAGTGTGAAAAGAATGTATAGTGGAGACGACAACGGTGTTGATTTATACAAATTTGTTACCAAACATATATTTGTTAATCTTAATATTGACGAGAAAAATTACCCGTCTATTTTTAAGCACTATCTATTTTTTATTAACGAAGTAGAAGATCGGATAAAAAATAATTCATTATCTAGTAGTGTATCTAGTTTTAAGAAGATGTTTAAATCTCGAGATGGTATCACACTTACTACAGCACATAAAGTTAAAGGAAATGAGTATGATACTGTTATCGCTATTAATCTTCTAAACGGGAAAATTCCTCATTGGAATGAAATTTTTAATGTTTCTGATAAAGGAATTAGTTCAGCGAGAAAACTACTATACGTAATTTGTTCAAGAGCAAAAAATAATTTATTTCTTTTCTCAGAGGTGGGTTATTTTACGAGTAAAGGAGACTTGCTTTATCCCACTCAATTATTAGATAAAATAGAATTTGATTATAATATTTAAAATACCTAGGTAGTCGTTGTTTTAAATATAGTAGGAATCGGACGCTCAGTACGGAGCGTCTATTTTTTTACCCAATTTTGAAAGGAAGTGAACTTATGAAAATAAAAAATCAAGAATCAAAAGGTCGCTCTCCCCCCTTTAAAACCATCACACAAATAAGATTCATTCAAACATAAAAACAGAAAGGATAGGTAAAAATATGGAACTTAAATATGTCATTCCCAATATGGAAAAAACATTTGGACAATTAGAATATGCTGGTGAAGGGAACATTGAACAACGTCGAATAAATGGCAGACCAACCATTCTCTCTCGTAGTTACAATTTATACTCAACGATTCAACGAGCAGATGATATTGTTGTCATTCTTCCCTCCGAAGCTGGCGAGAAACATTTTGAATCCGACGAAAAAGTCAAACTCATCAACCCACATATTACCGCAGAAGGTTATAAAATTGGCAATCGAGGATTTACCAATTACATTATGCACGCAGACGACATGGTGAAAGCATAAGAAAGGAAAGGTGAAAAAATATGAGATTAGCAGAAGGTATTGTGATTGAAAAAGACCAGACATTTGGCACATTGAAATTTTCCGCCTTGCGTCGTGAGGTTCGTATCCAGAATGAAGATGGTACGGTTTCCGAAGAAATTAAAGAACGTACCTATGACTTAAAATCAAAAGGACAAGGACGCATGATACAAGTCAGTATCCCCGCTTCTGTTCCTTTGAAAGAATTTGACTACAACGCAGAAGTGGAATTAATCAATCCTGTGGCAGATACCGTAGCGACGGCTACTTTTCGAGGGGCAGACGTTGATTGGTACGTGAAAGCAGACGATCTTGTATTAAAAGGACAGACAAAACCTCATCAGAAATATAAAAAAGAAGCGTCCGAAAGTGAAAAATAGGTGTTGCTTATGACAAACACACCATTGATTTTGAAAGAAATTCCGAAGGATGAAGCCATTTCTTTTATTCGGCAATACCATTATTCAAAGATACTCCCTAGATTGTGTAAATACTTTCTAGGGATTTTTTCAGAAGAAAAATTATTAGGCGTTGTGGAATTAGGCTGGGGTACGCAACCCCTACAAACCATACGCAAACTCTTTCCCGACAGTTCCCTTCAAACCACAGATTATTTAGAAATTGGAAAGATGTGTTTTCTTCCAGAAATGAATCAAACCAATTATTTTGGCAGTCAAGCTCTTTCAGCTCTAATTAAGTGGTTGAAAGAACATACGGACTGTCATTTTTTATATACACTGGCAGATGGAATTGAGGGAAAATGTGGCTATGTCTATCAAGCGTCCAACTTCTTTTACTGCGGGTATTTCAAGACAAGTGTCTATCGTGATAAGCAGTCATGGGAAAAGATACACCCTCGAAGTGCTCGCCTTTTATTAGAGGAAAATGCTCGCTTTGAACAGGTAGAGAAAAAGCATTGGCTTTCCCAGGCATTTTGCGAATACAAAGGGATTGAGAAAATCAATGGACGCATGTTTCGCTATCTCTATCCGTTGACAAAAGAAGCGAAAAAACTGTTAGGACACACTCTCTATCGACGTCATTATTATCCGAAAGAAAAAAATTTACGCTTTGAAAAGCGAATCGCTTATCAGAAATATGAAGCCATTTCTCAACCAACTTTTGATAAACAGGCTCGTATCTACAATACACAATTATTTTGATAGGTGGAAAGGAGGATTTTTATGCCATTGCTTCATGACAGAGGAGAGCGAATCAAAGCCAACGATAAGCACTTGGTCTATCATTTTGTACTAATTTCATTGCTGGTAGTTTTTCTAGTCGTCCTACTCCCTTTTCATTGGAGAGCGTTACAATCGGTGAACTGGCAAGCAGTTCAGTTAGATACATTTTTCTATCAACTTCATACGCCATACTTTTGGAGCAGTATTCTCACTGCTCTTTTTGTATGCGGACTTATCAGCTGGCTTTATTATCACTATCGTATAGATTCTATAAAACAGTTAGAGCACCGTCAAAAGTTAGCTCGTATGATTTTAGAAAATCATTGGTATGAAGCCGAAGAAACTCAATCAGAGGGATTCTTTAAAGATTTACCCAGCAAGAAAACCAAACAACGAATCCGCCATTTTCCTAAAATATATTATCGAATGAAAGATGGACTAATCCATATTCATGTAGAAATCACCTTAGGGAAATATCAAGATCAGCTTTTGCACCTAGAAAACAAACTAGAAACAGGATTGTATTGTGAATTAGTGGAAAAAACGTTGAAAGATTCTTATGTAGAGTATGTCCTACTTTATGATACTATTGGCAATCGAATTGGCATTGAAGACGTGGTAGCTCAAGATGGACGTGTCAAATTGATGGAATCGGTCTATTGGGAGTTCGATTCTCTCCCTCACATGTTAATTGCTGGGGGCACTGGTAGTGGAAAATCCTATTTTATTCTCACATTGATTGAATCTCTCCTGCATACAAATGCAAAGCTTTATATTCTTGACCCTAAAAATGCTGATTTGGCAGACTTAGGGGCGGTCATGAATAATGTCTATTACCGTAAAGAAGATATGTTGGCATGTATCAATCAATTTTACGAAGATATGATTGATCGCAGTGAAACCATGAAACAACACCCTAACTATAAAACAGGAGAAAATTATGCTTATCTTGGTTTGTCTGCCAATTTTCTTATTTTTGATGAATATGTGGCAATGATGGATATGCTAGGTCGTGAAAGTACCACCGTTATTCATAAACTCAAACAAATTGTAATGTTAGGACGACAAGCAGGCTTCTTTTTAATTCTTGCCTGTCAACGTCCAGACGCAAAATATTTTAGTGATGGGATTCGGGACAACTTTAACTTCCGTGTGGCTTTGGGTCGTATGTCTGAAATGGGCTTTGGTATGATGTTCGGAAGCGATACACAAAAACAATTTTTCTTAAAACCCATCAAGGGAAGAGGTTACGTGGATACAGGAAAAAGTGTGATTAGTGAGTTTTATACACCCCTTGTACCAAAAAGGTACGATTTCTTAGGAGAAATAGGAAAAGTCATTCAAAAAAAGCAATCTGAGCCTGTACCGCACGAAGTGAAAGGTACAGGTTCAGACTTGCTTTGATTGGTGTGGCGTTAGCCACGCCAATCCTTTAGCCCCCTCTATCTAACAGGGGGGCACAAATACAACTGAAAACAGGCAATTCTCATCAACCAATGTTGATGGTACAAAGGATTGCGGAAAATATGAAAGGTGTAAACTCAAGGGTCATAGTTTACATCTTTTTTAGATTGGAGGTTTGCGAATGGAAAACGAAAAAATTTGGATTAAGGAATTGAAAGAAAAGCGACTGGCTTATGGCGTTTCTCAAAATAAACTGGCGGTTGCTTCTCATATTACCAGACCTTACCTATCGGATATTGAAACAGGCAAGGCAGTCCCTACTCAACAGGTGAAAGAAGATTTACTGAACGCTTTGGAACGCTTCAATCCCGATAACCCATTGGAGATGTTATTCGACTATGTACGGATTCGATTCCCTACCAATGATGTGGCTCAAATTATCGGTGAGGTTTTACGTTTGAATATGGATTATATGCTACACGAAGACTTTGGCTATTATTCTTATCCCGAACACTATCGTTTCGGTGATATTGTTGTCCTAGTCTCTCATGATGTAAGTAAAGGTGTTTTATTAGAACTGAAAGGAAAAGGCTGTCGGCAATTTGAAAACTTTCTATTGGCTCAACATCGGAGCTGGTATGATTTCTTTCAAGATTGCATGGAACATAAAGGTATTTTCAAACGCTTGGATTTAGCTATCAACGATAAAACAGGGATTTTGAATATTCCAGATTTGGCAAAGAAATGTAAACAGGAAGAATGCATTTCCGTCTTTCGAAGCTTTAAAAATTATCGCAGTGGTGAATTGGTTCACCGTGATGAAAAACCATACATGGGAAACACACTTTATATTGGCTCATTAAAAAGTGAAGTCTATTTCTGTATATATGAGAAAGATTATGAGCAATACGTGAAAAATGATGTTCCCTTAGAAGACGCAGAAGTAAAGAATCGGTTTGAAATTCGGTTAAAAAATGACCGAGCCACCCAAGCCATGAAAGATTTATTGGCACATCAACAGGCGGAAAAAACAGCCTTTGAAATTATCAATCGCTATATCCGCTTTGCAGATAAAGACGACACTAAACGTCGGAGTGATTGGAAAACTAATGAACGTTGGGAATGGTTTATCGGTAAAAATCGTGGAGCATTACGCCTAACCACACAGCCAGAGCCTTATTCTTTTGAACGAACATTGAACTGGTTACATCATCAAGTCGCCCCTACATTAAAAATCGCAAGCATTTTAGATGTTCTCAACGGTACAACCATTATCTCCACCATGATTCAGGAAGCCAAACTGACAGAAAAACATGAGAAATTAATTGAACAACAACATCTAGCCATGGAGGATTTGATTACATGAGCCTTTTAACAAAAGAATTAAAGAAGTTAGGGTTTCAGTGTGGCATTGAGTTTCAAGCGTATATACAAAATACAGGGAAATATACGTCTCTCATTATTGAGGGAAAACGGCAAGCTGGTGATACCATCTATACCTATGATTTTTACAAGGTGAGATTTTATAATAATTATACCAATCGAGTAACCGTCTATGGAGAGCATTTAACCCCTTTTCAATTATTAAGGCGTGTAAAAAGCTATATCTATTATCGAGAAAAATATCTTAAGGAAAGGAGGACAATCACATGAATTTTGGGCAGAATTTGTACAACTGGTTCTTGGATAATGCACAGTCATTGGTATTGTTAGCGATTGTTGTCATTGGACTGTTTTTAGGTTTTAAACGAGAATTTTCAAAACTCATTGGCTTCTTGATTATTGCTCTAATCGCCGTCGGACTTGTGTTCAATGCAGCTGGCGTGAAAGATGTGTTATTAAACTTATTTAACCGAATCATTGGTGCTTAACAGATATTTTTCATGATAAAATAGGAAGTATATATTTTGTTATGAAAGGATTTATGAATATGTTTACAAATGATCAATTTAAATCTCTTTTAATTAAAACATTAGAAAGAAAGAGCTCTTCAAATTATTATGAAGGAGGTAACGAGATTGTTTCTAAAATGAAAATATCAGAGGTAACTTTAGATGAGACTGACGATTTTACTTATTATAAAGGATATAAAAAGGGCTGGAATACGCTTTGCACATATCTTAAAATAAGAGTTCCTTTTGATGATTTAGACTTTTTTGAAAGTCATAAAGATTTGATTACCCAGACAGCAAGCTCCATATATGATAAACAAGGTGATAATGTATTAGTGGATACTATTTTAGTACCACTTCCAGAGAATTACGAAGTAATTAACTTTAGTCAGTTGAAAATTAGTGATGTGGTTTCACAAGCTATTGAAGACGCTGAGTCTTTTATGAGTAATGGTGAATATCAACGTGCCTTTGACAGAGTTCACACTGCTTTTCATGGATATTTAATTGAAATACTAAAAAAATATGAAATTACAGTTCCTAGAGACGAAAATCTATCTAAATTATATAGTAGGATACAACAATTAATTGAAAAAGAAATTCAACCTACTGAACTTGCTGATATAGTGAAGACAACGATAAGGTCATCAAATGGAATGATTAGCTCTCTTAATGAAGCAAGAAATAGGCATTCACTTGCACACCCTAATACAAATATTATTGGAAAGAGAGAAGCAAAACTAATAATAGGTATTTCAAGTACAGTTACAGATTATATTAGCGGATACCTTGATAAGTAGCGTCATTAACTGATTGCTACTTTTTTTATGACTATTTTTATAAAAAGGATGTGATAAGAATTGGAAATGAAAGTCTATGTGGCAAATTTAGGACGGTATAATGAAGGTGAATTAGTCGGAGCATGGTTTACTCCACCAATTGATGAGGAAGAAATGGCAGAAAGAATCGGTTTAAATGAGGACTACGAAGAATATGCAATACATGATTTTGAGCTTCCTTTTGATGTGGACGAATACACGCCGATTAGTGAAATCAACCGTCTATGTGAAGCCATTCAAGAAATCGAAGGTACACCTATTTATAATGAACTCAAAGAAATTCAAGGCATGTGGTTTAGTAGCTTGGAAGAATTACTGGAAAACAAAGAGGATATTCATTGTTATAGTGATTGTGATTCGATGGAAGATGTCGCCCGTTATTACGTGGAAGAAACAGGACAGCTTGGTGAAGTCCCTTCCAATTTACAAAATTATATTGACTACCAATCTTTGGGACGTGATATGGAAATAGAGGGTAATTACCTAGTTACCTCTCATGGGGTATTTGAATATTGTCAGTAAGTTTAACAATCCGTGTTATAATTAAATTAATAAATAGCACGGAGAGGTATAAATTATGGTAAATGTATTTGAAAATCTTAAACTATTAAAACTAGACATGAAAGATAAAGGCTGGGTGATAGATTCCTTTTACTTTCGTTACAAACAGCAAAATTATATTGTACTTGTTAAGCTATTTGAAAAAGAGGAAAAAGTTCCAGAATATGCTCTGTTAAAACTAGAATTTTTAAAGGAAAACGATTTTTCAGATATGCTAGCTGTCTATGCTAATTCGGTAAAATTATATACAGACACGAAAACAATAAGAGAATATTTTGGTATCGAATACAGTAGTAACTTGGGAGATGTTTTATTTCAATTTAGCCAAACTCTTGCTCGATTTATTCCGACAGAAGTTAGTGAGAAGAAAAATGAAGACCAAAAAGAAGCCATGTGTTTCTCATTAAGTCAAAGTGATTCAGAAGATCCCAGAAAAAAATATTGTTTTTCAGTTAGAAGAAATCCTTTAAAGGGAAATGGTGAGCTGGGAAAACGAAGTCCTTTTAATGACAATAAAACGAGATTGTATAGACCCAGCTTATATGAACGATTAGGGTCAGATACCAATTTAAGTTTCAGATATTCAATGAATCCAGATGATGAAGAAACTGATGAAGGTATTATTGCAAAATGGACAAAAAATAAAATTGAATAGTTAAAGCATTGAAAGAGCAATCACCTATTTTGATTGTTCTTTTTCTATTTTTACGGAAAGGACGTGAAGACATGAAAAAAATAAGAAGTTACACCAGTATTTGGTCAGTAGAAAAAGTGATTTATGCGATTAATGATTTACAACTCCCTTTCCCAATTACCTTTACGCAAATGACATGGTTTATCGTTTCTTTGTTTGTCGTCATACTCTTTGGCAGTTTACCACCACTTTCTCTGATTGACGGAGCACTACTCAAATACTTAGGGATTCCCATTGTTCTCACTGGGTTCATGTGCCAAAAGACCTTTGACGGAAAGAAACCCTATGGATTTCTAAAGTCTATCATTACCTATGCTCTACGCCCTAAAGTAACCTACGCTGGCAAACAAATACGATTAAAAAAAGAAACAATGAATGAATCGATTACGATTGTAAGGAGTGAACAACTAGATGGCATATCCGATTAAATATATGGAAGATAATCTCGTATTTAATCATGATGGCGAAGTATTCGCTTATTATGAATTAATTCCCTATAATTACAGTTTTTTAAGTTCCGATGAAAAAATTCAAGTTCATGATAATTTCTGTCAATTGATTGCCCAAAATCGTGATGGCAAGATTCATGCTCTGCAACTAGCAACCGAATCAAGTATTCGAGCCACACAGGAACAATCGAAAAAAGAAATCACTGGACGATTAAAAGAGATAGCTTACGAAAAAATAGATGAACAGACCGAAGCGTTAATTTCTATGATTGGTGACAATCAAGTAGACTATCGCTTTTTTATTGGTTTTAAACTCTACCTCAATGAACAGGAAGTATCCGTAAAAAATGTTGGGAAAGAAATTCAAAAAGCATTTGCGGAATTCTTTCATGGTGTGAATCACAAATTAATGGGCGATTTTGTTTCTATGCCTATGGCGGAAATCGAACGCTTTTCTAAGATGGAACAGTTGTTAGAAAGTAAATTATCCAGACGCTTTCAGATTCGTAAATTGGAGAAAGATGATTTTGGTTATATTATTGAACATCTTTACGGGCAAACAGGTGTCCCTTTTGATGACTACGACTACCATTTACCGAAACGATACGAAGATAAAAAAGTGTTGGTAAAGAAATACGATATTCTCAAACCCACTCGCTGTTTAATCGAAGAAAATCAACGCTATTTACGGATTGAACAGGAAGATACCACTACTTATGTGGCGTATTTTACAATTAATAGTATTGTTGGTGAATTAAATTTCCCTAATAGTGAAATTTTTTATTACCAGCAACAGCAGTTTACTTTCCCCGTTGATACCAGTATGAATGTTGAAATTGTCGCCAATAAAAAAGCCTTATCTACCGTTCGCAATAAAAAGAAAGAACTGAAAGATTTAGATAGCCACGCATGGGAAAGCGACAACGAAACCAGTACTAATGTGGTGGACGCTTTAGAATCTGTCGATGAATTAGAAAGTAATTTAGACCAAACCAAAGAATCTATGTACAAACTAAGCTATGTGGTACGGGTATCAGCAAAGAATTTGGACGAGCTGAAACAACGTTGTGATGAAGTAAAAGATTTTTATGATGATCTGTCTATCAAATTAGTACGACCTTTTGGCGATATGCTAGGCTTGCATAATGAATTTATTCCCTCAAGCAAGCGATATATCAATGACTATATTCAATATGTCACGTCGGATTTTTTGGCTGGTCTTGGTTTCGGTGCTACACAAATGATTGGTGAAAATTCTGGTATTTACGTCGGTTACAATCTCGATACAGGCAGAAATATTTATCTCCAACCTAGCCTTGCAAGTCAAGGAATTAAAGGCTCTGTAACAAATGCATTAGCGTCCGCTTTTATTGGTTCATTAGGTGGCGGAAAATCATTCTCTAACAATATGCTGGTCTATTATTCAGTACTCTTTGGCGGACAGGCAACCATTGTTGACCCAAAAGCTGAACGTGGTGAATGGAAAGAAACCTTACCTGATATTGCCCATGAAATCAATATTGTTAATCTCACGAGTGAGAACGACAATAAAGGGTTACTTGACCCTTATGTGATTTTAAAACTCCCGAAAGATTCAGAAAGCCTTGCCATTGATATTCTCACGTTCTTAACAGGTATTTCCAGCCGAGATAGCGAGAAGTTTCCTGTCCTGCGTAAAGCTATTCGGAGTGTAACTCAAAGCAAACAACGAGGGTTGTTATTGGTGATTGATGAATTGCGAAAAGAAGATACGCCCATCAGCAATAGTATTGCTGACCATATCGAAAGCTTTGTCGATTATGATTTTGCCCATCTGTTATTCAGTGATGGCAGTGTCACCCAATCCATTAGCTTGGAAAAACAACTCAATATTATTCAAGTGGCAGATTTGGTCTTACCCGATTCCAATAGCTCTTTTGAAGAATACACTACCATGGAATTATTAAGTGTGGCAATGCTGATTGTCATTAGTACCTTTGCTTTAGACTTTATCCACTCTGACCGTTCCATTTTTAAAATTGTTGACCTTGATGAGGCTTGGAGTTTTTTACAAGTGGCACAAGGAAAAGCTCTATCTATGCGATTGGTTCGAGCAGGACGTGCCATGAATGCAGGGGTCTATTTCGTTACTCAAAACGCGGACGATTTACTAGATGAAAAGATGAAGAATAATATTGGCTTGAAATTTGCCTTTCGTTCCACTGACCTAGTGGAAATCAAAAAGACCTTAGAATTTTTTGGTGTGGACAAGGAAGATGAAAACAATCAGAAACGCTTACGTGAATTAGAAAATGGACAATGTTTAGTTTCAGACATCTATGGTCGTGTAGGGGTTATGCAGTTTCACCCGATTTTTGAAGAGTTGCTTCATGCCTTTGATACCAGACCGCCTGTGCGAAATGAGGTGGAAGAATGACACAAAAACAAAAGAAATTTCTTCACTATAGTTGGATAACGCTCCTTTGTGTGGGCGTTATTTTACTTTTATTAGGCACGCTGGGCAATGCAGTACAAGCGACAGGCTTAGTTGATGAAACCATTGATACAAGCAATGAATACTCCAAGTATGGTTTGAATCAATATCAGCTTGATTATTATGTGGACAATAGCTGGGGCTGGCTTCCATGGAATTGGAGTGATGGCATAGGACAATCGGTGATGTATGGATTGTATGCCATTACTAATTTTATTTGGACAATTTCTCTTTATCTATCGAACGCCACAGGTTATTTGGTGAAAGAAGCCTATGCCTTAGATTTCATTAGTCAAACATCCCAAGCAATTGGCGAAAACATGCAGACGATTGCAGGCATTACACCGAATGGCTTTTCCAGTTCAGGGTTTTATGTCGGTTTCCTCCTTCTTTTTATTCTCATTGTTGGAATCTATGTTGCCTATACAGGATTGGTTAAGCGAGAAACGACGAAAGTGATACGAGCTGTTTTAAACTTTGTCGTGGTGTTTATTCTATCGGCTTCCTTTATTGCGTATGCACCCGATTATATTGCGAAAATCAATGATTTTTCCAAAGATGTCAGTACCGCCAGTCTGAATATTGGGACAAAAATTGTTCTTCCTAACACGGATAGTCAAGGGAAAGACAGTGTGGACATGATACGTGACAGCTTATTCTCTGTTCAAGTAAAGCAACCATGGCTATTGCTTCAATATGGCTCCACTGATGTAGAAGCGTTAGGGGAAGAACGTGTGGAAAGTTTATTGTCTACCAGTCCAGATACAAACAATGGTGAAGATAGAGAAAATGTAGTGATTGAAGAAATTGAAGATCATGACAATACCTATTTAACCCTACCGAAGACGATTTCCAGATTAGGAACAGTCTTCTTTTTGTTTGTATTCAATATTGGTATCTCGATTTTTGTTTTCCTTCTAACAGGAATCATGATTTTTTCGCAAGTGCTATTTATTATTTTCGCTATGTTTTTGCCAATCAGTTTCCTATTAAGTATGTTGCCGAGTTTTGATGGCATGGGCAGGCATGCCATTACCAAGTTATTTAATGTGATTATGACAAGGGCTGGTATTACCTTGATTATTACCGTTGCCTTTAGTATTTCCACTATGCTTTATTCGCTGTCAGCAAGTTCTCCCTTTTTCATGATTATGTTTTTACAAATTGTGACCTTTGCAGGGATTTATTTTAAACTGGGCGATTTAATGAGCCTATTCACTTTACAAAGCAACGACTCTCAAAACATGGGCAGACAAGTGTTTCGCAGACCTCGTCAAATGATGAATCGACAAACCAGAAGATTTCAACGCAGTATGAGTAAGATTTTTCGTGGAAAAGCAGGGTCAACGAAGCAAAAGACAATGACAACAAAGCAGAATCAAACCAATAAAGCTAACCATACTCGTCAAAATGAACGGACTACACCAAAGAAAGAAACAGCACTTTCCAATGTGAAAAAGCAACAAGGCGGTATCGGGCAACGATTAGGTGAAAAGACAGCCCATGTATTGGACACGAAAAATCGTCTAGTCAATAAAAGAAAGCAGGCAAAACAACAGATACAGGCGACACCAACCCATGTCAAATATGCCCTTCATCAAGGAAAAGAGAATGTCACTCATAATGTAACAGACTTTAAACAATCTATGGCAGATACCAAAGCTCAACGCAAACAACAGCGTATGAACCAGCAGGAGCAAAAACGAAAGAACATTGCTCAAAAGCGTTTGGAGCTGGATAAAGCAAAAGAAAAAAGACGAAAAGAAAACCCATCATCTCCTGTTCAGAATAACCAGCAGCATGTTCGCAAGCGTCAGCAAACCGTCACGCCTGTTTTGTCACAAAACACTAAACGTGAAAATCATCAGCGACCATTGAAAAAAGAGCAAAAACAAAAGACACCACCGAAGCAATTCAATCAGAGGAAGCTAAATAAAAGAACGGATAAGCGAGGACAACAAACATGAAGCTAAAAATAACAGTGATTTGTAGTGTGGTCTTCTCTCTCTTCTTTTTTCTCTTATTATTCCTAGTCATTTTCTTTGCAGATGATACGGACAGTGGCGAAAACAACAAGGATTCTTCTATTCCACAAGGCGGTGTGACCGTTTCACCAGAAGTGTTGGCACACCGTCCGTTGATTGAAAAATATGGTAAGGAATATGGGATTGAAGACTATGTTTCTTATATCTTAGCCATTATGCAAGTGGAATCGGGCGGTACAGCAGAAGATGTTATGCAAAGTTCCGAATCTTTGGGTTTACCGCCCAACAGTTTGAGTACCGAAGAGTCCATCAAACAAGGGGTTAAATATTTCAGTGAATTATTAACCAGTGCAGAACAACAAGGAGTGGATATAGATTCTGTTATCCAATCTTATAATTATGGCGGTGGCTTTTTAAATTATGTGAGGAGTCATGGGAAAAAATATACCTATGAATTAGCCGAACAGTTTTCTAAAGAGAAGTCGGGTGGTCAAAAAGCAGACTATCCCAATCCTATAGCCATACCTGTGAATGGTGGTTGGCGATATAACTATGGAAATCAGTTTTATGTTCAGTTGGTTTCACAATACCTAACCGACACTTCCCCAACAGAATTTGATGATGAAACCGTGCAAGTCATTATGGACGAAGCCTTGAAATACGAAGGGTTTCCCTATGTCTTTGGAGGGGCGTCGCCTACCACCTCTTTTGATTGTAGTGGCTTAATACAATGGGTGTATGACAAAGCTGGCATTTCTCTCCCTCGTGTCGCCCAAGATCAGTATGACGCTACGCAAGAAATCTCTATGGAAGAAGCCCAAGCAGGCGACCTTATCTTCTTTCATTCAACCTATAATGCAGGCACATATGTGACTCATGTGGCGATATATTTAGAGGGAAATCGCTTTTATCATGCAGGCGACCCAATCGGTTATGGCGACTTAAGCAGTCGTTATTGGCAAGACCATCTGATTGGGGCTAGACGTGTTATTCATAACTAAGAAAGGAATGAATCAAATGATTATAAAAATCGAGCGAAAAGAAAAGAAGGAGAAACCAAAGAAATCTAAAAAACCGAGCAAGCAAAGAAAAGTTCCGATGATTAAAGTTGGCACGCATAAGAAATTAACCTTTGTTTTATGGGTTTTATTGATTGGTAGTGTCGGATTTGGAATCTATAAAAATTTTACTGCCATTGACACTCATACTGTCCGTGAAACAGAAATCATTAAACAGCAGATTGTCGATACCAACCAAGTAGAAAGTTTTGTGAAATCCTTTGCGAAAGACTACTTTTCGTGGCAACAATCCCAAGAAGCCATTGATAAACGAAATGAAAAATTGACCCATTATTTGACGGAAGAATTGCAGGTATTAAATGAAGAAATGATTCGTAAGGATATTCCTACTAGTTCTAGTGTGAACGATATACAGGTGTGGCAGGTTTCTCAAGTGAATGAGAACACCTTTGAGGTACTGTTTTCTGTTGAACAAGTTATTACCGAAGACAAAGACAAGGAAACTATATCGTCTAGCTTTCATGTGGTTGTCCATATAGATGAATCAGATAATATGGTTATTATCAAAAATCCGACAATGAGTAAGAAACCTCAAAAATCGGACTACCAACCCAAACAGCTAGAAAGTGACCATACAGTAGATACAGAAACGATGGACGAAATCACTAGCTTTTTAGAAACGTTCTTCCAGCTCTATCCTACCGCCACAGAAAAAGAATTGACTTACTATGTAAGTAATCATGTGTTACCTATGATTAACAAGGAATATGTTTTCGAGGAATTGGTGAATCCTATCTTTACCAGAAAAGATAACCAAGTAATCGTGAATGTCGCTGTGAAATATTTAGATCAAGAAACAAAGGCAACCCAAATCTCGCAATTTGAGTTGATATTAGAAAAACAAGATAATTGGAAGATTGTAAAATAACAAATATTGGTACATGATTACAGATACTTTGTAATCATGTACTCTTTTTGATAAAAAATTGGAGATTCCTTTACAAATATGCTCTTACGTGCTATTATTTAAGTGACTATTTAAAAGGAGTTAATAAATATGCGGCAAGGTATTCTTAAATAAACTGTCAATTTGATAGCGGGAACAAATAATTAGATGTCCTTTTTTAGGAGGGCTTAGTTTTTTGTACCCAGTTTAAGAATACCTTTATCATGTGATTCTAAAGTATCCAGAGAATATCTGTATGCTTTGTATACCTATGGTTATGCATAAAAATCCCAGTGATAAAAGTATTTATCACTGGGATTTTTATGCCCTTTTGGGTTTTTGAATGGAGGAAAATCACATGAAAATTATTAATATTGGAGTTTTAGCTCATGTTGATGCAGGAAAAACTACCTTAACAGAAAGCTTATTATATAACAGTGGAGCGATTACAGAATTAGGAAGCGTGGACAAAGGTACAACGAGGACGGATAATACGCTTTTAGAACGTCAGAGAGGAATTACAATTCAGACAGGAATAACCTCTTTTCAGTGGGAAAATACGAAGGTGAACATCATAGACACGCCAGGACATATGGATTTCTTAGCAGAAGTATATCGTTCATTATCAGTTTTAGATGGGGCAATTCTACTGATTTCTGCAAAAGATGGCGTACAAGCACAAACTCGTATATTATTTCATGCACTTAGGAAAATGGGGATTCCCACAATCTTTTTTATCAATAAGATTGACCAAAATGGAATTGATTTATCAACGGTTTATCAGGATATTAAAGAGAAACTTTCTGCCGAAATTGTAATCAAACAGAAGGTAGAACTGTATCCTAATATGTGTGTGACGAACTTTACCGAATCTGAACAATGGGATACGGTAATAGAGGGAAACGATGACCTTTTAGAGAAATATATGTCCGGTAAATCATTAGAAGCATTGGAACTCGAACAAGAGGAAAGCATAAGATTTCAGAATTGTTCTCTGTTCCCTCTTTATCATGGAAGTGCAAAAAGTAATATAGGGATTGATAACCTTATAGAAGTTATTACTAATAAATTTTATTCATCAACACATCGAGGTCCGTCTGAACTTTGCGGAAATGTTTTCAAAATTGAATATACAAAAAAAAGACAACGTCTTGCATATATACGCCTTTATAGTGGAGTACTACATTTACGAGATTCGGTTAGAGTATCAGAAAAAGAAAAAATAAAAGTTACAGAAATGTATACTTCAATAAATGGTGAATTATGTAAGATTGATAGAGCTTATTCTGGAGAAATTGTTATTTTGCAAAATGAGTTTTTGAAGTTAAATAGTGTTCTTGGAGATACAAAACTATTGCCACAGAGAAAAAAGATTGAAAATCCGCACCCTCTACTACAAACAACTGTTGAACCGAGTAAACCTGAACAGAGAGAAATGTTGCTTGATGCCCTTTTGGAAATCTCAGATAGTGATCCGCTTCTACGATATTACGTGGATTCTACGACACATGAAATTATACTTTCTTTCTTAGGGAAAGTACAAATGGAAGTGATTAGTGCACTGTTGCAAGAAAAGTATCATGTGGAGATAGAACTAAAAGAGCCTACAGTCATTTATATGGAGAGACCGTTAAAAAATGCAGAATATACCATTCACATCGAAGTGCCGCCAAATCCTTTCTGGGCTTCCATTGGTTTATCTGTATCACCGCTTCCGTTGGGAAGTGGAATGCAGTATGAGAGCTCGGTTTCTCTTGGATACTTAAATCAATCATTTCAAAATGCAGTTATGGAAGGGATACGCTATGGTTGCGAACAAGGATTATATGGTTGGAATGTGACGGATTGTAAAATCTGTTTTAAGTACGGTTTATACTATAGCCCTGTTAGTACTCCAGCAGATTTTCGGATGCTTACTCCTATTGTACTGGAGCAAGCCTTTAGAAAAGCTGGAACAGAATTGTTAGAGCCATATCTTAGTTTTAAAGTTTATGCACCACAGGAATATCTTTCACGGGCATATAACGATGCTCCCAAATATTGTGCAAATATCGTAAATACTCAACTGAAAAATAATGAGGTCATTATTATTGGAGAAATTCCTGCTCGATGTATTCAAGATTATCGCAATGATTTAACTTTTTTTACAAATGGGCTTAGTGTTTGTTTAGCAGAGCTAAAAGGATATCAGGTTACCACTGGCGAACCTGTTTGCCAGACCCGTCGTCTAAATAGTCGGATAGATAAAGTAAGATATATGTTCAATAAAATAACTTAGTGCGTTTTATGTTGTTATATAAATATGGTTTCTTATTAAATAAGATGAAATATTCTTTAATATAGATTTGAATTAAAGTGGAAAGGAGGAGATTGTTATTATAAACTACAAGTGGATATTGTGTCCTATTTGTGGAAATAAAACAAGACTACGAATACGAGTGGATACTATACTTAAAAATTTCCCTTTATACTGCCCCAAATGTAAGAACGAAACTTTAATTAATGTTCAAAAAATGAATATAATAACAATCAAAGAGCCAGACGCCAAGACGCAGAGCCGATAATTTGAGAAATGAAACTCTCATCTTATCGGCTCTTTTTGTTTATCTGAATTTTACTGACTAGCCTTCAATATTTCTTGCTTCATTGATACCTTTTGCTAGTGCTTCCATTAAGGATAGTTCTTTGTCTGTAAAGCTATCCATGTATTTTTCTACCTGTAACCTTCGAGTGCTTTTAATCAAATTATCTGTAGGTAAGAAAAATTCATCAATAGATACATGGAGTAATGATACAAGATCATACAGCACTTGTGTACTTGGGTGTTGTCCTTTGTTTTCTATATTTGTTAAATAACGTGGGTCAATTTCAATCATTGTTCCCACTTGTTCACGAGTGAGACCCCGTTTCATTCGAGCCTCTTTAATCGCTAAACCAACGGCTCTAAAATCGTATTTATCTTCTTTTTTACGCATACTAAATCACCTCTATACATTTTACTGTTCCTATATAACCATAAACAGGTATAGAAAAACATGTTATATAGTTTATGAGTTCCTATAGAACACTGTGGAATTTATTAATGCGATGAATCCAATTTCAAATAGAAAGGTCGCTGATTTTATTTACCTATACAACTTTATAAAATTTAGTCATACTCCTAGAAAGTAGATAAAATTGGCGACTTAATGGAGGGAAAAGTCGCCATGAGAAAGATAATCTGTCATCTAGTTCTCTTAATTAAGTTCTTATCAAAAAAACTTATCCACCTGTACTGGATAGATATGACCATCAATGTGGTTTTGCAGATTACATAGATAGAAAAATCAAAGCATATGAACAGAGAAAACAATCTGTTTATGTGCTTTTTTGGTCACTTAATAAATATCTTTTAGGATTTCTCTTCATTTATGCAACAAATCCCCCTTTCGTGTCGGGGCTTAGTATGAAGGGAGATAAAGAAGCACATGCCACTCCCTTTCACGACAGAAAGGGGGTGAAAAGCATGAAACCATCTTCTTTTCAAGAAACCATAGAAAATCAGTTTGACTATATCTGCAAACAAGTTATTGAAGATGAACGAAAAGATTACTTCAAACATCTAGACAGACTATCAGCAAAAGAAGTCTCGTTTTCTGATATAGATAACTACCTTGTCAACTCTTTTTCTACTGTTGATACGTACGTCACTGATTTCCAACTATTTAAATTATTTGGATTAAGAATCAATGTTGAAAGTGATTTATTAAGTGAAGCCCTGCGTCATCTTTCAGAGAAAAAACGGAACATTATTTTACTTCATTACTTTATGGATATGAGTGATGTGGAGATTGCGGAGTTACTAAATTTGAATCGTTCGACTGTTTATCGTCATCGAATAAGTGGACTAGCCATGATTAAAGAATTCATGAAGGAGTGTAAAGAATGAAAACAGCTTATCCAAGGGTTCCCTTCCCCCTCATTGTAAAGGCGACAGATGGCGACGTGGAAGCAATTAATCAGATTGTTAAACATTATCGAGGGTATACCTCAAAACGTTCATTACGTCGCATGACAGACGAATATGGAAATTCTCATATGGTTATTGATGAAACCCTACGTGGCAGAATGGAAACGAAACTCATCTCTAAGATTTTATCGTTCGAAATTAAATAGTCCCATTTTTTCGTGGAAGCGTGTCGAATCGTATCCACGCTTCCCGATTTGGGAGGTTTGTTATTCCATCAAAGCATATTGTGTGTTCAGTAGGTTTTGATAGGCTAACAAGCCAAACGTTCTTTGACAACCAAATAAAGGCAATCGAATACGTTTCGGTAAGAAAAGAGCTGATGAACTAACACGCCATGACCTACAAAATTAGTGAGCGATTCATGTTAGTAATTCGAAAGTAATCTTTAGCAGGATTGCTGCCATGACTTTCTTATCGTGATAATGATACTCCCGTATAGCCATAGTCCGAGCGTTAGAAGCGTCACAGGCAATGGGTACGGCTACATGAGAACCATGCAGAAGTGAAATTCCTGTGAGCTTTGCTAGAGCTGTTCGATTGCTAAGATATTCTTCTCTTGTCAGTGTATTATTATAAAACTATTTGATATAATTATAGGTGAATATTGGAGTTTTCCTAGCCTATAATTGGGAAAGGAGTAATAATGATAACGGTCACAAAAAAGGATTTAGTTGAGCTAGGATATGGAACTTCTTTTTCAGCAGACATCATAAAAAAAGCAAAAGAATTGATGATTACAAAAGGGCATATCTACTATCAATCTCGAAAGCTAGATAGAGTCCCTCGTGAAGCTGTTGAAGAAATTCTAGGAATTCGGTTTTCAAATGAAAACAGGTCTGAGTAGTTTTTGCACAGTAAGGAGTAAAAACTATGGTTAAAGACCCAATAAAAAAAGCAAAGAATGGAACCTATTATTTTCGTGCAAATCTAGGTTATGATTCTAAAGGGAAAAAAATTCAAAAATATCGTAGTGGATTCACTACTAAAAAAGAAGCAAGAGAAGAATATTCGAAACTGCTATTGATGAAACCAGAAGAATTAAGTGAGAATAAGGATAAAATGACGTTTAAACATTATATCTTTGAAATTTTCCTTCCATGGTATAAGACACAGGTAAAGCTCAGAACATATGAAAATCGCTTACCAACTATTAAGAAGCATTTCTCTTATTTTGATAAAATGGCTGTTTCCGATATTGAGCCTATTGATGTGCAAAATTGGCAACTAAAATTATCAAAGAAGTGTAAGTCTTCTTATGTAAGAGCTGTTCAAGGACTATTTTCAGTTGCTATGGATCGAGCAATTGTCCTTGGGATAACCACCACAAATCCATCTAAGATTATTGGCAATGTGAAAAAGCAAAAGTCTAAAATTGAATTTTGGACAAAAGAAGAATTTGAAAAAGTAATCTCTCTAATTTACAAAGAAGATTACTATCAACACTTTTTATTTATCTCTCTGTGGTTTTTATTTATGACTGGAATGCGAATTGGTGAAGCTACTGCCATTCAATGGGAAGATATTGATTTTGACTCAGGAGTACTAACCATCAACAAAACACTCTATTACAAGAATCAATCGAATTATAGATTTGTTGAACCAAAAACAAAGGCGAGCGTTCGTCATATTGTATTAGATAAATGCACATTAACTTATTTATCCGAATGGAAGGAAGTACAACAAAATCTAATTCAGACAGACTTTGTAATGAGCTATAACGGTATTCCTACCCAAAAACATACACTATCATATGCTATTGAACGCTATGCTAAGCTGGCTGGTATCCATCGAATCAGAATCCATGGGTTACGGCATTCTCATGCTTCCTTGTTAATCAGTATGGGAGAAAATCCACTTATCATTAAAGATCGTCTAGGACACGAAGATATTGAGACGACTTTAGGAACGTATGGACATCTTTATCCTAACAGTAATTTCGAGGTAGCTAACAAATTAAATGGAGCCATTTCCTTTAAAGAAGCAAAACAAAATTATGATACTTCACCAAAGAATCAATTTACTGTAGACTACTTGCGAAACAAAGAAATGAAAAAAGTGCAATAAAAGTGCAGTAAAAAGATAAGAAGAGCCAGAAACCCTTGGTATAAGAGGATTTCTAGCTCTCCTACAACTATTCCCACTCGATGGTACTTGGGGGTTTTGATGTGATGTCATACACAATTCTGTTTACATGATCGACCTCATTCACGATACGTGTTGAGATTTTTTGTAAGACTTCCCAATCGATACGGGCAAAGTCACTTGTCATACCGTCGATAGATGTCACTGCTCGGATACCGACTGTGTAATCATACGTACGGTAGTCCCCCATCACACCTACTGAGCGGATGTCTGGTAACACAGTGAAGTATTGCCAAATTTCACGTTCTAAACCTTCTTCACGAATCACTTCACGTAAGATGGCATCTGATTCACGTACAATTTCCAATTTGTCTTCTGTAATTTCACCTAAGACACGGATACCTAAACCTGGTCCTGGGAAAGGCTGTCTCCATACTAAATGTTCTGGAATACCAAGTTCAATACCTAATGCACGGACCTCATCTTTAAATAATGTGTTGATTGGTTCGATTAATTCGAATTCCATATCTTCAGGCAAACCACCTACATTATGGTGTGATTTGATCGTTTGTGCTGTTTTTGTACCTGATTCAATGACATCTGTGTAAAGTGTACCTTGTGCTAAGAAATCCACACCTTTGAGTTTAGAGGCTTCGTCATCGAATACATAAACAAACTCGTTACCGATAATTTTGCGTTTCTGCTCTGGATCAGACACGCCTTTTAGTTTAGACATAAAACGGTCTTTTGCGTTAACACGGATGATATTCATGTTGAAACCTTCCGCAAACTGTTCCATGACCATGTCTCCTTCACCTTTACGTAATAAACCATGGTCTACAAAGATACATGTCAACTGATCACCAATTGCCTTGTGTAATAATACGGCTACGACTGATGAATCGACACCACCGCTCATTGCACAAAGGACGCGACGATCGCCAACTTTTTCTCGGATTTTTTCGATTTCGATATCGATAAAGTTTTCCATTGTCCATTCGCCTGTACATTCGCAAACACGGCGCACGAAGTTACGTAAAATGTCATTACCATACTCAGTATGACGGACTTCTGGGTGGAATTGCACACCATAGATGCGACGCTTTTTATCTTCAATGGCAGCGTATTGCGTACTAGGACTATCAGCAATCACTTCGAACCCTTCTGGAATTTCGATGACTTTATCTGAATGACTCATCCAAACAGTTTGCTCTTCTGGTAAACCGAAGAACAGTTCATCTGATTTGGCTTTGATCATCGCTTTACCATATTCGCGTTGGTTCGCACGTTCCACTCTACCGCCTAATATTTTAGTTGTAAGCTGCATACCATAACAAATACCTAATACAGGTACGCCTAAATGATATATTTCAGGGTCAATCGTAAACGCATCATCTTCATATACTGAGTTTGGACCACCTGATAAAATGATACCTTTTGGATTCATCTTTTTAATTTCTTCAATTGAAATCTCGTGGTCATGTAATTCGCTGTATACGCCCATTTCACGAATACGACGTGTAATTAATTGGTTGTATTGACTACCAAAATCGAGGACAAGAATCAGCTCTTGTTCTTTTGCCATTTCCATACTCTGTGTACTCCTTTATCAATTAGAATGAGTAGTTCGGTGACTCTTTAGTAATTTGAACATCATGTGGATGACTTTCTGCTAAACCTGCTGCACTCATTTTTGTAAATTGTGCTTCATCGCGTAATGCTTTCAAGTTCGCTGAGCCTGTATAACCCATACCACTCTTCACACCACCGATAAGTTGATAAATTGTATCAGCTAATGGTCCTTTGTAGTCGATACGGCCTTCTACACCTTCTGGCACGTATTTTTTAGGTGTTTTGTCTTCTTGGAAATAACGATCGTTTGAACCACTTTCCATCGCACCTAATGATCCCATACCACGGTAGACTTTATATTGACGTCCTTGGAACATTTCAACCATACCTGGGCTTTCTTCAGTACCAGCAAGTAAGCTACCTAACATGACTGCATGGCCACCTGCTGCTAATGCTTTCACGATGTCGCCTGAAAATTTAATACCACCGTCTGCAATGATCGTTTTACCGTGATTACGTGCTTCTGTCGCACAATCATAAATCGCTGTAATTTGAGGCACACCTACACCTGCAACGACACGTGTTGTACAGATTGAACCTGGTCCGATACCTACTTTAACAACGTCAGCACCTGCTTCAAACAATGCTTTTGTACCTGCTGCTGTCGCTACGTTACCTGCAACAACTGTAATTTCAGGGTATTTTTCTTTAATCGCTTTCACTTGATTAATGACACCTTGTGAATGACCGTGTGCTGTATCGATGACTAATGCATCCACGCCCGCTTCTACTAATTTTTGTGCACGGATGTCAGTGTCTTTTGCAATACCAATCGCTGCAGCTACAAGTAAACGACCATGCGCATCTTTTGCTGAGTATGGGTATTCGTGTACTTTTTCAATGTCTTTAATTGTGATTAATCCTTGTAATACACCATCTTCAACAAGCGGTAATTTTTCAATTTTGTGTGCTTGTAAAATTTCTTCCGCTTCTTGTAATGTTGTCCCAACTGGAGCTGTAACTAAATCTTCTTGTGTCATGACATCAGAAATTTTAATTGAAAAGTCTTCAATAAATCTCAAGTCACGGTTTGTCAGGATACCAACAAGTTTACGTGATGTTTTATCGTCGACGATAGGCACACCTGAAATACGGTATTTACCCATTAATGCTTCTGCTTCATAAACACTTTCTTCTGGTGTAAGGAAGAACGGATCTGTGATTACACCATTTTCTGAACGTTTAACTTTTTGTACTTCGTCTGCTTGGCGTTCGATGCTCATATTTTTGTGAATGACACCTAAACCACCTTGTCTTGCCATTGCAATCGCCATTTTAGACTCTGTAACTGTGTCCATTCCCGCTGAAATCACAGGGATGTTTAACTTGATTTTGTCTGATAACTCTACACTTAAGTCGACTTCTTTCGGTAATACATTTGATTCTGCTGGGATTAAAAGTACATCATCAAAAGTGAGTGCTTCTTTTACAAACTTGTTTTCCCACATCATTATTGACAGCCTCCATTCAATTTTCTACCTATTATTATTTCACATTTTCTTTGTTTTGTTGATAGTTTATACCATTAAAAAATAAATTCAAGATAATTGCTGAAACCGTACCTAACACGATACCGTTTTGTGTAAACCAAGCGAACTGATCGCCAAGCCCTTTGAATGCTTCTGGAACTGCTGTAATTCCTGCACCTAAACCAACTGAAATCGCGATAATCAATAAGTTGTTTTGGTCTTTAAAGTTAATATCAATCAAAATACGTACACCATAAGCCATCACCATACCAAACATTGCAAGCATAGCGCCACCGAGTACAGATAATGGAATAATGTTCGCGAGTGCGCCAAGTTTCGGAATACAGCCACAAATTACCAGTAAAATGACCATGCCGTAAATGACGTCGTTCTTTTTAACACCAGATAATGACACTAAACCGACATTTTGAGAATAAGCCGTATAAGGAAAGGCGTTAAAAATTGAACCTAATGTAATCGCAATCCCTTCAGCCATATAACCTTTTCTGAAATCTTTACGCTCGAGTTGCTTCCCTGTAATCTTACTCAAGGCGTGATAAACACCTGTAGATTCAATTAAGCTGACTAATGCGACGATGAAAAAGACAATCGTAGCACCAACATCAAAGGAAAAACCTGTGAATCTGAATGGCTTCGGTAATTCAAACCAGTTCGCTTGACCGACTTGTGCAACATCAACGAAACCAAACACACTCGCCAAAATCGTACCGAACACTAAGCCAAGTAAAATCGCAATCGACTTTAAAAACCCTTTTGCAAAACGTTGTAACACTAAAATCATCACAAGTGTCGCAAAACCGAGTAAAATATGTTTCGGATCACCGTAGTCTTTAGCGCCCTGTCCCCCTGCCATATAATTCATTGCAACGGGCATTAATGTAATTCCAATGATTGTCACGACACTTCCGGTAACGACTGGCGGAAACAGTTTAACTAATGATGCGAAAAACGGTGCGATGGCAATGACCAAAAGCCCTGATAAAAAGAGTGAACCGTATAACACATCGATGCCTTTCGTTTGGCCGATTAAAATCATAGGGGCAACTGCTGTAAAGGTACATCCTAAAACGACCGGCAAACCAATACCGATGCCGCGATAAACTTGAAGAAAGGTCGCCACACCACACATGAAAATATCCACTGTCACTAAGTACGCAATTTGTTCAGGTGTAAAGTTCAAACTTGTTCCTACTATTATAGGGACGAGAATGGCGCCTGCATACATCGCAAGTAAATGTTGTAAACTTAATAAAAATCGCTTCATGATTCTGTATCTCCCACTAATGTCACTTTGTTGCCTGTTAATGAAGCAACTTGGCATAACGATGACACTGTTAAGCCTGCCTCTTCTAAACGGGAGCGACCTTGTTGGAAACTTTTCTCTACTAAAATACCTACGCCGACTGTTGTTGCGCCAGCCTGTTCAACTAAGCGATGTAACCCTATTGCTGCTTCACCATTTGCTAAAAAGTCATCAATAATTAATACTTTATCATCTGCAGACAAAAACTCTTCCGAAACGATGACGGTGTTCGTTTTGTTTTTAGTAAACGAGTGCACATCTGTTTGGTAATAACCTGCATTCAACGTGCTCGGTTTCGCTTTTTTAGCAAATAGACAAGGTACATCAAAACGATAAGCCGCCATAATTGCGGGTGCAATACCCGATGCCTCAATAGTCAGAATTTTTGTCACACCTTGATCCACAAACTGTTCGTAAAAGGTTTGACCAATATCGTACATCAAAGCTGCATCAATTTGGTGGTTTAAAAATCCGTCAACTTTAAGAATCTTTTCATCAATCACGACGCCATCTTCAATGACCTTTCTTCTCAATGCGTCCACTCCAATTCCTCCTCGAAAAAGATATCAAAAAAACCCAAAACTAAAGAATAGCGTTTCAGGTATACGAGTAAGAGTCATACAATTGTAAAGTGGCACTATGTCACGTCTAAAGACCTATCGTAGTGATGCGCGGAATATGGATACCGTACATATACAGGCATTGATACAGCGCGTTACATATTACATAGATGTCCCATTACTCATAGTCATGTCGTTTAAGGCAACATGGTAGAAACTTCTAAAGCCATATTCTTCAGATTATATGAGCGTGATAAATTATTACATGATGATAGCAAATTTAAAGTACTTACGCAATACTATCGTACTAAATCAAGTGTTTTCAGAAATTTATGTAAATTCTTGCTTATTCATGCTGTAAACGCCATAATAAGAATGTAACCGTTTAACACGTAAAGAATACGGGTAGATAAATATAAAACATGAGCGGGAGGTTCATAGCATGACACTTTATAACATCTCAAAATGCGAAGTGAAACGAACTGAAGATGAAGCAGTTCAATATGTAGATCAATTATTAAAAGAAGGCGTTAAAGAAAATCAAATCGTTGTATTAAGCAAAGATAAACTTAACACAGATCGCTTTCACGATTCTCAAATTCAACATAAAACAACAACGGGTACGATTAGTGAGAAATTCATGCGCTTTTTCATTGGCGAAGATGGTGAAGAAGCTGCGTTAACAAAATTTGGTTTCTCTGACGAACAAAAAGAAGATCTGAAACAAGACATTTTAAATGACAAAATTGTGGTGATGGTTCAAGAACTGAAATATGGTCAAGAGGAATACGAAAACCATAATGTTGCGAACCAAAAACTGCAAGATAAACATGCCCCATCTGAACATCAAGGCGATATTGAGTAATCATTCACGCTTATCGATAGCTCTTACAACTTCATCCAAGATTTAAGTTAACTTTCGTACACCTCATTGTATCGAAAGGATTAAGTCTTGGGTGAAGTATTTATTTCTGGAAATTGAGTTTTGTCTCCCCCATTAATTGTGCTATTTCTCGCTCTATATATGCTATACTAAAGCCATTAAGAGAGGTGAAGTGACATGCATTTTGTACATATTCAATCAACCCAAGATCCATGGTATGTCCCGGCGTTAGCGTTTTACATGGATAAACTAGACCCCCTCGTAACAGAAGACGAGTCTGTATTTGAACAATCCTTAAAAACCGAAAAAACACAATACGATTTCGTATTTCTCGTAGGTATCGAAAACGATGAAGTTGTCAGTTTTGCGACAGCGCATTATGAAGCGACAACAAATGTAGGCTTTTTAGTCTATCTCGTGAGTGAGCACGGTGACAATTGTGAACAGTACCTTAAAGCGACACTTGAACAAATAGAAAAAGATGTGAATCAAATTTCTAATCAACTCCACGGCCGAGATGTGAATTTCTTCATGTTTGAGTCGACATTTGAATCACCCGACGTGGATACTGAGACAGCTGATAAAATTGCATTCCGTCGTCGCTTTTTAGTGCAACACGGTTATGAAAAACAAAGTGATATTACTTATTTACAACCTTCACTAAATCGCAATGGAAAGCCGGTACCGATGGAGTTGTATATTAAAGCGAATATTCCTCTAACGAAAGATATTTACGGCACGAGTATTAAATCTGCCTATATCATTAAATATGTTTTTGCGAACCGTATTCCAAGACATGTGATTTATCCCTTACTCGTTAAAATGGATTTGCGTAAAGAACCTTATGCCTAGGCCCTTGAAATCAACCGTTAAAGCCGTTACAATGATAGAGAGGTAAGACTGACGGTTCACTGAACGCACACTACCGACAGTCTAAAAACATGAGAGAAAGGACCTAATGGCATATGCTAACAAAAGAATTTGCTCAACGATCTGAGCTTAGTGAAAAACAAGTCCGTAAAATTGTCCAACATCTTGAAGAACGCGGCTATCATTTAAACAAGACTGAATATCGTGGACGTGAAGCGACAGACTTTAAAGAAGAAGATATCGAACTCTTCCAAGAAATTGCTGAACGTGTCGCACAAACGAATAGTTACGATCTTGCTTTCGAAGCGCTCGAAAAAGAAAAAGACTTTTTACAGGTCATCGTTAAGGAAAACGATCAACAACTACCTGCTGACCAACAAGTACCACAATTGATTCAAGAGTTGCGCCACGAAATTAATCAAATGCGTGAAGAACGTCAAATGTTAGGTCAAATGGTCTCACAAGTGCATCAACAACAAGAAGAGCTTAAAGCATTACATCAACAGTTACATACACAGTTGGAGACGAGCAACAAGTCTCTTGAAGCTTTAACTACTGCACAACAACAACAAACAGAGCAACTGTCAAAAACGCAAGAAACCATTGAAACCCAAACGAAAGAACATCAAGAGCTTGCGGAAACGATTCACCGCAACGAGAAAAAAGGTTTCTTCCAACGTTTATTTGGTGGTTAAGCAACATTGATAACAAGCTAAAAATGTAAAATTTGGATTTAACGTCCGTTTGAGTAATACTAATGAATCATTAATAAAAAAACATAAGCTAGGGGTGCTCGAGGTGAGCTGAGAAAGATGGTATCTTAACTCTTTGAACCTGACGTGGTTAGAACCAACGAAGGGAAGCGCAATATGATGACGAAATCGTCTCAAGATAAATGGCGAGTAGCCACATTATTCTAATCATATATGCTTTCCTCTTGCATCCTTTTATGCAGGAGGTCTTTTTTTATGAAACAAACGCTGATTATTGGTGCAGGTGTTATGGGATTATCTATTGCACGCCAACTCAATTCCAAACATCGTCATATCCGTATCATTGATCGCTCCACCCCACGAATGAACGCGTCTTATGCTGCGGGTGGTATGTTAGGTGCACAAAATGAATTTTTTGAAGATACCCCACTTTATCGACTTGCAATGAAAAGTCGTGCGATGATGCCTGAATTAGCCCAAGCCTTGGAGCGCGAAACGGGGGTTCATATCGAATATCAACAGCACGGACTCATCAAAGTCGCTTCTCAACCTCAAGATGTCCAAGCCGTCCATCAACAGTATGAATTTTTACACCATCACGATCACACTGTCACTCAACTGTCGACGGAACAATTAACGCAACGGTTTCCCCATCTCGATCCATCACAAAGTGCCGCGTTCAAAATTCAAGACGACGGCCAAATTAATGCAAACCTTTACACACAGGCGCTTATTGCTTCGGTCATGCAACGTTCCCATATTGAATTAATGACGCATACGGAGGTTTACTCATTACAGCACCTCCATTACTGTTACCGTGTTGAGACGTCAAAAGGCACGTTTGAAGCTGACGAACTCATTATTGCAGCTGGTGCATGGAGTGGCGCATTGCTTCAACAGTTAGGGTTCGAATTACCGACGCATCCTGTTAAAGGTGATGTTAAATTGATTGCGTCTGATTACGCCGGTTTAAAAGAAACGATTTTTAATATGAACGGTTGTTACATCGTCCCAAAATTGCCGAATCGCTTCTTAATTGGTGCAACATCCGATTATGATTGTTGGGACACTGAAAACAATGACGACAACCTTGCTTGGCTTGATCACGAAAGTGTGAACATGATTCCCGCATTACGATCACACCATGTCATTAAAACTTGGACAGGGATTCGCCCCATTACAGAAGATGAAATCCCTATTATGGGCGAAATTGCACCTCAACTTTTCGTGACGACAGGGCATTATCGTAACGGAATTTTACTGTCACCCATTGCTGGTCAACTGATGGCGCAACTCGTTGATGAAGATAGCGAAGCCCGACATCAGCTTGCTCCATTTAGACCTAAAATAAAACAAATATAAAAAATATATCTTGATTTTATGTTTCCTTACTATTATCCTATTATAGAAGTCGGAATTAAAAAGGAAGCGTATTTATGTCTATTTTTTTAGTGATTATTAATTTAATTATTTTTCTTCTCGCCTTATTAAGCCTGTGGGTGATGGCGAAAAAACATGTCAAATTCCCTAAACGCGTGTTCTTTGCACTTGGTTTAGGTATCGTATTAGGCCTCCTACTCCACCTTGTTTATGGTGTTGAAGGCACAGTCACATCTCAAACAACGGATTGGGTCGGCTTAATTGGGAATGGGTATATTGCATTGCTACAAATGATTGTCATTCCACTTATTTTTGTTTCTATCGTCGCGGCATTTACGAAAATTGAAATTGGAGAAAAGTTTGCTAAAGTCGGCAGCTTCATCTTCATGTTTTTGATTGGTACCGTAACAATTGCAGCGATGATCGGTATTATCTATGCACTCGCATTCAATTTAGATGCTTCAAGTATTGACTTAGGGCAGGCAGAAAACGCTCGTAGCGCCGAAATTGCTGATAAAGCAAAAGGGCTGACTGCGACAACATTACCAACACAAATTTTAGAATTGTTACCGTCAAATCCATTTTTAGATTTCACTGGTGCACGTGCAACTTCTACTATTGCAGTCGTGATCTTTGCCGCATTTGTAGGCTTTGCATTTTTACGTGTCGCACGTAAACAACCTGAAAATGGTCAAACTTTAAAACGCGGTATTGATGCCATTTACGCACTTGTCATGGCTATCGTAACATTTGTTTTACGCCTAACGCCTTATGGGATTTTAGCGATTATGATTAACACGATTGCGACGAGTGATTTTGCTGCGATATGGACTCTCGGTAAGTTCGTGATTGCGTCCTATGCAGCACTCATTACAATGTACATCATTCACTTAATCATTTTGGCCGTTATTGGTGTCAATCCAGTACAGTATGTGAAGAAAACAGCCGAAGTGATTTTATTCGCATTCACTTCACGCTCAAGTGCCGGTACATTGCCACTCAACGTACAAGCGCAAACGAATCGTCTAGGTGTGCCTCAAGCTATCGCAAACTTCTCGGGCTCATTTGGACTATCTATCGGACAAAATGGCTGTGCGGGAATCTACCCTGCCATGCTCGCGATTATGGTCGCACCTGTCGCGGGTGTTGAAGTGAATCTACAATTTATCGTGACAGTCATCATCGTTGTCGTGTTAAGTTCATTCGGTGTAGCAGGTGTAGGGGGCGGTGCAACATTCGCTTCAATCCTGGTCTTATCTGCATTGAACTTGCCGGTTGGCCTTGCGGGTGTCCTCATTTCAGTCGAACCATTGATTGATATGGGTCGTACAGCACTTAACGTGAATGACTCTATCTTAGCGGGTACAGGCACTGCTAAACTGACAAAACAACTCGATGAAGATGTTTTCAATTCCAATCATATGGACGAATTAACAGCACAACATTAAGCGATTGTATGTCAATACAAAAAAACGGCAAACGTCATTACAGGGGGTATCCTTCCATGAGGTTTGCCGTTTTCTTATTATTTGATGGATGTCTTTATACGTTTTGCGCCTCTTTTTTAAGTAAATCGACTTGAATGATTTCGTCACATTGTTGCGCGAGCGTTAAATCATGCGTCGCGATAATGAGTGTGCGCGTATCGTCGACCATATCAAATAACAGTTCCATCACTTTTTGCCCATTTCCTTCATCTAAAGAACCCGTGGGCTCATCTGCTAAAATGAGTCTTGGTTGTTTCAATATCAAACGGGCAAGGGCGACACGCTGCTGTTCGCCTCCACTTAATGTCGCGACTTTACGCTTATGATTCATATCAATCCCAACCTTTTGTAAACATTGCGTTTTCAATTGTTGGCGTTCTGATTTGGATACTTTCTTGAAAGCGAGTGCCATATCGAGATTTTGATGAATCGTCATAGATTCAACGAGCCCATAGTTTTGAAAAACATAGCCGAGTACATCTCGATAAAAGCGATAATCATTCTTTAATGGACGATGATCGAATCGCACCTCACCTTGTTTCAACGTTTCGAATCCTGCAATCGCGTTCAGTAAAGTGGATTTCCCTGATCCACTATGACCAATCAACGCATAAGACTTCCCCGGTTCAAATGTCAAATTCACATTGTCAAAAATCGTGCGTTTCCCTTTTTGAATCGTTACATTGTTTAATTCAATCATTCTTTCTTCTTCACCTCTTTAGGCCATTTTGAAAGGTCATGAATATACTCTATTTGAAAGACGTATTTACCTTTGTGAATCACTTTTACATGATCAGACTGGGCATCATATCCACCGAAATTTAAACGATATTTGAGTGGTTCTCCCGATTCGTCATACGCTTGAATATCCACATACGTTTGTGTTCCTAATGGTACCACCGCATAAGACGTCTCCTTCTTTAAAAACGGATTAAAGTAATCAACGTACGTCAGACGTACAAAAGATAAAAATAGAACACACGCGATTACGATAACTGCAATCGAAATCAGCATATTTTTCTTCAATATTTAAGCCTCCCTAATCAATGCATTGAATTGTTTTTCTAAATAATGGATGTAAGCCCATTGAATAACGATTTGAAACAGCAAAATCACACCAAATATCCATAGCACATTGCCATTTTGTGTCTTTTCAAATAAGAACGCGCCAATAAGAGCAGTAAATAAACCATTTAATATGATGTAGTTGCGATAGTTTTGCCAACGTCTGAAGCCAAACATTTTTCGCATAAGTAACCATTGACGATGCTGCTCAAAGTAATGCAATACATCTAATAGCGTCACGATACACAAAACTGCCATGGCGATTGCACTAGAAAAGCTATACACCATCCATTTCGTTTGTGCTTCTCGATACTTTTTCATAACGCTGTCTTTATAATTGGTTACGCCTTGCACGTCATCCTTCAAATTAAAGCGGTCGATATTACGGACAATATTTTCATAATTTTTAAAAATCAATTCACCTTGTGATAATGTGGCATAATAAAAATCATCCGTTAAGTCTTTGGCATTTAACATTAAAATCGCAGGCGACTTCATATAGGTTGTCGACAATCCCGTACGTACATCAAAGGCGTAAATGTCGTAAGGATTTTTCAACTGCGTCACTTGCACCTTTGTCTTTGATTCTGGATTTGGAAGTTGATAGTTCACCCAATCCTGAAAATCTGCACGTATGGCTGAGGTTTCATTTTTAGCTTGAGGAGGTAGATACAACTCTATTTGCCCAGGTCGGTCTTCTAAATTCGGTAAATCTCGCAATTGAGACTTAAAAAAATCAACAAAGTTTTGATTGACAAACAGCACATTTCCTTCTTCTGGCGTATAATTTGTTTGACTTGGTTCATACAATACATTTTGATTCATCAATAATGCTTGTTCATGTTGCTCACTGTATACAACCATTTGGTGATATCGTTTCGCAAATTCCATTTCTTCGTTCATACTACGCCGTATGGGTTTCAAGTCAATTGTGTAATAATCATCCAACTTGCCCCACCATGTTTCTGTTTCTTGTATTTGTTCTAACTTTTTCATTTGATTAAGATTCGGCAAAATAAGGAGTGTGAGTAATACTAACATACTCAACTTAGAGATATGATTCATTGCACGTAACAGACGATAGGGTTTGAGCCCTTTTATCATCAATGGAATATCTATCCGGATAAGTAAGATACAAGACAGTAACGAACTGATAGATAAAGTCATCCAAAATAAAATATCCGCTACGATGAGACGACTTACAAAATATTCGAGTTGACCGTCCAATCCTAACCATTTCAACAATCCTATCGAAAAGAGTCCGACGCTTATAGCTAATGCCAACCATCTGATAGTAGTTTTTTTAATATTCAGAAAAAATATATTAAAAAAGCGATAACCATGTAAACGCATCGTCGCATACGTTTTAAAATTTCGACTCCGATAATGCAAATGGTACAACAAATAGATAATAAGTAATGTCACAAATGGAAGCAGTAGGCCTCGATTAATGAGCACATCCCCATAGATCATCCATGATTGTACAGATCCCATCCTCACCTTTAGACCGACACTTTCTAAAGCTACTTTTAATTGTTCCTTATTACCAATATCATCTAATATGAAATAATCACCACGTACATCTCGCTGCATCAGTTGATCATGCGTTAAATGATGGTAACTATATGTCGTATTCATCGGCGCAATCGTATGATGATTGGCTTTCTCATTAAACGCATAAATCGCTTTATCGACTTGATGTTCTTTATGATCGATAACGACTTTAAAAATCGCAATATCTGTGTCTTTCGCAACCTTCTCAAACTTCTCAAAAACTTCTGCTTTTGAATGTTGGTAGTCCCAACTTTCAACTTCAAGCATCACACGACTTCCAGTAAGTATTTCACTATCCTCTTCGTACAGTACAAGAATTAAAAATAAGCTTATTAGTGTGAGCGTGACCACATCTAATAAGTGTTTCATCCACTTCATTGCTCACCTCCAAAAAGTCACTTACTCGTAGTCACAACATAAAAACACTTCATTGTTGCCCTACACTTTTATCATAATGAAATTAAATTTAAAAAACAACTCATTTTCATCTCTATACGACAAAAAGTTTCATGGATAAAACAAGTGAGGAAAAGTGGATATAAAGATTCAAATATTATCCTTTTTCATGAAGTGAGATTGCAACTCAAAATAAAAAGAGGCCGAGTAACCTGTCCCAACCTCTGTTTTAATTATTATTATTTCTTGTTAAATCCTGACATTTGCAACCAATCATTCATTTCTAATCGTTGCTTGCTACTCATAAAGCCAGCAATTTGTTCAGACCACGTTTCATCACGTTTACCTTGTGTACGTTCTTGATAATATTGAGAAATCGTTTGGTCATACGCTTCAATTTGTTCAGACAATTCAGCATCGTCTTGATTGTACGTATCTACATGAAAGACATGCGATAATGGAAGGCGCGGTTTAGGTGAACCATTTTCGTCATCTGCCGGCTCTCCAATGGCCATACCGAATAATGGGAAGACGTGTTCAGGTAAATTTAAAATTTCGCGTACCCGTTGCACATCGTTACGTAATGAACCGAGATATACAATGCCGTAACCCATATCTTCAGCCGTTAATGCAATATTTTGCGCCGCTAATGCCGCGTCAACTGTACCGACTAATAACCCTTCAGCCGATTCAAAGCTCGCTGCCATGTCTGCTTTCGATTTTTCATTAACCAACTGGTGGCGATGGTAATCAATCACATAAACGAGCAAGTACCCATTTTCAACGACATAAGGCTGACCTGAGACTTCTCTAAGTGCCTCTTTCTTTTCAATAGATTCTACCCCAATAAATGATGTCGTTTGTAAAAAACTCGATGTCGATGCCATTTGTCCTGCTTCGATTAACTTTTTGATTATTTCTCGATCAATTGGTGTTTGCTTAAATTTTCGAACTGAATGGTGACGTTTCGCCAAATCATACACATATTCTGACATAAAAACACTCCTAACATCCTTTTCTCTATCGTAACATTTGCCCTACTAAAACGCATGATTCGTGCATGCTTCCTAGCTATCATACTCGTACTTTATTAAATTAGCGAAAATCACATCTGTTATGACAACATCAACAAAGTGCTTTCTATATTTACCCTTTAATTGAGAATGAAAGCATATAAATGATATTCAAATCTTTTATCAATTAACTTATTTCCATTTTTATTTCCAATACATCGTCTGCTTTATTAACTTTACTAAAATGAGAAAATAATGCGTATCAATCACCAAATGTGACCGAATTGTGATCAAAAAGTGGCCTTTTTACTGTATTTATGCTTTATTGCACCTATAACATCAAAACCGCTATTAATGATGAAAGCGTTTGACTTCAAAGTGGATAAAAATCTTTTGTATTTATTTGACGTAATGATTGTTCCATGTCATAATACTACTTGAGATTAGAATTATTATTAATAAGGAATTATCACAAAGTAAAACTTGGTTCTAATCCAAATAATAATGATTCATATAAATAGGAGGATTTTGATTATGTCATTAATCGGTAAACAAATTGAGGAATTTTCAGCACAAGCATACAATGCAAAAACAGATGAATTTATTGAAGTTACACACGAAGATTTAAAAGGTAACTGGAATGTTGTCGTATTCTACCCTGCAGATTTCTCATTCGTATGTCCAACTGAATTAGAAGATGTACAAAATCATTACGAAAAATTACAAGAGTTAGGTACAAACGTATTCTCTGTTTCTACAGATACTCACTTTGTACATAAAGCATGGCACGATCATTCAGATGCCATCAGCAAATTACAATATACAATGATTGGTGATCCTTCTCAAGCGATTACACGTCAATTCGATGTATTAGATGAAACGTCAGGTCTTGCACAACGTGGTACTTTCATTATTGACCCAGACGGTGTTGTTCAAGCAGCAGAAATCAATGCAGACGGTATCGGTCGTGACGCAAGCACACTCGTACACAAAATTAAAGCAGCACAATATGTTCGTCAAAATCCAGGTGAAGTTTGCCCAGCGAAATGGGAAGAAGGTAGCGAAACTTTAACTCCAGGATTAGATTTAGTAGGTAAAATTTAAGGAGGCTATACTGAATGTTAAATCAAGAATTAAAGCAACAACTTTCACAACTTCTTGATTTGATGGAAGGTGACGTTGTTCTGAAAGTGAGCACTGGCGATGACGATCATTCTCAAAAAATGAACGATCTCGTTAATGAAGTTTCAGACATGTCATCTCGAATTACAGTAGAAAAAGCTGAATTAAAGCGTACGCCTAGCTTTAGTATCAACAGACCAAACGAGGACACTGGCATTACATTTGCTGGTGTCCCTCTTGGTCATGAGTTCAATTCTTTTGTCCTTGCACTCTTACAAGTGAGTGGTCGTGCACCAAAAGAAGAGCAATCTGTAATTGATCAAATCAAGTCTATTGATGAACCCCTTCACTTTGAAACATTCATTAGCTTAACATGTCAAAAATGTCCTGATGTCGTTCAAGCATTAAACTTAATGAGTGTCATCAATCCGAATATAACACATACAATGATTGATGGTGCCGTTTTCAAAAAAGAAGCAGAAGACATTATGGCGGTACCTGCAATTTTCTTAAATGGTGAACAATTCGGTAACGGCCGTATGACAGTGACAGACATTCTTAGTGAGTTAGGTCAAGGTCCTGACGCTTCTGAATTTGAAAATAAAGAAACATTTGACGTCCTCGTAGTCGGCGGCGGTCCTGCAAGTGCAAGCTCTGCCATCTATGCTGCGCGTAAAGGTTTAAAAACAGGTATCGTAGCAGACAGAATTGGTGGTCAAGTTAATGACACAGCTGATATTGAAAACTTAATTGGCGTGAAGAAAACGACAGGTCCATCACTTGCGACAAGTCTTGAAGAACACATTAAAGACTACAATGTGGATATTATGACCGGCGTACGTGCAGAAGGATTAGAAAAAACAGATGATATCGTTCATTTGACTTTAGATAATGGCGCAGTGCTTAAAACGCGCTCACTCATTATCGCAACAGGTGCACGTTGGAAGAAAATCGGTGTACCCGGTGAAGACACATTCGCAAACAAAGGTGTTGCATACTGCCCGCACTGTGACGGACCTCTATTTGAAGGTAAAGACGTCGCTGTTATCGGTGGCGGTAACTCTGGTGTTGAAGCCGCGATTGACTTAGCAGGTATTTGTAAAAGTGTGACAGTCCTTGAATATGGTGAGTCATTAAAAGCAGATTCTGTATTACAAGAGCGTTTAAATTCATTACCAAATACAACAGTCATCACACATGCAGCAACACAAGAAATCAAAGGTGACGACCGCGTGAGTGGTATTGCTTACACTTGTAACGAAACAAATCAAGAAAAACATGTTGATTTAAATGGTGTCTTCGTTCAAATCGGTCTTTCTCCTAATACTGAATGGTTAGGCGATACTGTTCAACGTAACCGCATGGGTGAAATTGAAGTCGACCGTTTAGGAAACACGAACATTCCTGGTGTCTTTGCGGCAGGCGACTGTACAGACCAACGCTATAAACAAATCATTATTTCTATGGGGTCAGGCGCAACAGCAGCATTATCTGCATTCGACTACTTGATTCGTAACTAAATAGGATTCATATCATTAATCGGACTGGTGAGAAAGGGTTATCTTTTCATCAGTCCGATTTTCTATTTTATGCACGTAAAGGCAACACAGCTTTTTCATCCATCGAAGTAAGCAAGTGAGAGCCCTTTGAGTGCAATCATAAAAGGACAAACACCTTAAAATGGTAAAGCGTGGTTCTACATTCTGAAATCAACGTTATCCTACAAAAATGAAATCAACCAGTTCCAAATTTTAGTAAAAATGCTGACAATGGCATCCCACAATTTTTGCAAGAAATTACGCGTTTCCTCATTATCTAAATCTTTCAGCTTCTTCAGTTTGTCGCCGGCTTGGCTTTGAATCATTTCTTTTAACTCAGTCGCCTGTTTTTTAAACGCATCCGGATCTTGGTTGACTACATTGGATTCCGCGACGTTCACCATGATATTTTGAATGACCGCAATTTCGTGATCACTTAAAATCTGATACAGTCCGCGCTCTGTTAACGTTTGGTTGACAATTTGATTGATTGTTGTACTGTTCAGTTGTTGATGTGACGCTTTTGCTTCAGCGATTTGAGCTTTCATTTCTGCAACTGCTTCATTCAACGCTTCATCAGAATAGCCATCTTTATTTTGATGATTTTCACTAATTCGTGCTAAATGATTCATTTCTTGGTTCGCATTTTGAATATCTTGCGCATTTAAACGATGACCTTGTGTGGCATAGGCTTTATAAATGCCTGTCAATGCACCTTCGCCAGTCACTTGATCGACAGAAGCAATTTTAATCGTCGCATCTTGAATACCTGATGTAATCGCTGCATTCATATACTGTTCTCGTGTAATACGTGTAATGTTTTCAGGGGTTTCAATTTCTACATCGACACCACTCGTAAAGCGTTTCGGTTTAATCAAAGCACTAGAATGGATAAAGTCGTATTCTGTCCCTGTATATTCAATGACATCCGTATTTGTCACTTTATACGTCGTCACATTGTTGCCGACTCCCAACTTCTCTTTCGTCTCAACAAGTTGGTTGTTATTCAAATCGGCACCTTGGATAAATATTTCTTCTTTTGGCTTAAATTCATTCGCGCCTTGAGCAACGCCTACCATTAACATCGATGTGACCACACCACTGATGAATAGCTTTTTATACATTTTCGTCACTTCCTCCTAGTGCTACGCTATTTTCTCTATTTTACCATGAATGTTCAACAATACTATCATTCCTCGGACCTAAGCGTAAAAGTACCATGCGCGCTAAGAAAGATGTGGCTAAACGAACAATTCTGATTCATGAGAAGTGCCATAATCAATGTCGTATCCCATATCTTGAATCATGTCATAGTCTAATTGATTCGGCTGTCCACCTGTAATTAAATAATCGCCTACAAAAATTGAATTCGCGACCATTAACGCTGTCGCTTGTAGTGAACGTAAATTAACTTCTCTTCCCCCTGCAATACGAATTTCTTTTGTCGGATTGATTAAGCGAAAAAGCGCCAAAATGCGTAAACAACGGGTCGGTGTCAGTTGATCCATCTCACCAAATTTCGTACCTTTAATCGGATGTAAAAAGTTCACTGGAATACTGTCCGCATCGATTTCTTTCAATGCAAAAGCCATGTCCACAATGTCTTGATTTGACTCACCCATACCACAAATGACTCCCGAGCATGGTGAAATATTGTTTCGCTTCATCATCTCAATAGTATTCACACGGTCTTCATATGTATGTGTTGAGACCACTTCATGATGATAATTTTCACTCGTATTCAAATTGTGATTATAACGATCGACCCCTGCTGCTTTTAATTTCTCTGCTTGCGTCTCATTCGTCAAACCTAGGCATGCACATACTTTCAACTGTGGATGTGCCGCTTTGATACGTTCAACAGACGACGTAATATGGTCAATTTCCTTATCACTCGGACCGCGACCGCTCATCACAATACAATACGTTCCAATTTCATTCTCAGCTGCGACGCGTGCACCTTCTGTAATTTCATCCTCTGAAATTAACGCGTAACGTTGCTTTTGCTTCATTTCACGTGATTGACCACAATAGCCACAATCTTCAGGACAAATACCACTTTTCGCATTTAAAATCATATTTAACTTCACTTTATGTCCATAATAATGTTTACGAAGTTGGTACGCTTCATGAACAAGATCCATCGTGTCATAGGACGGATTCACCAACAAATCTAATGCTTCATCTGGAGTCAATGCACGACCTTCTAATATTTGTTTCGCTATTTTCATAGTCATTCCTCCTCATATAAAAGTCAGTATATCATAATTGTAACCATTTTTATAATAAAGTTTACAATCTATGTAGCGGTTCATGTTGACTCAAAGTAGGGTATATTGAAGTTGTCACATTAAATTAAAATGTCGCTTATAATAAAGTTAGAAGCATCAGATTTAAGACAGACCGCAGTCTAAAAACAGATACGGAGGCAACAAAATGAATATATTAGATGAATTTTTGCAAACCATCGACAAACCAGAGCATCGTGAGAAACTAGCAACAGTGATACAAACCATACTCGATCGTTATCCTGAACTTACTTTGGAAATCAAATGGAATCAACCGATGTTATTGTACAAAAAAAATGGCACTTTTATTTTAGGATTCAGTAAAGCGAAACCCCACTTTGCTGTCGCACCAGAAAAACATACATTAGATACTTTTGCGAAAGAGATCGAAAAAACGGGTTATCAAATGACTAAAATGTTTATGAAGATCAAGTGGACAGATGAAGTCAATTATACGTTGCTATATGATATCATTGATTTTAATATTCATGATAAAAAAGACTCACGCTTCTTCTGGAGACAGTAGTTTCTTTGCCGCTTACCATAAAGGTGACTCGGCTTCTCAAAAATACTCAATGTTGAGGAGTCAGACAGCACCTTCGCCCTACCACCATGCCCTTTAATTTTGTTATGCGCGCCCTTGCCCCATCCTTTCCATTTCTCACTCAACCCCTTAAAAAAACATCCATTTTCCATATATACATATGCTGCAATACGCCTTTAATAACAAATGATTGCGATTTTTCTGAAAATACCCAAAATTATGTTGACTTGAATATGAAGTTCTTCTACAATACATAACATATCGCTTAGTTGTGAAGTCGGAATTCTAGGAGGTCTGTATGATTGAGTTTAAAAATGTGAATAAAATATTTAAGCAAGGGAGACATTCGGTTCACGCCCTTAAAGACATTTCTTTCTCCATTCAAGCTGGTGATGTTTTTGGTGTCATTGGTTATAGTGGTGCGGGCAAAAGTACACTCGTTCGCCTGATCAATCAATTAGAACAACAAACTTCTGGTGACGTTTATGTCGATGGCCATCATTTAAATACATATGCTCCTGCACAGTTAAGAGCTGTCAAAAAAGATATCGGGATGATTTTCCAACAATTCAATCTATTGGATTCTAAAACTGTCTTTAAAAATGTCGCCATGCCTCTCATATTACGTAAAGTACCCATGGATGAAATTAAGTCTCGCGTCGAAGAAATGCTTCATTTTGTAGGATTATCTGGTAAAGCGAACAACTTTCCTAATGAACTGTCTGGCGGTCAAAAACAACGTGTGGCAATTGCACGCGCACTCGTGACACGTCCTAAAATTTTGCTCTGTGACGAAGCAACCAGTGCACTCGATCCAGCGACGACAGATTCGATTCTTCAATTATTAAAGAAGACGAACGAAACTTTGGGTGTCACGATTATCGTCATTACACATGAAATGAGTGTGATTCAAATCATTTGTAACCGTGTCGCCATTATGGAAAATGGTGTCGTCATTGAGTTGGATACGGTGAAACAAGTGTTCAGCCATCCTAAAACTACAACTGCTCAACGTTTCGTATCCACTGTCATTAATACCTCACCTTCTCAACAAGTGATGGACAACCTTCAAATTGATGAACGACACCAAATCTATCGCCTATTTATCGAATCGACTCAAATTACACAAACACTCATTAACGACTTGATTCAAAAAACGGCAGTAAATGTGAATATCGTACATGCAACGATGGCTGACATTCAAGAGGAGACAGTCGGCTATTTATGGTTACTTATCAAGGGAGACGCGGCGCAACAACAACAGGTCACGTCTTATTTCGAACATCAACAAATCCAATATGAGAAAGGGGTGCCGACATGCTAGGTTCATCTATTGATAGTGCACAATTACTAGAAGCACTGTATCAAACATTATACATGGTGACCATTTCACTCATTTTTGGTGCTTTAATTGGCGTTCCACTTGGCATTGTATTAGTGGCGACCCGTCAAAATGGTATATGGCCAAACGCTTGGATTCATCACATTTTAAACCCAGTGATTAACATTTTGCGCTCTGTGCCATTCATTATTTTACTTATCGCAATCATTCCATTTACTAAATTGATTGTAGGGACATCTATTGGCACAACGGCAGCTATTGTACCATTGACTGTTTATGTAGCCCCTTATATTGCTAGACTTGTTGAAAACTCACTTTTAGAGGTAGACGAGGGCATTATAGAAGCCGCACATGCGATGGGTGCCACACCGATACAGATCATTCGTTACTTTCTATTACCTGAAGCACTCGGTTCACTTATTTTATCCCTCACTACGGCGATTATTGGGCTCATCGGCGCAACTGCAATGGCTGGTGCTGTCGGTGGTGGCGGCATTGGGGATATGGCACTTGTTTATGGTTACCAACGTTTCGATACACTTGTGATTATTATTACTGTTGTCGTTTTAGTGATTATCGTACAATGTATTCAATCTATTGGGAATGCACTCGCTAAAAAAGTACGACGACATTAACTGGAGGACATATTTATGAAAAAACTGATTACCTTTTTAGTATTAGCTGTATTCGTATTAAGCGCTTGCGGCAATAACAAATCAGAAAAAGTCACACTTGGCGTTGCTTCAAATGACACAAAAGCTTGGGAAAAAGTAAAAGAACTCGCTAAAAAAGAAGATATTGACTTAGAAATCAAGCAGTTTTCGGATTATAACGTTCCTAACACAGCACTCAATGATGGCGATATCGATATGAACGCTTTCCAACATTTCGCATTTTTAGAAGCGTTTAAAAAAGCAAACAAGGGCACTGAAATTACACCAATTCGTACAACTGTATTGGCACCTTTAGGCATTTACTCAGAAAAAATCAAAGACATTAAAGACGTGAAAGATGGCGCCAAAGTGGTCATTCCAAACGACGTGTCTAACCAAGCACGTGCATTAAAATTACTTGAAAAAGCAGGGCTTCTCGAATTAAACAAAGATTTCGGTTTATCAAGTTCTATTAAAGATATTAAAAACAACCCTAAAAACTTAGATATTAAAGCAGTAGATGCCCAACAAACAGCAAGAGCATTGTCTGATGTTGACATTTCAGTGATTAACAATGGTGTCGCAACAAAAGCAGGCTTAGACGCGAAAAAAGATCCGATTTATTTAGAGGCTTCTGACTCTGATGCAGTTAAACCTTATATCAACATCATCGCGGTCAACTCGAAAGATAAAGACAATAAAGTGTACAAACGTATTGCTGAACTGTACCATTCTGAAGAAGCAAAAGCAGCATTGAAAGAAGATACAAAAGATGGTGAGTTAATTATCGATTTAAAACAAGCTGAAATTAAAGCCATTGAAGATAGTTTGAAATAACTTATGTTAAACCGAGTCTGAGACAAAAGTGCTTCAGACTCGGTTGTTTAATGATTTTATATTGTGTTGTACTCATTAAAACACTCTATACAAATTTCAGCACTCAGAACAAATTGTAATTTTCTTTGCTCTATCCATAAAATTCTCCGCTAATCTACTAATGTGCTTCTACTTCAAATTGTTGCTTTAACCATTGTTTAGTTGAACTATTAGCAAAAGTGTAATCAATCGCCTTAAAATTAATGCGTACAATATCTTCCCAGTTTAACAATTTGTGCTCTAACAACAGCGCATATTCATCTAATAAATTCGTTTGTGTTACGGTACGATTATCTGTATTGATTAAAAAGGCGATGTTTTCTTTTAATAGACGTTGTAGGTCTAAGCTATCTAATGATTTAATAGCTTTCGTTTGTAAGTTACTTTTCGGGCAAAATTCGAGTAAGACGTCTTTGGCTTTCACAGTTGCCAGTACATCCTCATCTTGTAGAGCCGCTACACCATGACCAATACGTTGTGCACCAAATCGTACTGCATCATACACATTTTTAGCACAACCACATTCTCCAGCATGTAACGTAATGTTCAATCCTTGTTGTTGCGCATATTGAATCAATGCTTCATGTTCCGTGGTCGGAGATGCCGCTTCATCACCAGCTAAATCCACACCTACAATATACGCTTCTAAAGTTTCATCATCGCGGAGACTGTCGAAAATCGCTCGGTTCATTTCGTCCGAATGATGTTTCATCCCACATACTAGCATTCTTACTTTAATGCCAAAAGTTTGTTCAGCCAAAGACGCACCTTTGCACACAGCTGTTAAAATGTCGTCAATTTCCAATCCTTGTCCTTGATGAAATGCGGGTGCAAATCGAATTTCAATATATTTTACACCATCATGTACTGCTTGTTCTGCAACATCAACGACAGCGTCAATCAAACTTATACGTGTCTGCATCACTTTTAAAATTTCGTCAAATGACTGTAGATATTCCGCTAAACTTTGACAATGTTGATCCACTGTCACTTTGTCCATCTGAATAGGTATACCTTGCTGTTGGCTTTGCTTTTCAAGGTATTCCAAGCTAACCGAGCCATCCAAATGACAATGCAATTCAAGCTTGGGTATCCCTTTTAATTCCGCATTCATAATATCCTCTTTTCAATATCTTTTTAATTTCTAATTTTACTGTGATTATATTGATTGTCAATACATTTTTTAAAATGTCATGATTGTCTAATTCATCCACTATTGCTGACGTGAATTTCAATGTCTAATGTCAGTGTTTTCCAAGCATTCATCCAACATTTCCCATAAGATGGTTCATAAGCATCAATCTCTTTAATATCATCTTTATTCAACCTCGAAATCATTGTAACTACCTATAACATGTGATGGCCTTTACCGAACGTAACAACACTCTCATTCAATATATTTATTAATGAGTATATTAATAATACTTTAGTGCAAAATGTTTCTGTTTTTTTCGAAAAGGTAATAGGTATATTGTTACAGACTACATTACTAAAGGAGCGTTGGAAATGGATAATAAAAAGCTAGAACAATTGAAAAAAGACCAAAAAAACAATGATGGTAAAGCAATGACGACGAATAATGGTGTCAAAGTGAGTGAGGATGAAAATACCTTAACTGTCGGCGAACGTGGTCCAAGCTTGCTCGAAGATTTCCATTTTAGAGAAAAAATCATGCACTTTGACCATGAACGTATCCCTGAAAGAATTGTTCATGCGCGGGGATTTGGTGCTCATGGTGAATTCCAAGTTTATAAAGATTTATCAGCCTACACCTCTGCAGACTTTTTAACTCATCCAGAAAAAACAACCCCTGTATTTGTAAGATTTTCGACTGTACAAGGTTCTAAAGGGTCACCAGATACAGTGAGAGATGTACGTGGTTTTGCGACAAAATTCTATACTGATGAGGGGATTTTCGACCTCGTAGGTAATGACATTCCAGTATTCTTCATTCAAGATGCGATTAAGTTCCCTGATTTAATTCATGCGGTTAAACCTGAGCCACATAATGAAATGCCACAAGGTGGAAGTGCCCACGATACTTTTTGGGATTTCTTTGCGCAAAATCCTGAATCAACACATACAGCATTCTGGGCGATGAGTGACCGCGGTATTCCGAAAAACTTTAGACAAATGGAAGGATTCGGTGTTCATACCTTCCGCCTCGTTAACCGCGAAGGTCAGTCTTACTTTGTGAAATTTCATTGGAAGCCATTACACGGTTTAGAATCATTGGTTTGGGACGAAGCACAAATTTTATCTGGTAAAGATATCGACTTCCACCGTAAAGATTTATATGAATCTATCGAAAAAGGTGACTATCCGGAATGGGAGTTAGGACTTCAAATTATTCGTCCAGAACAAGAATTCGACTTTGATTTTGATATTTTAGACCCAACAAAAATTTGGCCAGAAGACCAAGTCCCAGTCGAAATTGTAGGTAAAATGACGCTCAATCGCAATGTGTCTAACGTGTTTGACGAAACAGAACAAGCAGCGTTCCACCCGGGTCATATCGTTCCTGGCATTGACTTCTCAAATGACCCTTTATTACAAGGTCGCTTATTTTCATATACAGACACGCAAATTTCAAGATTGGGCGGACCTAATTTTAACCAAATCCCAATCAACCGTCCTGTCAATGAAGTACACAACAACCAACGTGACGCCATGCATCAAATGAATGTGCATCAAGGGCAAACAGCTTACCATAAAAATGCATTAAACAATAACGACCCTCACACAACACCGAGAGAGGAAGGCGGTTTTGAACATTATCAAGAAAAAGTAGAAGGTCATAAAATTAGAAAACGCAGCTCAAGTTTTGAAGATTATTATAGCCAAGCGAAATTATATTTAAACAGCTTAACACCCGCTGAATATGATCATATGGTAGCAGGTTTCTCATTTGAAATTGGCATGTGCAAGTCTGTGATGGTCAAACAAAACGCCGTTAATCAATTAAATAAAGTGGATCGTCAATTAGCTGAAGCAGTTGCGGCAAATGTTGGCGTTTCTGTCCCAGAAGAGAATGAAGAAGTACAATCTACAGCGAAAGACAGTCAACTCACAATGGAAAAATTCGATATTCCATTACCAGGACATTCCGTAGCTGTATTAGTAAGTGGGGAGATTAGCGAAGAGACACTAAAATCTTATGCGAAAGTATTTGCAGAGAACAAACTGAATTATGCATTCGTTGGCAAACAACCACGTGCCATTGACGAAGATTTCGGTATTACTGAAACATACGACACCGCACACCCTACACTATTCGACAGTGCAATTGTATTATCAGACGGCTCAGACCTATTGCCAGAAGCAGAAGAATTTGCGGAAATGACGTATAAACATAAAAAGCCATTAGTGGTCAATGAAAAAGCCGCAAATCAACTCGGTCGTTCAAAAATCAAACTCAACGCGCCCGGTGTTTTCACATCAGATGAACCCGATACGATTGTAAAAGCATTTGATAGAGTGAGATATTGGGACCGTTAAAATCATACAGAAATCGACCCCGTACCCTACAAATGATAAGGGACGGGGTTTTATGATTACTTGCCTACATTTTCTGACTTTTACCAATAGTTATCTTTTATTTTTTATGTTATTTTAAACACTCATAATTTATGGATATAGAACAGATTCATTTTTTGCGTTTATTGCCAATTTTATTTCTCAGATACCTGACATTGTTGAACCAGCTTTCAAATATCTCTTTAGTTACTTTAATTGATTTTCCAATATTTTCTGAAATCAAGTTTTCAATTTATTTATCATTTGCTCTGTGGTAAAAGGTTGGGGAGGTTCTATCTTATAATCTTGATTCAAAATATCGAGCTTTATAGATAGCGTTAAGTTCGTTGAAACATCAATATGTTCTTCTTTCAACATAGCCTTTTCTAATTCACTCAAAGTTTTTTCAACCATCTTAACCCCTCCATTTTAGACAAAAAAAGGCCAACTCTGTTTCGCATTGTTAAGAGGCGTTAGTTGGCTTCTAATACTCATAAAATACCACTCTTAATTTTAAAAGTCAATGCTTTTTATTGATTCCAAATACTTTCTTACTTATTGTTTCGAAAAAAAGAGGTTGGGGCATAAGGTCTCAGTTCCGTAAGAGCAACACCAACTTTTCTAATATGTATCAATTGTTACTTTTGTTACTTTCTTTCACTTTAATTATATTAACTATGCACCAAATCAACTGAATAATAGCTGGTATCAAAAAAAATGCACCTAATACTAGAATATTCAGTAATTTTATCTCTAGCGTTTGCAATGCCCCTGCGGCATCAACATTTCTGTTCCATAGTAGAATAGATAAACTAAAAAAAATAGTACATTCCAAAACAGTTATAATCCACCAAAAAATCCATGAAGCTTTCACTCTTATCGACTCCCTTCAATTTATGGTATACTATATTAGAATTTACCATATAAAAAATAATAAAACAATATATTGTTAAAGTTTTATAAAAATATCTTATTTGTTGTATTATAGATATACATTGAAGCTTTAAATAATTAATGATATATGAGGGGCTTTTATGAACAAAGAAAATACACTTATTTTTTTACTCAAAAAAATTTCATGGCCATTTAAATTAGTTTCTATAGCTATAATTATTTCATCTTTAGGTAGTATTATCGGTCTTCTCGTACCATTGTATACATATATACAGGAAAAATAGTAGATGATTTCTCTTTAAAATCAATTAATTCATCATTTGTTTTATCTATCACCATTATATTTATATTAAATTCATTATTAAGCGGTTTGGGTTACTACTTATTAAATAAAGTAGGAAAAAATAATATATTCAATTCGTTTTGTTTTATGGAAACACATAATATATTTAAAAATCTCTTTTTTTGATGAAAACGAAAGTGGCCAACTTATAAGTCGTTTAACCGATGATACAAAAGTTACAAATGATTTTATATCTCAAAAATTACCTAATGCATTGCCATCTTTAATTACTTTTATAGGGTCATTAATCATGTTATTTATATTAGATTGGCAAATGACTCTACTATTATTTATAGTCATCCCTATTTTTACTTTAATAAAAACCCCATACACCTCAATAGATGTACGGGGTTTTTATATATTGGCTTACGCTTCGTCTTTAACGAATGGTAATAATGCCATATGACGTGCACGTTTGATCGCTGTAGTCAACATACGTTGATATTTAGCTGAAGTCCCTGTGACACGACGTGGTAAAATTTTACCGCGTTCTGAGATAAAACGTTTTAATAATTCAGTGTCTTTGTAGTCGATATGTGTAATACCGTTTGCTGTGAAATAACAAACTTTTTTACGACGACGACCGCCTCTTCTTGGTCCACCTGCCATGTTTTGTGCCTCCCTTACTTTAAAAATGGTTTTCTATACGTTTCAGATTGTCATTAGAATGGTAAATCATCATCGCTAATATCGATAGGACCGTTCGCATTCGCAAATGGATTATCGTTAGCTGGTTGCTGATGATTGTTTTGATAAGACGAATTTTGGCCTTGTTGTTGTCCACCGAATCCTTGACCGTAGCTATCGAATTGATTGCCTTGGTTTTGATTCGCGTGACGTTGGTTTTGTGATTTTGGCTCAAGGAATTGAACACTATCACATACCACTTCAGTGACGAATACACGTCGGCCTTCTTGGTTTTCGTAACTGCGTGATTGTAAGCGACCGTCAACGCCAGCGAGACTTCCTTTAAACAAAAAGTTGTTTACATTTTCTGCTTGTTTACGGAAAACAACGCAGTTAATGAAGTCTGCTTCACGTTCCCCTTGCGCATTCGTAAATGTACGATTAACCGCTAAGGTAAATGTCGCTACACTTACGCCTGAGGGTGTCGTTCTGTATTCTGGATCTTTAGTTAAGCGACCTACTAATACGACTCTATTAAGCATTTACACGCCCCCAATTATTCTATTACTTGTTTTCGTCTTCACGGACAACGATGTAACGAATGATATCGTCATTGATTTTAGCTAAACGTTGGAATTCGTCAGTAGCTTTGTTGTTTTCAGACTGGATACGTACGATGTTGTAGTAACCATCTTTGAAGTCTTCAATTTCATAAGCTAAGCGACGTTTACCCCAGTCCTTCGTTTCTAATACCTCAGAACCTTCAGAAGCTAAAATTCCGTTAAAACGTTCAACTACTGCTTTGCGTGCATCTTCTTCAATATTTGGACGCACGATGTACATTACTTCATATGTTCTCATTGTATATTGGCACCTCCTTGTGGTCTATGCGGCTTATCAAAATTCAAATGATAAGCAAGGAATAATTTTCATTACTCACATTCAAAGATTGTATCATAGCCCTTTACAAATTACAACATGTTTCACAGATTGATCAATACAATTTAATTTATTGTCATCTGTACTATGTCATCTGTACTATGTCATCTGTACATACGAAAACCTAGCATATTCTCAGTCCTTCACTAACTGTTCAATATTAATGGCTTTTTATCTTTAATTAAGAAATAGTTAATTTTTATTGAGATTAAAAAGTGTTATATTCTTTTGTGTTAACAAAAAATCAACGAAGAAACAGAAGGGAATAAACAATGAAAACTAAATACACAGCAAAATTATTAATTGGGGCAGCAACAATATCTTTAGCAACATTTATTTCACAAGGGAACGCACATGCGAGCGAACATACTACAGGACTCGCACCGGCACAACCTGTCAACTTTGATTCAATCAATGTAACGCCAGACCAAAAAACATTCTATCAAGTCTTACATATGGAAGGCATTTCAGAAGACCAACGTGAACAATATTTGAAACAATTGCACGAAGACCCAAGTAGCGCACAAAATGTTTTTTCAGAATCAATTAAAGATGCCATCCACCCGGAACGTCGTGTTGCGCAACAAAATGCGTTTTACAGCGTATTACACAACGATGACTTATCCGAAGAGCAACGTGATGCCTACATTGGTAGAATTAAAGAAGATCCAGATCAAAGCCAAGAAGTATTTGTTGAGTCTTTAAATGTGGCACCAAAAGCAGAATCACATGAAGATCGCCTCATTGAATTACAAAACAAAAATTTAATGGAAGCGAATGAAGCACTTAAAGCGTTACAACAAGAAGACAGCATTCAGAATAGACGTGCGGCTCAACGTGCTGTCAACAAATTGACGCCAGATAGCGCGAACGCATTCCAAAAAGAATTAGATCAAATCAATGCCCCACGCGACGCTAAAATTAAAGCTGACGCTGAAGCAAAAAAACAAGCACCTGAAGTAAGCGCACCACAAATTGAAGATGCACCTACTACTGAAGTTGCACCATCTCCAAAACCAAACGAAACACAAGAAGAACAGAAGCCAAATGTATCAACTCCTGAAAAAGATACAAAAACAGAAAAAACTGAAGAAGCAAAAGAAAAAGATACAAATAAAGCTGGTACTGAAAAGAAACCTGAAGTAGATAAAAGTTCTGAAGCAGAAAAAAATACACAAAGTGAGAAAGCACCTAAAGTAGAAGGTAAAGAACAAGCTGAGAAAGCGACTGAAAACAACAAAGGTACTGACACTAAAAAAGAAATGCAACCTGCACCAAGTACAGAAAACAATGGAAACAATAACGCTGTAGCTCCATCTGCACCTGTATTACCTGAAACAGGAGAAGTAACAACTTCAACACTTGAAAGCTACTGGAATGCTTTCAAAGACAGTGTGAACAAAGGTTATGCTTATGTAAAAGATAGTGTGACAAAAGGTTTAGACTATTTAAAAGAACAGTATAATTATGTTTCTAAAAAATATAACGATGCCAAATACTATGCAGAATTATATAAAAACCATAAAAGTTTAATTGATACAACTGTTCTTGGTATTTTAAATGAAAAAGGTACAGGTGCCTATATTTCTCCAATAAAAATTGAAAACTCTTTCAATCCATTCTATAAATCATATGCACAAACAAGAAACTTTGTAACAGAAGGTATTAACACAGGTAAAGTTTTATACACGTTATACCAAAATCCAACGGTAGTTAAAAGTGCTCTTGCGGCAGCACAAGCTATCGATACAGCGAAAAACGCATTCAACAGTATCTTCTCTTTCTTCAAATAAATTACAAATAGACATCGGACAATTCTCATGTTCGATGTCTATTTTAATTCATGCTATTTTGTTAACAATTTATCCGAGTCAAACCTTTTCGAAACGGCTAAATAAACGATGATATCGACTACAATTAACACGACAACGAGTATTATTGAAATCATCGGTCCAAACAAAAATACTCCGTTCGCTTGTGAAATGATAAAACCAATAATAGGCAATACCAATATCATTGACACAGACTGGGCGGATTTGCTTGTGTTCACTCTTTGCGACACAGCCACAACGAGTGAAATAGACAAAAACGTAATTAACGGCGCAATAAAGAAAGTAACCATTATCCAACTAAAGTTCGGAAAAATCATCTCACCTAACACATTGACGCCATAAACATTAGCGATAATACCATAAATGAATACTGCAATCCAAGTGAGCAAAATCGATGGGATTCCTGAAACTAAAATCTTTCCGAGCATCAATTCTTTATTTGTAATAGGCGTATAGAGTAGCCCTTCAATCGTTTTATGTTCCTTTTCACCCGTAAAGCTTGTTGTAGCTAACATACTAGAAACAAATACCGGTATAAGGATAAAAAACGGAATAAAGAAATACATCAAAATTGCATAAACCATGCCGTGATGAGGATCGATAGATTTCGGTATGACTTGTTCGGGCAACTGGTCAATGAACATTCTTGCACCGCCAATATAATCAACGACACTAAAATGAATATCACCAATCACTAACGCTAACGGTAACACTAAACTAAAAATAAATGGGATAATAAATACTGATACTAAAACCCCACGATCACTTTTAATATCCAATGCGTCCTTATAAACAATTGTGAAGACGTGTTTCATATTAATCATGCGGCATCACATCCATCTTCTTGAAATATAATTCTTTAATCGTATGTTGCACTTCAGTGACCGTATAGACATCTAGTTGGTGTTCAGTAAGCAGTTTAATGACCTGGGAAATATCCTCATAAGCCTCCATTTTCACACGGAGATACCCTTCTTTGTCACTAAGTTCTTTGGCGACCACTGCATGTTCATTTTCCAATAAAGCCCATGCACGTGTCACATCACGCACATGAATATCGAATTCCACTTGTGGCCAAGTTTCACGCAACAAATCTTCCGCTCTGCCTGAAGCAATAAAACGACCTTGATCCATCATAAAAATATAATCTGCAATTTGTTCTAACCCTTGTAAATGGTGTGTACACATAAATACTGTCATTTCCCTCTCACGCACTTGCTTTTGTAAATAAGTGTTGAGTGATTCAGCTGCTGATGGATCCAAGCCAGATGTTGGTTCGTCTAAAATCAATAGTTTCGGTTGGTGAATAAGCGCACGCATAATCGCCACTTTTTGCTTCAACCCTTTACTCAACGTCGCTACTTTGCTATTTTTGCGTTCCGTTAACTCAAAATAAGTTAACAGCGCTTCAATCCTGTCTTCAATTGCTGCTTTTGGCATATCGTAAAAACGCGCCCATATTTTTAAGTTTTCATACACTGTTAGGTTTTCATACAGATTCCCATCATTTTGCACACCCATTTGTTGACGTACACGCTCAAAATGGGGATCTGTCGTCTTTACACCAAATACTTCAATTTCACCATGCGTCGGTTGCAATAAACCTGTCAGTAACCGAACTGTCGTTGTTTTCCCTACACCGTTCGGCCCTAAAATCGCATTAATCGTTCCCGGTTTCAAAGTAAAAGAGATATCATTAATCACATCTTTACCATTTAACGTCTTATGTAGTTGGTTCACACGGACTAACATTATCCTCACCTCTCTCATCGTTGTTTACTTTTCACAGCACTAATCACATAAATTTTATCACTTTTTTTCACAAAATACATTAAAATTCATCATTTTTATATAAAATCATTCTAACCACTTGATATTTTTTAAAAATAACTTGCTTGTCATATAAATCACACTTTCCTATCTGACTTGTAGTCGGCATAAAAACTGTCATTTATAATATAAAATTTTCTAAGCCAATCGAATAATGTCATATTATGTGTTGATATCTTCTTATTCTTAAGTACCGATAATACAATCATTCTGATAATAATTGTCAGTTCGTCTGGTTTTTTGCCTCGTTTATCTTCCCCTTTAATTAGGCTTGCGTCAGAATTATATAAAACACCAAACATTATATCCTTTTTGCGTTTGTTTTGTTGATTCTGAACCTTATAATATTCTGTAAAAAATTGACTTATTGTCTTGTCACAAGTAATATAATCCTTTTGGCTTAGCTTACCATTTCGACGTCTCCACAGCTCCTCATCAATTGTTGAGTATACTATCTTTGATTCAACCTGATTATTTTCAAATGACTTGAGCTTGTCAATTGAAATGTCAATCTCTCTTTTGTTTCCTAAAACAACTCTGTGTGTATTGGTCAGTACGCAACACTTCCTTTTTAATACAATTTGAAAGTTAACGTACCATTCACCCTCTAATATATAATATTACCTTTAGTCGATGAATGGTACGTTAACTTTTTATAATACAAAACTTGTAACATAACACTGTCAGACAGTAACAAACAATCATATACCTTATGTAACTTGTCTCTAAGCCCTTTACTGTTTAGCCCTTGTCCTTTGCGTCACTGGTGAGCTTTAGCTCACCAGGTGACAAACTGCTTGGCTATAAGGCTTACCTGCAAATATTAATCTGCTATCATTAACATTTACCCTTAAGATATGAATACAAAAAAGTCCCCCTCAATATAAACCTTTCATTACGAGTGCGCTATTCGTAATGGATTGGCAAAAAGGGAAATTATCAAGAGGGAAATATGTAAAAGACTTATAAATCTTTAGGAGAGAGTAGGTGTGGGAATATGTGTGTGTAATCAATTAAAATGTCGACATAATTAATTACAAGAGTTCTTCCAGCAATCCCTTTGGTAGCTTCAGCTGTTTTTGGAATTTTAGCTAAACAAGGTGTAAAATCTTTTGTAAAATCAATATCTAAACACGCTTTGCAAAGAGCAGGACAAAGAGGTATGACTAAGCATATGATGGCAAACACCTTAAAAAATGGTACTAAATACACCGATAAGAAAACAGGAGCTAAAATTTTATACGACAAGAAAACAGGTACTACTTTAGTTATCAAAGGCAACAAAGTTGTGACAACTTATAAGCAAAAGAAACCTAAAAAAGTATGGAGAAAGGGTCATTAATTTGATTTCAAAAAATATAAAACTACAAGATTCTTCATATGAATCAAGTAATACTTCATTAACCTTAAAACTTAAAAGAATAGAAAATGATGAGGACAGTAAGATTTATTATTTAGACGCTGTACTTGAATTTGAAAATGAAAAAGCTGAAACAGAATTAGCTGTTTTTGACTTCGACATTGATTTTCTGAAAAACTTAGAGTATTCATTCCCTGTAACAGACATTTATTTCACAGAGCCTGATATATCATTGACAGTCATTGACTATGAGAGTGATGAGCTTTGTATATACGTTAACTTAGATTCTGGATTGAAGCATAAAAATGAATCTACTGACTCTGGATTGTCAATAAGACTAAATGTAGAAAAGCAAGTATTTGACAACTTTATTAATCAGATTATATTATTAGAACAAGAGCAATAAATGTAAATATTTAAATTATATTGTTACAGGTTAAAAGTAATTGAAACATATGGAAATTGGGAGTTAGCTTTATAATTATATAAACTTAACTCCCTTTTTTTGCCCATTTACGTGTTTTGTGAGTGGAGGATAGACTGGTTTAATTTACTAAGCTATTTAACTCTTTCGAAAGAAATACCATCTGAAACAAGCGAATCACCAACATGGTATAAAACAGCCTTATCTCCCTCTGAATCAATCCCGTATAGTTTCCCATCTTCTTTTACTATTTTGGCTTTATGAGGTTTTTTTCTGCCTCCTCTTTGGTTGAATAATCGTCATATTCAATAATATTCATGCTGTCATTTTTAATTATAAGTTTTAACTTATTACCATCATAACCTTCCCATTCACCATTCAACTCCTTAATTTCTTTATCAACACAACCAGTTAAATTATTTGAAACTTTTTATAATCCATTACTTCTTTTTTGATAAACTCAATACTCGGATTATCTAACTTTTGATAAGCTCCATTCCTCTTTTTCTTCATAAAAAATACACTCCTTTCACCTTTAATAAAAGTAGTGAAAGAAGTGATAAACGATGACATATTACATCATTTTGTTGTTTACGCAATCACACAGCAAGAACGACAAGCAATGTTATCTTTACAAATTCAACATTCTGCTTAAGTTTTTGAATCACATAAAAATTGATTGTTATTCTTACCATTTTTTCAAATGCTTAAAAACGTTGATTTGACGGTGTTATCTTCTACACATTAAAACGGAAATGCACGACATCGCCATCTTGCATGATATAGTCTTTACCCTCTAAGCGCATTTTCCCCGCTTCTTTTGCACCTTGTTCACCATTATGTGCAACGAAGTCTTCGTAGCTCGTCACTTCAGCACGAATGAAACCACGTTCAAAGTCTGTATGAATGATACCCGCACATTGTGGCGCCGTCATCCCTTCCTTAAACGTCCATGCACGCACTTCTTGCACACCTGCTGTAAAGTACGTCGCCAATCCTAATAAATCATATGTTTTACGAATTAAACGATTCAAACCAGGCTCTTCAATCCCTAATTCTTCCAAGAACATCGCTTTATCTTCCTCGTCTAATGTCGCAATCTCTTCCTCGATTTTGGCACTGATGACGATCACTTCTGAATCTTCTTGTGCCGCATACTCACGAATCGCTTTCACTTTATCATTTTCTACGTCATTAATTTCATCTTCACCAACGTTTGCGATATATAACATCGATTTTGATGTTAACAATTGCGCTTGATTCACATACTTTTGATCTTCATCATTAAATTCTAAACTACGGACAGGTTGCCCATTTTCAAGTGTTTCTTTAATTCTTGTTAAAATACGCACTTCATTCACGGCTGTTTTGTCTTTTTGTTTCGCCATTTTCTCTAGACGTGGCAAACGTTTTTCAACAGATTCTAAATCCGCTAATACTAACTCCATGTTAATCACTTCAATATCTTCAATCGGGTTCACGCGTCCTGCAACGTGTGTCACATTTTCATCATCGAATGCACGCACAACTTGGCAAATGGCGTCAACTTCGCGAATATGTGATAAAAATTTGTTTCCAAGCCCCTCTCCTTTTGAAGCGCCTTTCACGATACCGGCAATATCTGTAAATTCAAACGTTGTGGGTACCGTTCTTTTCGGATTTACGATTGCTTCTAATTGTGTTAAACGTGTATCAGGTACCTCAACGATGCCGACGTTTGGATCAATCGTTGCGAAAGGATAGTTGGCAGCAAGTGCACCTGCTTTTGTAATTGCGTTAAATAAAGTTGATTTTCCGACGTTAGGTAAGCCGACAATACCAGCTGTTAAAGCCATGTTTCATTCTCCTTCTCATTTGAACTCGCTTTTTCGAGTACTTTTTTTATTTTTTTGTTGAAAGTTTGACGTGGTAACATAATACTGCGCTGACAATTTTCACATTTGATACGGATGTCCGCACCCATACGAATGATTTTAAAGCGATTTGTTCCACATGCGTGTTGCTTCTTCATCTCTACTATATCATTTAATTCATAATTTGAAGCCACTCAATTTCACCTCTATGCTTCCTTGTTTTGTTGTTCTTGATATAACTGGACAAGTGTTGGCATTGGTGCTTCAATACCTTCAGATTGTAGAAATTCTTTTAACTCGCGGCGTAAAATACGTGAGCCTCCAAAGCTTTCACCCGGCAACGTTTCACCCGCCACACGAATCATCACTTCATAGCTGTTGAATTTATCGACACCTAACACTTCAGGGGGTTCGATAAAAATATCATACTTTTTAGGAATCGTTTTTAAGAAGAGATTCATTTTCTTCTCTACATCGTCAATTTTCTCATGAATTGACACTGGAATATCAATAATGGAGACACCATTCGTTACTGAGAAGTTGGTCACCTCGCTCATCGTCCCGTTTGGAATAATCGAAAGCTCACCTGTAAACGATAAAATGCGTGTCGAACGTAGACCAATCGATTTGACAGTCCCTTCCGCAATCGGTGCACTGTTGTTTTTAATGCTCACATAGTCCCCGACATCGAACTGATTTTCAAATATAATAAAAAATCCTGTAATGACGTCTTTCACGAGGGTTTGTGCACCAAAACCAATTGCTAAACCTACAACGCCGGCCCCTGCTAAAATACTTTCAACACTAATGCCAAATTTGCTCAATACTGTTGTCAAAGTAATAAACCATACGATATAGCCAACGACATTTTGAACAAGTGTAATTAATGTTTTTGACCTTTTCGCACGTGTTGATTTACCTGAACGATTGTTGACTTTAAAAAATTGTGCGATGACTTTGTTTAAAATACGAACAACGATAAAAGCCGCCAACACATATATTAAAACGATAATCAATTTCGTTAAAAGGTTGGAATATGTTTCTGGATCTAATAACGGTTGAACCATACTTTTTAATATCGCTTCTAATTGATTCATAAGTAACTCCCTTCTCTATGCATCATCTTGAGTGATGTATGTTGATGCCTGTGCCCTTTTCGCCATTACATGTTTTTAAGCAATTGAATCAGTCTGCGATAGTCACTTTCAGAGTGGAATGTAAAAGTAATCTCGCCTACGTTTTTCTTCGTCGTAATTTCTACACTTGTACCATATTGTTCTTTCAATTGTTGTTCATGTTGGCGAATCAGTGCAGGCTTTTTCGTCGTATGCTGTTGACGCGTGGTCGCTTGTTGCGTGCTGCCTGTATGTTCAGCGACGCGTTGTTCCAAATATCTTACGCTCCAAGACTCCCGGATGGCTAACTTTGCGTAGTGTACCATCGTTTCCGGTGTTTTGAGTGCGAGTAGTGTGCGCCCATGTCCGCCTGAAAGTTGGCCTTCTCTTATTAAAGTCCTAATCTTAACAGGTAACTTAAGTAGTCTCAACATATTCGCTATATACGGTCTTGATTTGCCTAACCGTGCCGCGACCTCTTGTTGTGTCAGAGTCAAATGTTGCATTAGCTGTTGATAACTTTCTGCCTCTTCTAATGCATTTAAATCTTCACGCTGTAAGTTTTCGATAATCGCCAGTTCGCGCATCTCACCATCTGAAAATGGTTTAACAATAGCTGGGATGTCCGTTAAGCCTGCCTCAAGACTTGCCCGGTAACGGCGTTCACCCGCTACGATATGATACCCTTTGATCGCTTGCGTTACGATAATGGGCTGCAACACGCCATGCTGTGCAATCGATTGCGCAAGTTCTGTTAACTTTTCAGCATCAAACGTTTTGCGAGGTTGGTACGGATTCGGTCTAATTTCCGTCAATGCCAGTCGTTGAACTTGCTCGGAATCATTTTGTTGACTTTGCCATTTTTCAGTCATCCTTCTCACCAACCTTTCAATTTTTTTACCATTTCATTTTACTGTTTGCACCATTGAGACACAAGCTTTTCTCCATGATTTTGACAGATGTACAATTTCTTTCTCTTCTAAATTTTCAGAAAACATATTGACAACCTTTTTGACTTCGTGTAAAGTGTGTTTTATCAAAGTACAACGTCATACGACTACACACTATAAAAAGGAAAGTAAAACGTCCCCTGCATTTACAGAGAGCCTTCGTTCGCTGAGAGAAGGTATTGAAAGCACGTTTGAAAATGGCCTTGGAGTGTTGGTACCGATATGAGGTATCACCGGGTTCGCCCGTTATAGCGACTCAGTATTCACATTTTGTGGCACGGTAAAGTATTCCAAAGATATCCCTCACATTCCGTATCTATCATACGCTTTACTGTGCATACAATTTCGCGTACTGGAAGAGGTGATTTGAGCAATCATGTCACGAACAAAGGTGGTACCACGAACAAGCTTTCGTCCTTTATATCTAATATCTTATTGGATCTAAAGGACGGAAGCTTTTTTATTTTTGAAGAGGAGGTTGAACTGATGAAAGCAACAACACTGGCACAAATTGCGTTGACTCAAGATAACACTGGTGCTATCGCAAATCCAATTTATCTCTCTACGGCATACCAACATGAAGGACTCGGACTATCAACGGGATTTGACTACACACGAACTAAAAACCCGACGCGACAAGCTTTTGAAGATGCATTTGCGCGACTTGAAGGCGGTATCGCATCATTTGCGACGGCAAGTGGCATGGCGAGCATCCAATTAGTCTGTAACCTTTTCAAGCCCGGTGATGAAATACTTGTCTCGTTTGACTTATACGGCGGCACATTTCGACTATTTGAATTTTACGAAACACAATATGGTATTCACTTTCACTACATCGATTTTGAAAATACAGACGCTGTAAAGGCTGCCATCACACCGAAAACGAAAGCCTTATTTATTGAACCGATTTCGAATCCGTTGATGATTGAAATTGATTTGACACCTTATTATGACATAGCAGCAGAGCACGCGTTATTAACGATTGTCGACAATACATTTCTCACACCTTATTTGTCGACACCTTTACTCGATGGTGCAGATATCGTGTTACACTCAGCGACGAAATATATCGGTGGGCACAATGATGTCCTTGCTGGCGTCGTCACTGTGAAAGATGCAGTCCTTGCAGAAAAGTTAGGCCAATTTCACAACATGATTGGTGCGACACTTTCACCGATTGACAGTTACTTATTGTTACGTGGATTAAAGACATTGCATCTTCGCGTCGAACGGTCACAACAAAATGCGCAACGATTTGCAGCTACGTGTGAAGATTTGACAGGCATCCAAGACGTGCTCTATTGCGGACGAACAGGCATGTTAAGTTTACGTCTCGAACCTGGTTATAGCGTCGATCAATTGTTGCGACAGCTGAAAGTATTGCGTTTTGCAGAAAGTTTGGGTGGCACAGAAACTTTTGTCACTTTCCCTTATACACAAACGCACATCGATATGCCAGATGAGGAAAAGGATCGTCGTGGCATTGACCAACACTTAATTCGACTTTCGATTGGTATTGAAGCTTACGAAGATATTGAACAAGATTTCATTCAAGCACTCGAAAAATCAAAAGAGGTGAGCACAGATGACACGTTCTAAACAAACTGAACTGATTCATGATACACAACGTGGCGTCGCGTATCAATGCGCCAATCAACCGCTATATTATGCATCGACGTATCACCAACAACGATTAGGCGAGGCTGTTCCTTATGATTATGCGCGGAGTGGCAATCCTAACCGCGAATTACTCGAAAGAAAACTCGCACAACTGGAAGGCGGAAAGCGTGCGTTCGCATTCAACTCTGGTATCGCCGCGATTACGGCTGTATTTTTAACTTTAAAAGCAGGCGACCACGTCATTTTACCGGATGATGTGTATGGTGGGACGTTTCGACTTACAGAGCAAATTTTATCGCGCTTTGGCCTGACATTTACAACAGTGAATGCTGAAAATGTGGCAGAAATTCGTGCAGCGATTCGCCCGAATACACGGCTCATCTATGTAGAAACACCGTCGAACCCGCTGTTCAAAATTACAGATATTCGAAAAGTCGTTCATATAGCCCAAGCACACGACATTTTAGTAGCGGTGGACAATACGTTTATGACGCCACTTTGCCAAAATCCACTGGCGCTCGGTGCAAATATCGTCATTCATAGCGCGACGAAGTTTTTAGGCGGCCATAGCGATCTCATTGCAGGGGCAGTCATTACAAATGATGACACACTCGCTGAAGCACTGTATTTAATACAAAACGGCACAGGAACTGCTTTGTCCGTTTATGATAGTTGGACATTGACACAACACCTAAAAACATTTGTCGTCCGTTATGAACAATCTGTCAAAAGTGCACAACAGATTTATCATTTTTTAGAAGCACATCCGGCGATTGCGCAAGTGTACTATCCAGGAGACAATAGCGTACACCTCAGCCAAGCAAAACACGGAGGTGCTGTCATTGGCTTCCGTTTAAGAGATGAAACTTATGCGCAACGATTTGTCGATCAGCTCACTTTACCACTCGTCTCAGTCAGTCTCGGCGGTGTAGAAACGATTCTTTCACACCCTTATACGATGTCACATGCCGCCATCCCTCAAGAGATTCGAGAAGCGCGTGGCATTACGTTCGGACTATTTCGATTGAGTGTTGGGTTGGAAGATGCTGACGAATTAATCGCTGACCTCGATCAAGCATTAAAGGAGGGATCCTATGAGTCGACTACTGAACGCACTGAAAAACAATATTCTCGTCGCTGATGGTGCGATGGGGACGATTTTATACTCAGAAGGCTTAGACACTTGTCCTGAAGCTTACAATTTGACGCATCCTGACAAAGTTGAAAGCATTCATCGGTCGTATATTCAAGCCGGCGCAGATGTCATTCAAACGAATACATACGGTGCCAACTTTGAAAAGTTACAACAGTTCGGATTGGAACATCAAGTCAAAGCGATTCATCAAGCTGCTGTAGCCATTGCTAAACGCGCTGCAGGACCTGACACATTCATCTTAGGAACGGTTGGTGGCTTTAGAAGTACAAAACAAGGCGAACTGTCACTGTCAGCCATTCAATATCATACTGACATTCAAGTCGATACACTCGTGGCTGAAGGTGTCGATGGCCTGTTATTCGAAACATATTACGATGATGAAGAATTACTGAATGCGATTAAGCAAACACGACAAAAGTATGACATTCCGATTATTGCACAACTGACCGCTTCCAACACACATTATTTAGTGAATGGTAAGGAAATCAACAGCGCATTACAACAATTGGTCGAAGCAGGTGCAGACATTGTCGGGTTGAATTGTCACCACGGCCCACATCATATGAAACGTACTTTTGGTCATATCGAATTGCCAGACAACGCTTACTTGTCGTGCTATCCGAATGCGAGCTTACTCGATATCGATCAGCAAACCTTTAAATATAGTGACAACGCGCAATACTTTGGTGAGACCGCGGAGCAACTCATTCAAGAAGGGGTCCAGCTTATCGGTGGCTGTTGTGGTACAACCCCTGAGCATATTCGTAAAATTAAAGCAGCAGTGCAAGGGTTAAAGCCAATCAAAGAGAAAAAAGTGATTCCGATCCATCAAAAACCAACGTCAGAAGCACCGAAGCCAACACGTCAAAATTTGGCAATGCGTGTACGAGAACGACCGACTATCATCGTCGAACTTGATACACCCAAACATCTCGATACGACGAAATTTTTCCAAAATGTCAAAGCTCTAGATGACGCACAAATTGACGCTGTAACGCTAGCGGACAATTCTTTAGCCACGGTTCGCGTATCGAATATTGCAGCCGCGAGTTTAATCAAACAACAATTCAACATCGAGCCACTCGTCCACATTACGTGCCGAGATCGAAACTTAATTGGACTCCAATCTCACCTCCTCGGTTTGTCGTTAATCGGGGTAAATGAAATTTTAGCGATTACTGGAGACCCTTCGAAAGTCGGTCATCTCCCCGGCGCAACAAATGTGTACGACGTAAATTCAAAAGGATTAACCGAACTTGCACTTAGATTTAATAAAGGGGTGAATACAGACGGCGATACATTAAAAGTCGCCACACAGTTCAACATTGCGGGTGGTTTTGATCCACATGTAAGCAACATCAAAGCTGCTGTACGTAAAATGGAAACAAAGATTAAAAGTGGCATGCATTACTTTATTACACAGCCAGTCTTCACAAAAGAAAAAATTGTCGAGATTTACGAAGCGACAAAGCATCTCGATGTCCCTATTTTCATTGGGATTATGCCGATTACGAGTTACAAAAATGCATTGTTTTTACATCATGAAGTCCCTGGTATCAAAATGTCAGACGATGTACTCGCACAGTTTGAAGCTGTTGCGAATGATAGACAAGCAACGTATGAACTGAGCCTATCCCTTTGCAAATCACTTATCGACACCGTCCATACGTATTTCAATGGTCTTTATTTAATTACACCATTTGAACGTATTGATTACTCATTAGAACTTGCAGCTTATTCAAAATCTATTACAACATCCCATCAGGAGGCGATATTATGACAATTAAAACAACAAACTTAGGATTCCCAAGACTTGGACACAAACGTGAATGGAAAAAAGCTATTGAAAGCTACTGGAACAACAAAATCACAAAAGCTGAATTAGACGACACGTTACAACAATTGCACCGTTCGAACTTAGTACTACAACAAAACTACAATCTGGATAGCGTACCAGTGGGCGATTTTTCATTATATGATCACATTTTGGATACATCCTTATTGTTTAATATTATCCCGACACGTTTCCAAGACCGTGACGTAGATGACGATCTCCTTTTCGACATCGCACGCGGTAACAAATCCCACGTCGCAAGCGCACTCGTAAAATGGTTTAACACAAACTATCACTATATCGTACCTGAATGGGACAATGTGACACCTCGCGTGAACCGTAACCGTTTATTAGAACGTTTTAATGAAGCAAAAGCGCACAATATTAATGCACACCCTGTCATCGTTGGCCCTGTGACATTCGTAGCACTTTCTAAAGGTGGCGATCAATCATTTGAAGACAAAGTACGTACGTTATTACCACTTTACGTTGAAGTATTACAATCACTTATCGATGCAGGGGCAGAACTCATTCAAATTGACGAACCGATTTTAGTGACAGATAAAGCGGCTGAATTAGAAGCCATTACACGTGAAGCTTACGAGGCATTTGCGGAAGCTGACGTCGCAAAATCGTTAGTCATTCAAACATATTTCGAGCGTGCAAATGTGAAGTTTTTAAGCGCATTACCAGTCAAAGGGCTTGGATTAGACTTTGTACATGATCGCGGCTACAATTTACAACAAATCGAAAATGGCGACTTCGACCGTTCAAAAACATTATTTGCGGGTATCATCGACGGTAGAAATGTATGGGCTGCAGATGTTGAAGCGAAGAAAGCTTTAATCGAAAAATTATCCCAATATTCCGACGACTTATATATCAACCCATCTTCTTCATTATTACACGTCCCTGTTTCATTAGAAGATGAAGTGTTGGAAGATGACATCCGTGACGGTTTAAGCTTTGCGACAGAAAAATTAGAAACGTTGGATGCATTGAAACGTGCTGTGAATGACAACGATACTGAAGCATATAACCGATTACATGCGCAATATATACGTTTCCAAAGCCAAGCCTTCAAAAACCTTGAGTATGACTTTGAGAGTGTTCGTGCGAAACGTGCTTCAGCTTTCTCTGAGCGTAAAGTCGTGCAACAGCAACGTTTAAACTTGCCAGATTTACCGACAACGACGATTGGCTCATTCCCACAATCACCAGAAGTGCGTAAACAGCGTGCAGATTGGAAAAATAACCGTATTACTGATGAAGCGTACCGTCAATTCGTACAAGATGAAATTAAACGTTGGATTGAAATTCAAGAAGATATCGGTTTAGACGTCCTTGTTCACGGTGAATTTGAACGTAATGACATGGTTGAATTCTTTGGTGAAAAGTTAGACGGCTTCCTCGTAACGAAATTTGGCTGGGTACAATCATACGGCTCACGTGCGGTAAAACCTCCAATCATTTACGGAGATGTAAAATGGACAGCACCATTAACAATTGATGAAACCGTATACGCACAAAGCTTAACGGACAAGCCAGTGAAAGGGATGCTGACAGGCCCTGTAACCATCTTAAACTGGTCGTTCGAACGCGTGGACATCCCTCGCTCAACCGTTCAAGATCAAATTGCGCTTGCGATTAATGAAGAAGTGTTAGCGTTAGAAAAAGCAGGCATCCAAGTGATTCAAGTCGACGAACCAGCATTGCGTGAAGGCTTACCATTGCGGAAAGAATACCACGAAGATTACTTAGTAAAAGCCGTGCATAGCTTCAAACTTGCGACATCTTCTGTGACGGATGAAACACAAATTCATACACATATGTGCTATTCGCAATTTGGACAAATCATCCATGCGATTCACGACTTAGATGCAGACGTCATTTCAATCGAAACCTCTCGTAGCCATGGTGACCTCATTAAAGACTTTGAAGACATCGATTATGATTTAGGTATCGGTCTAGGCGTTTATGACATTCATAGCCCACGTATTCCGACAGAAGAAGAAATTACGACAGCAATTGAACGTGGTTTACAACAAATCGACCGTTCATTATTCTGGGTCAATCCAGACTGTGGTCTCAAAACACGTAAAGAAGATGAAGTGAAAGCCGCATTGACAGTGTTGGTGAATAGCGCACGCAAATTACGTCAAGAAGCTGTCGAGGCGAATTAATAGTAAGGACACGCTTTCAAAGCCAGAGAGCAATGAGATTGAAGTCTTTCGATTATACTCGCCATTGAGAACACAATCATCTTCAATAAAAAATAGGACAGACGTTGAGACATTTGTTTCTCAACCTTTCCTATTCTTTTATGTGTATAAGTTGTATTAAAATAATCCATCAATTCAGCTTAATTTGTCATATGATGTTTGGATTTGCTTAATTACAAAAACTTGTCTTCATTGATTCACGATTTAAATGCAAGATTGCCAAAGTGGATGAGACTCCCGAGGGATGAAGTTGAAAACAAAATAACGTCATTTAACTTTGATAGTGGCTACTGTTTAACGCAGTAGCTGTCTGACTTATCAATGCATATACTTTTGAGAAGTCTAGTCATCCTTGCGGGGGCAGTACGACGAAATCTTTGTGCCACATGCGATTTCTGTACTGCTCCCAAAATCCAATTTGACTTCCATCAAATGTACAATTTAAAAAGCCAAATTTAGTTGAGGCAAGTCCCCTGGGAACGCGAATCCATAGAGGCAATCGCAAAAGGCATCATTCATATCAAAGAGGACAAATATAGAAAAATGGTTGTTTTAAGACCCCCTCGAGACTTCCATGCAACACAAAAAGCTTCTCTTCCCATTTCAATTGAGGAAAGAAGCTTTTTATATAATGTATTCCATTACTTTAATATTTTCTTAAAAATTGTGCATCTTCTTCATGGTACGTTTCCATAACATATTGATGTACGGCATGAATGACACGTTGAATGACGTCTGTAGAATAGGCTAAAATACGAAATGTTAAACCATGAGTCGGAAGCAATGTCACACCGACACGACAATGTTCATCGATATAAGGTGTCACCACTTCTTGTACCGCTTCAACGACTTTCTGATTGACACCTGGGCTAATATAAAAACAAGAAGCCATATGTGTGAACCCTTCCATATAGCCCATATGCGTCACTTTATTTTTCTGCGTATCTAACTTCAAATTATCAAATACGACCAGTTTTTCATCCACATAAATTTCGTTTTTGAGGTGTAAGTAATGATAATTAAATTGGCGCCCTTCTTTATCATAACCTGGTGTTAAAATATCGGTATAAAACATCGAAGCAGTCGGACTCAAATGGAATTGATTGACTTGATAGAATTTCGCCTCTGAATAACCAATAATCGGATCACTAATAAATTCCATAAATGATTCGTCATCGAGTTGAAACGTTTGGTACTGCTCGACTTTATCTTCCAATGTTTTAAAAACAATTGTCGCACCTTGAGTCGTTAAAATCGCATGCGTACGTGGCTCAAAGTGGACAGTCATGCGGTATCGGTCACCGTCCACGAATCCTCCGCCTAAGTTAATCAAAAACATCGTCGGATGAGGACTTCCATTTAAATAAGTGGGCCGAATGACTTTAAGCCCACCTTGGAAATACGTTTTCCCATTTACAGTACGTCTACCGTCATGTTTAAAGGTTAAATCTAACTCACCTGTCCATTTAGAAATTGCCATTACGCTAACCCTTCAAAAAAGATGTCCTTTTTAATCCAATTTAACACATCATCTAAACCTTCATCCGTTTTTAAGTTTGTAAATGCGAACGGACGATTTTTACGGAATTTCTCTGTATCTTCAGCCATACGTTCTAATGAAGCCCCTACATATTGCGCTAAATCTGTTTTATTAATCACAAAGTAGTCAGATTTAATCATGCCTTGACCACCTTTACGCGGAATCTTTTCACCTTGCGCGACGTCAATAATATAAATTGAAAAATCAACCAGTTCTGGACTGAATGTTGCTGCTAAGTTGTCACCACCAGACTCAATAAAAATCAGTTCAATATCTGAATGACGCTCCATGAGTTCATCAATCGCCGCGAAGTTCATGGAAGCATCTTCACGAATCGCTGTATGCGGGCAACCCCCTGTTTCCACACCGATAATACGGTCTTCTGGCAACACGCCTGAGTTAACTAAGATTTTTTGGTCTTCTTTTGTATAAATATCATTCGTAATAACGCCAATGCTTTTCTCCTCAGATAGACGTTTTACAAGTTTTTCGATAAGTTGTGTTTTCCCCGCGCCAACAGGTCCACCTACACCAATTTTAATCGGTTTCATGCTCCATTCCTCCTATGAAATAAAAATACGTACATCTACATTTTCATGTTCCAACTGATTCATCTCGATACCAGGTGCTGTCAAACCAAAATCCGCTTCATCCAATTGCATCACGCCCTCACGTGTTGTCGTAATAAATGGAATCATGTCAGCTACGATTGTTTGTCCTTCTGTTTGCCCTAACGGTATCGCACGCACAGCATTTTGTGTTAAGCTTGAAACATTTTGGTAGTAGTAATAATCAATAATTTTTTCAATTTCAATCCCTAAGTGATAGCCTAGCAACGTAAACACGACTGCCGGATGGGTATGCAACTCATATGCTGCGGCCTTTTCACCGTACCAGTCCAACCATTGATCTTCATGGTAAATCATACGCGCAAGCTGAATCATTCGTTTCCCCATTTGTTTCGTCCCATTTCTCGTTTCTCGCGGAATATTTTGCACAAACAGCAACTGATCTAGTCGCTCAATCGCTGCCGTATCATTCGCTTCGATTGCTTCATACACGAGACGCATCGCCAAACCATCTGTATATGTAAGTTGCTCTTTCAAAAACACCTCTAACCAGGCTTGAAATGAAGCCCCGTTATGAACATCTCCACGTTGAATATACGTCTCTAACCCGAAAGAATGACTGAACGCACCTGTCGGAAATTGAGAATCACAAAATTGAAAAAGCTTTAAATAGGCTTGATTAATCATGAGAATGTCCTATATGTTTAAAGGCTTGGTTGACCTTTCTATCTTCACGCTGATAAGGAATACCGAGTCCTTTCAATAAATCTTCAACTAAGTAATCATACTGTACCAACATTTCATTATCATCTGTAAACTGCGCTGGCAAGTGACGGTTACCAAGTTGATGCGCGATATCCCCCATCTCTTTAATGGTACGTGGTTTAATCGCAATAATATCTTCTGAGTTCACATCAATAATAATCATATTTTTGTCATCACGGTATAAAATGTCTCCATATTGTAAGTCGATCGGTTGACTCAGACGAATCCCAATTTCAGTGCCATGATCTGACGTGACACGCTGAATACGCTTCACTAAATCTGAGTTTTCTAAGTATACTTTTTCAATGTGTATATTTTTGTCCTCTTGAGATAAATTGGCGATGTTACCTTGAATTTCTTCTACTATCATATCTCTGTCATCTCCTTGAATAGCGATAAATCACACCAATGAATGCCTCTTTCATGACGTGTACATTTCTAGCAAACTAGATAGTTGGTCAATGTGTCTCATTTAGTAATTTGCCTAGAAGTACTATCAACGACCAAATATTATTCAATGATAACATATCGCTCTATACTCGCCATGAAAAAACAAAGTTCGATGTTTAGTTACTTAATACTTTATCATATTTCAGCATTGAAACGTAAGCAATTGACCAATAGAATCTTTAACATTATGTCCCACTTATATCGTTCACACTCATAAAAAAGCAGTCCTTTTTACTTTTTGAATAAAGTGATGCAACTCAGATATAGTTATTGCTGAAAAGTACACTCACACGTATCACTGCTGGTTTGAATAATTACATATGCACTTACTTATAAAAAATGAGCTATATTATAGGAAGTACCATTGTAATAATAACTTCATTACACTAAAACAATATATTGGCCACACAATAGTATGATAATGAGAATGTTTCACCAAAAATCAATAAAGATGGAAACATTAACAAAGATCCTACTATACAAATGTGACTCTGCTCTTAATTTTCCTCCTATTACTCGCTTAGCCACTTTTATTGTTATAAAATCATATCTAATTGTATAATAGGTATAATTAGAATTATCAATTTTTAATTGAAGAAAAATTTGAGTTATCGTTATTTCATACGATACACAACTAAACAATAATGAAATTGGAGGTATGCATCATGTTAAAGCTTGCAGAATGGAAGGATGAAAAAGAAACACTTCATCGTTTAGCACAAATTCTAGGTAAACATAAACTCGCGAGTGCCTTTCAAGAACCACAATGGGGGCATGTCATTTTAGATATTACAACAACAGGATTTTCTACTGGATTATTATTTTATCAATCCTCCACATATAGTGTAAGTGTCAACCTTGTTAAACATCTAATTTTGATTGAAACAAATAACGGTGAAGAGACCATTCCATTAAAAGATGGTGTTACAATTCAAAGTTATTATGAACAAATTCAAGACGCCTTACATCGTCATGGGATAGAGGTCACTATTAATGAACGCCCTCAAGAAGTGGCAGATACAACTTTATTCTCTCAAGATACAAAACGCCACCATTATAATGAAGCAATCAGTAAAGAAGTATTAAAGTTAATGTCATTTGCAACGCGAGCGCTTCAGTATTTCATCGCACCTTATCGTGCACGCAAAATTAAACCGGGACTTTTCTGGGGTACTTTTGACATCTCTTGTTTAGTCCATTACAACTCTTTCCACGAAATGTTCGAGCCGAACCAAGTCATTGAATATGCTGCTTTTGATGAACATTTTATCGAGTTTGGTTTCTGGTTTGGGGATGATCGATTCGAAGGTCCTACATTCTTTATCTTACCTTATCCTTTCGTAGACAAATCATTTACATTCGATCAACCATTGATTTCAGAAGCCTACTTTGACAAACAACTCACTGAATTGATTTACGAAATGAATGCCATGACACCAGAAACCTTGGAGACACTGTCAACATTCTTCAATCAAGGTTTTGAGATATTCAAGTCTCATTTATCTTGGGAAAACTGTCACCACTATCATGTTCCATTAAAAATGAATGAAAATCAAATTCAAAAAATGCCATATGCACATTAAGTAAATGCAATCTTATAAAAAGGCGAGAATCTCATATTTCTTGATGAGACCCTCGCCTTATTCATTCTAATATTTTATTATCCACCATATACATCATGGTATTCAGGTGTTCTCTCTAATACGCTTTTTGCGAAAGGACATGTAGCATGAATTTTGAAATTGTTTTCACGCGCATCCTTTACTGCAGCTTCTACAAGTTGTTTGCCTACACCTTGACCTCTTAGTGAATCCCCAACTACTGTATGGTCGATGATAATTTGAGTTCCCCCTGGTACATAAGTCATGATTGCTTCAGGATTACTCTCTGAATCACCTACATAATACTTATTATGCCCTTTTTTAACTTCTGCCATCATTATGCCTCCTCAAATAGTTATCGTTCACCGCCCATTATAAACTTTTCAATGTACATATCAAAGCATTTGGCTCTCTGGTATAAAAATTAAACTTATTGCTTTACAAAGTTTTCTTTCCACGTTATAATTGCCTCGAATTCGAAATAAAAGGAGGTGTTGGCATTTGCAGAGAACAGAAACCGCACTCAAAACATTAATCGGCATCAAACGAACCAATGACATGATTGATAAGACGATTCGCAATGATGTCAAATCGTACGGCCTTAGTGTCACTGCGTTCGCTGTACTTGAACTTTTGTACAATAAAGGTGAACAAAGTATACAACGAATTCAAGAACGCATTTTGATTGCCAGTAGCAGCACTACTTATGTTGTTAATTCTTTAGAACAAAAGGGCTATTTAAAACGACGACAATGTCATAAAGATAAACGCGTAAGTTATGTAGCTTTGACTGACAAAGGCCAGCAGCTCATGGAAAAAATCTTCCCAGAACATGCACAAGCTATTGAGACTGTATTTTCAGTCCTGACAGATGAAGAATTAAACACTTTACAACAAGTTTTAAAAACATTAAGTACACAGCCATAGTATGAACTGAGCAGTGTCCACGTATTTCATGCAATATGGTAATTGCATTAGAGACTATTAATTTAAAAGGGAGTTTTTAAAAATGAAACAATATCCATTAAAAGGTATCCACCACGTAACAGCAATGACAGATGATGCAGAACGTAACTATCACTTCTTTACTGATGTGCTCGGTATGAGACTTGTTAAAAAAACAGTAAACCAAGATGACATTTATACGTACCACACTTTCTTCGCTGATGATGAAGGTCACGCTGGTACAGATATGACATTCTTTGATTTCCCAAACAACCCTAAAGGCGCACCAGGTACAAACTCAATCAGTCGTACTGGTTTCCGTGTACCAAACGATGCAGCTTTAGAATACTACAAAGCGCGTTTCGACGAGTTTGGTGTTAAACACGACGACATCGACACAGTATTCGGTACTAAAGTATTACGTTTTGAAGAAGAAGACGGTCAAAGATATCAACTCTTCTCAGATGAAAATAATACAGGTGTTGAACCAGGTGTCGCATGGAAAAATGGTCCTGTGCCTCAAGACAAAGCCATTTACGGTTTAGGCCCAATCGAAATTACAGTTAGCTACTATGATGAGTTCAAACAAGCATTAATGGACCTTTATGGTATGAAACCTATCAAAGAAGAAGAAAATGTAACACTTTTAGAAGTAGGTAAGGGCGGTAACGGCGGTCAAGTTATCTTACGTAAAGACGAAACAACAGAAAGCCGTCCAGGTTACGGTCAAGTGCATCACGTATCATTCCGTGTAGAAAATGACGAAGCAATTGAAGAATGGTTCGAAAGATACAATGAATTAGGTGTAAGAAGCTCTGGTATTGTAGACCGTTTCTACTTCAAAGCACTTTACACTCGCGTGGGTCATATCTTAATCGAGCTTTCAACTGACGGTCCTGGATTCATGGGTGACGAACCATACGAAACTTTAGGGGAAACTTTATCATTACCACCATTCTTAGAAGATCAAAGAGAGTACATCGAATCTGAAGTACGCCCATTTGACACAACGCGTAGTACAAAATAAGAGACACAGTCATATGCAAAAGTGATATGAGAATGGAGGGCGATCATGTACGCTTTTTACGCATCTGAATTATCAAAGCAACAAATGTATAAATTTTTAATCGGTTCTGTTGTGCCTCGACCTATCGCATTAATTACGAGTCAGTCTGAGGAAGGTCTTCTCAATATTGCACCGTTCAGCTTTTTCAATATTGTCTCTTCAGAACCGGCACTATTGTCGGTAGCAGTCAATCGTAAAGAAGGCGCGATGAAAGACACTGCGCGCAATATCTTAACGACGAAAGAAGCAGTCGTACATGTCGTCACTGAAGCTAACGTTGCGAATGCGAATCAAACGGCTGCCCTGCTACCTCCTGATGAAAGCGAATTGGATCATACGACATTTACAACGACAGATTCGGAAATGGTCAACGTGCCTAGCTTGAATGAAAGCAGTATCCGATTTGAAGTCAAGCTCTATCAGCACGTTGAAATTAAAAATGATCGCAATGAAAACACGAACGATTTGTTATTACTTGAAATTCAAAAGGTTTATATAGATGAAGATTTATTTGATCTAGAAAAAGGGTATGTAGATGTAGAAAACGTTCAACCTGTGAGCCGACTTGCTGGCGACAATTATGCGCGTCTCGGCGAAACATTTACAATTAAAAGACCCCGATAATTATAAAAGAGGTGAAATATTATGGAACATATTTTTAAACAAGGTGAACCATCACAGCCTACATTTGTCTTATTACACGGTACAGGTGGAGACGAACACGATTTATTACCCGTTGCAGAAATGCTAGACCCATCATACAACGTGTTAGGCGTACGTGGAAACGTATCAGAAAACGGCATGAACCGCTTCTTCAAACGTCACGGTGAAGGCCAATACGATGTAGAAGACTTGAAATTTAGAACAACTGAATTGCACGAATTCCTTGAAAGTGCAGCAAACCAATATAACTTCGACTTAGATAAAGTCGTTTTAGTTGGCTTCTCAAACGGCTCCAACATTGCGATTAGCTTAATGTTAGAAGAAAATATGCCATACAAAAAAGGCTTATTATTCGCACCACTTTATCCATTAGAAGTACCAGAAAATCTTGACTTATCAGGTAAATCTGTCTATCTCTCTATGGGTAAAAACGACCCAATCGTCCCTGTTTCAGAGAGCGAACATGTCCGCGCTATTTTCAAAGACCGCGGTGCTGATGTGACTGAGTACTGGGTCAACAGCCACGAATTGACACAAGGTACAGTTTTAGCAGCGAAAGAAACATTATAAGTACGAAAAAGAGCTTAGGTGCTTATCGCCTAGGCTCTTTTTTTGATGCTAATTTTGAAATGGTTATTTTTCTATAGTAATTTTACTTTTAGCATAATAGTAGGAAGTAATACCAAATAGCACACTTCCAGTCAACCAGCCTAAAAAGTTAACCTCTGCAAAATTAAGTCGTTGGTGTGAAAGAAATGCAAACAATATATTGATTAACAACGACATTACAAGGAACAACACACTCGCAAAAATGGATTGAAATCTTATTTTTTTCAACACAGCGTGATATGCTTCTTCGCTATAAACCACTTCTTTATATACATCAGACTTCTTCAAAGTAATTAAAACAGATACAGCGTTAAACAATGCTAGAACGAGTATTAAAATAGTTCCAACGCTCAATGTATTTTGATATGCATCAACAGCAAGACTAATAAAAAGGAATAATAAAAGTATCCAAAAAGAGCTCAAAAATAAGTACTTCATTTTTTCATTAATCAATTGTTCTTCTCTCTCATCTCGACCTTGCACGAAACCTAACATGCGATTCATGAAGCGCTTTTTGTTACCCATCATGTCATCTCAGTCCTCCCAAAAAATATCATTCAACGTAACACCTAATGTTAAACAAATACTAATGCATAACTTCAGGGACGGGTTGTACTTATTATTTTCAATCAAATTAATCGTTTGTCTTGAGACGCCTACTTTTCGAGACAATTCTAATTGGGAAATCCCACATTTTTTCCTATATTCCACCAATCGATTCATCATGTATGCCCCTTTTGGAATGTCATATATATTGTACTTTTATATTAAGAGATTTTTAGGAGGATGTCAAATATAAATGACATATACAATAAAAAAATGCGTATGACCAAGCATCCATCGTTCACTTGATCCTACGCATAGATATAGAACTAACCTTTTATTGTTGTTAATACTTTATTCGGAACATCATTTTCAGCTATAGGTTCGACATTCAAAATAACGCCTTTTTGATCGGTCATCGTCACTTTAATCCAGTCGCCCTCTTTCATTTGTTCAATATCTTTATCTAAATATACCGTATGCTTATCATTTTCGGAATACAAAGCGATACTGTCATGTTTATGCGTCACTTGACCATAATAATCTTCTTTTTGATTCAAATTGATTAAACTTATTGAAATATAGACCACCATAGTCACCAATAATACCGCTATCGCAATCAGTGTAACTTTTTTGCGCGCCATCGTTGTAACTCCTTTAGTCAAACAAGATAATACTACTATATCCGAGTTGGTAACAAATGTCATAGCCCCTGAGACTGAAATATTCATACAGCTAGAAAAGTAGGAAACTGGTAAACAATGCTTTTTTATCAGTTCGTTTTATATACTAGATTCTGAATTAGTATTTTTTACACTCAGAGACGTACTAACAAAATAAATATTATACTTCCTTTATAAAATTTTCATCAAATATACAACTAGATACAACACTGAAATAATCAGCATGATAATCGATAAAAATCCTAATTTACTAATTTGGCTATTCTGCACTTCATTTGTAACAAATACACTTAATAGTATTGTCATTATAATAAATAGTAATAAAATAAAGACGCCTCCTCACATAATTGCAATATTACTCTAATTACAGACATAAGTGAATCTAAGCAAACAGAAATACCATTTTTTTCTTGTGTGCTGTTTTTCTATTAATAAAATTAGACGTACGTGAGACTCCCCTCAACATACGTTTATTTACAAACTGTTTGATATTCAATTATTAGAATATGCATCAACGCCTACATTACGAGAACCGTGTAAGACTTCTGAGAGCCAAAAAGAAAAGGTGCAAGCAGTCTTTGCTCACACCTCAATAACAATCACTTACGATACAATCGGATCTGAATCTCCACATAATCTTCATGCTCTTTTTCTTTTTGTTCATACCGAATTCCATTCGCACGGATTTCCATCAAACTATCCGCAATAATGTCACGGGCTTCAGAGACATCTTGTGCAAATTCAGGAGGACGCGCCACGACTTTCTCTTCCACCACATCGTCTTTAACGGTTGTTGCCTTCAAACGCTCCTCGGTTTGTTTCACATTCAATTGCTCTTTCAAAATTACACCGAGCATCTCTTCTTGAAATTCAGGCGTTTGGCCAACGAGTGCACGGGCATGACGCTCTGTAATTTGATGTTCACGGACCGCTTCCAATACGACAGGCGTTAACTTCAACAAACGCAACTTATTCGCGATGAAACTTTGACTCTTTCCAACACTTTTGGCGAGTTCGGCCTGTGTAATGCCTTCAAACGCTAGTAATTTTTTGTAGGCTTCTGCTTCTTCTACAGCTGATAAGTTTTCACGTTGTATATTTTCAATCAGTGCAACAACAGCTGTTTCCTCATCATCTAAATGACGCACGAGTACTTCCGCATCTGTCATTTGATTCATTTGCAAGGCACGAAAACGGCGCTCACCTGCAATGATTTCATACATATTTTCTTCAATCGGACGTACAACAATCGGCTGGAGTAAACCGTGTGCGCGAATCGACTCGGCCAGTTCTTCAATACGTGCTGTATCAAACTTTTGACGCGGCTGGTATCGATTAGGTACGATTTTTTCAATATTGATCGATTGCACGCCCTTTTTGTCTTCATCTGTCACGGTTAATAGGTCGTCTTTATTTTTTAAACCAAATAACTTAGAAAAGGGTTTCTTCATGTTTATTCTCTCCCTTTAATATTCCATAATCCATGCTTTATTCAACAAGTGGTGATTTGTTTGGCGTTCCCGGTTTACGCGGATATTTTTTAGGCGTTTGGCTACGTTTTTCTATCGTTACAATTTGACGTTCACCTGCATCTTCCGGTAAATCAAAAGTATCGACTCGCTCAATGCGTCCTCCTAATACACCTACTGCAAAGCGTGCTTCTTCCAACTCTTCTTGACCTTTTGAAGATTTCAATGCCAAAAAAACACCATGCTTTTTCACTAATGGAATGCAGAGTTCACTCAACACTGTCATACGTGCGACAGCCCTTGCTGTGACAACATCGAAAGACGCCCGGTAGTCTTCATTCTTCGCAAATGTTTCTGCACGATCATGCACAAATCGGACACCTTCCAATTCTAACACTTCTGCCAATTGATTTAAAAACTGAATGCGTTTGTTCAATGCATCAACAATGGTTACATGAATTTCTGGAAAGATAATTTTCAATGGAATACTTGGAAACCCTGCACCTGCACCCACGTCACACAAGTTGAGTGGCTGATTGAAATCATGATAAAAGCTCGGCGTGATGGAATCATAAAAATGTTTCAAATACGCTTCATGCTTTTCAGTAATACTTGTTAAATTAATTTTCCCATTCCATTCTACAAGCATTTCATAATATTTTTCAAATTGTTGCTTTTGATGCTCGGATAAAGTGATTCCGTGCTCACTTAATTGTGTCGCTAACCATTCTACGCTCATTTATTTCACCCTTTGAATTTTGCCTTGTTCTAAGTAGACTAATAAGATCGAAATATCGGCCGGATTGACACCAGAAATACGTGACGCTTGTGCGATGTTTAACGGTTTCACTTCAGCTAACTTTTCACGCGCTTCCGTTGCGAGACTGTCGATTTGACTGTAATCCAAGTCTTCCGGAATTTTCTTTTGTTCCATACGTTTCACTTTATCTACTTGTTGCAATGACTTCGTGATGTAACCTTCATATTTCGTTTGAATTTCAACTTGTTCTTCAACATCTGCCGGCAATTGACGCTCTTCCTCTAAAATCTCAATAATCGTTTCATAAGTCATTTCTGGACGACGTAGCAATTCTTTCGCCAAAATACCATCTTTAAGACGAGAACCGCCCTTTTCTTCAATGATTTGTTGTACACGTTCGCTCGGTTTAACACGAATTTGTTCTAAACGTGCCATTTCATCAGTAATTTGTTGACGCTTCGTATTAAATCTTTCGTAACGTTCATCAGAAATTAAACCTAACTCGTGACCTAAGTCTGTTAAACGTAAATCTGCATTGTCATGACGTAATAGCAAACGATATTCGGCACGAGATGTCAATAAACGATACGGTTCATTCGTTCCTTTTGTCACAAGGTCATCAATTAACACACCGATGTACGCATCTGAACGGCGTAAAATCGTTTCCTCTTTACCTAACACACGCGCTGCTGCATTAATTCCGGCCATTAAACCTTGACCTGCCGCTTCTTCATAGCCTGATGTTCCGTTAATTTGACCTGCTGTATAAAGATTTTTGATCATTTTCGTTTCAAGCGTTGGCCATAATTGTGTTGGTACGAGTGCGTCATATTCAATCGCGTAACCTGCACGCATCATGTCTGCTTTTTCTAAACCTGGAATCGTCGCTAACATTTGACGTTGCACTTCTTCAGGTAAGCTTGTTGACAATCCTTGGACGTAAACTTCATTTGTATTACGGCCTTCTGGTTCAAGGAAAAGTTGATGTCTTGGCTTATCATTAAAACGCACAAACTTATCTTCAATGGATGGGCAATAACGCGGTCCTGTTCCTTTAATCATACCTGAGTACATCGCGGATAAATGCAAGTTATCATCAATCACTTGGTGTGTTTCGCCATTCGTATACGTCAACCAACATGGGAGCTGATCTAAAATATATTCTGTCGTATCATAACTGAATGCACGACCGACATCATCACCAGGTTGAATTTCTGTTTTACTATAATCAATCGTTTTGGCGTTCACACGTGGTGGTGTTCCTGTTTTGAAACGCACGACTTCAAATCCAAGTTCGCGTAAATGATCTGCAAGTGTAATCGATGGCAATTGATGGTTTGGACCACTTGAATATTTCAAATTACCGAGAATAATTTCACCACGTAAAAATGTGCCTGTCGTTAAAATAACCGCTTTTGCGCGATATTCTGTACCGATATTCGTACGGACACCTTTCACTTCTCCGTCTTCGATAATCAGTTCGTCTACCATTCCTTGCATGACTTCTAAGTTATCTTCATCTTCTAAAATACGTTTCATTTCTTGTTGATATAGCACTTTGTCTGCTTGGGCACGTAATGCACGAACAGCTGGCCCTTTACCTGTGTTCAACATACGCATTTGAATATGTGTTTTATCGATTGTTTTCGCCATTTGTCCACCGAGCGCATCGATTTCTCGCACGACAATCCCTTTCGCAGGTCCCCCTACTGATGGGTTACATGGCATAAATGCGATATTATCTAAATTGATTGTCAGCATGAGCGTATGTGCGCCACGTCGCGCTGATGCGAGTCCAGCTTCAATACCAGAATGTCCAGCGCCTACTACAATCACGTCGAATGATTTTACCATTTCGTTAACCTCCAAAAATTATTTTCCGAGACAGAATTGACTAAACAGTTGATCAATCAATTCTTCACTTGCGGATTCACCTATAATTTCACCTAAAATTTCCCATGTGCGCGTTAAATCGATCTGTACCATATCCATTGGGACACCCATTTCTGCAGCATCAATCGCATCTTGTATTGCATTTTTAGCTTGCTTTAATAATGAAATGTGGCGTGAATTAGACACGTACGTCATATCTTGGCTTTGTACCTCTCCACCAAAGAATAAATCACGTATTTGTATTTCTAACTCGTCTATCCCTTGTTGTTGGAGCATCGAAGTTTGAATGATTGGCATGTCTCCTACCATTGTTTCCACTTCTGCAAGGTCTAAGCGTTGTTCTAAATCAGTTTTATTAATAATGACAATCGCATCTTCGTTTTTAATCACTTCATATAATTTACGATCATCTTCTGTTAATGGTTCGTTATAGTTTAAAACGAATAAAATTAAGTCCGCTTCACTTAAAGCTTTACGCGAACGTTCCACACCGATACGTTCGACAATATCTTCTGTCTCACGAATCCCGGCTGTATCAACTAATCTTAACGGTACACCGCGGACATTGACATATTCCTCGAGCACGTCACGCGTTGTCCCAGCAACTTCCGTCACAATCGCTTTGTTATCTTGAATCAGATTGTTCAACATCGAAGACTTCCCGACGTTTGGCTTACCGACGATGACTGTAGATAAACCTTCACGCATAATTTTACCTTGCACACCTGTGTCGAGTAACTTTTGAATTTCTAGTTTAATCTCTTGTGAACGTTCTAATAAAAACTCAGTTGTCGCGTCTTCTACATCATCATATTCAGGGTAATCGATATTCACTTCGACTTGTGCCAAAATCTCCAAAATCGATTGACGTTGACGCTTAATTAAGTCACTTAAACGCCCTTCAATTTGATTCATTGCTACTTTAGACGCCCGGTCAGTCTTAGAACGAATAAAGTCCATGACTGCTTCCGCCTGTGATAAATCGATACGACCATTTAAGAAAGCACGCTTCGTATATTCACCGGGTTCAGCCATTCTTGCGCCATATGTCATCGTTAATTCAAGTACGCGGTTGATTGTCAGAATACCACCATGACAGTTAATCTCCACGATATCTTCTCGTGTAAACGTACGTGGTGCGCGTAATACTGACACCATCACCTCTTCAACGACTTCTTCAGTTTCTGGATCAATAATATGACCATAATTAATCGTATGCGTCGGGACATCCTTTAACAGATGCTTGCCTTTATATAGCTTATCTGCAATCTCGACCGCATCATGACCTGATAAACGGACAATACCGATTGCCCCTTCCCCCATTGGTGTTGATATACTCGTTATCGTATCCAGTTGTTCCACGATTGACGTACCTCCCTTTAACACAATATTCCTTTTCATATTGTAAAATGTTTCTCAATCTATTGCGAATCACATGTTTTATTTGCGGTATTTAATGAAAGTTTGCTTTATTCATTATTAGAAGTTAGACTTCGGTTTGTCTGAAGTCACACAAACCGAAGTCTAAATCTCCCCTACTTTATTCGTTTGTTAAAGACCTTCGCAATTTTTAAAACATGTTCTAAACTCTTTTGAATTTCAGCTGTCGACATCGTCTTCGCAGGAAATCTTGCAATCACAATAATATCTTTCGGCAAGATGTCTTCTTTGTGCACTTTAAAGCACTCTCTTATGCTTCTTTTAATTCGATTTCGAGTCACAGCATTACCTAACTTTTTTGAGACGCTGATGCCTAGTCTAAAATGTGTTAACGTCTGAGTTTCATAAGTATAGACGACAAATTGGCGATTGGCTACAGATTTACCTTTGCGATAAATCAATTGAAAGTCAGCATTTTTTTTGATTCGGTATGCTTTTTCCATTGTACATCACTCGTCTTTCTTCAAAATGCCCAAAATAGCGGGATAGTGATTAGGACAACCACTCAAATTTCATCGTTTTTCATTAGCCCTCTCTAATTCGTCACAATTGCTCAATCATGTCTCATCCAATAGCCGTTAACTCAAAAAAAAGACCACTGAATGAGTCAGTGATCTTATGCTGATAAAACTTTACGACCTTTACGACGACGACGAGCTAATACTTTACGGCCGTTTTTAGTGCTCATGCGTTTTCTGAAACCATGAACTTTACTATGTTTACGCTTATTTGGTTGATAAGTACGTTTTACCATGCAAAACACCTCCATCTTCATTCATTCAATTATCTAAATACGTCATTATAGATAAATTAAGTTAATTTCATTTTTAATAAGTTCAAAATAGATATTTCTCTACTAAAATGAAACGTCTACATTTCAAGCAACTACTACAATATAACAAAATCATCTCTGTAAATCAAGTGGGTTTTTTCATAATTATCGATAATCGTTGTTGAAAAGTTGTCCACTTATTCACATCCCTCGTCACTCAAATTGTGGATAACATTTTCATGTGCACAAGTTACTTAAGATGATAACAACATATTCACAGCCGTTTGACATCACCCCTTGTGAAAAAGTATAATTGTGTGGATAAGTGGTGTAATCCCTTATTCTGCATAGGTTGAATACTATGTAATGTACGCAAATATATTGTGAATAACTCACAATCAAATGATACTCATCCACAGCTTGTGATTAAATTGTGGATAATTATTAACACCCTGTGATTAACGTCATTCACAGGTGGGGATATTGTGTATAACAAAAATTTTTACTTAGGAAGATGGAGTTAAAATGTCAGAACAAGAAATTTGGGATAACGTTCTCAGCTTATGTAAAGAAAATGTCACTACTGTTTCATATGACACTTGGCTCAAAGACACAACACTCTATGCTCTATCTCGTGATGAAGCTATCGTTATTGCAGCACAGCCTTTTATTGCGAATTGGCTTACTACTAACTATACAAAGCTGATTAAGCAATATTTAGAAGCTGTCACGCAACAAACCATTAACACCATTAAGTTCATTACTGAAGAGGATCTACAAGAACTTAATGTCGCTTCGTCATCTCATCAATCAGGTCATTCGACACCTGTTGAACCCGTTGTGTCTGGTGAGCAGTTCAATACAAACAACACTTTTGAAACGTTTGTAATTGGACCTGGTAACCGCTTCCCGCACGCTGCAAGTCTTGCTGTTGCGGAATCACCTGCCAATGCCTACAATCCACTCTTTATCTATGGGGGCGTAGGTTTAGGAAAAACGCATCTTATGCACGCAATTGGACATTACGTGTTAGAAAATAATCCAGATGCGAAAGTGCTTTACACGTCAAGTGAAAAGTTTACGAACGAATTCATTCAATCGATTCGAAACAATGATACTGAGTCATTCCGTGAAAAATATCGTAACATCGATATTCTATTGATTGATGATATTCAGTTCATCCAAAAGAAAGAACAGACGCAAGAAGAGTTTTTCCACACTTTCAACGATTTACATCAAAACAAGAAGCAAATCGTCATCTCTAGTGATCGCCCGCCAAAAGAAATTTCAACTTTAGAAGAACGTCTTAAATCACGCTTCCAATGGGGACTTATCGTGGACATTACACCACCTGATTTCGAAACACGTATGGCGATCTTACAGAAAAAAACTGAAGAAGAAAATCTCGATATTCCGATTGAGTCTTTAACTTACATTGCCAATCAGATTCAGACGAATATTCGTGAACTTGAAGGTGCTTTGACACGTGTCTTAGCCTATTCAAAACTTCAAGGAAAACCCATCACAACAGAACTCACTGCCGATGCATTAAAAGATATTATTCAAGTGACTAAAACTAAAAAAATCACGATTCAAGATATCCAAAAGGTTGTCGGCGAATATTATGGCGTGCGTATTGAAGACTTTGTAGCTAAGAAAAGAACGAAATCTATCGCATATCCGCGACAAATCGCAATGTATTTATCACGTGAGCTAACAGATTTTTCATTACCTAAAATTGGAGAAGAATTTGGTGGTCGTGACCATACAACAGTCATCCATGCACATGATAAAATTAAAAAAGATATCGAAAATGACCCAACTTTACGTCAAGAAATCGAAAGTTTGGAAAAAGATATCCGAAGTTAATTTGTGGATAACGTGGAAAAGTTGTACACATGATACACAGGTTATCCACATGTGAATAACCTTTATTTTCGCGACTTTTTTAAAGTTATCCACTAATCCACAGCACCTATGACTATGATTACTAATTTATTAATAACTATAACTATATAAACGACTGAAAGGAGTTTATAGATGATGGAGTTTTCTATTCAAAGAGATTATTTTATCACTCAATTAAATGACACATTAAAAGCTATTTCACCAAGAGCAACTTTACCCATTTTAACGGGGATTAAAATAGATGCGACGAATGAAGGTATTGTTTTAACAGGATCTGATTCTGAAATCTCAATCGAAATCACAATTCCTAACCAAGTCGATGGTCAAGAAATTATTAACGTGGTTGAACCAGGTTCAGTCGTGTTACCAGGCCGCTTCTTTGTGGACATTATTAAAAAGCTACCAGGTAAAGAAGTTAAACTTTCAACAAACGAACAATTTCAAACATTAATTACTTCAGCACATTCTGAATTCAACTTAAGTGGACTTGATCCAGATCAGTACCCACTTTTACCACAAGTTTCAAGTGATGATGCACTACAATTACCAGTAAAAGTGCTGAAAAACATCATTGCACAAACGAATTTCGCAGTGTCCACCTCAGAAACACGCCCAGTATTGACAGGTGTGAACTGGCTTATACAACAAAATGAATTATTATGCACTGCGACCGATTCACACCGCTTGGCTGTAAGAAAGTTGAAGCTTGAAGAAGAGATTGAAGATAAAAATGTCATCATTCCTGGTAAAGCATTAGCAGAGTTAAACAAAATTATGACTGACAGTGAAGATCATATTGATATTTTCTTCGCATCGAACCAAGTATTATTTAGAGTAGGCAATGTCAACTTTATTTCACGTTTATTAGAGGGACATTATCCAGATACATCTCGTTTATTCCCTGAAAACTACGAAATTAAGTTAGGGCTCAATAACTCTGATTTTTATCATGCGATTGATCGTGCGTCGTTACTTGCGCGTGAAGGTGGCAATAATGTCATCAAATTAAGCACAGGTGATACGCAAATCGAATTGTCTTCTACATCACCAGAAATTGGTACGGTTAAAGAAGAAGTGACTGCCAATGATGTTGAAGGCGGCAACTTAAAGATTTCTTTCAACTCGAAATATATGATGGATGCACTGAAGGCTATCGATAACGAAGAAGTTGAAGTAGAATTTTTCGGTACGATGAAACCATTTATTTTAAAACCGAAAGATGACGACACTGTGACACAACTTATTTTACCAATCCGTACGTACTAAACCGGCGCACCTATAAAAAGCAGTTGGCTACCAGACCAACTGCTTTTTTAATGCTTAGCTAAAACATTAAGATTTTCCTAATAGTTTGCACAAAATATGTGAAACTTCTCAGAGACAAAGTTAAAAGCAATATCCACCAGTATTTCAGCGGTGTCACCATTTCAATGTGTTGCAAAAAAATGACAAAATTTTAAAGTCATTTCCTGAACTTACACGTGTAATTATTCAAAGTGATTTAACTTTAGTATAATTAATATAACGAATGAATGGAGGAATGGACCTATGTTAAAGAAAAATAAATGGTTGATTATATTCATTGTTGTCATACTCGTTGCAGGTATCTTTTTTAGCTTAGCCACTTTCAAAACATCGAAGAAAGGAAATAGCGGATCAGGTGAAACACTTGCAGCAGAGACACAAAAGCAACCGACACAAGGTAAAAAAGATTCTAAAGTATTACTCGTAGAATTTGGAGACTTTAAATGCCCGTATTGCGGAGATTTTGAACGTAATATCAAACCTAAATTAGAAAAAGAATATATCGACAATAACAAAGTTGAATTTCGTTATGTCAACGTATTAATCCATGGGGAGGAATCTGAACTCGGCGCTAAAGCAGCACTCGCGGTGAATCAATATGCCCCTGACAAATATTGGCAATTTCATCATGCACTTTTTGAACAACAACCTAACAATAAAGATGATGTTGGGAGTCAACATTGGTTAAAAGACGATTTAATTCAACAGCAATTACAAAAATTAGATTTGAGTGAGCAAGAACGTAAACAAATTACGGTAGCTTATCGTGACGAAAAAGGAGCGATAGCTAAGCGCGCGCAAGAAGATCATGCATTAGCGAAAAAAGAGGAAGTCCCATACGTACCCGCACTCTATGTGAACGGTAAACAGGTTGAAGACGAGACAGATTTCGACGCGATTAAAAACGAAATCGACAAAGCGCTTGAACAATAAAATAGCTGTACATCCGTTGAAACAGATTCACATGTTCCACATGAAACTTTTACGTGAAAATTCCTTTCTAGAGCATGAAATTTTCGTAATAAAAATGTATAATATATAAGTGAGTAAATATGAATGGAGTGATGAATTTGGCTGAGGAAGTAATCGTTGATGGCGCACTAACTTTAGGACAATTTTTAAACTATGAAGGCATTATTGAATCTGGGGGCCAAGCGAAATGGTTCTTAAGCGAATATGAGGTCTTCTTAAATGGCGAATTGGAAACGCGTCGTGGCAAAAAACTGCAAGATGGCGATCAATTAGACATTCCTGAAGTAGGTTCATACATCATCAAATTCGGTGAGCAATGAAACTCAAAACACTCCAACTAGAAAATTATCGCAATTATGAACAGATAAGCCTCGATTGTCATCCCGAGGTCAATATCTTAATCGGAGAAAACGCACAAGGGAAAACCAATTTATTAGAATCGATTTATACTTTGGCACTCGCTAAAAGCCACCGTACAACGAATGACAGAGAATTGATTCGCTTTAATGCTGAGTATGCTAAAATAGAAGGTGAGCTTAATTTTCGTCATGGCATGATGCCGCTCACGATGTTTATTACGAAAAAAGGTAAAAAAGTTAAGGTGAATCATTTAGAACAGAGTCGTTTGACCCAGTATATTGGCCATTTGAATGTCGTCCTCTTTGCCCCGGAAGATTTAAGTATCGTCAAAGGTGCACCACAAGTGAGACGGCGTTTTATTGATATGGAGCTCGGTCAAATTTCGCGCTTGTATTTGAATGATTTATCTCAATATCAACGCATTTTAAAACAACGTAATCATTATTTGAAGCAACTGCAGCTCAAAAAGACACAAGATACGACGATGCTTGAAGTATTGAATCATCAATTTGTAGAATATGCGGTTAAAGTGACTCAGCGTAGGCAGCAATTCATTAAAGAGTTAGAATTGCTTGCCGCGCCGATTCATTCTGGGATTACGAATGAACGTGAAACTTTGACACTGCAATATTTACCAAGCATCAAAATAGAAGACGTCTCGCAGTCTGAGGACGTCTTAATTCAACAAGTGCTAGAAGATGTGCAACACCATATGGAACGTGAAATTGAGCGAGGTGTGAGTTTGTATGGACCGCACCGTGACGATTTAGCATTTCAAGTGAATGCCATGGATGCACAAACTTACGGCTCTCAAGGTCAACAACGCACAACAGCACTTTCGATAAAATTAGCAGAAATAGAATTAATGAATCAGGAAGTGGGGGAATACCCCATTTTATTACTTGATGACGTCTTAAGTGAGTTGGATGATGCACGTCAAACACATCTTTTGAGCACCATTCAACATAAAGTACAAACTTTTGTCACGACCACGTCAGTAGATGGTATTGATCATGAAATTATGAAGGATGCAAAGGTATATCGGATTACACAAGGAAATATAAAGCAATAGGCAGAAAGTGAAGGTGGAAGTTTTGGCTGATGTGAACAACTCAGAAAACTATGGCGCAAGTCAGATTCAAGTATTGGAAGGTCTTGAAGCGGTACGTAAGCGACCAGGTATGTATATTGGTTCAACTTCAGAACGCGGTCTGCATCATCTCGTTTGGGAAATTGTCGATAACAGTATTGACGAAGCACTTGCAGGATATGCTGATAACATAGAAGTAGTCATTGAGAAGGATAATTGGATTAAAGTTACGGATAATGGACGTGGGATTCCTGTTGATATTCAAGAAAAAATGGGACGTCCTGCAGTTGAAGTTATTTTAACAGTATTACACGCGGGTGGTAAGTTCGGCGGCGGTGGATACAAAGTTTCAGGTGGTTTACATGGTGTGGGCTCATCAGTAGTAAACGCCTTAAGTGAAACATTAGAGGTTTATGTGCACAGAGATGGTCGTATTCATCATCAAGCGTACCATAAAGGTGTCCCTGCTTTTGATTTAAAACAAGTAGGCGATACAGATCAAACAGGAACAGTCATCCGTTTCAAAGCGGACGGCACGATTTTCCAAGAGACAACAGTTTATAACTATGAAACATTACAAAAACGTATTCGTGAATTGGCATTTTTAAATAAAGGCATCCGTATTACGCTCACAGACGAACGTGACGAAGAAAATGTGCGTGAGGATAGTTATCACTATGAAGGTGGAATTAAGTCGTATGTGGAGCTTATAAACGAAAATAAAGAGCCTTTACATGATGAGCCGATTTATGTTCATCAAACACGTGACGATATTGAAGTGGAAATCGCACTACAATACAACAGTGGTTTTGCAACAAATCTACTGACATATGCGAATAACATTCACACGTATGAAGGTGGGACGCACGAAGACGGCTTTAAACGTGCATTGACAAGAGTGTTGAACAATTATGGTACACAAAGCAAGTTGATTAAAGAAGATAAGGATCGTTTATCAGGTGAAGATACACGCGAAGGCTTAACAGCAGTCGTGTCGATTAAACATGGTGATCCACAATTCGAAGGTCAAACGAAAACAAAATTAGGTAACTCTGAAGTTCGTCAAATTGTTGACCGTGTCTTCTCAGAGCTTTTTGAGCGCTTTTTATATGAACATCCACAGGTGGCACGCATCATTGTAGAAAAAGGGATTATGGCATCACGCGCACGTATTGCTGCTAAAAAAGCACGTGAAGTCACGCGCCGTAAATCTGCTTTGGACATTTCAAGTTTGCCAGGTAAATTAGCTGACTGTTCGAGTAAAGATCCGTCTGAAAGTGAGATTTTCTTAGTAGAGGGTGATTCTGCCGGGGGGTCTACAAAATCAGGTCGTGACTCACGTACGCAAGCGATTTTACCGTTGCGTGGTAAAATTTTAAACGTTGAAAAAGCACGCTTAGATAAAATTTTAAACAACAATGAAATTCGTCAAATGGTAACGGCATTTGGTACTGGCATTGGCGGCGAATTCGATATTTCGAAAGCACGCTACCATAAGATTGTCATTATGACCGATGCGGATGTCGATGGTGCGCATATTCGTACGTTGTTACTCACGTTCTTCTATCGCTTTATGCGTCCGTTGATTGAAGCGGGTTACGTGTATATTGCACAACCACCGTTGTATAAACTGACGCAAGGTAAGCAAAAGTATTATGTGTTTAATGACCGTGAGCTCGATAAATTAAAAGAAAAACTGAATCCTACGCCAAAATGGTCTATTGCACGCTATAAAGGTTTAGGTGAGATGAATGCGGATCAGTTATGGGAGACAACAATGAATCCAGAAAACCGTGCGATGTTGCAAGTGACGTTGGATGATGCGATTGAAGCAGACCAAACTTTTGAAATGTTGATGGGCGATGTCGTTGAAAATCGTCGTCAGTTCATTGAAGATAATGCCGTATACGCGAACCTGGATTTCTAGAATGAGAATTGGAAAATGAGAAGGAGGATATCTTGATGGCTGAAACATCTGAATCAAGAATTAATGAACGTAATATCAGCAAAGAGATGCGCGAATCGTTTTTAGACTACGCGATGAGTGTTATCGTATCTCGTGCTTTGCCAGACGTAAGAGATGGTCTAAAACCTGTACATCGTCGTATTTTGTATGGCCTCAATGAACAAGGGATGACCCCTGACAAGCCGTATAAAAAATCTGCCCGTATCGTAGGGGATGTCATGGGGAAATACCATCCACATGGTGACTCGTCAATTTATGAAGCAATGGTACGTATGGCACAAGATTTCAGCTATCGTTATCCACTTGTAGATGGTCAAGGTAACTTCGGTTCGATGGATGGTGATGGTGCCGCGGCAATGCGTTATACAGAAGCACGTATGACAAAGCTTGCACTAGAATTATTACGCGACATCAATAAAGACACGATTGATTTTATCGACAACTATGACGGTAATGAGCGTGAACCGAGCGTCTTGCCATCGCGTTTCCCTAATTTGCTCGTCAATGGTGCCTCAGGTATCGCGGTTGGGATGGCGACCAATATCCCACCACACAACATGCGTGAAGTGATCGATGGCGTACTGAGTCTAAGTCATAATCCAGACATTACGATTAGTGAATTGATGGAAGACATTCAAGGCCCAGACTTCCCAACTGCCGGATTAATTCTTGGTAAAAGTGGGATTCGACGCGCATACGAAACAGGTCGCGGTTCTGTCATTATGAGAGCTAAAGCTGAAATTGAATCTCGTGGTGGCGGTCGTGATCGTATTGTCGTGACAGAAATTCCATTTCAAGTCAATAAAGCACGTATGATTGAAAAAATTGCGGAATTAGTTCGTGATAAAAAAATCGATGGCATTACGGATTTACGTGATGAAACGAGTTTACGTACAGGTGTGCGTGTCGTGATTGATGTGCGTAAAGATGCGAATGCGAGCGTCATTTTAAATAATTTATATAAACAAACACCACTTCAAACATCATTTGGGGTGAACATGATTGCTTTAGTCAATGGACGCCCTCAATTGATTAACCTGAAGCAAGCCCTTTATCATTACTTAGAGCATCAAAAAGAAGTTGTACGTCGTCGTACGGAATACAATTTGCGTAAAGCGAAAGACCGTGCCCACATTCTTGAAGGTCTAAGAATTGCCCTGGATCACATTGATGAAATCATTACAATCATTCGTGAATCAGAGACAGATAAAGTAGCAATGGAAAGTTTACAGTCACGCTTTGCTCTGTCAGAACGCCAAGCACAAGCGATTTTAGACATGCGTTTAAGACGTCTGACAGGCTTAGAACGCGACAAAATTGAACAAGAATATAATGATTTAATTGCGTATATTGCTGAATTAGAAGCGATTTTAGCGGATGAAGAAAAGCTATTAGAACTTGTCCGTGAAGAATTGACTGAGATTAAAGAGAAGTTTGGCGACGATCGTCGTACTGAAATTCAACTCGGTGGTATTGATCAATTAGAAGATGAAGATTTAATCCCAGAAGAGCAAATCGTTATCACATTGAGTCATAACAACTACATTAAACGTTTACCTGCTTCAACATACCGTGCGCAAAATCGTGGCGGTCGAGGCGTACAAGGCATGAATACACTTGATGACGATTTCGTAAGTCAGTTAGTGACGACAAGCACGCATGATCATGTGTTGTTCTTTACAAACAAAGGACGTGTCTACAAACTGAAAGGTTATGAAGTGCCGGAACTCTCCCGTCAGTCTAAAGGGATTCCAATTGTTAATGTGATTGAACTCGATCAAGATGAAGTGATTAGTACGATGATTGCGGTGAAAGACCTAGACTCTGAAGAAGACTTCCTCGTATTCGTAACGAAAAAAGGTTTAATTAAACGTTCAGCATTAAGCAACTTCAACCGTATTAATCGTAACGGTAAAATTGCTATCAAATTCCGTGATGATGATGAACTGATTGCTGTGCGTCTAACAGATGGCGAGAAACATATTCTTATCGGTACAGCCCAAGCGTCACTCATTCGTTTTAAAGAAACAGACGTACGTGCGATGAGCCGTATTGCTGCAGGGGTGAAAGGGATCCGTTTAAGAGACGGTGATGAAGTCATTGGTTTAGACGTTGCAGACGATGACAATCAAGATGAAATTCTAGTCGTGACAGAAAAAGGTTACGGTAAACGTACATCGATAGAAGACTACCGTCTGTCTAACCGTGGCGGTATGGGTGTGAAAACAGCGAAACTGACAGAACGAAATGGTCGACTCGTATGTATTACAACTGTAGAAGGCGACGAAGATTTAATGGTTGTGACAAACCAGGGTGTGATCATTCGTATGGAAGTCTCTAATATTTCTGTCAATGGTCGTATGGCGCAAGGTGTGCGTCTCATTCGATTAGATGAAGAACAATATGTGTCGACAGTGGCAAAAGTGAAGAAAGAGCCAGAAGACATCGAAGCGGATGAACATACAACCGCATCAGAGGCAAGTGATGATGTAGAAGTTGTTGTCGATGATGTGACTCCTGGCGATACGATTCACACGGAAGCCCCAGAACCAGAAGTATCACCAGAACGTGAAACATTAAGAGAAGACTTTATGGATCGCGTGAATGAAGATATTGAAAATGAAGATAAATAAATTATAAATTGAAAAGGCGATGGTCTCATGTCATTTAGAGATCATCGTCTTTTTCTTTGGTTACCTTGTTACCGTTAGATTGCTGAACGATGCGGCGCGTTCCCAAGGGTAGCATTTTAACTAGCCATCGCTTTGTTTGAATTGTACATGTGTAGTAGAAGCATGAATAACCAATCGATTTCCTTATTAAAACAAATAGACTCGGATCACATTGAAGTTTCCGAGTCTTTCTTCCTACGATTTGTAAAATATTATTTTTCTTCTAATTGCTTCATCGCATAAGGAATTTCATCAATAATTTTTGATGGGGGTACGACATACATATCCTTTGACAACTTATCGCCAATATAACTGTGCGTATAAGTTGCACTTGTAATTGCATCAATCACGTTGTCAAATTGTCCTACAAAGCTTGTAATCATGCCGGCAAGTGTATCACCCATGCCGCCTGTTGCCATCGCTGGGCTACCGACTTCAAGCTTGTATGCGTCATTTTCAAAGTATATTTCTGTACCGTGTTTTTTGAGCACGACCGTACCACCTAATCGATTAACTGCTGCACGGTTTGTTTCATATGTTTGTTCCTCAATCGGAATGCCGCTCAAACGCTCCCACTCTTTTTGATGTGGTGTGTAAATGACATTGCAAGCTGGAATTTCAGGTTTAAGCTTGCTTACGATTGAAATCGCATCACCATCCACAATTAAAGTGTGGTGGGGTTGAATATTTTGCAGTAAAAATGTCATTGCATTGTTACCTTTAAAATCTAACCCTAAACCTGGTCCGATTAAAATACAATCAGAAGCTTCAATCATTTTCGTTAGTTTTTTCGTATCGTTGATGTCAATGACCATTGCTTCAGGACAACGAGAATGTAATGCGACATGATTTGTTGGATGCGTTGCGACTGTAATTAAGCCACTTCCGCTGTATACACAAGCGCGTGCTGCTAACATGATTGCGCCACCTAAATTGGCATTGCCCCCAATTAACAGAATACGTCCATAGTCACCTTTATGTGTGTCATCCTTACGTTTAGGAATGTGAACAGCTGACAATGTTTTCACGTTTGAGACCTCCTATCTGGAATTTCCATTATTACAACAAGATATATTATACCTGGTTTGCTCGTTCGTCAATAGGCATTCTAAGGTTTCAATGTGACCCTTTGTGATAGCGCTACGCAAACGTGAGCGACTATGCATGTTCCCCTATTTTGTAGCCCTTTTATTTTTTTGAAAAAGTAACTTAAATTTCGATATTTGTTTAAGTGAGTTCATTTAGTACGTTAAAAGGTTAATTTGATACCATATTACGAGTTTGGCTGAAAGTATTGTGAAAACGATATCCTAAAACTATACTTGAAAGAAATAGACATTTTGTGTGTCACGTGATGAAGGAGATGGGAGGATTACAATGACATTACGTTTAACAGGCGAGCAGCTGACGATTGAGGCTATACGACAGTTTTTAGCATATGAGGATAAAGTAAAAGTGACTGAGGAAGCACAGGTGCGCGTGGAAAGAAGTCGTGCGATTGTGGAACGGATTATTGCCAATAAAGAGACCGTGTATGGGATTACAACAGGATTTGGTTTGTTTAGCGATGTACTGATTGATCAACAGAAGTATAATCAATTACAAGTCAATTTAATACGTTCACATGCGTGTGGTATCGGTGCACCTTTTGCATCGAATGTTTCGCTCGTGATGATGATTTTACGTTTAAATACTTTACTGAAAGGGCATTCAGGCGTGACGATGGAATTAGTGGATCAATTGGTGTTTTTCATCAATCAACGTATCATTCCTGTTATCCCACAACAAGGTTCTCTCGGTGCTTCGGGTGATTTAGCGCCATTGTCACACCTTGCCTTAGTGTTAATTGGTGAAGGTAAAGTTGAATACCAAGGTGAAGTTTTAGATAGCTCAGAGGTCTTAAAACAGTTGAACCGTAAGCCTTTAACGTTACAAGCGAAAGAAGGATTGGCACTGATTAATGGTACACAGGCGATGACAGCACAAGGGGTCATTTCATGGATAGAAACTGAAAATTTGGCATACCAAGCAGAATGGATTGCCGCGTTAACACATCAAGCGTTACATGGTATTACAGATGCTTATCATGAAGCGGTTCACCAAGTGCGTAACTTTGAAGAACAGACAGCTGTAGCAAGACGGATGTCAGACTGGCTTGAAGGATCCAAACTCACGACACGTCAAGGGGAAATGCGTGTTCAAGACCCTTATACATTGCGTTGTATTCCACAAATCCATGGTGCAAGCTTCCAAGTGTTTCAATACGTTCGTGAAAAGTTAGAATTTGAAATGAACGCAGCAAATGATAATCCGCTTATTTTTAATGAAGGTGATAAGACATTGGTCATTTCTGGCGGTAACTTCCACGGTCAACCTGTCGCATTCGCTTTGGATTTCTTAAAGCTTGGGACAAGTGAATTGGCAAACGTTGCGGAACGTCGTCTTGAACGTTTAGTCAATCCGCAACTCAATGGGGGTCTCCCTGCTTTTTTAAGTCCAGAACCAGGTTTGCAAAGTGGTGCGATGATTATGCAATATGCAGCAGCGAGTCTTGTATCAGAAAATAAAACATTGGCGCATCCGGCGAGTGTTGATTCGATTCCTTCATCCGCCAATCAAGAAGACCACGTATCAATGGGGACGATTGCGTCACGCCACGGCTATCAAATTTTAGAAAATACACGACGCGTCATTGCGATTGAAGCGATTATTGCGTCACAAGCAGTCGAAATAAGAGGGGTTGAACAATTGTCACCCAAAACACGTGAACAGTATGAAGCATTGCGTAAAATCGTGCCATCGATTCAAGAAGACCGACCATTTCATCAAGATATTGAAAATGTGGCGAAATATTTAAAGAATCTGGCGTATCAGAAATAAGCTTGCTATTCGAAATTTTCTTTGTTATATTAAATGTGAAATCGAAATAAATAATTGTTTGTGGATTAAGTAGTATAGCAATGGAATTAGAGAGTTTGTGGTCGGTGAAAACAAATGTACAGACCTATACGAAATCTACCCACGTTTTGAAAACAATTCGGGTGAAACCGTTAACTTTTGTGAGAGTGCAGGCATATTCTGTCTGTTAAATAGGGTGGCAACACGTCAAACCACGTCCCTTGTGTGAGGGATGTGGTTTTTTATTTTGAGTCATCCTCCTTAAATTTTTAAATTACTTTATGAAAGGAAGTCGACTTATGTTAGACATTAAATTATTTAGAAATGAGCCAGAGAGAGTTAAGGAGAAAATTGCGTTACGTCAAATGGATCCATCAGTTGTAGATGAAGTGTTAGCGTTAGACCAACAACGCCGTGATTACATACAACAAACTGAAGAATTAAAAGCAGAACGTAACAAAGCTTCTCAACAAATTGCTGAAAAGAAACGTAATAAAGAAAATGCGGATGATGCGATTAAAGCGCAACGTGAAGTAGGAGAAAAAATTAAAAATATCGATGCACAGTTAAAAGAAGCGGATACGAAATTAAATGACATCTTATCACGTATTCCAAACCTTATTCACGATGATGTGCCTGAAGGTGAAGATGATTCTGATAACGTAGAACTTAAAAGATGGGGGACACCACGTGAGTTCGACTTTGAAGCAAAAGCGCACTGGAACTTAGTAGAATCACTAGAAATGGCAGACTTTGATCGTGCCGCACGTGTGTCTGGTGCACGTTTCGTTTATTTAACGAATGACGGTGCTAAATTAGAGCGTGCATTAATGAACTTTATGATTACGATGCATACGACACAACATGGTTATCGCGAAATGATGGTACCACAGTTGGTGAATGCTAAAGCGATGTACGGTACAGGTCAATTACCTAAATTTGAAGAAGATTTGTTTAAAGTAGAAAAAGAAGGCTTATACACAATTCCAACTGCTGAAGTGCCTTTGACAAACTACTATAGAGACGAAATTGTACAGCCGGGGGTCTTACCAGCTAAGTTTACAGGTCAATCAGCATGTTTCAGAAGTGAAGCGGGATCAGCTGGCCGTGATACACGTGGCTTAATCCGTCTGCACCAATTCAATAAAGTTGAAATGGTGCGTATTGAAAAACCTGAAGATTCTTGGGATGCTTTAGAAGAAATGACATCAAATGCAGAAGCGATTCTTGAAGCATTGAACTTACCATACCGTCGTGTGATTTTATGTACAGGCGATATTGGTTTCGGTGCAAGTAAAACATATGACTTAGAAGTATGGTTACCAAGCTACAGTGACTATAAAGAAATTAGTTCATGTTCAAACTGTGTAGATTTCCAAGCGCGTCGTGCCAATATCCGTTTCAAACGTGATAAAGATGCCAAACCTGAATATGCACATACGTTAAATGGTTCAGGTTTAGCAGTAGGTCGTACATTTGCGGCGATTGTAGAGAACTATCAAAATGAAGATGGTACGATTACAGTGCCTGAAGCGTTAGTCCCATTCATGGGTGGTCAAACAGTTATCAAACCGCTTTAAGATAAAATGGACGTTACAAACAACCCAATATAGAATAGCTGAAATCAAAACAGGAGGTCGTATTTTTAATATGTGACCTCCTGTTTTTTTAGCATGTGAAGAGGGTAGGGGGGGTAAAAAGTAATCAAAATAACAAAATAAGACGCACCTCATCAATTATTATCTCAATATTCTAAAATTAACATAAAAAGCCATAATATCATCATTTCTAGACGGTAGGTTATACTGAGGGATGAATGAGGTGAGACTTACTTTATAGCAAGATGGTATATGTTGTACTATAATAAGAATAATTTTCAAGGGGGGAGTCTCAATGCCTTACACTACATTTAAACAAGGCATCCGCGATTGTCTCCCTACTGTACTAGGCTATGCTGGGGTAGGCTTTTCATTTGGAATTGTGAGTCTCGCATCAGGCTTCAACATTTTAGAAATATTGCTGCTCTCATTACTCGTTTATGCAGGGGCAGCACAATTTATTATTATTGCGCTCATTGCCGTACAAACGCCGATCTGGGTCATTGTGCTCACTGCGATGATTGTCAATAGCCGTATGTTTTTATTAAGCATGACATTGGCGCCGAATTTCAAACATGATCATTTCATACATAGGGTAGGGGTAGGGTCTTTGTTGACGGATGAGACATTTGCTGTTGCAATCACGCCTTATTCGAAAGGACATACGATGACATATCAGTGGATGTATGGCTTAAATCTACTGGCCTACTTATTTTGGGCATTGGTTACTGTGCTCGGTGGATTGTTAGGTGACTTTTTCCAACATCCAGAAGTATTTGGATTGGACTACGCGATCACTGCGATGTTTATCTTTTTAGCAATTTCACAATTTGAGGGCATTACGAAATCGAAATTACGTGTGTATCTCTATTTAGTTGCAATCGTCATTGTTATGATGTTACTACTCAGTTTGTTTTTACCTTCGTATTTAGCAATTTTACTTGCATCGACTTTAAGTGCGACGATAGGGATGGTGATTGACCGATGAGCATGTACGTATTTTGGACGATTTTTTTAGCAGGACTTGGGACTTTACTCATCAGAATCACACCTTTTGTCATGATTTCACGTATGGAACTGTCTGACAAGGTGCTTAAGTGGCTGACGTTTATTCCGATTACATTATTTACTGCATTAGTGGTCGATGGGTTCATTCAGCAACAAGAAGGCATGATGGGTTATACATTGAATTGGCACTTTATCATCGCGCTCATTCCGACGCTTATCATTGCTTTTTGGACGAGACGTTTAACGATAACAGTCATTGTCGGTATGGTGAGTGTGGCACTGTTGAGAATTATCGGATTATTCTAACAATCATTTGCATACGTGATAGGTTTGCGGTATGATTAAAGACACAACATAACTTTATTAAAAATAAGCTTATTAAGAGAAGTTGAGGGATTTGGCCCAGTGACACTTCAGCAACCACTTATCGTTATAAGTACGGTGCTACAACCAACCACGTTATGTGGATGATAAGTTCATTTAAAAACTGACTTATAAACGTTGTATAGCCGTCAAAGGTTGTACAACTTTTTTAATTTTTAGAGGGAGGGTAGACTGAAATGGTGAATTATCGCGTGGACACATTAGCATTAGGTGCATTTACGACAGAATCAGGTGAAACGATTGAAAATTTGAAGCTTCAGTATGAATATGTAGGTTATCCTGGCCAGCCACTCGTCGTCGTATGTCATGCGTTGACAGGTAACCATCTCACTTATGGGACAGAAGACAATCCAGGGTGGTGGCGAGAGATTATTGATGGGGGGTACATGCCAGTTCATGATTACCAGTTTTTGACATTTAATGTCATTGGTAGTCCGTTTGGGTCGAGTTCTCGTTTAACAGATCCCAACTTCCCACAAAAACTCACCTTGCGAGATATTGTGCGTGCTCTCGAAAAAGGCATTGAAGCACTCGGTCATCAAAAAATAGACATTCTCATCGGAGGCTCTTTAGGTGGCATGCAAGTAATGGAGCTCCTCTACAATCAAAAGTTCGAAGTGAAAAAGGCAGTCATTTTAGCAGCTACTGAAAAGACATCTTCTTATAGTCGGGCGTTTAATGAAATAGCGAGACAAGCCATCCATTTAGCGGGAGAAGAAGGATTAAGTATCGCGCGGCAACTCGGCTTTTTAACGTACCGGTCCTCTAAAAGTTATGACGCCCGCTTCACACCTGATGAAGTCGTGTTATATCAAAAGCACCAAGGCGATAAATTTAAAGAACAGTTTGATTTGCAATGTTATTTAACACTTCTTGATGTGTTAGACAGTCATGACATTCACCATGGTAGAGATGATGTCGCAAACGTATTCCAATCATTAGACACGAAAGTTCTCACGCTCGGCTTTACAGATGACTTGCTGTATCCAGATGACCAAGTCGCTGCGTTAGGCTGTTATTTCAAATATCATCGCCATTTCTTTGTGCCTGATAATGTAGGACATGATGGCTTTTTATTGAATTTTAATGATTGGGCGCCGTACCTGTATCATTTCCTAAAAGTTTCACGATTTAGACGCTAACTTTAGACGAAAACGTTACATTTTTGTTATAATTACGTCAACTAAGAATACTAGACAAGAAGCTATATTTTAGGGATAATAGCTAAAATATAGCTTTTCTAATGTGTTCAAGAAAGTGACGTTTTGTAATTCAATTGTAAGACGCGTGAAATCATGTGGCGCAAATTGTATTCATATTACAAAGCCTGTAAAATAGAATTTATAGACTATAATAGTTTGGAAGTGGCGTCTTTGTTTTCGAAAATTAATCCTAAAGCAACCCTAATCAGCATTGTGGCGTTGTTAGTGGTGACTTTAGTTATACATGTTATGCCTGGATTAGCAATCATTTTGGCATGCTTTAGTTTAATCCCAGGTATCGTTTTATGGTACCAATCTAAGCATTCGTTTGGCTTAGTCGCACTTATTGCGATTATTCTCTCAACGCTCACAGGCAACGTTTTTGTGATGGCATTTTTAATCATTATTTTAGTTTTAAGTATGGTCATCAGTCAGTTATTAATCCAACGTGCATCTAAAGAGCGCATCTTATATTTAACGACATTCGTGGCAAGTGTTTTAACATTAAGTGCGATGATGATTTTACAAACTTTGAAAAAAATCCCGTATGCTGACGATTTATTGCAACCGTATCGTGCAATAATGCATCAAGCTGCAGAGTTAGAAAATTTAGATCAACAAGCTCAAGAGATTTTAAACAATTCGATTCAACAACTCGCAATACAGTTGCCGGGGATGATTGTAGTAGCGATTGCTATTTACGTGTTCATTACATTGCTCATCATTTTCCCGATTTTACGTAAGTTCAAAGTGGCAACACCTGTATTTCGCCCACTATTTTTCTGGCAAATGAAGCGTTCAGTTTTCATTATGTATGCATTGGCATTATTAACAACGATTACAACACAACCTGCCACTACGCCGAACAGCATTGGCATTAATTTCCAAATCGTTTTAGGGTTCTTATTAGTGATTCAAGGTTTAAGTTTTATTCATTTCTTTGCATCTATTAAAAGAATGCCCGGCGCATTAAAAGTGATTTTAGTGATTGTCGGTGTACTGTTTTATCCAATGACACGCCTCATTGGTTTACTCGATTTGGGGTTGAATTTAAAACGTATGATAAAAAACGATAAGAGGTGACAAGATGAATCGTCATTCAATGAAGAAAGCGTTGATCGTACCTTTTTTAGTGATTACCGTTACAGCAATCATCATTGTAGGTCTATCCTTTTTCTTTAATCAGTGGCTTGCGTTTATCGCTGCTATCCTGTTATTTGTCATGCTCATTATCAGTGTCTTTATTTTTAGACGTTTCTATCGTTATTTAGATCGTTATTTAGATGATTTGAGTGGCAAAATATCAGTAGGTAGTGATCGTGCAGTCAAAACAATGCCACTAGGTTTGATTGTGTTAAATGAAAATGACCAAATTGAGTGGGTCAACCCTTTCATGTCAGAGCGGATTGAAAGGAATGTCATTTCAGATCCAATCAATGAAGTGTACCCGAATATTTTAAAGCAACTCGAAAAGGCGAAAGAAATCGAAATAGCAGATGGTGCGTATGCCTATCGTGTCCGTTATTCAGAAAAAGAACATATTTTGTATTTTATAGATATGACGGAAGAAGCCACCATCCAACAAGCGTACGATGATCAACAGCCGATTATTGCAACATTATTTTTAGATAACTATGACGAAATTACACAAAATATGAACGATACACAACGTTCTGAAATCAACTCGATGGTGACACGTGTCATTAGTCGTTGGGCACAAGAACATAATGTGTATTTCAAGCGTTATAGTTCCGATCAATTTATTGCTTATTTGAATCGTCGTATTTTACGTGAATTAGAAGAGACAAAGTTTGATATTTTAAGCCAGCTTCGTGAAAAAAGTGTCGGTTATCGTGCACAACTCACTTTAAGTATCGGTGTCGGTGAAGGCTCAGAAAACTTAATTGACCTGGGTGAATTGTCACAATCTGGTCTTGATCTCGCGTTAGGTCGTGGTGGTGACCAAGTTGCGATTAAAAATATGAATGGCAACGTCCGTTTTTATGGCGGTAAGACTGACCCGATGGAAAAACGTACTCGTGTGAGAGCGCGTGTCATTTCCCATGCGTTGAAAGATATCCTATTAGAAGGCGACAAAGTCATCGTGATGGGACATAAACGCCCAGACTTAGATGCGATTGGTGCGGCGATTGGTGTGACCCGATTTGCGATGATGAACAACTTGGAAGCGTATATCGTGTTAAATGAGTCTGACATCGACCCTACATTACGTCGTGTGATGGATGAAATCGATGAAAAGCCTGAATTGAAGGAGCGCTTTGTGACGTCCGATGATGCATGGAATATGATGACATCTCGTACAACACTTGTCGTCGTTGATACGCATAAACCGGAAATGGTCATTGACGAGAACATTTTAAATAAAGCCAATCGTAAAGTGGTCATTGATCATCACCGTCGTGGCGAAAGCTTTATCTCAAGTCCGTTACTCGTCTACATGGAGCCATATGCAAGCTCTACCGCAGAACTTGTCACAGAGCTACTCGAGTATCAACCGACTGAACAACGCTTAACACGCTTAGAATCGACTGTGATGTATGCAGGTATCATCGTTGATACACGTAACTTTACATTGCGTACAGGCTCGCGTACATTTGATGCAGCAAGTTATCTCCGTGCGCATGGAGCCGATACAATCTTAACGCAACATTTCTTAAAAGATGATATTGAGACGTATATTAACCGTTCAGAGTTGATTCGTACGGTGAAATTACAAGAGAATGGTATCGCAATCGCACATGGTCCGGATGACAAAATCTATCATCCTGTGACCGTAGCCCAAGCAGCAGATGAGTTGTTGAGTCTTGATGGCGTGGAAGCGGCGTATGTCGTTGCGCGTCGTGAAGAAAATCTCATTGGTATGTCTGCCCGTTCACTTGGCGAATTCAACGTCCAACTCACTATGGAAGCGTTGGGCGGTGGCGGTCATCTCACAAACGCTGCAACGCAACTAGAGGGCGTGACTGTTGAAGCGGCTATCGAAAAGTTACAACAAGCGATTAATGAACAATTGGATAGGAGTGACGAATCATGAAAGTGATTTTTACACAAGATGTTAAAGGTAAAGGGAAACAAGGTGAAGTTAAAGACGTGCCAGTCGGTTATGCGAACAACTTCTTAATCAAAAATGGTTATGCTGTTGAAGCAACACCAGGGAACTTGAAACAATTAGAACAAAAAAATAAACGTATTGAAAAAGACAAACAACAAGAGCTTGAAGATGCAAAAGCGTTAAAAGAACGTTTAGCAGCGCTTGAAGTTGAAGTGAAAGCGAAATCGGGTGAAGGCGGTAAATTGTTCGGTTCTATTAGTACGAAACAAATCGCTGAAGCATTGAAAGCGCAACATGATATTAAGATCGATAAACGTAAAATGGAATTGCCACACGGTATTCACGCGTTAGGTTATACGAATGTGCCTGTGAAACTGCATAAAGAGGTAGAAGGTACGATTCGTGTGCATACTGTAGAGCAATAATGATAGGGTTGTGAAGAAAGCTGGTGCAAAGGTCACCGGCTTTTTTCATACATCATTTGTAATACTATAGAGTAAAAGCGGTTTAAAAAGGATTTGATAAAATGGAGAATATATCTAAAGAATTAAAAAGATATGTGTGGGTTTATATCATCTCTATGATTCCAATGTCCTTCATTATCAGAGTTTTACCTAAAGACAGTCTTTTTGAAATAATCATGTCACTTATCATTGTGGTGCTATCTTCTATTGGTTTATCAACTGTGGTGATTTACAGCTTATATTTGATAAAGAAAAGGAAGTCATAAAGCGTATGATGTGTATGTTAAATTCATGAATTTTAAGACATGTGCGTATATCAGCAATTTACATTTTTGAACATGCTGAATCATGTATTGTGATTCGGTTTAGGTTATTATAGAATATGTTAAGTATATGTCATGAAAGTGAGGAGGTCATTGGCATGGATGAAATGTATGAACATAATCGAATGCCACACAGTCATGAGGCGGAACAATCTGTACTGGGGGCGATTTTTCTCGACCCAGAATTGATGTCGTCCACGCAAGAAATTTTGTTGCCTGAATCATTTTATCGTGGTGCGCATCAGCATATTTTCCGTGCGATGATGGACCTGAATGAAGATGGTAAAGATATTGACATTGTGACTGTTTTGGATCGACTCACACAAGAAGGGGTCGTGAATGAAGCGGGAGGTCCCCAATATCTTGCTGAAATTACATCGAATGTACCGACAACGCGAAATATTCAATACTACACAGACGTGGTATTCAAAAATGCAGTCAAACGTAAGCTCATTCACACTGCGGATAGTATTGCGAATGATGGCTATAACGATGAATTAGATTTAGATACCGTGCTGAATGATGCAGAACGTCGTATCTTGGAACTGTCTTCTACACGTGAGAGTGACGGTTTTAAAGATATTCGTGACGTATTAGGACAAGTTTATGATAATGCGGAACAATTGGATCAGAATAGTGGTCAAACGCCAGGCATTCCAACAGGTTACCGCGATTTAGACCAGATGACAGCAGGCTTTAATCGTAATGATTTGATTATTTTAGCGGCGCGACCTTCAGTAGGTAAGACTGCCTTCGCTCTTAATATTGCGCAAAAAGTAGCCACACATGAAGATCAATATACGGTCGGCATTTTCTCATTAGAGATGGGTGCAGACCAATTGGCGACACGTATGATTTGTAGTTCGGGCAATGTCGATTCGAACCGTTTACGTACGGGGACGATGACTGAGGAGGATTGGAATCGATTTACAGTGGCAGTCGGTAAACTGTCTCGGACGAAAATTTTTATTGATGATACACCAGGTGTGCGGATTACCGATATTCGTTCAAAATGTCGTCGTTTAAAGCAAGAACATGGACTGGATATGATTGTGATTGACTACTTACAATTGATTCAAGGAAGTGGTTCACGTGCATCGGATAACCGTCAACAAGAAGTGTCAGAGATTTCACGTATGCTTAAAGCGATTGCCCGTGAGTTAGAGTGTCCGGTGATTGCGTTAAGTCAGCTATCACGTGGTGTTGAACAACGACAAGATAAACGTCCGATGATGAGTGATATTCGTGAGTCAGGTTCGATTGAGCAAGACGCCGATATCGTTGCTTTCTTATATCGTGATGACTACTATAACCGTGGCGATGGAGATGATGATGACGATGATGGTGGATTCGAACCACAAACAAATGATGAAAATGGTGAAATTGAAATCATTATCGCGAAGCAGCGTAACGGCCCGACCGGTACAGTGAAGCTACACTTTATGAAACAATATAATAAGTTTACAGATATCGATTATGCTCATGCGGATATGGGATAATTGGACGTGTGCTTGGAACGGTTGGTGTTATCAATCATCAACCGTTTTATTTGTGATATTGCATGGAACAACCGAAAAGAAAAAATAATTTTAAACTTAAAATACGTATATTATATAACAAATTCTGTTTAATGTACGGTTTTTACTTTGTATTAACTTATCGATTTTGATGTAAGTTAGGATTTTGGACACAAGCGAAAGAGCCTAATAACACTTGTATAACACGTGGTTGTAAGGGTCCGACTATTTTAGAGGGGCTTGAATGGTGTGACGCACAATCTAATTTTCAATGTTCGTTTTTTGATTTGCATTCATGATGTGATACTGGTAGAATACAGTTTGGTTAATTGAGAAAACTTGGAGGTGCTCTTATGTCATCAATCGTAGTAGTTGGGACACAATGGGGAGACGAAGGTAAAGGTAAAATTACAGACTTTTTAGCGGAACAAGCAGATGTCATTGCACGTTTTTCTGGTGGTAATAATGCAGGTCATACAATCAAATTTGACGGTGAAACTTACAAATTGCATTTAGTGCCATCTGGTATTTTTTATAAAGACAAACTTGCTGTCATCGGCAATGGTGTCGTGATTGATCCAGTTGCATTACTTAGAGAATTAGACGGCTTAAATGAAAGAGGCATTGCAACAGATAACTTACGCATCTCAAACCGCGCACACGTCATCCTACCTTATCACATTCAACAAGATGAACTTGAAGAAGCGCGTCGTGGCGACAACAAAATTGGTACGACGAAGAAAGGTATTGGCCCAGCATACGTAGATAAAGCACAAAGAATGGGTATTCGTGTAGCAGATTTATTAGACAAAGAAGTTTTCGAACAACGCTTAAAAGAAAATTTAGAATATAAAAATGATTACTTCCAAGGTATGTTTAAACAAGATGCACCATCATTTGAAGACATTTTTGAAACATACTATGCAGCTGGTCAACGTCTTGCACCATACGTCACAGATACTGCAAAAGTGTTAGACGATGCTTTCGTAGCAGATGAACGTGTATTATTTGAAGGTGCACAAGGTGTGATGTTAGATATCGACCACGGCACATATCCTTTCGTTACATCAAGCAATCCTGTCGCAGGTAACGTCACTGTAGGCGCGGGTGTCGGCCCAACAAATGTTTCAAAAGTTGTCGGTGTATGTAAAGCGTATACGTCACGTGTAGGTGATGGTCCGTTCCCAACAGAATTATTTGACGAAAAAGGTCATCATATCCGTGAAGTAGGTCGCGAATATGGTACAACAACAGGTCGTCCGCGTCGTGTCGGCTGGTTTGACTCAGTGGTGTTACGTCACTCTCGTCGTGTGAGCGGGATTACTGACTTATCTATTAACTCTATCGACGTATTAACAGGCTTAGATGAAGTGAAAATCTGTACAGCTTATGAGTTAGATGGTAAAGAAATCACAGAATATCCAGCGAACTTAAACGACTTAAAACGTTGCGAACCTATTTTTGAAACATTACCAGGTTGGACAGAAGATATTACAGGCGTACGTACAATGGAAGAATTGCCTGACAATGCACGTCGTTACTTAGAGCGTATTTCTGAATTGTGTAACGTACACATTTCTATCTTCTCTGTAGGTCCAGATCGTAATCAAACAAATGTTGTAGAAAAATTATGGTAATACAATAACTGAGGGGAGTCTTCCGGCAACGCTTCGGTAAGACTGACCTAAAATAAAAAAGACTGCCAAAATGATTTGGTGGTCTTTTTTAATGGCCTATAATGTTTTAGCTTTAATGTTGTTTTATATTCAGTATGTGTGTTGGATAACACAAAATACTTGCATGGCTTTAAACAACAACATCGTGCATCCTAAAAAGAGGAACCAATATGACATCACTAATGAATATCTCTTTTACGATGGTTTCCACCGCGTACTTCTGAAACGTTACCGATTGAGAGGAAGGCTTTTTCGTCGATTTCCATAACGATATCTTTCAATTTTGCTTCTTCAAGACGTGTAATCACGCAGAAAATGACACGTTTATCTTCTCCAGTATACGCGCCTTCACCTTTCAAATACGTCACACCACGACCGAGACGAGAATTGATTGCTTCACCAATATCTTTATAGGCATCACTAATAACCCATACCGCTTTGGATTCATCAAAACCTAAAAGGACGGTATCAATCATTTTTGAGGCGATGAAATAAGCAACAACACTAAATAATGCACTCTCCCATGTGAACACAAAGCCAGCAATGCCAAATATGAAGAAATTAACAAACATCACAATTTCGCCCACAGAAAAAGGCAATTTTGAGTGAACGAGAATCGATAAAATCTCTGTACCGTCTAATGAGCCACCATAACGTAGCACAATGCCGACACCAATACCTAGGACTGCACCGCCAAAAATCGTAACTAAAAATTTATCGTTAATGACTGGATCGATAGGGTGTAACACAATAGTCGTAATGGATAAGATAGAGATGGCATACAAAGTAGAGATAGCAAAAGTTTTACCAATTTGTTTATAGCCTAAAAAGAAGAAAGGCAAATTAAGTATAAAGATGAATATCCCTAATTTGAATCCTAATAAATGGGACAGAATAATTGAAATACCTACAATGCCTCCGTCGAGCAATTGATTCGGTACTAAGAAAAGCTCCAGTGCTATTCCCATCAACACTGCGCCTAACGTAATAAAGAAAAATCTCTTGAAAAATTGACGTGGCTTTTTAGGTTTCTCTTTGATGTAAGCAACGTTCGATTCTGCTTGAATTTCCATAAATGACCCCCTGAACAACTTTATATGAAAAATTATACAAAAAAATCCGAAAAAAATCTTGTCAACCCGATTGGGTGATGCTATAATCATTCTTGTGTTTAAGAAAGGCTCCTTGGTCAAGCGGTTAAGACACCGCCCTTTCACGGCGGTAACACGGGTTCGAGTCCCGTAGGAGTCACCATGATATGGTCCCGTAGTGGAGCGGTTTAACACGCCTGCCTGTCACGCAGGAGATCGCGGGTTCGATTCCCGTCGGGACCGCTAACGTGCTCATCCAATAGGGTGAGCACTTTTTTCTTTCTAAGACAGTTAGGCTTGCCTAACTGATGATTGTAATACGTTGTTATGACAACTATGAAGTGTTAATTATAATTTAGGCAAAATACCTCTTTTTACAGTCAACAGGCATATACTGAAAGTGTGTAGAGGAGGTGTTTTTAATGGTGAAGGCTATTATTGAATTCATTAAATTATTACTCTCAATTTTCGTATCTGGTGGTAAGCACTAGTGTGAACTGACTCTTTACGTGTTGCGTAGGTGACATGTAAAGAGTCTTTTTTATGCTTTTTAGAGAATGAATGACAATGTCATCCCCCATTTTTCTGTTCCTCAATAGCGCGCCTATACCTTTTTTAAAAGTGAGTGTAGCCGTTTGTTTATGATTATGGTACAACTAAATTAAGGAGTGAATAACGCAAATGATACTGTTTTCAAGTTGTTTGTTCTTATTCTTATTAGCGATTGCGTTCCAACATAACCCACCTCAAGAAATCAATTACTTTATTGGGTTTCGGACTAGGAAGTCGATGAAAAATCAAAAGAATTGGGAAATTGCTCAAGTCGCCTTTGCCCATCAACTGAAGGTAATTTCTGGTTATACGGCTTTATGTTCAATCCTATTATGTATCGTGGATATCGTGCTCATTGTTTTAGACAACGATGTGCTATTTGTAGCTTCGATGGTGACACAAGCGATAGTGCTCATAGGTATATTGTTGACCGTTTATCTCAAAGTCAATAAAAAGCTAGATACATAAACTGAATGGTTGGATTTTGCCCATTATGATACAAATGAAAATGGGTTAAATAGATAGAATTCACTTTATATTAGTGATACATTATAAGGTATAGGATTATGCCAGTTAGCAACCGATATTATGTACTTATTAAGAAATGGGGTCATTTTTATGGCAAGAAAAGTAGTCGTAGTCGATGATGAAAAACCAATTGCGGATATATTAGAATTTAATTTGAAAAAAGAAGGTTATGAAGTATTTGTCGCATATGATGGCAATGATGCGGTCGACTTAATCTATGAAAAAGAACCTGATATCGTGTTACTCGATATTATGTTGCCTGGTCAAGACGGTATGGAAGTGTGCCGTGAAGTGCGTAAAAAATTCGAAATGCCAATTATTATGTTGACGGCTAAAGACTCAGAGATCGATAAAGTCCTCGGTCTTGAGCTTGGTGCGGATGACTATGTGACAAAACCATTTAGTACGCGTGAATTAATTGCACGTGTGAAAGCTAACTTACGCCGCCATTATACACAACCGAGTCAAGAAAATCACATGCAGACGAATGAAATTACAATTAAAGATATTGTGATTTATCCAGATGCTTATTCTATTAAAAAACGCGGTGAAGATATTGATTTGACGCACCGTGAATTTGAGTTGTTCCATTATTTATCGAAACATATGGGACAAGTGATGACGCGTGAACATTTACTCCAAACGGTATGGGGTTATGATTATTTCGGTGATGTCCGTACTGTAGACGTTACGATTCGCCGTTTACGTGAAAAAATTGAAGATGATCCTTCTCATCCAGACTATATTGTGACGCGTCGTGGTGTTGGATATTTCTTACAACAACATGATTAGAGGATGGCAAATATGAAGTGGTTAAAACAATTTCAATCCCTTCACACGAAACTTGTTATTGTCTATGTCCTGTTGATTATTATTGGTATGCAAATTATTGGTCTGTACTTTACGAATAGCCTTGAAAAAGAAATGACTGAGACGTTTAAGACAAACATTTCTCAAAATGCGAAACAAATCGAGCTCGGTATTGAAAAAATATATGCAGATGGTAATGATTCTGGTAATACACAAAAAGATATTCAAAATTTACTCAATGAATATGCCAATCGTAATGAAATGATAGAAATTCGCTTTATTGATAAAGATCAAATCATTATTGCGACATCAAAACAATCGAACCGTACGATTATTAACCAAAAAGCGAATGATAGTTCTATTCAAAAGGCATTGTCGCTAGGGCAAGAAAATTCGGATACAGTGCTGAAAGATTATGGTGAAGGTAAGCAGCGTGTATGGATTAAAAATATGCCGGTAGTGACTGGTGATGGTATGATTGGTGATATTTATATCGAGTCGAATATTAACCAAGTGTACGATCAGTTAAGCAACATTAACCAAATTTTCATCGTAGGTACAGGGATTTCGCTCATTATTACAGTGATTCTCGGTTTCTTTATTGCGCGTACGATTACGAAGCCGATTACTGATATGCGAAATCAGACAGTCGAGATGTCTAAAGGGAACTATACGCAACGTGTGAAAATTTATGGTAATGACGAAATTGGTGAATTGGCACTCGCGTTTAACAACTTGTCGAAACGTGTTCAAGAAGCACAGGCGAATACGGAAAGTGAGAAGCGGCGTCTAGATTCGGTCATTACCCATATGAGTGACGGGGTAATTGCGACAGATAGACGTGGCCGTGTGCGTATTATTAATGATATGGCGCTGAAAATGCTAGGGAAGTCTAAAGAGGAAGTCTCCGGGCACTTTATTTTTGATGTATTAGATTTACGAGATGAGTTTTCACTTGAAGAATTAAATGAAAATAATGATAGTGTCCTCATTGATATTAATGAAGAAGAAGGTATTATTGCACGTGTCAACTTTAGTACGATAGTGCAAGATACTGGCTTTGTGACAGGTTACATTGCAGTGCTACATGATGTCACTGAGCAACAACAAATTGAACGAGAACGTCGCGAGTTTGTGGCCAATGTCTCACATGAATTACGGACACCATTAACGTCTATGAATAGTTATATTGAGGCTTTGGAAGAGGGCGCTTGGCGTGATGAGTCGATTGCTCCTCAATTTTTATCCGTGACGCGTGAAGAGACAGAGCGGATGATTCGTCTCGTCAATGACTTGTTACACTTGTCTAAAATGGATAATGAAACGGAAACGATTACGAAAGAGATTGTTGACTTTAATATGTTCATCAACAAAATTATTAATCGACATGAAATGGCTGCGAAAGATACGACATTCGTGCGTGATATTCCGAGAGAGACGATATTTACAGAAGTGGATCCGGATAAGATGACGCAAGTGTTCGACAACGTCATTACGAATGCGATGAAATATTCGCGTGGTGAGAAACGTGTCGAGTTCCACGTGAAACATAATCCTGTCCACAGTCGTTTAACGATTCGAATTAAAGATAACGGGATTGGGATTCCGATTAATAAAGTAGACAAAATTTTTGACCGTTTTTTCCGTGTGGATAAGGCACGTACGAGAAAGATGGGAGGGACAGGACTGGGTCTTGCCATCTCTAAAGAAATTGTAGAAGCGCATAACGGCCGTATTTGGGCGAATAGTGTCGAAGGACAAGGCACATCCATTTTCATCACATTACCTTGTGAGAAAATTGAGGAAGGTGATTGGGATGCGAACTAGAGAATTGATTAAGTCAATTGTGTTAGCGCTCCTCGTCCTATCGAGTATTGTATTGACAGTCATGATTTGGAACTTTTCGCCGGATTTAACGGATGCAGATAATGTGCATACGAAAGATGCGACAGAGGCAATCGGGACGCGTTACGATAAAGCGTTTAGCCAGGTGGTGACGCCTCTGCAGCTCGTGCATATCGAAAATGATGATGTGAAAGGTATGCCAGCGAATAAAGATGTGAATGCATTAATGACTGTATTTCAAAAACACCGCATTATTGAAGTAGAAGATATTCAAAATGACGATGTCGTGTTATTGCGTAATTTGAGCAATCATTTCGTCGTGTTAGACTACCCGTCAGACATCCCGCTGTCGATGTATTTGAATGAAGTCATTGAAATCCCTGCGAAAGTGCCGACAAATTTTAAATTTAACCGACTGATTTTAGATGTCGATGATGCTCAACATGTGATCATTTATGCCATGCAGCCGAATCATCAACGGGCGATTAAGTTAGAAACGAATTTGAATACGAAATATGTACAAAAGCGCATTCAGAAGATGAAAGCGGACTTGGAACCGTACTCCAATGTTGTGACGAACCGCAGTACGATTAATAAGGCGACGTATATGTATGCCGTGAAAGCACCGAAAAACTTAAAAGCATATCGGACTATTTTTAATCGTATTAACGTAGAAGATTTGAACGCAATTCTGTTTGATAATACGCCAATTGTGCGTACAACGAATAGTGGGAACACGACCTATAACAACAATACAGGCGTCGTGAACTACAATGCGAATCGTGAAACGTATGACTATACCAATTTGTCAGAAGATGAGCATAGTACGCGGAATATGAATGTCAACTTGCCACGTGCGTTTGATTTTATTAATAAACATGGTGGCTTTACAGATGATTTTCGCTTATTTAGTGCGAACAATGACCGTGGCCATATTATTTATCAAATGTTTCTAAATGGACGTCCCATCTTTTATCCGAATCAATTGAACGAAATTCGTGTTTTGTGGGGCGAACGGGGGTTATATGAATACAGTCGCGGTTTATTAAAAACGAACGTGACGATTGATAACGGTGAAAAACCTGAGTCGTTACCAGATTTGGAAGACGTGCGTTCTGTATTGGCTAGTAAAGGTGATATTGATTTTACCAAAGTCCAACAAATGGTTATCGGTTATCGCATGAATCCAATTAAAGGACCGGAAAATAGTATCGAAATACAAGAAGGCAGCCAGTTTATACCGACGTGGTATATTCAATATGATCACGAGTGGTACGAATATAAAGACGGGGGGTTGATTGAGACATGAACTGGAAACGTGCAAAATCATTGTTCATCGTCGTGTTTCTCCTCGTTAATATTTGTTTAATCTTTGTGTATAATGATAAAATTAGTAAATCAAAAATTAGTGATGCAGAACAGCAAAATTCAGTTAACTTTGAACAAGAAAATATCAAATTGCCGAAAAACATGCCTGATGTGAGCCATGTCAAAATGCAGCTCATTACGGCACGTTCGAAAGACTTTAAAGATGAAGCGGAAAAAAGTGGTAAAGCAGAAGCACGAAATAATGGGCACACATTGGACAAAGAAATGAGTGAAAGTGTCAATGTGAAATTGGACCCTATTTCACATTTGAAACCGTACATCGATCAAAATATCTATAAAGGCAATGAGTATCAATATCACGATACAATCGATGGCAAAATTAAATACGAACAGACGTATAAAGGCTTCCCGATTATGAATAACAATCGTGCAGAACTGACTTTTGATGTGAAAGACGATACAGTTAAATCGTATGAGCAGTCTGCAATGGAAGACATCCTTCCGTCTAAAGGGTCGAATAATGAACCTAGACAAGTCATTAGTGCCCATAAAGCTATCGAAGCGCTTTATTATAATCAGTACTTAAAACATGATCAAGAAGTCGAAAACATCCGACTCGGTTATTATACAGTGGTCAAAGAGACGAATATTCAAGTTTTGCAAGCCAACTGGGAAATTAAAGTGAAAGACGCAAATGGCACACATACGTATTATGTAGAGGCAATTTCGTCCAATCCACAAATTATTGAACAATAGAAAGGGTGGTCTCTTGATACGAATGAGTGTACTCGCAAGCGGTAGTACCGGCAATGCGACATATGTAGAAAGTGATAAAGGCAGTTTGTTGGTCGATGTAGGACTCACAGGTAAAAAAATGGAGGCACTGTTCGAACAAATCGACCGAAAAATTTCAGATCTTAGTGGTATTCTTGTGACACATGAACATAGTGACCATATTAAAGGCTTAGGTGTCCTTGCGAGAAAGTATGGCTTGCCTGTATATGCGAACGAAAAAACATGGACGTGTATTGATAAAAAAGACTCTAAAATTCCGCTAGATCAAAAGTTTGTATTCAATCCACATGAAACGAAATCTATCGCAGGATTTGATATTGAATCATTTAACGTGTCTCATGACGCCATTGACCCGCAGTTCTACATTTTTCATAATAACTACAAAAAGTTTACGATGATTACAGATACTGGTTACGTGTCAGAGCGTATGAAAGGGATGATTCGTGGCAGTGATGCGTTCATGTTTGAGAGCAATCACGACGTCGATATGTTGCGTATGTGCCGCTATCCATGGAAGACGAAGCAACGTATCCTGAGTGATATGGGTCATGTTTCGAACGAAGACGCAGCACACGCGATGAAAGATGTGATTACAGGTCAAACGAAGCGCATTTATTTGTCTCATTTATCACAAGACAATAATATGAAAGACTTGGCCCGTATGAGTGTCAGTCAAATCTTGCAGGCGCATGATATCGATACAGTGAATGAAGTGAAGCTGTGTGATACAGATAAAGCCATCCCAACACCGATTTATACATTGTAGGTTGGAAGTATCAGAATTTACTTTTTTTGATAGCTATCTTGGGTTCGCGTTTCCTAGGGGACTTGACTCAACTCAATTTGGCTTGATTGAAAGGGAAACCTGAAAAAAGCCAAATTGGATTTTCGGGAGCTGTACAGAAATCTTATGTGCAACAAAGATTTCGTAGTACTATCCTCGCAAGGCTGACTGGGCTTCTCAAAAGTAAAACATTGAGAAGTCAGACAGCTACTGCGTGAAACAGTAACCACTGTTAAGCTAAAAAGAAGTTTGTTAACAGTTTTCACATATCCCTGAGGAGTCTCGCCCAGATTGGCATTCAAAAAAGAACAATGAATGTCCAACTAAATCATCATTCTTGTAATCTATCAATGACATGATTCAGCAAAATATAAATAAATTTAAGAGGTTTGGACAGTTAGATGTCTGACCTCTTTTTTTACGGATATCAATAATAACTGTGTATAAAAATACTCGAATCAATTGAGTTATCCCCATGAATGTGCACAAATTAAGCAAGTTATAAACAATCCACATGTTAATAACCAATTTACTAACAAAGTTATCCACATATCAACAGACTTATCCCCGAATATAGTAATCAATTTTTAAATTTCTGTGTGAAAACGAAATGCGAAAACGGTATAATAGAGATAAAGATGTGGGTAACTGAATAACCTGTGGATAACTTCGGATTGATAGGCATAGGAGGGCAAAATGAAAATAACAATCTTGGCAGTAGGGAAATTAAAAGAAAAATATTGGAAACTCGCCATTGCAGAATACACCAAACGGCTCGGCGCATACTCCAAAATAGAAGTGGTCGAAGTTCCAGATGAAAAAGCACCAGAAACAATGAGTGCAAAAGAAATCGAACAAGTGAAAGAAAAAGAAGGGCAGCGGATCTTAAGTAAAATCAAACCACAAAGCACCGTCATCACATTAGAAATCGCTGGCAAAATGTTGAGTTCTGAAGATTTGGCCAAAACACTGGATCAGCGCATGACACAGGGCGCAAGTGACTTCACCTTTGTCATAGGCGGCTCACATGGGCTACACGAGGCCGTATTACGACGCAGTGATTTTGCGTTGTCGTTTAGTAAAATGACCTTTCCACACCAAATGATGCGCGTCATCTTGTTGGAGCAGGTGTATCGTGCGTTTAAAATTATGCGGGGAGAAGCATATCATAAGTAGGTGGGGTTTAAGATTGTTTTTAAGAAAACATATGACTCTATGAATATCTTTGTTTTTTGTGAATCTGATAGTTACTTTTTTAAAGGTTAGAAGATTGGAATAATGAAGGTAATTTAATCATTAAATACCTGCTATATTATTTATTGAGTATAAATAATTCTATATAGGAGATGAATGCATGAAATTCAGCTACCGTTTAGACAGTATGGACACAGATAGTTTTGAAAAATTTGCAGTAGAATTAGTAAGAAGAAAATTTGATATTGAGGCGTTTCGGGGATTTGCACCTGGAAAGGATGATGGTATAGATGGTATTGATGATATAAAAAGTCCTACTCTCATACTGCAAGCTAAGAGATGGAGTTTATCAAAAAATCATTCTACAGCTGTAAATGAATTAAAAAGAGAAATTGATAATATAGTAAAAAATATAGAAAAGTATGGTTGGAAATCTAAGTTTAAATATGTAATTGTAACGAGTTTAAGGTTATCACCTAAAAGATGTAAAGATATAAGAGATTATGCAGATGAAAGATATCCAGGACTCATACCATCAGATGATTATATAATATACTCTTCTCATATAGAAATCTTATCTAATGATAAAAAATATATAGATATCTTCAAAAAATATCATTTAGATGAGAACAATCTTTCATCAATCTTAAAAGAAGAAAAATTAAGACCTGTAGAAAAAGAATCTTCCCATTATTTTGCCGATTACAATTATAAATTTTTTGCAGAAACTAATTTTTTAGAGGAAGCTTATTATAAAATACAGGAGAATCGTGTGTTATTAATTCAAGGCCCTCCGGGTATAGGAAAAACAACAACATGCATGATTTTAGGAAATTTACTTAGAAGTAATAAAGAGATAAAATTTGATGCAATTATGCGAAAGATAACTGACATAGATAAAGTAATAGACATTTATTATTCATCATATAGTGAAGAAGATAAGGCACTATTTGTTGTTTTTGATGATTTTTTAGGTAGAAATAAGTTTGATGTAGGAGATCATTATTTACCAGATTTAAAAAGAATATATGCAACTGCAAAAAGATCAAACAATTTATATATTTGCCTTAACTCAAGAACACAAATTATTAAGGATGCTAAAAATTTAAATTCAAATTTCAAAAGACTAATACAATCGGAATTTAAAGAAGAAGAAATTAGTGTATTAGACTTATCAAATTACAGTAAAACCGATAAAGCATTTATTTTTAGAAAATCTTTTGAAAGAAAAATAGATGAAATTAATGACAAAAAAGAATTAGCTGAAAGATATAATAGTTTGATCGGTTGTGATTGGTCAGTCATTATAGGACATAAAAATTTTTATCCTAGGGTTATTGAATTAATTGTTAATAATTTTCAGGAGTCTGATAAAAATTTTCATAAATATGTTATAGATTCTTTAAAAAATCCTTTTGATTTATATGAAAATATTTTTTACTCTCTTAATATTGAAGAAAAATATTTATTATTTGTAATTTTACTTTTCGACAGTTATCCAGTACAAAAAAAATATATAACAAGATCTTTTCATAGATTAGAAATAAATCCTGCTTTTGATATTGAAAAAGCTATATACAAACTTGAAGACTCATGGATATTACCAATGAAAGATTATATATATGGAGAAGTTAAAATAAATTTCTTGAATCCCAGTATAATAGATTTTTTAAATTATAAAAAGAAAATACTACCAAATATGTTGAAAAATATAGAAAAAAGCTCTATTTATTTAAGTCAAGTTTTTAGTTATTATGGAAAGTCAATTTACAATGAAAAATTCATGAAAAAGCTATTATACGAATGGCATGATTTTGAAGACAATAAAGATTTTATAGGTGAAAAAATCATTTCGATTATCAAATTGAATAGATGGGAACAATACAAATCAGAGATAAGGGGTCTTCTATTGTCTTTTAAGGAAGAAACGTCACATTCAAGCAAAGTAACTTGGACGAACATTATTGATAATATTTACAAGTACGGTAATTTTGAATTAAAAAAAGAATTTTTATTATTGTTAGAAGAAGAATACTTATCTGATAACATTCTTGAAAGTAGACTTATAGATTCCTATGACATAGATAAAACTGCGGATCAGATTGACTCAATAATAAATGAGGTGAATGATGAACTATATGATGAGTATGGATTTCCTAACTTTTTTGAATCAAATTACTATGAAGATTTTAAAAATAAAAAAGTTGATATTCTACAAGACTATATAGATAATGACGTAACTATAATCGATATTCAAAGGTATGAAATAGATGTTGAAAATATTGAGGAAGAAGTTGAGATTCACGTTAAACAAGTTTCTGAAGATGTAGAAAATCAAATAACAGAATCTTTTGAATGGAAAGGTATAAATAAAGAAACTTTAGATTATGAAATTTTAAGAAGTTTTATTAAAGAAACAATTCTTGAGGAATTAAATATTTTCAATCGTAAATATTATAGAAATGAAGTAGAAACTAACAATATATCAGAATTTAAAACTGTTGAGAGTATCTTAAATCAACCATTAAAATATAAATAATATGAATACATGAAAGACAATTGTTTTCAAAAATGTAATATGAGAGGATTGAATTGACAATGAATGGTTAAAATGTTCAACATAGAATCGCAAATTTAACAGATAATCTGAAGCGAATAACAAGTGAATGTCGTAGTTACTTCATAGATTTATATTTAATATTCGGATATTATGGTGTTTTTAGTGGTGAATTTGCTATTATTTAAAAAAGATTACAACGGAAAATTCTAACCATCAGATTCATAGGGGTGATTAATAAATGATAAAAAGTATAAATATTAAACAGTATAGAAGGTTGAAAAATGAAGTTTTTAAGTTTGATAAAAATGTCACAGCAATTTCTGGAACGAATGGAACATGCAAAACTTCGTTGTTACATATCATAAGTAATAGCTTTAAAAGGGTAAGTGCTAATGACAGTAAATTTAATGACAAAAACGTAATGAAGGTACTAAATGCAATTAATCAAAGTGTCAATCCTAAAATAGAAACTTTGACAAAAGGAGACACAACTTATAATGATCCAGCCCCAAATTTAAAAGGAAATTTGTATTCAGTTCAATATAGTGATGATAAAGTGCTTGATTACAGAAGACATGTTTCTAAAAAGGAAAATAGGTATGCTATTAAACTTCACTATGGAGTAGGGAGAAAAGAAACTCTACCTGAATGTCCAATATTGTATTTAAACCTAGGAAGGTTATATAATTATGGGGAATTTAACAATGATGACAACATCACTAAAATATACTACAAACTTCCTGAAAAATATCAAAATAAATTAATTGAAAACTATAAAGAACTAACTGGAATTAAAATTTCAAATTTATCTCCTAATAAAATGGGCGATATAAAAAATAGAGCAGATTTTATTAGTGATAAGGCAGGTATAGATTCTAATACTATTTCTTCAGGTGAAGACAATATATATATTATTTTGACAGCATTGGAATCCTTAAGGTATTATTTTGAGAATATTCAATCAGAGAACAAAATAGAAAGTATTTTATTAATAGACGAGATTGACGCAACATTACATCCAGGACTTCAATACGAATTATACGATCTTATTCAGTATTATTCATATAATTATAAAATTCAAGTTGTTTTCACTACACATAGTTTATCCCTTATAGAATATATTCTAGAAAATAATAATCAACTCATTTACTTAGTTAACCAAGGAGATTCAAGTCAACAATTAGAAGACACTAATATTCATACAATAAAAAATCTATTGCAACATGAATATGGTACTGAAATAATAAGTATGAAGAAGATACCCGTTTTTATGGAAGATGACGAAGCTAGGGATTTTTTCGATCTTATAATTGATTATATGAAGGATGAAATGAGATTAAAATCAATAGCTAATATTGCTCCATATCTATATAAAGTTAATACAAAAATGAGTGCTGCTAACTTAAAAAGTTTATTTGAAGATAAGTACTTAATTGAATCTACGATGAAATCAATCTGCATTTTAGATGGAGATCAAAACGATGATTTAACTAATATGATAATAACACTACCAGGTAGTAAATCACTTGAGAATGAAATTTTTGAATATTTATTAGATTTAGTAGAAAATGACTCTAAATTATTGAAAAACCAGAATTTTTATAAAATGGGTTACCAGGATAATATTATAAAAAAAGAAATTACCAATCCAATCAGTGAGTTTAAAAAATCTCAAGAAAGCAAAAAAGAACAAGGTATTAGCATTAAAGGAGATGAGAGAGAATTTAATAAAAAATTATATAATAGGCATAAAAACTTTTTCGTCTTATTAACGAAAATATGGCTTAAAGAGAATAATAAAGAAGTCGAAAAATTTTATAATAATCTTAGAGTGATGTTTTACAAATCATCAGAGTTTCACTCAATTGATAAAAAGCAATGGGATAAAAATGAAAAGTTTGGAGGTGAATAAAATTAGTAATCTTAAGAGTCCATTAAGATATCCGGGTGGAAAAGCAAAATTATATAATAAGGTAAAGGATATTATCCAAGCAAATTATTCTAAAGAGTTACCGATTTATTTTGAGCCTTTTGCAGGTGGTGGAGGATTAGCATTAAAATTATTGTCAAAAGGTATTGTAAGAAAGATTCATATAAATGATTTTGATAGAGCTATATATGCTTTTTGGTACAGTATATTATATTATACAGAAGACTTTTGTAAAAAAATTAGCGAAACAGAAGTCAGTATATCCGAATGGGAAAAACAAAAAGAAATATATTTAGATAGCGAAAAGCGAAACATTTTTGATTTAGGATTTGCTACTTTCTTTTTAAATAGAACTAATGTTTCTGGCATACTGAAAGCAGGTGTTATGGGAGGAAAACAGCAAAACGGAAATTATAAAATAGATTGTAGGTTTAATAAGGAACGATTAATTAGTCAAATTAAAGAAATAGCAATTTTTAAAAGCAAAATAGAAATTAGTAATTATGACATATTTGAACTTCTGAAGACTGATATACTAAATCAAGAGGATATTTTTGTTTATTATGATCCTCCATATGTTAATAAGGGTAATCAACTATATAAAAATGCGTTCTCAAGAAAAGATCATGAAAAATTAGCTTCCCAGATTTTAAGTAATAAAAATAAGTATATTATAACTTATGATAATGTAGAGTTGATCCATAATATATATAAAGAAAATTTAGTTGAACTTATTAATATTAATTATAGTACTGGAAATACTAAAAAAGCTGAAGAAATTTTAATATATTCAAAAAGCACTAAAACTTAGAGTTAGCATTAATACTAATACCCAGAAAAAATAATACATTCAATAAAAAAGAAGATGAATGTATTGGAATTTAATGGTTGAATATTGTTGTAGAATATAAAGATGCATATGAAATACTAAAAAATGACACATCTCTTGTTATTTTATATAAATACAACGATATAGCACGTTAATTAAAGCAGTTAATAATGAACTTAAAATTGCCAAAAGTGGCCATGGTAATACGTATACGATCAATGTTGAAAAAAAGAAGTTAACAGTTGAAATTACTAACCTATTCGAGGAAGATTAACTTAATCACACATTAAATTAAAAAGATAGACGGCCTTCAAAGTAACATATCAAAAATGATGCTTTCTATTATTATTTTCACCACTATCCTGCAGGCTGCTTGGTGCTGCAGCAAGTTGTTTCTAAGGAGGTATGAAGAATGTTTGAAAAGCCTCAAATGGCCCATAATGAAATTTTTAATATTGTATTAATCGTTATAGGAATTCTTGCATTTGTGCTATTTTACTTTGTTTTTGATGCAGGGTATTTATTAAGTTTTATCATTGCATTTGTACCGATTATTGTAGGTATCATTAATTTGAAAGAAATAAGAAAGAAAAATTAAGCTCAGTCAAGCGATCTTTTAATAGGTCGCTTTTTATTTTGCGTTAGCACGATACATCCAAATCTTGTTTCTTAATCGACGACTACCCATGAATTTTTGAGTTAGTGTCAACGCCTGTAACGATGATGCTCTCTAGAGAATAAGACTCCCCTTAGACTGCCTCGTCTATATAGCAGTATATGTCTCAGGGTTGATCGTATGGTCGATGTATCTAGTTGTATACAATCCTCTCAATAACAACAAAACACCAAAAAAGTAACAATATTCGGATTGTTTTAACAATATTTTCATTTTGAATTTATTGCATTTTCGATTGACTTTGTTTCAGTTTGAAGCTAACATAATTAGTGAATTAATTCACAAACTCTATAGCTATAGACACTTCATAATGCTTTTTTAATTTTTAAATAAGATTGATTTGATATCAAAATTAAAAGCAATTTCAATCACCTAATGAGGAGTGTTTGTTATGAAAATTGGTATTGTTAAAGAATTAAAGCCGGGTGAAGGACGCGTAGGTTGTACACCTGAGAATGCTAAAATTCTTAAAGATCAAGGACATGAAGTCTACGTAGAACACAATGCAGGTATAGGCTCTGGATTTACGAATGAAGCCTATGAAAATGCAGGTGCGATACTTGTTTCACATGAAAAGTGTTGGGAAGCGGACTTAATTATTAAAGTGAAAGAGCCTCACGAAAGCGAATTCCAATATTTCAAAAAAGGCCAAGTGATTTGGGGCTTCCAACATTTGGCGTCATCTAAAAAGACGGTTGAGATGATGCAGCAAGCGGGTGTGACAGCGATTGGTGGCGAAACAATCGAACAAGACGGGAAAGCCATTTTATTAGAGCCGATGAGCGCAATTGCTGGGCGCCGTTCGATGTTAATGGGTGCGTATTACTTGGAGGCACAACATCAAGGTGAAGGGATTTTGATTTCTGGTATTGATGCGATTTCGGGGATTCCGTCTGGTAAAGTCGTCATTTTCGGTGGAGGTTCTGCGGGTGTTAATGCAGCGACGATTGCGTTAGGTTTACAAGCAGAAGTCGTCATCATCGAATTAAAAGATGAACGTATTGCTTGGCTAGAATCGCATTTTAAAAATGACAATGTGACTGTTGTGAAATCGAACGAAGCCAATTTAGCGCGAGAAATCCAAACAGCAGATGTGTTTATTTCAACAATTCTCATTCCAGGGTCTAAACCACCTAAATTGGTCACTAAAGATATGGTACGTAGCATGAAAAAAGGTTCAGTGCTTGTAGATATTGCGATTGATCAAGGTGGAACTGTTGAAGGTATTCGTCCAACAACGATTAGTGATCCGATTTACGTTGAAGACGGCGTCATCCATTATGCGGTGCCGAATCAACCCGGTGCTGTACCACGCACGTCTACAATGGTCTTGGCTGCGGGTAACATTGACTTTTTATCTGAAATTAGCAACAAAGGTATCGAACGCGCAATTCAAGACAATCCAGTCTTAGCCTCTGGTGTGAATATTTATCAAGGACACATTACAAATCAAGGTTTGGCACAATCCCATGATATGCCTTATGAAAAGTTAGCAGACTTAATCTAGTTCGTACAATATCAATTTGAAAAGAGGATGATCGTGATGGCAACAAATGCTGTAATGATACAAACTGAAAAATATTGTAATATCCATGACATTAAAGAAGCTAAAATGAAAATTCAAGATTATGTACGGGAAACACCGCTTATTAAATCAATGTTTTTAAGTAATAATATTACAGGTGGCAATGTTTATTTAAAACTTGAGAACATGCAATACACCGGATCTTTCAAATTTAGAGGTGCCCTTAATAAAATTTTACACTTAACAGATGAACAAAAAGCAAAAGGGATTATCACTGCTTCAGCGGGTAATCATGCGCAAGGTCTCGCATTGACTGGACAACTGCTCGGTATTGATGCAACAGTCGTCATGCCTGAAGAAGCACCGATTTCTAAACAAGAAGCGACACGTGGTTATGGTGCGGAGGTCATCCTTAAAGGAGAAACGTTTAATGACTCTCGTCTGTATATGGAACAACTGGCCGCGGAAACAGGTAAAACGATTGTACACCCTTATGATGATGTTGAGGTGATGGCCGGCCAAGGAACGATTGGCTTAGAAATATTAGATCAAATCTGGGACATTGATACAGTAGTAGTACCTGTTGGTGGTGGTGGTTTGATTGCTGGCTTAGCAACAGCTTTAAAATCATTTAATCCATCTATTCATATTATCGGTGTGCAATCTGAAAATGTTCACGGTATGGCAGAATCGATTAAAGAAGGCCAAATTACGTCACAATTTACAGCACATACCATTGCAGATGGCACGGAAGTCACCATTCCTGGTAATAAAACATATGCTGTTGTTGAAAAATTAGTCGATGAATTTGTATTAGTTTCAGAAGATGAAATTGCAAATGCCATGCGTCATTTAATGCAACGGACTAAAATCATTACTGAAGGTGCAGGCGCATTACCAACTGCTGCACTATTAAGTGGTAAAATCGACCCACGTTGGATTAAAGGAAAAAATATTGTCGCTTTAGTATCAGGGGGGAATGTTGACCTCACACGTGTTTCACATATTATTGATGATTTATTGAAACCCGCTGATACGAGTGAAGGTGTGGTCGGTTAGCCCATCTGAGAAATGAAATGGAGGCAACAGCAATGAGTACAAATACATCTCTAAAGAAAAACATCGGCTTTTTTGCATCGCTTTCACTTGTTATGGGATCGGTTATTGGCGCAGGTGTCTTCTTCAAAGCTTCAAGTGTAACGGAAGTGACCGGTTCAACGAGTATGGCACTTTTTGTTTGGCTGCTTGGCGGTATCATGACCATTTGTGCCGGTTTGACCGGTGCTGAACTTGCTGCAGCCATTCCTGAAACTGGCGGACTCACTAAGTATATCGAATACACTTATGGAGACTTTTGGGGATTTTTATCAGGCTGGGCACAAGCGTTTATTTACTTTCCAGCTAACATTGCAGCTTTAGCCATTATTTTTGGAACGCAAATCATTAATTTATTTCATTTATCGACAACATTGTTACTTCCCATTGCAATCCTGAGTGCCGTTTCGATATTACTGATTAACTTTTTAGGTTCTAAAGCAGGCGGAACTTTACAATCCATTACGCTTGTGATTAAGTTAATCCCTATTGCACTCATTGTCATTATCGGCTTCTTTCATTCGAGTGACGTATCATTTTCTCTCTTTCCCGTTGTGAATGGTACAAATTCGAGTTGGTTTGAAGCGATTGGTGCAGGTCTTCTTGCGACAATGTTTGCGTATGACGGTTGGATTCATGTCGGTAATATTGCCGGGGAAATGAAAAACCCTAAAAAAGACTTACCAGGCGCCATTACGCTCGGTATCGGTTTGGTCATGGTTGTTTACTTACTGATTAATGCGACGTTTTTAATGACACTGCCGATTCACCAAATTGAAGGTAACTTGAACGCCGCAAGCGAAGCATCTTCAATTTTATTTGGTGCAGGCGGTGGGAAATTAGTCACGATTGGTATTTTAATATCTGTATATGGTACCATGAACGGCTATACAATGACTGGTATGCGTATCCCTTATGCCATGGCAGAACGTAATCAACTGCCACTCAAGCGCTTATTTTTAGACTTATTGCCTTCACGGACACCATGGCTCGGTGGCATGATTCAAATTGTCATCGCAGTGATCATGATGCTATTAGGTGCTTTTGACACGATTACGAATATGTTGATATTTGTCATATGGACATTTTATTGTATGGCTTTCTTAGCGGTATTTCTTCTTAGAAAAAGGGAGCCAGAATTACACCGTCCATATAAAGTCCCGTTGTATCCCGTCATACCTATGATTGCATTACTAGCAGGCACGTTTGTCTTGCTGAATACATTATTGACACAGCCCCTCCTTGCAATCACGGGTATCGGGGTCACAATGTTAGGTATTCCGATTTATTATTATCAAAAGAAAACATTAAAAATTTAATGAAACACCTACTCATAAGATTTTGACACTGATTATCATTGATCCGAGACTTTCGTTGTTCATGACGAAAATGTCTCGGATTTTTCTTTAATATTGTGACGGTTCAATATTTTGTTGCTGAACAGTCACGTCATATAATCTCTACGTTTCATACCCCGTATAGGTATATGTTATGCTAAAGTTATATTGAATTATAGCGTGATAGACAGAGGAGGCGTTATCTTTGAAAAATAATCAAGAGCACCATCATCACCAACATATGCATGAAAGTCACCACCCTCATAGTCATCATATGCATCACGATGACCATGCACATCACCATCACGGGAATTTTAAAATGAAGTTTTTTGTGTCATTGATTTTTGCGATACCGATTATCATTTTTTCTCCAATGATGGGCGTACAATTGCCATTTCAATTCACATTTCCAGGTTCTGACTGGATGGTGTTAATCCTTGCGACCATTTTATTTATTTACGGCGGGCAACCGTTTTTGGTTGGCGCGAAAGGTGAAATCGCTTCGAAAAAACCGGGCATGATGACGCTCGTTACTTTAGGTATTTCAGTTGCTTACATTTACAGTCTATATGCTTTTTATTTGAATCATTTCAGTGATGCAACAGGTCATACGATGGATTTTTTCTGGGAACTTGCGACACTAATTTTAATTATGTTGTTGGGTCATTGGGTTGAAATGAACGCGGTTGGAAGTGCTGGCGATGCATTGAAGAAAATGGTAGCACTGTTACCGGATAAGGTGATTAAAGTTACGAATAATCAACGTGAGGAAGTTAAAATATCGGATATTGCGTTAAATGATATCGTTGAAGTGAAAGCGGGAGAAAGTATTCCGACAGATGGTATGATTGTTCGAGGTGAGACTGCGATAGACGAATCGTTAGTGACCGGGGAGTCTAAAAAAGTTCAGAAAAAGCCAAATGATCAAGTCATCGGTGGTTCTATCAATGGGTCTGGCACGATACAAGTGAAGGTGACTGCTGTAGGAGAAGCAAGTTACCTTTCGCAAGTGATGGATATTATAAAACAAGCTCAAAATGACAAGTCTCGAGCAGAGTTATTATCTGATAAAGTGGCGGGTTATCTGTTCTATTTTGCCATAAGTGTCGGCATGATTGCATTTATTATATGGATGTTGATAGACAATCATATTGATTTCGCATTAGAACGACTCGTTACGGTGCTAGTCATTGCTTGTCCACATGCGCTAGGGTTGGCCATACCTTTAGTCACTGCGCGTTCGACATCAATAGGAGCGCATCATGGTTTGATGATTAAAAATAGAGCAGCGATAGAAACGGCACAACATATTGATTATGTCATGATGGATAAGACAGGTACACTCACTGAAGGTCACTTCTCAGTCAATCATTATGAGAGCTTTAAAGCGGGTGTGAGTGATGAGGAAGTATTAAGTTTGTTTGCTTCATTAGAAAGTCAATCGAATCATCCATTAGCAACGAGTATTGTGGATTTCGCTAAAAATAAAAGTATCTCATATGTCCAACCTCAAGACGTTCGAAATATCCCGGGTGTCGGATTAGAAGGGACAATTAACGGTCAAGCTTATAAAATCACCAATGTTTCCTACCTTGAACAAAATGGGTTTGAATATGATAAAGCGTTGTTTAACAAATTAGCAAACCAAGGCAATTCCATCAGCTATTTAATCGATGAGCAACAAGCCGTTGGGATTATCGCACAAGGAGATCAAATTAAAGAAAGTTCAAAACAAATGGTGACAGAGTTATTAGTCAGAGGGATAACACCGGTCATACTTACGGGGGATAACCTAGCAGTGGCAGAAGCGGTAGCAGAAGCGTTAGGCATCCAACATGTCCACGCACAATTGATGCCAGCAGACAAAGAGAGGATGATAAAAGATTATCAAAAACAAGGTAAGAAAGTCATGATGGTAGGGGATGGTATCAATGATGCGCCGAGTCTGATTAGAGCTGATATCGGTGTCGCCATTGGAGCAGGAACAGATGTGGCAATAGATTCTGGTGATGTTATCCTTGTTAAGAGTGATCCGAGTGACATCATTCATTTCTTCACACTTTCAAAACGGACAATGAGAAAAATGGTTCAAAACTTATGGTGGGGTGCAGGGTATAATATCGTTGCAGTGCCATTAGCAGCTGGAATTTTAGCATCCATTGGCTTGATATTATCGCCGGCTGTTGGTGCGATTTTAATGTCGCTCAGTACTGTTATCGTTGCTATTAATGCTTTTACATTGAAGTTGGAATAGGGTGAACGTGTATGCCATCTACTTTAGATTGAGTAGATGGCATTTTTTAGGAAAAGTCACAAAACTTAAGAGTATAACCCGGGAAATATAACGATAAAAAAGTTTATAGTTACATTATAAAAAGATTTGATAGAATAGCATTTAATTACAGGTTATCGTCAGTGATGAAGGAGCTGTTGGATATGGATGTCGGCAATCAAATTAGGATTTATAGAAAAGAAAGGCAATTATCTCAGATGGCGTTAGCAGAGAAAATTGATGTATCGACCCAAACGATTTCTAACTGGGAGAATGAGAGAACCTATCCTGACTTGTATCATTTGATTGTTCTCAGTTCTTTATTCAACGTTTCTCTAGACCAACTTGTAAAAGGAGATGTAGTAGAAATGAAGAACATCATCGATCACTATAATATGGACAGATATGGTAAATTGATGCTTGTTTTTATGCTTATTGCGGTGATTTCAGTCGGACCAGTTTTGAAATTCAGCGACGGATGGTACGGTTTATTCATTCCATTTATATTTTGGGCGTTTTCAATGTATTATGCCATTAAGATTGAACGTTTGAAGAAAAAGTATGATGTCAAAACGTATAAAGAGATAGTGGATTACATAGAGTATGGCAAAAAAATATATAACGATACAAGAAGCAATAAGAAATTATTTATGGAACAAACGTTAATTGTTACTGCATTTGTTGCAGTGGCAGTCGTGTTGATGTTGGGCGGTATGTTTTTATGGGATTTGTTTTAAAAGAGAAGTGAGTTTAAATAGAAAAAATCTATTATAAAAATGAGTTAATGGAATTCGTGAATTGGAAATATTTTTGAGTTATAAATATTAAGAGGACTAGGAGTTAAATGATAGTCAAGCACATAAAAGTGACAAAGATAATAATTCAATCATTGTAGGTGGAGTAAATATAGCTGTAATTTACTATTAATAGACAGAAATAGAAGGACAAGTTAAGGCTAAGTTCTTATAATGTACTATAAATAATGTGTAAAAATATTAACTGTGTAAGTAGTAATAAATTGCTACTGCGCAGTTTTTTGCATCTTATGTTCAGTATGATTAAAAGGAGACACTTGGATCTATGTCAGGAATACGGGCACAGAAAAAGAGAATTCTACTGCACTTCGCTTGCTAGGTTAATTTGTTGTGAATTCCTCTCAAATTCAACGGGACTCACATCATTTAACGTTGAATGCACTGATTTGGACTTGTAAAAAGTAAGGATATATTCCACAATGCTAAACATCGCATCATTTCGAAGCACATAGAGCTGTGTACATCTTTACGACACGAAATGCTTGTCGGTGTTCATAGATAAATTTGTATATTACTTCGGACCTTTGGCAAAAGATGTGCATAGTCTTTTTTTAAGATTTTATTCTGTTCTTCTAAATCAGCTTCTTTTTACTTCTTGACGCCTGTTTACCGCTACAGACAAAACTGTTGACATATCACTATTCCACAAGAAGGCTTTAAGAAAGATATTCATAAATAATAACAGAAATGATAATATAATAATTAATAAAGTTAATATACAGAGAACAGCAAGATAAACTAAGCAGGGAAAATTCACCTATATGTCGAAGCTAAGTTACTAGTATTAGCAAAAGTGCATTTGTAAGCATTTTGTAAGTGATAGCTTATTTAATTTTAGGGGGAGAATACATTGAATTATCAAGAATACGTTGCTTTAAATGTAAATGAAAGATTAGATGTGTTTTTAAGTTCGTTAAGTTCTACAAACAAAACACCGGGTTACTTTGTCAATTGGGAAAAGGTAGAAAAAGGTGGAAAGCGTTTTGAGTTGGAGTTAAATACGCTAAATTATCTTTTAGGTAAGGAAAATATTGAAGAAGAAGCGAGAAATCTATTTCTTGCTCAACCTAACTTGCTCAAAACAATTCCTATATTGTTAGCAACTAGAGACGAAAAGTTAGATATTTTAATGTTAGACAATGATGATATGGATTTTTATAGTCTTGATTTTCAAAATATTGATATGCAAAATTTTGAAACATATTTAGATTTTATTAAGAATTCTGGTCTGATGAACTTTTTGCAGAATACAGCACAAAAAAATTTAGTAGATTTTGTTTATGGTGTAGAAGTGGGTTTGGACTCAAACGCTAGGAAGAATAGATCGGGCACGACTATGGAAAGCATTTTAGAGAAAAAGGTTTCTGAGACGTGTAAAGGATTAGGACTTAAATTTAAAGTCCAAGCAACTTCTCTTTGGATGAAGCAAAACTGGGATGTTGATGTACCTACAGACAAATCAGCGAGGAGATTTGATGTAGCTATCTTGAATCCAAGAAATAATGCAGTATATGTGATAGAAACCAATTTTTATAATGGTGGGGGCTCTAAGTTGAAATCTGTTGCAGGTGAATTTAAAAGTTTAAACCGATTCATCAATCAAAGCGAAAATAGTGTTACTTTTGCATGGGTCACAGATGGACAAGGGTGGCATACCGCTACCAAACCGTTATCAGAAGCGTTTGCTGAAATAGAAAATGTATTCAATTTAGACATGTTGAGAAATGATTATATTTATTCTATGCTCACTTCAAAGTGCGTGTTTTGAATATATAAATAAACATCAATTTGAATAGCCTAACATAGGAGGTAAATTAGAAAATTACCTAGATGTGTTAGGTTTGTTCTATTTCTATAAAAATACGAAACAAGTCGTTGTAATCATTATGATAAAATATAAGGATCGGATTAGTCTTATATGGCTATATCTGTTGTATGACTTTTGTGTCACATTTTTGAAGTTTAAATGATACGTAACAAAGTCTTTTTACTTCAATCCACTTATAACAAATGTTTAATGACGACTTTGTGTTTTAACCATTATACCCCACTTCTAGGTCGTCTATTACTTGAATAAGCTCTTCGTTAATAATTGAGGAAATCTCATCATTATCTAAATAATTTAAATAAGCGATATCTAGTTTTTCGTTATCTGTAATTTCGGTTATGTGCGCTAATACCCCTTTTATTACACTTTCATGTGAATGGCTATCCAAAAATTCTTTTACAAAATACCAAGTGTCTTTCATAAAACATTTCCCCTTAAGTATATTTAATAGAATTTTAATCTATAGAAGTGATGTGTGTTTAATCGTTTTTAATTGGTAATTAAATAAAGTTACAAAACTGAGAGTTATATTAGGAAGAAAGTTGGATACACTTACAAATGGGATACTAATTGTGTTCTAGTCAATATTAGATAATAAATTACTAGTTTGTAAAAACATTGATGTTGTATTAGCTGATTTTTAAGAGTAAGTTAAAAATGTAGATAAGCTTTGTCATAAGTGGAATGTGAAGTTAATAATATAGTAAACTTTTTATATTATTAATGTCAAATATATTCATACTGTCATTAAAAAGTTGGCAGAATGTAAAAAAGTTATAAATGACGCTGATTATTATTAAAGTTATTAAACGAAGAGAAAGAGAAATAACTATAGCTGCTATAACTAACGGTATTATTTTAAAAAAAATGTTACAATGACTCGTGAAAATGAAACGAGATTTATTATAGAAATGAGGAATTAATATGCTCCCTTTTGTAAAATGGGCTGGTGGTAAACGACAGTTTTTATCGAAAATTATTGAAAAGGCACCTTCAGAATTTAATCACTACTATGAACCATTCGTTGGCGGTGGAGCTGTTCTTTTTGGCTTGAATCATCAACCATCTACTATCAATGACATCAATAGTCACTTAATACATACATATAAAGTCATAAGAGATGAGCACGAGAAGCTAGTAGAAACAATAGATAAATTTGATAAGATACCACTAAATGATGAGAAATATAAAGAATTTCGAAGTCTATATAACGATCATATTTTAAATAATACTTACAATATTGAAACAGCAGCCTTGTTTATTTATATTAATAAGCATGCTTTTAATGGTTTATTTAGAGTGAATTCAAAAGGTCTTTATAATGTACCATGGAATAAAAAAGAGTTGGTTAAATCATATAATCAAGATAATATGATTGAGATTTCTCGTTTCCTTAAGAATGTAACGATTTTGAATACAGACTTTAGTGAAGCATTAAATGGCGTGAAGAAAGGTGATTTTGTATTTTTTGACAGTCCGTATGCGCCATTAAAGCCTACAAGTTTTACATCATACGATAAAGCTGGTTTCAAATTAGAGGATCATGTTAGACTTGCAGATTTGTTTAAACAGTTATCGTCAGAAGGTGTTTATTGTATGTTGACTAACCATAATACTGAACTTATAAGAGAATTATATTCAGATTTTGAAAAAGAAGAGATAAATGTGAGACGTAATATAAATTCTGATGCTTCTAATCGAGTTGGGAAAGAGCTCATTATAACTAACTATTAAGGTGATGGTAATTTGAATAATTTAAAATATGAAAAAGGGGATATATCGATTTTTCAAGGAGATATGGCAGATGTTCTAGACACATTCGATGAAGAAATGGTTGATATGATTTTTGCTGATCCTCCGTACTTTCTTTCTTCAGGAGGCATTACTTGTTCTGGAGGGAAGATGGTTTCAGTAGATAAAGGTGCATGGGATAAATCATTAAGTTTTGTAGAAAAGCATGAATACAATAAAGCGTGGTTATTAAAATGCAAAAGAATTATGAAACCCAACGCAACAATTTGGATATCTGGAACACTTCATAACATTTATTCAATAGGTGCGGCATTAGAAGAAACAGGGTTTAAAATTTTGAACAATATTACTTGGCAAAAAACCAACCCTCCCCCGAATTTAGGTTGCCGAAATTTTACACATTCAACAGAAACAATCATTTGGGCTAAAAAAGAGTCTAAAAAAAATAAACACTATTTTGATTATCAACTCATGAAATCATACAACGGTAATAAGCAAATGAAAGATGTGTGGTCAGGGCCATTAACCCCTAAAAGAGAGAAAAAATTCGGCAAACATCCTACACAAAAGCCACTATACCTTTTAGAACGTATTATCGAAGCCTCGACAAAGCAAGGGGACCTCATACTTGATCCGTTTTTAGGTAGTGGAACGACGGGTGTGGCAGCAAAAAAATTACAACGCAAGTTTATTGGAATAGAAGTAGATGAAGTGTTTATTGATATTGCTAAAAATAGAATAGAAAACACAGAAGAAGAACCCAAATTGCTATAAAATTTTAGGTTAAGTTGCTCGTAATAAAATATTAAAAAGATACAATAGTTTAATAACCAATTAAAAGCCGATAATATTCACGAGATGTGCATATTATCGGCTTTTTACGGCATTTCTATCTTTTACTCGGTATATAGAAATGGGCATTTTTGTAATGGAAAACAATATCTGATGCGTCGAATGGTATACCAGTAGTAGTGTGAAAAGTTTGGTGGTAACGTAAGCACGGGTCATTGGGTTCGAGTTTTAAGAGATGTGCTTCATTAGTGTTGAGTTGATCAGCATTAAAATAAATATCGGAAAACCCAACTTTAACTTGCATGTTTTGTTCTAAATAATCAAAGATAGATCCTTCTGTAATTTCAGTATTCAAATATTTGACGATTTCTTTATTGTAATAAGAATATTCAATACATAACACATTGCCATCGACATAGCGTAGTCTTTCTAAATAATAAACACTATCACTTTTTGATAAATTCAGTTCTTGCATGACTGTCTCAGGAATATCAGTGATTTCTTCTAATTTTAAAACCTTACTTGTTAGTTGGTGCTCATTTAAACTTTTTGAAAAACCATTTGTTTTGAAGACATTAATGTGATTGTCATTTCTCGCATTCCTTACATAAATGCCACTGCCTTGTGCTTGATAAATAATGCCGTCATGTTCAAGTAATTCTAATGCTTTAATAATCGTACTTTTACTGACTTCATATTTTTCTTTTAAAGTCGTGACACTCGGCAATTTATCTCCTGCTTTAAATTGATGGTTTGTGATGAATGTATGAATATCATGAGCGATTTTTTCGTATTTCAGCAACAATAAGCCCTCATTTCAATTTCTAGATAATTTATTATAACATGTGTCGTTTTTTATTTTGTATCGTTATGGACAAATTGAACCGGTACAATTATAATGGACGTTGAAGACTTTGAAGTTTTTTAAAGAAAATGAAAATGTCAAACTAGGGTAGCAGTTTTTAAAATTCAAAAAAGCAAATTGAATATAATGGCTATGAATGTGTAATCCCTATTGATGTGACGAATTCAACAGATTTTGAAGGCGTTCTTATTACAGAAGAGAAACAGATAACTAAAGAAAATCAATTTTGAACCATTAAAAAAATAAAGGAGGCAATGGATGATGTCTAAATTACCAGCAAGTTTTATGTGGGGCGGCGCTCTAGCTGCCAATCAATTTGAAGGCGGCTATGATCAAGGGGGGAAAGGGTTAAGTGTTATCGATGTGATGACAGGAGGCGCACATAGAAAAACGAGAGAAATAACAATGTCAGTGGAAGCGGATAAATATTACCCAAATCACGTAGGTATTGATTTTTATCATCGTTACAAAGAAGATATTGCCCTGTTTAAAGAAATGGGATTACAATGCCTTCGGACGTCAATCGCTTGGACACGTATTTTTCCGAACGGTGACGAGTTAGAACCTAATGAAGAGGGGCTCCAATTTTATGATAATATCTTTGATGAATTACTCAAGAATAATATCGAACCGATTATTACATTGTCACACTTTGAAATGCCATTACATTTAGCACGTGAATATGGCGGTTTTCGTAACCGTAAAGTAGTGGATTATTTTGCTCGTTTCGCACAAGTTGTATTTGAAAGATACAAAGATAAAGTCACGTACTGGATGACATTTAACGAAATTAATAATCAAATGGATACGGGTAATCCGATTTTTTTATGGACAAACTCGGGTGTAAGTTTAAATGACAATGACAATCCTGAAGAAGTATTGTATCAAGTTGCACATAATGAATTGATTGCAAGCGCAAAGGCGGTCAAAATCGGTAAAATGATTAATCAGAACTTCAAAATTGGTAGTATGATTTCTTATGTACCCATTTATCCATATTCTTGTCATCCGAAAGATATGATGAAGGCACAAATTAAGAATCGATTAAGGTATTTCTTTCCTGATGTACAAGTAAGAGGTTATTACCCGAGCTATGCTAAAAAAATGTTCGAACAAAAAGGGTATCATATTGGATGGCAGGATGGAGACGAGGAGATTTTACGAGAAGGTGTTGTCGATTACATTGGCTTTAGTTATTACATGTCTACAGTCGTAAAACATGATACACAGACTGGTGTTAGTAATAATATCATCAATAGTGGTCTTCCTAATTCAGTTGAAAATCCACACATTAAAATAAGTGAGTGGGGATGGGCTATCGATCCAGAAGGGCTACGTTATACGCTTAATGTTCTATATGAACGTTATCAAGTTCCTTTATTCATTGTAGAAAATGGTTTTGGTGCGATAGATAAGGTGGAAAACAACCAAATTCATGATGATTACCGTATTAATTATTTGAGAGAACATATAGAAGCAATGATTGATGCGGTTGATAAAGATGGCGTGGATTTAATTGGTTATACACCCTGGGGTATTATCGATATCGTTTCATTTACGACAGGAGAGATGAAAAAGCGTTACGGTCTGATTTATGTGGACAGGGACAATGAAGGGCGAGGGACATTAGAAAGGTTGAAGAAAGATTCGTTCTATTGGTACCAAAAAGTGATAGAAACAAATGGTAAAGATTTAGGTGAATAACTTAAAGAGTATGTGAAAAGGCATGCTTTGGTTGGATGTGACTGGTTTGAAAGGTACATTTTTTGATAATTAGATTCACTTTAATCGAGAGGCATTGCTTCATTTAAATTTAGTATTGCGAAGACAAAAACACATTTTTCATCTTTGGTAAAGGAAATTAACGAAAGAGAGTTGCTAAAATGTTAAACGGTTGGAAAAGATACTTATGTTATGTGGGGAGTACGGTACGCATGCAACATAAGGCGACGATGTATCGTTTCAATCTTTTGAACAAGGAGAAGTTAAAGGTTTTGAAATGGCTTCTAGGTGTGTATCATTATGAAGACAAGGTATCATCTCAATTTGTTAAGTGAGCATGCAAATTTTCGAATGGGCAATATTAATGTTGGATCAATTAAAGGAACGAGTATAAGATGAAAAAGTTGTTGTGGTTGATATGATTTTGTTATTTGTTTTGGACATCGCTTCTATGATTTAATTTTCAAGGGTAGGAGTAGTTTTGGAGACATAAGTGCTTTCAAAAGATCTGAAATCCAAATTATAGATGTATGTGAGAGGCTAGGAGAAACCCTTGCTATAAAAATGTATATTAAAATTTCATAATTTATTTTAAAAACATATATAAACCGATGCTTTTGTGATTGCTTCCAAAAGTTTCGGTTTTATTTTGTTAAGGCTTATTATTTTTATTACAATATATTTTATTTTTATAAATGAGGTTAAAATAAACCATTTATCTTTCTGAACATTCCGATAAATAGAATTTTCTAATGAGTTTTGAAAAACAAAATAGTAGACAACTAAAGGTTCTCGTATTATATTGTTATGAGTTATTAGAAAGGGAGTTATTAATTGTGTACAAAAATGAAAAAGAAAAGCATTCAATAAGAAAGTTATCTATAGGAGCCGCATCTGTCATTGTTGGGGGACTCATGTATGGTGTTTTGGGAAATGATGAAGCTCAAGCGAATGAAGATGTCACTGAAACAACTGGGAGAAATTCAGTGACAACGCAAGCTTCTGAGCAACATTTGCAAGTGGAAGCAGTACCTCAAGAAGGCAATAATGTAAATGTATCCGCTGTAAAAGTACCTACGAATACGGCAACGCAAGCACAAGAAGATGTTGCAAGTGTATCCGATGTTAAAGCACATGCTGATGATGCATTACAAGCACAAGAAAGTAGTCATACTGATGGTGTTTCTTCAGAATTCAAGCAGGAGACAGCTTATGCGAATCCTCAAACAGCTGAGACAGTTAAACCTAATAGTGAAGCAGCACATCAGTCTGAAGACGAGGATAAGCAAAAACCCGTATCATTTAGCCGCAAAGAAGATGAGACTATGCTTCAGCAACAACAAGTTGAAGCCAAAAATGTTGTGAGTGCGGAGGAAGTGTCTCAAGAAGAAAATACTCAAGTGATGCAATCCCCTCAAGACGTTGAACAACATGTAGGTGGTAAAGATATCTCTAATGAGGTTGTAGTGGATAGGAGTGACATCAAAGGATTTAACAGCGAAACTACTATTCGACCTCATCAGGGACAAGGTGGCAGGTTGAATTATCAATTAAAGTTTCCTAGTAATGTAAAATCAGGCGATCAGTTTACTATAAAATTATCTGACAATATCAATACGCATGGTGTTTCTGTTGAAAGAACCGCACCGAGAATCATGGCTAAAAATACTGAAAGTGCGACGGATGTAATTGCTGAAGGTCTAGTGTTGGAAGATGGTAAAACAATCGTATATACATTTAAAGATTATGTAAATGGCAAGCAAAATTTGACTGCTGAGTTATCAGTGAGCTATTTCGTAAGTCCGGAAAAAGTCTTGACTACTGGGACACAAACTTTCACGACGATGATCGGTAATCATTCAACGCAAGCCAATATTGACGTTTATTATGATAATAGTCATTATGTAGATGGACGTATTTCGCAAGTGAACAAAAAAGAAGCTAAATTTCAACAAATAGCATACATTAACCCTAATGGCTATTTAAATGGCAGGGGGACAATTGCAGTTAATGGTGAAGTGGTCAGTGGTACGACGAAAGACTTAATGCAACCTACAGTGCGTGTATATCAATATAAAGGACAAGGTGTTCCTCCTGAAAGTATTACTATAGACCCTAATATGTGGGAAGAAATCAGCATAAACGATACTATGGTAAGAAAATATGATGGTGGTTATAGCTTGAATCTGGATACTAGCAAGAATCAAAAATATGCCATCTATTATGAAGGGGCATATGATGCGCAAGCTGAAACACTGTTGTATAGAACATATATACAGTCATTAAACAGTTACTATCCGTTCAGTTACCAAAAAATGAACGGTGTGAAGTTTTACGAAAACAGTGCGAGTGGAAGCGGTGAGTTGAAACCGAAACCACCTGAACAACCAAAACCAGAACCTGAAATTCAAGCTGATGTAGTAGATATTATTGAAGATAGCCATGTGATTGATATAGGATGGAATACAGCGTTGGAAGAAGAAAGTGGAGCAAATCAAGGTCCTCAAGAAGAGATCACAGAAAATCACGACATCGAAGTCATTGAGGAAAACAACTTGGTGGAAATGACAGAAGATACAGCAGTTGGAGAAGAAAGTGGAGCAAACCAAGGCCCTCAAGAAGAAATCACGGAAAATCACGACATAGAAGTCATTGAAGAAAACAACTTAGTGGAAATGACAGAAGATACAGCGTTGGAAGAAGAAAGTGGAGCAAATCAAGGTCCTCAAGAAGAGATCACAGAAAACCACGATATCGAAGTCATTGAAGAAAACAACTTGGTGGAAATGACAGAAGATACAGCGTTGGAAGAAGAAAGTGGAGCAAATCAAGGTGCTCAAGAAGAAATCACGGAAAACCACGATATCGAAGTCATTGAGGAAAACAACTTAGTGGAAATGACAGAAGATACAGCAGTTGGAGAAGAAAGTGGAGCAAACCAAGGTCCTCAAGAAGAAATCACGGAAAATCACGACATCGAAGTCATTGAAGAAAACAACTTGGTGGAAATGACAGAAGATACAGCGTTGGAAGAAGAAAGTGGAGCAAATCAAGGTCCTCAAGAAGAGATCACAGAAAACCACAACATCGAAGTCATTGAAGAAAACAACTTGGTGGAAATGACAGAAGATACAGCAGTTGGAGAAGAAAGTGGAGCAAACCCAGGACCTCAAGAAGAAGTAACAGAGAATCAACCTCAGCAAGAAGAAATCATGGAAAACCAAGAAGTTGAAAAGAAAGGCGATAGTAACTTGGTAGAAAGTACAAAAACTCCAAAGGCCGAAGAATCAGTTAGCGTTCAGCCAACTTTAGAAGACAAAAACACAAAGAACCACGTTAGCACAGTAGTAGTGAATACGAAGGTATCTGAAGTTAAAGAAAAGAATCCCCACCATACAAAAGCACTACCAGATACGGGGACAACCTCTCGAAGTCATTCCATGATGATTCCTCTCCTTCTTGTTGCTGGGTCAGTAGTGTTGTTACGTCGAAAGAAAAAGCATAGTAAGGTGAATTAAAGAATAATTTTAAAATCGTAATATGGTGAAAACAGAAATGTAGGAAAGTGGTCAATATATTTGCCATTTCCCTACATTTTTTATTTGAAATATGCTTAAGTCAAACCCATAATTTGTAAATTGATTTGAAATGTTTTTTTACTCTGGTATTTAACAGTACATACAGGGCAATTAACTGTCAGATTGGTAGCTCATCATTACGTGATTTCCATTTTTTGAACTCCATATATAAGGAAATCAAGCTACAAAAAGTGACCGAGGCAAGAATCAGTGCTCAGTAGATACGATACTCAATCCTTTAAAACAAAACAAGATACTTGCGATGATCATTGCCATGTCAAAAATCAATGTTAATGTCATTTTCATGATGATTCCCGTTCTTATAGTTTGTATATTGCTTGAATTGTTGCATCACATAATCTCTACTCTCTTTATGGTTTACGATGGCTTTTGGATAATCTTCCCCAATTTTTATTTGATGATTTTGTTGTATTGCTGTTACATATTGAGAGGGATTGTGAATATACTTAGGCTTTACGTCTTTCAATATTTGTAACTGTTCTTTAATAAAATCACCCATTGCATCAAAACGTTCACTTTGACGTATAGGATTGAACATTCTGAAATAAGGGACGGCATCTGTTCCGGTAGATGCAGACCATTGCCAACCATGTACATTCGAAGCATTATCGTAGTCTATCAAATAGCGTCTAAAATGTGCTTCTCCCCAAGTCCAGTTCATAAATAGATGTTTTGTTAAAAATTGAGACACTATCATACGTAAGCGATTATGCATATACCCTGTACGAAGGAGTTTTTTCATTGCTGCATCGATAATAGGATAACCGGTTTCTCCATTTTTCCAAGCTTCAAAATGAGACTGACGCTCAGACCATTCCATATTCCGATACTTGACAGAAAAAGATTGTGTCGCGGCATCTGGGTACTGTGTCATTAATACATAATAAAATTCACGAAACATGAGTTCTCTGATGAAAGACTCATAACTATTTTCATCACTGTCATATCCTTCAAGTAAATGATTGATGACTTCTCGAATATCGAGTAAACCATAAGCTAAATACCTGCTTAAACCACTGATATTATTTCGAGTGATATCATCTGCTAATTGAGAATAAAGGGTAATCTCATGATTCAAAAAATGATTCCAGGATTGACGTGCATAGGCTTCTTCATCTGTGTGTTTGTCAAATTTTAAATCACTTTGGTTCATTCCTTTGGCAGCATATTGTGCTAATTGCTTCAGTTGCGTGCTTTTTTGAGGTGTATGAGCTAGATGTTGGCGATTGGCTTTATAAAAGTATGTAAATATTTGATAAGGTTGGTGTTGCTGGTTAAAAGTCTTTGATGGCTGAAAGTAGTGATTGACACGTTGACCAATGACCGAAATGTGATGCTTTTCAAACCGTTTTTTCATATGAGGATAGTCATAACTTGCTCTGTGATAACTCATAATGTCTTTGGCCATCAATACGTGAGAGAGTGATAACGCATTCGCTAATGTATCCAAATTTTTATAATCAACAATATAAGGGTGTATATTGTGTTTAATGAGGGTACTTACAAACCCTTTTACGACATGATGATAATCCTCGCGTTTTACTGTAGCCGCATCACTCAAATCTTCTATAGGTAATATCAAATATAGTTGCTTTATTTCGTCTTGATGTGTAATGACATAATCAAGAAGAGGGTTATGATTGATTCTACAAACCCTGTTTAGTATGACGCCTAAGTGCATATGATGACCTCCCTGTGCTTTTTAACTAGAAGCACTAATGTTAATGTGAATTTTTATGTCTTTTAAGGTTTTTAGAGATATAGATGCTATTTTGAATGAGTCTCTTTTTTCAATTCTTGCTCGATTAAGTCAATGTGCGTGCTGATAAGGTTGCGTTGGTGATTTAAAAACTCTAAATGTGCCACTAAAATGGTTTTGACATCTATTTTATTTTGATACAGCATGGAGGTATATTTTTCAATTTCTTTTAAAGGCATATTGAGATGACTCAAGCATTTGATGAATTTAATCATTTCAATATCATCGTTTGTATAGAGGCGCTTATTGTTGGCGTCTCTTTTAATATTTTTTAATATATTTTTCTTTTCATAATAGCGCAGTTTACTTTTCGGTATATCGCAATGAGTTGAAACGTATTCTATATAATATTGATCCATGTAAGCATATCCTTTCAATTAAACTAAGGTTTAACTGTTATTCTACTTTATATAAACACGAATAAGGAGGCATTTCAATGAAAAAGGCATTAATTGTAGTTACAAATATTTCGAAATATCCTGATACAGAGAGAGCTACAGGTGCGTGGTTTTCGGAGGTAACACATTTTGCGAAAGATTTTTATGACGCTGGTTATGAAGTAGATTTGGTTAGTCCTAAAGGCGGCTATGTACCATTAGATCCGGCAAGTCTCAAATCTGAAATGATGACAGCTGAAGATTGGGCATATTATACCGATTTAAATTATATGAATCAGTTTGGTCATTCGCTTTCTCCTGAAGAAGTGAACCCTGATGAATATAGTGCTATTTACTTTGCAGGTGGTCATGGGGTGGTCTGGGATTTAAGAGACAATCCACAATTGAATGAAATTGCTTTGAGTATTTACAACAACAATGGTGTTCTTGCTTCGGTATGCCATGGTGCTGTCGGTCTAATAGATATTAAAGAAAATGGAGAAAATATTGTTAAAGGAAAGGCGGTAACAGGGTTTACAAACAGTGAAGAACAAGCGAATGGCACAACGCCATACATGCCATATTTATTAGAAGATGAGTTGGTGCATGTTGGTGCACAATTCAAAAAAGAAGCTGATTGGCAGTCATATGCAGTGATAGACGGTCGCATTGTAACAGGACAAAATCCGCAATCTGGGCATGCAGTTGCAGAAAATGTGTTGAAATTATTAACAAAATAATCAATGTTAAAGGAGAGAACATTTATGAAATCATTAATTATTGGAGCGAATGGTGGCGTAGGACAACACTTAGTACGTAAGTTGAAAGTACGTCAAATGGACTTTACAGCGGGTGTGAGAAATATGTCGCAAGTGGAAACATTGAAATCTAAAGGTATCGACGCAGTATACATTGATGTAGAGAAACAATCTATCGACGAATTAGCAACCCAATTTAAACAGTTTGATCAAATTCTCTTCTCTGTTGGATCTGGAGGAAGTACAGGCGCGGATATGACAATGATTGTTGATTTAGATGGTGCTATTAAGGCCATTAAAGCGAGTGAACAGGTTGGCAATCAGCACTTCATCATGGTTTCTACTTACGACTCGCGTAGAGAAGCATTTGATGCATCAGGAGATTTAAAACCTTATACAATTGCAAAACATTATGCAGATGTCTATTTAAGACAAACGAATTTAAAATATACTATTGTTCACCCTGGCGCACTAACAAATGAGCCAGAGACGCAAAAGTTTCAAATTAGTGAGCAATTTAAAGGGGTGCAACATCCTACGGTTACGAGAGAAGACGTGGCAGAAGTGCTTGTATCTGTATTAAGTGATAAATCATTGCAAGGTCGCGAATTCCAGATCATTAACGGTGAACTTCCATTAACTGAAGCGATTCAAAAATATTTGGAGGAATAGTCTATGAATAATGAACAAATTGTACTTGCAACCCGCCCCAAAGGAGTCCCACAAGATGATGTGTTTCGTTTTGAAAACGTTGATGTGAAAGCACCTGAAGCGGGGGAAATTCAAATCGAATCTATTTATATTTCAGTGGATCCTTATATGAGAGGTCGAATGAATGACACGAAAAGCTACATTCAACCTTATGCACTAGATGAGCCATTAAAAGGACATATCGTAGGGAAAGTACAACAATCAAACCATGAACAATTTTCAGTGGGAGATTATGTTACAGGTATTTTACCGTGGAGAAGAATTAATACAGTATCTGGAGAATCAGTGACACGACTAGATGTAAGAGATGTGCCACTCTATTTATATTTAAGCGTACTGGGCATGCCAGGAATGACTGCCTACACAGGACTACTTCAAATCGGGAAACCTAAAGCGAATGAGACGGTGGTTGTTTCGGCAGCATCAGGTGCAGTAGGTTCTGTTGTGGGGCAAATCGCTAAAATCAAGGGAGCCAGAGTAGTAGGTATCGCTGGCGGTGAAAAGAAAACAGCATATTTAACAAACGAGCTCGGTTTCGATGCGGCAATCGACTATAAAAGTAGTGATTTCACAACTCAGCTTGAAGCAGCAGTCCCAGACGGTGTGGATGTATACTTTGAAAATGTAGGTGGCGCAGTGTCAGACGAAGTATTCAAACATTTGAATCAATTTGCGAGAGTTCCCGTATGTGGCGCTATTTCCTCGTATAATGCGGATGTAGAAGAACTAGGACCACGTATTCAAGGAACGTTAGTCAAAAACCAAGCATTGATGCAAGGATTTGTTGTTGCACAATTCTCAGATTACTTTAAAGAAGCGCAAGAACAGCTCAGCCAATGGATTACAGAAGGGAAAATCAAAGCTGAATTTACGATAGATGAAGGATTTGATCAAGTCCCTACTGCATTCAGAAAATTATTTACAGGCGAGAACTTTGGAAAACAAATTGTCAAAGTAGCAGAAGAATAGAGGCGATTATATGAAAAGACTAGTCGTAAGTGCACTGTTTAGTATGATATTTTATCTAAGTGGTGTCTCACATTTTAAAAAGGAAGCGATGTTTTTAAAAATCGTACCTTCTTATTTACCATTTAAGCGAGCTATTGTTAAATATTCAGGAATATTAGAATTAATGATTGCTGTGTATGTATTACTAGGAAAAAATAGAAGGGCAGTGAGAAAAATTGTCCAAGGCTTTTTGTGGTTAGTCTTCCCAGCGAATATCTATGCAGCAAGAAAGAGAATGTCATATAAAGATGAATCTAGCAGTGTCATTCAACATGTCATTCGATTACCACTACAATTTGTAGCAATTAAATTAGCAAAGTGGCTTTAGAAGTGCAATGGCTAATTTCTATACGCGTATAGGTTGAAAACACCAATAATTAATTTCAAGTCAATGGGATAACCCGGGAAATGAATGTCGAATACATTTCCTGGGTTGTTTATGGTGCACCTGGAATGGATAACATCTTGATGGTGAAAGTCCGTTACAGGCTTGGTAGTAGGACTGTTAGCGAAAGACAAGGGCGACCATTGCGGACTTATCTATTTTAAAGACTGGAAAAGCAAAGGCCGTGCGCTTCAGTACTTTAGAGTCCATCTGTAAATATTTAGATTGCCAACCCGGCGACATTATCGTTTATGAAGAATCGTAATTTACTCCAAATTCTTAGATAAGTTAACACAAGGGCTCGTGTGTAAGGTAAGTATTCAAAAAAGGAGCTAAATACTTAAAAACGTTGATATGACAGCATTTCTCAAAAGAACTGATAAAAACCCCGCATATTCTTAACGCAAAATTTCGTGTTTTTTGCGTTAAGAGTGATGTGGGGTTTTTTTATTGGAAAGCAAATTAACTGATGAAGTTGTAATGTAAACGATGATATTGCTGACTATGAACTAAGAATAATTGTTTGAGAGCGTGAAATTTTGCCAGTAAACTTTATCGCGGATGAACAAAAAGAAAAATTCATGTTTAAAAATGCTAAAACGTTGTTAGGAAGGTAAAATTATTAATATAGCCAACTCTTTTGTGGCTCATCTTGTATAGAAGAGTTTTTTTAATTTCAAAGGTGAATTAAGAAAGTGACATGAATACATTTAGTTAGATAAGCGCCCCAAATTGTAATTCACCCCCCTTTTTGAGACAATAAGTTTGTATCATAAGCGTTAAGATTGGGAGGACAGTGAACAATATTTTAGACGAATCTACTTAACGCATTTTTGAAAGGATGTGACGGATATGTCAGTTTTAAGTTCAGATGAAAAAATTCAAATTTTACGTGACATCATCGAAATCCAGTCAGTTAACGATTATGAGGTTGAAGTGGCTCAGTATTTAAAAAATTTGTTTGATAAATATCAAATTAATGCTCAAATTTTAAAACTAGAAAATAGTGAGACACGTGCGAACTTAGTAGCAGAAATTGGCTCAGGGCACCCCGTTCTTGGTGTTTCAGGTCATATGGATGTAGTGAATGTAGGAGATATAACAACATGGCAATATGAACCATTTCAGCTAACGGAGGATGAAGATGGCCGATTACATGGTCGTGGCACAGCGGATATGAAAGCAGGTCTCGCAGCACTCGTAATAAGTATGATTGAAATTAAAGAAGCGGGATTATTGAAGAAAGGGACGATTCGTCTATTAGCAACGGCTGGTGAAGAAATTGCCAGTGAAGGGGCAGCGCAATTAAGAGAACAAGGTTATACTGATGATTTGGATGCTTTATTGATTGCAGAACCTTCACAAAATGGTATGTTTTACGCACATAAAGGGTCTATGCATTTCGAATTAACATCCAGAGGTAAATCTGCGCACAGCTCTATGCCAGAGTTAGGGATCAATGCCATTACACCTGTTGTAAACTTTATTTATCATTTGAATGAGGCGTTTCAACACGTCCATGAACGTAATCATATCATAGGCCCGCCAACAATGGCCTCTACGGTTATCCAAGGCGGGGATCAGGTGAACTCTATTCCAGACAAAGCAACAGCCTTATTCAATGTACGGACAGTGACAGAATACAATAGTCAAAGTTTTATGGCGTTATTTCAATCGATTCAAGAACGTGTAAGCGATGATCATCATCGTCTCACACTCCAAGCATATGGGGACCGCTCACCTGTTGTCACTACAGGAGAAAATCGTCTGGTTAACCTTGCGCAAGATATCAGCGAAAAATACTTTGGCGAAAAAGTTAAAAAGATTGCTTCAACGGGGGTTACGGACGCATCGCTTTTATTAAAAGATAAAGATATTCATTTTCCATTTATAACCTTTGGACCTGGTGAAACATCACAAGCCCATCAAGTTGATGAATATGTCCAAAAAGACGTTTATTTAACTTTTATTCAGTTATATCAGGAAATGTTTACAACTTATTTGAATGATGAAAAATAAAGGTTGAAAAAGCGTATACTCAATCGCGCTTCATGTATGTGGGAGCATTAAATAATGGCTTCATTCAGGCGTATTGTGGAGAGGATGACGATTGACAATGCGCCTGATTTTGATATGAGTATTTAATCGATGAGGCGCCTAAACTGTGCATCTTATGTAGTGTGTGATGATTTAATTGAGCGTTAATCTTTCTCATTCAGATTTGATGCTCATTTTTTAATGAATCTTTAGAGAGGAAGTGAAACTGATGGAAACCATTTATCTTGCAGGCGGATGTTTATGGGGCGTACAAGCATTTGTCAAAACCATACCGGGTGTCGTTATGACAGAAGCGGGTCGTGCTAATGGAGACAGTGCGACATTAGATGGGCCGTATGATGGCTACGTTGAATGTGTCAAAACAATATTTGATCCGTCAAAAATTGATGTGACTCGCCTAATAGACGACTTATTTGAAATCATAGATCCGTATAGCCTCAATCAACAAGGTGAAGACTTTGGGCCGAAATACCGTACAGGTATCTATAGCGAGCAGTCTCACCATTTAATTGAAGCCCGACAATATATTCAAAACCGAGCTGATGCCGAATACATTATGGTAGAAGTGGCACCTCTGACAAACTATATTCCAAGTGCGGACGTCCATCAAGATCACCTTGATAAATATCCTAATGATTATTGTCATATTCCAGATGTATTGATGAGAAAATATCGATAGCGTGTTAAATAGTCATTGATACTGTATATTTTAGAAATCACAATGGTTATGGCACATAGGTTTAATGAAAGATCGCCATCACTGAAAATAACACCTATAAAAGTGTTGTGTTTTCAAATCATAATCAATGCGCCATATTCCCCCACAATAAGTACCATAAGGTCATCCGTTTCTTATGAGCTCCTCAACAATAGAGACCATATCATTATGAATAACCAGATTAGCTTGTTGATCATAAGGGGTAGTGTCTTTGTTAATAATGACAAGATGTCCACCTTGAAAATGTGAAATGAGTCCAGCTGCAGGTTGAACGACGAGCGATGAGCCCAACACAATCAATGTATCAGCATGTGTGATTTTCTGAAGTGCGTTGGACATTGTCGTTTGATCCAGCGTTTCGCCATAAAGGACGATATCCGGTCTAATCACATGTCCACATTGTTGGCATTGTATCAGTTGATGTGTCATGACTTCATTTTTCGTGTACTGTTGCTGACAATTCGGACAGTAAAAGCGGTTGAGTGTGCCATGTAATTCATCGACATGTTGGCTTCCTGCATCACTATGAAGGCCATCAATATTTTGCGTGATGACACCTAATGAGTGTTGACGTTGCTCTAATTCGGCAATCCATTTGTGAGCAGGATTCGGCAATCTATCCTCCAAGAGTAAACGTTTGTGACAAAAGCGCATAAAACCAATTGGGTCATCTTCTAAATAATTGGTGCTCAACAAATATTCCGGTGAGTAGCCTTCTTTTGAAATTTCATCAAACAAACCACCCATTGAACGGAAATCCGGGACACCACTTGCGACTGATACACCTGCACCCGTGAAAAATACGATGCGTTCTGAGTGGTCGATGATATGTTTTAATTGATCGATATGATGTGCCATAGTTGAATCACTCCATTTATCAATGTCACTTTCATTTTATCAAAAGTCATATCACAACAAAATAGGCGCGGGGGTGCGAACGATCGTTGTACCGACAATTCAAGGTGAGTAGTGAGACAGTCATATATATTTCAACACAGAAAGAGACCGGGAAATCATGCTATCCCAGCCTCGTCTTCATTTTAGATTAAACAAATGATTGAAAGTAAATATGGATGATGTAGTAAAAATTTTGCTTTTCTCCACTCAGAAACTTATTCTTATCCTACCTATTTGATGAAAGATTGACCATATGGCTGAGACTCCTAGGGGGATCAGACGCAGCCGAAAATTTAATTCGGCACCCACCTAGCGAACCCTTTAATCAAGCCGAATTAAGTTGAGGCAAGTCCCTTGGAAAGCGAAACCATGATGGCCATCATAAAAATATAGTATGCATATCATGAGAACAAGGATACATAATATTGTTAAGTCATTTTTAGTGCGAGTCTCAATCTTAGTTTCAATCATCTTCATGTTGATCAACCAGTACTTTACTAAACAACCAATTTTTCTTGTTTTTGATGAGCAAGTTTTCTGCTTTCAACGCATTGATAATATGTCCGGTTGTTTCGCGTGAAACACTTGCAAGGTCACTCACCATTTGAATCGTTAAAAAAGGCTTGATTTCGTAAAACTCGTCATGATCGTCGCCAATGGTATGACATAAATAAATGAGCACTTTAATCACACGAGATTTGGCATGTTTAGCAGTGAGTGCCATATTGTATTCAGTCAGTTGTTGTTCACTTTCACATAAATATTTAAACAGCTGAATGAACACTTTGTGATGGTTTTTGCATAAATATTCTATCAAATCGATAGGGATGGTCATTACAATACAGTCGGTGAGCGCAGAACAAATCTCATGTGTGACTTTATCTTGAAATAGATTGTGAAGCGGATATAATTGTTGATCTTTGTTAATCACACGATAGAGATCACCATGAATATTGTAATGGTCTCGTACGATATAACCATCGATTAAAAAATAAATATGTGTCAGTTCATCTGATGAATAATATATCACTTGGCCTTTGTTATACTGTCTTACGATAAATTCATTTTTGTAAGGTTGTAAGACAATCGAAGGAATATTAATAAAGGCAGCGAATCGTTCTAAAAATGTGTGAATGTCATTTTGAATTAGGGAGGTATCGATTATTGTGTAATTGTATGACTTTTCCCCCATATAAGCACCACCTTATGACTACTGATAAATTTGTGTGCCGGCTTTTCCTTTAAAGGCTTCGTAGGCTTTGTCTAAGTTTGTAATCACTGCACGACGCCCTTCTCCATTTTCCACAAAATTTATAGCCGCTTCAATTTTAGGGCGCATTGAACCTTCTGCAAAATTACCGTCACGTGCATATTGTTTCAAACTGGCGACATCAATTTGAGTCAGTTGTTTTTGATCAGGTTGATTGAAGTTGAGGTAGACGTTTTCAACATTCGTTAAAATCATCAGTACATCCGCATCAATAAGCTGTGCTAAACGTTCACTTGCGAAGTCTTTATCGATGACGGCTTCCACACCTTCATACGTATCATCTTTTTTGACTACGGGAATTCCACCGCCGCCACAAGCGATAATGATGTTGTTGTTTTCAACTAACGTACTGATCAGTTGATGTTCTAAGATGGATACAGGGAGCGGGGAAGGGACCACTTTACGATAACCTCTTCCAGCATCTTCTTTATAGATGGAATGAGGGTTTTCGTTTTTAACTTTTTCTATTTCTGCTTCAGTATAAAATGGGCCAATCGGTTTTGTTGGATGCGCCATTCTCGGATCATTGATATCCACTTCCACACGTGTAATCACGGTTGCTGCTCTACGGTCGCGATTCACCTCTGCTAATACACGATTCACCTCGGTTTCTATCCAAAAGCCAATCATCCCTTGTGTCATCGCGCCACATGTATCGAGTGGCATCGCAGGGGTTTCAGGACTATCCGCTTTTTGTTGTTGAATAAGAAGGTTACCAATTTGCGGTCCATTACCATGAGAGATAACGATATCGTAGTCGGTCTTAAATAATGGCTTCAGTGTTTGCATCGTCGCACGTATCGCCTTCTTTTGAGCTTCTGAAGATCCATCTGTCGTTTGAATTGCATTGCCACCTAAAGCTATCACAACTTTTTTATGCATAAAAATCACTCCTCATTAAAATACATCGATGGCACCAGTGAGTAGTCTGACGATGCCGATAATCGCTAATAATAAAATAAGCATGAAAAAGATATAATCGATTTGTTTTAAAGGTTTTTGATTGTTTCTTTGTACGATCGTATAAACGACCAGTCCAGGTACATAAAGCAACATGGTTAATAGTAAATAGTCTAATCCAGCTGCATAAACGAGCCAAATTGTATAAATCGATGCGATGATACCAATCAGCCATTGCTTTGTTGTCGCACGCTGTTTCGTTTGAACGGTATACTTCACTTGGTAAAACGCGCTCAATGTATATGGAATTAAAATGGCGCTAGATGCAAGTGAAAACGCAAATTGATACGCACTTTGTGTGAACAGCATACTGATTAGAAAGATTTGAACTAATATATTCGTAATTAATAATGAATGACTCGGTGCTTTATTTTGATTTTCTTTTGCAAACCATTTCGGGAATAGCCCATCTTTTGCGACGATGAACGGTAATTCACCGGCTAACAGTGTCCAACCTAACCATGCACCTAAAACCGAAATAATCAGCCCGATATTCACGAGTACAGCTCCCCAATGTCCGACGATATGTTCTAACACAGCGGCCATAGAAGGATTGGAAAGTGCTGAAATGTGATTTTGTTGGATGACACCTTGTGCTAAGACGGTCATTAAGAAATAGATGACTAATACAGAAACTAATCCGATGACGGTTGCTGAACCGACATCCTTTTTATTTTTAGCGCGTCCAGAAAAGACAACGGCACCTTCAATACCAGTAAAGACCCAAACCGTTACGAGCATAGTACTTTTAACTTGAGAGAGTGTATCTCCCCAACTAAATCCTTGTGATGGGTGACTTGTCATTCCTAACAGTCCTGTTTTAAACGTATCAAAATTAAAGGCAACAATCATACATACAATGACAAGTAAAATAGGGATTAACTTAGCAATCGTTACGATACTGTTGATGAGTGCAGCAGTTTCGACGCCTTTTAAAATGAGGTAATGCACACCCCACAATAATAAGGACGCGATAATAATAGAAGGAAGGGTGTTGCCGCCTTCAAAGGTTGGGAAAAAGTTGCCGACTGCAGACATGAGTAAAGTCGCATAGGCCACATTACCTAAAAACGCCGCAAACCAGTAGCCCCAAGCACTCGAAAAGCCGATAAAGTCACCAAAACCTGCTTGGGCATAGCTGTAAATCCCACCGTCTAAATCTTGTCGCTCATTCGTTAAGTTTTGAAAGACAAAGGCAAGTGAAATCATACCGACTGCAGTAATGAGCCAACCTAAAATAATCGCTAATCCGCCAGCGTGACTGCCCATATCTGAAATGATGTTGAATGCACCGCCACCAATCATTGAGCCAATGACTAAACCAATTAAGGAGGTTTTATTTAATTTATTTTCTTCTGTTCCGCCCATATGTCATGTCTCCTTTAGATAGAATCAAAAGTCCAGTTTTAATATTATTTTAAATGATTTTAATATTATTTCATTGTAATAAGTATGTCTGGACTTTTGAATTATATCAAATCTATTGAACTATCCTAATGTTGCGGCCATTACAGCTTTGATTGTATGCATGCGGTTTTCTGCTTGATCAAAGACTTTGGAATGAGGACTTCTAAAGATTTCATCAGTCACTTCCATTTCAGTCAGCCCGTGTTCTTCTTTAATTTTTTGACCATAGACCGTTTCCGTATCGTGGAATGCAGGTAAACAATGTAAGAAAATCGTATCGTCTTTACCTGTTTTATCGAATAATGCGCGATTCACTTGATAATCTTTTAATAATTGAATACGTGATTCAAATTCACTTTCTTCACCCATAGACACCCAAACGTCTGTATAAATGACATCTGCGCCTTTAACACCTTCATCAATATTGTCAGTAATTTTAATTGAACCGCCATCTTGTTTAGCGCGACGTTCAGCGATATCAATATAGTCTTGCGCAGGGAATAAAGATTTTGGTGTACAAATCGTCACGTCGACGCCTAACATCGGACCTGCCACAAGAAGTGAATTAGCGACATTGTTGCGGCCATCGCCAATATATGTGAGTTGAATACCCTCTAAATGTCCAAAGTTTTCTTTAATGGTCATATAGTCGGCTAACATTTGAGTCGGATGCCAAGCGTCAGTGAGTCCGTTCCATACAGGGACACCAGAATATTTTGCTAATGCTTCTACAGTCGCTTGTGAAAAGCCACGGAACTCAATGCCATCAAACATACGGCCTAACACTTTAGCAGTATCTTCTACAGATTCTTTTTTACCTAATTGAATGTCGTTTTTACCTAAAAATTCAGGGTGTGCCCCTAAATCAATAGAAGCAACGGTAAAAGCGGCGCGTGTCCGTGTCGATGTTTTTTCGAATAATAAAGCAATATTTTTACCTTCTAAATAGCGGTGAGGGATTCCTTGTTGTTTGTAGGATTTTAATGTCATCGCAAAGTCTATTAAGTCTGAGAATTCTTTTTTCGTAAAGTCGTCTTCTTTTAATAAATGTCTGCCTTTTAAATTTAATGGTTTTTGAATGTCTGTCATTTTGAAAATCCTTTCTATAATAAGATGATAAAATATTTAAATGTCTTCTCTGTATAAAGGTTGACTCATACATCTTGGGCCACCACGACCGCGCACTAATTCACTACCAGTAATTTCGATTACTTTGACACCATGTTCTCTTAATAGTTGGTTGGAAACGTAATTGCGGTCATACGTCACAACAACACCAGGACGAATCGTCAATGTATTTGAACCATCATTCCATTGCTCGCGTGCACCGTCAATCGCATCGCCGTTACCTGTCGGGATGAATTGGATATTGTCGACATGTAACGCATCTTCAAGTGTTTGCTTTAATTGACTTGAATGTGAAATTCGAATATCTTGCTTTGTCTCATCTTTTTCAATCGTAAAGATGTTCATTTGATTTTCTTCTTTAAAAATAGCGGCATGCATCGTGAATTTGTCGTAATCAATCATCGTAAATACCGTATCTAAATGCATGAAACTACGACTGTTTGGAATTTCAATCGCCAACACTTTCGTAAATGTTGATTGGTCATCGAATAAAATTTGACGGGCTAACCGTTCAATCGCTTGTGCTGACGTCCGTTCTGAAATACCAATGGCCAACACTTCTTTTGAAAGAATTAACTCATCGCCGCCTTCAATGTTGAATGGACAATTTCGGTCTAACCAAACCGGAACATCCGCGTCTTTAAAGCGAGGGTGATGTGCGAGAATGTACGTCATGAAAATTGATTCTCTGCGACGTGCGCGCCAATACATGCGGTTAATCGTCATGCCTCGGCCGATAGAAGCTTGAGGATCTCTTGTGAAATACAGATTCGGCATAGGGTCTAAATAAAATGGATATCTGTCGTCCATATATTCCACTAAGTGATTCATTTCGAGCTGAATTTCCTCTTTACGCACGCCGGCCATAATTTTATCGACGAGTTCTTGGTCGCTTAAATTTTTAAAAAGTGCTTTAATCTCTTTTTCGTGACCGAGCACCGTTTTTTGAGATTCTGCTAAAATATCATCAATAAATTGTTCGCGTACAGCCTTGTCAGCAATTGCCTCAGCGGCTAATTGTTCGAGATAGACGACTTCGACACCTTCATCTCTTAATACTTGTGCAAATTTGTCGTGTTCTTCTTGGGCCACTTTTAAATAAGGAATATCATCAAACAGTAATCCGCTTAGATGATCGGGCACAAGATTTTCTAATTCTTTGCCAGGTCGCTTCAGTAAAACCGTTTTTAATGTCCCGATTTCACTATTGACTTGAATAGGATTCTTTTCCATTGTTGCGCCTCCTTTGTTTTAATACACCCAAAGTATAAAGCGCTTTCTTTATATGTGTTGTGAATTTTTTCTCAATAATAATGTCTAATACTTCATATAAATCATGTATTCAATGCATAAAATTGATAGATTATACATGCTGAGTACTTGAATGGTCCATAAGAATGAATAATCATTGAATATGTCGTGAGGCGCGCAATGAAAGATGGTGCTTCATTCAATATGATGTATGGATATCCATTTGATGGGGAGGTGCGTCTGATGAATATGAAAAGGGCGTTTTGAGAGGTGCCAAAAAGTTCACATCTGAGAATATCATATTTTGTTATGATAATGATGTGTATGGTTGTCTGACTGACTTATCATCAGATTAAGGAGTTTAAAAGTATGAAGAAGAGTAAGAGATTAGACTTAGTATCGATGGTTGTAAAGGAACACGATATTCATACGAAAGCAGAAATTGTAGATTATATTGAACAGCATTTTGGCATCCGATACAGTCTTGCTACGATTAGTCGAGATTTAAATGAGTTGAAGATTTATAAAATGCCATCAGAAAACCAACAACGATGTTACAGACAATATAACGACAATGCACCAAAAGAAGCGAAAGCAAGACTCATTGATTTGTATCAAGAGGAGATAATTTCCCTCAGTATTAAAGATACGTACTTAATTATTAAAACGACACCCGGTTTTGCACAAACGGTGAATTTTTATATCGATCAAATGAATTTAAAAGAAGTGATCGGGACGATAGGCGGTAATGATACGATCTTAGTGATTACGCATTCGAATGAACTTTCCAAATTTGTACATTACAAACTGTTCGATCAAACGTATGAAACGCCACATGTGAAACACTAGTCCTAATATATAGGAAAATTGCACAAAATTGACTTTTCATGGATTTTGCAATAGAATCAGGTAAATTTAGTCAACATCGATGAGAGTGCATCGAGGGCGTATAAAGAGGTGACATCCATGAAAAAGTTTTGGAAATGGAGTATTGGTATAGTGATACTATTGATTGTCGTGTGGGTGACGTATATAGCTATCTACCGCAATACATCTATCGCCAATAATCCAAAACATGCCAAGTACATTGATAGCGCAACACCGACGTTATTTTTGCATGGTTACGGCGGGACGGTGAACTCTGAAAAGTTTTTAGTGAAGGAAGCGGAAAATCAAGGTGTCACGCAAGACGTCATTACCGCGCACGTCGACGAAGCGGGTGAAGTGAAATTAAAAGGACATTTGGATAGTGACGCGATTAATCCTATTGTACAAGTCGTATTGAAAGAGAATAAAGAAGTAGACCCAGATGTGAATGCAGAATGGTTTAAAAATGTGTTAGTTGCTTTACAAACAAAATATCACATTAAAAACTTTAATTTTGTCGGACATTCAATGGCAAATATGACTTTTGCGCAGTATATGGCGACGTATGGTAAAGATACCGCATTGCCACAGTTGCAACGTCAAGTGAATATCGCTGGGACGTTTAACGGCGTGCTGCATATGAATGAAGAAGTGAATGAAATTACGCTTGATGCGGAGGGCAAACCTAGTCGTATGAACCCACCTTATCAAGATTTACGTGTATTAAAAGATGTGTATAAAGGGAAGAATATTGATGTCCTCAACATATACGGAGACTTAAAAGACGGTACGCACTCTGACGGCAGTGTATCGAATACGTCTTCTCGTTCATTGAAATATCTACTTGGGGGCAGTGCGAAAACGTATCGTGAATCTGAATATGTCGGTCCAAGTGCGCAACATAGTGAATTGCATGATAATGAAAAAGTTGCGCGTGAACTGATTCAATTTTTGTGGGGTAAATCACTGTGAAATGCATTTGAAAATGATGACAACTGAATGAACATGAAACGACCACCGCACGTATAGGAAGATGTGCGTGGTCGTTTTTTAGGATAGGTGAATGTATAGTAGGTATGTGCCAAAGTATAGTCTCGTGCTATATCCATCCTTTATCATGCGCTTTTTTCCATGCATCGAAGCGGTTGTCTGCCTGGAGTTTGTCGATGATGGTCGATGTATAATTGCGTATAGTGCCATCTGATAAATATAGGGTTTGCGCAATTTCTTTACTCGTCAGCCCTTTGCCAATTTCTTTCAATACCAATTGTTCTTTATCAGTGAGAGGATTGCGCTCTGTCACAAGCGAGGTCATTAACGCGTCACTGTATTCTTTTTGACCTGCTATAACATGATGTATCGTCTGAACGAGCTCATCGACGGAACGTTCCTTTAATACATATGCATCGACATCGTGTGCCACCGCTGTTTCGAAGTAGCCTGGACGTTTAAATGTAGTGACAATAATAACCTTCACGTCGATGGCTTGTGCACGAATGTGTTGTAATACTTCAAGGCCGGTTAATCCAGGCATTTCGACATCTAATATAATCACATCAACAGGTGTTGTTTGGACGGTTTCTAGAGCAGCTTGTCCATTGCCCACATCAGCCACAACATGAATAGTGTCATGAAGTTGCATCAGTTGGACCATCGCTTGACGTAACATCGTTTGATCTTCCGCTAACACGACGCGAATCATAGTGCCACACTCCTCGGTATTAGAATTTGTATGTGTAGTCCTTCATTATTTTCTATATGTAATTGCCCTTTTAATACTTCGACACGGGCTTGTATGCTTTGGAGATGAATAGGGGACTTGTCTCGAATGCCGCAACCATTATCTTGGATGTCGAGCTGCAATCCGTCAGTCGTTTCGGATAAAGCCACATGGACTGTTGTCGCGTCGGCATGTTTAATAATGTTGTTCATCGCTTCGCGGAGTACCATCGCGAGTAATCCTTGTTTTGCTGGATTCAATGCATATGCGAATTGTACGCCTTCAAAATGAAATTCCAAATTGGCATCTTTTAACAACGTCTCTACAGATGCCACTTCTTCCGCAAAAGACGGGATTTTTAAATCATTAATAATGGCACGTATTTGATTGAGTGTTTCCTTTGAAATGTCGTTTAGGCTTTGTATTTCAGTTTTTGCACGGTCTGGCTTCGTATCAATCAACTTCAGTGCTAGCTCGGATTTTAAGCTTAATGCCGCAAAAACGTGTCCGAGTGTATCATGTAAATCTTGCCCGATGCGGTTACGTTCTTGTTCAGCAATTAAAAAGTTCAACTGCTTATTTTTAGCCTCGATTTCGTGTTGATAATGTGCTTGCTCAATTTTTTTAAAGTTTGCAAACATCATTAAATTAATCACAGTGAAAAAGATTAATAAGGCGATGGTATAATAATAATCTGGATAATAAATAAGCGACACAATGATACAAAGCACCATCGTAGTAATGAACGTCACATATTCTTTGGACCATACATTTGCTTTAAAAACGTAAGGAATCGCAAAAGCACTATAAAACAAAAACAGTGCATTCATCGGGTTAAGCGCGTATACGAAATAAATAACACCTGCATATTGAAGGACGAGTAACGTATACATCAGACCGTAAGACAGTAATGGATGACACACTACAAGGGTCGTATAGACAATGACAAAGAGGCAAGTCACAACGACTAAAACATCGTGACGCCCAAAAATGTATGGATTCCATAAGTTAAGTATCGGAAAGAGTAAATAAAGTAAACTGGATAAATTCAAATAATGTAAATCTAACTTTTTAATCATATCGTTTCACTTCTTTGTCGAATATAGAGTGCAAGTGTTAAGAAAATTATACAATATACCAATAATACGATTAAAGATGTCAGTGGAAAAGATTGATGCAAACTAACCGTGTAAGACAACTGTTTAAGGTGATAGGTCGGTGTGACTAGTGCGACATGTTGCATTAAGGTCGGAAATTGTGACACTGGAAACCACAGACCACCGAGAACGGCTAGAGCTAAATACAAAATGTTGCCGACCCCACTCGCCTTTTGGACATCATTCATCTGTGCAAGTAATGCCCCCATACTCAACATGAGACTCGCCCCGAACCAAATTAAAACTCCTGAACTCACCCATTGCGTCCACGCCATTTGTACGCCTTTAAACTGTGCAGCTATTGTAAAAATAATAACAATCGACAGTGCAAATTGACACATTGTTTTACCAATTTTTATACCGATGTAGTGTGCGGGTGTAAGTGGTGTGCGCATGAGTCGCTTGTACCATCCGCGTGTGCGTTCGTCAATAATGTCAAAAGGGAAAGAAAACAAGCAAAAACTCATTAAACTAAATGTCGTCATATTGTACATATATTCTTGATTAAACTTTGCCATGATAGGTTGAGGTAGGTCAAGAATGGATGTAAATAATAAATAGAATGTGACTGGCAATAGAACGGCAAGTACAAAGCGTGTTTTGTGTCGCGTGAGTAGTCGGAGTTCTGTCAAAAAATAATGTTTGATCATTGTGATACACCGCCTTGGTCCTGTTTGAATATAATCTCGAGTAGTGAATGGTGATGAATTTCAATATGTTGCAAAGGAATATGGAGTGCGAGTAACTCGATTAATGTTTGCTGCACATCCGCTGTTTCAATTTGAAGTTGACCATCATTTATTGGCATGGGTTTGATGCGAGACAACTGTAATATCAGTGCTTCAGATGGTGGTATCGGTAATGTGATGATGGAATGGCCTTGTTTACGTTTAATATTTTGAGGTGTATCATCCATCACTAAACATCCTTGATTGAGTACAATGACGCGATCTGCCATTTGCTCCACTTCTTCTATGTAATGAGACGTATATAAAATCGTACGTCCATTTGCTTTCAACTGACGAATAATGGACCAGAAATGTTGGCGCATTTCGACATCCATTGCACTTGTCGGTTCGTCTAAAATAAGACATTGCGGTTGACCGACCAGTGTTAACGCAAAGTCAAGAATGCGTTGTTGCCCACCTGAAAGTTGAGTCGCAAATTGGTGGAGCTGTTTTTTTGTAAACCGTGTAAGGGCCACCCATTCTTCAAAAGGTAAGGGCGACGGATAACAATGTGCAAACAAGTGATACAGTTCAATGACTTTCATACGTTCTGGAAAGTGACTTTGTTGAAACAGCACGCCTAACCGTTCAGAGGTTAAAAGATGGTCAGGATCTTCAATCGTGCCTTGTACAGGATGACGGTCACCGATAATCATATCAATAAGCGTGGTTTTTCCAGAGCCATTTGGACCAATAAGTGCGGTACATTGGCCGGTACGAATTGGAAAAGAGACGTCATTCACAACAGGTTTTTGGTGATAGGTTTGGGTTAAATGCGCTATTCGAATCATATAAATCACATCCTTGGATAGGTTATGTTTATTGTATGTTTGTAGTTGCGCGCGTAGTAGTGAAGTTTGTCACGAGATTCATATGACATTTGTCACTAATTTGGAGTGGAAGCGAGATGAAGAGGTTAAAGTGGAAATCAAAAGCCCGAACAAATCAATGTCCGAGCCTAAAAGCAAGTAAAAGTCTCAATTATTGTCGCCAATAGAATGTGTATAGAGACATCAATTAAAGTTGGTCAACAACTAATACTTTAATGCCAGCATACAAGTTATACACTAAGTAATAGAGAGAACCGACAATTGTAATAATGATGACAATCACGAGTAAAGTTGTCAGCACCGCACCGCTTGTATTAAAGAGCACCATGAAACAAGCGAAAGCGATGATGGAAAATACAGTCGGCAAAATGTGATAAATCAATGCTTTCTTTCCATGTGTTGACACAGGCTGTGGTGCAACCAACCATACGATCAATGGAAATAACACCGGTGCAAAAAATACGCTAAAATATGAAAGAAAAGCTAATAATTTTTCTGTTGTCGTTGACATTGTGTCACTCTCCTTTTTGTCATTATAATCATAACTTTCTTTGGATTGAGATGATTATTTTAGAGTTTTACAAAATATACCTTTTATGTTTTCCACACTACCGCGTCTGTTAAACGTTTCCTCAAAAGTGAGTCGTTTTGATGTGAACTGCACCTCAAAGTTGTTGATATCAAAATGGAGCCTTAGTTTAAAGTATCAATTAATCATAATAATGGAAAATACTTAGCACTGTAGCGGAATGGATTAAAAATATCATATTTTGTTTGATAGCAAGGGTGACCTTATTAAGATGCGTGTTGAACTTTTGTCATTGAGAATCATAATCCGAAGTAGACCAAAGATAAAGAGGCGTATATAAATTCAAACGTGCAGATGAACAATCATATACTCAGTGTACTTACAAAAATGAATGGAGAAAATAACATAAACACTACGATGAGAAAGGAAAATGAGCGATATCTCAACATAAAATAATTTATCGACAATCGATAGAGTATTGACTTTAACAAGGAACGGCGTTATATCTTTTATATAAAAGTGTTATAGGATTATCTATATTTTAAATAATTAAAAAGATAGAAAGGTGTGGTTAAAATGCTTAAAGGTTTTACAACGATGGCATTGTCTACTGTAATGACACTGAGTACATTATGCTTTGCCACAACAAATGTTGCACGAACTTTTTTTACAACGGCTTTTGCATCAACAACTAGCTTGCAGACTACTATACTAAACCCTCAACCTATGCCGAACCACCAAAACTTGACCCTTCAAAGTGAACAGCAACAATCGCGCTCATCGTCAGAAGCGTTTCCTCCAATTCCTTATCCCGATGTCAACCAATACATTATGAAAAATCATATCCCTCATTCTCCAGTTGTAAAAGATGCACGTATGAACACACTCCCTAAAATTCCGTATAAATATGGTACATATATCGGTGTCGTTATCCATGAAGTCGGTGAAGATGACCGCACGTTACCGCAATGGGTGGACCGTATGTATCGGACGTATGATCGCGCATTTGTCCACGCATTTGTAGATGAAAAAGAAATTCGTCTCACTGCACCATCTAACTATCTAGCTTGGGGAGCGGGGAAACAAGCCAATCCCTATTTTTATCATATTGAGCTTGTACGCGTATACAGCTTTGATGACTTTGCAAGATCAGTAAATAACCAAGCATGGCTCGCAGCATACATGTTGAAACAACAAAATATTGAACCAACACTCGCGGATGATCAAGAAGGGGTAGGTTCAGTCATTAGTCATTATGCGATTATGAAATATTGGGGCGGCACAACGCATACAGACCCTATCGCGTATTATAATAGATGGAATTACAACATGGAAAAATTCTTTGAGTTAGTGAAATATCATTATGAGCAAATGGAAGATCACGAAGTTGTGACTGATAAAGAAGAATGAGAATAAGAAGAGTGGGCTAGGAAAACGTCAAGATGTCCTAGCCCATGTTTTATTTTATTGAAGTTCAGATTGATGCTTATAAAAGTAAAGTTGACGGGCACCTTCAATCGTCATCATCCAAACGATATGTCCGAATAACTCAGATAAATGCTCTTGGAAAGGCTGATTCCATGGTGCAGGAACAGTGTGCATCAGTGGCATTAAAATCAAATGGAAGAACACCCAAATGACTATCCCGAAAACAGCCCCGTAACCCATAGCGACGGCTGCATACTTTTTCACTAACATGCAGTAAATTACAGCGATAACAATTGAAAAACTGAAATGAACGATAAAGCTCACCCACGGCAAGTCCATATGCGAAAATGTATAAGTTTGATGTGTGAAATCATGACTGAATCCCATTTGTTGTAACAATTCTTGCGGTGGATTCGTCGCATTTCTTTCTGGTGTACGCGGTGGAAACATGACTTCCCAGCCGAGTTTAACGATTCCAGATAATATACCTCCAATTATACCTGTAAAGAGCAACATACCCCATTGTCGTTGTCTCATTATCAGGACCTCCTCATTGTATCAGATATTCAAAGTATAGCGATATGTGAAAATTTTATCAATATATTATTTTGGGATAATTTTGAACGTTTGATGGAGAAAAATGGTGTGAAACACAAAGTTCAATCGAGTTTGTGACCAAAAGTTATAACGAGAGCGTATGGATGTAACTTTAATGTCATGTGATTCGCAGTAGGGAGGCCCTTTAACGTTCATCAATATAGTTGGAAGATACAACATAAACAAATATGTTGAAAAAGATTAATCAAGTTATAATGAATTCATACAGTCAGTAAAATGTAAAAAATTGTGTTATGATAGTACCAAATTTAATATCAGTCGTAAGCAGATTTGAAAAATGATTATCTAAAGGAGAGTTAAGATGAAAAATATTGTATTTATTTGTGGTAGCTTGAGAAAAGGTTCTTACAACCGCATTTATATGGAGAAAATGATGCAACAAGTTCCTGAAAATTGGAATATTAAAGAGGTATCATTTAAAGATGTTCCCGTTTACAACTTTGATCTTGAAGGCGACCAAGAGCCAGCAGCTGTAACAGCATTTCGTGATGCATTAGGCGAAGCAGACGGCATTATCATCGTTACACCAGAGTACAATACAGGTACACCAGGGCCATTGAAAAATGCGATTGACTGGGCGTCTCGTATTAAAAATAGAGGGGATCGTTCCCCATTAATAGACCGTCCGTTTGCGATTGCGGGTTGTTCACCAGGTGCTACAGGATCAGCGCTGTCACAAGCACAGTTAAGACAGACATTAACAGCGATGAATGCGCACATTATGCCAGGGCCTAAATTGATTGTTGGTCGCGTTCATGAGTTAATTACAGAAGCAGGAACAATTGAAGATGAACGTACGATTGCTTACATGAAACGTTTTGTGAATGCGTTCGATGCGTATGTTGACCGTTTAAATTAATTAATAAAAAGTTCATGGTAGTGTTGACTATCATGAGCTTTTTTAATTTTGATGTTAAGCAAGTCTTTAAGAGAATTGCGCATTGACATCGAAATCTATAAAGATAACTTGATTACATTATTCAGTTAATACGTCGAAAAAAAAAGAAAATAAATATGCTGACAATTAACGTTTTGATTACAAAATGATTTAATTTTTACATATTGTCAATAAATGCACAACGATTCAATTAGCGAGCCTTATTAAAAATAAACTTCAAACAGGCACCAGACCAATTTAAAATGAACATCGTCAACTATTTTAACTATTGGATTTTTAAAGGAACATATGAAATGATTTGTGTCATTTGGAGTAAGTATCGTGTCATATCAAGGCTTATCCTCATTTATTAGAGTAAAACCAATGGGATAAAAAGTATACCACTTTGTTCAACAGTCCAATCTATAAAATATAGCGATTTTTAATCATAAATTACATCAACGCTTGTCCTTATTGAGTTGGTCAGACCAATTCTTTTAAAAGGATTGGCGTTTTTTATTACGAGCGCATGTAAAGATTTTTCAAATATTTATGACATTATTAATTTCGGTGATAGAATGACCGGAGTTGTAATAAAAGCTTTTTAAATACTTAAGATTGATAATGAGGAGTTGATAATTTCATGAATAAATCAAGAACTAAACATTTTAATTTTTTATCAAAACGTCAGAATCGGTATGCTATTCGCCACTTTTCAGCTGGTACTGTGTCAGTGCTTGTAGGAGCAGCTTTCTTGCTAGGTGTCCATACGAGTGATGCATCTGCTGCAGAACAAGATCAAACATCTGAAGCAAAGCAAAACCTCTTTGATGCTTCCGCTATTTTTGGCGCTTTAACAGAGACGAACGAAAAGGTAGCACAAGTGACGCCCACAGAAAAAAATCTTTCATCAGTTGAAGAAATGAGAGATAAAAGCACAACTGGAAATGGACCATCAATAACATCACCACAAACTGTAGAACAAAATAATGCAGTACAACCAACAGCAACACCTATTAATGACACAGAAAATTCAACCGAAGCCCCTATGAAAGAACAATCGAATGATGCACAAACGACTGACGAAAGTAACAATGCCACTCAGAAAAATAATACTGAACCCCAAGCAAACAATGAAATATCAGCGCGTAATGCAAAAACAACAGCATATTTAACAAGTGAAACCTTTACGACAGCAACGTCTACAACTGATATGCCTACACAGAAACAAGAATATCCATCTTTAGAAAATCCAACAAATCAATCGCAAACGAACAGAGCACAACCACCAACAATGGAAGCACCCAAACTGGCAGAAGGATTAGACAATCTATTAAAAAAATCAACTTTCGAAAGTATGTACGTGACAACAAGAAATCAATTTGACAAAGAGACGGCTTCTAAAACAAAAGCATGGCCGAGTGATGTTGTTCCAGAAAATCAAGTAGAGATACTTGCTGATGCAATTCAAAATGGCTATATCAAATCTGTAAATGATGTGACCAATAAAGCACATACGTTATCTGGACGTGCATGGATGTTAGACCACGGAACACCAACGACAATAGCTAATGGTTTAACACCTGTTCCAGAGGGCACTAAAGTTTATTTGCGGTGGATAGATCAAGATGGTGCCACTTCGCCAATTTATATAGCAAAAACGACAAGTAGATTAAGCGCTGCGGATGGTAATCAAGTGGGTCCAGGTGCTTATGCTTTCGATTTACGCACAGGTTGGATAGATGCTAAAGGAAAACACCACGTATATAGAGCAGTAAAGGGTCAATATTATAAAATATGGATCAATGATTTTAGAACTAAAGACGGTAATATCGCTACAATGTTACGTGTTGCAGGAGGATATGTTCCCGGAACGTACGTGGATTCTGTGACATACAACAATATGGGCCAATTTCCATTAATTGGTACAAATATGCAACGTACAGGTATCTTTATGACAACGATACCTTCAGAACAATATTTAATATCAAAACATTACGTGAAAGATACAAAAGGTGCTGCAGCAAATCCAGCCGTCACGATAATTGAAAATAACTTTGTGAGCGGCAAAGTTTGGATAGAAACAGGTGCTGGAGATTATGTGAACTCAGCGACAGGTCCAAACCACAATGCGAAAGATGTCGTTGCCTCTGGATACAAAGTGGTCATGTCATCATTAACAGATCAAGGTGCTAAAGCCTACGATGCGCAAGTCAATCGCTTGCCGAAGAAAGATCGAGCAGAAGCAGCACGTCAATTATTAATAAAACATCCAGAATATATCGCAGCAACTGTAGAAGGGATAACGAATGAGTGGGGGAGATATACATTGCGTTTCCCTAAAGGCACATTCAACAAAGACCATCTTTACGGTTACGTATTGGATTTTGATGGTGAAATTGTAAAAACTTATTCAGGTTTTACTTCACCAGAGTTCCGGAGACCGAATTATAATTTGACCGTTACACCGCAAACAGCTCCCTATTATAGACCCATTCGACGTGCATGGGTCAATGTTAATTTTGCGGTTATTGAAGCACCACAATCTCAAATCGAAATAAAAGAATTTGATGCAACCTCTAACCCTGCGCATCGTGGGCAAACAGCAACTATTGATATCATAGGTATGCCTAAAACTTCATTACTTACACGTGTACAATGGAAAGATTCATCGGGCAGTATTGTTGAAGATAGTGGTCCTGTTTTTACGGAAGAAGAGGCTGAACATATAGCGGAATTTGTAATACCGTCTAGCGCAAAATCAGGCGAAGTGTATACTGTACAACTCGTGGTAGGTAATCATATCGTAGCTTCGGACTCTCTTATTGTACATGTCAATGAAGAAGCGGCGACATATCATCCGATATACCCATCGACAACAGTAGAATCAGGTCAAAGAGTAACGATTCCAGCACCTAAGAATATGGATGGCAAACCTTTACTAGATGGCACAACTTTTGAAAAAGGTCATCACGTACCAACTTGGGCTTTAGTGAATGGTGATGGCTCGATTACAGTAAAACCTGGAGAAAAAGTAGCAGAGGGTGAGTATGATATTCCAGTGATTGTGACATATCCAGATGGTTCTAAAAACACAATCTTTGCACCTGTGACCGTTGAAGAAAAACAACCAATGGCATCGCAATATGAGCCAATAACAACTGGAGTATCGAAACCATTTGGAAACCCAGTAATGCCAACTGATGTAACAGATTCAATTCAAGTACCGAACTATCCATTGGAAGGGCAACAACCGACAGTAACAGTGGATGATGAAAGTCAATTACCAGATGGAACAACAGAAGGTTACAAGGATATAGATGTAACAGTGACATACCCAGACGGAACAAAGGATCGTGTCAAAGTTCCAGTCGTAACGGAACAACAATTAGATAGTGATAAATATGATCCGGTCGCAACAGGTATCTTGAAACCGTTTGGTACTCCAACAACAGAGGAAGACGTTATAAAATTAGTGGAGATACCGAAATATCCAACAGACTTAACACAACCAAAAGTAACAGTGACGGTTCCAAATACTTTACCGGATGGGCAAACGCCAGGTAAAGTAGACGTTGATGTGACAGTAACGTATCCAGATGGTTCCACAGATCACATTTCAGTTCCAGTTTGGACAAACAAGCATCTGGATAAAGACAAATATAACCCAATAACGACTGGGGTATCGAAACCATTTGGAATCCCGGTAACGCCAACTGATGTAACAGATTCAATTCAAGTACCGAACTATCCATTGGAAGGACAACAACTGACAGTAACAGTGGATGATGAAACACAATTACCAGATGGAACAACAGAAGGTCACAAGGATATAGATGTAACAGTGACATACCCAGACGGAACAAAGGATCATATCAAAGTTCCAGTCGTAACGGAACAACAACCAGATAATGAAAAATATGAGCCAACAACTAACGGAATCACGAAAAAGTACGGTATCCCTACGACAGAGGATGAAGTGATAGATATAGTTCGAATTCCATATTTTCCAGTAGATGGCGTGCAACCTATTGTAACGGTAAATGATCCTAGACTATTGCCAAATGGTCAAAAAGAAGGTCAAATCAATGTTCCAGTCACAGTGACGTATCCGGATGGCACAAAAGATCTCATGACAGTTCCGGTTATTACAGGTAAGCAAGCAGAAAATGAAAAATACGATCCAATCACATTAGGAGTAACTAAAGATTATGGTGATCCTACAACTGCAAACGATGTGACAAAATCAATCCAAATACCAACATATCCAGCAGGTGGCGAACAACCAATCGCAACAGCGGATGATGAAAGTCAATTACCGGATGGCACAGTAGAAGGTAAAGTGGATATTCCAGTCACAGTGACGTATCCGGATGGTACTCAGGATCATATCACTGTCCCAGTATTTACCAATCAACAACGAGATAATCAAAAGTATGAACCAGCCAGTAAAGCTGTGACGAAAATACATGGTATATCGGTAACAGGCACTGATATGACAGATACTAAGAAAAATCATAACTATCCAGCAGGTGGTGAACAACCTAAAGTTACTGTGAAAGATGACAATCAATTATCAGAGGGTAAAGTCGATTCAACAGTGGGTGCGGATAATGTGACAACTACAGATGATTTATCAAGCGTAACTGCGGCATCTCATGGTCATCAAACAAGTGTACAAACAACAAAAGAGAACCAATCAGTGCATGATGAAGAGGTGACGATCCCAACAGTTGCACATGTGTCTACAATAATGACAGGTGTGGTAAAGGGTGAGCAAGAAGCGACGGATATCGTGGCTAGACCACATGTTGAAACAACTCGACTCCCATCAATTTCAGCGCGAGCAACAGTTAAACAACTACCAGAAACGGGTGAAAACAACGAACAATCAGGTGTTTTATTAGGTGGATTTATTGCGTTCATGGGTAGCTTACTTTTATTCGGCAGACGTCGCAAACCAAAGAAAGATTAATCAATGAAGGCTTGTCCTTGTAAATACGAGGGCAGGTCTTTTTTAATTCACTTATATCACTTTGACCTTTTAAATGATAATATATAAGTTAGTAGTTTTATGAAATATAGTTTACTTATTACATTTATTTTATTTATAATAGTTTTGATAGAGATTATTTCATCCGCCAAATAGAGAAAAAGAGGGATTGGAGTGTATGAAATGAGTTATGTTGTAGGTATTAGTTTTACGATTTTGATTTTATTAACGGGTTTTTGGTTTATTATTTTTAATCGTCATCAACCTATTATTTTCTTTTTTCCAGACAAGGCACGTACCAATATATTAACAGGAAGATCTTTTCTAGTTTTAAGTCTGGTTTACTTTATCATTGTCATTATTTTACCCGTACGTATCTCAACCATGTTGTTACTTTACATAGGTTTGACGGTGCTTGATTTAATTGTCATGTACATATTATTGAAACTAGAAGTGATTGAATAATGAGCAATATGTGAGACGGCGATGTGAAAGAAAAGGCGTAGAGATAATAGAAGGCGAAGCATGTAAAAATCATATACACATGCTAGTGAGTATTCCAGCAAAACTAAGTGTTTCTCAATTTGTAGGATATTTAAAAAGGTAAAAGTAGTTTAATGATTTTGATAGATATGAATTTATGTCATGAAATCAGCCTAATGTTAGTAAGTGAGTAACAAAAGCTCATCACATAGATAGTTCAATCAGGATAGGCGAGTTCGGTAGTGAGATGACAGGTACACATAAGCCTACACAGGCCTTAATTTAAGTGGGGTCCAAATTCATGTACTAAGGCTTGACATGATGTGGAAAAGGGTAACTGAATTTTTTAAGCGACTTTCATATACACAAAATAAACCACCTAGCACGGTTATCCAGGAGTGAGGTGGTTTAATACTTCTCGTTAATAACGTGTATGAATGTGGTGTTAGCGCTTCAGTAATCGAGCACATCGATACATCATTGGCATGATTGGTTTAACAAAATCACCGACATATTCCTCTACATGTGCCCCGAAACCTTCTTTAAAACGTTGTACACCGTAATCTTCTGCATGCTTCGTAAAATCACCTGTAATACCGTAAAAATTATAACGGTCAATGCCTTGTTGTTTGGCGAACTGAATCATGTCCCATTGTAATCGATAGGCGCCCATATACGCATTGTACTTAGGATTCGATCCACTCGATAAATAGTACACTTCATGACGGTTGTAAATATAAATCGCCGCAGCTAAATCTAATATTTCGCCATCTTCAACGATTAATTGACGCGTTTTTTCAATTTTGCGTTCTTGTGCTTGTAGTTGTTGTTCAGTTTGTTTTAATTTAGTTTTGTTTTTCTTAGAGTTAGGATGACTTTCTAACGCCGCTTGAGTTTCTGCAATTGTCGCTTTTAATGTGTCTAATTTCTCAGTTTGCTTCTTCAAAAGGTTATTTAAATCAATAAACGCCAACTTGATCATACTATTTTTCGCATACATTTTCTGCATTTCTTCAAAATAAGGCAAGTCTCTAAAAGTAAAGCCATGTTTTTCTTCAGCCATTTGAAAAAGTTTAAAAAAGCGCTCTGTTTCTTCGATAGGTAAAGTTTTGACTTGGACATCCATTTCATATGTCTTTTTAATGTTACGTCGTGTTTGGTAATCCATTTCTTCTAAAAGTTGCTGTTCGGATTTATCTTTTAGGTCAAGTACAGAAAGCCAACGTATTTGACTGTGACTCGAGTATCCTATTGGAAAACCTTGATGTTTGTAGCCAAGACGATCTAATGTTTTGAAAAGTTGAGCATGCTCGAAGTGTTGCGTAATATTCCCTTTTGCGTCACGAATGTGGTTGCGCACATAAGGATCGATTAACACATACAGGCAACGCTGTTTTTTTAAGTATTGTGTGAGGTGTTCAAAAAAGAATTGGACAAGTTCGAGATTGTTGTAATCTAACACTGGACCACGGTGTGTATAAAAATATTTAAAAAATTTAAGTGCACGTGCTTCGGTTAATAAACAAGCCGCAATCACTTCATCTTGGTCGTTTTTAACGCCGACTAAATGGACATCATTTTTATATTTATTTCTATAATGGTAGTGACCTGCGTCTTGCGTATAATGTGAAAAATGGTTTGTTACAAAGGCATCAAAATCATCAACACTCAATTGCGTAAAGTACATGTCAACCCTACTTTCTTTATTTTGTTTCATATAGTATTAAATATACTAAAATAGTCAGACATTTTCAAAGTATTTTATAATGCGCAATGTCATATATTGTGCGTTATTTTAGTATTTACAAATAGTAAAAATGATGAAGTATTAGATGAGGGCATACCAGTTAAAGTGTGAGAAGGGTTTAAGTCATCGCATATTTTTAAAATGGGATAATAGTTATACAGGGATTAGAAGAAACAAGCGATGGTGTATTTTTTGTGTTATATTTAATTTATTACGAAGACATAAAAGGGGAAGGACTATGGTAAGTGTAAAGGATGTCGCAAAGTTAGCAAATGTATCGACAGCAACGGTTTCACGGGTGCTCAGCAATACGGGGAAGGTCAAGCCGAAAAATCAACAACGCGTGTTAGAAGCCGCCAAAGCACTTGGCTACCATCCGAATAATATCGGGAGACAACTGCGTAAAATGGAGACGATGACGATTCTTGTCGTTGTACCGGATATTACCAATTCATTTTTCTCAGCGATACTCAGAAACATTGAAAATATTGCACGAGAACACGGCTATGAAGTGATTCTCGGAGATACGCAAAATCAACAAGGTGATACATATTTTTCTTATTTGTATGAAAAGAAAGTCGATGGCATGATCGTGCTCACGTCCTATCTTGATCTTGAAAATTTAGAAAAAGTCAGTGCGCAATACCCCCTTGTGCTCGCTTGTGAACAAATTAAAGAAATTAATGTGCCTTCTGTTTCAATTAATCATATTGAAGCATCTGCATTGATGACACGCCATTTAATAGAAGCTGGACATACGAAAGTGGGACATATTACAGGCCCATTGGATGGTATTTTAGGTCAATACCGCTTGCAAGGCTTTCGTGAAGCAATGGACAGCCATGGTTTAACGGTACGTGATGATTGGGTGATAGAAGGGGACTTTTCTTTAGAGTCGGGTTATCGCATTGGCAAGCAATTACTTGAACAAGCTGAAATGCCGACTGCGTTATTTGTCGCCAATGATGAAATGGCGATTGGCATTATGAAAGAGTTGAAAAAGCATGGGAAACGCGTCCCTGAAGATATGGCGATCGTAGGATTTGATAATATTATTTTGTCAGAAATTGTCGACCCAGGTTTGACGACTTACGCGCAACCTGCAACTGAAATTGGGATACGTGCGATGGAAAAATTGTTAGTGCTATTAAAAGGGGAAGATTTGGAAGAACGCGATACTTTACTGGAAGGTGAGTTGTTAATACGTCAATCGACTTAAAACAGTTCAAATGTATCTGATTAATGCGCGTTGATGATAGTAAAATAAGTTGATGCATCCTGTGTGAATCCGTTTACAATAGGATGCATTTTTGTTATATTTTAAAATGTAATCGATTACAAAATATAGAAACACGATCGAACTGAAAGAGACGGAAATATCATCAAAGATTGGAGTGTGTTGTATGGGGATTAAAGTAGGCATCATTGGTTGTGGGGGTATCGCGAATGGTAAACATTTACCGAGTTTAGCACAAATCGATGACGTAGAAATAGTGGCATTTTGTGATATTGACATCGAAAAAGCAAAGGCAGCAGCCATAACGTTCGGAACGGTTAATGCAAAAGTGTATCAAGATTATCAAGAATTATTAAAAGATCAAACGATTGATGTCGTACATATTTGTACACCGAACTATCTTCATTGTGACATGACGGTTCATGCACTTGAAGCAAATAAGCATGTCATGTGTGAAAAACCAATGGCCAAAACCACTGCCGAGGCGCAACAAATGTTAGATGCGGCAAAACGGACAGGTAAAAAACTGACGATTGGTTACCAAAATCGATTTCGTGTTGACAGTCAATTTTTGCATCAAGTAACTGCGCGTGGAGATTTAGGAGATATTTATTTTGGTAAAGCGCATGCCATTCGACGTCGTGCCGTGCCGAACTGGGGCGTCTTTTTAGATGAAGAAGCACAAGGTGGAGGCCCGTTAATTGACATTGGGACACATGCGTTAGATCTCACACTTTGGATGATGAACAATTATGAACCGGCTGCTGTCATGGGGTCTACATTCCATCAATTGAGTCAGCAAGAAAATGCCGCCAATGCTTGGGGACCGTGGAATCCGAAAGACTTTACTGTAGAAGATTCAGCATTCGGATTTATTAAAATGAAAAATGGTGCCACAATTATTTTAGAGTCCGCGTGGGCACTTAACTCTTTAGACGTAGATGAAGCGAAATGTTCGTTATCAGGAACAAAGGGCGGCGCGGATATGAAAGATGGCTTACGTATTCACGGCGAAGAGTTGGGTACATTGTATACGAAACACATCGAACTGGACAATAAAGGTGTCGATTTTTATGAAGGCGAGACAGTGGATGAAGCGTTGGAAGAAGCAAAGGCATGGATAGACTGTGTTCGAAACGATATACCGCCTCGTGTAAAACCTGAAGAAGCGCTTGTCGTTACACAAATATTAGAAGCGATTTATGAGTCGGCCCGTACTGGAAAAGCCGTTTATTTTGATTAAGACAACGAAGGAGACATCACGATGAAACCATTAAAAATAGGTGTAATAGGAACTGGCGGCATTGCTAGAGATCGCCATATTCCACTCATTCAGCAACATGAACGTGCAGAACTTATAGGTGTATATGACGTGAATGAAGCACTCGCACGAGAAGTTGCGACACAATTTGAGATTGCGTACGTTGCGCCGACTTTAGAAGCATTGTTAGCACAAGTAGAAGCAGTGATCATTTGTACACCGAACAAGTTTCATGCAGATTTGACGATTGCTGCGCTCGATGCAGGTGTACATGTGCTATGTGAAAAACCAATGGCGATGACGACTGCAGAATGTGATGCGATGATGGCAGCTGCACAACGCAATGCGCGTATATTAACGATTGCATATCATTACCGTTTTACGGATGTGGCACAAGCAGCAAAACAAGCCGTCGCGCAGGGTGCGGTCGGTGTGCCGGTAGTCTCCCGTGTGCAAGCGTTACGTCGTCGAAAAGTGCCTGGATGGGGCGTGTTTACGAATAAAGCATTGCAAGGTGGCGGTTGTTTAATCGACTATGGTTGTCATGTGCTCGACCTCGTATTATGGCTGTTAGAAGATGCGCAACCGACAGAAATTTTAGGCCGTACATACAATGCTTTAAGTCGTCAGCCGCAGCAATTGAATGAGTGGGGGACATTTGATTACAAGACTTTTGATGTGGAAGACCACGCGACCAGTTATGTAACATTTGAAAACGGTGCGAGTATGCAATTTGAATGTTCTTGGGCAGCGAATATTCATCACGACAAGTTAGACGTGAGCATTTCAGGTGATGCGGGTGGCTTACAATTATTCCCATTTGAAATGTATGCACCACAATCAGACGGTTATCATATTTTGGAACAAGATGTCAGCTTAAATGAAGGTGTTGCCGCATCCCGTCAGATGGATCATTTTATTCGCAGTTGCTTTGGGGAGGTAGAACCATTAGTCAAACCTGAAGAGGCAAGACGTGTGACGCAATTGATTGATGCGATTTATCAAAGTGATAGAGAACGACAAAGTATCACAATACAAGGATAGGAAGGTGTGTTCCATATGAAGTTAGGTGTATTTTCAGTATTATTTTATGATCGTGATTTTGAACAGATGTTAGATGATGTTGCTGCAGCAGGCCTCGATATGATCGAAGTCGGTACAGGGGGCAATCCAGGAAATAAATTTTGTGACCTTGATGCACTGCTAGCAGACGAAAATGAGCGACAAATTTTTATGGATAAAATTCATCAACGTGGGCTAGAGGTTAGTGCTTTCAGTTGCCATAACAACCCTATTGCTCCGGATGAAGCAGAAGCAAAAGAAGCCGATGAAACGTTGCGCAAAACGATTCAATTAGCGGCGTTACTCGGTGTCCCTGTCGTGAATACTTTCTCAGGTATTGCAGGTTCTGATGACAGTGCAAAATATCCGAACTGGCCGGTAACCCCTTGGCCAACAGCTTATTCTGAAATTTATGATTATCAATGGAATCAAAAGCTCATTCCATATTGGCAAGATTTAGCAGTATTTGCGAAATCACACGATGTCAAAATTGCAATAGAACTGCATGCCGGTTTTCTCGTACATACACCATATACACTGTTGAAGCTACGAGAAGCCACAAATGAATATATCGGCGCAAACTTAGACCCGAGTCATTTATGGTGGCAAGGCATTGATCCTATCGCAGCGATCCGCATTTTAGGCCAAGCGAATGCGATTCATCATTTTCATGCGAAAGATACGTACATTAATCAAGATAACGTGAATATGTACGGTTTAACAGATATGCAACCGTATCAACAAGTTGCGACACGTGCTTGGACATTCCGTACAGTCGGGTATGGTCATAGTCCTTACGAATGGGGCGAAATGATTAGCCAATTAAGAATTCATGGCTACGATTATGTGCTCAGTATCGAACATGAGGATCCGATTATGTCAGTAGAAGAAGGGTTTCATAAAGCTGTAGAAAATTTAAAATCAGTTAATATCTACGATCAAGCGCCCGATATGTGGTGGGCTTAAGCATAACAGCATGGGAAGTGAAGGAGGTCTCAAAATGAGCGATACAATAGCCAGACAATGGTGGAAGGAAGCGGTGGCATACCAAGTATATCCCCGCAGTTTTAATGATTCGAATGGGGATGGAATAGGTGACTTAAGAGGCCTCATTGAAAAGTTAGATTATTTACAGGAACTCGGTATTGATGTCATTTGGTTAAGTCCGATGTTTCCATCACCGAATGCAGATAATGGTTATGATATTAGTGATTATCAAGCGATTAGTGAAACATACGGGACGATGGCAGATTTTGATGAATTGCTTGAAAAAGTGCATGCACGTGGGATGAGATTGATTTTAGATCTTGTAGTCAATCATACGTCTGATGAGCATCCATGGTTTATCGAGTCTAAGCAAAGTTGCCACAACCCAAAACGTGATTGGTACATTTGGCGAGATCCCGCAACGGATGGGTCTGAACCGAATAACTGGGAAAGCATTTTTAACGGCTCGACTTGGAAATATGACGAGACAACGAATCAATACTATTTCCATTTGTTTAGTGAGAAGCAACCGGATTTGAACTGGGAAAATCCAGCAGTTCGCGATGAAGTGTTTAACATGATGAATTGGTGGTTTGATAAAGGGATTGATGGTTTTCGTGTCGACGCCATTACGCATATTAAGAAATCATTTGAAGCAGGCAACCTTCCTGTACAAGAAGGTCAACAGTATGCCCCTGCGTTTGACGTGGCGATGAATCAACCAGGTATTTTAACGTGGTTACGTGAAATGAAGGCCAAATCCCTGTCGCACTATGACATTATGACAGTCGGTGAAGCAAACGGTGTAAACCCGGATGATGCTGAAAACTGGGTCGGTAGTGACAAAGGTGTTTTTAACATGATTTTCCAATTTGAACATCTTGGGTTATGGGATAATGTGGCATCACGTCTAGATATTAAAGCATACAAGCACGTGCTGAATCGCTGGCAAAAGCAGTTAGAAAATATTGGGTGGAATGCATTGTTTATTGAAAATCACGACCAACCACGCCGTGTGTCGACATGGGGAGATGACCAACAATATTGGTATACTTCCGCGACCAGTCATGCGCTCGTCTACTTTTTACAACAAGGCACGCCGTTTATTTATCAAGGCCAAGAAATTGGAATGACGAACTATCCGTTTACTGATATTGAACAATTTGATGATGTGTCCGTTAAAAATGAATATCGTATTGTGCAAGAAGCGGGTGGCGATGTTGATTCATTACTTGAGAAATTGAGAATGGACAGTCGTGATAACTCAAGAACACCGATGCAATGGGATGCGAATGAACATGCAGGATTTACGACTGGGACACCATGGTTTCCAGTAAATCCGAACTATGTGGATATTAACGTGGCACAGCAAGAACAGGATCCGAAGTCGATTTTAAACTTTTATAAAGAGCTCATTCGGTTGAAGAAATCAGATGACATTTATACGTATGGGCAATTTGATTTGGTCGATGCCGATAATGGCCAGTTGTTTGCTTATACACGCTGTTTGGATGGTCGTACTGTAGTAATCATTGGCAATTTATCGGAAGAAGTTGCAAGTTTGAATACAGATTTGAAGTTAAATGAAGGAGAAGTGTTACTCCATAATCATGAAGGTGCAGTGGACTTTAACGCAATGCGCCCTTATGAAGCATGTGTCGTTGAACTTTAACATAACAATGTGATTGAGGCCGGGAAGTGAAATTCCTGGCCTTTTTATACACTTTCGTTGAGCAAGTTTAAATAAGATCGATGAGTGTTAAATGTATATGATGAATTTTCTATATGTCGTCGTAAATTTAATGAGGTGAACATGATGTTAAAAGATAAAGAAAGCTCTAGATAATTATACCAAGCCATCAGATAAATAGCAGATCGACTTGGAGATAAACAGTTAGAGACGATTTCTGTAAGCCTATTGTTACTCGATTTTGATTTTGAACATGAAACTTTCGAGCAACTCTTTTTAGCACTATTGAAGTATGTGGATAAAGTAGGTTCAGAGCATATCAAGCATCAAGAGATTTTAGATTTGATAGATTACACGATTCCTGAAGATAGAGAAATGAGTCTTTTTGTGAAAAATAAACTGATTATTGGTTTTGCTAATACGTATTTCCCAAAATTACAAGGATTAGCCGATGAGATTAAGTCAGAAAGGGAGGCTTCAATGGTAAAAGGCCTTTAATCACGAAAAAACAAGCAGAGTATGCGTGCTCTGCTTGTTTTTTGTAAACGTTTAGCCTTTTGTTGCCCCAGCCGTTAAACCGGAAACTAAATACTTTTGTAAGAATAGGAACACGATTGAGATAGGTAAGGCAATCATAATGGCTCCAGCTGCAAAGACTGTGAAATTATTGGCATACTGGTGATTAATAAAGTTAAACAATCCGACCGCCAATGTATATTTTTCAGGGCTACGTAAGAGGATCTTCGGCAAGATGAAGTCCATGAAAGGCCCCATGAAATTAAATAAGGCAACGACTGCTAAAATTGGTTTTGCAAGGGGTAACATAATTTGGAAGAAAATACGCATATGACTCGCACCGTCAATTTTAGCCGATTCATCAAGTTCTTTCGGTATCGTGTCGAAATAACCTTTAACTAGGAAGGCGTTCATCGGGATTGAACCACCGATATACACCAATGTTAAGCCGAGTAAAGAATCGAGTAGACCGATAGTATTGAGCAAGATATAAATCGCCACCATTGCCATGAGTACAGGGAACATTTGTAAGATGAGAAACGTGATTAAGCCGTATTTTCGTCCTACAAAGCGGTATCTAGAAAATGCATAAGATGTCAGTGTGACAAAAATCACGCTAAATAATGCATTTGCCGATGCGACGAGTAAAGTGTTTTTATACCATGTTAAATATTGGCTATTTTCATCTGTCAGTAAATAGATGTAATTGGCAAAGGTCGCATTGTCTGGAATCATCTTAGCGCCATAAAGCGTTGTGCCAGGATTGAGCGAGATGCCGAATGTCCAAAGCAATGGGTATAAAATGACGACAAACATGAACGCGATAAAGCCATAGATACCGATTGCTTTCCAAACTTTTTTCTTTTGGTTCATATTAAATCCCTCCCTCGTCTTTGAATGTGCTTGTACGTCTGAATTGTAAAAATGCGATAATCGCGACGATAAAGCCGATAATGAGTGATACAACGGCACCCATATTAAAGTTGTTGAATTCGAATGTTAAGCTGTAAACCCAAGAAATTAGGATATCTGTACTCCCTGCATTTTGTCCTGGTACAGGCGGTCCCCCTTCGTTAAAGAGGTAAATTAAGTTGAAGTTATTAAAGTTTCCAGCATATTGCATAATGAGTAATGGCGCTGTCGCAAATAAGACGTGCGGTAACGTAATGTGACGGAACTTTTGCCAACTGGACGCCCCATCGATGTCTGCGGCTTCATACCAGTCTGGCGAAATACTTTGTAATACACCTGTGAACAGGGCGAAAACAAATGGGAAGCCGAGCCATGTTTGAATAGCAATCAATGCGACTTTTGACCAAAACGGATCATTCAACCAAGCGGGTGCGACACCTAATAATGGTTGTAAAATAGTATTGTTAATCGCCCCAAATTCATCGTTAAATAATGCTGCGAAGATTAAGATTGTGACGAATGCCGGAACAGCCCACGGTAAAATTAATACTGTACGAATGAAGCGTTTGAACTTCACGAGTGGGTGGTTCACAATAATGGCTAAAAACAGTCCTAATGCAATTTGTAATGTCGTTGCGACGAGGGTCCATACAATCGTCCAAGTGATGACGCTAAAAAATGTATGACGCCAAATGTCGATAGTGAATAAAGTTTTAAAGTTGTCAAAACCGACCCATTCTAATGTATGACGTGGGGGTGCATTGTATAAGTTATAGTTTGTAAATGCGACCGCACCCATGAATAATAATGGGAAGACAACGATAAATACGAGTAAAAACATCCCGGGTGAAATTAATAAATATGGAAATGTTTTGTCCCACGCTGCGATACGACGTGCTTTCGGATCTTTAATTTCTTCACCACGATTAAAGCGTTCAGCTGTACGATACGCGTCGATGATATTCACAATGTAAAGTGTGAGTGCAAATGCAATCAGTAATACGGAAATAATCCCTTGTGCTAATAACACACGTGAATCATCTAATTTAGGAACAGTTCCGAGTGTGAAGAGTCCCCAAAAGCCAATGTTAAAAAACTGATAGAACACAGAAATAAAGCTGATGAAAAAGATGGTGCAACAGATCCCTTTGACAAATTGACGATTATAGCATTGTCCGAGGCCTGGAATGATGGATAGCATTGCCGCTAATTTAGCATTTCGTTGATTCATAGGGGAACTCCTTTCTATTCGTTATCGTTCGGTTGCAAAATTTTGATGTTTTGTTGAATGTCTCGATTCGCATCTTCTAATGCTTGTTTTGGATCTTGACCTTCTGAAATGAACGTACTTGCATTTGCCATTGGCGTCCACACTTGTCTCATTTCAGGAATATTTGGCATCGGTTCAGCATTTTTCGCCTGTTCTTCAAAAGCTTTTAAGTTTGGATTTGACGATTTGACATCGAGACGACCTGTAATTTCATTGCGTTCATCTGTATATTTTTGAAGTGTATCTCGACTTGTTAAGTACAACATCAAATCTTTCGCCCAATATTTAGACTGACTATATTCAGATAAATACCAACCACGTACGCCGAGATAAGGTCTCATCTTCATCCCATTATCAGAAGGCAACGTTGTTACACCGAGGTCGTCACCTAGTGTTTGTTGAAATTCTGTCAGATTCCATGGTCCTGTCACGAACTGACCGACTTGTCCATCTTTAAATAAACCGATCATAATGTTATGATTCGCTGCTTTCGGTAAGTAGCCTTTCTCGTACCATTTTTGTAGTCGTTTACCATTTTTAATGACTTGTGGATCATTAATGCCAGTTTGGTGAACATCATACTGGTCGCCATGTTTCTTAAATACGTAATTATTGCTGTTAAACATAAATGGATAGTTAAAATACGGATCACGGCCATCAAATAAAAAGCCATATTGATGGTCAGCAGGCTTATTAATACGGTCTGCATTCGCTTCGACTTCTTGAATCGTCTTAGGCGCCGTTTTGACATACTTTTTGTTATAGAGTAACGCTGTTGACTCAACGATAGACGGTAAAGCGAGTTGCTTATTATCATAATTGAGTGCACGTAAAGCTTGTTTATTAAAGCCTTTCAATTGTTCATCTGTAAAGTCCAGTTCGGCAGCGAGCCCTTGTAAATAGGCACTCCCTGTATTGTCATGCGCGAGGAAAAAGAGGTCAGGTCCTTTACCAGCTGGCGCATCCAAGGATAAATTTTCTAACTGGTCATTTTGCGCGACATTAACGAGACGAACTGAAATGCCTGTCTTTTTCGTATAGGCCACAGTGATTTTTTTGTAAAAGGCCATTTGTGCATCACCATCGACCCACATTGTGAGTTGTTCCGGTTTTTCTTTCCTATTATCACGATTTAATGCGGATTCTATGTCTTTTTGCGAACGGTTAGGACCACAAGCCGTTAAGACGACAAGCACGGTGATGAGTAAGAGTGCTGCTTTTAACATCTTGTTCATGCGAATCCCCCCTTATACGATGCGATTTCCAGTAGCTGGATTAAAGAAGTGACATTTGTTCATATCAAAAGCGAGTGTGAGTGTTTCGCCTGCTGACACTTTTGTTCGTGCGTCGAGTTTCGCGACGATTTCATGTTGTTCAAATTGTGTGTGCACCATAATTTCAGAACCTAACAATTCTGAGACAATGACTTTAGATTCGAAAGCTGTTTCTGGTGACGCCTGAATAAAAATAGGTTCTTCATGAATGTCTTCAGGACGGATCCCTAATGTGACAGTTTGGTTTTCAAAGCCTTTTTCTTTTAACTTTTCGAATTTTTTGTGTGCTAATTTGAATAATTTTGTACCGATTTGAATGTCTTGAGCAGTGACTGTCACATCAATCATGTTCATGGCAGGTGAGCCGATAAATTGTGCGACAAAAATATTGTCAGGTGTATCATAAATTTCACGCGGCGTACCGATTTGCATAATGTGGCCATCTTTTAATACGACGATACGTGTGGCCATTGTTAAAGCTTCAGTCTGATCATGTGTGACATAAATCGTTGTTGTGTTCAGACGATGATGTAGTTTTAAAATTTCTGTGCGCATTTGAACACGTAATTTGGCATCTAGATTCGATAACGGCTCGTCCATTAAAAACACTTTGGCATCACGCACAATCGCACGACCTAATGCGACACGTTGACGTTGCCCGCCAGAAAGTGCTTTCGGTTTACGGTTCAAATAATCAGTAAGCCCTAAAATCTCTGCGGCTTCTTTGACACGTTTGTCGATTTCAGCTTTGTCGAATTTACGCAGTTTGAGCCCGAATGCCATATTTTCATAAACCGTCATGTGTGGATAAAGTGCATAGTTTTGAAACACCATCGCAATGTCACGGTTTTTAGGTTCGACATCATTCATACGTTGCCCATCAATGTAAAAATCTCCCCCTGTAATGGACTCAAGCCCTGCAATCATACGTAATGTTGTTGATTTACCACAACCAGATGGTCCAACAAAGACGATGAACTCCTTATCGGAAATATCTAGATTGAAATCTTTCACGACTGTGTTGTTGTTATCGTAAACCTTTTTGACATGTGACATTTTTAACTCAGGCATAGCTATACCCCCTGTGAAGATTAAATTTTGTAATCGTTTACAAGTAGTTTATAATCCAGTTCTGCTCCTGTCAATTCAAATTTGAAAACGATTACATTTTGAGGTAAGATGTAGGGAAGATGAAAGAAAAGGCCGCGTGAAGTTTTAATGAAAGAAAGGGGATGAAAGCATGCGTGCCCGTGATGATTAAAAAGCTAGGGCAGAGCGTACTCCTAGTATGATCAGTGGTAATAAGACTATGGAAACTTAATGCAATAAGAAGGGGATTGAGTCTATAAAAATAATTTTTTAGAACCCTTTTGAGCACAAAATTGCCCTCATTGATTCTCAGTCCATAATGGCAACCATGAAAACTTGAACTGTGATCAATGAGGGCAATTTGATTAAAATATTTCATGTCAGGCAATCAAACTTTTAAAGCATATGGCAAATTTATACACTACCTGGAAGAGATGCTTTTTTCTCCTTTTTAAACAGACGTTTTGCAATTTTGGGGGCAAATTGGAAGAGTGTGACACCGATAATAGCAGAGATAAGGATGAACACCCCACTTAATGTTTTAATTTGTGTAGATGCAAAACCGGCGATAATCATTGAAAACTCTCCGCGCTGTGTGAAAGAAAGCCCAGCGCGCATGGCAGGCACATTGTTAAGGCCGAATTGCTTACCCCCCACGTATCCGACAATGATTTTAGAAATGACTGACCAGACGATAAGTACAAGCAATACATTGACCATTGAAATACCTGAAGTCAGTTGAATAGACAATCCAAAATTAATAAAGAAGATAGGCATTAAAAGATCGCGTAAATTTCGGACGCTTTGTTGCAATAGGTTAATTTTACGCGTTTCTGCTACCATAATACCTGCTAAAAAGGCGCCAAATACTTCCGAGAGACCAAGCTGTATTGCAATCCCTGCATACGTTAAACTTAAGCCCACCATAAATAAGATAAAGAAGTCCTCGCTCACGTATTTTTCAACAAAGGCGCCCAGTTTTTTAAAGACGACTTGTCCTAATAATATTGCACCAACAAGTAATAAGACAATTTTTACAAATACAAACGATAAACTTGTGGCAGATAACGCTTCCCCTATAAACAAGCTAGCGATAATCGTTACAAGTAAAGGCGAAACGATATCCTCAAAAACGAGTAGTCCGAGTATAAAGTTGGAATCTTTGGTCGTCATACGATTGTTTTTTTCGAGTAGTTTGACGGTAATCGAAGAACTTGTTGCGTAGACTACGCCACCTAAGAGTAAAGCAATTTCGATAGGTTGTCCCATGATTAACACTAATAAGACTGTAACACCAAATGAAAGTAAAAGATCTAGTAATCCAGCTTTATAAATATTTAATGCAAGATCTTTGAGTTGTTTGATAGGAAACTCCATCCCTAACATAAAGAACATCAAAACGATACCAGTTTCAGCAGCAAATTCTAATATTTCTGAATGACTTACAAAAAAAGCAAGTACAATCCCAATTAGCAAAAAGATGATAATGTCGGGTGCAGAGATGCGATTGGCAAGGAAAGCACTGATGAACAGCAAAAAGATGAGCAGTCCGCTGAGCAAGAGTTCAGACAGGTCAAATAAATGCATTATGACTATCCTTCCGGTCGGCAAACTACTTCAAATTCTGATACGGCTTCATTGTATCCGATAACAAGGAGGATATCGCCTTCGTGAATCAATTCGGTCGATTCTGGTTTAGCAATAATGTCAGAACCTCGACTAATACCTACAATGTTGACTCCGTTTGGGACGCGGTGCTCAGCTTCTTCGATATTGATGCCTTTTAATGGTGAAAGTTGACTTACTTTAATCCAATCTACAAGCATTTGTTTACGTAATAATGAAAAGCGCTCGAAAGCTTGCTTTTCCATTGTATCGTGATTGACATCCATTAATTTTAATGCGATTTCACGTGCTTCAGTTTCATTTAATCCAATGTTCGCGAGTACATCTTCGTCTTCATCAGTGATGTAAATTTCTCGTTTACCATTGTAATGTAAAATGACATGAACGATATCATTATTAGCAGTTGTTAAACTGTATTTTGTTCCTACACCTGGAATGATTTGTCCTTCCATGTTAAGCCTCCTCTATAAAAGGTTGTTTACTTTACTCTTTTGTTGTTTTATGAGTATAATATTTATACTGATATGATTAAATTATAGTCTTTAATCTGTGAATGGTCAAACTTACGAATACAGTCTTGAGATTGGAGTGGGGAACATGGTAAAGCAATATACGGGCGAAAATATCAATGTTTATTTCGAACCTAAACGATGTGTACATGCAACAGAATGTATACGTGGTTTAGGGGAAGTGTTTGATGTGGAGAAGCGTCCTTGGGTTCAACCAGATAATGCGGCTGTGGAAGACGTCATCAAAGTGGTTGAACGATGTCCGAGTGGTGCATTAACATACGAGCTTCCATCAAATCAACAAGAAACACACCCAGAAACAAGAGTGGCTTATGGTGATGATGGTGAAATTTTCATGTATGGAGATTTTACACTGGTTCATAATGGCGAAGTGATGCATTTAAATCGCGCCATCTTAACGAGTGACGCATCGAATACGGACAATCCACCATTTTATAGTAAGAGTTTCAGCGGACAAGGCGACAAGGAACAATTTTACAAACCGATTCAAGATGAACAATTTGAAAAATAAAAGGAGGCAGAGAGTATGGAACCTATTAAACATATCCATCACATCTCAGCAATTGTAGGACATCCAAAAGAAAACAAAGATTTTTATGAAAAAGTGCTTAACTTACGTTTAGTTAAAAAAACAGTAAACTTTGACGATCCGGGTACGTACCATTTGTATTTTGCAAATGATAATGTTGATCCAGGTACGGTTATGACATTTTTCCCATGGGCGAATGCTTATAAAGGTCGAGTTGGTAGCGGTCAAGTGGGGCGTATTGCATTCAGAATCCCTAAAAACTCCAAAGACTACTGGGTTCAACATTTAAACGATAACAATGTTGAAACGACAGAAACAGAACTTTTCCGTCGTCCAACAATCGAGTTTGAAGACATTCATGGTTTGGATCTCGCATTAGTTGAAAGCGACGAAGAAAGTGACACAAACAAAATTCTAGGTTTCCACGGTTCTGTATTATTATCATTACGTCCTGTAGAAACTTTAAAAGAACTTGTGGATGATTTAGGCTTAACAGAACTAGAACATGATGCAGACCACTTCCACTTTGAAACAGCAGGAGATTTGAAGCATCACATCATTATCCCTAAAAAGCCACTTCCAGAAGGTCGTTGGGGTGTTGGTACAGTTCACCATATCGCATGGTCTGTAGATAATGATGAACAACATCTTGCATGGCAAAAATATTTAATGTCACAAGGTTATCACGTGACAGAAGTGAAAGATCGTAACTACTTCAAAGCGATTTACACTAAAGAACGTGGTCACATTATTTTTGAACTTGCGACAATTCCTCCAGGTTTTGATCGTGACGAACCAAAAGATCAATTAGGTCAAAAGATTATGTTGCCACCTCAATATGAAAGTCAAAGAGAGCAATTATTAGCGAACCTTCCTGAATTAGACTAGGTGAAGGCCAGCAGTATATTGAAATGAATATGAAAGCCAATGAAAATCAGCGCATATCAGGATTTTCGTTGGCTTTTTACTATGCGCTTAAAATCATTCACTTTCCAATCGTATAAAAAATAGAATAATAAATTTTACTAAATCAAATTTTAATTTTTACATTTTTGACAAAATTCGAGGGCTGTGGGATAAATAGTATAAGGTTTTAGCGAGGAGAGAAACACCATGAGTATTAAAACTGCGAGCTTGCTCTTATTCAATAGCGTCTCATCTGTAGGTTCGCGCATCTTTAGTTTTGCATGCGCATTTTACATATTACAACACACGGACAGTACAGCCCTTTTTACCCTTTATTTAACAGCGATTGTCATTTCTACACTTGTGACGGAACCATTGTTAGGTCTCTTTGCGGGTCGCTATCATAATAAAATGATGGTCATAATGATACAATTGCTCAATGTGATTTTTCTGTTTGTATTCACCATCGTATTTGATATGTTCTTTAACTACATCATCATTTTAGGCATTATGCTCAATATGACCGATGCCACTATCCGAATGTTCATCGATGCCAACGTCAATCATATTATTAAAGGAGACGTTGAACGGTATACATCATTGACATTAACAACTAATACGGCGATTCATTTCCTAGCTCCAATCATAGGGGGCATGATGATTGCTTTCTTTAATATCGAAACTTTAGCATTACTCAACCTTATTACAGAAGCTCTGGCGGTCCTCTTTGTCTTAAATTTGCCATTAGATAAAGAAGTGAAATTTGAAAATAAGCAGATGAAGAAAAGTTTGCGAGAAGGTTATCGTTATTTAAAACAGCAAAAAGCGTTGAAACATTTCTTCATTATCATGGTAGCCTTGCACTTTTTGGTCGCTGTCTTTTCAATTGGTATGCCGATTGCAGCAGTACAATCCATGCAGTTATCTGCACCGCAATATGGCGTCGTTGTTGCTGGCTTTACAGTTGGAATGGTGGCTGTCTCTGTATGGCTAGGCATGAATTCTGAGAAAGACAATTTGAAGTCGACTTATGAACGTGCCATGTTATTACAATGTGTCACAGTGTTGATTTTAGGCGTCATGGTGGTCTTTCAAATGAATACAGCGGTCGCCATGCTGTTATTGTTCATATTGAACGGCTTGATGGGCTTATCGCAACCATTAGCGATCATACCGACATCGAACTACTTGCAAGAGGCTATTGAGGAAAAGTATCGAGGGTATGTGATGACATTCAAACAGACACTGCTAGACATATCATACCCCATTGCACTGTTGTTTTTTGGCGTCGTGTTGAACCATCATCAAGCTGTCGTTTATTTCATTGTTACGGTCTTAATCATGGTACTCTATATCTATTTTAGTTTCATCATGAGAAAAGGTTTTCGAATAGTTTGAGGAAGACATTGATACATTCGGTTATCATCTTGGAGATGGACAGAATAGATTCTTGCAATCTAGAGAATACGCCATGAATTGGATGTAGTTAATATAAACCATATTTTATTAAACTAGTATTCAATCCATAAAAATGGCAGGTTTTAATTTGGATCTATGTCAAGAAACCGGACACAGAAAAGAGAGAATTCTACCGCGCTTCGCTTGCTGGCCTAGCCCAACATGTACTTTTGAAAATTAAAAAGTACATGTTGGGCTAGGTGATTTTGTTGCGTATTTCTTCTCAAATTCAATGGGGCTCATATCATTTAACGTTGAATGCACGCTTTTAGAATTGTAAAAAGTAAGGAGATACGCCACAATGCTATACATCGCTCCATTCCTGATTTTATAGTTCTGATGATATATCAATTCCTTTTTGATGATACTATGAAAAGATGCTATACATGCCTTGTCGTAACAGTTTTCTATACGACTCATACTGCTCTGAATCCCTTCTTCACGTAGTAAATTTTGATATTCTATTGAGGCATATTGACTTCCTCGGTCTGAGTGGTGGATTAATCCCTCTCTAGGTTCTTGAATTGTATACGCTTTGTTTAAAGCTGATATCACAAGTGCTTTAGTCATACGAGGTGCCATCGCCTAGCCAATGATTCTACGGGAAAACAAATCCATGACAGTTGCTAAATAGAGCCATCCTTCTTTCGTGTATACATACGTGATATCCGCCACCCAAACGCTGCCAGGTTGTGATACTTTAAACTGTTGATTCAATAAATTAGGGTATACAGGAAGGTGATGCTTCGAATGGGTCACATTCGCATAACCGACGACGTCCATGACCATGCCAAGTAACAAAATATATTTTTGATTGTACGACATGGACCACTTAGAAATGATATATGTACAAGAAATGACAATGACCGTGTTTACAATCATCAGTATAGAAAACATTTTAACGCCATCAATGTTTAAATATGCAAGATGGATAGGATTGAAGATCTCTTTCAACCGTATCACAATGTATGAAGACGCGGAAAGTTCCCCCATCATCAATATACTGAAACCGAACGTCATAATAATGAAATGGCGATCTTTCAGTACGGTGTCATAACTTTTTATGATTCTGATTGGATGCAATAACAGATGAAAAAGGTGACAAAATTTTCAACTACAAAGTAACGAGCACGTTTGAAAACCAAAATGTTTCCACAGATTTAGCGCTATTTGAGAGTGATATGTAGCAGCTACAGCAGTTTGAGTTAAAAACGGGTATGACTGACATTTCCTTTTTAGAACCAGGTCTCTATTTGTCTGTGATTCATCTTGAGGACGACGAAATCATACTTTACGTGCACTATGATTCGGGGATGCTGTGCTCAAATACAGGTACAGATTCGGGTGTAGCGGTTAAATTGAATGTCACTCAACATGCTTTTCAGTCATTTATTGATGAATTGACTGGGATTGTTAAGTGAAGTTAGAAATTGAACATTATCAAAGCGAAGTTACCTCTTGAAATTGATTAAAGAAATATAGGAGTGGGACGATGAACGCTGTGATGTATATTTTTTGTATACTGATTTGGGGTCTTAATTTTATAGCGGTTAAAATACAAGGGGAAAGTATCAGCTTAGAAGTGGCACTCCTTTATCGCTCTATAATTGCGTTAGTATTGTTTAGTGTGTTGTTATGGGGGTTACGTCAACGTGTTGCATTAAACAATGTGAATTGGTTAACAGTGGTAGGTTTCGGCCTTTGCAATTTTACTGTGAGTTATTTGTTGCTCTATTACGGGACGTTTTATAGTACAGCAGCCATTGTGACGCTCATTTTTTTAATGGAATCTATTTTGACACCAGTTCTCATTAGCATTGTATTTAAAAAGTCTATCGCCCCTAAAATTTATATCGGAGGTTTGTTAGGGATTCTCAGCGTCATGGTGATTTTGTCTCCCGATTTGAACCATTTGTCCAGCGAGTTCATTATGGGCATTGTGATGGCAACCTTTGGAACAACTATCACTTTTGTAGGGGATGTCTTGTCGTTGTTCAATAGTAACAGAGGGATGCATCCGGTTCTTGCAAATGCGTTTGGTATGGTGGGAGCTGTTCTATTCTTACTGTTTTATAAGTTAATCCAAGGCCGACATTATACTGTTCATACAGACGTGAATTTTGGATAGGTCTCCTTTATTTATCAGTTTTAGCTTCTTTTCTTGCGTGGCTGTTTTATTTTGAAATTAATTCAAAATATCGGCGCCTCGGAGAGTAGTTACATGGTGCCGATGTTTCCGGCTATTGGGAGAATCGCAAGTGTATTATTAGGTGAATCTCAATTGAGTGTCAGTTTAGTTTTAGGCATTGTTTTAGCTTGTTTCGGTGCTTATTTGGCATTTAAGAAAAATATGGCACTAGACTCATATAAATGTATTGCATATACACCTAAAAATTTAGAGGAGACATCTTCAAATTTTAGTTGATGATTAAATATTAGTTTAGATGTGTCAATATAAAGTAGCTTTTTCAGCCACTTTATATTGATAGATAGTATTTTTTTACAATTATTTGTTTTCAATTCAATATTCCAGATTATTAAAAATTCGCAAACTCAAAATGTAAAACAAAAGTGAGTAAAAGGAAGTTATAAGAATTGAAAAAAATAGTTTAATAAAAAAATCGTTTAAATCAACAACGTTGTTATAGCTGTTTGGAAAAATATACTGCATCCCCTTGATTAATGGAGCGATAGAGATAATCATAAACAGGAGGATGACACCTAAAATGGTAAATCCAGATGAAAATCTCATAGATAACAATATAGCAAAAAAAATAGCGATAAAAGAAATTTCAAAAAGTCCAATTATATTTAGTAAATCATTATAAATTATAGTTTTATCTGAGGGTAGAAAACTCCCTGACGCGTAATTAAAATTTTTGATAAAACTGAAATATAGAATTTCAGATGAAATAAATAATAAGATTAAATATAAACCATAGAATGAAAGCAAAGTATGCAATTTTGCGTTCAATAAACGAGATCTCTTGATATCTTTATAAATAATGAGTTTACCAGTATTGTGTTCCTCATAAAAAAGCTTACTAACAAAGTAAGACATCATTATTAGTGGTATTGCAAATTGTGATTGTGCAATTACTATACCATAATAAAAATCTAATCCAGATAGACCATTGTCAATACCACCAATTTGCATGAAATTAGTTGGAAGGAATAAAGTGATTAGGTAAAGAAAAGGATATAAAGAAAGTGCAAGGAAAATTTTAGATGAAGTAAGTGATAGCATATTGTTAAATATACTTTTTTGTAACATATTATTCCTCATTTCTTTCAAAGTAATCGAATGCACTATATAATCCTTGTTTTGGTGTATCAATATGAACAAGATTATAGTGTGAAAGTACAAATTTTAATAATGCATTGTAATGACGAGCGTCATTTGGAATGTATATAACATTTTTTTCTATTTTACTAATTATAGGGAACTCTCTTTTGAATAAAAGTATGTGCTCATTTTCAATTTCTTTATCAACTATAATCTTGAGGAATTGAAATTCATCCAATTGAATTTCATGCAACTGGCCTTCTTTCAAAAAAACAAATCGATCACAAACAGCTTCTAGTTCATTGAGTTGGTGACTAGATATTAAAAGAGAGGTGTTTTTAATTTTCACCCATTTCTTAAGTGATAATATTAAGCTTTGGACACCGTTAGGATCCAATCCAACAAAAGGTTCATCCATTATTGCTAATTTTGGTTCAATAATAAGACACATTGCTAAAGATAATCTCTGTTTCATTCCAAACGAGAAATGTTTAATTTTTTTATTACTTACACTTAACAGTCCAACCATATCAAGTACTTGATTGATATTTTTTATATACTCTGTTTTATTATTAACATTCAAGAAGTAGCGTAAGTTTTTTTCTGCAGATAAGTGGTCATAATAAACGGTGTCAATCATAATTCCAACATTATCGAGAATATTAGATTCATTAAAGATATTAATATTGTTGATATATACTGTGCCAGAAGTGGGTTTTTTTGATTTTGCAATTATTTTCATAAGTGTTGTTTTACCAGCACCATTCTTACCTAATAAACCAACTATCTCCCCTTTTGCAACGGTTAAATTAATATCATTTAATATTATTTTATCACTATTTTTGTATGTTTTATAAATATTATTTAGTTTTAGCATGATGATTAACTCTCCTCTTAAAAAATATCATAATTAGAAAAGTTAAAGTAAAATAGAAAAGAATTATAAAAACAATTTGAGTAAATGATAATAGATTGGTATTCATTTCAACATAAAAACCGTTGCTTTGATGTGTATATGTAGAGGCAAGCTTTAAAAATTTTGGATTGTTCTGTATAGATTTAGCGGAAATTATGTAATAAATCAAGTTAAAGAAGCTCATAAAAAAAATACTTGCTATGTTATAAACTTTGTTACTAAGGCATAAAAGTGTAAAGTTAAGTAATACAGGAATAAGAATAATTCCAAAAATCATTGTAATAATTCCTAAGTTTACGTTGATGACAGACATTACAATAGATAACAAAATATTCGATATGAGAGAAAGTAAAAGAACTTTTCGTTTTGAAAACAATAAAAACAACCCCGATAAAAAGATATTTAAGAAAATTTATAGACTAATACATTGTATAACCAATGAACTATAACAGCATCTTGTAGTCTATATTTATTTGTTAGGTAGTACAAAATGATGCTGAAAGGAAATTTTGTTAGTAAATTAATAAATAAATTGCCGTTTAGATGCAGTATCAAAGCAAATAATAAAGATCCTATTAAAATAGATTCTTTATTATTGAATGACCTCATTAATAAAATGAATATTAAATGACGGAATAAAAATTCTTCTCCCAAAGCAACAACAGCATATTCTACTGTGGCGTCTAATTTAACTAGATATAAAGATATTAAAGATGTGATTGTAAAAAGTACGCCTAACCTTTTAAATTCGAAAACGTCCTGAAATAAAGAAACTAAACTGGTATTAAGTATTAATTTCATAAAAATTGTTGGTATTATTACAAAAGATATTATGAAATTTATAGAAAACATATATAAATAAAAGTGTAAAAAGCTATTGTCATTTAAAAGAGACATTAGCATAATCCCAATATTAAAGAAAAAACTAGTGACTATGATGATTGCACACGATAGCAATATACATTCAAACTTTTTCATTGTATACCTCAAAATTTATTTCAGTAAAAACTAAGGTAAGAATAAAAACCACCACACCTTAATTTTTACTGAAATTAAATAGTTGAAAGATCTCTAGAAATACCAATGTTTGCCTCTTCTGCCAAATTTGAAGATCCAAATGTTGATTTCATTAAATGAGAACAAATGCTTGAGAAAATTCATATTTTTCACCTCCTTATAGCTATAAAATAATAAAAAGCATCAATAATGTCAACAACAATATTAAAAAACAAACATAATTCAATTGTTAATGTAGTTGTGGGAGATGTGGTCTCTGAATGAGAGGTTAAAAACTTTACAAAATTAATTTTATGTATATATTGTCTGATTACCTAAGTAAGTAAATATAGAATCAAAATTTTAGAAAAACTATTTAGTTTATGAGTTGAACACATATTCTTACATTAGATTTTTATAAGTACTCTACAAATATCTAACAAAGAATTATGATTGATATGCTCCCTCCAAAGTGGACATTGAAAAAATGAAAGCTTTGGAGGGAGTTTTTATGTCTTTTATTAAAAAACTTAATGTTAATCAATATCTTCATATTTTTGAAGCTTATGAAAAAGGATATTCATTTCAATATATTATCAACGCTTTAAACATTGATATTAATCCACAAACCCTTTCTTATAAGTATAGGTATTACAAAGCGCATGGCATTGACGTACTTTTACCGAATACTAAAAGAAATTGTTACTCTAAAAAATTAAAACTCAATATCATTAACGAATACTTACATTCTGATTTGTCTTCATATGATTTAGCAATCAAATATGGTATTCGCAGCGCAACTCAAGTCAAAAATTGGATAACAATGTGTACTGAGGGTAATGTCCCAGCCTATTCCTATTTTTCTTTACGTTGGCGTCTGAATCCGAATGCTGTTAAGACTGCGCCAACTATCATCGCCATTAAAGGTCCACGTGTATTTGGAGTCGTATCCCCAGTTTTAGGTAATTCGGCAAACTGTTCATCTGGTAATGGTGGTGCTGTGACATTGTCAACTTGTATGGGTGCGTGTTGCGTTGAAGCACTGTCCATACCATGTTGCATAGGTCCTGCTGTTTGACGCACAGGTGCCGCCACTTGATTTGTAGCTGCTAGTGTTGCTGCCATGGAATCCACCGCATGAGACTGCATCATATCGGTAGCGATGCCAGTTAAAGGAACATTGTTCATCGTTTGTGGCATCTCATCAGCCTTATTTGTCATAGCTTGTGTTGTATTCGTTGGTGTTGTAGTGACAGGGTTTGACGTGCCTTCATCTACTATCGTTGCTTCAGGCAGTGTAACAGTTGGTGCATCTGTTCTGTTTGTCGTCATTTCGCCTTTGACTGCTGTATCATCTGTCGTTGCACTGACATTGACATCAGTTGTCTCACTATGATCGGCTGATGTACCGTTTGAATTGACGTTACGCTCATCTGTTTCATTCATTGGTGCGCTATCACCGCTTTCTTGTGTGGCATCAGGCTTCGGTGCGTCAATTTCACGGATAGAAAGGTTGTCTAGAATGAAATCTTTCGTCCCTTCGAAGTTGATTTGATTGCCATTTTTCACGCCTCGTGGATCATTGGGTGTTTTCGTTGAGTAAATACCGATCCAAGTTTGACCATTTTCATCACCCGTCACTTTAAATGTCACCCGTTTCGCTTTGCCACCATCGACTGTATTTTTCAATGGTGTCTTTTCAAAGTTACGATTTTTAGAAATGTCCCCACTACCTGTCGCAAATGCATACGTATCATCAGAACCTGCTTCATAATCAAATGACACTTCATACGTTTTTCCTGGTTCGAAGTAGAAGTTTTGCGGAATCGTTTGGATGACCATTTTATCTTTACCTGTTTGACCGTTTACTTTAAGTGACCATTTGCCATCAATGACATCATCGACACGTTTATTATTCCATCCGCGTTGTGTATACGGTGCGTGCTTTTCAGATAAGTGAACGCGATTATCTTCAACGCCTTCAACTTCTGACACGACGAACGGGAATAACCCTTGTGGTACATTTTCGAAGTCTTGGTTGAATGTGCCGTTTTGAAGGAGATTCGCGTTATTTTCTAACACACGAATATCATCGAAATAAGTGGCACCTTCACCTGGGTCGCGTTGAATCGTCAAGTCTGCTTTACCATCTTCTGGCGCAACGAAGTACACGTACATGTTTTGGAAGTAACTACCGCCATTTTTAAACGTCGCAGCATTGTTACTATGTGCATCTGCTTTCACATAGTTTTTCGCGATCGATTGACCTGTTTCGTTACTTGCGAGCGTTTCACCGTTATGTGTCACTGCAATATGCGCCGCTGCATCACTGCGGTTATCGACGCCAACATAGACAGCGTAACGTTGTCCTGGCACTAAACCTGTCAATTGTTGCGTTAATTGCGTTGTTTTTGTTGGACTATCGATTTTTAGCATTTCATTTGATGTTGTCGACTTGTCGATGCTCACTTTATCTTGATTGCCTTCGATTGTCCAAGGTGTCAGTTGTTGTGAGTTGAAGCCGGCATCTTTCACGTGCATGTCTTCGCTCCAGTTCACATCTGTGTTGTCTGGTTGTGCGACTTTATAAACGACATACGGTGTGTCTGCTTTAATATTATCGAGTGTCACTTGATGGTCTTTCACTGCCACTGTACGTGGTGACTTACGGCCCGTTTCAGATAATTCGTATAGCACGACTTGGTCTGTATCCCATGATTCAGGCAGTTTCCAAGTCGTTGAACCGCCTTTTTTATTCCAGTGATATAATTTTTCGTTATCGCCAGTTAATGGTTGGCCGTTCGCATCCCAATTCCATGGTAAAAGGTATGAATCGCCATCGAGTACTGTGCGACCATTCAATTCGATTGTACGTGAGCGGTAGTTGTCAATGTCGTTTTCATAGTCGTTAGATTTACGTTTAACAGTGACTTGATCACCGCCTTCATTTTGTAAATCGACTTGCATTTCTGGTGTCCAGTCAATCGTTTGACCATTGGCAGTCATTTTAACAGGCTCACCATCGACAATACGCATCACTTTATAATGTTGTAAAAACTTTGTTGGTACATCAACATTGAAAATATTTTTAATGTAAGCAGAGTAATCGTTACGACCTTGCCAACCTTCAAAATCTTTCATGTCATAACCGCCGAGCAATGGGAAGTCAGCTGCACCTGAGTATTTTGGATAGTTACCGACCCATGAATCTTTTTGATGGTTGCGTAAGAAGCGTGCTACCTCTGAGTTAATCCCTTTATTTTGGTACGATCCATACGTTAAGTCGGCTGCCCAATGTTGGAACGTGGAGTCATATTCCATACCGTGACCCCATTCGACACCGACGCGCCATCCTAAGTCGTTGATTTCTTTGGCTAATTGATGTGATGGCCAGGCTGTATTGTCGCCGGATTGTCCATTCCCCCATACATCGACATAAATAAAGTCGAGGTCATCACCGACAATTTGTTTGAGTGCTTCGAAGCGTTCTTTACGCCCGTGTATTAAATCGTAATCTGCATCGATGTTAAAGCCTTGATCGAGCCAGTTCCAGCCATACATATAGTTTCCATTCGCATCTTTACGTAAGAGGGCAGGGTTGAATGCTTGAGACTCTGGATATGTTTCAGATGCATTCACATGAAGACCGAAACGTGCGCCATAATCTGCCCCTTTTTGAAGTAACGTTTTAAAGTCTTTCACGCCACCTATACGTTGACCAATATTCGCGTAATCTAAATGACCAGAGTCGTGGCCTTCACTGTTATAACCTTTTAATAAAATGGATTGCCCTAAACCATCTGTATTGAGATAGAATTTTTTCACACCATCTAACGTCTTTAAAAATGGGTTTTGCGCTTGAGAACCAAAGTTCATCGCGATACGGTACCCAACAAGGTCAGGTACTTCTTCGGCACCATATGGATTGTTCATAATGCTACGATAAGCAATTGCACCGTCTTGCCAGTTAATTTCACCATCTTGATTTTCATCTTCCGCAATTGCGACTTTGACATGTGGGAGTAGTCCTTGATTTTTCGCATCTGGATGTGCAGCGTCTTTTTGGATAAACCATGGCATTGAGCCTAAACCGACAGCGACCCCGTTATCTGTTTGTGTAGACTGTGCGTAGACACGTAAGAAGTCTTGTTCACCAATGCCGACGCCAATTTGTGCGTTACTCCACAATCCTGCACTGTAATCATCATTTGACACGAAACCGTACATCATAAAGTCGTTGAAGTCGTTTTTGAAATTTTCATCGATATGATATGATTTATCGCCGCTTTTCATTGTATTTGTAGACAGTTTCGATGTTTGCAGTTTGGCATTTTTCTGTTGATTGTTTACAGATACGAGCGATTGGCTTACAAAGCTAAAGTTGCGAATGACGTTTTGTGGCTCTGTGTTGTTGTTCGTGTAATCTGTCATTTGTAAATCAACGGTCTTACCTTCAACTGATAAACGGAATTTAAAATTGGCATCAATCGAACGTGAATCATTTTGTGCTGTTAAGTCATATTCAGCCGTATGATCATCAATTTTGTTGTATTTGACTGTTGGTGTAATGACTTCACCATTGACGATGATTTGACGTGCATCCGTCAGTTGTGCATCGACTTTTTTACCATTTTTCAATGTGTAATATTTAACGGCTGGAAAACTTTTATCGATCGTTGCTGTCATTTCTTTTGACTTCAATGTATCGACGGCATCATCTTGTTGTGTCGTTGCTGCACGTGTCATTTTTTTGTTCGGATCAGCAGTCTTAGCATTGTCACGTGGTGGTGTCGCAACGGTTGCTTTGTCAGCTGTGTTCGTATTTTTAGGTTGATCTTCTGCAGGGATTAACGGCTGTACGTTGCTGTCGACACTGGTTGTTGTGACATCTGTCATTGCTTCGTCTGCTTGTTGTGTGTAAGGTGTCGGTGCCGTTGATGGCGTTGTTTGTTGTTGTTTTGTTGAAGCGGTATCTACATTTTTAGGGTGTGCTTCAGTTGATGCGTTTTGTTGTGGCGTTGTATCTTCAACTGTTGATTGTTGTTGCGTTTCTTGAGGTGCTTTTGACTGAGGCGGTTGTTGCGCTTGTGGTGTAGGGTCTGCAGTCGATGGTGTCTGAGCATCTTCTTTTTTGGCTACAGTCGCAGCTTCTGGCTGTGTTGTGTCGTCATTAGCTTTTGGCGCGTCTGTCACAGGAGTATCGGTTGTGGAATCTGCTGTTTGCGTTTTATTTGTATCTACTGTGTCTTTCGATGCTGTTTGGCCCGTTTGAGGTTGCGCTGCTGCTTGCGGTAATGCTGTTGAATCTGATTGTGGTGTTGTCTCTTTAGTCGCCGTTGTAGCATTCGTGTCTGCATTAGGTTGAACGACGTCGGTTGGCGAAGTGCGAGAAGAAATTGTTGCTGCTTGATTTGTCTCTGTCTTTGCAGGTGTATTGTTTTCAGCTGCAGTTGCGTCATGTGTGATAAATAATGTCATGCCTAATAATACTGATGAAGTCCCGATTGCATATTTCCGGATACCATAGTGTTGTTTTTGTTGATTAAACATTTGTCTATGCACTCCTCATAAGATTAATTGAATAGAATATATAATTTTTATACTTCTTTGTAAACCCTTACAAATCCGGTTTTATCGTACTTTTGGCAGATTGTAGAGTCGAAAATAATACCACTTTTTTATCGCTATGCAGCGCTTTTGGAATTGCAAGAAATGTACACAGCGACATTGTTTGTTACGATTGTTCAATAGTGCGCAAACTAAAAAAATTTATAGTGGTTATAACCAGAAAAACGATAGAAAAAATTTTTTTGAGCAATGATTTTGAAAGGGTTTTCTAAAAGTGCAACAATAATGTTGTAAGTTGCCATGGGCAATGTTGTAAACGTTTTATTTAAAAGGCGAAAATTAAAATTAAAGTCTTTACAAAAATAGTAAGAGTCTTTATAATTCAAGGTGGTTATAACCAGTAGGGGTGAATCATATCATGTCTGAAAAATTACCATTGTACTATCAAGTGTACAAGGGCATTCATAGTCGTATTAAGGCTGGTGAGTATAAAGAAGGCGATAAAATACCATCAGAACGCAAGCTGTGTGAGCAGTTTGGCGTGAGTCGAATTACTGTGCGTGAAGCTTTAGATCGCTTAGAAAAAGATCATGTCATTAAACGCGAACACGGCAAAGGATCCTTTGTACTCGGTAGTCAATATACACAGTTTTTGAACGAGCTTTATAGTTTTAAAGATGAGATAGAAAAAAATGGTGATGAGGCGAGTACAAAAATGTTAAGCATTAAACTCATCCCATCTACCACGTTTTTGCAAGAAAAAATGAATTTGAAACCCTATCAATATGTTTATGAATTAAAGCGCTTACGACTTTCGAATGATGTCCCACTCATATACGAGGTGAGTTATTTGCCGATGCGTTTTTGTGAAGGGCTCGAGCAATTTGATTTTAATCGTGTCTCTCTTTATGAAACGCTCAATTATCATTACGGTTTGCAGATAACGAATGCTTGTGAGAATTTGACGGCAAGTAAGTTGAGTAAAGAACATGCGAAATTGTTGAATGGTGTAGTCGATGATAGTTGCATGTTTATTGAACGCTTTAGTTATGTAGATGAAGATTTGATTGAGTTTACACAAAGCATTGCAAGTGGACATAAATATAAATACACCGTGCAATTGATGTAACCATAAAAATGATATGGGAGGTAGTATTGTGTTACATGAAACAGATACTTATCGCGAAATAAAGCAACAGCCACAAACTTTGAAAAAAACGTTTGATATTGTTCAAGGGCAACAAGAGGCATTCAAGCAATTTGTGAATCAAATCGAACAAACACATTCAGGGAAAAAATTAAAAGTACTTTTCACAGGCGCAGGATCAAGCGCTTATGTCGGAGATGTCGCACGTATGGCACGCAACACCTCTGTAATGCCAAACTTTGAATTTGAGTCTGTACCGACAACACATTTTGTGACCGATCCACAACTTTATATTGATAACCAAACAGTGTATCTTGTTGTATCGTTTGCGCGTTCCGGTAACAGTCCAGAAACGAAAGCGACAGTCGAATTTGTGAATGAACTTTCTCAACATGTGTATCACTTATTCATTACAAATAATAAAGATGGCTTCTTAGGGGCATACGAAGCGGAGAAAGACAATGTGTTTAAAGTGATTTTGCCTGAAGAAACAAACGACAAGTCACTCGCAATGACATCCAGCTTTTCATCTATGTTATTTGCAAGTTATTTACTCTTCGGTGGTGAAGTGAGTCCACAATTTTTCGAGATTGCAGAATCAAACTTTGAGTGGCTCGAACAACAAGCTCAAGCTGTGAACGCAATGACATTTTCAAAAGTGTTCTATGTAGCGACAGGTTTGATTGGTGAGTTAACAAAAGAAGTGAGCTTAAAACTGAACGAATTAACGGCAGGACAAACAGAAATCGCACGTGAAACAACGTTAGGTTTCAGACACGGTCCTAAAGCAGGTTTAAGCAAAGACGCTATTTTCATTATGATGCGTAGTAATGGTACATATCATCGTCAATACGAAGACGACTTGATTAAAGAAGTGGGCCAAGTGAAAGATCGTTACAAAATGTATATTTTAGACGGTCAAAGTGATGCAAGTGAGCATACTGTTCAATTACCACAATCTGAATCATTATCAGATATGGAGCTCGCATTGCAATATTTAATGTTTGGCCAGTTACTCGCTGCGCAACGTTCTAATGCATTAGGTTTAAATCCGGATAACCCAAGTCCAGACGGCTTCATTAACCGTGTCGTTAAAGGGGTAACGGTTTATCCAGTTAAAGGGTGAGGAATTATGATTGCAACACATACATTTAATCCATCTGTAGACATTACGTACGAGATTGATCCACTTGTGGTTGGTGAAGTCCATCGTGTCAAACAGAAAATCGAAAATCCAGGCGGTAAAGGAATTAACGTGACGAAAGTACTACATCAATTAGGTGCGGCACACTGTGCGTTTGGCTATCTCGGCGGCGCCAATGGTCAGTGGATGGCCGATACGTTGAAAGAGATGGGAATTACAAGTGCGTTTACGTTAATCCAAGGACAGACAAGGCAAAGTTTAGCGTTGAATGATGGCCAAGCCCAAACGGAAGTCCTTGAGCAAGGGCCAACGATTTCAGAAAGCGAACAACAAGCTTATTTTGAAAATGTCACACAACATGCTGCGGATGCGAAAGTGATGACGATCAGCGGCAGTTCACCGCAGTTCGAAACGCATTCGAAGTTTGACCATATGGCACGCATTTTAAAGGCATTCCCACATACGTACAATATTGTCGATACGCATGCGGGCGAGTTAAAAGCACTGTTAGAAGCGAAGTTACCAATTCACTGTATTAAACCGAATCAATCTGAATTTGAAATGCTAGTCGGTGAAACACAGTTAACGATTGATGATTGTGCACGTTTGTTACAGACACATACGTATTTTAGCAATTGCGACGTCTTTTTAACACTAGGTGGAGACGGTGCGCTTGTGAAGTGGAAGCAAGGTGTTTATCGTGCGACATTGCCACATAAGGATATTGTTAATCCAGTCGGTTCAGGTGATTCGACTGTTGCAGGTATTGCTTACAGTGTGGATCAAGGTTTAGCGCCAGAAGCGTTAATTCGTCAAGCCTTAGCATGTGGGACGTCGAATGCTTTACAAGAAAAAACAGGCTTTATTGATGTCAACCAAGTCGCTGAAATTAAAAATGAAATAGAAGTGGAGAGGTTTGAATGGTAAAAGATTTAAGTCGTTTAGTAGATGAAAATGGAATCTATGCAGCAGTGGCAGTAGACCAACGTGGCGCATTAAGAAAATTGTTAGGTGACACAGGAACACCTGAAAACTTGTCATTATTTAAAAAATTGGTAGCAGAAGTGTTAACGTCACATGGTTCTAGCTTTTTAGTAGACCCTGAATATGGTTTAGATGCTGCAAAAGCGAAAGATGCAAAAGCAGGCTTAATCTTATCTTATGAACAAACAGGTTATGATAAGTCTCGGCCTGGACGTTTACCACGTCTAATTGAAGATCAAAGCGTACGTCGTCTTGTTGCAGCAGGTGCAGACGCAGTGAAGTTCTTACTTTACTATGATGTAGATGAATCAGACGAAATCAACCAAAAGAAACAAGCGATGATCGAACGTGTAGGAACAGAGTGTCAAGCTGAAAACGTCCCATTCTTACTTGAAATCTTAACATACGATGACAGCATTGGTGACGAAAAAGGTGAAGCATTTGCGAAAGTTCGTCCACACAAAGTGAACGAAGCGATGCGTGTATTCAGTGAACCACGTTTCCAAGTAGACACATTGAAAGTGGAAATTCCTGTAAACATGAACTTTGTTGAGGGATTTGGAGACAAAACAGTGATGACGCAAGCAGAAGCGGCAGAAGCGTTTAAAGCGCAAGATGCAGCAACAAACATCCCTTATATTTACTTAAGTGGTGGCGTATCTGCGCAATTATTTATGGATTCACTCCAATTTGCAGCTGATAATGGTGCACATTTCAACGGTATTTTATGTGGTCGTGCAACATGGAAAGGTGCAACAGCGGCACTTGTAGACGCAGGTGAACAAGAAGCGAAAGCATGGTTGGAAAGCGAAGGTCTTGATAACTTGAAAGCGCTTAACGAAGTAAATGTAAAAACAGCAACACCAATTCTATCTTAATGAGGTGATGATGTGAGTCGTTTCAAAATAAGCGATACATTTTTATTAGATGACAAACCAATCAAAATATTGTCCGGTGCCATCCATTACTTTAGAATACCAAAGGATGACTGGGAAGATTCATTATACAATTTAAAAGCACTCGGATTTAATACAGTGGAAACTTATGTCCCTTGGAACTTTCATGAAACGATTGAAAATGAGTACGACTTCAAAGGACATAAAGATTTAAAACATTTTATCGAACTTGCAGCAAAGCTTGGACTTTACGTTATCGTACGACCTTCTCCTTACATTTGTGCGGAGTGGGAGTTCGGTGGATTTCCAGCATGGTTATTGAATGACCGTACAATGCGCATCCGTTCGAGAGATGAGAAATATTTAGAAAAAGTGAAAAAATATTATCATGAACTGTTTAAAATCTTAACGCCATTGCAAATTGATCAAGGCGGCCCGATTATCATGATGCAAGTCGAAAATGAATACGGTTCATTCGGTCAAGATCACGACTATTTACGTTCACTTGCTCACATGATGCGTGAAGAAGGAGTGACAGTACCATTTTTCACATCAGACGGTGCTTGGGATCAATGTTTAAGAGCGGGGAGTCTCATTGAAGACGATATTTTACCGACTGGCAATTTTGGTTCACGTACAGTTCAAAATTTCGAAAACTTAAAGACGTTCCAACAAGAATTTAGTAAAAAGTGGCCGTTAATGTGTATGGAATTTTGGGATGGCTGGTTTAATCGCTGGGGCGAACCTGTGATTAAACGAGACAGTGATGATTTGGCTGAAGAAGTGCGCGATGCAGTGAAATTAGGCTCACTTAATTTATATATGTTCCATGGGGGGACAAACTTTGGTTTTTGGAACGGTTGCTCGGCACGTGGTACGAAAGATTTACCACAAGTGACATCTTATGACTATCATGCGCCGTTAGATGAGGCGGGTAATCCAACAGAAAAATACTTTGCTTTACAAGAGATGCTCAAAGAAGAAATGCCTGACATTGAGCAACATGAGCCAAGAACGAAAACATTTATGTCAATGAAAGCTATTCCATTGGCAGCCAAAGTGAATTTATTCGAAGTACTTGAAGACATTTCAACAAAAACGACAAGCTTCTACCCACAAACGATGGAAGAAGCGGGTTCTGGCTATGGTTATATGGTATATCGTACGCGTATCCATAAAGCGACAGAACAAGAAAAATTACGAATTGTAGATGCAAGAGACCGTGTCCACTGTTTTGTAGACCAACAACATGTCTACACAGCGTATCAAGAAGAAATTGGAGATCAGTTTGAAGTCACATTAACGTCTGACCAACCACAAATCGATGTGCTCGTTGAAAATATGGGTCGTGTCAACTACGGCTACAAATTATTAGCACCGACACAACGTAAAGGTTTAGGTCAAGGACTCATGCAAGATCTTCATTTTGTACAAGGTTGGGAACAATTCGATATCGACTTCGACCGTTTAACAGCGAATCATTTCAAACGTGAATGGTCTGAACAACAACCTGCTTTTTACAAATACACATTTGACTTAGCAGAGTCGAACAATACGCATATTGATGTAAGCGGTTTCGGAAAAGGTGTTGTAATCGTCAACGGATTCAACATCGGTCGTTATTGGGAAATTGGACCGTCACAATCGCTCTACATTCCTAAAGCATTTTTGAAACAAGGACAAAATGAAATTATCGTGTTTGACTCAGAAGGAAAATATCCAGAAAGTATCCAACTGATTAAAACACCAAAATTTTCTGAAGTATAAGGAGAGGATTTATTATGGCAATTATCGGAAGCAGAATCGATGGGAGATTAATTCATGGACAAGTGGCAAACTTATGGGCAACAAAATTAAACATTGGACGATTCATCGTTATTGATAATGAAGTCGCTCAAAGTGATATCGACAAACAAGCATTAAAACTTGCGACACCAGCAGGAATTAAATTAAGTGTTTTACCAGTTGAAAAAGCAGCTAACAACATCAACAACGGTAAATATGATTCACAACGTGTGATGGTTATCGCAAAACGTCCTGACCGATTTGTTGAACTTGTGAACAATGGTGTGAAAATTGAAGAATTGAATGTAGGTAACATGTCACAAACAAATGAAACACGTTCAGTGACGAACTCAATCAACATTACTGACGAAGATGTAAACAATTTCAAATTATTACAAGAAAAAGGTGTCAACATTATCTCACAAATGGTACCAAACGATAAATCAGTTGACTTTATGTCATTAATCAAAGAATAGAACTATCAGGAGGCGTTTCTATTGGATATTTTATGGTGGCAAGTATTGCTCTTAACGCTGTACGCAGGTTATCAAATTTTAGATGATTTGCAATTTAATATTTTCGGACATCCTGTATTTGCAGGGATTATATCAGGTTTAATCATGGGCGATGTTACTACTGGTTTAATTATCGGCGGAGGTATGCAGTTAACAATTCTAGGGGTAGGTACATTTGGTGGTGCATCAAGAATCGATGCAAACTCTGGTACGGTATTAGCGGTTGCATTCTCAGTAGCACTCGGAATGAATCCACAACAAGCGCTTGCGACACTTGCTGTACCTGTAGCGAGCTTAATGATTCAAACAGATATTTTAGCACGTTTCACAAACACATTCTTTGCACATCGTATTGATAAAAAAATTGAACAAATGGATTACAAAGGTATTGAACGTAACTACTTATACGGTGCGATTCCATGGGCATTATCTCGTGCGATTCCAGTATTTTTAGCACTTGTATTCGGTGGTAGCGTGGTAGGTAAAATCGTTGACTACTTGAACGGTGATTTAAAATGGTTAGGTGACGGTTTAACAGTGGCAGGTGCGGTATTACCAGCAGTCGGTTTCGCTATTTTGTTACGTTACTTACCTTTGAAAAAACATTATCCTTACTTTATTTTAGGTTTTATCATTACAGCATTAATGGTGACAGTCTTTAACGGTTTATCAGGTATAGGGACATCAGTTGCAGGTTTAGACAAAAACTTTACAATGTCGTTCTCATCATTACCAATGTTAGCGATTGCAGCGATTGGTTTTGCTTTAGCGGCAATGGAATACAGTCGAAGCTCACAATCTAAAACAATAGCTGCAAATCATGGAGGAAACCAAGCAACAGATGCGGATGATGAAGGAGAGATTGACGATGACGAATTATAATCAAACGGAAACACAAATTTCTCAAAACGCTGATGCAAATTCAAAGTTAACAGGTGCAATGCCGCAAATACCTTATAAACTGACTGATAAAGACTTTAGACAAATGAACATACGTAGCTTATTGTTCTTCCAATGGGGTTGGAACTACGAGCGTATGCAAGGGTCTGGTTATTTATTCACGATCCTTCCACAATTACGTAAAATTTATGGTGACGATTCACCTGAATTACAAGAAATGATGCGAACACATGCGCAATTCTTCAATACAAGTAACTTCTTTAACACGATTATTATGGGTATTGATATTGCGATGGAAGAAAAAGAACGCTATGCATCAAAAGAATCTGTCAAAGGGATTAAAGTCGGTTTAATGGGACCATTTGCGGCTGTAGGGGATGCGATTTTCGGTTCATTAGTTCCTACAATTTTCGGTGCCATTGCAGCAAACATGGCGCAAGACGGTAATCCATTCGGTGCATTGCTTTGGTTTGTCGCAATGCTAGCTATCATCGTATTCAGATGGAAACAGTTGAAATTCGCGTACAAAGAAGGGATTTCACTTGTGACAACGATGCAACACCGCTTAGAATCATTAACGAATGCAGCAACATTGCTCGGGGTATTCATGGTCGGTGCACTCGTCGCTACGATGATTCGTGTGCAATTTGCTTGGAAACCACAAATTGGTGATTTAACAGTCAACATCCAAAACAATGCCGACATGATTTTACCAAGATTATTACCTTTGATTATTGTATTTGCCATTTACTGGTTATTAGGACGTAAAAAAATGAACTCAACACGTGCAATCTTCATTGTGATTATCGTTTCAATTATTTTGTCAGCGTTGGGTGTTATTTCAAAAATTTAATTCGATGGGAGCATTTGAACTATGGAAAAGTTAATCCTTGTGAGTCACGGCGCTTTTTGTGAAGGGCTTAAAGACAGTGTAGAAATGATTCTTGGGCCTCAAGATTACATTCATACTGCGGCATTGACACCAGAAATGGGGCCTGAAGATTTTGAAAAAGCATTAGACGCACTCATTGATGAAGGCGATCAAGTGACAGTTTTTGCAGATTTATTAGGCGGTACACCAGCGAATACCGTTTCTAAAAAAATCATGAATGGGTCAGACTTAAATCTTTATGTAGGGATGAGTTTACCAATGGTGATGAGCTATATTAATGGTAAAATGATTGGTGAACAACCTGACTATGTGCAAAAAGCGCAAGAAGGTATCATTCACATCAACGCGCTGTTAAATCAAGACGATGACGATGATGATGAATAAAACAATCAAATTACAGTAAAGAAGGTATACTATGACATATGTAATTATAAATGGCGTCATTTATACAGAAGACGGTGTGATTTCAGACGGTTACCTTATAGTGGAAGAAGGTAAAATTAAAGCAATTGAAACGGGTGCGTATACTGGGGACTTAGAAGTTGTAGATGCAAAAGGACGTCACATCTTACCCGGTTTCATTGACGTGCACATCCACGGTGGTTATGGTGAAGATGCGATGGACGGCTCATACGATGGCTTGAAATATTTAGCGGAACATCTATTAATAGAAGGCACAACGACCTTTTTAGCGACGACAATGACACAGTCTCAAGAAGCGATTGAAAAGGCATTACACAATATTAGTGTTTATCATCAGAAACAGGATGTGACCAATGCTGCCGAAGTAGGTGGTGTACATTTAGAGGGACCATTCATTTCTGAGCACAAAATCGGAGCACAAAATCCAGCATTTATCCAAAGACCCACAGTGGAATTGTTGAGACATTTTCAAGAGAAAGCTAAAGGACTCATTAAAATTGTGACAATTGCACCCGAAGTTGAAGGTGCAAGTGAAGTCATTCAAACGTTAAAAGATGAGTTTATCTTTTCAATGGGTCATACTGAAGTCGATTTTGATCAAGCGAACACAGCAGCAGCAGAGGGTGTCAAACACGTCACACACTTATACAATGCGGGTGTCGGTTTCCATCATAGAAATCCAGGTATGTTTGGTGCAGCTTGGACAAACGACCGATTAAGTACAGAAGTCATTGTCGATGGTGTCCATGCACATCCTCAATCAGTCGCAATTGCGTATCAACATAAAGGACCAGAAAAAATGTACCTGATTACGGATGCGATGCGTGCAAAAGGAATGCCTGAGGGTGACTATGAATTAGGAGGCCAAAAAGTGATTGTGAAAGATCACGAGGCGCACTTGGAATCGGGTTCGTTAGCTGGTAGTGTCTTGAAAATGAATGAGGGTTTACGCAATTTGATTCAATTTACGGGAGAAAGTTTAGAAACATTATGGCCAGTAACTAGCTTGAATCAAGCGAAAGCATTGCGGATTGATGACCATAAGGGCAGTATCGCTGTAGGCAAGGATGCGGATCTTGTGGTTGTAGATGATGACATACACGTGTATCAAACGATAAAAATGGGGCGTGTGCATAACATCATATAGTAGTACATGGATACGACGATAGCAAGTGGGCGAAACACCATAAGCTATCGTCTTTATTATGTTGAAGTATTTTTGTACTTCAATAAAATCATCAAAAAATCCGAGATAGTACATCATTATGAATGACGAACATCTCGGATATTTGTTTAACTAAGATGGTATTGTCTTAGCGAAATCTGAGTTTTATTAATCTTCAATAGAAAACTCACCGTGGAATTCGAATTTAACGTCTTTACCAAGCATAACGCCACCTGTTTCTAAAGCTTGGTTGAAGTTCATACCGTATTTTTCACGGTCAATTGTACCTGATGCTGTAAAACCAGTAACTTTTCCGCCTGTAAGTGGGTTGTTGCTCACACCAAGGTTTTCAAAATCGAATGTTTCTTCGTTTGTTTGACCGGCAATTGTCAAATCACCAGTAACTTTGTTTTCTGTTACTTTTTTAGATTTGAAAACGATTTGTTGGTGAGATTCCGCATTAAAGAAATCCGCTGTTTTTAAGTGGTTGTCACGATCAGCATTTTTTGTGTCGATTGAGTTGACATTAATTGTTACAACAGATTGTAATGAGCTTAAGTCATTAATATCTCCTGTCACGTCAACTGTGTAATCGTGAAATGTTCCTTTAACTTTTGAAACCATTAAGTGGCGGATTGAAAACTCCAAATTACTGTGTACTGGATCGAATTTAAGGTTAGTCATAGAAAGACCCTCCGTGTAAAATATTTTTAATTAGTTATATGATATAAAAAATATACCAAAAGGTTCGTATTTTGTAAAGCAAAAAGATTTTTAACATTAAAATATGTCTTGCGATAGTTACACTACTATTTTGAAGAAGTGAGTACGATTCGTCAAAGAAAGTGATTTTGCAAGGAGGTTGCAAGGATTTTATTGCATATAGAAGTGAGCTTTAAAGCTATGTTTATAAATATTAAAAAAAACATTGTATTGCAAACTTCAATGTAATACAATAAAGTTAATTCGATATAAAGCGTGTTACTGATAATCAGGCATGAGCAAAAAGAAACTGTTTTATAACAGTTTTATTTGCTCATGCCTTTTTATATGACTCAATGATTTTAAAGCGGTGTTTTAATGATTTTTAAACTTTTTTTTGGACAGTTACAAAGAGTAGGGAAGGCGTTAATGCTTCCGGTTGCCATTTTGCCGGCTGCCGGAATTTTACTTGCACTAGGTAATGCCATGCACAATGAGCAACTCGTATCCTTGGCACCATGGTTGAAGCATGAAGTATTTGTCATTCTTTCTACAATTATGGAATCAGCAGGTCAAGTGGTATTCGATAATTTACCTTTACTTTTTGCAGTGGGGACAGCATTAGGTTTAGCAGGCGGTGATGGTGTCGCAGCATTAGCAGCATTGGTCGGTTACTTAATTATGAATGCAACGATAGGTAAAGTAATGCATATTAGTATCGATCAAATCTTTTCTTTTGCTGATGGCGCAAAAACATTAAGTCAAGCGAATAAGTTACCACAGCATGCCTTGATACTAGGTATCCCAACATTACAAACAGGTGTATTCGGCGGTATCATTATGGGGGCGTTAGCAGCATGGTGTTACAACAAATTTTATAACATTACATTACCACAGTTTTTAGGTTTTTTTGCTGGTAAACGTTTTGTACCGATTGTGACATCATTGGTTGCGATTGTTACGGGGGTTGTGTTGGCATTTGTTTGGCCACCGATTCAAGAAGGCCTTAATGATTTATCAAACTTCTTATTAAACAAAAACCTTGTATTAACGACATTTATTTTTGGAATTATTGAACGTTCGTTGATTCCATTTGGTTTACATCACATTTTCTATGCGCCATTTTGGTTTGAATTTGGCTCATACGTGAATCAAGCTGGTGAAGTGGTTCGAGGAGATCAACGTATTTGGATGGCACAAATGAAAGATGGCGTCGAATTTACAGCCGGTGCTTTCACAACAGGTAAATATCCATTCATGATGTTTGGTTTACCAGCGGCAGCATATGCGATTTATCGACAAGCGCGACCAGAGCGTAAAAAGATTGTTGGTGGTTTGATGTTATCCGCGGCATTAACATCATTTTTAACAGGTATTACAGAACCATTAGAGTTCTCATTCTTATTTGTTGCACCGATTTTATACGTATTACACGTATTGTTAGCAGGGACATCTTTCTTAGTCATGCATTTATTAGATGTTAAGATTGGAATGACATTCTCAGGTGGTTTTATTGATTATATTTTATATGGTTTACTGAATTGGGATCGCACCCATGCCTTATACGTGATTCCAGTAGGTATTGTTTACGCTATCATTTACTACTTCTTATTTACTTTTGTCATCAAGCATATGAATTTAAAAACGCCTGGTCGTGAAGATGAAGTTGCAGAGACGAGAGATACGTCAGTTGAGCGCTTACCATTTGATGTGCTTGATGCGATGGGTGGTAAAGACAACGTGAAACATTTAGATGCATGTATTACGCGTCTCCGTGTCGAAGTTTTGGACAAAGCAAAAGTTGATGTGAACGCATTGAAAGAATTAGGTGCCGCAGGTGTGCTTGAAGTCGGCAACAACATGCAAGCCATTTTTGGACCGAAATCTGATCAAATTAAGCATGACATGGCACTCATTATGAAAGGTGAGATTACGAGTCCGAGTCAAACGACGGTCTCTGAGGAAGATGAAGCTGTGCATATTGATGGTTCGAGAAGTGTGACGATTGTTGCGCCATGTGACGGAGAAGTGATACCGTTATCAGAAGTGCCTGATCAAGTCTTTTCAGGCGGTATGATGGGTGACGGTGTGGGCTTTATCCCACGTCAGTCTGAAATTGTCGCGCCATTCCATGGTAAAGTGAAAGCCTTATTCCCAACAAAACATGCTATTGGTATTGAATCAACAGACGGGGTAGAATTGCTGATCCATATCGGTATTGATACAGTGAAATTAAATGGAGAAGGCTTTGAAAGTTTCGTTAAAGTCGGCGATGAAGTGGCGGAAGGTCAATTGTTGATGAAAGTGGATTTAGAATATCTGCAACAACATGCGCCAAGTATTGTGACGCCGATGATTGTGACAAACTTAGGAGAGCGTCAAATTGAAGTAGAAGACGTTAAGGAAGTTGAGAAAGGTCAAAGAGTATTCACTGTTTTATAACAGTTAGTGTGAATGATAGTAGGTGCTGTATCAGTGTTTGTGTAAATGCTGATAGGGCACCTTTTTTGTGTATTTTGAACACAAATGTTTTGGATTGATGATAAATAGATTGCTTTGACGCTTTTTCTCTTTCTCAAGGACTGATGTCTCAACTCAATTTGTCTTGATGCACAGTTATCACTTTCCTATATCATCATTTAAACGGATATGTTCATTTTTGGATATACAGTATCCACACCTCTTTCATTTACAGCGAAATTCAACTACTTTTGTCTCCCCAAAAGTCTCATGAATACGTAACTTGACCGACCAAACCGACTTGTTTTATAAGTTGTGACATATTTGTGATTTATTTCACAAAATTATTGTTTCGTCATGAAGTTTGGGGTATGCTTAAATCGAAAAATGAAACACGTTCCATTTTGAAAGGGTGAAATGATATGAGCAAAGTGAGTATTATTGGTGCGGGTGCAGTAGGTTCGACTGCTGCGTATTTGTTATCTGAAACGCCATGGGTAAAGGAGGTTGTGTTGGTCGATGTGGATCGGGACCGGGCTCAAGGGCAAGCGTTAGATATGATGCATGGTGTCGGTGTATCACAAGCGAAACGTGTCATTGCAGGAGAATATGAAGCGACACAAGGTTCTGATGTCATTATTATTACGATTGGCGTACCGGAAAAAGTAGGGGAGTCTCGCCTGATTCCACTGCAGAAAAATGCAGATATTTTAAAAGAAATTGTGCCGAAAATGACAGCGTATAGTCCGAATGCCAAAATCGTAACAGTGAGCAATCCGGTCGATATTTTAGCGTATACGACTTATCAAATCAGTGGCAAGGCACCTTCAGATGTCATTGGTTTAGGCACATTGCTCGATACGTCACGTCTGAAATATTTGTTGAGTGACTACTTTAACGTGAGTCCAAAAAGTATTGAAGCGACTGTTGTCGGGGAACATGGTGATTCGCAAGTCGTCTTATGGCGTCATGTCCGTATCGGTGGTCTGCCGTTAGAGGCATTTGCCGCATCTCAAAATATGATGTTACCAGATGACTTCAAAGAAACGATGGCACAACGTGTGAAAGATACAGCTTTTGATGTATGGAAAATGAAAGGACCGAATTGTTATTGTGTAGCGAATGCAATTCAATGTTTGGTAGAAGCACTGCTAAGCCCAGAACGACGTATATTACCAGTGTCGAATTTATATACAACATCAACGGGTTTGACAGTTTATATTAGTCTACCAAGTATTGTGAGTGAACAAGGGGTTGAACAAATGCTTCCTGAATTACTGAATGCAGAAGAGGAAGCACAATTGAACGCTTCGTGCGCAGTGATGCATGACTATATTCAACAATTGACTTTGTAATGAAGTAAAGACCAATGACAAGGAAGTTTTGATGATGAAAAATAATTTACAACAACCGACAACTGACAAAGTAGATATGAAAAACTTGATTAAATTTATTGTTGCGACACTTTTAGGGATTATCATTGTACTCATTCCATTTTCTTTTGCGAATGGTGTCGATACAATTTTATTTCACGTCATAAAGACCTTTGTTTCAACGTTTCAAGGACCGATCACTTGGTTGATTGCGCTTGTTTTTTGTATTAGTGCAGTAATGGCCGTGATTGACCAAATTTGGCAGCCGGATTGGATTCGTAACAACACGACGTTGAAACCTCTTTTTTCGACAACGCCATTTTATACGGTAAACCGGATACTCGGTACGTTGATTACTTTAATGTGTTTATTTCAAGTTGGACCATTGTTTTTAACTTCGGAAGAGACAGGGATGACGATGGTAAATTTAGCCGTTCAACTATCTGTCATTGTTCCGATTATGTTGCTTTTCCAAACACTCATTTTAGAATTTGGTGCGATGGAATTTATCGGTGAACTCATAGGATTTTTAATTAAGCCGGTCTTTAAAATCTCTGAAATCTGTGCAGTCAGTGCAATTAGTGCTTGGGTCGGACCGGGGAATGCGGCGATACTGGCTTCTAAGGAATTGTTTGAAAAAGGGTATTATACAGTGAAAGAGACAGCGATTCTCGGTAGTCAATTTTCGACATCAAGTATTGGTTGGGTCGTTCTCGTGTGTAGTGTGCTCGGTGTTGTCGATGATTTCGGCATGATTTTCTTAGGGATTACAGTGATTGGCATGATTGTTGCATTTATCTGTGTACGTATTCCGCCTATTTCTCGTTATCCAGATGTTTATGTTGACGGGACACCATTAAAAGAAGTCCAAACAGCAACGCAACTATCTAAACTTAAAATAGCGACGACACAAGCGACTGAACGTGCAGCGAAAGTGACAGCACACAATTTTATTAGTAAAAAAGACAATATGATGTTCTATGTTGTTTGGTTAATGCCCATCATTGTTTGTTGGGGAACATTAGCACTTGCGATTTCCGTTTATACGCCTTTACTTGCTTGGGTGTCTTACCCAGTTCAATGGATTTTACAATTCGCAGGCATACCGGAAGCGGCTGTCACAGCGAGTGCAATTATGTCAGGCTTTGCGGATAACTATTTACCTGTCATTTTAGGTGCGAATTTAACAGAGTCAACAAGTAAAGTCGTGATTGCGATGATGAGTATTTTGCAGTTGATCTTTTTATCCGAAATTGCAACGTTGCTCACATCAGCGAATGCGCTTCAAAAGTTTTCGCACATTGTTATTATTTTCTTACAACGCACTTTCATTGCATTACCGTTTGTTATCGTATTTGTGAAACTGTTCTTCTAAATGAAATCACAGAAAAGGTGGGGAATCGATGTGGCCGAATATACGCCTATTAAAACTGTCATTCAAACATTTGAAATTTTAGATATATTGTCCCAACATCAAAAAATGGGAGTCAGTGAGATGGCGCGATTGACGATGTTACCGAAAAGTACCATTTATCGTCATTTAAGAACTTTAGTGGATTTGAATGTCGTTGCGCAAGATAAAGATGAAAATTATTACCTCGGTTATAAAATGTTAAAATATCAAAATCATATGAAGCAAACGGACTCATTGATTCACCATCTCAAGCCGTTTATGCGTCGGCTGGTGGAAAAAACCGGAGAAGCGATTAATTTGGGCATATTGGTCAATCAAGAAGTGTGTATTTTGCACACGGAATATGGGGAACAGTATACATTACAAGCACAACTCGGTCCTACATCAATGTTGCATTGTTCAGGGATGGGAAAATGGTTTTTAAATACATTTTCAGATGAGGCGTTGGAAACTTATTTTAAGACGGCGACATCACGTACGATTCATACGGTGACAACGGCTAAAGCTTTTAAATATGATATGGCGACGCGGCCTCACCAAGATATCGTGGTCGATCGTGAAGAATATGAATACGGTTTGATGTGTATAGCGACATCGATTAGAGATGAATCAGGCGTTATTCAGGCTTCGATGAGTATTTCAGGGCCAGTCAGTCGCTTAGAACATAAAGGATTGGATGTGATGCAAGAAACGCTCCTTGAAGAAGCAACAAAAGCGAGTAATTACTTGCAAGATATCGGTTATTGGATATCGAGATGAGCGATTGCATCCATTTATAATAAAGAAAACAGTTCATCGTGTAGTATGTTTGACGTCATTTTAATAGTGAAGAGACTGGGACATTAAGTTTTCCCAGTTTCTTTTATTATTATGGACTTATATCGATTAATGATGATTAAACTCTCGAAAAATAAGGAGAATTGGACGTAAAAATGGATGCTATTGTTTCTTCTTTGACTAACATGCTTGTCAAAATGACTAATAGCATATATATTGAATGAAGTAAGGAGTTGAAGGCATGAAAAATAGGTTGAAGGAGCTGCGGGCACGTGACGGCTACAACCAGACACAACTCGCGAAAAAGGCAGGCATTTCACGTCAAACGGTCTCGTTAATCGAACGCAATGGATTTACACCTTCGATACTCACGGCGATTAAAATTGCGCGTATATTTGGAGAACCGGTAGAGAATGTCTTTATCATAGAGGAGGAAGATCTATGAAAGTATGGCGTTATTTATCGTTTGTAATTCTTGGCGGTATCGTCGGTGTTTTCGTTTCATTATTAATAAGTGGGATAGACTTTCAACATCTCATTGAGCACATCGATTTTATGGATCAACAATTTATGGTGATATCATGTGTCATCGTGACGCTATGTATCATTGGGCTGACATTATGGCAATATCAAACACAAAAAGCAGCATTAAAACTGAAGTCTCGCGTAGATCATCAGACAGAAATTGAGGAAACTGATACACTAGAAAACCAAGCGAATATGAAATTTTTAAAAGTCAGTATCATCGTTTACGTACAATATTTCATTAGTTTTGTTTACTTTTTCATCCTAGCGTTAGGGAATCAAGGGGATAAGGCATTAATAACAGTATTGATCCCATTTCTTTTTACGATTATCCCAGCAATCATGGTCGGTTTTTTCCAAAGAAAGTTTGATCGTCGCTTTCCAAAAATGGGGGAGGCAAAATATACGGAAAAAACTTTTGAAATGATGGATGAAGGGGAGCGTCATATTACTGTAGTGTCACTCTACAAGGTGTATCATATGAATTTATCACTCATTATCATCGGTGTTGTATTGCTCTCATTCTTTTCTTTAGTGACAGGTATCAATCAGTTTTTAGGTATTTTGTTCATGATTGTATTGTTTGCTTACAATACATTCGGTTATTTATGGAAAGTGAGCCGATTTTATCGAGAGGGGTAAAGGCAGTGTGCGGGATGTCTACCCGAACACTACCGGCACAGTTGAAATGGTTGAAAATGAAAAGAGTAAAGACGACACATGAAGTGCATGTCCTTACTCTTTTTATTTTGAATGTAAAAGAATGTCAGTCTATTTGTCGTTAGAAATAATCACTTTTAATGTGCCTTCTTGAGCGGCATTGCCAAACACTTCATAGGCTTCTAACATGTCATCCATTTCGAAGTGGTGCGTAATAAGCTTTTCAGGTTGCACTTTACCCGACTCTACAGTTTTTAGTAAGAGTGGTGTAGAGTATCCACTTACAAGACCTGTTGTTATAGAGATATTTTTAATCCATAATTCTTCAAGGTGTAAATCAACCTTTGTACCGTGAACACCAATGTTAGCAATACGGGCACCAGGGCTAATAATTTTTTGACATAATTCGAATGTTGCTGGAATTCCCACTGCTTCCATTGCGACATCGACACCACGTCCACCAGTTAATTCATGAATGCGTTCGAGGACATTTTCGCTACTACTGTTGATAGAAGCTGTTGCACCTAAATCTTTAGCAGCTTGTAAACGATTGTCATCAAGGTCAATCATAATAATCTCAGCAGGTGAGTAGAATTGTGCAGTGAGAACAGCAGCCAAACCGATTGGACCTGCACCTACAATCGCAACAGTGTCACCAGGGTTAACGTTCGCGCTTAATGTACCAATTTCAAAACTTGTTGGTAAAATATCACTCAGCATAACAAGCGCTTCGTCATTCGCACCATCTGGCACACGGTGTAAACTGTTGTCTGCATGTGGAATACGCACATACTCAGCTTGCGTACCATCAATCAAGTGACCTAAAATCCAGCCACCATCTTCACAGTGCGCATAAAGTTGCTTTTTACAGTAGTAACATGATCCACAAGCTGTCACCGCTGAAATAATCACTTTGTCTCCTTTTTTAAATTGTGTTACTGAATCGCCCACTTCTTCAACAATCCCTACACCTTCGTGCCCTAAAATACGACCATCAGTTACAGCAGGGACGTCACCTTTTAAAATGTGTAAGTCAGTTCCGCAAATTGTTGTCTTCACTACTTTAACAATAACGTCTGTTGGCTTTTGCAATTGTGGCTTTTCAACTTCGATCCATTCTTTTTTTCCAGGACCACGATAAACAAGTGCTTTCATTTTAACATTCCTCCCCAGGATATCTATCTTTATTTTCGCACTATTCTATAAATTAAGTCAATAATAGTGCGAAAAATTTATATTAAATTTACATGATTTATAACTATATTATATGCTTTCAAAATGATTATTCAACGCATTTTCAGTTATATTGTGAATAAATTCACATAAAAGACACAGAACGTTCATCAGTTTGAAACAGTTCGTTTTCGTGGGGGAAGTTATGATTATATATTACAAATCTAGTTAGTTTTAATGAGCAACAATAATGATATTCTTTCACCAAACTTTAAAGTTATCATTGTTTTAATTACTTTACTTTAAATATTTGATTGATTTTACAAAAAACCTCGATTATGATTAAGTTAGTTATCGATTAGGAGTTGATTTTATGTCACAATTTAATCATCAATTGAAGTTATCTATTGTAAAAGGAATTGTCGCAGGCTATAAGGAATATGTAGAAGTAAGAAATGAAGCGCATAAAAAATTAAAAGTAAGTAATGGTTATGCATTTACTAAAGCGAATTATATTGATCACCACGTTGTGCTTCATACCGAGAATTTTGTGGAAAATACAAGACGTAGTGCAGGACCTTCATGGAAGTTTTTATTATTTAGCCCGACCGACAAACATCACGAAAAGATTTTTCATTTTGTAGTAGTAAGTGGTAGAACTTTTAATAAGGATAAAGTCAATAAGGGTAGAAGATTGATTCATAATGGTGGTGAACCTCCAGAAAAGAAATATTTGACTGAATTAATAGAATTGAACCGCGGTGTTGATTTTGAAAAGCTAAACCAATCATTACATGTTAACCATCAACTTAATGCAGATAAAATGCTTTTCGATATGATAAACAATGACTCAAGCGACAAAATCAAATTTATTATGATTACTTATGATGTTGATCACCAATCAAAAATGTTAAAAGAAGTAAAGGTTTGGATACCAAATCCAATGACTTACAGTGCTATCGAATTTTTAAATTTAACAGAAGAAATGAATGATGTTATAAAAAATGATGAACACTATCAAATCAATGAAGAGGAAATTGAAGTTTTAAAACAAGACCGAGAAGATGTAGAATGGATAGATACAGAAGTGTTTGGGTTTGAAATTGAAGAAATCAAAGAAAGTGATTTATAATTAAAGGAAGCGTGAAATATTATGTTTAAAGGTGAGAACCTTAAAGCGTTAAGAATGATTGAAGGATACAGTCGTAAATCATTAGCAGACGTATTACAAGTTTCAGAACAAGCAGTTTGGCAGTATGAAGAACAAAACATGATGCCTGAAATCAACAAAATATATACTTTGGCGCAAAAATTCAATGTAAAAACAAAGTTCTTCTTCTCACCAAAACAAGAATTATTTAGTATAACGGCAGTTGATACGCACTCGATTGCTTTTCGGTCTAAAAATCAAAGGACAAGCACGAAAATTTTAAGTCAGAACCATGCACAAGCAAACTTTTATGCGCAATTGACTAGTCATTTATCGGCATATGTGAAGCAACCTCACCTTCCGATATTAACTTTAGTAAGTAAGATTGACCGTTATTTTTCACAGAATATCGATGCAAGAGTGCGTATTCAATTGATTGCAAATGACGCGCGGAAAATGATACTCGGTGACCAATCGAACCATCAGCTGTTATTAGCATTAGAAAAGTTTGGGGTTTACATTTATGAAAAAGATTTAACTGATGATGCCGACGCGTATAGTTTTTGGTCAAAATATCAAGTACCATTTATTATTTTGTCTAATAACAAGGGTGTTGCTGTACGAAGACATTTTGATTTAGCGCATGAGTTAGGTCATTTGTTACTTCATCGTCAAATTGAATTTGATATGTTGTCACACGAAGATTTTCAACGCATCGAAAAAGAAGCAGATATTTTTGCGGCTGAATTTTTATTACCCGAAAAGCAATTTATCGCGTCTTTTAATCAAGTTAAAAAGAAATCAAATCCTGATCATTTCGTGATGTTAAAAGAACGATGGTATGTTTCTATTCAAGCGATGGCGATGCGTGCTTATTATTTAGGTCTCATTTCAGATACGCAATATCGTTACTTTTGGTCATTAATTAATAAAAAGGGTTATAAAAAAAGAGAACCGTTAGATGCAGAAATCAAATTACCTAAGCCAGTAAAAATCAATAGCTTATTGAATATGCTTTTTACCAAAAAAGTACTGACACCTGAAAACCTACTTAATAACTTGCAAGTTGAGCCTGAATTTTTATATAAAAAAGCAAATATCAGTCAAAAGCTATTCGAAAAATTTATGCAACAAGAAAAGCAAACAGCTGAAGCAGATGTTTTAAAGGGTTACATTATCCCTTTCACATAATTACTTTATGGCGTAAAGCGTTATCTCTCCTTAAACCAAATAATAAAAAAAGAGTGCCGAAGACTTTCATAGCCTGAGCACTCTTTTTTGATATGTTATAAGAAAAATGTTGCGAATACGAATGCACTGATACCGACAAGTGCACAGTATAATAATGCAGGTCCGAGCGTTTTACGAATGACACTACCTTCTTTGCCTGCCATATTTACAACGGCACACACTGCTACGACGTTATGCACACAAATCATGTTTCCTGCTGCACCCCCAATAACTTGGGCGGCTAAGACAGTATACAGGTCAGCGCCAATCGCATCTGCAATGTTCGCTTGGACAGGTGCGAATGTTAATGTTGAAACGGTCGCACTTCCTGTAATGAATGAGCCAAGTGCGCCTAAAAACGGTGCGACGAATAGCCACATATCACCAAATGTATGCGCCATCCCATTCGCGATAAATTCAGGCATGCTGAGTAAATCTTTACTGTTGAGGCCTGAGTTACTGAAAACGTGTACCATCGCTAACGTGGCAATGAGGGTGAAACCTGTCACGCTAATTGTTTTGGCCGAATCTTTACATGCTTTTGAAAAGTGACGGAATGATTTACGTTGGATGAGAATCGCAAAAATGGCTGCGATAAATAAAATCGTTCCTGGTGAATAAAGTAATTGCCAACTAGATGAGATGGTTGGGTAACCTAAAATATGAGTCCAAGATAAGTCGAGTACAGTTGTTGTCAATGTTTTGACCGGTGCTACAATACGCGTTAATAATAAGAGTACGACTACGATTAAGTAAGGAGACCATGCAGCCAGTAAACTCATTTCATGTGGCTGTGATAAGTCTGACACTTTGTAGTCATCTGTTAAAGCTTCTGTCCATTCATTTTTAGGGACGAGCCAGCCTTTACGCGCAGTTACAACAGCAACGATTAATGTTGTCAATGAACTTAAAATGGAGACGAACTCAGGACCAGTAAGTGAAGCATAGATCCAAGCAACAATTGCGTACACGGCACCGATGAGTAATGTCCATGGCAAGATTTCTAATACGGCGTTTAATTTATTAGATTTCCCGAAGAAAATAATCATTGTTGTCACGATAATCAGTGGGATGAACACACCGCTGAATAAGTCAATTAATGTAATGTGAATCGCAGTTTCGGAAAATAGTTGCTCATTGGCCCTTTTTAATGTACTTAACCCGACGATGACGGGTGTTCCGACTGCTCCGAATGAAACGGAAATACTGTCGGCAATTAACGCAGTAGTCACACTTACAAGCGGTCTAAAGCCGAGTGCAACCATCAAAGGTGCAGTCACCATGGCAGGTGTTCCAAAACCAGATGCCCCCTCGATTAAAGAACCAAATAAAAATGCGACGATAATGACTTGGATACGCATGTCACTGGATACACCTTGGAAACTTGCATTGATACGTGCGACGGCATTCGTTTCACGTAATGTATTTAAGAGCGTTAATGCGCCAAATAAAATTAAAATGATCGTTAATGTTTTATGTGCACCTTGTAATAAAGATGCGCCGATTACACCTGCTTCAATGCCCCACACTGAAAAGCCTAGCAATGTTACGACGATCGCACTAATTGTCATCCCAACGAGCGCGGACATCCTTAACAAAACAAGACAAATAAATGGTGTGATGACTGCACTTAATGCAACAAGCATCAATAAAGTATTCATTTCTTGACCCCCTAAAGAACTTTCCCTTAATAGACATCTTATGACTAGATGACTGTATCGATTGAATTGTAAGCGTTTTTACTACAGATTGCAATCAAATTTTTTCGAGTATCTTTTTGTTTGTCACATTTCTGTCAATTTTTACTATTACACATAAATTTTTAATTCGTTTTTTCACAAAAAGAAACTAAAGCTAATCGTCTCATTAAAGGTTTAAACACTGTCTGTGTCATGAGTTGATATGTGAAAACTCATGTAAGCGTTGCATATATGAAAATCATTTATTTTGAGAGACTAATAATAATAGAATGTAACTTTTTTTGAGAATAAATGCGACACATCATAGTATCTGTAGTAAATATGGCCACAAATTTTAAATGTAAACTTAAATATAAAATATGTTTACAATGAGGTTTGAAAGCAGTAACATATGAACAGTATACAACGACAAGAATGAGGTGATAGCGATGAAATTGTTTATAACAAGTACGAATACGGATGTCGGAAAAACATACGTGACAACCCATCTGTATCATTACCTGACACGCAAAGGGTTAAAGGTGCATATTATTAAGCCATTTCAAACGGAAGTGTTACCTGATGGCAAGTACCCTGATTTAGAAAGTTATCAAAAAATGTGTGGTCTGTCGTATGCTGATACGTCTTTTTATATGTTTGCAGCACCAGTATCACCGCATTTGGCATTCAAGTTAGAACCACATCAACAACTAGATCGTATGGCAATTAAGGCATGGGTTCAGACTTGGCATGCGCAATGTGATGTGTTGCTCATAGAGGGCGCAGGAGGCATTGGGGTACCATTATATGAAGATGAAACGACATTTTATATGACAGCAGATTTCATTCGTGACGTCGCGGATGGTGTCATCAGCGTTTTGCCTTCACAGTTAGGGGCGATCAGTGATGCGCTCGTTCATCATCATTATTTGACGACGATGCAACTCCCTAAAGGATTATATGTAATGAATCGATACACTGATACACCCATTGAGCAGGATAACCATCAAACGATTGAAAAAATAACGGGACGTCATGTCGAAGTATTTCCAGAAGCAGGTACGGATAGAGATTTTTCTGAAACGTTGTTCGATCAAATTAAAGGAGTGATAACATATGAAACATGAAACTTTAGTACAGAAGGACCGTGATTATGTATGGCATCCTTTTACACAAATGGGCATGTACAATCAACAAGATCCTATCATCATTGAAAAAGGGAAAGGAAGCTATTTGTATGATACGAGAGGTCGCAAGTATCTAGATGGTTACGCGTCGTTATGGGTAAATGTCCATGGTCACCAAAATCGACAGCTCAACCGTGCGATACAGCGTCAACTGAATCAGATTGCGCATTCAACGTTACTCGGTTCATCTAACGTGCCGTCCATTTTACTTGCTGAACAATTGGTGACGATGACGCCTGAACGCTTACAAAAAGTGTTTTATTCTGATACAGGAAGTGCAGCAGTGGAAATTGCGATTAAGATGGCCTATCAATATTGGAAAAATTTGGACGCGGAAAGATATGCCAAGAAAAATAAGTTTTTGACGCTGCATCAAGCGTATCATGGCGACACAATTGGCTCGGTCAGTGTTGGTGGGATTGATACGTTTCACCGCATTTTCAAAGACTTGATTTTCGAGAACATTCAAGTGCCATGCCCGTCTTTTTACCATAGTGACTACCCATCTGAAGCAGCAATGGTGGACGACATATTAAAACAAATTGAGGCTATTTTACAAGCGCGTGCAGACGAAATTGTAGGCTTTGTGATCGAGCCGCTGATTCAAGGAGCAACAGGACTTTATGTACATCCAGAGGGATTTTTGAAAGCAGTCGAACAACTGTGTAGAAAGTACAATATTTTACTCATAGTGGATGAAGTTGCGGTCGGATTTGGTCGAACTGGCAAAATGTTCGCCTGTGAGCATGAAGACGTCCAACCTGACTTGATGTGTTTAGGCAAAGCCATGACAGGTGGTTATGTCCCATTAGCCGCAACATTAACGTCCCAAGCGGTGTACGATGCCTTTTTAAGTGATGCACATGCGAAACAGACCTTTTTCCACGGCCATACATATACGGGCAATCAAGTCGTTTGTGCTGTTGCGCTTGAAAATATTCGCCTGTTTCAAACACGTCATCTCATCCATCATATTGAAAAGACGTCGACTACTTTACGTAAATCTTTAGAGACATTGAGTGCGCATCCGCATGTAGGTAATATACGTGGGAGAGGGTTAATGTACGCTGTGGAGCTTGTAGAAAATTGTTCAGACAAGACACCTCTTGATATTGCACAAGTGGAGGCGATGATTGCGAAATGTAAGCAAGAAGGACTGATGATTAGAAATTTAGAAAATATTATCACCTTTGTGCCTGTCCTAAGTATGTCCAATCGTGAAATTAAAAAGATGGTTCGCATATTTAAAAAGGCATTACATCATGTTTTAAAGGAGCGTTAGTGATGGATCTTCAGCGCAAATTAGATGCAATCCAAGCTAAGGGTCAATTACGTCAATTGCGTGAAGTGGAAGCGGTCGATGGTAAGTGGTTAACGGTGCAAGGGCGTCGTTTTTTGAATTTTACCTCGAATGACTATTTAGGTTTAGGACAAATGACACACGCTGATGGGATGTCAGAAAAGGGACAAAAGCATCTCGCAAGTTCACGATTAGTGAGTGGTAACTCAGCACTATATACGAAGATTGAACGGTTGCTAAGCACACACTTTCATTTTGAAGATGCATTGGTCACGACGAGTGGTTATGATGCTAACTTAGCGGTAATGCAAGCTTTTCAAGATGAAACGGTGGTGGTGTTTTCTGATGAGGCCAATCATGCGAGTATTATTGATGGGATACGATTGAGTAGGCTTAAGAAAGTTATTTATCCGCACAATGATGTCGTAGCGTTGGAAAAAGCATTACTTCAATATCCTGAAACGTTGACCAAAGTTATCGTGACAGACAGCGTCTTTTCTACTGATGGTGCTTTCGCGAATCTCGACGCACTTGTTCAGTTAAAAGGAAAAATACCGAATATATGGCTCGTTGTAGATGATGCACACGCTTTTGGTCTTCGCTTGCATACACATTATTCAAATATTGATATTTTAACGACCAGTTTATCCAAAGGTGTAGGTGTGCATGGTGGCGCGATTTTATGTTCAGCACTTTTTAAACAAGTGCTCATTAATGTCGCACGACCAGTCATTTATTCTAATGCATTACCACAACTTCAGTTAGCTCAGCTATACGAAAATTTGAAAATAATGTTGGCACAACCTGAAAAGGCACACGTATTGCATCAATTAAGTGATACATTCAATCAGTTATATGAACGTGACTTTGGCGTGCCATACGAAGGTCACTCAAGGACGCCGATTAAGTGGATTTCTTTTGATGATGATCATGAGATCGAATGTGTCTATCAAGCGTTATTGGCACAAGGAATATGGGTGAGCTATTTCAGATATCCGACTGTCACACGGCCAATATTGCGCGTGTCACTTTCATTATTTCACGATGCCCATGATTTGGAATATTTGTTTGAGCAATTATTGCTTGCACGTTGCAAGGGGGTGTAATGATGTACAGTGTTAAAATGAGAGCGAATCAGGGGGGCGTTCATATCAGTGGCGCTGAAACAATTTGTGAAGCACAAAAGATTCCGGCAGTCTTGCAAACATTTTTTGACAAAGGATTTCAACATGAAAATGGTGATGTCGATTTTTTGAATTTAAAAATTGAAAAGGTTACGGAACCATTGCACACACTTGAGGCTTTACCGATTATTGAAGATACAACGTATACATTAGAGGCGTTGTGTGAAATGCATGGGATTACGAAAGAGGCGCTTGACAAAGGAATGGGATATATTTTTGATGACACGCAATATAGGGGGGCAATCATCGTCTCTGCTCAAACGGGAGTGCGTTTAGATCAAACAGGAGAAAAAGGTGTTCGGGTGACCCATTTTTGCTTTGAAGATTATGCGCGTATACCGCTTGTTAGTTCACGTATTCAAGATGCTTTGACGATAGCGACGTGTATTACAGCATTCGCACAAGTGAAAGGGGAATTGTGTGTATCGGATGATTTACATTACACGACAGGCTATTTTGCCTCTGCACACCGCGGTTATTATCGTTTACATCATATGAAGCCTACAGGTACACGTTTTGGCGGTCGCGTTATTTTTGTTGATGATGCCTTATCTATTGATTCTTATACTTCATTTTTACAACAGCAACCGAAACAAGTCATTCGCCATGAACAATAGCAAAAAGTGGTCACTTTTCTTTTGAAAAAGGGAGGTGACCCTTGTTTTTATATAAAAATATGCGTGGTTTGATTTCGATAAAGAGGGGAAATATAACCGGAATGGATTGCGTATTATGGGTGGATGTGTTGATTTGAAAAGTGACATATATTGTCTTTACTTCAATTGCGTAAACGTAATAAAGAGATAAAAAAGTAGACGTCGAGACACGATATTTCTGCCATCTTAACATTTCCCGGGAAAACATGCATAAAGGAGGTTGTAAAAATGAAGTGGGGGTTTTCAATAGGGTTAAGTTTAATGCTCATCTTCACAACGTTTCAAAGTGAAGCAGTCGCACCTAAATTTCAAAAAGGGGTGAATATTGATATTGCACGTAAAGATTATTCGTTGGAGACAATTAAAGAGATTGTTGATACGATAGCAAAATATGATGGGGACTATTTACAGTTGCACTTTGCTGACGATCAACACCATGCGGTTGATTTACCAGGCATGTCACCAATGAAGCGGGATACATTGTCATATGAGGAAATTAAAACGCTCATCAAATATAGCAATAAGCGTGACGTTATGGTAGTGCCCGATATTGATTTCCCGTCACATGCGGGTGCGTTGCTACAACAGTTGAAAAAACAAGATAAAGCTCGATATAAAACGGTCGTGTCCGATTTTAGTACGAACACTGTAGACTATTTTGATAATCAAGAAGCAGTCAAATGGAGCAGCGAATATTTAAAAGACGTGATGTCGTTGTTTGAACAGCCAAAATTTAAAGGAGAACAACGAATAGTTATTGGAGGAGATGAGGTGCCTGGAGCGATGGACCATCAAAAAGCATTCGTACATTTCATGAATAAATTAGCTGAAACAGCAAAAAATAAAGGCTACCAACCCCAAATTTGGAATGATAGCCTTACAAAGCAAGGTGTTCAGCAGTTAGATGCACATGTTTCTGTCTTATATTGGAATCAACACGAAGCCACACATCGTCAGCAAGCACATGTAGAGGATTTGGCAAAAGCAAATATCTCTGTGTTTAACTACAATGCATCAACTTTATATTTTTTACCATCGTCTCAACATTCTAAACAAACGATTCAACAGCAACAACAATTTATTGAACGTTATTATGCTGACAATCGATTTAATTATTTTAATGATGCACATCATGTCGTCGCCCAACCGAATATTCAAGGTTCTGCATTGTCATTTTGGGGTGAGCATGCGGAGACGTTGTCACAACAAGAAATACTCCAACAACTTCAACCACTCATCAAAACGTATTTAACCCAAAATTAAGACAGTTGAATATTTAAATTATAGGGCTGTTTGCCAATTGCGAATCGAAAAATGCGAAACTCTCGTAAAAATAACCCGATACCTATACAAATACCAAGTGTATAGAGAAGTGAAATCGCGATAAAAACAAATGTTAAATCTGCAAAGTTCAAAAAGTATTCATACAGTGTGCTCAAAATGATGGGATGGAACAAGTAAATGAAAAATGAAAATGCACTAATCAAGTTGATTGTACCTAACATCATTTGTTTGAAATGAAGACAGAGGCTTAGCAACAACAAGAACATCAGTGTATGGTATAACATCAAATTTTCATTAAAGCTTGTCACCCATCCATAATCATGCTGTTGAAATATAACAAACACGCCAAATGATAAAATCGCTAAAGTGATAATAATAAAGACGTATTGACGTAAAAAATTGATAACTGCATTATACCTCCTACCAATATAAGCCCCGAAAAAGAAAAAGAAAATCCAGCCGAGCATACATGTGTTTTCGCTTAATGGATAAATCGACATAAATTTTTCAGCAAATGCAGGATTCGTATCAAATTGATGTAAAAAACTAAACTGAATGATAAAGGAAAGAGCGAGCAAAATTTTACTATCAAATATTTTTGGGGATACTTTAAAAATGACATAGCTTAGTAAGACGAACTGCATAATGACGATAATAAAGTAACCGTGCCAACGTCCAAGCAATAAATTTTCGAACAGTTGATGTGTAAATGATGTTGCGGTAATTCTGCTCTCACTAAAACAATAAAATGTACCCACGATAAAGTAAGGCAGCAAAATGTATTTCACACGTGACCATATATAATTTACATTGACAGTTTCGTAATTTAATGTTGTCAACAATTGAGACAAGATAATAAAACTTGGTGTACCGAAAATGACAATATGTTGCAAATAATAAATCAGTTTCAGTTCAGCAAGATTACTCGTATCAAGATGACGCATAAATTCAGTGAAAATGTGCGTCAGAATGATAAGCATGCAGGTGAATGCTCGAAAATAGACGAGTTCTAGCTTTGTTTTACGACGCGTCATGATTGAAAGCACCCCATTTTTTCACTAATTCATTAAAAGCGTCCTGGCTCACTAAAATACGTGGAATATAGTAGTTTTTATCATCGACAGACATTGCCTTTTCTTCCAACGTATAACCATATGAGATACCACTATCTTTAATTATTTCTACCGCTTCATCGTTCACTTGCCCATAAGGATAGGCAATGGCTGTTTCTTTACGATTGAAATGTTGATCGAGATAATCATTGCTTGTTTGCAAGTCATATTTCAGTACTTTAGAACTCACTGTTAACATTTTAGATTTCGTTTTTTCTAATGAATGCAAATCATGTGTATGTGATTGAAAGGTCCATAAGCCTGAGCGTTCCATTTCTTCGAGTTCGTCTATAGTAGATAAATTCAAATTATGAAAGTTTTGAGCCCCAACTTCGCCAGTAACCACAAATCCTGTCGCAGGAACTTGATATTTCTTTAAGATAGGAAATGCATTTTTGTATATAGACTCGTCCATGTCGTCAAAATTAATCCAGACGCTTCGTTTCGGAAAGTGGCCTTCTCGTTTATAGCGAATCAACTCTTCATGCGTTAAAAAGTGTGCATCATGTGCTTTGAGCCATTTGATTTGTCGTTCAAACTCGGCTTTACTCACACTATAAGTTGAAATTTCTTTACTGTTAGAAAAAATGAATAAAAATAAATCTAAAAAATCATCATTTCTGATTCTATGGTAATTTAAGGCCAGTGCGGTTTTATCGCCGTCATCTTTAAGTTTGTGCGTTTCTGCTTCTGCCTGATTCGTTGGGAAAAGTGCCATAGCCATTGTATAGACGACACACCCTATGGCTATGAAAAGTTTAAAGAAATTTACCATCGTTAATGCCTTCTTTCTTATTGCGATATAGATGAACGCATATACTTGTAGTAAAAATCATTGTGATAATCACTATAAAAATCGCCATTTTTACAAAAATCTGATTCATTGAGTCTGGTTCAATATTGAGCACCGTTCGTATTAATAACACCGAATGTGCGCTAATACGTAATAATGAACCGATAATTAAAATAAATGCAATCAAGCAATAAAGCCACAATGAAATAGAGAAGCAAAAGATAATGACTTCTCGAATTAAATTTAATATGCTATGTTTCAATCTTTTTTTCCTCTGTCTGGACTTGACCATGTTGCAAATTCACCTTTCTTTCTGAGCAATGCTTTCGGAAATGCTAACATCGCCACAAGTGCATTGAGAACCCAATAGATAGTGGGGTACCAGCTTAAATAAAATAGTGTAAACATATTTTGTTTTTCATAACGTGAATCGATGATTAAAGACACCGTAAACTGCACAATATTGATAAACGTTAAAATAAGTGCGGATAAAATAATGATTGAAAAGTGATATTGAAGATAATAAATATCTAGAAAATTAGAATTCAAAAATGCCAACAATAAAGAAATGACAATCCAATACACCCAAATGAGCGAGAAAAACTGCTCGAATACAAGCATATATAAAGCGGGGTTCATCGATTTTAGTCCTTTTAAACCATCGCGAATGAGCACCTCTTGCCCACCTTGTGCCCACCGTATTCGTTGTTTCCATAAACCTGAAACTGTTTCGGGGACAAGCATCCAACAAAGAGCACGTGGCTCGTATTTAATGTGGTAGCCGTGTAAATGGAACTTCCACGAAATTGCGATATCTTCAGTAATCATATCAATATCCCAACGCCCTACAGCCTCAATTGCGCTTTTACGAAATAATGTAAACACACCAGAAATAGTGTTAATTTTCCCCATAATAGACTGGGCCCTTTTAATACTTCCGACCATACTGGCATATTCAATAGCCTGTATTTTTCCTAACAGTGCGCGTTTATTGCGAATACGCGGATTACCTGTAACTGCAGCGAGTTTTGGATTCTTTTTGAAATGTTCCAGCATAAAATACGGTCCGTCATTATCAATCATCGTATCCGCATCAATCCCCATTACATAATCATATGTTGCATATTTTAGTCCTTGATTTAATGCATTTGCTTTTCCATTATTTTCTGGCAAATCAACAAAAATAAAATCTAATGTATTTTGAAGTCGATAAAGCATTTCTGTCGAGTTGTCAGAACTCCCATCATTAATCACGATGATTTCTTTATTTGGAAATTCTAACGCTACAATACTTTTAATCGTATCAGCTATCGTATCAGCTTCGTTAAAACATGGAATTAAAAATGAAATACCGTCCTCCCCAATATTTTTATTCGGCGCCTTTTTTAGTCGTATTTCATAAAAAAGGGCATAAAACAGTGTGCCGACTATCCAATAAATAGACATAAATAAAGGATATAACAGCAGAATCAGTAAAATATCCATAACAATTAACCTCCTAAATCATAAGAGTGAAGGGAGGAGCGTTGTTATATATTGTTTAGGTAGATAATATGAATCAAATATCTGAAATCAAACTAAACTATTGTATTTCTTGAAATAAATAAACTTGGCAAAGTTGATTTATATGAGTAACAAATTTTTTGTATAAGCGAGGTGGACCAATAATTCTAATATGAGGACTGTGTAGGAGACATAATTCGAATGCTTCGATAAATGCAATATTAAAGATGACTGTATAAAGATTGTCTTTTTTAGAAATAATTTTATTCACTTCATATAAATCTTTAATATGTGACCATACAGTTACATCCATTTCAAGCGTTACTTCCATTTTATTGGATAAGGTTTGTGGTGCTTGATCATCGATTTCTACTTGGTGAATTCGTTTGATTTGTAAGTATTGTTCTTGTAAATCCATTCCCCGATATACGAGATACCAGTCTTCTTTAAAATGAATGACCTTAATAGGAAGTAAGCGTATCATGAATCCTTCTTCTGTTGTAATATTAAGCAATTGTCGCTCCTCAACCGCATGATATAACACGAGTAAAACTTTATGTGACATAAACTGGTTCGTACTTTTAATGGCTTTAAGATAAGTTTCATATTTTTGCTTATCATTCGGAAACAATACATTAATCATATATTTTAATGCTTCTTTCATACTATTAGGTATGACTGTTTTATTCGCCACTAAATAAATGAGTAAAATTTCAAGCCCTTCCAAATCTTTCATTTGATGGTTAGATTGAATAAGATAATTGTTATCTTTGTAGTTAAAAATAATATCCTTTTTCATCACCCATTCTTCATTGTCATAAAAATAATTTCTAATGGCTTGAATATCTCTTTTGATTGTCCTTTCATTCACATTGAATTCATCAGCTAAAAGTGTCTTGTCAATTTTTTGTTGATGAATTAACCGTGTATATATACTTAATAACCTATGAGCTCGTTTCAATGCCTCACCTTCTCTCTTTTACTGTATTATAAGTAATGCTTGGGACATTTATGTGTACAACTTAGTTTCAATTCAATGTCACTTTTTAAAGAATAGGTAACAAACACTTTACACGAATATCTTAAAGGACAAATTATGTCATCGTGATGTATATATTTAATAAAGATTGAGGCTTAATTATAAAATAAAGTGACATAAATACAGTGCTAATAGTAATTTAATCCGATATAAGTAACATACTATTACTAAATTTTGATGGACATATTGAATGGAAGAATCAGTGCGAGGTGTAGAGAAGCCGTTGAATTCTTAGTGAATGATGTTTCAAAAAATGGGACTCTTTTTAAGTAAGATAAATCTGTTGTGTTAAAGTGTTTGATGAAAACCCACGATATAATAGGCACGAATTAAGCGATAAATAGAGAGTTTAATAAATTTTTGAATCATTGCTGAAATTTGAAAGTGATGTATGGCAATGCAATATGAAAACATAAAAAACCAGGGCGTACTTGTGATATCATGCAGTTGAACTGCCACACAAGTGCGCCCTGGTTGATAGTCAAAATAAAAGTTTAAACGCTTGTATCTTTAGTTTCTGGATGATAGTTAAAGATGCTGAAAAACTTTTTGCTTAAAAGTGATTTTAAGAAACGATCCACGCCGAAGTGTCCACTATTGTAACCAGCGACAAAGATGAAAAATCCGATTAAAATATAGAGTGGATTGATTGAAACGGTTCCAGCGAATAAGAATAAAAAGTTTAATACTAAACCGATGAATGCCCCGATTGGAGTGAATAGGCCAAAAATTAATAGTAGGCCAACAACAATCTCTGAAATTGGTATTAATATATTAATAAATGGTGTCATCGGTAGCACAATATGTTCTAAAAACGAAGTGAATAGTGGGTATTGTGTACTACCATCCACACCTATAACAGGGTGAAGCACAGCGTTTTGTAGAAAACCACCAGCGTCGAACCCCTTGCCATTCGTAATTTTTCCTAGACCTGCCATAAACCAACCGTATCCAAGGTAAATACGGAAAATAAGCAATAAAATACTTGCTATAGTACTTTGTTGTAACCATCTAATCATTAGACATACGCCTCCTCATTATATTTGTAAATGCATTGAATTGTTCGTAAGTATACTTTTTATACTTCCGAATTTATTATATACAATCCTATCTCATTGCACAATATCAATGTGACAATGTTCACAAATTAGATGAATTTAATATCATTTATTTTTTATGTAACGGACAATAGAGGTATAGCTTAAAAGTGGGAAGTGAAGTTGACGGTGCAAATTTGAAATGTGATAGCTTCTTTCTAAATGGTTTGAGGGCAGAGGGGAATTACATTAATCATGTGACTAAAGAAATGCACCAGACAATAAAACATAAGCATATATTACACTACAAAAAAGACGCTTCCATAAAGGATATGGTAAGCGCCTTTTTAAGGTTAAAGTCAATATTAGAAGTTGTGTCCAAGTTCTTCAGCTTGACGAAGTGAATGTGCTTTAATTTCTTCACTACGTTCTGGAGCAGCATGATGTCCTTCAACAATAATTGTTTCATAAGAAGGTACACCAAAGAATGCCATCATTGTTTTAATGTAACGGTCACCGTGTTCTAGGTCAACACCAGGGCCTTCAGAGTAGAAACCGCCACGTGCTTGAATGTGTAAAGCTTTTTTGTCAGTTAATAAACCAACAGGACCTTCTGGAGTATATTTGAAAGTTTTACCTGCTACTGCAACTGCATCGATATATGCTTTAAGTACAGGTGGGAATGATAAGTTCCACATTGGTGAAACGAATACATATTTATCTGCATTGATGAATTCATCAACGATTTCACCTAAACGATTTACTTTTTTCTCTTCAGCTTCTGTTAAAGTTTCTCCGTTTTGTAATTTACCCCAACCAGTAAAGACATCTGCATCAATTTGTGGGATATCTTCTTTGAATAAGTCGATGTGTACAACTTCATCTTCTGGGTGCGCTTTTTCGTAAGTTTCTTTAAAAGTTTTACCGGCAGCCATTGAAGCTGAAAGTAATTCGTCAAGAGGGTGTGCTGTAATATAAAGTAATTTAGCCATAATTATGATTTCCTTCCTTTTTTCAAGAATTGATAATGTTATTATAACAGGTATAAAAAATATATCAACAAAAAAACCTCGAATTCGTAATTTTTTTTGGAATGCTTCGTGAAAGTTTCTATTTATGAGAAAAAAGCATCATAAGGACAGTGTAGGTTTAGTGGAGAAAGCAAATGGATCGGTGCATTATTGTAAAGGTGTACTGTTATTGGTATAGTGAATTGACGTGATTAAAGTGACACATATAAAGGAGTATTCACATGACAACTTTACCAACTGCGGGGAAACCTATTTATTATCGCGATTTTATCATTGTCCCTGTCTTTATTTTATTGCAATACACTTTTCCGTTATTAGCAGAAGAAGTTTTCCCGAATCTATTAGAGAGGCATTTTGATTATACGTTACAACCATCAGGCTACAACATTCTTTTTAATGTAATGATGTGCTTGGCCCAAGTGATTGTTATCGCCATTTTTATGTTGTTACATCGCCAACATGTTGTTGCTAGGATCAAAACGCAACTCATTGGTATGCGTCAACATTTGTGGCGTATCATCATCGTTTATTTATTGCTAGTTAGCTTTATTTTTATTTATCAGCGTGTCATTCCTCCAATGACGATACAGGATGATTTAATTACAATACCACTAAGTTTTGTGACGATTGGCATTTTAACTCCAATAGTTGAAGAATTGTTATTTCGACATCTCATTATTGGTGAACTCGGAAAAAAATGGGGATTTCGATGGATGGCGGTCGTTTCTATAATTGCTTTTGGTGCAGCGCATTTCCTTCATTTTACATCGATATGGACATTTGTCCCCTATATGGTTGGAGGGATTGCGATGACATACATCTATATCGCTTCAGGACGCAATATTTTAGTTGCAATAACGCTTCACATTATGATTAATTCAGTATCTCAAATTTTAAGTATGTTGGGCATTTGATACGTGTCTAAGTTTTTCATTTTTCTCATTTACGTGGGGGATCGTGTAAATAGGTCATTTCTACCTGTTGTGTAAAGAGATGAATGTGTATCAGTATGACAATTTAGTATAGAAAAGGCGATAAAGGGTATCATGTTAAAATTGAATGTGACAAGTTTCTATTTATATAATGAAAACAATAAGAGTAAGCACTGCAATGTTCACTTTGAAGCGAAGTTTTCGAGGTCATAGTCAATATTAATAGAGAAAGTAGGTCATTTGATGGATGATATTGATCTAAAAATATTAAAACTGCTAAAAACAAACGCACGTATGAAAGTGAAAACCATATCTTCTATAGTGATGTTATCAGAACCCAGTGTTAAAAATCGAATTTCTAAAATGATAGAGTCGAAGGTGATTCACGGGTTTAATGTAGATGTGAACTATGAAAAGTTAGGTTACATGATTGGTTTTTTCATGAAAGTGACCGAAATTAAAATAGCAATTTCAGAATTTGAAAAACGCCTTCAACAATTTTCGGATTTTCGAGAATACTATGCTGTGACTGGAACTGAAAAATATATCATACATGGATATACAAAAGATATTGCGAGTTTAAATGCGTTGATTTTGAAAATGGAACGTATTGCAGAATTCAACACATCTATCGTATTACATCAAGTGAAGAAGGATTGACATGAAACGTTAGAATCAAACATAAAGCATGGGGTGGGACAACTGATATCCCAGCCCCGTATATCACTTTTGTATTCTAGACCTTTAAGTTTGTGGCTGGCTTGATGCTTCTTGGACATAGTTATTTAGACGCTGTAATGTACCATCAATGTCAGCGCGTGTCGTTTCTGGATGAATTGTACAAAAACGAATAACACGGCGATGGCTTAATTCTGTAGTATACGTAGCGGCATAACCTGATTGTATGATACGTGAAGCAGCAAATTGCATCACTTGATCATTTTCTTCCGGTGTCTTAGTTGGATCTTCGTAGCGGATATTTATAATAGAAAGTTGTGAGGTTGTGACGATTTTCCAATTTTTCATCTGTTGAACTTGTTGTTCGACATAGCGCGCCATTTCTTGCCCATGTTCAATACGTCGTTTAATTTCATTTTCGCCGAGTACTTGTAACGTTACCCACAGCTTTAATCCGCGAGGCGGGCGTGTTAATTCTATACCTAGTTTTTCTGGGTCGATATGTTCATTTGTTGAAGTGATATCATCCAAATATTCTGCTGTAACCCCATAAGTAGACAGGAGATGATTTTTATTTTTAACGATAACCATAGCACAGCTGTATGTTTGAAATAACAACTTGTGTGCATCCCATGTGACACTGTCTACCTTGTCGATGTCTTTTAGTAATTTTTGACCTTCTTCAGTGAAAATGTGTGATAAACCAAAAGCCCCGTCAGCATGAACCCACATTTGATGTTGACGTGCAATACGTGTAATATGCGTTAAATTATCAATGGCGCCTGTATTGGTAGTTCCTGCCGTTGCGACAATCATAATAGGACGATAGCCATTAGTGATGTCTAATTCAATTTGTTGCTCTAAAGCATTAACGTCCATGGTATAAAAATCGTCAGTCGGAATATAGCGGAGTTGTGTTTGCGCAAAACCAGCAATGTGGAATGCTTTTGCGACAGAAAAGTGTGCTTGAGCTGTTAAATATACCGTTGCTTCAGACATTTGTGAGAGTGGAATCATCGCATCTCTACCCGCAGTAATCGCAGTCAACGTCGCCATCGAACCACCTGACACAAAGACACCGCCAGACAATGCGGAATCGAAACCTATTTCTTCACTTAAATAGCGAATTAAGCGATGTTCAATTGCAATAGGAAGTGGTGCATTCGCAAAATTTGAAGCGTGAATGTTGTGCGCACTCGTTAAAAAATCAGTAAGCCAAGATAATTGTGAAGCTGGTCCGGGAACAAACGAAAATGTGCGGGGATGATTCGAACGATAGTTATAATTTAAAACCTCGGTATGTAATAAATCCATCACTGCCTCAATACCTTTTCCTTCTTTTGGAATCTTCATATGTTGATATTTTGCTATCATGCTATCTGTTGGTTTGAGTGCGACAGGTAAATCTTTCATCTCTTTGTTTAATAAATTTTTAACTTCATTATAAATAATATGACGCCATTCAGAGCGCGTACTTTTGATGTCTCTGTCCATACGACTGCCTCCTCAATATGCTTGTTAGTTCATATGAATATGATAACGAAGCCATAAGGTATGATTCTAAAGAAAAGATGGACTGAATATTAAAAAGTTAGAGAGTAACATTGACAAAGGGAATCACCTTATTTTATGAAGTGAGGTGGGCGACCCACATTAAAAAATAAAGTGGCTGGTCATAAAAAAGCCATCACCTATAAATAGCGATAAGGTGATGGCATAATAGATTAAGCGTTAGAAAGTGTATAAGCGTTATATGTTAAATTAAATGATTGTATTTTGATGTGTCGAGACCGTCTTGTTTTGCTTTTTGAACGATGTCACTTACAGAGTTTAAACCTTGTTTAGCAAAATAATCTTGAAGTTGTGCTTTTGTTTGTGAGTCCGTATTTGGATTAATCAATACATCCACATACTGTAATTCATGAGCAAGTAATTTGGAATCATCATGTAAAACGATACCATTTTGTGCCGTCACTTGAGCGTGTGCCTCGTGTCCCGTGGCTGTGGCGAAAATTCCTGTCGATAAAGCGGCTACTGTTATACCAGCAATTAATGTTTTATTCATATTATACAACTCCTTTGTTTTGTTAGAACAACTATAACATAAAAATAGATAAATATTGCATTATTAAGTGTATTTAATAATAGTTAATATTTGTTTAATGTTTGAGCATATAAGTTGAACGATGTGATGAATATGATAACGTCAAAGTTTGTTTAATCTAACAAATAGGGTGTAGCCAAACTGTACAACGCTTTTCGTGTCATGGAATTTCAATGTAGTTTTATGAGTTAAGACGAACCGTAGATAATTCCTGGGGATATGAATGAACAGTAAGAAGATAAAAGCGTTGATGATATGTAAAAAGCGCATCATGTGAGGGGACAAGATGCGCTCAACATAGAAAGATTATGACATTCATATAGCAGTGTGATGTTTTAATCAATAGGAATGTCAGAGTTTGAAGAACGTCCTGGGGTGCGTTTGTTTAATGTCACATTTAACATGCCATTTTGATAAGAAGCTTTAATATTGCTTTCATCTACGTTATTAAAAGTAAATTGACGTTGCATACGACTGAAGTGGCGTTCTTGTCGAATGACGTGTCCTTCTTCATCTTCTTTATGATTTTTTACAGTGTTTTGTGCAGCAATAGTTAACACGTTGTTTTCAAATTTTAATTGAATATTTTCTTTATCCATACCGGGCAATTCTGCTTCTATCACGTAAGCATCATCTAGTTCTTTAATATCTGTTCTAATATGAGGTGTTGCAAATGATTCGTCTAACATGTGACGACCGAAATCTTTGAAGAAATCACTAGGTTCCATATTGAAAAATGAATGGTTAAAAGGTCTCATATCAAAAGCCATAATACATCTCTCCTTCATTACGTTAGTGTTTGAATAGCTCTAACGCGACTTTAAATTTTCGGAAATGGGACACAAAAATTTTGATGTTGTTGATATGGTATTTCGTTTTCCGACAGTTATCAAATCATTAATAAGTCGTAAATCTATAAATCGTAAGAATGAGGCTAGCAAAACTTGATATCCCAATCCTTCCTTGTAATTAAAGTATATATCAATAGTCAAAGTTAGTCAAGGTCAAAGATTGGGAGATAACTTTTGTTACTATTGCACTATATAAAGAGTGAAATAAAAACATAGTATACAATCGTAAAGGGTAAAAATAATAATAGGATTTAGAAAAAGAACAATGGGATATGCTTTTTGATTAGTCGTATCGAATTACATATGTAGTGTGAAATGATATGATTAAAGTGTCTTATACTATGAATGGAGGGGTCATTATGGATGTAAGATATCCGATTGGAAGGTTAGAAGTGCCAGCAACTGTGACGCGTAGACACATCGATTCTTGGCTAGAAGAAATTGCGCAATATATACAAAATTTAAGAAAAACAGTAGCAAATTTGAGCCAAGAAGATTTGCAGGCGACCTATCGAGAGGGAAGCTTTACGGTACAACAACTTGTCCATCATATTGCAGACTCACAGATGAATATGTTTCAGCGGTTAAAATTGGCCTTGACTGATACACATCCTAAAGTGTCCAATTTTGCCCAAGATGAATGGGTCAAGTTGGCTGATTCAGATTTACCAATAGAAGTATCTATCCAAATGCTTGATGCGATTAATCAACGTGTCGTTGCAATAGGTCAACATTTAACAGAAAAAGAACTGGCAAGAGATTTTGTGTTAGAGGGCAGTGGTGCAACAACGGTAGGGGAAACAGTTGCAAAGTTATCATGGCATGCACGTCATCATCTTGCACATATTCAAATTGCTTTAGGAGAACTAGAAGTGAATGATGCACTTTGACTTTTTAACTGATGATAGAGGTATCTAGTTGAAAATGGAGTAAGAAGAGAAGAAGTGATATTTTTAAGTTCTTTCATCTTGACATAAATCAGCTATAGTTATTTCGATGTTGATAGGACGGCGTTTAATGAATGTTTTAAGTTGGTAAATAACAAAATTTTTTAGTTTTTTAGAGGAATCACTTTGTAATTAGTTTAAACTAATGGTATACTAAATTAAAATAATTCTAATCTAGAGGTGTGAATATATGAACAGAGATGAATCAAAATTAACGGGCTTATTTGGCCATCCTGTCAGTGACCGTGAAAACTCGATGACTGCGGGTCCACGTGGTCCTTTATTGATGCAAGACTGGTACTTTTTAGAACAAATGGCACACTTTGATCGTGAGGTTATTCCTGAGCGTCGTATGCATGCGAAAGGTTCAGGTGCGTTCGGTACTTTTACTGTAACAAATGACATTACAAAATATACAAACGCGAAAATCTTTTCAGAAGTAGGTAAAAAAACTGAAATGTTCGCACGTTTTTCTACAGTAGCTGGTGAACGTGGAGCAGCAGATGCAGAACGTGACATCCGTGGTTTCGCATTGAAATTCTACACTGAAGATGGGAACTGGGATCTTGTAGGTAATAACACACCAGTATTCTTCTTCCGTGATCCAAAATTATTCGCAAGCTTAAACCATGCTGTTAAACGTGACCCACGTACTAACATGAGAAGCGCCCAAAATAACTGGGATTTCTGGACATCATTACCTGAAGCCTTACATCAAGTCACTATCTTAATGACAGACCGTGGTATTCCAAAAGGTTACAGACATATGCACGGCTTCGGTTCACATACTTATGGCATGATTAATGCTAATAATGAACGTGTTTGGGTCAAATTCCACTTCAGAACACAACAAGGTATCGAAAACTTACAACCTGATGAAGCGGCAGCAATAATCGCAAATGACCGTGAATCTTCACAACGTGACTTGTACAATGCCATTGAGGAAGGTGACTTCCCTAAATGGAAAATGTACATTCAAGTCATGACTGAAGAACAAGCGAAAAACCATAAAGACAACCCATTTGACCTAACAAAAGTATGGTACAAAGGAGAGTATCCTTTAATTGAAGTAGGAGAATTCGAATTAAATCGTAACCCTGAAAACTACTTCATGGATGTTGAGCAAGCAGCATTCGCACCGACAAACATTATTCCTGGTTTAGATTTCTCACCAGATAAAATGTTACAAGGTCGTTTATTCTCTTATGGCGATGCACAACGATATCGTCTAGGTGTAAACCACTGGCAAATTCCAGTTAACCAACCAAAAGGCGTTGGCGTAGAAAATATTTGTCCATTCAGCCGTGACGGTGCAATGCGTTTCTTAGATGGTAACCAAGGTGGCCAAACACACTACTATCCAAATAGTTATGGTGCACACCAAAGTCAACCAGAATACAAACGTCCACCACTAGAAATAGAGGGCGGGGCGTATGAGTATGATTTCAGAGAAGACGATGACAACTACTTCGAACAACCAGGTAAATTGTTCCGCCTACAATCACCTGAACAACAGCAACGTATCTTCCAAAATACTGCAAATGAAATGCAAGGAACAACTGATGAAGTAAAACGCCGTCATATCAAAAACTGTTACCAAGCTGACGTAAACTACGGTACAGGTGTGGCCAAAGCATTAGGTATGGAAGATCAATTAGCAAGTATTATCGCTGAAATCTAATGTCGACCCATTAATCAATAATTAAATAATCAAGCTGTGATCACCCTTACAGCTCCCGTTTAACACACGGTATCATTAAAGGCGATTGATTTGATAGCGCGCACATACTGCATCTTGAAGACGATCGCCTTTGATGCGCCGTATATGATCCACTGTCTCACACACGGTAAATCATATGCGCGATTGTTAAATTTAAAATTCGAGAGGTTTTTGAAATGATATTAGATAGAATCAACCCAGACGACTTATTTCCAACAGAACATATTGAAACGTCTGTATTAGGGATCATGCCTTATCAAATGAAAGACATGACAAAACGTTTTGAAGCAGCATATGTTGCGACAAATGAACGTCTGATTTTAAATGTGGATATGGATGGTCAATTTTATTACCGAAATATCCAATTTAGTGAAATCAAAGGAATTAAAACGATAGATAATGCGTTGGAAATCACATTTGACTACGGCGTATTCACGTTAGAAGAGAGTGACGCTGACAAAGTGAAAGCGATGTCGGAGTATTTACACTCTAAAATCTAAATGTGAAGAACACATGAACATTTCGCTGTTCGTGTTTGAGTACAACCTATATCGGTTAAAATATACATGTATAATTCAATAAAAATATAAATGAATGGAAGCTAGAAAGGTGAGATTATAAATGGCTCAAGGCAGAGAACAAGTCGTTGAAGACTTAAACTTACAACTATCAAACTTCACAGTATTATGGACTAAAATTCACAACTATCATTGGTACGTTAAAGGTCACAATTTCTTCGCATTACATGAAAAATTTGAAGAACTTTATAACAAAGTGGCTGTCTATGTAGATGAAATTGCTGAGCGTGCACTTGCATTAGAAGGTAATCCAGTAGGTACAATGAAAGAAGTTTTAGAAGTTTCAAGTATTGAAGAAGCTGAGAAAAATATTTCAGCTGAGCAAATGGTTGCACAATTAGCTACAGACTTCGAAACAGTGGTTAAAGAATTAAAACAAGCGCAAGGTAACGCAGAAGACGCTGGCGATGATCGTTCAGCAGACATGTTTATCGAAATTGCGACAGAATTAGAACATAACATTTGGATGTTGAAAGCTTATATTGGTTAATTTATTTGGTGATTTGAGACTCGAGTCGTCTTGAGATAGTGTAACTATTTCAATGATGATTCGAGTCTTTTTTGTTTTATCACCAAATTTTTATTTTGAAGTTGGAGATAAAAGCTTGAAAAATTGAAGAGATGGGACATCAGAAAGCTGAGAACTTAGGCTAGATACTTCTATTAAATGAAAAATGAAATAAAATTTAAGTTAAATATAATTATACGTAAAATTTAAATTGGACTATAAAATGAGGGGGTGAGAAAGTTAGATGGATGGTGGCTAACTTAGTATAAAGTGAGGTGATGCCTACGCACGCATCAACGAAATCTTTAAAAAGGAGAGGCCGTGAATAATCAATGTGATAGACGTGCGCATGCTGATCTTTGCTTTCGGTAATTTTATCGTAGCGCGCATCTATTTAGTCGTTTTTATTGCTATTAATGTCAAAAAAATAACCATTTCTAACTTTGGACGAGTTAAATGGTTATTTTTTATATTTAACAAAGCCATCGTCTATTTAACGGTCTCATTGAGGTAATGCATATGGTGTGCGTTGCCTTTTATCTATATAAATTACTATATGTCTCCCTGCTTGTCTATTTTATAGTATAAGAATTTCTTTTGTCGAAAACGATTAATACTTTACATTTGATGTATAAAGTTTATAATTTTTAGAAAATAAAGAAATATGACAAAGGGGTAGATTTTAATGTATCAAAGTAAAGGGACATTGCCGTTATTACGGTGCTTAGATTCTCAGGCTAGCTATGAGAATACTTGACGTGGATACATGGGAAAAGAAAGGGGGTTGTAGGGCGAGAGTAGGGTGTTTAACGATCGCCCGAAAATGTATGATTCACAAACTTAAGATGACACTCGCGCGAAGGATTATTCTGAAAATGATGGGGGTTTCGGTAATGCATCACCATGTACAAAAAGGATAAACAACAAAACACAAAGCGAGTTGATTAAAATGAAAACAATAGATTTTATAGTATTTATCATTTACTTTGCAGCACTCATTTCAGTGGGTATCATTGGTGTATTAAAAACAAAATCATCTGAAAAATATATGGTGGCTGACCGTAATTTAGGGCTATGGATGTTGTTTGGATGCCTAACAGCTGTATTTTTAGGTGGTTCTTCTACTATCGGAACTTCACAATTAGGCTATGAAATTGGTCTTTCAGGCTTTTGGTTTGTATTTTCACTGGGTGTCGGTATTACGATATTTGGCTTGTTTTTACTTGATCGCATTATGGATTTACAAGTGATTACGATTAGTGAACTGTTATATCGATTATTTGGCCATCGTGTAAGAGTGATGGGCGCAGTCGTTACAGCAATGTATACGCTTATGATTTGTGTGACACAAGTCATTGCGATGGGTGCCGTCGTGTCCCAAATTTTTCATTGGCCTATGATGACAGCGATTCTTGTTGGTGGGAGTATTGTCTTTGTGTATACGATTCTAGGAGGCATGTGGACACTCTCGATTACTGACGTCATTCAATTTTTAGTGATGACTATAGGTATTTTTTGTATTATGTTGCCGATGAGTTTACATAGTGTTGGAGGATTGACGACATTAATTGAACAACTGCCAGCGTCACATTTAAGTTTTTTCAATATCGGTGTTGGGGAAATTGTGAATTACTTTGTGACATATACACTAGGTGTCATGGTTGGACAAGACATTTGGCAACGTTTCTTTACAGGGAAGACGAAGCGTATCTCAAAGACCTCAGGAGTGCTGGTGGGTTTCTATAGTGGACTTTATTCTATTGTGATGGTCATTGTCGGCATGTGTGCGTATGTATTATTTCCAAACATCCAAAATACGCAAAACGTATTCGCACATATGGCTTTTGAAATATTACCGAATGGCTTATTAGGGATCGTCTTTGCTGCTTTAATTGCGGCGATTATGTCTACAGCATCAGGGACATTACTTGCATCAGCTACGATTATTTCGAATGACTTGTTGAAACCTTATGTTTTTAAAAATATGGAAGATCATCAATTTTTAGGGCTGACACGTTTGACTACATGCATTCTCGCAGTCATTGCAATAGTCATTTCGATTTGGGTGAAAGAAGTTCTCGTTGCGATAGATATTGCCTATGCGATTTTGACAGGAGGTATCTTTATGCCAGTCGTTTTAGGCTTATTCATGAAACGCATTACACCACAAGCGGCATTTTACGCCATTATCGCAAGTGTAATCGTCATTTTTATCGGTATCGCCATCACAGGACCACAATCTACTGCGACAATATTTTATGCAATACTTGTTAATGCTATAATATTAATCATCATGTCTCAATTTCAGCGTAAAAGAGAAGCATAAAATGTGGTGTTGAAGTTATCTATCTTGCACCATACACATATTATTAAGGAGGCATCTATGAAATGGAGTTATTAAACAATCATATTAAAGACATTGAGGTACCTGGAACACGTCAGTTTGCGAATAAGGTTGATCAATACCCAAACTGTTTAGATTTAACACTCGGGCAGTCTGACTTCCCTGTTGCTTCATATGTGCAAGACGCAATGATTCAAGCAATTCAAGAGGGGCGATTGAAATATACACACAATAAAGGGTTGTTGGAATTACGTACCGCGATTTCAGAATATACAGCTGAAAGATTTGGTGTAACATATGATCCTGAAACAGAAATTGTCGTGACTAACGGGGCATCAGAAGGGATTGATGACATCTTACGAACGATTTTAAATCCAGGAGAAGAGGTCATCTTACCGGGGCCAACGTATTTAGGGTATGAGCCGATTGTCAAACTACAAGGTGCTGAGGTGAAATGGATTGATACCTCACATACCGGTTTTGTGCCGACTGCTGATGCGATTAAGGCGGCCATCACACCTCAAACGAAAGCGATTATGTTTAACTATCCGACGAATCCAACTGGGACGACATTATCATATGAAAATATTGCGGAAATTGTAGCAGTATTGAAAGAGACGAATATTTTCATTATTACGGACGAAATTTATAGTGAAAATGTATTTGAAGGACGACATCGTTCATTTATGGAGTTTCCTGAGATTCGCAAGCAACTGTTTGTCGTGAATGGTTTATCGAAATCACATGCGATGACGGGTGCGCGTGTTGGCTATGTGCTCTCGACCCCTGAATTGATTGAAGAAGTGACGACCGTCCATTTATATAATTCAATTTGTGTGGCGACACCTAGTCAATACGGTGCGATTCGTGCATTGAAAGAAGGGGCTGCCGATATTGAAAAGATGAATGCCGCGTATCGTGAACGTCGTGATTATATTTACCAACGTTTGACAGATATGGGCCTATCAGTCACATTACCACAAGGGACATTTTATATTTTCCCGAATGTGTCGGCGTACGATCAAGATTCATTCCGTTTTTGTAATCAATTGTTAGAACGTGAACAGTTGGCCATCGTACCGGGCAAGTCATTTTCAGATTTTGCAGAAGGTTATGTACGTTTATCCTTTGCATGTGACATGCCAACAATCGAGGAAGCATGTAATCGATTGGAACGTTTCTTATCATATTATCAAGCATAACAATTATTAAAGCGCGTATGGGATGATGGTTTATCTCATGCGCGCTTTAACTATGACAAAATAGAGATGCGAGCGTGAAAGATCTCAACTCGACTGTGCAATACAAAGAACACCCAGTATCATTTGATAGACGTATATGGGGTATTTTCGTGAGCAACATGTCTTGGTTTCATTTAACAATCTTTATACAATAAAAGGTAAGAAGACGAACGAGGTGATAGGATGGACAAGCAAACGATACGTCAACAAATCGAAGCGGGGAACATTTCAGTAGGTATCGAATTAGGTTCGACGCGCATCAAAACTGTCGCTATTGATTCGACGACACGCACGATTGCGACTGGGCATTATGAATGGGAACAACAACTGACTGACGGATATTGGTCCTATGATTTAGATGAAGTTTGGCAAGGGATTCGAGAGAGTTTTCGTTTGATGACCCGGGAAATAAAAGCGACATATGAGGTGAAACTCACGCACATGGCAAGTTTAGGGATTAGCGGGATGATGCATGGTTATTTAGTGTTTGATGCACAAGGTCAACTGCTTGTCCCTTTTCGGACGTGGCGTAATAATACCGCACATGAAGCAGGTAAACAGTTAAGAGAAGCATTTCAGTTCAATATTCCTGAACGTTGGAGTATTGCACATTATTATCAAAGTGCGTTGAAAGAAGAATCACATGTGAAGGATGTCGCGTACATGACGACGTTATCGGGTTACGTTCATTGGCAATTAACGGGAGAAAAAGTGCTCGGAATTGGTGATGCTTCGGGGATGTTTCCTATCGACCCCAAGACTGCCACATATCGAAAAGACTTATGTGAACAGTTCGATACATTAATGGCAACAAATGGATATGATCAAGACATACAGCGCATTTTACCGACAGTCCACGTGGCTGGTGAGCAAGTGGGGACTTTGACGGCAGACGGCGCACGCTTATTAGATCCAACTGGCACGTTAACGTCGGGATGTCCGATGTGTGCACCAGAAGGCGACGCGGGTACAGGTATGGTGGCGACCAACAGTATTGCACCAAAAACCGGAAATGTATCGGCAGGAACGAGTATTTTCGCTATGATTGTCCTCGAACAGCCACTGCAAGCCGTATACCCGGAGGTCGATATTGTGACGACGCCAGCTGGAGATGAAGTGGCGATGATTCATGCGAATAATGGGTCGTCAGATTTGAATCATTGGGTACATTTATTTGAAGAGGTTTTTCAACTTATGGATATGTCATACGATAAGACGACGTTATGGACACGTTTATTCGAAAGTGCATTAGATGGAGACGATGACTTAGGAAAACTGTTATCATATGGCTATATTTCAGGTGAATACATGACTGATGTTCCTAGAGGATTTCCATTATTTATACGGCAACAAGACAGTCGTTTTAATATCCAAAACTTCATGAAAAACCATATTTTTACGATGCTCAGTACACTCAAAATAGGTGTTGATCGATTGAAAACACGGGAGCAACTGCAAATAGATCGCATGACAGGTCACGGCGGAGTTTTTGCGACGAAACAAGTGGTACAACGTTATTTAGCAGCGGCGTTAGAAAGTCCAGTCACAGTGATGGAGAATGCGAATGAGGGCGGCGCATGGGGCATGGCAATGTTAGCAAGATATATGTTAGAGAACAATGTCACGTTAGCGGCGTTTTTAGAGCATGTCGGCTTTCGTGACGTTGAGACTGAAACGATGGCACCACAAGCGCGTGATATCGAAAGTTTTAACACCTATGTGCAACGATTTGAAGCGGGCTTGGCGATTGAGCGCCTGTTGAATGACATGTTGGATTGATAGGTGTTTGAATTGGAGTGGCACAAGTCGTGTATCGTGCTGAACATTGCAAAATAGGCTGTCACGCTTCATATCATGACGAGGTTAGGATATCAAAATTTTTATATCCATCCTCGTTTTCTTTTATGCTTTATGGATCATAATGACAAGCGCATCGTCAAGTTGTTCATATTGCAATCACTCAGTAGATGGTCTACAATTAATAAATCGTAATTATTTCGATTTAGAAAGAGGGATTGTAATGAAACAACATCACCGAGTCATTATTATTGGTGCAGGTGCTGCAGGTGTTGGCATGGCGATAACGATGAAGACGCTTCATGTCGAAGATGTTTGTGTCATAGAGGCTGGCGCAATCGGGCAATCTTTTAAAAATTGGCCGAAATCCACACGCACAATTACCCCGTCCTTTACTTCAAACGGTTTTGGTATGCCAGACATGAATGCCATTGCTAAAGATACATCACCTGCTTTTACATTTAATGAAGAACATTTATCGGGTGATACCTTTGCAGAATATTTAACGGTTGTTGCTGAACATTATGACATCGATATACGGACAGAAACGAAAGTAGAAGATGTTCAATTTGTCGATGGCGTTTATGAATTAAATACATCTCAAGGCACTTATACCGCAGATTATATTTACGTTGCGACAGGTGACTTTGCCTTTCCAAATCAACCATTCGATCATGGGATTCATTATAGTGAGGTAGATGATTTTAAAGCATTACCTGGTCATACGTTTACAGTCATAGGTGGAAATGAAAGTGCATTCGATGCCGCTATCCATCTCGCTAAAGGAGGTGCACAAGTCTCCATTTATACGAGTTCAACAGGCTTTGATGCAGATGAAGCTGATCCAAGTATACGTTTGTCTCCATATACACACCAACGTCTAAGAGAAGCGGTACAACAAGGTGCAGAAATTGAAATGAACGTTCACTATCGTGCAGAGTCTATTATATTTCGCAATGGCCAGTATGAAATCCATTTTGATAATGGTGCCATCGTATACAGTACGACGGAGCCGATTATCGCGACAGGCTTTGATGTAACGAAAAACCCGCTTATTCAACAACTCTTTACAGTAAGAAATGGAGAAGTTCAATTAACAGATTTAGATGAATCGACACGTTATCCCAATGTTTTTCTAATAGGCGCGACCGTAAGACATGCTGATGCGATACTTTGTTATATCTATAAGTTTAGAGCGCGATTTGCAGTATTGGCACGTACGATGATGCAGCGTGAAGGCCTCTCTGTAGATCAAGCAGTGATTGATAGTTACCGTGATAATCACATGTATTTAGATGATTATAGTTGTTGTGAAGTGAACTGTTCATGCTAACAGTCACATATCATTTGGTCAGCGGTCGTGTATCTGATATTCCTAACGAACCACATCAGTTTCGAGTATGTGGATGGAAACAACTGACCCCGTATGAACAGCAAGCGTTTAAGCGTTTCGTGATTCAACAACGGTTAGCGGTGTCGCTCAATCAAGCTGTCCATTGTACGACGGAAGAAACACGAAAACATGTTGCACAATTGAAATCATTTTGGCGTGTTCATCATCAGCAACGCCCACGCCCTTTACATACGTTATTAGGGTGGTTGTGCGTCTTTTTAATGTTCGCTGTCCCTGTTTATGTTGCCTATCATTTTTCTGATTGGTTACAAAGCGAGTTTGTTGCACCTTGGATTGATTCAGTTGCACAACATGCGCTTTTTCGTCCATCACTCATCCACGCCTTTTTATTTGGTGATTACGGTGTTTTATCATTGGGCACGTATTCACTTGTTTGGGCATTGCCGGTTGTTGTGTTACTGAGTTTGTCTACTGCATTAATTGAGCAATCGCACTTGAAACAATATATCATTTGGTCGATTGCGCCCACAATGGGGAAGGTGGGACTCGATGCAACAGATATTATTCCATTGTTAGAAGGTTTTGGATGCAATGCTGCGGCAATTGTACAAGCTGGTCATCAATGTCATTTATGTACCCGTACGCGTTGTATGAGTCTTATCAGTTTTGGGACATCATGTAGTTACCAAATTGGTGCGACACTTTCAATATTTAACGTCGCACATCAAACATGGCTCTTTATCCCGTATTTATTACTTGTGTTAGTAGGAGGATTATTGCATAACCGATTATGGTATCGCACAGAGCAACAGTTTATGCCTATACAGACGACGTTGGATGAGTCATTAACATGGCCATCTTTAGGGCGTGTGTTATCCCAAATGGGAGAAAGTGTTAAGATGTTTCTATTTCAAGCATTACCAATATTTATTACCATTTGTTTGATTGCTAGTGCCTTGGCATTGACGCCAATAATGGAAATGATTTCAAAATTGTTTATTCCACTCCTTAGCTTATTACACATTCCACATGAACTATCACCGGGTATACTCTTCTCGATGATTCGTAAAGATGGCATGTTGCTATTTAATATCGGAGATGGACAGTTTATCCATAACCTATCATCATGGCAAGTGTTACTCCTCGTCTTTTTCAGCTCAACATTTACCGCTTGCTCTGTTACAATGACGATGGTCATGCGACAATTAGGGTGGCGTGAAGGGGGTAAAATGATTGCACGTCAAATGCTGACATCACTTGCATGCGTCATTTTGTTAGGCAGTATAACGTGGATTCTATTACTTTAGACACTAATTTTATGGAAGATATATGAAGAGAGTTGAGATGTTAATATCGTCTCAGCTCTTTTTTATTGAAATGAGGCTTAAAATATATGGATTTAGGGAAGATATAACCTATATCATCTCAGGAGGTGCCTATGTTTTTAGCATGGAATGAAATCAAACGGAACAAACTTAAATTCAGTCTCATTATTGGTGTTCTCATCCTCATCAGTTATCTATTATTTTTACTGTCTGGATTGGCGAAAGGACTTATCAATATGAATACGGAAGGTATTAATCGTTGGGAGGCAGATGCGATTGTGTTAAACAAGGATGCCAACCAAACAGTTCAGCAATCAAGCTTTGACAAAACGCTTGTGAATGGAAAATTTGATAAACAAGCCACATTGAAACAAGCAGCAGTCATTGTCTCTAACGGTAAAATTGAAGAAAATGCATTGCTATATGGAACGCAAAAAGATGCGTTTATTGTCCCTCAACTGACAGAAGGACGTACGTTTACTGCAGATAATGAAGTCATAGCTGACGGTACATTGAAAGAAAAAGGATTCAAACTCGGGGACACGTTATCACTTTCTCAATCAGATGAAACACTCAAAATTGTAGGATTTACCGAATCAGCAAAATACAATGCCTCTCCTGTTCTCTTTGGGAATGATCAAACGATTGAAAAAATAAATCCTCTTTTAACTGGGGATAAAACGAATGCCGTCGTTGTAAAAGATAGTCATTGGCAACATCAAAAACTAGACTCGACACTTGAAGCAATAGATATCAATACATTTATCGAAAACCTGCCAGGTTATCAAGCGCAAAATTTAACTTTAAACTTTATGATTAGTTTTTTATTTATTATCTCGGCTACAGTCATTGGTGTTTTTTTATATGTCATTACGTTACAAAAGACGCAATTGTTTGGCGTATTGAAAGCACAAGGATTTACAAATGGAGATTTAGTGAAAGTCGTATTATCTCAAACATTTGTATTAGCGCTGATTGGGACAGTTATTGGCTTAATATTAACCCTCGTGACAGGTACATTTTTACCTTCTGCCGTACCGATTAAATTTGAGATGCTCACGCTTATAATTTTTGGTATTGTGCTCATTTTAGTGTCGCTATTGGGCAGTTTATTTTCAATAATGACGATACGCAAAATTGATCCACTGAAAGCAATCGGTTAGGAGGTAAAAGGTATGTTGAAATTTCAAAATGTCACAAAATCATTTAAAGATGGCCAACAGGTTATTGAAGCGGTAAAACCGACAACACTAGAGTTTAGTCCAGGAGAACTTATAGCGATTGTAGGGCCATCTGGTTCAGGGAAAAGTACATTTTTAACAATGGCAGGTGCATTGCAAAAGCCGACATCCGGAGATATTATCATCGGCACACAAAAAATAACAGATTTAAGCCAAAAAGCATTGGCACGTGTCCGCATGCAACAAATTGGCTTTATATTACAAACGTCAAATTTAGTACCATTTTTAACAGTCAAACAGCAATTTCAACTCTTGAAAAAGCGAAAAAAAGACGTGATGGCACAACAAGATTTTGATGCACTTATCCAACAGTTAGGTTTAGAAAGTGTCATGAATCAGTTACCAAGTGAAATATCGGGTGGACAAAAACAACGTGTCGCTATTGCCAAGGCGATCTATACGAATCCAGATATCATTTTAGCTGATGAACCCACAGCTTCTCTTGATACTGAAAATGCGATGTCGGTGATGGAGATTTTAAAAAATGAATCTAAACGACGCAACAAAATGTGTATGATTGTGACACATGACGAGCGGCTAACGGCATACTGTGACAAGGTATTTGAAATGAAAGATGGTGTGCTTACAGAAAAGTAGAAACAATATTTAAAGGATTAGGGTTTTTATTTTAGTAAAGATGTGTTTTAATGTAACTATAAGAATTACATTAAAGAGGTGCAATGATGAATCTTGAATTTAATATTGCCGTGCACGTACTCACATTTTTAAATCAACATAAAGGGGAAGTGTTTAATAGCCAAGCACTCGCTGAAAATGTCTGTGTCAATCCTGTGCAATTAAGACGCGTGATGTCAAAGTTGCAACAAAAAGGTGATGTTAAAGTGGTGCGTGGTCAAAAAGGGGGATATCTTGCTACTGAAGATGGATTGGCGATTAAGTTAGAACCACTTTTTCGTTTATTCAATCGCCCTGAGAACCATGGACGCTTATTTACAGGAAACCCTTCCATGCACTGTAAAATCTCACAAAAAATCGAACAAGTCATGTATGGCCACTATTTAATTGAACAAGAAATCATTGCAAATTATTACCAAGGTCAAACGATAGGTGATATTTTGAACCAAATTAGAGAGGTGGAAGCATAAATGAATCAATATGATTTAATTGTTGTCGGATTTGGCAAGGCAGGGAAGACATTGGCAAAATTTGCAGCACAACAAGGTAAGAGAGTCGCAGTCATTGAAAAGTCTGCTGAAATGTATGGAGGGACATGCATTAACATCGGCTGTATTCCATCAAAAGTATTAGTTCATGACGGAATCGAAGCGGCATCATTTAACGACGCGATGCAACGTAAACGCGATGTAGTCAATGCATTAAACAGTAAAAACTATCACAATCTTGCAGATGAAGAGACAGTAGATGTGATAAATATGACAGCATCATTCAAGTCCGCACATGCAATCGACTTATTGAATGCACAAGGTGAAGCGGTACAAACGATTGAAGGGAAAAATATTGTCATTAACACAGGAGCGAAGTCAGTCATTCCAAATATTAAAGGTATCGATACATCGCAACGTGTGTATGACTCAAAAGCAATTATGGACTTAACGCAGCAACCGAAACGTCTAGTGATTGTCGGTGGAGGCTATATTGCACTTGAATTTGCGTCAATTTTTGCGAATTTCGGTACAACAGTGACTGTCTTAGAGCGATCTGATCAAATCTTGAAAAGAGAAGATGCAGTGATTGCACAACAAGTGACAGAAGATTTAACACAAAAAGGCATTCAATTCATTTATAATGCTGAAACTGAAGCGATTGAAGATGAAGCTGATGTGACTAAAGTTGTGACAAACCAAGGCACATTTGAAGCGGATGCTGTACTTGTGGCAACAGGGCGCAAACCGAATACAGAAGGCTTAAACTTAGAAGCAGCAGGTGTTCAACTAGGTCAACGTGGAGAAATTATTGTGAATGACAAATTACAAACATCTGTTGACCATATCTATGCAGTTGGCGATGTGCATGGTGGCTTGCAATTTACGTATATTTCATTGGATGACTTTAGAATTGTGAAATCACAATTGTTTGGCGATGGTAAACGTACACTCGCACAACGAGGCGTGGTGCCGTATACAATGTTTATCGACCCACCGATGGCACGTGTCGGTATGACTGCGACAGAAGCACGTGAGAAAGGGTATGATATTCTTGAAAATCAAGTTGCTGTGAATACAATGCCACGTCATAAAATAAACAATGACACGAGAGGTCTGTTCAAAGCGGTGGTCGATGCGAAGTCAGGTCAAGTGTTAGGCGCTACATTGTATGGTCAGCAGTCTGAGGAGCTTATCAATATTGTGAAATTAGCGATTGATCAACAGTTGCCGTATGCAGTGTTGAGAGATAACATCTATACACATCCGACGATGGCTGAATCATTCAACGATTTGTTTAATGTATAGTGATGTGTTGTGGCACGTGTCGGTTATCGATGCGTGCTTTTTTCGGTGCGCCCGGCATGGGTAACATCTTGACGGTGAAAGTCCGTTACAGGCTTGGTAGTAGGAACTGTTAGCGAAAGACAAGGGTGTCCATTGCGAAGTGGAATCTGAAGGAAGTCGGACGC
>NZ_MLGE02000010.1 GCF_001792775.2 Staphylococcus pseudintermedius
AGCTAATACGGCGCGGGTCCATCTATAAGTGACAGCAAGACCGTCTTTCACTGTAGAACCATGCGGTTCAACATGTTATCCGGCATTAGCCCCGGTTTCCCGGAGTTATTCCAGTCTTATAGGTAGGTTGCCCACGTGTTACTCACCCGTCCGCCGCTAACGTCAAAGGAGCAAGCTCCTTATCTGTTCGCTCGACTTGCATGTATTAGGCACGCCGCCAGCGTTCATCCTGAGCCAGGATCAAACTCTCCATAAAAGAAGTAAGCTTGATATAGCTCGTTGATTGTTTAAGCCAATCACTCTCGAAAGTACTTTTGAAGTACTCAAATTATTGGAATTAACGTTGACATATTGTCATTCAGTTTTCAATGTTCGTTTTTGCTGTTACAAGAAAACATTATACTTTAAACAAATTTCTCTGTCAAGATTTAATTTAAAGTTTTTTTAAATTTTTTGTTAATAAGTTGTTGTCTCGTTCAACATTTAATATCTTATAATGTTACGGAGAAAGTTTCAAGCGTTAATTTTACACTTTTAATCATTCGTTTACATGCGTTCAATCATGAAAGCATTATTTTTACAATCTCCTCGAAACGACTTCCTTATCTTACCAAGTAGAATACCCATCGTCAACACAAAATCAACTGTTATTTCTAATCAAATTTACTATGTTTTTGAAAACTAACACGTATTGAGTTATTTTTACATCAAAACATTTAAAACATAGCGTGAATTATCTTTTGAATCAATTTAAACAGTTATAGCCTCACTCAATTCAAAAGCGAACGCACACATATCCTTCAGTTCTAACCAAGAAGATTAACATCTTACTAAGTTGCACGTCGTTCAAAAATTTAATACCTGAATTAACATGCACGATTCAAAACAATCAACGCATCTTAAACTAAAAATAATCACTAAAACTTAAAAAAGGCTTATTCATCATAACGTTTCATTCATACGCTTTCTGAATAAGCCTTCAATCACTTATAATTCTTTTTCAGCCTCTTTACACGATTGACAAACACCATATATCTCCATTCTGTGATGCGTGACGTCAAATTCTGTTACATGTTGCGCAAGTTGTTCAACTTCATGAAGTAATGGATAGTGGAAGTCAACAATCTTACCACATTTCTCACAGATGACATGATAATGATTCTGTGTGTCGAAATCAAAACGACTCGACGCATCACCATATGTTAACTCTTTAACAATGCCTGTCTTTTTAAATACTTTAAGGTTATTGTAAATCGTTGCAACACTTATACTTGGGAAGTCAGGTGATAATGATTGATATATTTCGTCAGCAGTTGGATGTGATTCCGCTTTGATGAGGAAATTTAATATTGCTTGACGTTGCGGTGTAATACGCACGCCTGCTTCACGTAAAGACGCTATTGACTCTTTTAATTGATGATCATGAGATTCCAATTCAGCAGTCATTAGGTTCACCCGTCTTTCTTATTAATAATAATTCTTACCTAATAATATATAAGGTTTACCTATTTATTGTCAATATTTATCTAATATCCTCTATCAATATTAACCTTATTCTCAATCAAATTACCATTACTGAGAAAAGATTTTAAATTGTTAGAAAAAATATCAGTTGCTAATTTTTTGTTATCTACGTGACTGCCTGAAATATGTGGTGTTAAAAAGACATTATCCAACTGGTAGAGTTCTGAATCGGATTCTAGTGGCTCCTGTTCAAATACATCTAAATATGCTTTACGAATCGATTTGTTTTTTAAGGCATCAACAATAACTGATTCTTGTGCAATTGTACCTCGTCCTAAATTAACAAATAATGTATGTTGATTCATCGCTTTAAAATCTTCTACGGTCAATAAATATCGTGTATCTGTTGTTTCCGGTAACAAATTCACAACGATATCCACTTCTTTATAAATATGGTGTCGTTCTGAAATAGGATACGTCTCGTCAAAATATTCTGCCGCATGACCTGTTGTATTTAACCCTATCGTTTTCATCCCCAATATTTTTGCTATTTGGGATGCACGTTGAGGAATTTTTCCGGTACCTAAAAATAAAATATGCTGACCTTTAACGGATGGTGTAACACGTTTATGATTATAAATGCGTGCTTGTTGTTCTTCATAAATTGATTTGAGTTCTTTGTAGTCATCTAATATGTACGCAAACAGAAATTCCGTAAGTTGTTGTGCATGTACACCCCCTGCATTAGTCAATTGAATCTCTCTTTTCTTGAGCGTTTCAAAAGGCAAACGATTGACCCCTGTCGCATACCAAGCTATCCATTTTAGATTTGGTGCGTTTTCAATAAAAGCTGCATCAACTTCTGGATGATATGAAATCAACACATCCATTTGTTGGTGCACTTCTTCAGGCAGTTGAGAGGGATGCTTATAAAATTTAAAGTCAACATGAGGAAATGCTTCTTGTAATCTTGTTTCTTGATCATCTAAACGCATCAAGCTAACGACTAACATGTAGAATCACCCTTCCAAGATTTCTTTAAGTTGTGCCATTTGTTCTTTGACTTTTACTTTTTCAATAACATCTATAATTTTCCCTTCTTCATCTAGTACAAAAGTTGTTCGTACGATGCCCATCGATTCTTTACCAAAAGATTTCTTCAATTGGTATACACCAACCGCTTCTGAAAGTTGAAAATCTTCATCTACCAACAAATCAAAATTTAACTGATGTTTCTCTATGAAATTTTGATGTTTGCGTTTTGAATCGCCGCTTACACCGTAAACTTGCACATTTAAATCATTAAAGTATGCGATGTTATCTCTGAAGTCACATGCTTCTGTTGTACATGTAGGTGTGTTATCTCGTGGGTAAAAATAGAGAATTACTTTTTGTCCTTTTAATGAAGCTTTTGAAATTTGCTCGCCATTTTGATTTTCTAATTGGAAGTCTGGAAATGTGTCACCTTTTTTTAACATAACAACCCTTCTTTCTAATATCTTCTCATTTTATGATACGATAATAGGGAAAAATATTAAATTAAAAGAGGTTGGTTGATTTATGAATTTTAATCGAAGTGAAGCATTACAAGAACAATCCAATGAATATATTTTAGGGGGTGTCAATTCACCGTCTCGTTCATATAAAGCTGTCGGTGGTGGCGCACCAGTTGTGATGAAGTCTGGTAAAGGTGCTTATTTATACGACGTCGATGGCAATGAATATATCGACTACTTACAAGCATATGGTCCTATTATTACTGGACATGCCCACCCGCATATTACTGAAGCCATCCAAGAACAGGCTGCCCTTGGTGTATTATACGGTACACCTACAGAATTAGAAATTGCATTTGCACGAAAATTACGAGCAGCCATTCCTTCATTAGAAAAAATGCGCTTTGTCAATTCAGGAACAGAAGCTGTGATGACTACGATTCGTGTTGCACGTGCTTATACAAATAGAGATAAAATCATCAAATTTGCTGGCTGTTATCACGGCCACTCTGACTTAGTGCTTGTCGCTGCAGGAAGTGGTCCATCACAACTTGGTTCTCCTGATTCAGCGGGTGTGCCGAAAAGTGTAGCCCAAGAAGTAATCACTGTGCCATTTAACGATATTGAGTCTTTTAAAGAAGCAATGAAACACTGGGGCAATCAAGTGGCTGGCGTGCTAGTTGAACCTATTGTCGGTAACTTTGGCATGGTCGAACCTCAACCTGGATTTTTAGAAGAAGTGAACCGTGTGACACATGAATATGGTGGCTTAGTTATTTACGATGAGGTCATTACTGCATTCCGTTTTCATTATGGTGCTGCACAAGATTTATTGGGCGTTTATCCTGATTTAACTGCTTTCGGTAAAATTGTAGGAGGTGGCCTTCCAATCGGTGGTTACGGTGGTCGCCAAGATATTATGGAACAAGTCGCACCACTCGGACCCGCCTATCAAGCAGGGACAATGGCAGGTAACCCATTATCAATGAAAGCAGGTATTGCGTTGTTAGAAGTATTAGAACAACCAGGTGTATATGAAAAATTAAATCAACTCGGTAAAAAATTAGAAGCCGGGTTACAAGCTGCTATTGATAAATATCAAATCAAAGCAACTATCAACCGTTTATATGGTGCGTTAACGGTATACTTTACAGATGAAAAAGTGACACATTACGAACAAGCTGATGCGTCTGATGGCGAACAATTTGCGAAATTTTTCAAACTGATGTTACATCAAGGCATCAACTTAGCACCATCAAAATATGAAGCATGGTTTTTAACAACTGAACATACAGAAGCAGATATTGAAAAAACAATTGCTGCAGCGGATTATGCATTTAGCCAATTGTAAACTTCGCTATTGAAATTTGCGATGTAACAGTGTATAACATGATTAAACCTATGCACGACTCAGGCTTTAATTTAATCAAAGGAGCGCGATGATTTGAAACTGGGAGCTAGAATTTTAAAAACAGGTATCGCCATTATACTTGCGGTTTCGATTGCCTCACTGTTACCTCATAGTGCTGGGATGGTGACCGTCGCAGGCATTGCAGCGGTCGTTGCCATGCAGCCTAGTGTCTATCGGACATTTAAAACGATTGTCGATCAATTCCAAGGTAATGTCATTGGTGCCCTTCTCGCTGTAGCTATGGTGACCATTTTCGGCAACAATGTCATTATTATGGGTGCGACAGTCATTTTGTTAATCGCATTACTCTTTAAAATGAAAATCGCACATGTTGCAACGTTAGCGACAGTGACTGCACTGGTTATTATGGGACAACATGACGGCTCTTTTTACATCTCAGCCTTTTACCGATTTTCTCTTGTGATGATTGGGGTCATCAGCTCATTCATCGTTAATCTCACATTTTTACCACCAAAGTTTGAGACGAAGATTTATTACAACTCATTAAACATTTCGACCGATATTTTTAAGTGGTTTAATTTAGTGTTAAATGATGCGACAGAATTTAATTATGTGAAGCAAGATTTAGAAAATTTACGTCAACGTATTGTCAAACTTGAGCAGTTACTTGAATTTTATAAAGAAGAACGTGTCTATACAAAGAAACAAGTCTTCGCACAAACACGTAAGAAAATCTTATTTAAAGAAATCGTCTTGTCGACACGTGATGCGTATGACGTGCTCAGACGAATGAATCGATATCAAAATGATTTGGTGCATTTAAATCATGCATTATTATTACAAATCAAATTAGAAATTGATGAGCTGACACAATTTCACGAACAAATTTTAATTAGTATAACGAAAAAAGCAAAGTTCGACGTGACACTCGATCAACGTTTTGTCCCGAACCCATTGAAAAAAGAAGTCATCACAGCCTTTCAAGAAGAGGTCATAGTAGACCCAGAACCTGAAAACTTTTCTTATGCCAACATTATGCATATCATTTCAGCTTTAGAAGAATATCGCTACAATTTAGAACACTTAGATCGTTTACGTGTCAGTTATTTTAAATACCATAACACAGACCCCGATATCGATATCATTGAAGAAGATTTTGATTTATAACAAATAAAAGCTCGAGCAAAATGATTTAACGTCATCTTGTTCGAGCTTTTTCTGTATTGATAAGGCTAGTAGATCAACTTTTTCTGCCTCTATCACATTTAATGAGGGTGCGCATCAAAAATTTTTTGTACCACCCCATTTCCCCATTTAATCAATCAACTTTAATTGATATTGATGAACCGATTCAATTTCACCATTCTGATATTTAATCGTCACATGTTCAGGACCGATTTCAGTTGGACTTTTCACACCGACCGCTGCCGCAATATTAAACAACCCTTCATGCAAGCTCGTAATATAGTTCGTTACACGATATTGTTTTTCATCGACGACAAGCGCTTCTTCTTTTTTAGGATCCGTCGTTGCAACACCGACTGGACAAATATTTTTATGACATTGACGACTCATGATACAACCTACACTAATCATCATCGCTCTGGCTACATTCACGAGGTCAGCCCCTAATGCTAATGCAATGGCAATTTTATCAGGCGTGACCAATTTTCCAGATGCAAAAATTTTCACCTTGTCTCTTAACTGATGCGCTTTGAGTAAACCATCAATGATAGGTAACGCTGTAAATAACGGTAAACCGACGCCATCTTGCAATTCCTGGAACGTTGCACCTGTCCCACCTTCACCACCATCAATCGTAATAAAGTCTGGATAAATCTGTAACGTTTGCATAGCGTCAATCAATTGTTTAAAGTCGTCTTTTCTACCAAGTACCATTTTAAAGCCCACTGGTTTTTGACTCATTTCTCGCAACTCATCAATCCATTTCAACAAATCATACGCGTTATTAATAAAGTCAAAACGGTTCGGCGAGTCGACAGTTTCATAAGGTTGAAGCTTACGAATTTTGGCAATTTCTTCTGTCACTTTTTTACCTTCAATATGACCGCCACGTGTTTTAGCGCCTTGTGCCAACTTGATTTCAAACGCTTTAACTTGGGTATGTTGTGCAACTGCCATGAAATGATCAGGGTCGAATTGTCCGTGCTCGTCCCTAACGCCAAATAAGCCAGGCCCGATTTGGAAAATAATATCAACATCACCGGCAAGATGATAATCAGATAAGCCGCCTTCACCGGTATTCATCCATGTGTTCGCCATCCCTAATCCTTTCGAAAGTGCCGTAATCGCATTTTTACCCAGAGCACCGTAACTCATGCCCGACTGTCCAACTAAACGTTTAACATAAAATGGATGCGCGACATGCTCACCGATTTTGACATAATGTTCAGGCGCCAAATAAAAAGGTTCAATTTCTTTCGCACGAATATGCTCTGAACGATTAAACAATGTTTCGCTTTTAATTTGATAAATGAACGTTGAAATCCATTCATCATTGTCGACCCTTAACTGATGCTTTTGCGTTGGAAACATTGCATTATTAATAAAATAACCGCTGTCGTAATTTTTCTGCGTCCCAAAACTCGCCCCTCTTGAGTTGTACTTGCCCGCAATAACAATATTTTGATATTCCATTCTTGAAAAAGGTTGGTCTTCATTGTCATTTAAAAATAAATATTGGCGCATTTCAGGTCCAATATGTTCTAAAAAGTATCTCACACGTGCGAGCACAGGATAATTACGTAATACACTGTGCTGCTTTTGTCGTTTATCAAAAATTAAAAACGCAATCAATGCGATACATGCAATGACGAATATACCTACTAATAAAACATTGATAATTAATTGAAGTACAGTTAAAAAAGTCATTGTACCCCCCACTCCCTTTTTCTTTCATTATACATGAAATATAGGGCCATATTGACTTAAGTGACCGATTTAAATTGGAAATAACTTGATTAATCACCTCTAGGCACATGCATCATTGACACATTCCATTTATAGATTTTTCCACTAACAATGAATTCAAAAATGATTTATTCTTATCACATTTTGCACTCAGAACATCCTATTTATTTTTAAATTTAAATTTTCACCTTGCTTTTAGGCGTCACGTTATACCTCACAAACATCAAAAGGAGCTAGGACATTAAATTTCCTTAGCTCCTTTACTATATGTTGTGTATGCCAAGGGATGGGACATAAAAATTTAAGCCTCAAACCCTTCATAGATCGATGATTCATTAATAACTTTAAAAAAGTCAGATAATGAGGGTGAAAAGGATAAAAAATTGATGCTATTGTTTTGGGGTTCATCATCTTGCATCAATAGCATCAAAATTTTTCTGTGTTCCAATCCCTTTCATATCACTATCATACGATTGCAATTGCAATTATAAGTTTTGAATTGAGAATAATCGACGGTATGCGCCTTCTCGTTGCATTAACGTCTCATGGGAACCTTGCTCCACAATTTCACCATTTTCAATGACGACAATTTTATCTGCATGTGTAATCGTTGAAAGTCGATGTGCTACAATAATAGTAGTCCGGTCATGACTCAGCTTTTCTAACGCCTCTTGAATAATCGCTTCACTTTCTAAATCTAACGCACTTGTTGCTTCATCTAAAATCAATATAGGTGGATTATTTAAGAAAATACGAGCAATCGATAAGCGTTGTTTCTGCCCACCAGAAAGTTTTACGCCACGTTCGCCGACTTCCGTATCATAACCTTGAGGCAATGCCATAATAAAGTCGTGGGCATTTGCGAGTTTCGCCGCTTCTACAACTTCCTCAAATGACGCATCTGGACGACCGAGCAAAATATTTTCTTTCACCGTATCAGAAAATAAAATGTTGTCTTGCTGCACCATACCGATTTGACGTCTCAAACTTGCCGTATCGAAATCTTTAACGTCATGGCCATCAATTTTAATATGGCCTTCCGTCACATCGTAAAAGCGAGGAATAAGATGAATTAAGGTTGACTTTCCGCCTCCACTCATACCGACAAATGCGACTGTTTCGCCATGTTGGATATCCAAATTCAAATGGTTCAATACATTTCGCTCTTCTGGATTGTACTTAAATGAGACATTTTCGATTTCAATTTGCCCTTCACGAATCGGTATCGCTTTCGCTTGTGGTGCATTTTTAATATCATAAGGCTCGTCAAACAATTGAAAAACACGATCCATTGATGCAAAACTTTGCGTTAATGTTGTAAAAGAAGACACAAGTCGACGCAATGGCCCGTATAGTTGTTCAAGGTAGCTGACAAATGCCGCAAGTGTCCCCACTGTCACAGATCCCGTAATGGCTAAATAAGCACCGTAACCTATAACAATTAATGGACCAATATCAGTCACAGTGTTGATAGCCGAAAATGAATAAGCATTCCAACGTGTATGTTTAAAGGCCTTGTTTAAAAAGTTCGTGTTGCGTTGATCGAAATTTTTAGCTTCATTTTCTTCAATCGCAAAACTTTTAATGACCGCCATCCCATTGACACGTTCATGAAGAAAACCTTGTGTCTCAGCAAGTTTTTGTGAACGTTCACGAGTCAGAGCCCTTAAACGGCCGAAAAAGAAATATACCGTTAAAATGTAAAAAGGTAAGACAACGATTGCCGCTAACGTCAGTTGTACGTCTAAGAAAAACATCACCGACAACGCAATAATAATCGTAATACAGTCAAGCCAAATATTCATGAGCCCCGTCATGATGAAATCTTTCGTCTGTTCGACATCATTAATAACACGTGAAATGACTTCACCTGCTTTGTTGTTCGCATAAAACTTTGAACTTAACGCTTGTAAATGATCATACAATTTTTTTCGAATATCATATAAAATTTTGTTACTTGTCCATTGTGCTAAATATTGTCTAAAAAACTCAATCGGCGGACGTACTACTACAAAAATAAACGCCGCGATAAGCATAGACACACCTAAACGCATTAACTTATCATCTACTGTTAGAGCCGCATTATTTATGACATCATCAATGACATATTTGATTAATAATGGAATCAGTAATGGAATACCAAACTTCAATATTCCGACTATAATCGTACCAACAATCAGCCATCGATACGGCTTTACAAACTCTAAATATCTTCTTATCAAAAAAACGCCCCCCGGTATTATCCTACGTCAACATTGACCCCATTTGTATCATGTGTTAAATAAATTTCGCGCGTCTCTTTGAATGACGAATTGAACGGGACTGGGACATGATGTTTTCCCAGTCTCTGCTTCTATTTATGGATTGATATCCATTAATGGTGATTAAACCGTTGAAAAATAAGGGTGTATGTAAAAAATGATGCGATCGTTTTCTTGATTTCATCAACTTGCAAGCAGTTGCGCAGTATTGAAATATGATTGCCCAGAAGGCTGAGACTCCTGAGGGATAAGTTAAACGCTAAACAACGTCATTTAACTTTAAAAGTGGCTACCGTTTAACGCAGTAGCTGTCTGACTTCTCAATGCGCATGCTTTTGAGAAGTCGAGTCAGCCTTACGGGGGCAGTACGACGAAATCTTTGTTACACATGAGATTCCTGTACTGCTCCCAAAATCCACAATGAATGGGTGCGCTGGGAATCAATAAACGGTGTTCCAAAAGCAGGATTTTCGACAGAACCCCCGCGATTTCGGCAAAATTTGGAAAGCAATTTTGCTCATCGCTCGGTTCTGCTCAAATCCTAAGCGCTTTTGTCACAACCTCCCTTCATCCCCTAGGAAAGGGAAGCCATGATGGCAATCAAAAACCGAAAATCGTAGGGAGGGCAAGTTTAACAAAATATTGCATCAATCGCATCAAAAATTTTTATGTCCCGCCCCCGTATTACATTGTCATCGCCAATCAGTATTGTTATTCAATTACAAACGATATGATATTTTAAAAGTTTTTCACCTTTTGAAATCGTTGACGCCACACTTTAATAAAATCAGGTGCAAATGGTCCCTTTTTCTGCTCAATCCATTGTTGTAAAATATCAACATTGCGTCTTAAAATCATATCAATATCTTTTGGATAATTCATTTGATTCATATGTTGTTCGTACTCATCTTCATCTAATAAATGATATTTGCCATTTGGATAAACTTTAATATCTAAATCATAATCGATATATTTTAAAGCTTCTTCATCACAAACAAAAGGCGACGATAAGTTACAATAATAATAAACGCCATCTTCACGAAACATACAAATGACATTAAACCAATATTCTGAATGGAAATAGACAATTGCAGGCTCACGCGTTACCCATGTTCGGCCATCACTTTCGGTTACAAGCGTATGATCATTACCACCGATGACGACATCTGCTGTTCCTTTTAAAATTGTAGTTTCGGACCATACACGGTGTATATTGCCATCGTGTTTATAAGATTGAATTTTAATCGATTCCCCTTCTCGAGGTATACACGATTTGACCAACTTCTCACACCACCTTGTTAAAAATTCACCTCGTTATTATATCATATTCCATTCCTATTACTTAATTATTCCGCTTCATTTATTGCGTTAAATATTTTTGTCATCGGGACTGGAAAAGAGTAGTTATCCTTTTCAACGGATGCCATCCATCTTCTTCCATTTGCGACAACCGGTGCGACCGTTTCATCCACCGTTGCAGTATGTACAGTCAAATGCCATGTCAAATGTGTAAATTGATGTTTCACTTTCACTACATTTTTACGTTGAATCGTTAAATGATTGATGTCTAAGGTTGGTTCTATGTCTTCTTTCACACCATGTTCAATCATCGGAAACTGCCACATACCTTTGAGTAATGATGCTGTACGTTGTTCTATTAAAAAGTCTCCTGATTGATTTTGAATGACATACACATCAAAGTTCAACGTTTTTTTCTTCAACTTTTTCGTTTTGACAGGACGTTCTAATACGGTCCCTTGTTCGTAGGATTCACAATGCATTTGAACTGGACAGAATAGACAAAGTGGCGCTTTAGGTGTACACACAAGTGCACCTAACTCCATCATCGCTTGATTAAAATCACCTGATTGTTGTGCAACATAAGGCGCCAGCTCATTTTCATAAGCTTTTCTTGTCGACTGAAGCGCCGTATCACGTGTATCATCATTTAAACGAGACCATACACGAAAGACATTTCCATCCACTGTCGCTAACGGTAAATCAAAAGCAATACTCATCACAGCTGCTTGGGTGTATGGACCTACACCTTTCAAATTTAAAAATGTCTCTGGATGTTGTGGTACGCTTCCATCATGAAATGCGACGACTTCTTTGGCGGCAGTGTGAAAATTACGTGCACGACTATAGTATCCAAGACCCTCCCATAGTTTTAATACATCGTCCTCATCTGCATTCGCCAAATCTTCAATTGTCGGAAACGCTTCAACAAAACGATGATAATAATCACGAACCGTATCGACTTGTGTTTGTTGTAACATCACTTCACTAATCCAAATATAATAGGGATTTTTCGTTTCTCTCCAAGGCATTTGCCGTTGTTCCTTTTCAAACCATTCCAATAAATGTGGCTTGAATGTAAGTTCATCTAACATTTCAATTCTCCTTGCATATATTAATGATTTTCGTTCATTTCAATAATCGACTATAATAAAGTTACGTTATATTGAAAAGAGTGAGACATTATGGATACAGCCACACACATCGCGATAGGCGTTGGACTTACAGCAATCGCAACGACGGATGCTGCTATGAGCGGAAACTTCGCTGCAACAGCAACCGTACTGATTGCAGGTTCTTTAATTCCTGATAGTGATACTGTACTAAAATTAAAAGATAATGCAACATATATTTCAAATCATAGAGGCATTACACATTCTATTCCTTTTACTTTACTTTGGCCATTATTGTTAACTTTACTGGTCTATAGCCTTTTCAAACATGTCGATCCCTTACATGTTTGGTTATGGGCACAACTCGCCGTCTTTCTCCATGTGTTTGTTGATATTTTCAACTCATATGGTACACAAGCATTACGGCCCTTTTCGAATAAATGGATTCAATTGAGTGTCATTAATACATTTGATCCGATTATTTTTGCGATTTTGCTCGTCGGTATCGCCATTTGGGCCATCGGTGTACACCCTTATATTGTGTTTATTCCAATGTTAATTGTCCTCATTGTATATTATATTTTAAGATTTCAAATGCGCAGTTGGTTAAAAAAACAAGCTTTAAATCAAGTGGAACATCTCGGCACACCAATTAAAGTTTTTGTAGCACCGACCCTTCGTTTTATGCAATGGCGTATCGCAATCCAAACTGAAAAACACGATTATGTCGGTCGCAGTTATGGACGTAATATTGTGTTTAGTGACAAGGTAGAACGTCAGCCTTTTCCAAGTAATGCAATCATGAAATATGCACAATATGATAAAAATGTGAAAGCTTTTCTGAACTTTTCTTCCATTTATCGTTGGCATGTGAGACAAGTTGATTCTTATACGACTGAGCTGCGATTTATTGATTTGCGTTATTTGAAGGATGGGCATTATCAGTTTGTGGCGATTTTGCATCTTGATCAAGAGATGAAGGTGAAGCATTCGTATACAGGGTGGGTGTTTAGTGAGGAGAAGTTATTGAGAAAATTACTCACTCATTAATTCAGCGTGATGATATACTATAACGATTTAACTGGTTTTACTCCAATCAAACCTTAGATTGCAACACGATGCTGCAGTTTTTAAAATTATTTAGCCTTTATGGGTTGCACGCTTTAGACTCGTCTTCCTAGGCGCTGAAACTTCAACTAACAAACGTTTTTAATTTTACTGTTACATTCATGAAAGCGATAGTGGATTATTTGTTTCAGCTGATACCTCAGGAGTCTCGCCTAGCTTTGCTCCCCTTAAAGGCTTTTTATTGTTTTATCGCAGCGTCGTTCTGTTATCTGATATGTTTCTTAAACTGAATAAATGCACTAATTATCATTAATTAATCACTTGTATTCATGGTGCTTCATATCTCCTTCACCTTAGCGTTAAAATGTGTTTCCTAGCCCTTACCGCTTCAAAACCATCAAACAAAAAAGCTGTGTGCAACGATGAGATGTCGTTGTTTCACAGCTTTTGGTTTATTCGGCTTTTTCTTTTTGTACTTTTGATTGATGGTGTTCGTTTGGTCTTAATTGTGAGACATAATCTTTTAATGCATAACAAAATACAATCATCAATCCAATGAAACACATGAAATAAAAATGATAACCGAGATGATTCATGGCTTCATGGCCAACGATGACAGCTTGTTGCATGCCATTGACTAGATAATACATCGGGTTCAGCATCATCACATGTGTCACCCAGCCGTTACTATTAGGTGGAATATAAAGGATAGGCACGAGTAAAAACGTCAAAATCACAATCAATGTAAAGACACGGTCTAACTTTGGATAGAGCACATACACTAAACCAAGTAAAAATGACATGATGACAATAAAAACAAACGACATCGCACTATAAAAGAATACGCCTACCCACGTCGTATCAGTATTCAATGGTTTTAACCAAGCCATGACAGTCATTAAAACAGTTAATATTATGGTATGCATGCCGCTCGACAAAACAATATGGAAAAATGGACTCATATTAAAGTGACGCGTCACATAATAATCTCTAGGAAAGAAGCGGTAATGGATATAAATCGCAACCCATATGACACCAAAAGCGACTAGCCCTGTCAGTCGATAATCAAAAGTCGCTTGTGTCACTTCCACGATATCTAAAAAATAAAAAGCTATTGCGGTTAAAACCATTAAACCAAATGCAATTAAAAAAGTTAATGCTGTCCATTTGCGATGTTTTTGAAGGCGATATTTACTGTGTCTAAACAATCTCGTTCGATTATGAAAAAAATGAATTAAGTTTTCTAACACGCTCATCACCTACAATTCGATATAAATCCATTTGGAATGTTTAAGATCGGCAATGAAATAACCTGAATCTGTTTTGCTCATCCAAATATCGGTTTTAATATTAAATTCATCTTTAAATTTGTCTTGCTTCACGATTGGAAATGTAAAGCCGAGTAAATGATCGCGGTCATCAAACAACATTGAAATCGGCTGTTCGACAATCGGCTCTACAAATCGTTGTTCATGTTCTGGCACAAGTGTTTCATTCACCTTTTTATGTGATTTATGGAGTGCACTGTTAAAGTAATCGACAAAGTTAATATAGTTGTCTTTCATATAAGGTTCTAACTGTTTACGATCGACTTCTTTATAAAGTGCTGCTGGATTTAAATAAAGGAATTTGTCTTTGTTTGCTTTATAACTTTTGCCATCCACTTCAATACGGTACGCTGTTTTATTCTCACCCGTAATCGATGCGACTGTATAGTGCGGTAACTGTTCTTCTTTACCCTTATTGTCTAATGGCGTGATCGTCATTTCACTGTCGTTTACAATGCCATAAGCTAATTTGTCCACATATGGATCAGATGTCGATTTCGAAATGGTCGCTTGGGTCACTAATGGTGCGCTTGCAATTTTGCCTAAGTTAGTAAAAATTAATACACCTGCCATGCACATACCAAGAAAAAACAGTGCCAACCAAGTCCATATTCGCGATAAAAAGGCTGGTGGTTGCGCATGACGATAACGTTCAATCCGTCTAAAATTATATGTAAGCTCTGGCATGCGTGAACGATTGCGCTTCCAGTCTTCATCAAAGTGTTCTCGTTCTTCCGCTGTCGTTAACGATGCCATATCCCGTTGATGCGACAGAAAATAAGGCAATACTTGTTTAATCGAGCCTTCTTTACGTACTTGACCGTGTGAAATCCATGCTAAATAGTTACTCACAGCTTTCACTTTTTCGACATCATTGTCAATCGCAATCCAAGTCCATTCGCGGTCGATATAATCTTCTACCATTACTTTTGCTTTTTCAAAAAATCCTTCATCTAAATCACTCAATATATGACTTAGAATGACAATTTTTGCTTCTGATGCGCGTGCTAAGCTGAATAACAACTGCGCATATTGTGCATCTGTTAAGTCTTTGACCCGTTCATCTTGTACAGCTTCTAAATGTGCATACTTAATGACTTGTGTAGCTTTATGTTCAGGTGCATCGTAAGGAAACAGTTGAATGACATCTTTTACATAGTCCATCACTAGAATATTTTCAACTGATTTTTGATTCATATTCGCATAAAACATTGATGCAGCACGTGCGATTCTTCCTTTATCGGGTTCGACAGTCCCAGCTAAAATTTCACCGATTAATGATTTAGATGATTCAGCCTCACCAATAATCCCTAGCGCTTCACCTTCATAAATATGCAGAGAAATATTGTTCAACTCAATATCTTCTGGTTGATAACTAAAAGGTTTAAGCACATTTTGCTTTTTTTGATTACGATAATAATGTGTGACATTAATCATCTTCAAGACAATTGAACTACCCATGCGCTAAAGTCCCTTCTATATTTGTAATAATGAAATTGGTAAACCTTCTTCAGCTTCCGCCCCATTAATGCGATAGCCCCATGCGAATACCCCTTTGAGACGTTCGACTTTAAAATAATTGCCTGTGCCATCTTTAAGGCGATAAATTTTACCAAGTTCAATTTCATTCGTGTCGATTAAATAACTCTCTGCAATAACTACTTTATTCGCATAAACATCATATTCATTCATGATGCCGTTCATTTCAGCTTTTCGCATTTTCTCTTTACTCGTCTGGATAACATGTAAAATTTCTTGTCTATCCATGTCGCTTAATCGTTTTTCAATCATGATCAATACCACTTTCTGTCAGTTTTCGTTGGATATCGTCATACGGATACCCTTTTCTTAGTAATGCCTCAACCGTTTTCATATATAAAGGCTTTCCTTCATATTTCTTCTGATATTTATTATAGACTTTCTCTAAATCCCGTTGCAATAAATTATCCACAGTTTCTGGGTCCTGTTTAAAATCTAATGCATCCATCACTTTAAATATCGTGTCTAGGGTGAATCCTTTTTGTTGTAGGGATTGTTGTACTTTCACCTTTACTTTTGAGGGAGGTCCTTTTTTTTGATTCATTATTTTTTGACCAATGTCTACTATGCTTTCGAATGGTTGTTCCTCTTCGTATACACGGACGCCTTCTTCTATCAAATCCGCTTCAATTCCTGCTTGATGTAGCTTTTGACGAAATACTTCCGGTCCTTTATCCGTTGTTCGTAGCATCGTGTTTTTTAAACTGATCATATAATCGCGGTGATCAATGAGTTTAAGTCGCTCACAATAAGCAATGGCTTCGTGAATGATGTCTTCTTCATAACCTTCTTTTCTTAGCTGTGTGGCGATTTCTTTACGTGTTCTTTTGCGATAGGACAAATATTGAATGGCATGATTGTTCGCTTGCTGTTGATATTCACGTTGGGCCAATGATTTAAGTTCATCTATGTCCAGTTCATCGCCCTTTTTAATATTAAACGCCACCAACGTATCTATTGAAATGCCGATCGCAAATTCATTATCAATATAAATGTTAAAACGTTCATGATTATTTTTTTGCACTTCAATTTTAGTAATTTTTGACATCGTTTCACCCCTTTAAATAAGAAAAAGAGTAGAGCTCAAATCTAAAAATATAATTAGATTCCAATGCTCTACCCCACTCTGTTGACAGCGTCGTGACCGGCATTAAAGTTTGTGCAGTGATAGAAATCGCAAATTGTCTCGTTTTCCTCAACACTTCATGTCCTTATTATGCCATATTCATACATTAAGCACCAAGTTGTTGCAACGCTTCTGTATATTGTTGTTCATTGATAAATTCTTGTTGTTTCATTTTTTCTAACGTCATTTTCGTACGATTAATAAATGAAGGTGACATGTCATTCACATTGTACACGGAAGGCGCATTCACCTTACTTGCTAATATGGCACTTTGTAATACTGTAATATGCGGTAATGTGTAATTTTGTTCATTTGTTGTGACACCAAAATAATCATTCGCAGCAGATTCAATTGTATAATGATTGTCGCCATAATAAATATTATTCATATAGTAGCTTAAAATTTCATCTTTGTCGTAATACCGCTCAATCCGTTTAGCGACAAACATTTCTTTCAACTTACGCGTCACGGTCTGTTGGTTATCATAATAATAATTTTTTGCAAGCTGCTGTGTAATCGTACTCCCACCTTGTAAACGATCACGGTCACGCACCGATGCAAAAATCGCACGTAAACTTCCTCGATAATCTACACCTGAATGTTTGTAAAAACGACGATCTTCTACAGCGATAAATGCCCCTTTTGTATAATCTGGCATTTGTGAAGCACTGACATAACTACTTTTTTGTTCAATACTTTTTAATTCATCTATGTCCGCGCGCTGTGCCATAAAATACATCGCACCAATAAATAATGCACCTGCTAATACAATTAACATCAATAACGTGCGAAAAATACGGCGTGGCTTTTGTTTCTTCGGCGGTTGTCCGACAGGTTGATAATACGTATTGTGATGTGGTTCATTGTGCGGTGCAGGCTTGGCTATTCGGCCTCTTCTTTTCATATATGTGTGACCTACTTTCTCATATTAAATCACTTAATAATGTGAGTTTACCAAGTCCTTCAAAATTATGCTATATGTTTCGGCAAAAATCAGTCTGTAGAACGAGCTTGAGCACGAACATTGAAGATTGTTACTGAACGTGAAAAAATGGGTATGTAACTGTCATAAAGAGAATCAAAACAGAAGGAGTAATCATTATTATGGGAAAAGTAAAAGCAAATATGGCGTTAGTAAGCGCATTAAAAGCATGGGATATTGACCATGTCTATGGGATACCAGGTGACTCTATCGATGCTGTTGTCGATGGATTAAAAGTAGCTGAAAACGACATTGACTTTATTCACGTACGACATGAAGAAGTCGCAAGTCTTGCAGCAGCCGCTTATACTAAATTAACTGGCAAAATTGCAGTTTCACTTGCAATCGGTGGACCTGGTGCCATCCATTTATTAAACGGGATGTACGATGCGAAAATGGACAATGTGCCACAACTTGTATTATCAGGACAAGCAGACAGTCATAAACTAGGCACAAAAGCATTCCAAGAAGTGGACTTACCAAAATTATTTGAAGATGTTGCAGTTTACAACTATCAATTGAAAGAGAGTGATGCGACACGTATTTTCGAAATTGTTGACGAAGCGATTCGTACCGCATATCGTGAAAAAGGTGTTGCAGTGTTGACCTTACCAAACAACATTTTAAATACAAAAGTTGAGGACAATTTTCCTACAGAAGTTGAACCTTACGTACCAGAACGTCGTCAACCTTTAAGCCACGAAATTCAACGCGCTGCACAGTTATTCAATGAAAGTAAGCGCCCTGTCATTTTAGTCGGTAAAGGGACAGACCATGCGAAAGCAGAAGTACGTGAATTCATTGAAAAAGGTAAAATTCCAACTATCGTGACGTTGCCATCAAAAACGATTGTAGGCGATGACCATCCATACAATCTTGGTAACCTCGGTAAAATTGGTTCAAAACCTTCTTACCAAGCCATGCAAAATGCGGACTTGCTCATTTTAGCAGGCACGAACTATCCGTATGTGGATTATTTACCGAAGAAAAACATACCAGCGATACAAATCGATGAAAATCCAGAAGCTATCGGTCACCGCTTTGATGTCGATGCACCTATCGTTGGGGACAGTCAATTGGCATTACGCGCATTGACAGACGCAATTCAACCTGTCGAAAAACGATCATTCTTAAATGAAATGTTAGACCATCGTGAAACTTGGAAAGGTTGGATGACTGAAGATAAAAATAATGATGCTTCACCAATCCGTCCTGAACGATTGATGGATGCGATTAATAAAGTTATGACTGATGATACGGTCATTGCAGCTGACGTGGGCACATCAACTGTATGGTCAACACGGTACTTGAACTTAGGTGTGAACAACCACTTCATTATTTCAAGTTGGCTCGGTACAATGGGTTGTGCCCTTCCAACAGCTATCGCATCACGCATTGCTTTCCCTGGCCGCCAAGTGATTGGGATTACAGGTGACGGTGCGTTCGAAATGGTGATGCAAGACTTCTCAACAGCGGTGCAATACAATTTACCAATGGTGTTGTTCGTCCTTAATAACAGTGAACTTTCATTTATTAAATATGAACAACAAGAAGCGGGTGAATTAGAGTACGGTATCGACTTTAGTGATATTGACTTCGCGAAATTTGCAGAAGCTTGTGGTGGTGTCGGTTACACATTAAAAGATCCGAAAGACATTGATTCAATCGTACAAACAGCAGTACAACAACACAAACCAACAATCGTTAATGTGTATGTAGATAAAAATGCTGCACCACTTCCAGGTAAAATCGTGCCTGAACAAGCGATAAATTATGCAAAATGGGCATACCGTAGCTTAACAGAAGACCGCAAATTTATTTTTAACGAAATGCCATCATTAACAACAGCAGTAAGACGTTTCTTATAAGCACATTCAAGCAGCATAGGTGAAATCACCTGTGCTGTTTTTTTACCGTTTTCAACTGTTACGTTCAAATGTAAGTTTAAGACATTTTGAGGCAATGTAAATTGTAAAAATTTCATATTCAGACGACTCAATCCAAATATAAAAATCGGCAATGCAAAGTGATTTCCATCAATTAAAATAAATGAGAAGTGTAAACACTTAATATACTTTCCCTTCGTATTACGACCATTCTCACATTCGAAGTTTCACTTGAAATTGTAATCATAGAAATTAAGAACTGCGAGTGCTAAAGACGTTCGCTTTCTATTACAACACAATTCATTTTTTGCCATAAACTGTTAGATGACAAGAACTTCCCGAGACTGTTGATGAATCAGACCCAGCCGAAAATCCAATACAGCTTCATTTAAATGTACACTACACTCAAGCTGAATTGAGTTGAGGCCCCCTAAGAAAGCAAAGGTTAGTTCTGCAAACTAGAAAACCCTTTAAATATATGAGTATGTATCAAAAACAGGACATATTAAAAAAGCGAACACTAGAAATTCTAGCGCTCGCTCTCAATCAATCACATATTATTTAAATTGATTTACAATTTCTCTATTAAAGTCATCTAAGTCATCAGGTGTACGACTTGTTACTAATTTTTTATCAACAACAACAGATTCGTCAACAACGTTTGCACCTGCGTTAGATAAGTCTTTACGTACATTAAGCACAGCCGTTAAAGTACGACCTTTTAACTCATCTGTGTCAATTAAAATTTGGGGTCCGTGGCAAATGGCGAATGATGGTAAATCTTCTTTTAAGAAATATTTCGCGAAAGTACCAAATCTTTGTTCTGCATCTCCACGTAATATGTCTGGTGAGAATCCACCTGGTAATAATAAACCATCATAATCTTCTGGTTTTGCATCAGCAATAGATAAATCCACAGTCACTTTAGTCCCGTGTTTACCTACAACTTCAGCATTGGCAGTTGTACCAATGACTACCGTTTCATGGCCCGCTTCTTCAAGTGCTTCTTTGGGGCTTGTGAATTCAACATCTTCAAATTCGTCTGCTAATAATACAGCTACTTTTGCCATAATTTGCATCACCTTTCTTTTAAATATCTATTTCAATGTATACCCCAAAGTAAATCGTTCAAACATATTGACCCATATTTATTGACGTAATTGATTCACTTTCGCTTCAAGTTGGTCTAACAATTGAAGCCATTCGTCGATATCCGCAACATCCACCTTGTTTGGATCCGCATGTTCAATCTCTTCTAAAAATTGAGAAAGTCTCTCTTTCACTTGATTCATAGTTTGTGGCTCTTCCATACTTTACGATTCTCCTTTATAATTGCAGTTGTCATAGTTATATTAACATGAATTTGATTTTCCTCAATGGTAAATATCAAGTGATCATGTATTTTAAGATGAGGAGTTTTTAAAAATGTTAACGACCCAAAAGGAGCCTATTTCAATATTTAATGACCCGTGGGAGCCTTATATAGATATAGAACAATACGGTCAATTGACGCTGAGCAACGTGGAATTCACGACAACGAATTTGTGTAATATGCGTTGTAGTCATTGTGCTGTGGGCTATACATTACAAACGAAAGACCCCGATATATTACCGATGTCATTAATTTTACAACGTTTAGATGAAATTCCAACGTTACGTACGATTTCTATTACGGGTGGCGAGCCCATGTTTTCAAAAAAATCAATTCGTGAAGTAGTTAAACCATTATTAAAGTACGCATATCAACGTGGAATATATGTCCAATTGAATTCGAATTTAACTTTACCGTTAGACCGTTATTTGGACATTGCAGAATATATTGATGTCCTCCATATTTCACACAATTGGGGCACAATTGATACTTTTACTGAAGTCGGTTTCGGTGCGATGGAAAAGCAGCCCCCATTAAAAGCGAAATTGAAATTGTATGAACAAATGATTTCAAACGCACGTACTTTAAGTGAGCAAGGAATGTTCGTCTCAGCAGAAACGATGTTAAACAAAAGTACCTATCCACATCTCACGTCTATTCATCGTGAAGTCGTGAATGATATGAAATGTCAACGTCATGAAATTCATCCGATGTACCCTGCTGATTTTGCGAGCCAATTGGAAGTGCTCGATTTGAAAACGATGAAAGAAGCCATTTCACATTTATTAGATGTGCGTGATTCAAACACGTGGATGTTGTTTGGAACTTTGCCGATATTCCCTTGTTTGCAAGATGAAGCAGATGCGAAATTACGTCAAAAGCTAAAACAAGCACCGAATGTAACGATGCGTAATGATCCTGATGGCCGCAGTCGCTTAAATGTGAATGTGTTTACGGGAGATGTTATTGTGACAGATTTTGGTGATGAAACAGGTACAATTTCTAATATTCGTCATGATCAATTGACGGATGTATTCCAAAGATGGTTGGACAGTCCTTTAGCTCAGGCAATTAATTGTCATTGTCCAAAATTTGAATGTCTCGGACCGAATATTCTTGTTAAAAATATGTATTATCCAAATGTTGATTTTAAGGTACAAGAAGCGCGTATGCATACACTTTTTAATCAATAACGAATAGATGCGTGCTAAAAAAGGCTAGGAAGCAGTTTTTGACGTTTCCCAGCCTTTCTATTGTTTATTGCTTAAATTCTAATTCTGAAATAAATTGCAATGTTTGTTTACTTTCTTGTCTTCTTGCTTTTCGACGTGCTACACGGGCTTCAGCTGTTTCGTGAAACCATTTTTCTGCTTCCGTTTCAGGATATACTGCAGGCACTTTTGTTGGCTTGCCGTCATCATCTAATGCGACAAAAGTTAAAAAGCTGAGTGCTGCTAACTCCTGCTTATTGTTCGGAATATCTTCAATTAAAATTTGAACACAAACTTCCATTGATGAACTACCTGAATACGAAACCATCGCGATATACGTTAAAATGTCACCGTTACGAATCGGTTTTAAAAAGTCTACTGAATCTGTAGACGCCGTCACGACAGTTTGATTCGCATGTTTCATTGCACAAATTGCCGCAATTTCATCAATATTCGCCATCATTGTACCACCGAACAACGTCCCGAGATGATTGGTGTCTTGTGGAAATACTTGTCTCGATTTATAAACTTTCGAATCTTGCATCGCTTTTTTATCTATTTTTGCCATGTCGTCACCTCAATATGTTTAATTGCTCCAATTTCCGTCTTTAAATATTTGTTCTTTTGTACCATCTTCAAGTACACCGTAAATATTAAGGTCACTACTACCAATCATAAAGTCCACATGTGTTAATGAATCATTCAAACCATGGGCTTTCAGTTCTTCAGCCGTCATTTCAGTCCCACCTTGCAAATTAAACGCATATGCAGCACCTAATGCAATATGGCATGATGCATTTTCATCAAACAATGTATTAAAGAAAATCGTGTTTTTATTTGAAATCGGTGAATCATCTGGCACTAATGCGACCTCACCTAAACGACGCGCACCTTCGTCCGTGTCTAGTAAGTCTGCTAAAACTGCTTCTCCTTGTTTCGCTTCAAAATCAACGACAGCGCCATCTTTAAACGTTAATTTGAAACCATCAATAATGGTGCCGTTATAACTGAGCGGTAATTTATTAGTGACATAACCATTCACATTGTTACAATCTGGTGCAGTGAACACCTCTTCAGTCGGGATGTTTGCGATAAAACCTTGACCTTGTTCTGTATAACTCATCGGTTCTTCCCAAATATGGCCTTTCGGTAAGCCAATATGTAAGTCTGTTCCTTCTGAAACGAAATGAAGCGCTGTATAAGCTTTGTCGTTCAACATTGCTGCACGCACTTTTAAGTTTTGTGCATGTCTTTCCCAGTTTTCAATTGGATCATTGCCATCGACGCGTACAATACTCAAAATATCTTCTAAAAACCTCGCCATCGCTTCTTCATCACTTAATTCAGGATACACACGGTTTGCCCATGCTTGGGAAGGATAACATGCAACAAGCCACGGGAAACTATTTTTTTGTGCTGCAATCATGTATGGTTTAAAAGCTTTTGCGTATTGACGTTGTGCCGCCTTTAATTTGTCAGAATCGATGCCATTCAGTAAATCTGGATCTTCTGATAAGAGTGCTAGCATACATGCACCACGGTTCACGTAATCCATGCGTTCTTCTACGTCATAGCCTTTAACCTCTTGTTCAAAAAATGAAGTCGGCTCATTTTCGTAAGTCAGACGTTTAACTTGAGGATCCTCATATTTCACTCTTACATCCGAGGCCCCTGCTGCATAAGCTTCTTTTACAATTAAACGTGTGAAGTCCACGGTTTCTACAGATGTGCGAATGTACACAGGTTGACCTTGTTGCACATTCATCCCCACACGTACGAGCAATTTAGCATATTGTTGTAATCGTTTCTCAGTTGTCATATAAAAACCTCCCAATTCGAATTACTTGCGAATATCACCTAATGCTTCAGTAATACCTGTCATTTCACGTGGTGTAAAGTCACGTTTCGAAGTGACAAACGCATGTATATCTTCTATATCTTCACGATCATTTTCACTATAGTTTTCTGGATCAATTAATCCGGGGTTTACTAAATTTAAACGATTGCGTATTTCTACAATCATTTCTTCAATAGATTTTGACATTTATCTCATCCTTTCGTCTCCAATATTTTATCAAAGTGATGAATATTTGAAAAATTTTTGTCGCTATCACTTTCGAATTGTTTTAAAAAAGGCTAAAATGGGCATATAGATTTAGAACATGGAGGTTATCTGCATGACAACAGTTGCTTTTGTATGTTTAGGTAATATTTGTCGATCTCCTATGGCTGAGGCAATTATGCGCCAACGTCTAAAGGATCGCAATATTGACGACATTGAAGTATACTCGAGAGGGACAGGTCGCTGGAATTTAGGTGAACCCCCTCATCAAGGTACACAAAAAATTTTAAAAGCACATGACATTCCTTTCGATGGGATGATTAGCGAATTATTTACAGAAACGGATGATTTTGATTACATTATTGCCATGGATCAAAGTAATGTAGATAATATTAAGGACATTAATCCTCATCTTAAAGGTAAGGTGCACAAATTGCTTGAATTCAGTGATATGGAGGAAACAGACGTTCCAGACCCATATTACACAAATAATTTTGAAGGTGTTTATGAAATGATTCAGTCATCTACGGATCATTTAATAGACTATATTCTTAAAGACACACGAAAGGGGTAACATCATTATGCAAAACAAATTATTACCTGGAATCTTAATTGGGGCTACAGTCGGTGGTGCGATTGCGTTAATCGACAAAAACACACGCCGTTCTGTGAAAACATCAGTGAATAACATTAAAACAGGGCAACGTTCAAGCCAACCTTCTAAGTTCACTCAAGTGAAAGATGAAGTATTATACTGGAAAAATACGTTTGACGAAATTCGTCGTAACAATCCAGAACTAGAACGTTCTTTACGCAACGCAAAAGATACGTTTATGGAACGCAAAAACAACAAACAAATTGGTCTTTAATCTAACCATTTTTAGAACTATCGTTGGATGACAATGACATCTTAAGTATGAACAGCTCATATGACTCACATTGATACGTTCACATTTCAATGCATTGACGCTATATGTCGTTCATATGTTTGATGTCGTCTGTCATACCCAAGGGCAATTTCAATGCACATTTTATGATGCCTTGGAGATTGCCCCTTTTAATTTTTAAGATAAGGAGTTTAGCTATGTCTAAAAACGAACAACAGTCAGAAGGCTTTATTGATAAAGTCAAAAAGACAATTTCTAATGACGATCATGCGCAAAATCAAAAAGAAGAAACGCCTTCTCCTGATCGAAAAGGAGATGCGACAGGTGAAACGGAAGAGAAGCATAAATTCGTAAAGCCTCAACCGTTTCAATCTAAAGAAGCACCGAAAGAAAATCAAACATTTTTCGTTTCAAGAATTAACAAACCAGCCAAATATACAGACCGTCCGAACTTTTTTAACTATTTAATTTATCGTATTGGAAAAGACGATGCATCTGGATTAGCCGCACAACTTGCTTACTATTTTATGTTGTCGCTTTTTCCAATGTTGATTTTCATCTTATCGCTCGTCCCACTCTTTAACATTGATAGCGATACGATTACAGCACAAATTTCAAAGAATGCCCCTGCAGAAACGTCCTCCATCATTACCGGTATTATTGATGATGTCATGGGTAATGCAAGTGGTGGTCTACTCTCAATCGGGTTGATCTTGGCATTGTGGACAGCATCGAACGGAATGACTGCGATGATGAATGCTTTTAACGTCGCTTATGATGTTGAAGATAGCCGTAACTTTGTCGTATCGAAGTTGTTAGCGATTTTCTTTACATTATTAATTGGGATTACATTACCACTCACACTCGTCTTATTTACGTTTGGTGAGCAAATCGGCAACTTATTATTCGGACCACTAGGCCTAGACGAACAAGTTCGTTGGGTATTTAGTCTGTTACGTACTGCCCTTCCTGTATTAGCTGTACTGATTGTTTTTACAATTATATATACGTTAGCACCAAATGTGAAAATTCGATTTAAATCGGTTATTCCTGGTGCCCTATTCTCAACGATTGTATGGATTTTAGGTTCATTGGCATTTGGTTTTTACGTTTCAAACTTTGCCAACTACTCTAAAACGTATGGTAGTATCGGAGGCGTGATCGTTTTAATGTTATGGTTGTACATCACTGGCTTTATTTTAATTATTGGTGCTGAAATCAATGCGATTGTTCATCAACGTAAAGTCATTAAAGGCAAAACACCTGAAGAAGAAACGTATGATGAACTTGAAGCAGAAGACGAAGAAGACTTAGCTGAAGCACATAATAATTATGGCGAAAAAGACGATAAACAAGTGAATGATGATCAAGAAACAAACGACACGCGCCATAAAGAGAGCGTACAGAACACAGCGTCTGAATCAACACATGACACGACCACGTCAACAGACCGTGCACCACAATACAAAGAACCAGAAATAGTCGAACGCACGAATACAGGTCGTTCAAAGCATATTAAAACAACAGAAGATTAAACAACACTGTACCAATCTTGGGAGGAAGTCTAATGACATTACTAGAACACATTTTAGAATACAACGAAGAATTTGTAGCGAATAAAGCGTACGAAGCTTATTCAACAAGTAAAACACCTTCAAAAAAAGCGGTATTACTCACTTGTATGGATACACGCTTGCAAGATTTATCAACCAAAGCACTCGGTTTCAATAATGGGGATTTAAAGGTAGTTAAAAATGCAGGGGCTACGATTAGCCATCCATTCGGTTCAACAATGCGAAGTTTACTCGTAGGCATCTATGCATTAGGGGCTGAAGAAATTATTATTATGGGACATAAAGACTGTGGTATGGGAAATATTAATGTCGAAGAAGTGATGACAACGATGCAGCAACGTGGTGTCGACCAGCAAGTGATCGATATTCTCAACTACTCTGGCATCGATGTTTCCAACTTTTTAAAAGGCTTTGACGATGTTTATGATAATGTAAAACACAACATTGAAATGATTTATGAACATCCGCTATTTGATAATAAAGTGCCGGTTCATGGTCTTGTCATTGAGCCGCATACCGGTGAATTAGACCTTGTGCATAACGGTTATGAGCGCGCTGAATCCTATCAAAATTAAACGAACTTGAGGAGGAGTAGGAGATAAAAATTTATTTCCTACTCCTCCTCATTTTTTTGACTGTTTCATCACCATTACTGAAATCGATTAATGGTAATCGAGCAGTCGAAAAATAGGGGTAAATGGGATATAGAAAATGTTGCTATCGTTTTCTTGATTTCATAAATTTGCACTCTGTTTGCGCTGTATTTGATATACGATTGCCTAAAAGGCTGAGACGGCTGATGGAATGCATACATACTGCTGACAGTTACCGCTTCTCTTTAATAGTGGTTACTGTCAGCAGTAGCTGTCTGACTTCTCAATGTTTGCAAGGGCAGTCAGACGAAATCTTTGTGACACATGAGATTTCTGTACTGCTCCGATAATCCACTATTGTCTCAACAAATGTAACAGTTTAATCAAACAGTAGTCAATTGAAGGACCAGTCCCTCGGAATGCGAAGCCATGAGGGCAATCTAAAGCCTCAAGTCATAGGAAGGGCAAGTACAACAACCATATTACATCAACAGCATCGAAAATTTTTATGTCCTACCTCTTTCCCTTTTTATGAATACTCGTACGTTCTACTCAATCAAGCCGTGTTGGAAAGCATAAATAACCGCTTGCGTACGATCCTGCACCTCAAGCTTACTTAAAATATTACTCACATGCGTCTTCACTGTCTTAATCGTAATATGTGATGCACTCGCAATCTCTTGGTTCGAATAGCCTTTTGAAATCAACAACAAAATTTCCATCTCGCGCTCAGTCAACAATTCATATAACTCCGCACGCTGCTTCATTCGATTGCGCATTTTCACTAATACTTCCGCTTCAAACACAGACTCACCACGACTCGTTTTACGTACAGCTTCCGCAATATCATTCGCACTCGTCGTTTTTAAAATGTAACTATCGACACCGGCATCTAACGCTCGATACACTTCTTTATCTTCAATATAACTCGTCAGCATCACGACTTTAATATGTGGCAAATCTTTCTTAATTTGCATTGTCGCTTCAACGCCGTCCATATCCGTCATCACTAAATCCATTAAAATTAAATCTGGTTTCAATTCGTGGGCTTTTGCGATTGCTTCTTTACCTGAGGCACCTTCTCCCACTACTTCGATATCGGGTTGTGTTGATAAATAACTTGAAATCCCAATACGTACCATTTCATGATCATCAACAAATAATACTTTAATTGTCATGCTGTTCCTCCTTTTCAAGTGGTGCTTTCACTTCTATTCTCGTCCCCGCATCAGGTAATGAGACGATATGAAATGTGGCACCAATCTCTATTGCACGTTCACGCATATTTTTTAATCCATAACTTTGTTCTAACTTTTCATCGACATTAAATCCAATGCCGTCATCTTGTATACGCAACAATAAATAATCATTGCGGTTAAGTAATTCTACCGTTACTTGCGTCCCCTCAGCATGTCGTAACGTATTGGAAATCGCTTCTTGGGTAATTCTAAAAAGGTGATCCTCAATGCCTTTAGGTACTTCAAACTCATCAATTTCTTGCACGACTTTAATGGGTACTTTACGTTGTAGATCCGTCACAAGCGATTTAATTCCCTCACCTAACGATTTGTCCTTCAATCCTATAGGTCTCAAGTGAAGTAACAGAGCGCGCATTTCAAGTTGTGAGTCTTGCACCATTTTTTCTAACGTTGGAATTTGTTGGTCTAACGGTGGTGCTAAATCTGTTTCTTTGATTGCAGACAACATCATACTTGCCGCGAAAAGTTGTTGCGACACACTATCATGCAATTCTCGTGCTAAACGCTGTCGTTCATCTTCTATAATCTTTTTCACCTTCAAATCATTTAAATTATACGTTTCATTCGTTAAATTTTGTGTTTTAATTCGCATTTTATGCAATTCTTGATTTAATGGGACGAGTGCTTGATATAATTCAATCGTTTCATTATACAGCTCGAGTTGTTGATCATTGATGCCCACTGTTTCACCTTCAAAGGCACGAACGATTTGTTGCTTGAGCCAATCATTTTGTTGATTGATTTTATAAGCTAACACACTGCCCACAATAATACATAAAAAAATGACGACTAAATTTAAAAAGATAAAAACAGGAATACCTAAAATTTGTGTATAAAACATGCCTTGAAAGAAAATAATATTGGTGAACACTTTGTCAATAAAGAAAAACGCGGTGAGCATACTATATACGAGAATGAGCATCGAACCTATCGCTCGGACGTAGTGATTCATCGATAAACCACCTCAACATCGCCTATAAATGTTGAGACGAAGATATTGACGGTATAGTTTTCTGGTTTATGTTGTGATTGCATTAAAATGTTATTATTTTCAACTTTAAAACGCTGTTGATCTAAAGTGACATTGCCGTAAAATGCAGCCACATTCAAATTCACATTATAATTAAGGGGTACCACGACTTGCACTTTACCTACGATGTGACGAATGACGACATGGTTTTGCATTTTTAAATTCGCCGCTTTCGTCATATCCACAACTACGTCACCAATCCCATGTTGAATTTGCAAATCTTCCCATTTATAAACATAGACTGGTGTTTTTTGTTCGCCAAACCATTTTTGTTTGATGAATGAAGGGTTTTGCGCCGCATCTTCTGTTGATAATATTTCAAATGGTCGTCTTTTGTAGATCACATAGCGCACCGCAACGATAATCATAAACAAGAATAATATGACGAGTGTGTACTTATTAGATAATAATGTAAATAAAATCATTAATGCGCCAATCCAAAAGAATAGTAATCCACGCACTTTATGAAAGTAAATATAACCGACATACATTAAAATACTGCCTAATAATAAAACGAAGAGGAACCCGATTTTCTCAAAAAAGATATAGTAAAGGTTCGCAATAATCATTAGCGCAGTAAAAATAATGAGTAATTCGGTCGAAATATATTTTTGTGTCATATTTCCACCTTTCTAGTATGCATACATTAAAGATTGAACAAAATCACATTCCTTTTTCATCAAACCTTTATCTTCTCTTAACTTGAGGAAGTAATTTTCCAATTGCGCATACTCTTTTTCAATTTCATTCAAATCACTTTTAATCGAATTGATGTCTCCACCCTCAATCACTTTCGCACTTGAGAGATGATATTCATTCATTAAGTCGATATATTTATTTTCTAATTCAATCGTTCTTCTGTCAATCATCATCCGCATTTGGCATTTTTTGCGTTCGATATAAGCCATTGCACAGTCAATATTTTGAATTTTAATATCTAATCGATTCAAATATTGATGAAACAGTTGTTGATAAACCTCACGAAAAAACTTTTCAAAATAACTTTTTAATAGTTGTAACATTTTAGAATCACCTCTAACGTTACCCCTATTATAAAATGGTTCTATAACCTTGATAATAGGCTACAGAACCATTTCCCTTTAAGACTTAAGTCCGAATCTATTCATCACGGTCGATTTTCGTTGTGAGTACAGGACCGTCTTTTGTCACAATGACAGTATGTTCGATTTGAGCGACATAACTTTTATCTTTCGTTTCAAATGCCCACTCATTTTTACCTTCAGTGACATATGTCGCATTAGAAGAAATAAACGGCTCAACAGCAAGGACCATCCCTTCTTTTAACAACAACTTTTCATGCGGATCGAAATAATTTAAAATGTGCGCAGGTGCTTCGTGTAAAGATTGACCGACACCGTGACCTGTTAAGTTTTTAATGACAGTCAAATCGTTTTTACGCGCCACAGCATGCACCGCCTTACCTATTTGACTGATTTTAGAACCTGGCTTAATTTTTTTCATTGCAGCTTCAAAAGCTTCTTCTGCAACGTCACATACTTTTTGCTTCATCGGCTCACTCGTTTCACCTACAACGAACGAAACGCCCGTATCCGCGTAATAACCATTTTTCAATGCTGAGACGTCAATATTCACCAAGTCACCTTCACGAATGACACGCTGACTTGGAATCCCGTGAGCGACTTCTTCATTAACACTAATACAAGTCTGTCCAGGGAAATTTTCATCATGAATCGGCGCAGAAATTGCACCCGCTTGTTCAAACATATCTTTAGCGATTTGATCAAGTTCTTTCGTTGTCACGCCTGGCTTAGTCGCTTCACGCATTGTATCACGAACCTCAGCACAAATCGCACCTATTTCTTTTAATGCCTGTAATTCTTCGTCTGTTTTTACTATCATTGTTATCCCGTTCCTTCTAAAAGTTTATACAGTCCTTATTATAACAAAAAATTTTTGATATACTAATAATGAACTACGAAACAGGAGATACGAACTATGAAGGATAAATGGTATAAAAATTTAGTCGGTGCACGGACGCTTAAAACAGGGTTAGCTACTTTTCTTACTGCGCTTTTTTGTTTGTCACTCGATCTCAACCCTATTTTTGCAATTTTATCAGCCGTCGTAACGATTGAACCCACTGTCAAAGCTTCCATTCGAAAAGGTTACAAACGACTTCCAGCCACAGTCATTGGTGCATTTATTGCTGTCGTCTGCACTTACTTTTTAGGTGATGACTCGGCACTCACTTATGGTTTGACTGCAACTTTAACCATCTTACTTTGTATTCGCTTGAACTTACATGTCGGGATTACAGTTGCGACACTTACCGCTTTAGCAATGATTCCAGATATACACGAAGATTATTATTTCAACTTTTTTTCACGCTTATTAACAGCCTTCATAGGATTAGGTACAGCAGGACTGGTGAACTTCATCATAATGCCACCGAAATATTACGACCAAATCGATGTCCTTATTGAAAAAACAGAACGTGAAATTTACCATTTATTTGATACGCGGATGAAAGAACTGGTCATCGGCTTATTTCACTCTAAAAAAAGTGATCAAGCGGTACAAAAATTGCATGTATTGAACGCACGGATTGAAGAATTACTCGGGTACCAAAAAGATGAATTGAATTATCATAAAAGTCGCAGTCAATCCGATGAATGGTTGCGTTTAAGACGGTTGACAAATCGCGCGCATGAAAATCGACTGATGATTACACATTTGTCGAATATTATTTATTTACCAAATGATACAATGATGATTTTTACGGACGAAGAAAAAATTGCGATGATTTCGATATCACAGCGGATGGATCAAATTTTTAATTGTGGCACGTTTAAGCCGGAGAAAAAAGCAGCATCGACATTGAAGAACTCAGTGAAAGGTTTGAATGAGTTTGACGATAACCAAGTTAAAAGTCATACCATTTATGAGATTTTGTTAATTTATCGTATTTTATTGTTGCGTTATAAAGTGAAATAGAGTGTATAAAAGTGAGTGCGAACCATTCATACACTTCTTATATAATGAACCGGGAATGGGACATAAAATTTTGATGCCATTGATGCATTTTCATCTAATTGCCTCATTTATCACCTTTTTAAATTCTCACAATTGCCCTTAATGGACTCGCGTTCCTAGGGGACTTGCCTCAACTAGCCAACGCTTTATTGAGCTGTTAAATATGAATGAAGCGTTGGCGGATTTTCGGCTACGTCTGATCCCTCAGGAGTCTCGTCCATTTTAGCAATTTGAATTTAAATGCTGTGAATCAATGAAACGAGCTGATAAGATGAAACAATCAAAAATTTTTATCCCCATTCACCTTAATTAATTTTATATTTCTATATTTTGCTTTTCGTTCATCGTAGGAGAGGGGCTCGGAAACTCAATGTCCTACCTCTGTTCTTTCAATTTTTAAACACTTTATTTTCAATGAGACTAACAGCAATGGGTCATTTAAAAATCTCTTTACGTTTGTTCGCTCCGGTGAAATGAGTGAATAACAATTTTGGTTTATATGAAAATCTGACCTCTTTTGCGTTCCTTCCCGAAAACTTTAAAACAAGTTCTATTCTCTACTTTAGCGTAAAAAAATGGAGCAAGGCACTGCTATCGCTCACTCCATTTTGAAATATGTATTTTATATAATGGACACTACCGCAACACACTGCTGTCTCAAAAAGCTTCTAAGTGCACACTCAAAGTTATAAGAAAAAAACACAATTCTTGATGTATTGAATCGCTTTATTCACATAAACCTGCCTGCTTCTTTTAACAATTAACGTAAAATTGCCCCAATGGACGAGACTCTTGAGACTTCAGCCCCTAAGAACGCGAGTCCATTAAGGGCAATTACAGTTAATATGAATGTTTAAATTTAGATAAAGGCAGGTTTATAGAATAACCTCATTAAAAATACATCAAAAATTGTGTCCGAGCCGCTAGATTCATTTTCTCTTACGCGCACGATCCACTAATACTTGTTTGGCTTGTTCTTCTTCCGCATTATCAATATGGAGTGGTTCGAACGGAATGCCTTTTCGTTCTGCAGCGGCTTTCAATAAATAGTCCGTCATCTCATGGTTTTTCGGTAAAATCGGCCCATGTAAATACGTCCCTAACAAGTTTTTATAATGAATCCCTTCTTTAAAGTCGGTATCATTATTACCGTAACCGTGCGTCACAGTGCCTAATGTATCATAATCATGGTACGTGCGACCGCCATGATTTTCAAAACCGACGATAGTGCCAAACGTATCACTTTCGATCACGATATCACCTGTTAGACGCTCTTTTTTTGATTCTGTATAAAAGTCTAAAATGTGTAAGCCTTCGAGTTCTTGCCCATCCGGTGTAATATACTTTTCACCCAAAAACTGGTATCCCCCACAAACTGTGAGACCCGGTAAGCCATCTTCTATTGCTGCTTTCAATTCCGTTTTAATTTTGCGTAGTGATTCCGTAGCCAAACTTTGTTCACGGTCACTTCCACCACCGATGAAGAAAATATCCGCTTTAGAAAGGTCGACATTCTCAGTATCATTTACATCAACAACGTTAAGATGAATACCACGCTTTTTGGCACGATATTTCAACGCCATAATGTTGCCAATATCACTATATAAATTGAGTTTGTCTGGCATAAAATGATAGACAGTGAGTTCATGCATATTAATCGACCTCCTTAAATGAACGATTCAGTTGTTCGAGCATTGGTGCTAATGATGTGTAGTTCGGTATCGCAACTGTAAAACTGTTGTAGTCCATCGTCAGCGCCGTTGCTTTATAAATGTCTTTTTCTAAAATAATCGGTGCTGTCACTTCCGCAAGTTTTAATCGCAATTGCAATTCTTCCGCTCGTGAACCTGTTACAATGATTGCTTCTATCGTTTGTTCATTTAACTTTTCAAAGTCAGCATCATAAATCCATGACGTATCCCGACCATCAGCTGCAAAGTCGTTCAGGCTCAAGACATACACTTTTGATTCATCTAACTTTTCACCCATAGCAATCGATGCGTTCATGCCAGCCGGGTTTTTCGCCAAGTTAATCAGTGCCTTTTTCTGTCCTTTTTCGAAATACTGCATACGACCATTATCTGAAGTATACGTTTCAAAACCTTTACGAATCGATGTATCACTTAAACCTAATTCTCTTAATACTGTATATGCTGCAAGTGCATTGTATGCGTTAAAGTCACCTGCAATTTTCATATTAAAGGTCGTGTCATTGACCGTCATTTCAATAAAGGGGTCCACAGTAAATGAAGCAATCTCATATTGCGGTGTCTCTCGCTTAAAGCCACAATGACATGTGTAATGACCGAGTTGGTTATAATGAATGTGGGAATAATTCAGCAGTGACCCACAGTTCGGACAATAACGACTCTCATTCATCGTGGACTGTTCAAATTCGTACGCATGGGCTTGCATCCCATAATATGTGACATGATCACTTGCGATTTTCAAACGTGTCACAAATGGATCGTCAGCATTTAATAATAACTGAATGCCTTTATTTTCAATGGCTGAAATAATGCCATTTACCATAATATCGATTTCGCCAAACCGGTCCATTTGATCTCTGAAAAAGTTTGTAAATACCATTTTAGTAGGTGTCATTTCATTTAAAACACGTGGAATAGAGCCTTCATCAATTTCAATGATGGCGATTTTCGTTTGAGGTGTCGATTGGACGATGAAAGCTGAAGTGATCCCAGCAGCCATGTTCGCACCTTCATTGTTATGAATAATTTCGATATGATTTGCTTTAAGCGTATGACCGATTAAATTCGATGTCGTTGTTTTACCATTTGTACCACTAACAAACACGACTTCATCCACACGGCCAGCCAGTTTACGTAAAATATTTTGATCAATTTTGCGCGCAACTTGGCCTGGTAAATCTGTTCCTTTACGCCCTGTTGCACGACTTGCTTTTCTTGCGAGCTTTGCCATATTAATTGCTGTCCATTGTCTCATATTCAACATTCTCCTCCGATTTCCTACAATATTATATCATGGTGACACAAATTACCAAATAAAAAGATAATCGCTCAACATCGACTGACGACCGATGTACATTTTGATAAAAAACTCTTAATACAACGTTCTTTTGAATATTGTTCACAATATAGGGTACAATGAATAAATACCAAAGATTTTAGGGGTGATTGATATGTTAAATGAAAAATTATTAAATGCATTAAATCGTCAAATGAACCATGAATTTTTTGCAGCACATGCTTATATGGCGATGGCTTCTTACTGTGATTATCATTCGTACGAGGGCTTTGCGAATTTTTACATCCAACAGGCAAAAGAAGAACGTTTCCATGGTCAAAAAATTTATGATTACATTAACGACCGTGGAGAACAAGCCGTTTTCAGTCAACTTGACGCACCAAAAGTTGAGTTCAACAGCATTCTTGAAACATTTGAAGACGGTTTAAAACAAGAGCAAGATGTGACACACCGTTTTTATGATTTATCTGAAATTGCACATGAATATAAAGATTATGCGACAATTTCATTTTTAAATTGGTTTTTAGATGAACAAGTGGAAGAAGAATCAATGTTCGAAACACACATCGATTATTTAAAACGTATTGGTGATGATTCAAATGCGCTTTATCTTTATGAAAAAGAATTAGCGGCACGTAAATTTGAAGTTGAAGTATAAACAATCCTTATAGACCAAATTTACTTTCCGCATAAAAGGCTAGGTAAACACCCTTGTAACCTAGCCTTTCTTTCTACAGATATAGAACATGGCTTTCTGGCAAAAATCCCCTACTGAATGCTAAACTGGACAAATTTGTACTTAACTTGTTCTCATTTCTTGATTGGTTTCAAATACCGAGAATGAAATCTTATTCATTTTTCCACAAACCGCTTCAACATCATCTTATTTTTATCTCTCGTCCAAATGTGCTAATATTTAGCTATTATTTTGAAAGGAAGTATGGCTATGATGGAAAATAGTTTTGTTGCGCTCGATTTTGAAACTGCCAATTATAAACGGACGAGCATTTGTTCAGTCGGTATGGTGAAAGTTGTCGCCAATGAGATTGTAGAAACTTTTTATACGTTAGTAAATCCGAATGATTTTTTTGCAGCACGTAATATTGAAGTTCACGGTATTCAAGCAAAAGACGTACAACATTCGCCAAATTTTGCGTACGTGTATCCCTACATGATGCAATTTATAGGCGATCTTCCAGTCGTTGCACATAATGCCGCCTTTGATATGTCAGTCCTGCACGCCAGCATCCAAGCAGAAAACCTCATCACGCCACCAATGACTTACTTTTGTTCATATCAACTCGCAAAAAGGACGGTATCTGCACGTCGCCATGGCTTAAAACATATGATGTCTCATTTCAATCTTGATTTTCATGGTCATCATGATGCTTTAAATGACGCGAAAGCCTGTGCAATGATTACGTATCGTTTGCTGAAACACTATCCTAGCCTTAACAATGTCCTCCAAGTTTATGGCAAGCAACTGACTGATAAAGATATGTTATAAAAAGTCATAAATCGTCATGTTTCTGAAAAAGGCATCTTGCAAACCGCCTGCCGTCACACCGACTAAACGAATCGGGACTTCTGCTTCTTTCAATTCATAATATAAATCATATGCAATGCGATATATTTCATCGGCATCTTGGACAGGCGTGATTAAACTTTGTTGCTTGGAAAAATTTTCAAAGCGATGTGTTTTAATTTTTACTGTGACCGTACGTCCTGCCTGATTCATTTTTTCGAGACGCTGTGCAATTTTCTCGCTTAACATTTCTATTTTTTGTAAAATTTCTTCGTCATCGTTCGTATCGAGTGAAAATGTCCGTTCCGCCCCTACAGTTTTCCGAATTCTTTCCGCTTTTACTTCTCTATCATCATAGCCGCGTACACGTTGATATAACTGATGTCCTCGTTTACCGAATAAATAGACCAGTTCGCGCTCAGATTTTTCGTATAAGTCTTGACCATTATAAATCCCTTTTGCATGCATTTTTTCTTTTGATGCTTTGCCAATACCTGGAAAGTCACCGATATCGAGTTGCATTAATATGTCGTGTACATTTTGGTAATCAATTACCGTCAGACCATTTGGCTTGTTCATCCCACTTGCGAGCTTTGCTAAAAATTTATTATAAGATACACCTGCGCTCGCTGTCAGTTGTGTTTGATTATAAATATCGCGGCGAATATATTCCGCAATTTTTGAAGCTGGGAGGTCTGGACGAACAAGTTCTGTAATATCCAGATAGGCTTCATCAAGTGAAAGCGGCTCGACCAATTCAGTATAACTTTTAAATATTTCCATAATTTGTTGTGATACTTCACGGTAGGCTTCAAACCGTGGTGTGACATAATAACCATTCGGACACAGTTGATAAGCACGCGCCATGGGCATAGCTGAATGAACACCAAAGGCACGCGCTTCATAGGATGCTGTAGAGACAACACCGCGTCCACTCGCTTTACCACCGACAATGACTGGCTTGCCTCGTAAACTCGGATGATCTCTCACTTCGACTTGTGCGAAGAAAAAGTCCATATCAATATGAATGATTCGCCGCTCTTTCACATAAGCCCCTCCTTTCTATCTCTTCATTTTTATCCACTTTTTGATTGCCCTTTCAAAAACAAAGAACCTTCACACGCCAGTAAAAACGCGGAAGATCCATCCTATCAATGTGCAGTTCGTTCAGCTGGTTTTTTGCGAGAAACCAATAACCCTGCTTCAGTCATTTCAATATATTGTGCTTTTTTATCTCTTAACGCTAAAAAGACTAAGTAGAACGACAATAGGCTATAACCCATATAAATCGCAAACGTAAAAATAATCGACGTATAGGGCATATTAATAAATACAATAAACAACAACATCCCAACTAACGCAACGGGCATTAACATCACAGTAGAAAATGTCATTCGGTTGAAGTAATATTGCGGAAGAAATGTTAATAAGACACCGTTTTTCACCTGGTAACGACGTGTCTTCACGGACATTATTTTGAGTAATATCGTCTTAATCCCTTCATGACATAACACTGTCACTAAAAATCCAATGATTCCTATGAAAAGGTTGGTTGAAAAGTGTTGCTCTTGTAATGAAATTGCCGCCATCGACCATTTGTAACTTAATACAATGAACGCAAGAATGACAATAAATTGAAGTAATAAAAAACGTTTCATGATCTGTTGATTTTGAAATAGATCAATTTTATACATGCATTCACCCTCTTATGATGTATCGTTAGGCTTCATGGTCATTCTTATTATACCCTAGCTATGCAAGCAAATTGTAAGACTTAAGCCCTAAATTTATCCCATCGATCACAATGTTCATTTACTTCCATATTCATGAGGTGTTGAAGACACATTTCAGCTAATAGTTTAGCACTTTTCATCAGATTTTGAAATATTTCAATCTTACAGAGGATATCTCCTTTTTGCTTCAACTCCAAATATCATTTATATAGTAGGACCATTCATAGATATTGATTTGCATACATTTGACATCGTTTTGCTCATTGATTAAGTGCAAAAAAGACACTTATATGTTATAAGTGCCTCATCATGTGATTATATGGACTGTAGAAAAATGCACACATGAAATGTCAGACGATTTGCTTTCTTTTTTTAAATACTAGCAAACACGCCAATAATAAACAAATGACGACAATCCAAAAACTGAAGATTACCCCAAAAACATGAGTGATTGAACTCATCACAAAAACAAAACTTGAAAATGCGAGTGTAGAGATGACCTCAAATACAGAAAAAACATTGACCAAATCTGCTTCATCCACAATTTCCTGTAAAAAACGCGTTCTGCTATTTCTTTTAACTGAGAAAGCACACCCATAATTAATGAGAATATTAAAAAAGCCCAAGCATTCTTAAATTCAATAATTAAAACTGTTACTATAGCCATGAAGATTAAAGAAAAAAAGATGCTTTGCCATTTATATTGCAGTATTTTGTCTGATAATCGAAAAACGATGATAGCGCTTAACAAAATACCAATAGAATAAGTGGTATTTGCATATCCCCAATAACTTTCATCTTTATGCAAGTATTCATTCACAAACACTAGAATAACCGATGACACCCAGATCGTATTCGCCAATATTTCTAAAAGATTCGCTTGTACAAAAAATCGTAGTTTAGGCTCAACAATGATTAAGCGCCATCCCCTCGTCAATGTTTCTATATTTGTCTCAGATTTTATCACTTTTGTTTTGACAGCTGGTAACATCAAAAATAGAATTGTGGATATGACATATAAAAATAAAATGATTACAGTACTCATTATCAAACCTAAAGTGGCATATAATAATCCACCTAATCCCCACCCCACTAGTTCTACACCTTCACCACTCATTGAAAGCGCGGCATTGGTTTTTCCTAAATCTGTTGCATAGATTGGCACGATGGCAAAAGCTACAGGTGCTTCAAATCCATCAAGTATAGAAATTGTAACAACAAAAAAGTACAAAATCGAAATATCAATCACTTCGCTATAACACATTAACCCAAGAAGTAATCCTAGCGAAATCGTTTTACACAATTGTGTATATGAAAGCACCCGATTTAATAACATTTTTTTGGTAACTAAAGGGACTAAAAAACTTGCAATAAAAGAAGATAAACCTATCAGAATAGGCACCATTGATGTCGCAATGACTGACTTTGTGATGGTGAATACATTTGCAATGACTACAACTCTAAGAAACACATCAGCTAAATTACTAACTGCTTGAGAAATCAATAATTGTTTGATTGCCTTAGTCATTTCTGTTCAGTTTCTCCCTTACTTGTGGAATTAAAATGGCCTCCACAAACTTTTCAAATTCCTTTTTTCCATCTCACATTGTTTAACAAAATCAATGTCAGCAGATAACTTACACCCACCAGAACAAAAACCGCCTATATGACAAATCTGACAATCTTTATAATCTAAGAAGCTTTTTGTTTCATGTTGGTAGTTCATTAAATCAATATCTTTTAAGTTTCCTAAAATATATTGAGGGCGCCCTACTGTTACAGTACATCTAAACAAATTAAGTTCATTGTCAATATAGAAAACTCTATCATAGGGAGACACGTTCCAGCAGTAATGATATGTGCCTTTAATTTGAGATTCATTAAAAGACAAGTTCAATTTATCAGTTAAGTTCTTGCACGTTTGAATAAAGCCTGCATGAAGGTTTGATGGTACTGGTTTAGGTATTTTCATTAATTGTAGAAGTATATCAGTCTCAGAAACAATATATTCATCATAACCAGTATCAAAAAGGCGATCGTCAACCCTTCCGATATTCCAATGAAAATTCCACTTTGAAAAATACCCTTTGTCGAAAAAATAGTGATAGATTGGCAACAGTTCACTTAAATTATTTCTATCAAAATTTGTCCCCACATCTACAACTATATGATAGTGTAATAATAAATCAGTAACAGCTAATAATTCCTCAACATTGTTTGCAACTTTCGTTATTTTAATTGTCTCATTATATTTGTCCGGTAACGTATTAATAGTAATTGCTATAACAGATATAATACTTCTATGTATCACTATCTTTTTGGCAAAATAAGGCAAAAAGCTTCCGTTAGTAGTAATGTCTATCTTCAATTTGTTTTCAACACAATATTGAAAAACTCTATCAATAATTTTTTCATTTTGTGGCAATAGTGGTTCCCCACCAAATAACCCAATAGAAACATCAACTTCTGGATTTTGATAAAGGATTAATGAAATCTTATCTAAAATTTTTTCAAGTGCTTCTATAGTTATTGGTTTTCTAACGAGATGATCATAGTTCTGCTGAAAACAATAACTACATCTTAAATTACAAGAATAAGTAATTGCTAAAGATATTTGTATTTTCTTTTTTGACTCTGATAACAAAAGTTCATTATAAAGTGTATCAGAAGAAAATTGATTTTTATTAGAAGAAGGTGTATCCAACCATTCACGTAATCTATAATCAAATTCCATTTCTTAATCTTATATCTTTAATATAGCGTATGAATACAGAATATGTAAATGTGTATTTTGAATATTCAGAACAATGATTTTATTTTATATTTAGAATAACTTCAAAACTTCATTACTCGCCATTCTCTAGAGATTAACACTGTCAAATCAGTTCCAGTATCAACGCTCCTAAAATAGCACCAAAACAAAAAAGGGTTCTAAGTCACATTCTCAAAAATGTTCTCAAAAACCCTTGAGTGATTAATCTATATCAATATTTTCTTACTAATAACGCAACTGTCTCGACATGTGTCGTATGCGGAAACATATCGACAGGTGTCATTTCTTTTAGTTCATATTGCGCGCTTAGCATTTCAATATCTCGTAATTGTGTACTTGGATTGCATGACACATAGACGATACGTTTTGGGGCTAACGCGTTTAAAGTTTCAATAAATGTCGCGTCACACCCTTTGCGCGGTGGGTCAATTGTCACCACATCAGGCTGAATCCCGTCTTGTTGCCATTTTAAAATCACGTCTTCAGCAGCACCAGCGACAAAAGTTGTATTGTTCAATTGATTGTAGCGCGCATTTCTTTTCGCATCTTCTATCGCTTCAGGGACAACTTCTACACCATATACATGTTGGGCGTGCGGTGCCATAAATAAACTGATCGTCCCAATACCACAATACGCATCTAATACGACTTCATTACCAGTTAAATTCGCATACTGTAACGCTTGACGATACAACTTTTGCGTTTGTGTCACATTGATTTGATAAAAGGACAAATCGCCAATTTCGAAAGTCAAATCATCTAATGTATCCTCAATAATGTCTTTACCGAAAATCGTTTTGGACGTATGCCCCATAATGACATTCGTTTTGTTCGTTTGGAAATTCAACTTGATACTCACAATTTGCGGAAACTGTGATGTTAAAGCGGTCACAATATCGTTATGATGTGGTAACTTTTTTCCGTTGAGCACAAAAATAACCATCACTTCATTCGTATAATAGCCTTTACGAATCACGACATGACGTACGAGACCTTGATGTATGTGTTCGTTATAAGCTGGAATATGATATTTTTCCAGTAAACTTTTAATCACATTCATCATGTCGTTTTGATCATCATTTTGTATGAGACAATGGTCCATATCGATAATATCATGGCTGCGTTGACGATAAAAACCCATTTGGATCTGACCATTGCGATTCGTCCCAACCGGAATTTGAGACTTGTTTCGATAACGCCAAGGATCATCCATTCCAATCGTGTCATGAATCGGCACCTCTGTCATTTTTCCTTTATGATGAAACAAATTAATCACTTGTTTACGCTTCATCTCTAATTGCGCACGATACGACAAATGTTGAAGTTGGCATCCCCCACACTGTTGGTAATAATCACATGGCGGTGTAACACGATCTGGACTTGCTGTTTTCACATTCATCAGCTTGCCAATCGCGAAATTCTTTTTCACTTTAATCACTTTATATTGCACTTCTTCATCAATTAACGTTTGAGGGATAAATATCGGATAGCGATCTTGTTTAATCACACCATGCCCTTCATGTGTCAAATCAACCACTTTTCCCTCATACACTTCATTTTTCTTTACTAAAACCATCAATTTCATCTCACTTTTTTATAAACAGAATCTACTTCAAAGGGAAAGGAGCAGGACCAAAAACTTAACATCTGAGTCAAATTTCATCGTCCCGCTCCCACGAGAGTAATGTCATTACATCATGCGGTTTTGCGTACACTACCTATTTATTTTCAGCACACCTCTGGATCGTTACTCAGATTGCGTAGGCTCATCAATTAACAACGCATTATCTTCTTGCGCCGGAGAAAAAACTTCAATATGACGAACTAAATTTAAAAAGTTCGCTGGTAATTGACCCCCATATTCACCATCTACGTTTAACGGCATATCGCTAAAGGAAGAAATATTTACCGATTGCGCTTTATGGTAATGTACTTTCGGATGTTTAATATGTTCACCGCGTGAGGCAAGTGTCATAATATGTCCCAATTCTGCAATATTTGCCTTTTCAACAATCAACAGTGTAAACATACCGTCATCCAACTTCGCATCTGGTACTAACTTCTCAAAACCAGCCATTGAATTGGTTAAGCCGAGTAAGAACAACATGATTTCACCTTCAAAGACTTGCGAATCAAACTCAATCCGCACGTCGACTGCATGCATTTGAGGTAACATTTCAAATCCTTTAATATAGTACGCAAAAGGTCCGACTATCGATTTTAATTTACTCGGTGCTTCATACGAAACTTCCGTAATTTTACCACCGCCAGCTAAATTAATAAAATAACGGCTATTCATTTTACCAATATCAACTTGAACAGTTTTACCATCTAAAATGACATCCACGGCTTCAAAAATATCAGTTGGGAGATGTAGTGCTCGACCGAAATCATTCACCGTCCCCATTGGAATTAAACCTAACTTAGGACGATTCGGTTTTTCAGCAATACCATTCACGACTTCATTCAATGTACCGTCTCCACCAGCGACAATTAACAAATCGTATTGGGCCTCAATCGCACGCGCCGCCTCTTCTGTCGCATCGCCAACCTTTTGAGTCGCATAGGCACTCGTCTCATAACCAGCTTGTTCCATTTTAATTAGTACATCAGGTAATGCACGTTTAAACACTTCCTTACCCGATGTAGGATTATAGATTATTCTCGCACGTTTTCTCATTTATATCCCTCAATTTTTCAGTACTCACAACTTATATTATAGTAAACAAAGATGTAATGAAAGCTAAAAACAACCAAAAGCGTAAAAATGATAAGAAAATAACGTCAATCCCGTTTTCAAAAGGCGATTGCGTCATATGTTGACATTTCAACTTTCCTAGCCAAGCAAAGAAATTGAGTTACTTCATCATTCTTTCACCACTACACCTAAGATCAATTAATAATCATATAAATAAAATGAGTGAAAAAATGCATGCGTATGATTAATACATGCGCCGTCTGTTTGGTAAGAGTTATTCGTCATTTCAACTCGTTTGAGCACCGCAACTAAGATTGCTAGAACAAGCTCGCTTTCATTCCTTGTTACGCAACTGATTACCATTCAGGGCGCGACTCCTGAGGGAAAAGATGCGCCGGAAATCCATCAACGCCTCTACCTTATAACAGTTTCAGTTAAGCGTTGATTACTTGGGAACAGCCCTAGGAAAGCAAATCCTAAAAGGCAATCCATACAGATATTCACATTATGAAAGCGAGCCCTAGTTCTGCGATTGCAAGGTGTTATAATCAATACGACATCTTACGTCATACTCAAAAAACAAAATGTCACAAAAAAGACGAGTGTGAAATACAATCATCACCATTGCATTCCATCTACTCGCCTCTATTCAAAACAACCTATTGTTTATCTAACTCTTGCTTCAACAACTGATTTGCAAGCTGTGGATTCGCTTGACCTTTCGACAATTTCATAATTTGTCCAACTAAGAAGCCCATCGCCTTACCTTTCCCATTCTTATAATCTTCAACAGATTGTGGATTTTCAGCAATTGCTTGTTGTACAAATTCTAACACAGCACCTTCATCAGAAATTTGAACAAGACCTTTATCTTTCATAATTTGCTTTGCGTCCCCACCATTTTGCGCTAATTCTGGGAACACTTTTTTCGCAATTTTACTACTCATTGTGCCATCTTCAATTAATTTAATCATACCTGCTAAGTTTGCTGGTGTAAGGCCTGTATCTTGTAACTCAATTTGATTTTTATTGAGATATTCGTTTACGCCACCCATTAACCAGTTCGAAATCATTTTCACATCTGCGCCTTCTTCAACAGCCGCTTCAAAGAAATCTGACATCTCTTTTGTTAATGTTAAAACATGTGCATCATATGCAGGTAAACCGAATTCTTTTACGTATTTTTCTTTACGTGCATCTGGTAATTCAGGAATCGATTCACGAACACGCGCTTTCCATGCTTCATCGATATATAAAGGTACAATGTCAGGTTCAGGGAAGTAACGGTAGTCATCTGACGCTTCCTTAACACGCATTAAAATCGTTTTACCTGTGGATTCATCAAAACGACGTGTTTCTTGTAAAATTTCGCCACCATTTAACAATTCTTCTTCTTGACGTTTGACTTCATATTCTAAACCTTTACGCACGTTGTTAAATGAATTTAAGTTTTTAAGTTCAGCTTTCGTACCAAACTCTTTTTGACCATATGGACGTAAAGATACGTTCGCATCACAACGCAATGAACCTTCTTCCATTTTACCGTCAGATACGCCTGTATATTGAATAATAGAACGTAATTTTTCTAAATATGCATACGCCTCTTCTGGCGAGCGAATATCTGGTTCAGATACGATTTCAATTAATGGTGTCCCTTGACGGTTTAAATCGACAAGTGAGTAACCGTCTTTATGTGTAGATTTCCCAGCATCTTCTTCCATGTGTAAACGTGTAATACCGATACGTTTCGTTTCGCCGTTCACTTCAATGTCGATATAACCATTTTCACCAATCGGTTGGTCTAATTGTGAAATTTGATAAGCTTTCGGGTTGTCTGGATAGAAATAGTTTTTACGATCAAATTTTGATTCAGTTGCAATTTCCATATTTAATGCCATTGCCGCACGCATTGACCAATCTACTGCACGACGGTTCACTGTTGGTAAAACACCAGGATACGCCAAATCGATGACGCTTGTATTTGTATTCGGTTCTGCACCGTATGCTACCGGCGCATTTGAAAACATTTTTGAGTCCGTTTTCAATTCAACATGGACCTCAAGTCCGATTATCGTTTCAAAATGCATTGATTGCCACTCCTTATAATTTTTGATATTGGTCGTGTAAGTTAAATTGTGTTTCGTATTGATGTGCGACGCGATATAACGTTTTTTCATCAAAAGGTTTACCGATCAGTTGTAAACCAATTGGACGACCATTTTCCGCTAAACCACACGGTACAGAAATACCAGGTAAACCGGCTAAGTTCACTGGTGTTGTTAATAAGTCATTGGCATACATTGTTAATGGATCATTAATTTCAGCACCTAAATCAAACGCAACAGTTGGTGTTGTAGGTCCTAAAATCACATCGTAATCTTTAAAAACATTTTCGAAGTCATTTTTAATTAATGTACGTACTTTTTGTGCTTTTTTATAGTAAGCATCGTAATAACCAGAACTTAACACATATGTTCCTAATAAAATACGACGTTTCACTTCTTTGCCAAAGCCTTCGCTACGAGACAATTTGTAAAGTTCTTCTAAAGTTTGTGCTTCTTTTGAATGATAACCGTAACGAATACCATCAAAGCGTGCCAAGTTAGATGATGCCTCAGCTGAAGCGATGACGTAATATGAAGGAATGCCATATGCTGTCCTTGGTAATGACACTTCTTCAACGATGGCACCTAAAGATTTAAGTGTTTCTGCAGCTTTTAATACCGCTTCTTTCACTTCTTCGTCGACACCTTCACCGATGTATTCTTTTGGCAACGCAATTTTCATATCTTTAATGTCTTTACCAATATCAGCAGTAAAGTCTATCGCAACGTCTGGTGCACTTGTTGAATCCATTTCATCTTCACCAGCAATAGCTTCTAACACTAATGCATTATCCTTAACATTACGTGTAATCGGTCCAATTTGATCCAGTGATGACGCAAAGGCAACTAAACCAAAACGTGACACACGACCGTATGTTGGTTTTAATCCTACAACACCACAATACGCTGCAGGTTGGCGAATAGAACCACCTGTGTCTGTACCTAATGTAAATGGTACAAGCCCTGCTGCAACTGCTGCTGCTGAACCACCTGATGAGCCACCTGGAACAGCTTTATGGTCGAATGGGTTTACCGTCTTTTTAAAGTAAGACGTCTCTGTAGAACCACCCATCGCAAATTCGTCTAAATTCACTTTACCGATAAGAATACCATTTTCATTATGTAGCTTCTTCATTACTGTTGCTTCATAAATCGGTACAAAGCCTTCTAACATCCTACTTGCACAAGTCGTCTCTAGACCTTCAGTAATGATATTATCTTTAATCCCCATTGGAATACCGAACAATTTACCTTCCATTTCACCTTTCGCTTGTAAGGTATCTAATTCTTCAGCTTTTTTCATCGCATTTTCTTTATCGAGCGCTAAAAATGATTGGATAGTTGGATCTGTTTCTTCAATTGCATCGTAAATATCTTTCACAATTTCAGAAGGTTTAATTTGATTATCCTTAATCATCTTTTGTAAGTTTTCAATAGATTCATAGCGGATGCTCATCTTTATGCGTCCTCCCTGTTCATAACTGCTGGTACTTTAAATTGTCCAGCTTCCACTTCTTTTGCATTCGTTAATGCTTTTTCTTGTGGCAATCCTGTTACCGCCACATCGTCACGTAACACATTCTGTAAATCTAATACATGGTTTGTAGGTTTAACTTGTTCTGTATCGACAGAATCAATTTGATGACAAAAATTTAAAATACCTTCTAATGTCTGTTGCATATCGGCAGTATCTTCTTCTGTCACATTTAAGCGTGCAAGATTCGCAATATGCTCAACTTGTTTTTTGGTAATCTCAGCCATGCCGGTAAAGCCTCCTTAAAAATACTCTTTTATCTATAAATTGTACCAAATTTCAGCATAAAAATCTAAAATATTTCAAACAAGGCGCATCACGACACAATGTTGACACGAACGAACACGGACGACGCTATCATTTTTCACAAGTACGCCGCCTCACTATATGTTTTATTTATATTTATAACATTAAACTTAATAATTATCGATATTCAACTTCTCTCTGCTTATGCGCCTAAATCGCTATTTCTCTTGTGATGACAAGGTTAAATTACACATAAACTGTGAAATACTTCTTTCCTTTCATATACAATTCTGTATAATAATCTTATGCAAGTGAAAACAAAAGGGGAGATCAATATGGTTTTATTTGGTTCTACTTTGTCAAATCAAGTGAATCTCGATTGGCAAACGTATATTATGATTGCCATTTATTTCATTATCTTACTCGGCATTGGTTACTATGGCTATAAACAAGCAACGAGTAACTTGAGTGAGTATATGTTAGGTGGCCGTAACATTGGTCCATGGGTAACTGCCCTCTCTGCCGGTGCTTCTGATATGAGTGGTTGGATGATTATGGGATTACCTGGTGAAGTATATTCAACTGGGTTATCTGCCGTATGGATTACGATCGGTCTAACACTCGGTGCTTACATTAACTATTTAGTTGTTGCACCAAGACTTCGTGCACATACAGAAATTGCCGGTGATGCGATTACGTTACCAGATTTCTTTAAAAACCGTTTAGATGATCAGTCGAATTTAATTAAAATAATTTCCGGCTTAATCATTGTCGTATTCTTTACATTGTATACGCATGCTGGTTTAGTATCAGGTGGTAAGTTATTCGACAGTGCATTCGGATTAGATTATCATGTCGGCTTAATTTTAATTGCGGTTATCGTTATTCTCTACACGTTTTTCGGTGGGTATCTCGCTGTTTCGATCACTGACTTTTTTCAAGGGGTCATTATGTTAGTGGCAATGGTCATGGTACCTATTGTTGTGATGTTAAAGTTAAATGGTTTAGACACATTCCATACGATTGCAGAAATGAAACCGACCAATTTAGATTTATTTAAAGGGACAACCGTGATTGGGATTATTTCATTCTTTGCATGGGGACTTGGGTATTTTGGCCAACCTCACATTCTTGTTCGTTTCATGTCGATTCGTACTGTGAAATTATTCCCTCTTACACGTCGTATTGGGATTGCATGGATGATTGTCGGATTGTTAGGTGCTGTGTTAGTCGGGCTACTCGGTATCGCGTTCGTTCCAGCACAAGGTGTTCACATTCAAGACCCAGAAACATTATTTATTTTGATGAGTCAGTTGCTATTCCATCCATTAGTCGGTGGTTTCTTGCTTGCAGCGATTTTAGCAGCGATTATGAGCACCATTTCTTCTCAATTACTCGTTACGTCTAGTTCATTAACAGAAGACTTTTACAAACTGATTCGTGGTGACAAAGCCAATGCCGCTGCACATGAGAAAGAATTTGTGTTAGTAGGACGTATTTCTGTAATGATTGTAGCGGTTGCTGCTATTGCCATCGCTTGGACACCGAACAACACGATTTTAAACTTAGTCGGTAATGCATGGGCAGGTTTTGGTGCGGCTTTTGGCCCGTTAGTTATACTTTCATTGTATTGGAAAGGGTTATCACGTACAGGGGCAATAAGCGGGATGGTTGCTGGTGCGTTAACTGTGATTTTGTGGATTGTATTTGCGCATCCATACGGTGACGTGAACGATTTCTTTAACTTATACGAAATTGTTCCAGGCTTTATTGTGAGTTTAGTCGTTACTATCCTGGTTTCAAATATGACACAAAAACCGGGTGCCTTTGTAGAAGACGATTTGAATCAAGTCGTCAAGCAATTGAATGACGCAAAATTAAAAAATTAAAAGAAACGATACAATTTTTACAATCAATTGCTTATTGTGAATGTGTTCCATGATATGATTATACTGAGAGACTGGGATAATGCCCGGTCTTTTTTATTTAGCTTATGCTGTCCAAACTGCGGACTTTCAATGTTTTTTACGCTTTTTCTCGAAATATAGAATCGACATGCATTGATGTTGGACGAGTCATCATATAGAGTTATCTGGAAAATAAAAAGTACTTACAAATGTGACGACGAATTGATATTACGCTTTTAACTACCATGTTTAAAAAGAATAACTACTTTGATTCTCAAAATGACTGCCTTAAAAAACGACCACTGTTACCTTAGAGTCATATGAACTCATGGTATCGTGGTCGTTTTTCTCATTTTATTCACCATTCATATTAGTTTTGATAAATATGTACTTGTGGTGACTTTTCTTCTTTCGTTTTACGTATAAGCGCACGTGGCTGACTTCCATCTTTAATATGAATCTCATATTGATCCACAGATTTAAAGTCTTTTTCAGCGAGCTGTGTCACATATTGCGTAATCCCGATTAACTCCGCTTTACCATAATAATCAATTGGTAAATCAACAGTTAAATTTTGTACTTTTTTGTTTTTAAACTCTGCTTTACCAACAGCTTGTGTAAAGTTAGAGAAGTAAGATTGTAATGCACTGTTAAAGTCTTTGAAGTTCGCATTGAGATTTTCATTCAAATCTGATGCCTCACTTGACGGTAACAACACAGTCTTTTGATCAATTTGATGCCAGTCTGACAGTTTAGACCCTTTTTTCTCGGCTGTCGCATAACTCACAAAACGACCCGGAATAATGTCCTCTTGTGCTGACTGAATGTATATCGCAAAGGTGATTGGAATATCTTTCAAATCATCATTTTCTCTTAAACGTACTAACATTTCTTCAGCCATTTGTCGGCCTTGCTTTTTAATTTCTTTTTCATCGAGTTTTTCATGATATGTTTCGCCATATTTTTCTTTTTGATAGTAATACACACTATTCATTGCTAAACCTATTGTCATACCTTCAATATCTTTACCTTTAGTGTCACCATTATCGTAAAAATCTTGTTCTAAAATATTAGATAAATAAGCAGGAGATTTTTTAGCGATTTTTTCTTCATCTGTTTCGCCATTCACAGATGGATTTAATCCTAAGTTCGCTGTCGCATTTTTATTCTCTTTTTCTTTGTCGCTCATTTTATCAAGTTCTTTTTTCGTATATTTCGGACGCAGGTAAGCTCTAATCGTGTCTTTATCTAAATATTGACCATCTTGATACAAGTATTCATCAGTTGGATACACTTCTTTACTGATATTGAGTAGGCCATCTTCAAAATCTTCACCGTTATAGCTATTCGCCATATTTTCTTGAATTAATCCACGTGCCTGACTTTCTTTAAATGGCAAAATTGTTCGATAATCTGTTCCTTGCACATTTTTATCTGTTGCGATTTCTTTTACTTTATTGTGGTCTCGTTGTTGCGCTTCTGTTTTTTCTTTCGAGGACTTTGATTCATCTTCATCTGGACCACAAGCTGATAATACAAGTGATAAACCTAAAAGAAGTACTATTGACTTTTTCATCGCCTATCCCCTTACTCATTAATTTCATTTTGCTTATCAATAAAATCTTGTTCTGTCCAAATCATTGTACCAAGTGATTGCGCTTTTGTTAATTTTGAACCTGCATCTTCACCTGCAATGACAAGATCTGTGGACTTCGTTACGCTACTTGTTACTTTTGCACCTTGTAGTTTCAACCAATTCGTTGCCTCATTACGTGTCATCTGTTGAAGTTTACCTGTTAAGACGATTGTTTTACCTGCAAATTCTGGATGGCCTTCAATTTGCGATAATTTTTGCCCTTTAAACGTCATATTGACACCTTTTGATTGCAACTTTTCAATCAGTGCGCGAATGTCTTCATTTTCTAAATACGTCACTAACGATTGCGCTAACTTTTCACCGACGTCATAAATTTCAACTAATTCATCTTCAGTGACTGTTAATAGTCGGTCCATCGTTTCGTATTTTTCTGCTAGTACTTGACTCGCTTTAACACCTAAATGACGAATACCCAGTCCAAATAATAAGTTTTCGAGGGAGCGTGCTTTTGAAGTTTCAATCGCATCAATTAACTTTTGCGCTTTCTTTTCACCCATACGTTCTAACGGTAATAAATCTTCTTTCGTCAAGTAGAAAATGTCAGCTACATCTTTAATCAATGCGTGTGTATACAATTGTTCAATTATTTTCGTACCTAAGCCGTCAATATTCATCGCTTGTCGAGATACGAAATGAATTAAACCTTCAACGAGCTGTGCCTGACATTTTGGGTTGATACAGCGGAGTGCCACTTCGCCTTCAATCCGTACAAGTTCATGATCACAGCTTGGACAATGTGTCGGCATGTGATACGTCTCGGCACCCTCTGGACGACGATCTAAAATGACACGCACGACTTCCGGAATGATGTCTCCTGCTTTTTTTATGACGACACTATCACCAATACGAATGTCTTTATCATGAATTAAGTCTTCGTTATGTAACGACGCACGAGAAACAGTTGTGCCTGCCACACGTACGGGTTCGAGTATCGCAGTTGGTGTCACTACCCCTGTACGACCAATACTCAACTCAATATCTAACAGTTCTGTAATGACTTCTTCAGCAGGAAACTTGTATGCAATCGCCCATCTCGGTGATTTTTGTGTAAAGCCCATCTCCTCTTGATGCTCAAGATGATTCACTTTAATGACAATTCCATCAATATCATAAGGTAATTGTTCACGCTGATTTGTCCATTTTTTAATATATTCCAGCACTTCATCAATCGTTTTTACTTTTTCACGCTCATGGTTCGTTTTAAAACCAAGTTCGTCCAGTTCATCTAATGCTTCACTTTGAGATGACGCATCAAGTTCTGTAAAGTCATTAATACTGTATAAAAAGATGTCCAATTTTCGAGCTGCTGCAAGTTTTGAATCGAGTTGGCGTAACGACCCTGCAGCGGCATTTCTCGGATTGGCAAACGGTTGTTCATCACGCGCCGCTTTCGCCTCATTCAACTTTAAAAATGATTGACGCGGCATGTAAGCCTCACCACGCACTTCAAAGGAAATCTTTTTGTCTAAAGTAAGTGGGATCGCATAAATCGTCTTTAAATTTTCAGTAATGTCTTCACCTGTTGTGCCGTCACCGCGTGTTAAGCCTTGAACGAGCTTTCCATCGACATATTTTAATGATACGGCTAAACCATCAATTTTCAATTCACACATATATTCAACTTCACCGACTGCATCGCGCACACGTTGATCGAACTTTCTTAAATCCGCTTCATTAAATGCGTTAGATAAGCTTAACATAGGAGTATCATGATTGACCTTTTCAAACGATGACTGTGCCTCGCCGCCTACACGTACAGTAGGTGAATCCGAAGTTTTCAGTTCAGGATGTTTTGTCTCAATATCAATCAATTCATGTAATAATTTGTCGTATTCACTATCTGGAACACTTGGATTGTCTTGAACGTGGTATTCATAGTTGTATTGATGCAATAATTTGTGCAATATTTCAACACGTTGAGCTATAGATGACATCCTTTAATCCTCCTTCTTTTCAATAGGCGCAAATTGAGCAAGTAAACGTTTAGGTCCTTCAGATTTGAAAATAATATCTAACTCGATTGAGCCATTTTTATCATTGACGTTCGAAACCATGCCTTCTCCCCATGATTTATGCATCACTTTATCGCCGACTTTCCAATTTGACGCTGTTGATGATGAAGCTGAATTTTTCACCGCACGTTGACTAAAGCCTCGTTTCGCCGGTTGACGTTTTCTCGAACCAATCGTCGTTGCATATTGACGTTCTGGTAAATCAAGCAGTTCTTCTGGAATTTCATTTAAAAAACGTGAACGCGCATTGCTTTGCGGACGTCCAAATAACGTACGTGATGTCGCATGTGATAAGTAAAGCTCTTCTTCAGCACGCGTAATGGCAACATAACTGATGCGTCGTTCTTCTTCCATTTCGTGATCACTCTCACTTTGAATTGCACGAATGTGCGGGAAAATGGATTCTTCCATACCGATAATAAATACAATTGGAAACTCTAGCCCTTTCGCTGAGTGCATCGTCATTAACGTCACACCATCTTCTAAGTTCGCTCCGTCGACATCCGCCACTAATGATAAGTCCGTTAAAAAATTAATCAGCGACTGCTCCTCTAAAGGTGTGTTCTTTTCATAATCGACAGGTACAGACATAAATTCATCAATATTTTCTAAACGGCTACGTGATTCTATTGATTGTTCACGCTCTAACATTTCACGATACCCTGATTTTTCGAGCACTTCATCAACAATTTCTGAAACCTCTAGAAATTCTTGTTCTTGCATTAAGTTCGACATCAATTGATAAAATTCTGCCGCCGCTTGTGTTACCTTTTTTGATAACCCGATGAAGTCGACTTCTGCCAATGCATCAAACATTGTCAATTCATGATCTACAGCATAGGTTGCTATTTTTTCAACTGAAGACGGTCCTATACCACGCTTTGGCACATTAATAATACGTTGTAAACTGATATCATCGGCACTATTCGCAATTAAACGCAAATAACTTAGTAAGTCTTTAATCTCTTTACGATCATAGAACTTTTGACCGCCGACCATGACATAAGGAATGTTGGATTTCAAAAATGTTTCCTCAAGTACACGTGATTGTGCGTTTGTTCGATAAAGTACCGCCATATCTTTATAACGTTTACCCTTTTTTTGTTGTTTAAAAATTTCTCTCACGACATATTCAGTTTCATCACGCTCACTCATCGCTTCATAATAATGAATTTTTTCACCTTGCTGATTGGCAGTCCATAGTCCTTTAGGTTTACGTTCAGTATTATGACGAATAACCTCGTTAGCCGCTTGTAAAATCGTCTTTGTCGAACGATAGTTTTGCTCTAAAAAGATTGTACGTGCATTCGGATAATCTTTTTCAAACGATAAAATATTGTGAATGTTTGCGCCACGCCAACCGTAAATAGACTGGTCTGAATCCCCTACAACACATAGGTTTTTAAACTTTTGCGCTAACATATTCACCAATGTATATTGTGCTGTGTTCGTATCTTGATATTCATCTACATGGATATATTGGAATTTGTTTTGATAAAAATCTAACACGTCAGGCACACGTTCAAACAATCGAATTGTCGTCATAATCAAATCATCGAAATCTAATGCTTGGTTACGAACAAGCTGTTGTTGATAGCCCTTGTATACCGTAGCGACCATACGTGAATAAAAGTCATCTGCTTCTGCCTCAGCTTTTGCAGGTGTCAATAAATCGTTTTTAAGTTTACTGATTTCTCCAATAAAAATTCTCGGTTCATACTTTTTCGGGTCGATATTTTCTCGTTTTAAAACATCCTTAATGACTGACTTTTGGTCGGTCGGATCGATTATCGTAAAGTTGCGTTCAATACCGATACGATCAGCGTCACGTCGCAAAATGCGCACACACATAGAGTGAAATGTTGACATCCAAATCACTTCTGCCTCTTCACCTACAAGTGCTTGCACACGTTCTTTCATTTCCTTTGCCGCTTTATTCGTAAAAGTAATCGCTAAGATATTGTATGGAGATACATCTTTTTCATCTAATAAATAGGCAATTCGATGCGTGAGTACTCTCGTTTTACCAGAACCTGCACCTGCCATAATTAAAAGCGGTCCCTCAGTCGTGCGCACCGCTTCACTCTGTTCTTTATTCATATTTGCAACGAGTGGATTCATTATGTTCTCTCCTTTATTTTCGTCGTTTTAAGTGCTGCTTTTAAATCTTCATAAATCACATTACCTACAATAATCGTATCTGCTATTTGTGCCATTTCCATCGCTTTATCTACGCCATCAATTCCCCCGCCATAAAACAAATGCGTATGGTTAAGCGATTGTTTCGCTGCACGGACGATTTCAGGATTGCCGTATTGCCCACTGTATTCTAAATAGAGCACGGGCAAACGATAAAACGATTCAGCCATTTGCGCATAAGCCACGACATCTGATTCATCTAATGTGGCCTGTGCACTTGTCTTTGTCGCGACCTTACTTTCAGGATTCAACACGACATAACCTTCAAACACCATTTCATCAAAATCAATCATGTGTCCATAGGCTTTAAGCGCACTATGTAATAATCCGTTATGGTATGTCACATCTGTACTATTCAATACTGTCGGCACAAAATAAAAATCAAATCCTGGCATCGTACTCTCAAGATTTGAAATTTCTAAGGCTAACGGTAATGGATAACGACGAACGCGACTCATTAAATGAATGACATTATCTTCAGTGACATCATCTGTGCCCCCAATCATAATGGCGTCCGTATTTGACATACAAATCTGTTCTAAATCGGCGTCTGAAATCTCTTTAGCAGGATCAAGTTTAAAGATATGACGCCATTCCTTGATATCATACATCGTTGGTGACTCCTTTAATTTTCGTAACTCATATTATAGCACTTTTGGTGGTTGATATCTAAGTTCATTTGATGATTGTGCTTACTTTTTTTGAACATGTCATATGCATGCATTCCTTTTTGAACATGTCACTTGCATACGCTCCTTTTGAACACTTCACTTGCATACGCTCCTTTTGAACATGTCACTTGCATACTATTGCCGTCTTGGACTCGCGTTCCCAGGGGCTGATACTTCAACTAACCAACGCTTTGATTTTACGGTGACAATTGTTGTAAGCGTTGGTGGATTTTCCGGATCAGCTGTTCCCTCGGGAGTCTCGTCCATCCGGCAATCTCGCATGAACAGAAGCAAAGGAGGAGAGCAATGTCATGCATCTCACTCAGTTAACGTTATTTAGATAGCTACTGCGTTTAATATGAACATGTGGGTATATGGTTCAAATGAAAGAAACGGTTCAGACTTTGGTCATGGTTTTCACGTTAATTAACCACTTCGCAAAAATGAATGCTATCATCAACCAAAGTGCATCTGCTGACTTTTTATCATGTTCTTCCAACTGTCAGACAGCCACTTAAAAGATAACCATTCCGTGATTCAGAAGTGCTTTATTTGTATTTTTTGTAGTGTGATTTGAACGCACTGTTTCATTTGATACTCTCGCACGAAAATTGAGTGGTGCGTGTGCATTGCTCAAATGAAAGAAACGGTTCAGACTTTGGTCATGATTTTCACATTAATTAACCATTTCGCAAAAATGAATGCTATCATCAACCAAAGTGCATCTGCTGACTTTTTATCAATAAGAGACGTCCTTTTCACTTCAACGCGGTATGTTAACTGCCTCGAAAATAAAAGACTTCTTTCGCTATTCACTTTATTAAAAGTCAATGTTGAAAGAAGTCTCTTCATTTTACTTATTTCATTCAGTTACAATTTAGTTTCAATATTCATACGGTCTAAAATCATTGTGTAGGCATCATTTCCCCATTGTAAAGAACGTTTAACGCGAGAAATTGTAGCCGTCGATGCACCTGATTCTTTTTCAATCGTTGCATAAGTGTAACCTTGCTTGATCATCTTCGCAACTTGAAGGCGTTGTGATAAAGATTGTAACTCATTCACTGTACATAAATCATCAAAAAATTGATAACATTCTTCACGCGTCTCTAAAGTTAAAACTGCATCGAATAACTCATCTAAAGCTTTTCCGCGTAATTTTTCTATTTGCATGCGAACAACCCCTATATTCATAATCTATGACTATTTTAACGGATTAATAGATTAAAGTGTAGTGAAATTATTCTAAACCGACTCTTTTAAATATTGTATCAACTTGGTTCAAGTGATGTCTAGGGTCAAAACAAGCATCCAGTTCTTCTTTTGAAAGCTTATCTGTAATTTTCGTGTCCGCTTCTACAAGTTCTCTAAATGGCGTTTTCGTTTGCCAAGATTCCATTGCTTTTGGTTGTACTGTATCATAAGCTTCTTCACGGACCATACCTTTATCAATAAGCGCAAGCAACACACGTTGTGAATAAATCAAACCAAACGTTTTATTCATATTCTCAGTCATGTTTTCTTCATAAACTGTTAAACGATCAATAATATTTGTGAAACGGTTTAATGCATAATCTAATGCAATCGTTACATCCGGCAACATAATACGTTCAGCTGAAGAATGTGAAATATCGCGCTCGTGCCATAATGCGACATTTTCATATGCAGTCGTTAAGTAACCGCGAATCACACGCGCGATACCTGTAATGTTTTCCGAACCGATTGGATTACGTTTATGCGGCATTGCTGAAGAGCCTTTTTGCCCTTTAGCAAATGCTTCTTCCACTTCACGCGTTTCTGTTTTTTGAAGATTACGCACTTCGACAGCAAATTTTTCAAGAGAAGTTGCAATTAAGCTTAACGTCGCAATGTAGTATGCATGACGATCACGTTGTAACGTTTGTGTAGAAATCGGTGCAGTACCAATACCTAAATGTTTACAAACATAGGCTTCAATTTCAGGCGGAATGTTTGCAAACGTCCCCACTGCACCACTCATTTTACCGACTTCGATTTCAGTTCTTACATTTTTGAAACGTTCCATGTTACGTTGCATTTCTGCATACCATAACGCCATTTTCAAACCGAAAGTCGTTGGCTCAGCATGCACACCATGTGTACGCCCCATCATTAATGTTGTTTTATACTTTTTCGCTTTCGCTGCTAAAACATCAATGAAACGTTGAATGTCTTGTTCTAAAATGTCATTCGCTTGTTTAATCTGATAGCTTAACGCTGTATCTACAACGTCAGTTGAAGTCAAACCATAGTGTACCCATTTACGCTCTTCACCTAAAGTTTCTGAGACTTGACGTGTGAAAGCGACAACGTCATGGCGTGTTTCTAGTTCGATTTCTTTTGCACGGTCCACATCTACACGTGCATGTTGGCGAATCTTTTTCACATCTTCTTTCGGAATGTAACCTAACTCACTCCATGCTTCACTCGCAAGGATTTCCACTTCTAACCAAGCTTCATAACGATTTTGATCCGTCCAAATTTGAGCCATTTCTTCTCTTGAATAACGTTCGATCATGTTTATTAAACTCCAATCTTGTAATGTTAGTTTCATTGTATCAAAACAATCAATCGTGTACATGTATTATTCAAACAAATTTATCGTTCGTAATCAAGCCTCAAATGCTTATTCGTGTCAATTTATTGTTTTCATTCATACGCATAGTAAATTCCAATGTAACCCAACCATCAAAATACTGATAATTCAAAGTTTATCGTGCTTTGATTTGCATTTCTACATGTTCGTTTTCGGTACTTCAAGTTCATGTCTCACTCTTGACAACACACAACAAAGACGAACATTAAAAATTTAAACCATTAAAATATTCGATATTTCTTTTTCGAGTAACACGTTGTCATTGGATTGCTTTAACATATTCAATGTACATCATAGCTATAAAAAAGACAGCACATGTTCAATTGTTATGTGCTGCCTTTCTCTTATGATTCAAATGCATCCGGTATTTTTTTACCTGTAAATTCAATCTCTTGTCTTAACACTTCGATGTCACCGTGCTCATTTTCGATAAACACGGGCTTTTCAAACCGTTTCACTGGCATATATCCTGCCGCTTTCATTCTTGCTAAACAATCTTGAATCGTTTCATCAGGTTCAACTTTAAATTTCATCTGTATCATACGCCTTTACTTTTTTACTTCTTACGCCTTTAACCCAGAAACCACCGTGAATATTTCGAGGTTCGTACGCAATAATAAATGCCTTAGGATCCAATTGTTTAATCGTATCCATTAGTTTCAATTCATAACGACGCGGTGTTAAAATTTGCATCACTAAACGGTCACCGTCACGGCCATGTGCACCAAAGTGCGTTACACCATACCCTAGTGCACGCAGCTGACGAGGCAAATCCAACTCATAGTCTGCTGTCGTAACATTGACGACCGAATAACCGAGTGCGAGTTTTTCTTCTATCTTCATTCCTACAATAATCCCCACAGAGAAACCAAGGGCATAGGCAATAATATTTTGAAATTGATCTAAGCTCGACATCACCAAACCTAAACCGATAATATAGACAAACACTTCTACAAAACTAACAAGTGCCGCAACATAACGGTAACCTTTTAACGTTAAAATCACACGCATCGTCAGTGCTGTGACATAGGCAACGTTAATGACGAAAATGGCAATGAGCATTAGCCAAGGATTGTCATTGATTAAACTCATACGCACCCTCTTTTCCTTTTAAAAATCTAGCTCATTGTATCAAGTTCTTTTATATTTGTCATTACTTATCTGATTTAGGCCATGAAAAGCGTGTGTATGCCAATTCACGTTTATGTGCATTTCTGACGTAGTGACGCTCGATTACTGCTGCGTCTTCTGGTGATACGCCTTTTCCTTCAAGATAATTATCAATCGCTTCATAAGCCACGCCTAAAGCTTCTTCGTCCGGAAGTTGGGGTTTGTCATCCTCTAAATCCGCAGTCGGGACCTTTTCATATAAATGTGCGGGTGCGCCTAAATATTGTAACAGTTGACGACCTTGACGTTTGTTCAAACCGAATAGTGGCGCAATATCTGCCGCACCGTCTCCATGTTTTGTGAAAAAGCCCGTGATATTTTCTGCAGAATGATCTGTACCGACAACAATCCCACTCGTATTCGCCGCTATCGCATATTGCACTTTCATGCGTTCTCGAGCTTTTTCATTCCCTTTATGAAAATCACTTAATGCAATACCCGCTTCTTTTAGCGACTGCACACTTTGATCGACAGCCGGTTTGATATTTACAGTCAGGATACGGTCAGGCTGAATGAAGTTCAATGCATCCTCGACTTCATCAGCGTCTTTTTGCACACCATACGGCAACTTCACCGCAATAAACTGAACATCTCTACCTGAAGCATTTCTCATATTTTCTACAGCGAGCTGCACAAGTTTTCCGGCTAAAGTAGAATCTTGACCTCCTGAAATCCCGAGCACTAACGTCTTAACAAACGTATGTGCATGGAGGTATTGTTCGATAAAATGTTGCATCTCCTTAATCGTTTCAGCACTATCGATACTCGGTTTCACTTTCATCTCTTCTACAATCATCGCCTGCATTTCACTCATGGTCATACTTTTCTTCCATCTCCTTTACATTTTCAGCGACTTCAAAAATGCGCTTTTGTTTATTTTCCCAACATAACGTACTTAAATCGACAGGGTACTCTTCAGGATTCAAGTAACGCTTGTTTTCTTCCCATAAATATTCCAAGTTGCTTTTCAAATATGCTTTCGCTTCCATTTCTGTCGGACAATCATAAACGAGCTGACCGTCTTTAAAAATGTCATGATGTAAATCAACGGCCTTAAAGTTTTTAATTCGCTTCATTTTGTATGTGTGAATCGGATGGAACATTTTTAAAACTTTTTCTTCATTCGGGTCTTCATGATCTAGCGTAATATAGTCCCCTTCTGATTTGTTCGTTTTCGTATTAATAATGCGGTACACTTTTTTCTTACCTGGTGTCGTTACCTTTTCAGCATTGTTGGAAAGCTTAATCCGATCGACAAGTTTGCCCTCGTTGTTCTCTACAGCAACCAGTTTGTACACAGCACCTAAAGCAGGTTGTTGATAAGCGGTAATCAATTTTGTGCCGACACCCCAAGAATCAACAGCAGCGCCTTGTGCTTTCAAACTGCTGATCGTCTGTTCATCTAAATCGTTTGACGCGATAATTTTCGCATCTTTGAAACCCGCTTCGTCTAACATTTGACGCGCTTTTTTCGATAAATAAGCGATATCACCTGAATCTAAGCGAATACCGATAAAATTAATACGGTCACCAAGTTCTTTTGCGACACGAATCGCATTTGGTACGCCTGATTTTAAAGTATGGAACGTATCAACCAGAAATACACAATTGCGATGTCGTTCTGCATATTTTTTAAAAGCAGTATATTCATCACCATACGTTTGTACAAATGCGTGCGCGTGTGTACCAGAAACTGGAATATTGAAAAGTTTCCCTGCACGTACGTTACTTGTCGAATCAAAGCCACCAATGATTGCAGCACGCGCGCCCCATAACGCAGCGTCAAATTCATGTGCACGTCTTGTACCAAATTCCATTAATACATCATCGACAGCTACTTGTTTAATAATACTCGCTTTTGTTGAGATGAGTGTTTGGAAATTAATAATATTGAGCAATGCTGTTTCAATGAGCTGTGCTTGAATGAGTGGCGCTTCAATACGCATGAGCGGTTCGTTATTGAAACAAAGTTCGCCTTCTTTCATTGAACGAATATTGCCAGTAAATTTTAAATCAGCCAAATAGTTTAAAAAGTCATCTTGATAACCAATGGATTTAAGGTATTCAATATCTGTGATTGAGAAATGAAGATTTTGAATCAATTGAATGACGCGTTGTAAACCATTGAATACGGCATAACCGCTTCCGAAAGGCATGTTTCTGAAGTAGAGGTCGAATACTGCTTTACGCTCATGGATACCATCAAACCAATACGATTCGGCCATATTAATTTGATACAAATCATTATGTAACATGAAACTGTCATCTTTATATTGATACATGATAGACTCCTTTTATCTTTTCTTATTATTGCTATCATATCACACAATAGGAAAGGTTTCTTGCGTTTGAACATTTCAATTTTAAGGGCTCTAAAGTTAATTTATTCTTTGTACTTACCATACTGGTTGCAGAACCCACCCTTGCGTTCCTAGGCGCTCACTCCCACTAACCAACGTTTTGATTCAACTGTTACAGAAAGGAAAGGCTTGGTGTATTTTCAATTTCGCTTTAATACCTCAGGCGTCTCGGGGCATTCTGCAATTTTATTCACTTCAAACCTTTTTATGCGAAAATCTTATCAATGGTGATATCCCCTTTCTATTCTAATATGCTAAGCCTTAATCTTTCAAAGTAGTCATCAACTATGTATCTGTGGCTATTCAAAATTGGTGATGGATTTTCAGGTTCAGCTGATCCCTCAAGCGTCTCCTATCATTTGGCAATCTTTCATTGTACTTTTTCACTCTATAAGTAAAACGAGTGAGATTAACGTAATGAACTCAACTAAGGTTCAAATTGCCGATATTTATTGTTTCATGAATCTTTAAAGTCAAACAATATTATGACAATTGTCATATTCATTTCAAAGGTGACATGAATTTCATTATAATAACGATGAGGTGGGGAATATGCTAAAAGAAGCACAAGCATTTATTAAACAAATGTATGATGAATTAGATTTATCTACAACTGAACGTGATGCGCGCTTAGCAGAAATAGAACAAGCCATTCATACAACAGGGACATACCAACATACGACAGATGAACTGACCTATGGTGCACGTGTAGCTTGGCGTCATTCTAATCGCTGTATCGGTCGTTTATTTTGGGAAAGCTTGAAGGTGATTGATGCGCGGGATATTAAAGAAGAAACACCCTTTTTAGAATCCATTGAATCACACATCAAAACTGCGACTAATAGTGGTCGTATCAAGCCTTGTATAACAATTTATGCGCAGTCGGATGAAGAGGGGCCTCAAATTTGGAATAATCAGCTGATTCGTTATGCAGGATATGACGATAAAGGCGATCCAAGTGAAAAATCGATCACGAAGCTGGCTCAACATTTAGGATGGACGGGCGCACATACCGATTTTGATGTGTTGCCACTCATTTATCAACTCCCTAATCAACCTGTGAAGTATTTTGACTATCCTTCAGATTGGATTATGGAAGTACCGATTACACATGACCAATTTCCGAATGTGTCAGCGCTAAATTTGAAATGGTATGCTGTACCCATTATTTCAAATATGGATTTAAAAATAGGCGGTATCACTTATCCGACAGCACCTTTCAATGGTTGGTATATGGTGACAGAAATTGCTGTTCGCAACTTTACAGATACATACCGCTACAATTTACTGGAAACATTTGCGACGGCGATGGGCTATACAGATTTACGAAATGCAACTTTTAACAAAGACCGCGTGATCGTTGAAATCAATGATGCTGTCTTACAATCATTTAAAAAAGCTGGCGTGTCCATGGTCGATCATTTAACGGCCTCTAAACAGTTTGAAAAATTCGAAACCGCCGAAGCACGTAAAGGCAGAACTGTTACAGGCAAATGGTCTTGGCTCGCACCACCGTTGTCACCTACTTTGACCACCAATTATCATCACGGTTTTTCCAACGAAACACGTCAACCGAACTTTTTTTACAAGAAAAATACATCAACAGGCTGTCCTTTTCACTAACATCATGTAAAATAAAGGCAATTCATGTGAAAGGAATGAGGTTATGACACTTTTCTACCTTGGTCCTAAAGGTACTTTTTCATATTTAGCAGCTTTGAAATTACAATCTCAGACAAATCAAAAAGAACAATTGGTCGAACGTTCTAATTTGTATGAAGTGATGTCATCCTTACAAAAAGACCCGTCAGCGAGTGCAATTGTGCCGATTGAAAATTCTATTGAAGGTACGATTAATGTGATTGCCGACTCACTTATCGAACAAAATTTTGTCATCATTGAAGAAATATTTTTAGATATCGCCTTTGCACTGTACGGTTTACCAAATCAATCGTTCAAAGATATTCAGCGTGTCTATTCTATCAGCCCAGCGATTAGTCAGACACAAAAGTTTATTCATGAACAACAATTTGACTATGATTATACGACGAGCACTGTCGCATCACTCGAAAAAATTGATGCCACAACTGGTGCGATTGCCCCTCTCGGAAGTGGAGAAATGTATGGATATGAGGCACTCGCGACACACATCGAGGATTATCCTCATAATATGACGCGTTTTCTCGTTTTAAAACATGCTTCTGAAGTGACAAATCAAAGTGGATCCGAATGTTTATTAGTCATTACACCGACAGAAGATAAACCAGGTCTCCTTGCGAGTATTTTGAACACGTTTGCGATGTTTCAAGTCAATTTAAAATGGATAGAGTCTCGACCACTCAAAACACAATTAGGCATGTATCGCTTTTTCGTTCAAGCCGAATGCCCAGATACAACAGTGTTAAACAAAATATTAACGATATTAGAGACTCTTGATTTCAAAATTAAAAATTTAGGCCGTTTTCATTAATAATTGTTGAAGAAGGGGATGGGATAACTTAATGTCCCATCCCCCTTCCTAGTTACTCACTTTTATCTGTGATGAATGCTGTGACATGCTTTTGATTCCATTGAGGTGAATGTTCATTATTTAAAATGGCAATGTCATGTACACCTGTTAATTGCGCGACTTGATGTCCGCCCATAAATGTATTGCCTATCACGTTGACATCGGTATGGGGTGCATCATGGTGACTTCGAATGTGCAGGACATCTTTAGCCCCGTTATTCACAAAGTCATTGTGCATTACATACAAACCGTCGCCTCCTTGTTTACCTTCATGATTTCCTTCTAAAGTCACTGCATTTTTACCTTGATGTACACCTAAATAACGAATCCCACCTGTACAGTTTAAAAACAGATTATGCTGAATAAAGATATTTTTACCCTTTAATGGCGTTAGCGCATAATCTTGCGTATCTTCAAAAACATTATGTTGAATAATGATATTTTCATAAAAACGATCGAAGCGTGTCGCGTGTGAACCTATTGCACGATTCCAACTTTGCATATCTCCTTCAAACGAATTACCAAAATAACAATGTTCGATGACCGCATTTTTCGTAATCGTGCCATCATTGACACCAAATTTTGGAAAGGCGCCTTCAACAAATAAATCTAATTGTACCGCTTCTGAAAACCAACGTTCACCAGTCACATCATAAAATCCAACAAAATTGCAATGATGGACGTGCAAACCGTCGAGCCCACAAGCATCTATCCCATGACCTCCTACAACATTTTTAATTGTTAAATGACAAACTTCAATTTCTTGTGCATGTCCTAAACACATTGCTGTATTATTGTAAGGGTAATGGACGCCATTCATATTCCAAATGCCGCCTTGAATTTTAATGTGACTGTTGCCATTGTATCCGTAATAGCGTTTTAAACTTGTGCCGTTTTTCAACAATGCATCTTTTCCAGTCCTTAACATTTGTGCATCTGGGTCTAATATGAGCGTCGTTCCTTCATAAATCTTTAATGCTTTTGCGATATGATAAGTACCGCTAGGAATGTAGACAGTAATCGGTCCTTTTTGAGCTTGGTTGAGCGCACGCTGTATGCCCCAAGTATCTAACAATCGATTCTGGCCTTTTGCACCAAAATCTAAAACATTTATTTTCATATACGTGCCTTCCTTTCGCGATTAAGTTATACTTATTATACTGTTGTTTAATCTTTATACCACTTTTAGGAGAGAATGAAATGTCAAATAAAGCTTTAGTTGTTGTTGATTATTCGTATGATTTTGTTGCAGACGATGGTAAACTGACTTGTGGTGCGGCTGGTCAAGCTATTGAGCCGTACATTGTGGAACGTATAAAAGCATACCACGAAGCACAAGAAAATATTTTTTTCATGATGGATTTACATTTTGAAGATGATCCTTACCATCCTGAGACAAAATGTTTCCCACCACACAATATTAAAGGCACAAAAGGTCGTGAATTGTATGGTGAAGTGAAAGCATTATATGATACGATAAAAGATAGCGCACATGTTTATTTTATAGATAAACGCCGTTACGATTCATTTTACGGCACCCCTTTAGATAGTATGTTACGCGAACGCCAAGTCGACACTATTGAAATTGTCGGCGTGTGTACAGATATTTGTGTCTTACACACTGCGATTAGCGCATACAATTTAAATTATCAATTAATTATCCCTAAAAAAGGTGTAGCGACATTTAATGAAGCTGGACACCAATGGGCACTCACACATTTTAAAACGACATTGGGCGCTCAGGTAGAATAATTGCTATTCGCCGTGCTAAAATAGAACTGAAATTTATAATATGAATAAGGAGATTTAATAATGACAACTTATATTTTTGGTCATCAAAACCCAGACACTGATGCCATTTCTTCGGCAATCATAATGGCAGATTTCGAACAACAACATGGAAACAAGGAAGCTAAAGCATTTCGTATTGGTGAGTTAGGTCCTGAAACTCAATATGCGTTAGATTATTTCAACGTAGAAGTTCCAGAATTCTTAACAGATGACTTAACTGGGCAAGACGTCATTTTAGTTGACCATAATGAGTTTCAACAAAGCGCTCACAACATTGAAAAAGCGAATATTCGACATGTCATTGATCATCACAGAATCGCGAATTTTGAAACAGCAGGTCCGCTTTATTACCGTTCGGAGCCTGTGGGCTGTACAGCAACGATTTTGTACAAAATGTATAATGAGCGCAACTATGAAATTCGTCCTGAGATTGCAGGTTTAATGGTATCTGCAATTATTTCAGACAGTTTATTATTCAAATCCCCAACATGTACACAACAAGATATTGATGCAGCACAAGCACTCGCTAAAATCGCTAATGTCGATTTACAAACATACGGTTTAGAGATGTTAAAAGCTGGTGCTTCTACAACAAATAAAACAGAAGACGAATTATTAAATACAGATGCAAAATCATTCAGTATGGGGGACTACACAGTTCGTATCGCACAAGTGAACAGTGTGGATGTCGAAGAAGTGTTTGCACGTCAAGAAGCGCTTGAAAATGCAATGAATAAAGCAAGTGCTGAAAATAGTTACGACACATTTATTCTTGTCGTTACAGACATTATTAATAGCGACTCAAAAATTCTTGTCGTTGGTGCAGAACAAGAGAAAATTGCTCAAGCATTCAACACAACATTAGACAATCACACAGCATTTTTGCCAGGCGTTGTTTCTCGTAAAAAACAAATTGTACCACCGATTACAGAAGCATTATCATAATTTAAAAATATAAACAAAGGTGTGATAACATGTCTGAAAATGTGAAAGCAGGACATCATAAATTCTATTACGGTGAAACTGAAAATAGACCCGACGCACAAATTCTATTTTCTTACTATGACACAAATGTGATCGATGTTTATAGTACTTATGTCAGTCCTTCTTTACGCGGTGGCGGTGTGGCAAAACAATTGTTTGATGCTGTCATTGAAAAAGCGAAAAATGAAAATTTAAAAATTATTCCATCTTGCAGTTATGTTGCGCATCAATTCGAACGTGATGCATCACTCGCACCATATCGAGCGGAATAAAAAGATGACTTGAAGTCGAGGCACAATCCAACGTGTCTCGATTCTTTTTTGACCACAATCGCGATACCGTCAATTTAAGATTGTATTTAAACTGTTTTTGAACATGATTGCAATACGAGTATCCTATTGCGTATGAATTTTAACTGAGTATGTTACAATCATACATAATGAAGCGTTACATGTACGATAGCAATAAATGCAACATCAACTGACTTTACCCTATTTGAACTGATCAAAGACATTTGATTATTTGAAAGGAGCATTTCCTATTGAATCCATTTCACACACAATTCAATGCAACACAACGTTATTTTCAATCACATGCGACACGTTCGCTCAAATCACGTAAAAAAGCTTTAAAACAGTTAGCTAAACAAATTAAACTGCATGAACAAGAGATTTTCGATGCACTCAAACAAGATTTAAATAAAAATGAAGTTGAAGCATTTGGCACAGAAATAGGTTATACGTTAAATAACATTCGCTATATACGTAAAAACCTATCAAAATGGGCAAAATCGCAAGCGGTCGACACACCCTTTTTTCTTTTTCCAGCCAAAAGCTTTATTGTCAACGAACCTTTAGGCACAGTTTTAATTATCGGACCTTTTAATTACCCATTTCAATTAATTTTTGAACCTTTAATTGGGGCCATCGCTGCAGGTAACACTGCCATTGTGAAGCCATCCGAACTAACGCCAAATGTTGCTGCTGTCATTGAAAAAATTATTACAGAGACATTTGACCCAGAATATGTTGCTGTCGCTCAAGGTGGTGCCGAAACGATTCAATCTTTATTGGAACTGCCATTTGATCACATTTTCTTCACAGGCAGTCAAAAGGTCGGCAAAATCGTATACGAAGCAGCGGCAAAACAACTGATTCCTGTGACACTCGAACTCGGCGGTAAGTCACCTACCATTATTGATAGAACTGCCAACTTAAAAGTCGCAAGTGAACGAATCTGTTTTGGTAAATTTATGAATGCCGGTCAAACGTGTGTCGCGCCGGATTATGTCCTTATTGATGAAACGATTAAGGCTGATTTTATTGAAGCACTAACTACGACGATTCGTGAATTTTATGGTACCCACCCGATTGACAGTGAAGATTTAGGTCGTATTGTTAATGATCGCCACTTTGACCGTTTAGCACAACTTCTAACAGCACATCAATCGAACATCATTGTCGGTGGCGAAACAGCAGCAGAGCAACGATACATTGCGCCAACGTTACTCGATCGTGTTCAAGCGGATGACCCGATAATGCAAGAGGAAATCTTCGGACCTATTTTACCAATTTTGACATACCGTGATTTTGACGAAGCTATCGCATATGTCCAATCGAAACCAAAGCCATTATCGCTTTACTTATTCAGTGAAGATGAAAATGCCACAACACGCGTTTTGAATGAACTGTCATTCGGCAGTGGTGCGATTAACGATACGATTTTACAATTAGCCAATCCGAAACTTCCTTTTGGCGGGGTTGGCGCTTCAGGTATTGGCCGTTATCATGGCAAATATTCATTCGAAACATTTTCACATCAAAAACCATACATTTTCAAAACGACAAAGTTAGAAACAGGCTTATTGTTTCCGCCGTATAAAGGGAAACTCGGCTACATGAAAAAGCTGTTTAAGAAATAAAGGTATCTATTTTTCCCCTTCAATTATGTCAAACTTTAGCTCAAAAGAAAAAGGCTTGGGCAATTATTTAAAAATGCCTGAGCCTTTTCATTATTTTTCTACATGATTATAAGTGTGTTTCGTCCAAAAACTTCACACAAACGCCTTCTGGAGCTGTTTGTTGATTGTCCGTTTTAGTTAATCGACCTGTATCGAGATCACGTTTAAATACGACCACTTCTGAATTTTCTTCTTGATGCGCCGCTACAAGGTAAGCATCATCTTCTGTAATATTAAAATCTCTTGGGAATGCGCCACCACTTGAAACGATGTCGACTAATTCAAGTTTGGCACCGTCTTCTAATAATTTGAAAATAGCAATACTGTCGTGTCCACGGTTACTTACATATAAGAAACGTTGATCATGTGATAAACGGACTGCAGCTAACTTTGTAGGTAACAGAAAATCTTCAGGAATCGTTAAGTGACGCTCTAATTCCGTAAAACTACCATCTTCATATACCATCACAACAACAGTATTTGACAATTCATTAACGACGTAAGCATAACGTCCAGTTTTATGATAAGCAATATGTCTAGGTCCGTCACCTGGTTCCAATGCTGTTCTGTGTGCTACTTCTAAGCCTTGGTCACCATAATGATATGTCACGAGTAAGTCAGCACCTAAATCAACAGCAACCACATATTTGTGCTCAGGTGTGACATCTAAATAATGCACATGTGACTGCTCTTGTCTATCTACATTAGGACCATGTGGGTATTCGTGAATCACTTCTTCTATTAAGCGGGTAATGCGGTTATTTGCAGCATCAAGTTCATAAATACGGGCCACCCCATCACCATAAACCGCTTCAAAAACATACTTTCCATCTGGTGATACTGCGACATAACAGCCCGAACCTTTAAAGGACTCCAATGATTCCCCTGTTTTTTCAAGGCTACCATCTTGTTTAATTTTAAATGTGGCTAAACCAGCGTTTTTATCATTTTTCGTAATTCCGATTAATGTATCTTCATGTTGGATAAGATATGTTGAGGCATTCAATTCGTATCCTGTTTCAACCGTTTCAATACGTCCTAATTGTTCATCTAATTCAAAGCGATAAATTCCTTTACCGTCTTTTTTTGTATAAGAACCAATATAACCTTTTACCATGGCATGCATCCCTCCATTTTCTTACGCCTATTTTACCAAATTTTGATGATGAGACACACGAGAAACGTTTCATATCTCGCTTCACCTTGACAATAAAAAAAGCGAGATTGAAATCTAATCCTCTCATAGACTTCATATCCCCGCTCTCAGTTCTCAAAATCATAAAAATGGTTACGCTTCAAAAGACGCTTTTATCGTTTTAAAAGCGAATGTTACTTTTAACCTTGGTTCGCTTCGATATCAGCAATAATTTCTTTCGTTTTGCTTTCGATTTCTTCAAAGTCTTTTTTAAATACATATGTCAACACTGCTAAACCAACACCTACAACGCCAGTAATCACTAGTGTTGAAACGAATAAAAATTTAAATAATCCCTTAATGAAATTCCACATAACTCTTCACCTCTAAATTATTGATGTTACAATTATCATACCATAAAAATACAACATCATTAAACTTATACCCTAATCTCGACTTTATTAATCAGAAATCAATTCAAATTTTAAAGCCAATATGTTACATTATCAATATAAAGAATAATGAAAGAGGGCTCTTAAAATGCCATATATATCATTAGTAAGTTCATGGAAAAACAATGATATTGATAAAATTGAGGATATGCTAGATGATCGTGTCGCTGCATATTATGTGAATGAACTCGGAGAACCACAGTCACTCACAAAATCAAATGTCATCGATATGTTGCGAAAACGTATGAATCAGATTTCCAAAATGAAAGATACACAATGGAATTTTGAGATGATTCATCGTGCACAAATCAACGACGATCAAATGATTATATTTTATGTATACTCCGTAGAAAATCCAGATTATCCAAAAACAACGAAAACACTTGTTGCCATAACATTTGGAGACACGCAATCACTCAACCATCGTATTAAAACGATTTACATCACAACAAATGTCACAGAAATCCACTCAACATAACGCCATCATTGAATGCTTGACGCCATCACTTCAAACTGTATTTATCTGAATAAGGTGAGTGCAAGACGTATACATCAGACCTCCTTTCAATCACGATGCAGTTCAGCAATTGGATCTTTCACATGCACAACATCTCTTTCTCACTTCATTTCATTGGCGTAAATTGGACTGAAAGCGCGACGATACACAGGATTTTCAGTTATCGTTCAACATGTTAAAGTGGGACGGCCCCATCTTTTGAAGGGAGATTTCTGCCCCACTTTTGTTGTGACACACACGGGTTCATTCATAAAAAAGAACCGAGATACGTACCATACCTCAGTTCCCTCAAGTAAATATCCTTATTGACTTCTCACTGTAACCTACTCATATCGAAATTATTTCATTTCGTTCTCGTTTTTGCTCGTGTGTTATTTATATTTAAAACCTATACGAAACGCTTTCATATACGCATCGTGTTATCGTGTATGCATGTTAAACTTATTCGTAAAAACTTCAAAACAGCAGTTATTTGGTGAAATTTCTATAGAACCAACGCTTAGCTTTAAAATAGTATTCCCACATATACTTCCCCCCTATTGATTTAATATACTTTTCGAATTGTTATAATGATAAAATAAGTATATTAAAATAGTGTATGAATTACCATTAAGGAAATATTACAACCTATTAACAAATTATGTTATACAGATGTCAGAAAGGATGAATACACATGCAACAAGTATCATCAGACGTTTTAACTTTTCGTGGTACACATTATGATTATGGTGTTGCTACCGGTCAATGGCTACAACAAACTGCCATGTTGAAAAATAGAGAAAAAGAATGGAAAAAGCGCGTCCCTCGTTTTGACATAGATGTAGAAAAAACCTATCAAATTTTCCAACAGTTCGCTCCTAAAATATGGGATGAAATTCAAGGGATTCAAGATGTGTTAAACATACCGACAAGACAAGCGATTTTAAACTTTGCACATTATCGCTTTACGACATTACCTGAGAGTGGTTGCTCGGTATTTGTTGGAGGAGATTACTTAGTACGCAATTACGATTATCATCCGGCCACATACGATGCACGTTATCAACTGTTCCAACCCACTGATGGTGGCTATGCGCAAATTGGTCCGATGTCACGAACAACTGGGCGTATGGATGGGATGAACGAGCATGGATTAGTTATGGCTTATAATTTTATGCACCGTAAAAAACCTGCGAATGGCTTTGTGTGTTATATGATTGGGCGTTTAGTATTAGAATATTGTCGTAATGTCGAAGAAGCGATTCAATTTCTAAATGTATTGCCCCATCGAAGCTCATTCAGCTATATTGTGCAAGATAAGACAGGTGCACACGCCATTGTTGAAGTGACACCGAGAAGCATTGATGTCCGTTACGATACGACTTGTACGAATCATTTTAAATTACTAACACATGAAAACCGTAACTATACCAAAGAGTCAGAAGAACGTTTGGCGCGGCTAGATGCCCAAGTCCAGTCATCTGAGCCATCACGTTTCGATATTTTCAAACGTTTTAATGACCCACAATATGAACTCTATAGTAAATTATTTAAAAGTTGGAGTGGCACGATTCACACAACGATGTATGAACCACGACAACTTTATGCCTGGATCACTTTAGGTGAAAATCAACCGCCCATCAAATTTGATTTCGGCGCCTGGCTTAATGGCCAGCCAATTGACAAAACTATATTAACAGGTCACCTCGATACTGACATTCACTTTGCTACACATTAATGTTGGGGATGGGACATAAAATTTCTATGTCAAATCCCCGTCACAATATAAAAAATACAGGGCTCGGATCACCTCATATCCAAGCCTCTGTATTATTTGCCTAATCAACAGTAATATCGCCACGTGTCGTATAAAGTTCTATTTGATGTGTACCTGTCCCATTTTTACCTTTTTTAATCTCGTCGTTATTGATGATAGCTTTACCATTTTCAGGATTAAGCGACAGCATCACGTCAGTTGGCGGTTGACGATACCCTAAGTAAATGTTGCCATCTTTCACTGAACTTTTGAAATCACAATCCGTTTGCATCTCTTTCAAGTGAATATCACCACTATTCAACTTAAAAATACTGTTCTTGAGTAGCGTCTTTTCACCGTTAATTTTTCCTTGTTTAATATTGAATTCACTTTTATCTATGCGACTGTTTTCAATATTGACAAGCGTTTCGTTGGCGCTAAATTTAGAATGGGTCAACTCACTATTATGAATATTCAATTCTCCACTGTCACCATTCCAAATCGTTGCATGCTCAACATTGACATCTACTATATCTATCGCACCTAAATTCGAAGTGAGATCGATTTCTTTAAGTTGATTTTGAGGAATACCGATTTCAAGCTGCCCTTCTAAATTATTAAAGGGGTTGAGATTCGGCGTTCGAAAACCTGAGCGATTCATCTCAGTAATGGTCAGCACGCGACTTTGTTTTGAAACTTTCATATCTTGTTTGCCTTCATACGAGATATGAAAGTCATCGCTCGGCACCATTTTTATATGCGTTGAATCAACGTTAATTACAATTTGATTGATTGCGTTTTTTTCAAAGGTTTTATCGATTTTCTCAACAGATTGTTTTTTCTTTTCAAAACCAAACCACACGGCTGTTCCCAAAATAAAACAAATTAAAAAGCAACTGAGTCCAAATACAAATAACTTTCTCATGACTGTGATGTTCCTTTTTTAATAAAATTGACATTCCATTTTAGATATTTAATAAGTAATTTTTTAATCGCAGCAATCAGTTTAACAATCATAACGATAAACATCATGCCCAGTCCTAAATAAGCAAAACTATACAAGTAATTGCTGAGGGAAAAAGAAAACATCCCTGACCAAACATCTGTAATCAACAGTAACAATGGCGATAACAACATGCCTAAAGCGAGAAATGTCCCTATGAGTAGAAGTAAGCCCACAAAAAAGAGCGGAATCACAATAAAAAACAATGTAATCATGCTCATGCCAATCGTTGCAAAAACAGCGCGGACTAAATGCGTCACATCTGGTTTCTTTTCAGCATTTTTGACTGCGTATTTCGCATAACGTTGCTTCGCGATTTGTTTTGGTGTATCGAGAGCATTGACGATGGCTTCATCCGATTTGCCATCCAAACCTTCACGATAAAAATGGTTTTCATACTCATTCATCACTTCGTCAACGACATGATTAGGCAATCGATGTAATTGGTATTCTAATTCATTCAAAAACGTAATTTTATCCACCGCAGCTCCCCCCTTTATTGCAATCTTTTATCACCTCAAATTATAAGGAGTTGTGCTGTAAAATTAAACACTTTTTGAATATTTGTATTGTAAATGTCATAATCTTAATTTGTCGTAATCTTTTTAATTTTCTTTAAAATCATACACTGGTATAATGAATAAAAAGGGAGGGGGTATTTTATGGCACATTTAAGAACTTATTACGCAGAAGCTAAACCTTTCGAACAGTATATTCAAGATATGGAACAAAATCAAACAGAACTCTTAAACATTTATAAAGATTTCGATATGCCGACTGATGATGAGAGAATTGAAAAAATTAAAGATAGCGGCTACAAATATGTCCTTGTCATTACAGAGGATTGGTGTGGCGATGCAATGATGAATAACCCTATTTTGAAACATATTGCAGAACAAGCCAATTTGGAAGTACGCGTATTTCACCGCGATGATAACACAGATTTAATCGATCAATATTTAACAAATGGTAAGTCACGTTCCATCCCAATTTATATTTTTATGAATGAGAAGTTTGAACAAAAAGCGGTATGGGGTCCTCGTGCACTCAATGTCCAAAAATTTGTTGAGGCGTTACGAAAAGCATCATTGCCGGATAAAACAGATCCGAGCTTTGAGGAAAAACAAAAAGAAGTACATCTCAAGATTCGAGAGCGTTATTTGACAGACGCATCATTTTGGCATGATGTGTATGAATCGATTATGTCTCGACTCGTTTAATCAATAAGACGGGGTTGGGACATGCAAATTTTTGAATGAATTATATCTAAAAATTTTTACGTTCCAACCTCTAATTTTTTACAAAGCTTATACGAATAGACTGATAAACAGTACAAACACGAGTCCACTCACTGAAATAATCGTTTCAATTAATGACCATGTTAAAAATGTTTCTTTCACTGTTAATCCGAAATACTCTTTGAACATCCAGAAACCTGCGTCGTTTACATGAGAGCAGAAGATACTACCTGCCCCAATCGCTAATGCAACGAGCGCTAAATTGACATCTGCTGTTTGTAACAACGGTAACACGATACCCGTTGTTGAGATTGCCGCTACTGTTGCTGAACCGAGCGCAAGTCGTAAAATGGCTGCGACTAACCATGCCAATAGAATTGGCGAAATATTCACGTCAGTAAATATTTTTTCAATCGCCCCACCAACGCCTCCATCAATGAGTACTTGTTTGAATGCGCCACCTGCACCGATAATCAACAGCATCATCCCAATCGGATAAATGGCTTGTGTTAATGTATTCATCACCTGTTTCGTTGGGATACCACGACGAATACCCATACTGAAAACCGCGAAGACAACCGCGATGAGCATGGCTGTACCTGCACTACCGATAAAGTAAATCATACTTTCAAGTGTATTGTGCGCTTTTCCTTCATGCCCAGAAATCAGTTGCCAAAGTGTCGCAAATAACATGAGTAATACAGGTAATAATGCTGTGAATGTACTTAATCCAAAACTTGGCAATTCTTCGTCTTTAAAGGACTTCGTTGCACCTAATGATGAAATATCGCCTTCACGTTGAAACGCTGTCGGTGTTAAACGTGGTGCAATTTTCGCAAAAACAGGCCCCGCTATAATTGTCACAGGTATCGCAACAATAAAGCCGTATAATAAAACTTCTCCAATATTTGCGCCTAATTCTTTAGCGATAACGACTGGACCTGGATGTGGCGGTAAGAAACCATGTGTTACTGATAATGCGGTTACCATAGGCATACCGATTTTTAATTGAGACACGTTCATTCGTTTCGCAATCGTAAAGACAAGTGGTATTAATAACACAAGACCGACTTCGAAAAATAATGCAATCCCGATAATAAATGATGCAATCACCATCGCCCACTGCACATATTTTTTACCGAGTTTAGCAATTAACGTATCCGCAATTTGCGTCGCGCCACCACCATCTGCAAGCAACTTCCCTAGCATCGCACCGAGACCAAAAATCAAGGCGATATGGCCTAATGTACCGCCCATACCTGTCTCGATCGTTGCGACAATTTTATCAAATGGCATCCCTAGCAAAATACCGGTCACCATTGCCGTAATAACCAGTGCGACAAATGTATTTAACTGCAATTTCATAATTAAGATTAATAACACAATAATTGCAATAGCCACACTCAACAGTGGCCAAATTTCCTGAAACATACAATCCCCTCTATTCTTTATTATTTTCTAAATCACGTTGAAATTGTGCCAATGTTTGATATGACGGACTTAAATCTCTACTAATTTGAATAAAGATAGAAGCCAATTTTTGATACACATTGACATGCACTGCTTCTGGATGATGTTGATGTGTCGCACCTACCCAAGATTTAACAATGTCATAGTTATCAATTTGTCCGAGTGCTTTTAATCCTAAAACACAGGCACCGAGACATGAACTTTCATAACTTTTTGGTATTTCAACATTTGTATTAAAAATATCAGCCATCATTTGACGCCATAAATGACTTTTTGAGAAGCCACCTGTTGCTTTAATCGATTGTGGTGACGTGCCAATGACTTCTATTAATGCTAAAAAGACAGTATATAAATTGAATAATACGCCTTCCATCACTGCACGAATCATATGTTCTTTCTGATGCGATAAAGTCAATCCGATAAATGAACCGCGTGCATCAGATGTCCATAAAGGCGCACGTTCACCTGTTAAATAAGGATGGAACAATAAACCTTGCGCGCCTGGTTGAACATTTTGTGCAATGCGAGACATCACATCATAAGTTTCAATCCCTAATCGTTTTGCCGTCTCGATTTCGCTCGCTAACAATTCATCACGGAGCCAGCGCAATACGACACCCCCATTATTGACCGGCCCACCAATGACATAATGTTCATCATCGAGCACATAACAAAAGATACGCCCCTTTTCATCAATGACAGGATGATCGACAACTGTACGAATCGCGCCTGATGTTCCAATCGTAATAGCCACATCTCCTGGTTCAAAACTGTTCACACCTAAGTTCGACAATACACCATCACTCGCACCCGCAATGATAGGCAAATCGCGACGCAATCCAAGTTTTTCAGCTATATAGTCATCTTTCAAACGGAGTTGATGCGTCGTCGATACGAGTGTTGGTAATTTCGAAGGCGGAATATCAAGTAACGCCAACACTTTTTCATCCCACGTTTTATTTTGTAAATGATACAATCCTGTAGCTGAGGCAATCGAAGCATCCATCACCCATTCACCTGTCAATTGGTACAGAACATATGATTTAATATCGACATAGCGTGTTGCCGTTTCAAAAAGTTCATTTTCATCTTGTTTCAACCACCATAATTTACTTAACGGTGACATCGCATGTATCGGTGTTCCAGTACGTTGATAAATGCCATGACCGTCATGATGATTCAGTAAATCTTCAGCAGCAAAACGTGCACGATTATCCGCCCACGTCATACTTTTAGTCATTGGATGTTCGAATTCATCAATAAGTAATAAACTATGCATTTGCGCACTGAACGAAATAAATTGCAGAGCTTCATGTTGTACGTCACCTTTCCGTACCACTTCTGCAATGGTTTCTGTCACTGCATTGACGATAATATCTGGATCTTGTTCTGAAACATCCACACGTGGTGTGTGCAATGGATATTCTATCTGTGCTTTCTGTTGAACTCCCCCGTCAGTGTTAAACAACACAGCTTTCGTGCTGGTCGTTCCAATATCTACTCCAATCATATATTTCTCCATAGTGATACACCTTTCTTTTAATATTACTGTGCCCAAAATGCGCCGATATCGTTGTTTAAATCATTAAAATTGGCTTCGAATGCTTCATACATCATTTTTCTATCTTTTTGTGCAATCGCTGTAACAAACAGTTCATGGTTTTGAATGACTCGTTCAAAATCCTCAAAATTCTCGTCCATTCGCTTTTTCATACTCATATAGTTCAGACATAGCATTGTCGGCATAATTTGTTGCCATAAATGCGTTAAATAATGATGATCACACGCTAAAACCATTAACTCATGGAATTTCAAATCATTTTCGGCAAAACTCGCAGCATCTTTATATTGGATATTTACTTGCATCATAGCTAATGCTTGTTGCATTGATTGCACAATTTCCATCCAATCAGACCGTTGAATAACTTTCGTAAAAGCAAACGATTCAATCATCAGGCGAATATCAGTCAATTCTTGACGCTGCTTATCTGTAAATGGAATAATTTCAGCTCCCATGCGTTCCAAACGAATTAAACGTTCTTGCGCTAAAATTTTAAACGCATCTCGCACAGGTGAACGGCTCACTTGAAACTCATTTGCGACTTGGTTTTCAGTCAGTAATTTATGAGTAGCACGTTCCCCACTCATAATACTTAAGCGTAAAGTAGCAGCTATGGCCTCCCCTTTTGATAAATACGTCAACCATTGTTTAGGAATTTCCATCTCATCACTCCTAACTTGTATACAAGTATTCTAAAGTAAAAAGATATAAATGTAAACGCTTACGCATCGATTTTTATTTTTACAAGATTGTTCATCGAATGATTTGAGTACAAACCCTAGCAATTAAAAAAGACATAATCTCAAAAGTAAGGCGTGGCAATATACATGATGTTACATTTTAAAAGCATAAAAAATCACCCCACTTTTGAAGTAGAGTGATGTTTTTAATGGCTCGTCGGAGTACAAGACTCCTGATGCATAAAGTTGGAAACACAATGATTTTTTTAATTTTGAGAGTGGTCGCCGCTTAACGTAGTAGTTGCATGACTTCCCTACACCTATGCTCTAGTCAGCCACTTGGAATGCGAGTCTCACTGTAGCAATCATTAAGCTACTATATAAAAGTCGACGTAAGTTTTAAATATCTTTTTTCGCGATTAACGCTAAGTTCGCCAACCACAAGACGACGATGGATCCAACATTAATGACCCACTGCCAGTTCGTAAACGTCACACCATTTCCTAAAGTCTTATCGCTTAAGTAACTAAACGGAATATACTTTAATGAATCTTGAATATTATCGCCAATTTCAGGAATAAGCGGAATAAACGGTTTCACGACTGGTAATAAAAGTAACAATAAAATACCGAGTGTATACACTAATGCTGGTTTTTGAACAATAAGGTTAATCAAAAACAGTAATAGCCCATAGACAAAGAATAAAATTAAATAAAATACGAGTAATTTCCACGACTGATCATTATCTAAATCTTTACCATCAGTTGACCATTGAATTAAATATGTGACTAAAACGACAACAGCTGTAGTGAAAATACTGATGAAAATGATAGATAATGTTTTCGCAATAAAATAACCAATACGACTCTGTGTTTGATTTAAAAAGAGTTGGATCGTTCCTTGAGCGGTATCACGTGTAATCGTTTTGATAACGAATAGTAGACCAATGAGCGAAAAGAACCATTTTCCGACACTAAACATTGTATTCGCATTTACCGGATTATCGTTCGTGACTAAAATAATGACTGTAATGAGCAATGGTGCAATACCGAGAAGAATCGCTAAATAAGTAAGCGGACTTTTTAAAATACTCACGATGTCGAATTTGAACAATTGCAATATATTCATGATTGACCACCTCGTTGATTAATATTGAAATAAGTGTCGCGTAATGATACTTTACGTGTTTCAATATATTGTGGGAAAATACCTTTTTGTGCTAATCCTTTAAGGAAATTGCGATAATCGCTTTGCACATTTAAAATAATTTCTCCTGATTCTTTCTGTGATTGTACGACTTTAAAATGATCAGTTAAGTAATATAATGCTTGTTCAAAGTCATCAGGGTCCACTTGAATAATCGTTTGAGCTGTGGATTGACCTTCAGCCATATTCACGTCTTGAACAAAATGACCGTCTCTCAAAAATACAGCACGGTCACAAATGAGTTCAATATCTTCTAATTTATGACTCGAAATGAGAATTTTCATGTCTAATTGTTGTACAAGTTGTTCAATGGTTTTTAAGACGTCGATTGAACCATCTGGATCCATGCCATTTGTTGGCTCATCTAAAATTAAAAATTTCGGTTTATTCATGAGAGAAACAGCGATAGCCAGTTTTTGTTTCATCCCCATTGAATATTTTTTCACTTTTTTCTTAATATAGGACTCCATACCAAACGCTTTAATAATATGATTCGTATACGCTTTATCAAAACCAGTACCTAAAACTTGCGCAAAAAGTTTTAAATTGTATAGACCTGATTTATTATCGTAAAGTTTCGGATGTTCAATTAAATAACCGATTTTATCGTCATTGACTACTTGAACGTCTCCTTGGTAATTAATAATATTGCCATTCATAATTTTCATTAATGTTGTTTTACCAACACCATTTTTACCAATTAATCCAACAATTTTACTATCATTAAATGCAAAATCAACGCGATCAATGACAGTATTGTTGCCATATTGTTTGGTGATTTGTTTCAATTCCATCCACGAATCCTCCTGTTTATTGATTAGATGATACATTTGAAATGACTTCACTCATATAATTGCGATTACTGATCATAAAGTATGGCTCATTGAACCTTGAGCAACTCACTATCGTCTTAATAGCGCATCCTGTTAAATAGTATTGGTCAGTCAAAAAATGTGAAATATGTATATTTTCGACTGCACTTTTTGAAAACTCCCCTTTATCATTAAGGATAGACTGAACTCGTGTTATAAATGACGACACACCTATGTACTGAGTGCGAATACTTCTATATGTCAACACTTCAACATTTCTCCCAAAAGCATTTGTCGTGAATAGAAATGTTCAACACTCGTTAACATAACAAAATCATCTGATAGAAAACAACTATCAACTTGTTATATTTAAAATTTTAAACTTTTTTACATTACATTTCATCAAATTCAATGCTTTTAATTGCTTAACGTTGCTTTTTCCGGTCATTATGACGGCTAATAAAGGCACAAATCATAAATAAAATGGTCGCGATAAACAGTTTGATGGCTGACGTTTCTTCCCCTAAAAACTGTAAGATGATGCCAATAACAAAAATTAATAACGCAATAATGACAAAAACTTTTGTTAAATGTTTCATTGGATTCTCCTTTTAATTAATTGCTGATTCAAACATTAGAAAAAGCTGAGCCATTTGTCAACAGCACTTCATGAACTGATAACGTCGAGTTCCTCCAAACCCATTCTTAAACTCACCACCTAAACATTACATATCTTTCGTAAATAAATCGTTTGCCTCCAAATTGTGAAGGTGATAAAATAATAGTGTATCCACACATGATTAAACACCCCAAACTTGTTGCCGCAAGTTTGGGGCTTTTGTTTGCTGGGCCTTAGTTCATGTATGTGTTGAATCATCTTTTTGTTGTTTTTCCTGATCTCGCCTTCTCCACTTCGATTCGACCCAACACCTAAAAATAATGAGAATGCCACCATTAATTAATAACATCCAAAATTCTGTCCACGACATGATTAAACACCTCCTACTTTTAGAAACCGTTTTCCTATAAAGCGCCAAAAATGTAGGGAGTGGTGGCTACATTTATTTTAACATAAAATACCGAACATGTGTTCTTATTTTGCGCTTTTAAGTTGAATTTTCTATCAGTCTATTCTTTAAATTTATTGTTATTCACTGTATGATAGATGTATATGATGAAAAATAGAAAGAGGTCGAATCTTATGAACCCTTTAGCGCTACAATTAAACGAACAGTTAAGTGAAGAAAATCCAGTCGTCCTAGATATGCTTTCCGACCTTGGAACAAATATGTATTATCCAAAAGGTATTTTGACACAATCTGCTGAAGCCAAAGCGACAAAATATAACGCGACAATCGGTATGGCTACAACAGCCGAAGGTAAAATGTACACTGAAACGTTATATGGCATGTTTGATCATTTAACGACAGATGAAGTTTTTGCTTATGCCCCACCACAAGGCTTGGCTGAATTACGTGAACTATGGCAACAAAAAATGTTAAAAGAGAATCCTGACTTAACGCAAGAAGCGATGAGTTTACCTATCGTGACGAACGCTTTAACACACGGTTTATCATTAATTGGTGATTTATTTGTAAACCCAGGTGACACTGTATTATTACCGCAACATAATTGGGGCAACTATAACCTCGTGTATGGTATTCGTCACCAAGCAACAATGCAAACTTACCCTATTTTTGATGCACAAGGTCATTTCACAATCGAGCACCTCGTGAAAACGTTAGATCAATTTGAAGAAGATAAAGTCATTATGCTGTTAAACTATCCAAACAACCCAACTGGTTACACACCTACAACGGATGAAGTTGAAGCAATTGTTCAAGCAATTGACCGTTTGGCAAAACGCGGTGTCAATGTCGTTGCTGTTGTTGATGATGCATATTATGGCTTATTTTATGAAGATGTTTATACACAATCGATTTTCACTGCACTGACACGATTAAACAATGAACGTGTGTTACCTATTCGTTTAGATGGTGCGACAAAAGAGTTTTTCGCATGGGGCTTCCGCGTCGGTTTCTTAACTTTTGGTACTACAAATGACACGACTAAAACCGTGTTAGAAGCTAAAATGAAAGGGCTCATTCGTAGCAACAACTCAAGTGGTGCTACACCTTCTCAAGCAGCCGTCCAACACGCGCTGAAACAAGGGGCATCTTTCAATGATGAAGTGCAACATAACATTCAAATTTTACAAGCACGTTATGAAGTGACAAAAGAACTTGTTTATGATGAAGCATACCAATCATTATGGCAACCGTATGACTTTAACTCTGGTTACTTCATGGCGTTGAAAGTGAAAGGTGTGAATGCTGAAGAATTACGTGTACATTTGATTGAGAAGCATTCAATCGGTATCGTTGCGCTTAACGAAACTGATATTCGCATCGCCTTTAGTTGTATTGAAAAAGAAGATTTACCACACGTATTTAAATCTATTGCTACAGCGATTGAAACATTACAAGCATAAATCCAGTACAGACAGGTCGTCGCAAGTCACCTGTCTGTTTTTATTTTAGGAGGATTTGATGGACATCCAATCACGTCAGCCACAACAATTTTTAACGAAAGCGAGTGGCTATTTAAAAGATTATACACATACTTTGAATCCATACATGGGCTGTCAATTTGCGTGCACTTACTGTTACGTACGTCGCTCACCGATTTCGCTCTTTTCAGGTAAAACTTGGGGCGATTGGGTCACTGCTAAAACAGATGAACAGCTGAAATTTCGAAAAGAGCTCCAGAAAAATAAAGCTAAAGGACCTTTCACAGTATTCATGTCCTCTTCTACCGACCCGTATCAGCCACTTGAGAAAAAATATGAAATGACGCGCTATTTATTATCTGAAATGCATGACTGTCCGCCTGATTTTTTGTTCATTCAAACACGTAGCCCGCTTATACAACGAGATATCGACATCCTTCAATCTTATCCTGGTAATTTCATCGTGAGTATGACCGTAGAAAGCGACCGTGAAGACATCATTCGGCATTTCACACCCAAAGCACCGAGTATTCAATCTCGTCTCAAAACTGTGGACAAACTTCGTGCAGCACATATTCCAACACAAATTGCCGTTGCACCTGTCCTACCTTGTACGAATCAGTTTGGCGAACGTTTAGCTGAACATGTCGACCGTGTGACGATTGACGATTACTTTATGGGTGATGGGTCAAACGGTCGTCGCACACAATCACTCGGCATTCAGTCTTTATACGAAGATTTCGATTTACAGTCTTGGTATCATCCAGACACCTATCTGCATGTGTTAAAATTAATGCAAGACGCTTTTCCACATGACAACATTGCGATCAGTAGTAATGGTTTCGTGCCATTTCAATCAAATTAAAGGAGGTCGAACCGGATGTCATTTTACTTTCAACATATTGATACACCGCTTGGGTTAATGACTGCTGTTGTGAATGATGACGCCTTGTTAGGTTTATCATTTACAGACTCAAAAGATTATCATACTGCATTGAAACATTTTCAAAAGCAAGCACGACTCATTCAAATTTCATACCACCCAATTGTGAACCAAATTGCTTTAGAGTTGGAAGCTTATTTTCATGGGCATTGTCACACATTCAAGACACCTGTCGCACACGTCATTGGTACACCATTCCAACAACAAGTGTGGCAAGCCCTTCAACAACTTCCTTTTGGGGCGGTTGTAAATTATAGTGACATCGCACAAATGATTGGCCGTCCAAAAAGTGTACGTGCTGTGGCATCTGCTATCGGTCAAAATCCGTTGTCTATTATCGTGCCGTGTCATCGTGTCTTACGGAAAGATGGCCAATTAGGTGGTTTTAATAGTGGCCTGCATCGTAAAAAGCGCTTATTAGCATTGGAGGGGCATCCTTATGGAACAACGACAATTTGATATACTTCAAACATTAATTGCGCATCCGACAGTGAGTCCTCCTGCCCGCAATACCGTCCTGTTACAACGTCAAATTGCATCTTGGCTCGAAGACATAGGTTTTGAAGTCCAAACGATTCCATTTTATGACAATGACTGTATTGTCGTCGGCACTTTAAAAGGACGGAATCCAGAAGCAGCACGTCTAATTTTAAACGGACATGTCGATGTTGCAGAAGTTGAAGATGAACAATTTTGGCGCTTCAATCCTTTTCAACTGACTGCAGAAGATAATTTTCTATTTGGTAGAGGCGTTGCTGATATGAAAGGTGGCATGTCCGCCCTTTTTTATAATTTAGAACGCTTGCACCAAGAAGGCTTACAACCTGAAGGCGATATTATCGTACACTCTGTTGTCGGCGAAGAAGTTGGCGAAGCAGGTACAAAAGTCGCCTGTGAACATTCACCAAAAGCTGATTTAGCACTTGTGTTAGATACAAGCAATAACATTGCGATGGGACAAGGCGGCGTCATTACCGGATGGATCACAATTCAAAGTGAGGAGACGATCCATGACGGTGCGCGCAGTCATATCATTCACGCAGGTGGTGGGCGTCATGGTGCGAGTGCGATTGAAAAAATGGTGAAAATTATACAAGCCTTACAAGAACTCGAACGGCATTGGGCAGTTACGAAATCTTATCCCGGCATGCCACCAGGCGCCAATACGATTAATCCAGCTGTAATTGAAGGCGGGCGTCATCCTGCTTTTATCGCTGACCAATGTCGCTTATGGATTACCGTGCATTATTTGCCTGACGAAAGTTACGCCACCATTATAGAAGAAATTGAAACGTATTTAAATAAAATTGCCGATAGTGATTTATGGCTTAGTCAAAATCCACTTCAATTCGAATGGGGTGGCGCTTCCATGATTGAAGAGAAAGGTGAAATCTTCCCAAGCTTCACTTTACCGACATCTCATCCTGGATTTCACATGTTAGCTAAAGCACATGAAGACGTACACCAGGCACCGCTTCAAACGACAATGAGCACAACAGTAACAGATGGCGGTTGGACCGCAGACTTTGGCATTCCAACCATTTTATATGGACCAGGTGAACTCGACGAAGCCCATGGAACGAATGAAAAAATTCGCATTCAAGATTTGGATTATTTTACGGAAGTCTTGTATACATTTTTAAAATCATGGTATGAGAAACCTGAGCGGTAATCGTAAACATTTTCACAATACGTAAAAACCACTTTCCAAATGTCGTGACATCATTTAGTAAAGTGGTTTTTATTGGTTCTTTGTCAACGTCGGTTGGTGAGACGATAACGCATTAAGCAACGTTATTTTGTTGTTTAATGCGTTTTTTATATTCACTTACAAATACCTTAGAAATCATTAAGATACGATTCCTAAAA
>NZ_MLGE02000011.1 GCF_001792775.2 Staphylococcus pseudintermedius
CTCACCTTTTCTAATGAAAAATAATAAATAAATAGAGTTTTAAATGGTCCTATCTCTTTTTGTAGAGTGTAGGGCCGTTTTTTGCTGTTAAAAATGCTCACCTTTTTTTAAATATGCATTCTTTCTTTTATTTCAAAGTCAGTCATATACAATCAAATAGGGTAAAAACTTAAGAATGCGATTTTAAAATGACAAATTATTACTAAAATATTAAATATGATTAGATTTCTATTTTGTGGGTACAAATAAACGATAGGTAGAAAAGAATGGGGGTTTATTATGACTGAAAAAAATAATTATAAAGTGAGCGATATCATGCGCCTGGACCAACTGCAAAAAGAAGTTGAAGCCATTTTTGAAGAAATTGAGGGAAAATATCGTTTATCGAAAGAAGAGTTTTTGATTTTACTGACACTTTGGGATCAAGGTTCTATGACGTTAAAAGAAATGGATGACTACGTGAAAGTTAAGACTTATAAGCGTACAAGAACGTACAACAATTTGGTAGAAATGAAATGGATTGTTAAAGAGCGTCCGACAAACGATGAAAGAACCGTTATTATTCATTTTAATGAGGATAAAGAAGCGGACAAGCAAGATTTAATTAATTTTACATGTATGGAAATCGAAAAAAGAGATGCACATTTGAGAACATTATTAAATGACATTGTCAACGGCTGTGATATTTAAAGACCAATGCGACTCTCATTTGATATCAAGATTTAATCCACCCATTCTGAAAAAGCTAAAAAGAATTGAAGAGCTACAAAAGCCCGCAATTCTTGGCATCACCAAAGACGACATTGAATTAAAAAGAGAGTGCAAATGAAAATAAATTATTCATACTACCTATTATAAAACCAACGCTTCCCTAATGAGGATTGTCGTTGGTTTTTCTCGTAGTGAGCGATGAACGTAAATTTGAAATCAATACAAAAGCTTTAATTCACAGCATTCACATCTCTCTTAGTATTTTGAAAGAAGTAATATAGCAATGAATTTTTAAATTTACTTGAAGTAGGATATAAGAATGAAAACGATACGCCCACCTTTTGAAACGCATGACCAGATAGCTAAATATTGAGTGCTAAATCAAAAGGATTGGGGTATCGTTTTCCAATTTAAAATCTACAAAACTGAAACAAACTTAAAAATCTACACATCTTTTACAACGCTTTAACCTCATTTGACACTACGCTCTTTTTTCAATCGCAATCACATATGGTGGTCGATTTTGTTGATTAATAAACTCATACTTCAAAACATGAGCACGTTGTTGATCAAACGCTGCCAAATGCTTCATCAAAGTCATGCTTTCTTCCTTGCCTTCTTCATGACCAGGATAAACGACTAAAACGATGATGCCTTCTGGTTGTAATATATCAAAAATCGTCTGAACAGCAGCAAGTGTAGTCGTTGATTGTGTGACGATAGATTTGTCGCCTTTCGGTAAATAACCTAAATTAAAAATGGCAGCATGTACTTGAGTGAGATGTTCGTCTCTAATATATTGTGTAATCCATTCGTGCCCTGTATGAAAAAGAGAAACATTGTTGTAATCGTGAACACGTTGTTTTGTATTTTCAATGGCTTCTTGTTGGATGTCACAGCCATAAACATGACCATGAGGGACGAGGTCTGCTAAAAATTTTGTATCATGACCGTTACCACATGTTGCATCAATGACGACACTTTCTGATGTAGTATGGCTTCGAATTAATGATTTGGCAAAAGGTAAAATACGTTCGACTATCATATGTGCACCTGAGAACTATAAGATGCGCCTTGAACAGTTCCACGACGTTCAAGTTCTGCGTCAATCTCGTTTAATACTTCCCATTTATTGACACTCCACATGGGACCGACCATTAAATCAATAGGACCATCACCTGTAATACGGTGGACGATCATTTCTGGTGGCAATTGTTCGAGTTGATCACAGACGAGTTGAATGTACTGTTCTTTCGTCATAAATTCAAGTAAACCTTTATCATATTGTTTCATCATAGGTGTACCTTTTAATAGATGTAACAAATGAATTTTAATTCCTTGGACATCCATTTGAGCAACCGCTTTTGCAGTCTCTATCATCATGTCATAATCTTCACCAGGCAAGCCATTAATAATGTGTGAACATACTTTAATGTTGTGACGGCGTAATTTTGCGACGCCTTCGTAATAACAATCCATATCATGTGCACGGTTGATTAAGTCCGATGTTTCTTGATGAATGGTCTGTAAACCTAACTCTACCCATAAATATGTACGTTCATTTAATTCGGCGAGGTAGTCCACGACGTCATCTGGTAAACAATCTGGACGTGTCCCGATAGATAATCCGACAACACCCGGTTCTTTTAATGCAGCTTCAAATTTTTCTCGCAATACAGCAACGGGCGCATGTGTATTGGTAAAGGCTTGGAAATATGCAATGTATTGACCTTCGTGCCATTTCTCGTGCATTTTATTTTTAATCTCTTTAAATTGTACTTCGATAGCATCAGCACGGTTACCCGCAAAGTCACCACTCCCTGCTGCTGAACAAAAAGTACAACCGCCGTGCGCAACTGTACCGTCTCTATTAGGGCAATCAAAACCACCATCTAAAGCAACTTTAAATATTTTTTGTCCAAATTTATTTTTTAGATGATAATTTAAAGTATGATATCGTTTCTTCTCAAAAGCATATGGGAAATAAGTGCCCATCACAATCTTCCTTTCGACTTTCTATGTTTAAACTGTTTTTATCATATCGTATTCGTCATTTTTCTTAAACAGTATTTGAAGATTTTAACATATTTTCATTATAACGTGTTATAGTGTGTGCTAGAGACAAAAAGGAGTGAAACATCAGTGAATATGCCTAAAGAAATATGGTGGCTCGTCATTGGGATGGCGATTAATATCACAGGTGCGAGTTTTTTATGGCCGTTGAATACGATCTATATGAATGAGGAACTCGACAAATCATTAAGTACTGCTGGGCTCGTACTGATGGTCAATTCATTTGGAATGATTGTAGGAAATTTACTTGGTGGGACATTGTTCGATAAACTTGGAGGATATCGGACAATTATGTTAGGCACGATTGTGAGTTTGTGCGCTACCATTTTATTAAATTTCTTCCACGGTTGGCCTTGGTATGCGATTTGGCTCATTATGCTCGGTTTTGGCGGTGGGATGATTATCCCTGCTATTTATGCGATGGCTGGAGCAGTGTGGCCTCAAGGGGGAAGACAAACGTTTAATGCTATTTACTTAGCACAAAATATCGGTGTGGCATTAGGTGCAGCGCTAGGTGGTTTTGTTGCTGAACTAAGCTTTAATTATATTTTTATGGCGAATTTGGCGATGTATGTCATTTTCTTCTTTATCGCATTATTTCAATTTAATATGGACTATCAAGCGACGGTTAAACATCAAGAAACGTTGGAAAATGTGGCGCACATTCAAAACAAGAAACATTTCACAGCACTCATTTTATTATGTGTGATGTTTGCGCTATGTTGGATTGCATACGTTCAATGGCAAACAACTATTGCGTCATTTACACAAAGTATTGGTATTTCTATGAGTCAATATAGTTTGTTATGGACAGTGAACGGGGTGCTCATTTTAGTAGGACAACCTTTAATATTACCGATTATTCACCTCATTAAAGGGCAGCTGAAAAAGCAACTTTACTTTGGATTAGTCGTATTTATATTGTCGTTTTTCGTGACAAGTTTTGCGACATCATTTTCAATTTTTGTTGTAGGGATGGTCATTATGACATTTGCAGAAATGTTCGTTTGGCCTGCTGTACCAACGATTGCTAATAATTTAGCGCCTAAAGGTAGAGAAGGGGTCTATCAAGGCATTGTGAATTCTGCTTCAACAGTGGGGAAAGCTTTCGGTCCATTAGTTGGCGGGATACTCGTCGATGTGTTCAATATGCAAATCATGTTTTTATCAATGATAGGTTTACTCGTCGTCGCTATGGCATTCCTTACGATTTATGATAGAAAAGTTGATCCGAAAACGTTATATCGTTAATCACAGTAAATGACACTTGCATCTTCGTACCAAATTGCATAATATAGTAGATGATTACGAATTAAGCATGTGGTCGTACTGGACTGGAGTAGTAACTTAAAAGGGTTTCCACAGAGAGTTAGTGGTGGTGCGAACTAACGAAAAACTTTAAGTGAACTTGCCAATAAATAATGAAAAATAAATGACATCTCTTACTATTTAAAATGAAGTGCACTTCTAGGAGTGAATGAGGGTGGTACCGCGGCAAAAGTCGTCCCTTAGCATATATGAATAGTTTGAGGTGTCTTTTTATGAATGAGGAGGATTTAATTGTGAGTTACAATCATCAAGAAGTCGAAAAAAAGTGGCAAACGTATTGGCTAGAGAACAAAACGTTTAAAACAGAAGATAATATCGGGCAGAAGAAATTTTATGCATTAGATATGTTCCCTTATCCATCAGGTGCAGGGCTACATGTGGGGCATCCAGAAGGCTATACAGCAACTGACATATTGTCACGTTATAAGCGTATGCAAGGTTACAATGTATTACATCCAATGGGGTGGGACGCGTTTGGTTTACCTGCTGAACAGTATGCACTTGATACTGGAAACGACCCAGCCGAATTTACAAAACGTAACATTCAAACATTTAAGCGTCAAATTCAAGAGCTTGGTTTTAGTTATGACTGGGATCGTGAAGTCAGTACGACAGACCCTGAATATTATAAATGGACACAATGGATTTTTATTCAACTTTATAAAAAGGGATTAGCGTATATTGATGAAATTCCGGTAAACTGGTGTGAAGCGTTAGGCACAGTACTATCTAATGAAGAAGTGGTCGATGGTGTATCAGAACGTGGGGGCTACCCAGTGGTGCGACGCCCGATGAAACAATGGGTATTGAAAATCACAGAATATGCGGATCGTTTACTTGAAGACTTAGATACACTTGATTGGCCTGAATCGATTAAAGATATGCAACGTAACTGGATTGGTCGTTCTGAAGGGGCGAAAGTGAACTTTAAAGTCGAAAATATCAACACACCGATTGAAGTATTTACAACACGTCCAGATACGATTTACGGTGCAACATTTTTAGTGTTAAGTCCTGAACATACTTTAGTGAATCGTATTACGACACCACAACAATATGAAAAAGTGAAACATTATCAAGATGAAGCGGCGAAAAAATCTGACTTAGAACGTACAGATCTTGCAAAAGAAAAAACAGGTGTCTTCACAGGGGCTTATGCGATTCATCCGTTTACAGGAAAGCAAGTGCCTATTTGGATTGCTGATTATGTGTTAGCCTCATATGGGACAGGGGCTGTGATGGCTGTTCCAGCACATGATGAAAGAGACTACGAATTTGCGACAACATTTGATTTACCAGTTGTGACAGTTATTGAAAACGATGCAGAGACACCTTATTACACTGGTGACGGTGCACATGTTCAGTCTGGTGAATTAGACGGTCTGAACAATGAGGCGGCGATTGCAAAAGCGATTGAACTATTAGAAGCAAAAGGCCTTGGAGAAAAGAAAGTGAATTATAAACTCCGTGACTGGTTATTTAGTCGTCAACGTTACTGGGGTGAACCAATTCCAATTATTCATTGGGAAGATGGCTCAATGACAACAGTACCGGAAAACGAATTACCATTATTACTACCTAAAACGGATGAAATCAAGCCTTCAGGTACAGGGGAATCACCACTTGCGAATATTGATGATTTTGTGAATGTCGTTGATCCTGAAACCGGTATGAAAGGGCGTCGTGAAACAAACACAATGCCACAATGGGCGGGTAGTTGTTGGTATTACTTACGCTATATCGATCCTAAAAATGATCAAATGTTAGCAGACCCTGAAAAGCTTAAACATTGGTTGCCTGTTGACCTTTATATCGGTGGCGTTGAACATGCTGTATTACACTTATTATATGCACGTTTTTGGCATAAAGTGCTTTATGATCTTGGCGTTGTTCCTACGTCTGAGCCTTTCCAAAAATTATTCAACCAAGGTATGATTTTAGGTGAAGGTAACGAAAAAATGAGCAAATCAAAAGGTAATGTGGTGAATCCAGACGATATCGTTCGTTCACATGGTGCAGACACTTTACGTTTATATGAAATGTTTATGGGGCCATTAGAAGCTTCAATTGCGTGGAGTGAAAATGGTTTAGATGGTTCACGTCGCTTCTTAGATCGTGTATGGCGTTTATTTGTCACTGAAGACGGTCAACTCACAGATAAAGTGATTGAAGGTGACACACCAGCATTACAAACGGTTTACCATCAAACAGTTAAAAAGGTCACTGAAGACTTCGAATCATTAAGTTTTAATACGGCAATTAGTCAATTGATGGTCTTTATTAATGAATGTTATAAGGCTGACAACATTTCTAAAGCTTATGCAGAAGGTTTTGTGAAAATGCTAGCCCCTATTGCACCGCATGTCGGTGAGGAATTATGGTCTATTTTAGGACATGATACAACGATTACTTACCAACCATGGCCAAGTTTCGATCCATCGCTATTAGAAGAAGATGTGGTTGAAATTGTCGTTCAAGTGAATGGTAAAGTTCGTGCTAAAATCGAAATTCCTAAAGATATGAGTAAAGCAGATATGGAAGCGACAGCGTTAGCCAATGACAACATTAAAGCTGCAGTTGAGGGTAAAGATGTTAAGAAAGTTATTGCAGTTCCACAAAAATTGGTGAATATTGTCGCGAAATAAAGAAGAATGAGGGAGCGTAGAGGATAATGAAAGAAATTACTACAGATGAATTAAAAGAGATTGTTTTAAGTTCAGAACCAGTAAATATTGTCGATGTACGCGAAGATGAAGAAGTGGCAATGGGAATGATTCCTAATGCTGAACATATTCCGATGAATGACATTCCGGATCATGTGGATGATTTCAAAAAGGATACGACGTACTACATTGTTTGTGCTGGCGGTGTGAGAAGTGCGAAAGTGGTTGCGTTTTTGAATGATCACGGGATTGATGCGGTGAATGTTGAAGGTGGTATGCGTGCTTGGGGTGAAGAAGGATTAGAGTTTAAGCGTATTTAGAATATGATGATGCACTGTTATTGTTGTGTGGGAGACCATGCGATAATAGCAGTGTTTTTGTGTTGTTGTTTGGTGAACATTTCGATTACATTTGAGTGTGTTTGTAGGTTGTTGAACATTTCGAAAAGTTTAGTTTAATATTTCTTGATTGCAGCACTTGCCTTCCCTTTCCTAGGGGCTGATCCTTCAAGTAAATTCGGCTGGATTAAAGCATACACTTGATGGAGGCCGAATTGGATTTTGGGAGCAGTACAGAAATCTCATGTACAACAAAGATTTCGTCGTACTGCCCCCGCAAGGCTGACTCGACTTCTCACCGGCAAAAGCATTGAGAAGTCAGATAGCTACTGCGTTAAAAAGTAGCCACTCTCATAATTCAATGATTTGATTTTGCTTTCAACTTTCCTCTCAGGAGTCTTGCACGGTCTTGCAATATGTAGGGGGGTGGGGGGGACAAACAACAACACAAACTATCAAAAGCCACCACTCACCTTAACATAGCTCTTTGTACGCGTTGAGACGGCCAAATGCGGAGATTAATGATGTTAACATTTGAATGGATACAGCAATCAAAACCCCCAGCTCGTTATCAATTTGAGATGGGGGAATGTTGTGTGGCAGGGTTAATTTTTATTCTACAAAGCCAGCGAAGTAACCTGCGACGTAACCCGTAACAAGGGCGCTCGTAATGTTGTAACCCCCCGTATATCCATGAATATCCAATACTTCACCGCATAAATATAGGCCAGGTGTGATTTTAGATTCCATAGTCGTGGGTACGATTTCTTTGATGGAAACGCCGCCGCCGGTTACGAAAGCTTTTTCTAACGGTAATGTGCCGTAGACTTCGAAAGTAAATGCTTTGAATTGATGTGCGAGTGTGCTAAGTTGTTGTGCACTGATATGATGGTATGTCGTTTCAAACGGAATATCGGCGCTATCAATGATCAGTGTTAAGTAGCGTTCTTCAATCAACCCTTTGAGTGCATTTTTAATATGCTTATCGGGTTGTGATTTGAGCTGCTTCGTGATTTTTTGTTTAAGTGCTTCTTCATTGATTTCAGGAAAGGCATCAATTTGCATTTGAATGTTTTGTTGCTTCTGACTTTTTTGCTCGTGATAAATAAACTGACTACATCTCAGTGCGGCAGGGCCACTAATACCGAAATGTGTAAAGAGCATGTCCATTTGATGAGTAATGCGTTTTTTGCCATTTTTCTTTAAGACAGATAGACCGACGTTTTTTAGACTCAACCCTTTAAGTGATTGGTTTTTAATAAATGGTGCGTTTGATTTAATCGGAACTTCTGTAGGGAAAAGTTCTGTAATGTGATGACCTAGTGATTGTGCAAAGCGATAGCCATCGCCTGTTGACCCAGTTTGGGGTACACTTGTGCCACCAGTCGCAATAATGACTGTTTTTGCTTTATACGTATCACCATCTTGAAGTTGGACTTGGAAATGGTCTGAATCCACTTTTTTCACGTCCACTACAGTTTGTTCTTCTTTGACTGTAACCTTATTTTGTTTCAATTCACGAATCAATGCATCGAGTACATCTTGTGACTGATTTGATACAGGGAACATACGACCATGGTCTTCCTCTTTTAATGCAACACCACGCGATTCAAAAAATTCGATAATAGATTGGTTATCGAAAATTGAAAAAGGACTGTATAAGAATTTTCCATTTCCAGGAATGTGTTGAATAATTTCAGCATAGGGCAAGTTGTTCGTCACATTGCAACGACCCCCGCCGGATATTTTTAATTTTCGTCCTAAACCTTTCTTTTTTTCTAACAGGAGTACGGGTTGCCCGTTTTGACTTGATGAAATGGCAGCCATTAATCCGCTCGGCCCGCCACCGATCACAATTGTTTGATACATTTTATAAAAACCCCTTAAAATTGATATTTTGATTTTAACATATTCTCAATCAGTGTATAATATCCGTATTGTGTTATAATTAAATCTTGAAAAAATGTAGAGTAGGTAGGTTATCTATGAGTGAAAACAAGGAATTAGTAAGGGGAACATTTTTACTAACTTTAAGTATTTTAATTACAAAAGTTTTAGGCATTATTTACGTTATCCCGTTTTACCAAATCATAGGCGGTGCAGATAATCTTGCACCTTTTAACTATGCTTATGGACCTTACAATGTTGCGATAGCTGTTGCCACTGCAGGTGTACCTCTTGCGGCGTCGAAATACGTTGCGAAATACAATACATTAGGTGCATATCGTGTCAGTCAAAAACTGTACAAATCCAGCTTTATCGTGATGAGTATTACAGGTATATTAGGCTTTGTCATTTTATATCTCTTGTCTCCAATGATTGCGTCTGTCACGATTGCGCATAATATGGATAAAAATGCGGGTTGGACAGTCGATCAAATTACTGCTATTATTCGTACGATTAGCTTTGTCGTTATTTTTATTCCAGTGTTAGCCACTTGGCGAGGGGTCTTCCAAGGTTACAAATCGATGGGACCGACAGCATTATCCGAAGTTACAGAACAAATTGCACGTATCATTTTTATTTTAGTCGGTAGCTATCTCGTATTAAATGTCTTTGATGGCTCTGTATTATTAGCAAATGGTATCGCGACGTTCGGTGCTGCGATTGGTGCGATTGCAGGTATTTTAACACTTTGGTGGTATTGGATTAAGCGGCGTCGCGGTATACATGAAATGGTGGCTTCGGATATGACGGGGATTGATGTGTCATATTCAAAAATGTACAAAGAAATTCTCTCATACAGTATTCCATTCGTCATTGTAAGTCTTAACTTCCCATTGTTTATGATTGTGGACCAATTGACGCACAATAATGCATTATCCATTGCAGGCGTGGAAACGAGTTTACAAGGTACATTTTTTACGATGCTCAATATGACAACGAATAAAATTGTTATGATTCCAACGTCTTTAGCTGCTGGATTTGCGATTAGTTTAATTCCATTTATTACTAAAACATATGAAAAAGGCGATTATGTTGAAATGCATCGTCAAATTCGTACGTCATTAGGTGTTTTGATGTACATTACCGTGCCGGCAAGTTTAGGGATTATGGCCTTAGCTGTGCCACTTTATACGGTGTTTTATGAATACAGTATGGATGGCAGTCGTCTATTGTTCTACTATGCACCTGTCGCGATTTTGATTTCACTATTGAGTGTGACGGCATCGATGCTACAAGGGATTGATAAGCAAAAATTAACGGTGTTCGTCATTGTTGGTTCAGTCGTGTTGAAATTCATTTTAAACATGCCTTTAATTATTATGTTTGAAACAGCTGGTGCGATTTTAAGTACAGCGATTGCATTAACTTTTGCGATTGTATGTAACTTTTTCATTCTTAAAAAATATGCGCGTTTCAAATTTAACGAGACGATTATCGATGTATGTAAAATTTTATTATATAGCTTTATGATGATGATTATTGTTGAAATCATTTATTTTGGCTTGCAATTCGTGATTTCACCAGCAAGTCATGTCGGCGCATTTATTATTACAGTCATTTGTGCTATCGTCGGTGTTATTATTTATGCAGTATTAACGATGAAAACACGCTTGGCAGATAAGTTTTTAGGTGAGATTCCAAACAAAATTAGACGTAAAGTGAGCTTTTTATAATGCGTATTGATAAATTTTTAGCGCAAATGGGTGTCGGTACACGTACAGAAGTTAAAGCATTGTTGAAAAAAGGGCATGTATTGCATAATGGCGCGAAAATCAAGTCCTCTAAAACACAAATTGATCCAGAGCATGATGTGGTCGAAGTGAAGGGGCGTGTGATTGCTTACGAACCGTTTGTGTATTTGATGATGAATAAACCTCAAAACGTCATTTCTGCAACGGTAGATGATCAACATCAAACAGTGATTGACATAATTGAAGGCTACCGACATTTAGACTTATTTCCAGTAGGTCGGCTTGATAAAGATACAGAAGGGCTTTTGTTAATTACGAATGATGGTCAATTTAACCATGCGTTGATGAATCCAAATAAGCATGTATCGAAAACGTATTGGGTTAAAGCGAAGTATGCATTGAAAACAAATGATCCAAAACGTTTTGAAGAAGGTATCACATTAAAAGAGGGAAGGCTACAACCTGCACATCTTGAAATTTTGGATGATTCAATGACGGCATTCGTTACAATTCAAGAAGGGAAGTACCATCAAGTGAAGCGAATGTTTCATGCGATTGATAATGAGGTTGTCGGGTTAAAAAGAGTGTCTATTGGTGACCTCACGTTAGATTCATCACTGTCACCAGGTGCTTATCGATCTTTAACAGAGGATGAGCTGAAATTACTGAATTATCGTTAATCGGTCAAATATTTAATTGAAAGAGGTTTAACTTGCATATCTGTCGGGTAACCTTACATTAAAAGTATTTGAGGTGATTAAAGATGGCAAAATCAGGAAAACTGTTTAAAGCGATTCTTGGTATTGGAGGTGCAGTGGCAGCAGTTGTACTTTCAAATAAACAAAACCGCGAAAACTTGAAGCAAGAATATCAAAAATATAAAGAAAATCCGGAAGACTACAAAAAGCGCGCACAAGAAAAAGCAGCACAAGTGAGTGAAGCTGCAACGCAAGAATTTAATAAAGTGAAAGAGGATCCAAAAGCTTATATTAACGAAGCAAAACAAGATCCGAAATCATTTATTAATGAGAAAAAAGAACAGTTATTGAATAGCGAACAACAGGATAACTTAGATGACAGAGAAGCTTTGTTTGATGATGAAGGTGGCGGAGATTCTTCACACAATTTACATGTGGTGCGTGATAACGAACCGAACAAGTAACATTTTTAAAACCAGACGTTAAGGTGTCATGTCGATGCCCTTAGCGTCTGTTTTTTAATTTTACTGTCACAGTTTTGAGGACATTTGTAGCATTGTTATGAATTGACATAGAAGTCATGGTGCCTATGATGACTTGAGTTCTATGTAAGATGTTTTTTCATGATAATTTTTTTAGTATTTCCGCGAGTGTATCGCCATTTTAAAATGAAGGACAATGTTTTATCAGAAAAATTAAAAAACTGTGCAGAAATATTACTGTCGTTTAATGAATAATTCATGTAAAATAAGAAATACAATCATGAAAAAAAGGAAGTTGATCAGCATGTGGAGAGAAAAAGTACAAGAATATGAAACGCAAATGATCGAAGACTTAAAAGGACTTTTAGCTATTAAATCAGTCCGTAATGATACAGAAGCTACGGAAGACGCGCCAGTGGGTCCAGGTCCTAAGGCAGCACTGGAATATATGTATCAGTTAGCTGAGCGCGATGGATTTAATACATTTGATACCGATCATTTAGCTGGCCGTATCGAAATCGGTAAAGGTGAAGAACTTTTTGGTATTTTAGGTCATGTTGATGTTGTGCCAGCCGGTGATGGTTGGGATTCAGATCCATTTGACCCTGTTGAGACGGACGACCGTATTATTGCGCGTGGAACACTTGATGACAAAGGGCCTACTATTGCGGCTTATTATGCAGTAAAAATTCTTAATGATATGAATGTCGATTGGAAAAAGAGAATACATATTATTATCGGAACAGACGAAGAGTCTGAATGGAAATGTACAGAACGTTATTTCAAAACTGAAGAAATGCCGACGATTGGTATTGCACCTGATGCAGAATTCCCACTCATTCACGGTGAAAAAGGGATTACGACATTTACGATTAAACAGCAAACTTTAACGTTAGATGACGATGAACCTGAAATCGAATTGAAGCAGTTCGCTTCCGGTGAACGTTTCAACATGGTACCAGACGTTGCCAATGCAGATATTTTAGTGAAAGAAAATATGACGGATACGATTCAACGTTTTGAAGCATTTTTATCAGAACATCAATTAGAAGGCCACCACGAAATTGATAGTGGCATTTTGAAATTAACTGTTTTTGGTAAAGCTGTACACGGCATGGATCCATCTATTGGTGTGAATGCTGGTTTATATTTAATTCATTTCTTAAACACGTTGAATTTAAATCAATCTGCGCAATCATGGACAGCTTTTGGAGAAAAATACTTATTTGATTCTCACTTTGGTGAAAAAATGGGTATGAAGTTCCATTCAGATTCGATGGGTGATTTAACAACAAATATCGGTGTTATTCGCTATGACTTAGATGAAGGAGGTTCGTTCGGCATTAATTTACGTTATCCAGAAGGTTTTGATTTTGACCGTGCCATCAGCGACTTTACTGCCGAGATTCAAGCATTAGGCTTTGACATTGAAGTTCTTAAAGTACAAACACCTCATTTTGTGAACCCTGAAGATCCATTTGTGCAAAAATTACTCACAGCTTATCGCAACCAAACAGGAGACATGCGCCCATCATTTACGATTGGCGGAGGGACGTATGCCCGTAATTTAGATAAAGGTGTCGCGTTCGGTGCGATGTTTGAGGACTCAGAAGATTTAATGCATCAAAAAAATGAATACATCACGAAAAAACAACTATTTAACGCAACGAGCATCTATTTAGAAGCGATTTATGCGGTTTGTGTGGAGGGATAATCTATGACAAAAGTATTGATTAATGAAAGTTTTGTAGAAGAAAGCGAGGCTAAAGTCGCTTTTAATGACCGTGGATACAATTTTGGAGACGGTATTTACGAATACGTTCGCATTTATGACAACAAATTATTTACTGCTAAAGAACATTTCGAACGTTTATTACGCAGTGCGAGTGAAATCGGTTTAGAATTAAATTATACAGTGGAATCATTGACTGAACTTGTTCGTGAACTCGCACAAGTGAATAATGTGACAAATGGTGGGGTCTATATGCAAGTGACACGTGGTGCTGCACCACGTGACCATGCTTTTCCAACGCCATCAGTAGAACCTGTATTAACAGCTTTCGTAAAATCATACGATCGTCCGTTTAAAGCGCTTGAAGAGGGTGTCTCAGTCGTTACTACGGATGATATTCGCTGGTTACGTTGCGATATTAAAAGTTTAAACTTATTAGGTAACGTATTGGCGAAAGAATATGCGACAAAATACAATGCGACTGAAGCGATTCAACATCGTGATGGTACAGTGACAGAGGGTGCTTCAAGTAATGTTTATGCGATTAAAGATGGCGTTGTATACACACATCCGGCGAACAATTTAATTTTAAAAGGGATTACACGTCAGGTGATTAAATGGATTTGTGATGATGAGCAAATTACCTTTAAAGATGAAGCATTCTCATTAGCATTTTTGAAAGACGCTGATGAAGTAATCATTTCAAGTACGTCTGCCGAAGTGATGCCTGTCGTTAAAATCGATGGTGAAGTGGTTAATGACGGTGAAGTGGGTCCGATTACAAGACGTCTACAAGAAGGTTTTGAAAGATATATTCATTCACATTCACACTAAGTAGGCTGATTTGACAGTATTATGAAGAGTTTGTGAAACTTTCAAAACGGATAAAGGTAAAAAGTCACATTTTGTGTTTCATTTTTGGTTGAAAAAAAGGCTCAATAATTATAAAATCTTAAATGAGTGCAAAACATGAACGTGAATTTAAAATCATTGAAAAAATGATTTAAATATGGCTCTTGAAAAAATTTCTTGAGCCTTTTCTATTTGAAAGTGAGGTGAACGAGTTGTGGAGCAGTTTTATCAGTTAGGATGGACGCTTGACTCGGCTGGTGGTGCGTCTGGTGAAGCTTATATGGCTGAACAAGATGGTCAAAAGTTGTTTCTGAAACGTAATTCCAATCCATTTATTGCTGCATTATCAGCAGAAGGCATCGTGCCTAAATTGGTTTGGACAAAACGTATCGAAACAGGCGAAGTGGTAACAGCCCAACATTGGAAAAATGGGCGTGAACTAGAATCGCAAGAAATGGCCCAAAATCGTGTGGCGCATTTGTTGAAAAAAATTCATCAGTCAAAACCATTGTTAACGATGTTGAAGCGTATGGAGATGGCGCCTATCACACCTGAAATTATGTTGCATAAAATTAACGCCTCTTTGTCTCGTGATGTGTTAACGCATCATATCGTGAGAAAGGCTTTAACGTATTTGGAAGACCATATGCCGGAGTTTGATCCACGTTTTTATACGGTAGTTCACGGGGATGTCAATCATAATAACTGGCTTTTATCAGATAAAGATGAACTCTTTCTCGTCGATTGGGAGGGTGCGATGATTGCTGACCCTGCCATTGATATCGGTATGCTGCTCTACAACTACGTGCCTGAAGCGCAATGGTCGAGTTGGTTTGACACATATGAAGTGAAAGAAACGATGAATTTAAAAAAACGTATGAAATGGTATACGGTGATTCAGTCTATTGGTATGATTCAGTGGAACGAAGAACATAAACGTTATAAAGATATGAATACTTGGCTCAAATTCTTAAATGAAGTCATGAAGAGTAATGTATTTATTTAGGGAGTATGAATAATCATGAGAATGCGAAATAAACCGTGGGCTGAGTCTTACTTAACTGAGCATAACGATATTGTGGATTTAGAAGCCGTGCATGCCCATCAAGTGAGTGAGTGGTTCGAACGACAACAGCCGATTCACATAGAAGTCGGTTCTGGCATGGGCAAGTTTATTACGACCTTAGCTCAGCAAAATCCACATATTAACTATGTTGCCATTGAAAGAGATAAAAATGTGATGATTCGTGTGTTGGATAAAGTACGCGAACATAACTTAACGAATATTAAATTATTATGTAACGATGCGGTCATTTTAACAGACTATTTTCGTCAAGGCGAAGTGGACCGAATTTATTTAAACTTTTCTGATCCATGGCCGAAAAAACGGCACGCCAAACGTCGATTAACTTACCGTAGCTTTTTAGCGCTCTATCAACAAATCCTTCGTGAAGATGGTGAGCTTCATTTTAAAACAGATAATCGCGGATTGTTTGCATATAGTCTTGAGAGTATGTCTCAATTCGGCATGTATTTTACAAAAATTAACTTGAACCTCCATCAAGAAGACGAAGGGGATAATATTCCGACTGAGTATGAACATAAATTTGCCGAAAAAGGTTCACGTATTTATCGAATGGAAGCAAAATTTCATTCTAAACAGACAACCGAATAATTTATAAAAGCAATGTGTGTGACTCCAAATCGCCCGCATTGCTTTTTTGATTTGGATGGGACATAAAAATTTTGATGCTATTGATGCAATTTTTTGTATCTCATTTCCTGACATTTTCCATCTACTTTAAAATTACTAATGAATCATAAATCTATGAATAGATTGAAACTCAAACGTTTCTATGTCCCAACCTCACGAGTGTTGAGAGTTGAAACCGGACTATGCTTTCGTTGATAATGGAAATGCGTAAAATGAAATTGAGGTGTTCGATATGCAATTAGGCAAGTTACAAATTGATCCACTAAACGGAGGATTCACACAGATGGACGGTGGGGCGATTTTTGGTGTCGTTCCTAAACCGTTATGGGAACGTGAATATCCAGTGAATGATAAGAACCAAGTCCCATTAACGACTTCCCCCATACTGATTCGAACTGAAGATAAAAATATTTTAATAGACACTGGGATTGGTAAAGGAAAATTAACCGAGAAGCAGTTGCGTAATTATGGTGTACGCTATGAATCGGATATTGATGCATCACTCGCACAATTCTCACTAACATGTGAGGATATCGATATTGTGTTAATGACGCATATGCATTTTGATCATGCGACAGGGTTAACAGATGCGAACGGTCAAGCGCAATTTCCTAATGCGTGGCACTATGTTCAACAAGATGAATGGTATGAATTTATTGCACCTAATATTAGAAGTCAAGCGACGTATTGGCCTATAAATAGAGGAACCTATGAAGCGAATTTGATTTTATTTGAAGATACTATTGAGCCTTATCCGGGAATTAAAATGAAACATACCGGTGGTCATAGTTTTGGTCATGCTGTCATCGAGATAGAAAGTGAAGGTGAAAAAGCTGTGCATATGGCGGATATTTTAAGTACGACTGCACATCGCAATCCATTATGGGTCTCTGCTTACGATGATTATCCTATGCAATCTATTCGTGAAAAAGAGCGACTCACACGTTACTATGTCGCACATCAATATTGGTTTCTGTTTTATCATGATGTTCAACATTTTGCGGCGAAATTGAGCAAAGACTTAAAAAGTGTCGAAGCGTCAATTTTACGTGAGCATGTTGATTAAAAAGAAAGTGAACCAACATACCACAATAAATGTGACTATGCTGGTTCACCTTTGAGATGAGCAACGTTAGATTTCTATAATATCAATGATTTGGCCATTATATGCATCTGCAATAAATTCATAGTTAAATGTTTTTCCGTGTCGCTCAGCAGTGATGCCGCCTTTATAAACCTCATATTCAATACCGAATTTACGATATGTCGTTGGTTCATACAAAATATAAGAGCCTGTGACATGTCTGAAATAGCCCTTCACAGATTGGATGACTTTATCTGCTGATATGTATTTTTGCTTGTTCATATTCAGCGCGTAAAAATAACTTCCTGCTAAAAGGCTAAGGATTAAAATGGGAATCAATAAAGGCCAGTTTTTTTTCGATATCATTTTCTACATCTCCTTATTGAAGACTTAATTATAGTTTACCACAATAAAGATGATATACTAAGTAAAGAGAATAAAAATTCAGAGGAGTGTGTGTCATGTCGAATCATACAATAGATAAAATCAAAACATTAACGGAAATGCATGGTGCTCCTAACTTTGAACAGCATGTCCGTGAGTATATGAAAAAAATGATGGCACCTTACGTAGATACGTTTGTAGATGATCGTATGGGTGGTTTTTATGGTGTAAAAAGAAGTGGTAAACCGAATGCAAAACGTGTCATGGTGGCGGCACATATGGACGAAATCGGCTTTATGATTACTGAGGTGACACCACAAGGCTTTATTAAGTTTACTGCACTTGGAGGCGTTGCAAACGATATTTGGCAAGGTCAACGCTTGAAAATTATGACGCAACAAGGTGAAGAAATTATTGGTGTTGTTGCGAATATCCCAAAACATTTTAGAAGTGGTCAGGAACAAGCGCCACGTATTGAAGACTTGCTCTTGGATATCGGAGAAAGTGATGCTGACGCTGTATATAACAGAGGTATTCAAATTGGAGATGCGATCGTACCTTATACAGAACTATTGCAATTGTCCGAATATCGCTATGCTGCGAAGGCTTGGGATAATCGTTATGGTTGCGTCATTGCGTTAGAATTGTTAGAACAGTTAAAAGATGTGACACTAGACTTTGATTTGTACGTCGGTGCGAATGTTCAGGAAGAAGTTGGTCTCCGTGGTGCAGAAGTGGCAGCACGTTTAGTGGATCCGGATGTAGCATTCGTTGTGGACTGCTCTCCTGCAAATGACATGAAAGGTCGACAAGGTTTATCCGGTGTGCTCGGAGAAGGAGCATTATTACGTATTAAAGATGGAACGATGTTGTTAAAACCGGCATTTAAAACATTTTTACAAGATGTTGCGTTACGTCATGATGTTATGTATCAACATTACATTTCACCCGGCGGTACTGATGGTGGTGCAATTCATAAAGCGAATATCGGTGTCCCTACAGCTGTTATCGGTGTATGTGCACGCTATATTCACAGTACGGATGCCGTATTTGATATTCGAGATTATCAAGCTGCAAAAACGTGGTTAACGGCATCGATTCAAACATTAAATCTTGAAACGATAGAACAATTACAATACCAATAGGAGTGACGAAGATGATTCAATTAGAAAGCGAACAACAATTTAAAGACTTTGCTAACGACAATACTGTATTTTTATTTAGCGCAAATTGGTGTGGTGACTGTCGTGTCATTGAACCAGGATTACCAGAGTTAGAAGAGAAATATGCACAGTTTAAATTCGTGAAAGTCGACCGCGATGAATTTATCGATTTAGCGATTGAACATGATATTATGGGCATTCCAAGCTTCCTCGTATATCAAAATGGACAACAAGTCGGTTCATACATTGGTAAAGAAAGAAAAACAATTGAACAGATTGACACATTTCTCAGTCAATTTTAATGAGATTTTAACCCTTAGGACATGGTTTTTTTCTAGTCCTAAGGGTATATTTATTGTAAACTAATATAAGGCGTGTAATTAGGAGTGAAAACATGAATGTCTTTAAAATGAGAGACTTAATCAAATCGCGATTAACACATTTAGAAGTGGATTATCAATTTAATCGCGACGAAGAATCATTAAGAATTTATCGACAAGATAATCATAAAGGGATCACTGTTAAACTTTCTCCAGTTGTTGCCAAATATAATAAAGGACAGGAAAAGATTGTTGATGAGATTATTTATTATGTAGAAGAAACGATTCAACAAATGAAAGATGAATCACATAAAACATTAGATGAAATTCGTGTCATGCCTGTGATTCGTGCGACAAGTTTTGATCAACAGACGAAAGAAGGGAAGGCATTTATTACTGAACCTCATACCGCTGAAACACGCGTGTATTATGCACTCGATCTCGGAAAGTCATATCGTTTGATTGATGAAGATTTAATGCAGTCTTTAAATTTGTCCCAGCAACAACTTAAAGAAATGGCGATGTTTAATGTTAGAAAATTAAACAATTCATTTACGACTGATGAGGTCAAAGGGAACATTTTTTATTTTATTAATAAAAATGATGGCTATGATGCAAGTCGAATTATGAATGCAAAATTATTAGCTGAATTTGAAGAACGGTGTGAAGGGGAAATGCTTGTTGCGGTTCCTCATCAAGATGTGTTGCTGATTGCAGATATTCGTAATAAAACAGGTTACGATATTATGGCACACATGACGATGGATTTTTTCGCAAAAGGGCTTGTACCAATTACATCACTTTCTTTTGCCTATGAGAACGGTCATTTTGAACCGATATTTATTTTAGGTAAAAACAATAAACAAAAACCGAATGATAATCCTAACGTTGTTCATCATCTACGAGCAACGAAAGATATTAACAATAACAATGAGGAGTAATGAAGATGAATTTGTTTTTTAATCCAACTGGTGTAGGAAATGTGGCATTTTTACAACTTGAACAAGGTGAAGGGCCATTTGAATATGAACGTCACGGTGATGTCGTCGCTATTAAAGACAATCAAAAAATTGTAGGTTTTAATTTATTTGAAGCGACAAATCATTTGAATATTGAGGGCATCGGGCATATTAAATTGACGGAGACGTTGCTTACAGAAATTCAAAAGATGATTGATCATACGGACCTTGATTATCAAATTGAGGTAGACTTGTCACCAAAATTTGTCGTAGGTTATGTTCAATCGAAAGAAAAACACCCGAATGCTGACAAATTAAGCATTGTTCAAGTAGATGTTGGTACTGAAACATTACAAATTGTTTGTGGTGCACCTAATATTGATCAAGGTCAAAAGGTCGTTGTCGCAAAAGTAGGTGCGGTAATGCCAAGTGGAATGATCATTAAAGATGCTGAATTAAGAGGTGTACCTTCAAGTGGAATGGTATGTTCAATGAAAGAGTTGAATTTACCGAATGCACCACAAGAGAAAGGCATTATGGTATTAGATGATCATTATCAAGTAGGTCAACCATTTTTTGATGAATAGAGGAAGGTTGTGAAATTAAATGAGCTGGTTTGATCAATTATTTGGTGAGAATGATAAAGACCAATCGTCACAACGTTCAACACGAAGAAGAAAAAGTGAAGCAACGCGCGAAGAAAAACATGCGTCTTTCGTTCAACAAAGTCAAGATGTTTATCAACGCCCTCGTGGGAAGTTTCGTTTTCCGATTGAGATGCATGACGAAGTGGTTGAACGTCACCATCAACAAGCAGACACGACGCAAACACAAGATGTGACCATGCATACACAACTACACGAGCGACGTCCTTCCTTTACTGTTGATCGTCAACATCGTCGACATCGTGGTGTACAACAAGCGCGTTGCTATGAACAACAGCAAACACGTGGTTCAAATTCAACGCATAGTAATTCTCATCAGAACGACTATACATTCGCTGCACAATCTTCACAACATTCAAAAAAAACAAAACGTCATCGTGATGATATTGTTGCTAAGCCGAATTATCATCAAAAACCATTCCAAGCGAGTGAAGTACCGTCAGCTATTTTTGGTACGAAACAACCAAAAAAAATTGAAAACAGTGGATTGAATCAACCACCTGGAGCACGTAAAGCTATGCCTCAGTTGCAAAAGAATGAACGTGTAGTCCAAGAAGCAACACAACAAGCAGAGTCAACAACAACGAGACAGAACCGAACAATAGAACGTTCTGGGACATCAAAATCACCAACACGCCGTCATAACACAATTCATATCGAAAATATTTATGCTTCTCAAATTGTAGAAGAGATACGTCGAGAACGTGAAAAGAAAATGTTGCAGAAGAAAAACTTCAAAGAGGCGCTTAAAAAGAAACGGGAATCTTATGAACAACATGCAAATCCCGATATTCAAAAAGCGATTGATGAAATGTATTCTGCACAAGCACGTCAATTGTTAGGTGACCAGTATACTGAATCGACTGATGAAACCATCTCTGAGGATTTACTTAACGAAGAGACAGTAGATGCAACAACTGAACAAAATAAGGATACCACTACATTGACGTCTAACTTCGAATATGAAGAGGTCGATTTATCGGAAGTTGAGTCAGAAAATCATGATGAGAGTGACTCGTCAACGAATGAAGAGATTGCTGAAAATGAATTAGATATTGAAGCGCTGTCGTTTGAAGATGAATCGGGTATATCTCAAGTGGAAGATGCACAACAACATCGAGATACTCATGCGCACACAACAACATCGGATGAAACCACAGCGAACAAAGTTGAAACTGACGCTTCGGATATTGAGTTTGAAGTCGTTGAAGTTGATGATGATAACGCACTTGATGATATGATCACTGATGAAACGGATGGTGAACGTATTGACAGTGAAATTGAAAGCGACTCAGTAGATGTAGACATAGAAGATGAGGACGTAAACGAACAACAAGGACAACAGGTTGGCTCCATGCCGAAACTTGAACCTGAGTTGAAGCCAGAACTTGTACAATCTAATGAAGCGCTTGAGAAGTCTGTTGAAAAGGTGACGCCACAACAGAATGATACGGTAACAGCGGAACAACTGTCTGAGGCGACTGAAGTATCCCAACAGACTGAACAACCGAAGCCGTATAAAGTACCGATTCGAAAAGGTAGCAAACCGTTTAACGTCGTCATGACACCTTCAGATAAAAAGAGACTGATGTCACGTCAACAACAGGCGAAAAAAGAGGAAGCAACTGAGCAACCAGTGCGTCCTGTACAACCAGTTGAACAACAATCATCATCTCAATTGACAACGCAACATGTACATAACGAAACGCAAACGGGAGACAGTCAGCAGCCCCAGTCACAACAAGAAGTGAAAACGATTCGCCGTGGTCCAAACTTAAAGTTACCGAGTCTTGATTTGCTCGAAGCACCTGAAGAACAAGAACAAGATGAAAATTGGATTGCTGAGAAAAAAGAAGAGTTGAACAACGCATTTTACTACTTTAATGTACCTGCAGAAGTCGTAAATGTTGTCGAAGGACCAAGTGTGACGCGTTTTGAATTGTCGGTGGAACGTGGCGTCAAAGTTTCGCGCATTACTGCATTGCAAGACGATATTAAGATGGCACTGGCAGCAAAAGATATTCGTATAGAAGCACCGATTCCAGGTACAAGTTTAGTCGGAATTGAAGTGCCAAATCCACATACCACAAAAGTGAATATTAGTTCTATTTTAAGTCATCCGGCGTTCAAAAATGCAGAATCTAAACTGACAGTGGCGATGGGGAATCGTATTAATAATGAACCATTGTTGATGGATATTGCAAAAACACCGCATGCCTTAATTGCAGGTGCGACAGGTTCAGGAAAATCTGTATCGATAAACAGTATTTTAATTTCCTTATTGTATCGCAATCATCCAGAAGAGCTGAGACTGTTACTTATTGACCCTAAAATGGTAGAGCTTGCACCGTATAATGGCTTGCCACATTTGGTTGCGCCTGTCATTACTGATGTGAAAGCTGCAACTCAAAGTTTGAAATGGGCTGTCGATGAAATGGAACGTCGTTTTAAATTGTTTGCACATCATCACGTTCGTAACATTTCTGCATTTAATAACAAAGTAAATTATGATCAACGTATTCCAAAAATTGTCATCGTGATTGATGAATTGGCTGACCTGATGATGATGGCACCGCAAGATGTCGAACAATCTATTGCGCGATTAGCTCAAAAGGCACGTGCTTGTGGGATTCATATGCTTGTTGCGACTCAACGTCCATCAGTGAACGTCATCACAGGATTAATTAAAGCAAATATTCCAACTCGTATTGCATTTATGGTATCATCTAGTGTGGACTCTAGAACAATACTAGATAGTGGCGGTGCTGAACGTTTACTTGGTTATGGCGATATGCTGTATTTAGGAAGTGGTATGAACAAACCGATTAGGGTACAAGGCACGTTTGTATCAGATGAAGAAATTGATCAAGTTGTAGAATTCATACGTGCGCAACGCGAGCCAGAATACTTATTCCAAGAAAAAGAGTTGTTAGAAAAAAATGATGCACCGAGCAGAGATGAACTCTTTGATGAAGTGTGCCAATTTATGGTGAGAGAACAGCACATTTCAACGTCATTAATTCAACGCCACTTCCAAATCGGTTATAACCGTGCAGCACGCATTATTGATCAACTTGAACAATTGGGTTATATCTCAGGGGCAAATGGTTCTAAACCACGTGATGTTTATTTGACAGAGTCGGAATTAAGTGAGCTTTAATGGAAATAGAGAAAGGAGCGATGACACAATGACACGATACCATTTTGTTGGTATTAAAGGTGCTGGTATGAGCTCATTAGCACAGATTATTTATGATCTTGGTTATGAGGTCCAAGGATCAGACATCGATCAGTACGTTTTTACTGAAATTGCATTAAAAAATAAAGGCATTCAAATTTTACCTTTTGATGAGGATAATATTAAAGAAGGGCTAACGATCATTCAAGGTAATGCCTTTAAAGATACCCATGAAGAAATCGCTCGCGCACATGAACTCGGATTAAAAGTTATTCGCTATCATGACTTTTTAAGTGAAGTGATTAATGAATATGTTTCTGTGGCAGTGACAGGTGCTCACGGTAAAACATCTACAACGGGGCTACTTTCTCATGTCATGAATGGGGATAAAAAGACATCCTTTTTAATTGGCGATGGGACTGGCATGGGCTTGCCGCAAAGTGAATATTTTGCATTTGAAGCGTGTGAGTATCGACGTCACTTTTTAAGCTATTCACCGGATTATGCCATCATTACGAACATTGATTTCGACCATCCAGACTACTTTAAAGATGTAGATGATGTCATCAATGCATTCCAAGGTATGGCGAAAAATGTTAAAAAAGCGATTATTGCATGGGGCGATGATCCATACGTTAAAAATATTGAAGTAGATATTCCAGTCTATTACTATGGTTTCGATACGTCGATGGATGTTTATGCACAAAATATTGAAGTGACAGGTAGCGGTACAGAATTTGATGTTTATGTTAAAGGTGAATTCTATGGCCATTTTGTTTCACCGCAATATGGGGATCACAATATTTTGAATGCATTAGCGGTATTAACGATTAGTTATCTTGAAAACTTAAATCTTGATAACATTAAAGAAGCATTAATCACTTTTGGTGGCGTGAAACGTCGCTTTAATGAAACATTTGCTCAAAATCAAGTGTTGGTTGATGATTATGCACACCATCCGAGAGAAATTAGTGCTACAATTGAAACAGCTAGAAAAAAATATCCAAATAAAGAAGTAGTGGCTATTTTCCAACCACATACTTTCTCAAGAACGAAAGCATTTTTACAAGAGTTTGCAGATGTGTTAAACCTTGCTGATCAAACGTATCTCTGTGATATATTTGGTTCAATTCGTGAAAATCAAGGCGAGTTGTCTATTAATGATTTATTAAAATTAGTCGATGGCGCGCATTTGATTGATGAAAATAGTGTGGAACAACTGCAAAAACATGACAATGCTGTACTTTTATTCATGGGTGCGGGAGATATTCAAAAAATTCTTAAAGCATACATGGAAAAAATTGGTGTTGAACAGCAGTTTTAATGTTTGAGTTCGCATAGGTTGGGTATTTAATTAAAATAAATAGCATATTATTTTAAGTCAATTAGGAGGCGTTTAGGAATGGAATGGATTTTACCTATCGCGGGAATCATCGCAGCAATTGCTTTTCTTATTTTAGCAATCGGTATCGTTGCTGTATTGGTTTCTGTTAAAAAGAACTTGGATCATGTGGCTAAAACACTTGATGGTGTGGAAGGTCAGATTCAAGGGATTACACGTGAGTCAACAGACTTGTTACACAAAGCGAATCGTTTAACTGAAGACGTTCAAGACAAAGCCAATCGCTTAAACTCTGTTGTAGATGCGGTTAAAGGTATTGGTGATTCAGTACAAACATTAAATGGTTCTGTTGATCGAGTAACACACTCAATCACGCATAACATTTCTCAAAATGAAGACAAAATTTCACAAGTTGTTCAATGGTCAAACGTTGCAATGGAAATCGCTGACAAATGGCAAAATAGAAAAAGCCGTCGCGGTAGTGCAGCATACAAAACGAACAACGTAGCAGCTGATGCAAGTCGTAATGCAAGCCATAATGGTCAATCTTTATCTAATGAAGAATTAGTAAACAACCAATATGAAAACAAAAACATTAACGATTTCGCAACAAATCCGAGTGATGTAAACACAAAATACACAACATTGAATGACACAGATTCAAAATAAGTGTTGTCATGTTAAATAAGCTTTAAACAGAATGCACTTAAATGAGTTTTCATACTTGATTTAAGTGCATTTATTATAGGAGGCGCAAATAGAAGATGGAAAAATATAACCGTGATTTATATACGAAAGGTCTAGAAAGCTATGAAGTTCCCCAGTACGAACCAGGATATAAGCCTTTAGACTTTGTATTTGGCTTTGTTGCTGGCGCTGTTTTAGGAAGTGCACTAGGATTAATTTTAAAACCAGGTTCTGCACAACAACGACGTAAAAGTTCACAACAAACAGTAAATGCTGAGCCATCTTCTGCACTTAAGGAAGAAGCAATCCGTAAAGCAGAAGCATTAAAAGCACAAGCGCGCCGTGTTAGAGAAGAATCAAAAACATCAACGGGCGAACCGACAGCTGATGAATTGTCAGCACAACAACGTGCCATTCGTAATGAAGTGGACTCAGATCGATTAGAAGGTCAAACACCACGTGAACCATCGACTTCAGAAACAACTGTTGCGACATCAACGACAGAAGCTGTAACGGCAACAGGTTTGGCTCAAGCTGCAAATCAAAGACAATCTCAAAAGCAACAAGAGACTGAAGTATCAGCGTTATCAACGCCATCAACAGAAAATAGTACAGTAGCTGCACAACAACGTGCGATTCAAAGTGAAGTGGATTCAGACCGTTTGCAAGATACGTCTGTACGTGGCAAAGATGCAAATGTAAAAGTGAGTGATAAAGGTGAATCTGAAGCCCAGTCAACTCAAGACAGTACAGTAAAAGCTCAACAGCGCGCCATTCGTAGTGAAGTCGATTCGGACCGTTTACAAGACAAAGGTCAAAGTACGAATGCACAAGTGAACGATCAAGGAAAAACAGTCGACGCTGTAAAAGCAGACCCAACTGCAGCAGTACCAAAAAATTCCCACAGTCAAGCGACATTTGAGAACGGTGTGATTACACACGATCGTCAAGGTGCGACAACAGAAAAAACTACGTCACAACAAGGTGCTACAAAAATTGCAAACGATCAACCAACAGTTGGCAAAACTAAAGCATCGGCTTCAACGTCAAAATCAAACAGCACTTCAACTGCCAAAAAAGCAACGTCATCTAAGAAAACAAATGGTAGTAAAAAAGTAACGGAAAAAGCTAAAAAAACAAATCAAAAAGTAGAAAAGCATACATTTAACGATTAATCATGAAGTGTATGATAAAATGATAACTTAATATCTCATTGAGCTTGTGAGCGATATATGATCTCATAAGCTCAACTTTTTACTATTTTTAGTTATCTTAATTTTCAAAATACATAATATGAGAATTAAACAACAAAGTTTCTGTTCATTGACATATGACAATGGATACTTTACATTTTATAACATACTAGAAAAATATTTTAACCAAATTAAGCGTAAAAGGTTGAAAATGCTACATATTATTGTTAGTATACTCAATATCTACTTTTAAATTTTACTGCTTTAAAGCAAGTTAGAAAAATGGTTGGGGTGAAAAATGATGACAAGTAAATTAGAAACGTACAGAAAACAGATTGAAGACATTAATGATCAAATTTTGGACTTATTATCAAAACGAGGCGAGTTAGCACAAAAAATCGGTGAGGAAAAACGCAAACAAAGCACTGTAATTTATGATCCTCAACGTGAAAAAGAAATGCTCAACACGCTGATTGATAAAAACCAGGGCCCATTTAATGATAATGTAATTAAACAACTGTTTAAAGAAATTTTTAAAGCCTCAACAGATTTACAAAAATCAGATAATGAAAAACATTTGTATGTCTCACGTAAGTTAAAACCTGAGGATACGATTGTACATTTTGATAATGGTGGTATTATTGGTGAAGGCCAAAAATCGTTTGTCTTCGGTCCATGTTCGGTTGAATCTTATGACCAAATCGATGCAGTGGCTAAAGACTTGAAAGCGAAAGGCGAAAAATTTATCCGTGGGGGCGCATTCAAACCGCGTACATCACCGTATGACTTCCAGGGCCTCGGTGAAGAAGGATTAAAAATACTTAAACAAATGAAAGATAAATATGACCTTAATGTTGTCAGTGAAATTGTTCATCCAAACGATTTTGAGCTTGCTGATCAATACTTGGATGTTTTCCAAATTGGTGCGCGTAACATGCAAAACTTCGAATTATTAAAAGAAGCAGGTCGTACACGTAAACCAATTTTATTAAAACGAGGCTTGTCTGCAACGATTGAAGAGTTTGTATACGCTGCAGAATACATTGCATCAGAAGGAAACCAAAATATTATTTTATGTGAACGTGGTATTCGAACATACGAAAAAGCAACACGTAACACATTAGATATTTCAGCAGTGCCAATCTTGAAACAAGGTACGCATTTACCAGTCATGGTTGATGTGACGCACAGCACAGGTCGCAAAGACATTATGTTACCAGCAGCGAAAGCAGCACTTGCAGTAGGGGCTGACGGCGTAATGGCAGAAGTACATCCAGAACCTGCAGTTGCTTTAAGTGATAGTGGTCAACAAATGGACTTAAACGAGTTCAATGAATTCTACAATGTGATCAAACCTTTAGCTGATATGTACAATGAGAAAAAATTGAAATAATAGGTTGATTGAAAAAAGGGCAAAATCCTACAATGTGCGTAGGAGCTTGTCCTTTTTATTTGTCTATTGATATGTATAAAAGAAATCGTGACATTTGATTAAGTGCTTTAAATTAAAGTTTTTCTATGTGTAAAATTGCAGTGATATGATTTCCAATCGTACGACCTTCTGTTTACAAACATCATATCATCAAATATGGATATCATTCGTATCCTCACAGTGCATGATTTATCATTATTTTTGTTATAAAAAATGAATTTGCTAAAAATAAAGCTTGATATAAATTTGACAAATCAATGACAAGAAAGCGTTTTAGATGTTTTGATCATTGAAATTATGATACACTTTGAAAATGACATGAAAACTTATTATAATACTAAATAAAGCGTTTTCTAGGAGGAACGATTATGACTGTAACCATTTATGATGTGGCGAGAGAAGCAAGAGTATCTATGGCGACGGTATCACGTGTAGTGAATGGTAATCAAAACGTGAAACCCGAAACAAGAGATAAAGTGAATGAAGTAATCAAACGTTTAAACTATCGTCCAAATGCTGTAGCAAGAGGGTTAGCAAGTAAAAAAACAACGACAGTAGGTGTGATTATACCGGATATTTCTAACATCTACTACTCACAATTAGCACGAGGATTAGAAGATATTGCGACGATGTATAAATATCATACAATTATTTCTAATTCAGATGATGACCCTGAGAAAGAAAAAGAAATCTTTAACAATTTATTAAGTAAACAAGTGGATGGTATCATTTTCCTTGGTGGTACTCTGACAGATGAGATTAAAGAACAAATTAGCCGTGCATCTATTCCAGTTGTCGTATCAGGAACAAATGGTAAAGACGACGGTATTGCATCGGTTAACATTGATTTCGTGCAAGCAAGTAAAGAAGTGACAGCGCAATTAGTTAAAACCGGTTCTAAAAAGTTTGCTTTCGTTGGTGGTGGCTATTCTAAAAAGGCTCAAGAGGATGTCTATGAAGGCCTTAAAGAAGTGTTAGAACAACATCAGCTCGCGGTTGATGAACATTTACTATACGTTGGTAATGAAACGTATACAGATGGGTTACGTGCATATGAAAAGTTAAGTCATTATCAACCAGATGCGGTATTATCTATTAGTGACGAACAAGCCATTGGTATTGTTCACGGTGCGTTAGATCATGGGTTGGAAGTACCGAAAGACATTCAAGTGGTGAGCTTCAACAACACACGTTTAGTTGAAATGGTGAGACCACAATTATCAAGTGTTATCCAACCTTTATATGATATCGGAGCGGTAGGGATGCGTCTCTTAACAAAATATATGAACAATGAAGATATCGAGAATCCAAATGTAATTTTGCCACATAAAATTCAATACCGTGGCACAACACGTTAATCATGAATTAAACGACAAATATGAAAAAAGGCTAAGATAACATGATTGTCTCAGCCTTTTTTCATGGTTATAAATAGTGCCCCCATGTCAGTGATGTTGTTTCAATGACTTATTCCCTTTAAAACCAACTTAATATATTTTCAGCAACTTGGTTATTTTGTTTTGCAATTTCTGGACGTCGAGGTATGTCTTGATAATCATCATACTGTTCTTCCCAATATTCAGGGATAGGAACTGGGCTATAATGACGCCATTTGTTCAACCAGTCTTCAGGTAAGCGACCATGTAGTCGAGGTTGGTGGATTAAGCTAAGGTAAATATGGCTCCATGCTCTTGGGACAACACGCCAAATGTTGTAACCTCCGCCACCTAACATGATTTGCTTGCCACCACAATATTTTTCAGCAATTTCTGTAATGATGTAAGGAATTTGATAAAGTGTATTTAGATCACAACTCATATGGGTTAATGGGTCTAAGTAATGAATATCTGAACCATTCACACTGACAATAAAATCAGGTTGAAATGATTCAGCGACTTGATTCAATGTCTTTTTAAAAACTTCTAAAAATGAGTCATGTTCTGTATACGGTTCGAGTGGAACATTGATTGAATAACCAAAGCCTTGGTCTGTGCCTCTCTCTGTGTAATGACCAGAACCTGGAAATAAAAATTTACCTGTTTCATGAATAGAATAGTTCATTACTTGGTTGGATGCATAGAACGTCCATTGCACGCCGTCACCGTGATGGGCATCTGTATCGATATAAAGTACGCGCTGTTGATATTTTTCATTTAAATATTTAATATAAATCGCTGCATCATTGTAGACACAAAAGCCACTCGCGCGTCCTTCATGTGCATGGTGTAAACCGCCAGCTAAATGACAGCCATTGCGAAACTTGCCTTCCATAATGGCATCAACTAAATTTAAGCCACCGCCGATAATGGTCGCAGTACTCCGATGAATGCGAGAAAAGACATGTGTATCTTCATCATCTAAGCCGTATTTTTGTTGTTCATCAGGAGTGAGTAGATTTTTTTCACCACGCATCACTGCTTGAATGTAATCATATTTGTGAACCATCGCAATTTCATCAATAGTGGCTTGTCTTGGTGTAATAATTTGTGATTCAGATAAATATCCTGTCGATAGCAAGAGTTCTGTCGTTAGTTTAACCCGCATTTGATTAAATGGATGCTTATTATGGAAGCGATAACGCAGTAAGGCATCAGAATAAACATACCCCGTTTCTTGTTGTGAATGATTTGGCATATCACATCCCCCCTTAGAAAAAGAAACGATTCATAAACCTAATATCATCAAAAGCTTCCATTTGGTCGACTGTGATGTTCTTGCCAATACGTGCCATTAAACAGTTAGCAGGGTGACTTGTAATTTCAGGGTCGTCAGTCGCAAATACTTCTAAGCCACCATTCGACATCATCCGCTGCATTAATTTTTTGTATTCAAAAACGTCTAATTTTGAGTTTTTCAAATCCCAATGCCAATAATACTCTGTCGTAATGATAATATAATCTTCTAATTCAGGACTCCGTGTGCTTACTTTTAACAACATGCGTCCCAAACCTAATCCACGATACGCTAAACTGATTTCAATCGCACCGAGTTCTAACAAATAGGGAAGGTGACCTTCAGACCACCTCTCCATAGGGTCCGGATATAAATACGTCACGTAACCGATGATGTGATTTTCTTTTCGAATGATATAAATGCGCCCCTCATCTAACGTACTGATATCCTGTATCGCCTCAAATTGCTCGATAGGAATTCGAAATGCGTCAAGACCCTCGTCAAAAGAATAAGTTTGTAATTGTGTTTTAGAAACCGGGCCTTCAATGATAAAAGTTTGACCATCAACTGTATAGCTTTCATGTTCATAGGTTTTAATATGTTTCATGGGCACATCTCCTTTCTTACATATTGCACTATCGTTATTATATGACAATGCTTACTTAATTTCACCTTAAATTCTGAATAAGTACAATTTTTTGAAAACAATACGCGTATAGGGTATAATGATATTAGTTTTGAAAGCGATTACATAATGCAAGGGGGTTCTTGTGATGAAAGTCGAAGTTTACAAAGGGGAGCAAGGCAACTTCAATTTAACTAATTATCAAGCAACATATGATCAGTTTGATTGGAAAGAGGTAGAGAAAGTATTTTCTTGGAACGAAACTGGAAAAATTAACATGGCATATGAATGTATCGATCGTCATGTCAATGAAGGAAAAGCAGATAAAATTGCTTTAAATTATAAAGATAATCGACGAAAAGAAAGCTATACATTTAAAGATTTACAAGAAAAATCGAACCAAGCTGCCAATGTGTTGAAAAATAAGGCGAATGTACAAAAAGGGGATCGTGTCTTCATTTTTATGCCTCGTACACCAGAACTTTATTTTGCATTTTTTGGCATCTTAAAATTGGGCGGTATTGTAGGTCCTTTATTTGAAGCATTTATGGAAAAGGCAGTGAAAGACCGTTTGGAAAATAGTGATGCGAAAGTCATTATTACGACAAATAGTTTATTATCGCGTATTCCCCAAGAGCAACTGCCAAATTTAGAAACGATTGTTATTGTCGATGATGAAGTTGATGTGAAATATGTAGACTTTAATAAAGCATTGGCAACCGCATCGACAGCGTTTAATATAGAATGGTTAGACCGTGAAGATGGCTTGATTTTACATTATACATCTGGTTCAACAGGTCAGCCAAAAGGGGTATTGCATGTTCAAGAAGCAATGTTGTTGCATTACATTTCGGGTAAATACGTACTCGATTTTCAAGAAGATGACGTGTATTGGTGTACTGCTGACCCAGGTTGGGTGACAGGCACATCTTATGGCATTTTCTCACCATGGCTGCACGGTGTAACGAACTGTATCGCTGGAGGTCGTTTTTCACCAGAGAATTGGTACGCAATGATTGAAGACTTTAAAGTCACGATTTGGTATACTGCACCGACAGCGTTACGTATGCTCATGAGTGCAGGTGATGACTTAGTCGAAAAGTATGATTTATCGTCTGTACGTAGCATTTTATCTGTTGGGGAGCCCCTCAATCCAGAAGTCATCAAATGGGCGAAAAAGGTCTATGGTAAACGTGTACTAGATACGTGGTGGATGACTGAAACTGGGGGACATATGATTGTGAATTACTTGGCAGAAGATATTAAGCTCGGTTCAATGGGTAAACCGCTGCCTGGTATTGAAGCGGCAATTATCGATAATGAAGGTAACGTTTTACCACCGAATCGCATGGGTAACTTAGCGGTTAAAAAAGGTTGGCCTTCTATGATGCGTCAAGTTTGGAAAAATCCTGAAAAGTATCAATCATACTTTATTGGTGATTGGTATGTATCTGGTGACTCTGCTTACCAAGATGAAGATGGTTATTTCTGGTTCCAAGGTCGAGTCGATGATGTGATTATGACTGCTGGTGAACGTGTCGGTCCATTTGAAGTAGAATCTAAATTAGTGGAACATGAAGCAGTGGCAGAAGCGGGTGTCATTGGTAAACCTGATCCAGTGCGTGGTGAAATCATTAAAGCATTCGTCGCATTACGTCAAGGGTATGAACCTTCTGATGACTTAAAAGAAGATATTCGTAAATTTGTTAAAGAAGGGTTAGCTGCTCATGCTGCACCGAGAGAAATTGAGTTTAAAGATAAATTACCGAAAACACGTTCAGGTAAAATTATGCGCCGTGTGTTAAAGGCATGGGAGCTCGATTTACCGACTGGTGATTTAAGTACAATGGAAGATTAAGACAAAACAACTATGAAAGGGCTTGGACTATTTTGATGTCTAGGCCTTTTTAAATTTTGAAAGAGCAATCACCAATCACTTAAGAAGGTGTCTTCGGTATACAACGTAGCTTTATATGTTACAGATGTCGTTGTTTAATAATGACGCAAATCAATCGTTTGAAAGAAGCGTTAAATTAAAAAGAAGTCTCCCTGTTTTTGTTCGACAATCACCCCATTGTTCGTTATGATAAAAATTGAAAGAACTTGATATACTTTATTTGTATGCGTTTACATAACGCCATCATTTCTCAAATTGATTAAGGGGTTGAATAATGTGAGTCATTTATCAGATTTAGAAATTGCAAATCAATCAACATTAAGACCAATTAAGGAGATTGCTGAAAAAGCAGGTATTTCCGAAGAAGCGCTCGAACAATATGGACACTATAAAGCAAAAATTGATATTTCCAAAATTCAAACTCAAAATGGAAAAGGGAAAGTCGTTCTTGTGACAGCGATGAGCCCAACACCTGCTGGAGAAGGGAAATCAACAGTGACAGTCGGCTTAGCTGATGCATTCCAACACATCAATCAAAACGTGATGGTCGCTTTACGTGAGCCAGCACTTGGACCAACGTTTGGTATTAAAGGTGGCGCTACGGGCGGTGGATACGCACAAGTGCTCCCAATGGAAGATATTAACTTGCACTTTAATGGTGATTTCCATGCAATTACAACAGCGAATAATGCACTCTCAGCTTTTATAGATAACCATATTCATCAAGGTAACGAACTCGGTATTGATCAGCGTCGTATTGAGTGGAAACGTGTGTTAGATATGAACGACCGTGCTTTGCGTCAAGTGATCGTCGGTATTGGTGGTCCTACACAAGGGGTCCCTCGAGAAGATGGTTTCAATATTACTGTAGCTTCAGAAATTATGGCGATTCTTTGTTTAAGTACAGGTATCAAAGATCTTAAAGAAAGTATTTCGAAAATTACGATTGGTTATACACGTGACCGTCAACCTGTCACTGTTAAAGATTTAGGTGTAGAAGGCGCGTTAGCTATGATTTTAAAAGATGCGATTAAACCGAACCTTGTACAAACCATCGAAGGGACACCTGCATTGATTCACGGTGGACCTTTTGCGAACATTGCGCACGGCTGTAACTCAATTATCGCAACAGAAACAGCACGTGATTTGGCAGATATCGTCGTGACAGAGGCTGGTTTTGGTTCTGATTTAGGGGCTGAAAAATTCTTGAATATTAAATCACGTAAAGCCAATTTTGAACCAGATGCAGTCGTGATTGTTGCAACGATTCGTGCGCTTAAAATGCATGGGGGCGTCGCTAAAGATCAGCTAAAAGAAGAAAATGTCGTTGCACTTAAAGCAGGGATTAAAAACTTAGAACGTCACGTTGAAAATATTCGCAAATTCGGTGTTGAACCTGTTGTTGCGCTCAATGCATTTATTCATGATACGGATGCTGAATTTGAATTCGTACAACAATGGGCAAAAGAGAATGGTGTACGTTTATCGTTAACAGAAGTATGGGAAAAAGGTGGTAAGGGGGGGACGGATTTAGCAGAAAAAGTGCTTGAAGTCATCCGCGAACCGAAACAATTCAAACGCCTATATGAACTCGAAATGCCGCTTGAAGAAAAAATCGAAAAAATTGTTAAAGAGATTTACGGTGGTTCTAAAGTGACGTTTACATCAAAAGCACAAAAACAATTGGCGCAGTTTAAAGCGAACGGTTGGGATCATTATCCAGTATGTATGGCAAAAACGCAATATTCATTCTCGGATGATCAAACACAACTCGGTGCACCATCTGATTTTGAAATTACGATTCGTGAACTCGAAGCTAAAACAGGTGCGGGCTTTATCGTTGCGTTAACAGGTGCCATTATGACAATGCCAGGATTACCGAAAAAACCAGCAGCACTAAAAATGGACGTAACAGAAGACGGCCATGCGATAGGATTATTCTAATTCTTAACGTGAATGAAGTGAATGTCAAACGAAAGGTCTAGGTTATATTTCAACCTAGACCTTTTCTTTAATGGTTATTCATCATACAAATGTGCATAAATATCGTAATGGACTGCTTTGTCATATGCATCTTTAGAAATCATCTGTTCTACTAACATCCGCTTCAAAACGTAATGTTGACGATGGATTGAAAAAATGACGTCATCTTCATGTTTAAGTGAACCGTCATGATTGAATGGTGTATAGGCGTAGGGACTTTGCAATAATCCTATCAAATAAGCCGATTCAGCTAAGTTCAATGTTTTAGGAGGTTTGCCGAATAAACCGTATGACGCTGAAGTGATTCCTGTCACATTTTGGCCGTTCGTGTCGAGTCCAAAAGGCACAAGATTCAAATACGTATAAATGATTTCATCTTTCGTTAAAATGTGTTCAATTCTCATCGCATACATAATCTCTTTTGCTTTACGATCATATGTCCGTTCTTTTGTGAGGACTTGGTTTTTAATCAGTTGTTGTGTAATCGTACTGCCACCTGTTGGGAATTGGGTATCAAAAATATCTTGGAACATCGCTCTTAATATCGCTTTTGGTAATACACCATGATGCACATAAAAATCAGCGTCTTCTGAAGCAACTAATGCTTTTGTCACATAGGGCGAGACTTCTGCAGGTCCTGCGATTAAGCTCGGTTCTTGTTCGTTATAGAGTGCAATGTAATCTGTGTTGTCAGGTTGGTCGTTATCAAGTTCTGGGAGGCGTGTGACTTGTTGGACTAGGTCATGATCATTCAGTGATTTTGAATCTGACACAATACTTGCAAAATAGCCGAGTAATAAGCCGCACACAAAAATTAAACCGATGAGCATGAAAAGAACGAACGAGATGATGAATTGTTTCGTTTTTCGCATGTAAAAGTCATAGCGAGCGAATGAAGTATGCGTTGTTAAATCACGTTGTTCTTTTGTCTTCATCAGTCACAAGCCTCCTTTTATTTTTATCAACAGTATATCATATTTAAAAATGTGAGTAGAAATAGGTTGACATTTGATGATTGACTTTAAAATTATAAATCTATATAATGAATAGCAATCACATTAAGCATTGAAATCGAGGACAAGTAATAAATTTGTAGATTTTAAGAGAGTCAGTGGTCGCTGTGAACTGATAATCGCATATTTATGAATACACCTCAGCTACAGATTTCAACGTTAGCAATGAACGTATCATTGTAAGAGTTCCAAGTATGGTGGTACCGTGCAAATTGCGCCCTTACGTCGATGTAAGTGGTGTTTTTTTATTTTTAAGGAGGTTATTTTATGGCAAATGCATTGTTAGAAGAATTAAGTTGGAGAGGTCTCGTTTATCAACAAACAGATGAAGAGGGCATAGAAACACTTTTAAATAAAGAAGAAGTGAAAATTTATTGTGGCGCAGATCCAACTGCTGATAGTTTGCATATCGGGCATTTATTACCTTATTTAACATTACGTCGTTTTCAAGAAGCTGGTCATCGTCCGATTGTGTTGGTGGGTGGCGGTACAGGTATGATTGGTGATCCGTCTGGTAAATCTGAAGAACGTGTACTCCAAACAGAAGCGCAAGTTGATAAAAACGTTCGCGGCATTCAACAGCAAATGGAGCAACTGTTTGATTTCAATGTTGAAAATGGTCCGATTTTAGTTAACAACTATGATTGGTTGAGCCAAATTTCATTAATCGAATTTTTACGTGATTACGGTAAACATGTCGGTGTAAATTACATGCTCGGTAAAGATTCAATTCAATCACGTCTTGAAAATGGTATTTCATACACTGAATTTACGTATACCATTTTGCAAGCGATCGACTTTGGTCATTTGAATCGCGTACATGACTGTAAACTTCAAATTGGTGGATCAGATCAATGGGGTAACATTACGAGTGGTATCGAATTAATGCGTCGTATGTACGGTGTGACGGATGTTTATGGGTTTACGATTCCATTAGTGACAAAAGCTGACGGTAAAAAGTTCGGGAAATCTGAATCTGGTACGATTTGGTTAGACCCTGAAAAAACAAGCCCATACGAATTTTATCAATTTTGGATTAATACTAGTGACGATGATGTGATCAAGTTCTTAAAATACTTTACATTTTTATCTAAAACAGACATTGAAGCTTTAGAAAAATCTGTTGTAGAAGAACCCCATTTAAGAAAAGCACAAACGACACTTGCTGAAGAGGTGACACGTTTCATTCACGGTAACGACGCGCTAGCCGAAGCACAACGTATTTCACAAGCCTTATTCAAAGGTGACTTGAAATCATTATCAGCGGAAGAGATTAAAGCAGGTTTCAAAGACGTCCCTCAAGTGACATTATCCAATGAGACGACAAATATAGTGGACGCGTTAGTGGAAACAAAAATTTCTTCTTCAAAACGTCAAGCGCGTGAAGATATTACGAACGGTGCGATTTATATTAATGGTGAACGTCAACAAGACTTAGCGTATACATTATCAAGCGATGACCGTTATGATGATACATTTACGATTATTCGTCGTGGGAAGAAAAAATATTTTATGGTGAATTATCAATAATAGATAAGATAAAGGCTGGGAAGCTTTCAATTGCGTCCCAGCCTTTATACCTTTTATGAAGATGAATTTGATTCTGTTAATGTAACATCAACATCTTTTGTTTTACCATTGCGGTTGACTTTGAGTGTAATATGATCACCAGGTTTTTTATCTTTGTAGAGATAAGATCTTAAATCTGTATCATTTTCGACTTTATGGCCGTCTATGGAAACGATGATGTCGCCTTTTTCAATATCAATGCCACGTCTTTGTACTTGAGCAACATACACACCAGAATCTACGCCACTATTTGTTTTATATTGTTCTGGAATATCCGCAACATTAATCATGCCGATACCGATAGAAGGACGTTTGACTTCACCGTGTTTCACGAGTTCACCAATAATCAATTTCACTTCATTACTTGGAATCGCAAACCCAATACCTTCAACTTGTGGTGCTGCAATTTTCATTGAGTTAATACCGACAAGGTTACCATCAATATCAACTAATGCACCGCCTGAGTTACCAGGGTTAATCGCTGCATCTGTTTGAAGCACTGTCACTTTGTTTGCACCTGCAGACGTATCCGCTTCAATTGTTCGTTCACTTGCAGAAATAATACCTGAAGTCACGGTATTCGCAAATTCGAGTCCAAGTGGATTACCCATCGCGAAAACAGAATCGCCTGTTTTAACTTTTGATGAATCGCCAAATGTGATTGCTTTAATATCGTCTCTGTCTTTAATTTTAAGTACTGCAATATCTGTCAATGGGTCTGTACCGACAAGTTTCGCATCGACTTGTTTAGAATTGTGTAAATGAACTTTAATTGAAGAAGCACCTTCAATAACATGGTTGTTTGTAACTATAAAGGCATCGCCATTATTTTTTTCATAAACGACACCCGAACCGATACCTGTGGGTTCAGCTTTAGCAGATTTGCCTTGTAATAAATCACCTAAATTTTGGGCGCGTTGTTCGTTGATGACACCTACAATGGCGGGTGCTTGGTCATTGATCATCTCGTGCACTGATTTGTATTTATGACTTTTGCCATCAAGCGAATTACCACCTTTTTGATCGCTTGCTACTTTGACATCCGAGCCATTTTGATTGCCCCAAGGAAAGATGTTTGAAAAGCCGCCCGTAGCCCCGACTACAATGAGCGCACCTAAAATACCAGCAAGTAGTGAAACGAGAATCACTTTAAGCCATGGGAAATGAGGTTGCCTTGGAGGGGGTGACGTACGATAAGATGAAGCACGTTGACCATCATCTATCTGTTTGTTTTGATGCATTTCTTGTTGTTCTTTAGGTTGTTGTTCATTATCGTTTTCTCGCATAAAATTCCTCCTTTAATCATATTATGATAAATTTTTCAACGATTTACCAGTAGGATACTATCCAACTTTAGACCGATTTTAGAGAATGCTTGTTGAAAAGGTATGGAGATGATAGAATTTAAAGGATTAATCTAAAGTAAAAGCAGGTGTGAACATGTTATATCATATTATCGGCAAGATCATTGAGCTTATCGTAGTGAAAGTTTTGAAAAATTTAGAAGTGATAGGGCGTGAACATCAACCTAAGACGAATCGTTATGTCGTGACGTGTAATCATGAAAGTTATAACGAAATCATATTGTTAGGTGTATCATTATTGCCAAATCAAATTCACTACATGGCAAAGCAAGAGTTATTTAAAAACAAATATTTTGGCGGATTATTAACACGATTAAATGCCTTTCCAGTAAATCGTGAAAATCCTGGGCCAAGTACTTTGAAAACACCGGTAAAATTATTAAGAGACAATAAAATTGTAGGTATTTTTCCACAAGGGCATCGTACGACAGGAGAAACACCTTTAAAACGTGGTGCTGCGACGATTGCGATTTTAGCGAAACAACCGATTTTACCAGCTGCCTATGTTGGTCCAACGAAATTGCTCGGTTTATTTACTGGCAAAGCTTACATTAAGTTTGGCGAACCGATTGATACGACAGATCTTCCAAAAGATTTAAATCGCCAAGAGAAAGTGGATTATGTGACGCAGCAAATCAGTGCGCGTACGAAACAGTTGCAAGACGAATTAAATGTTTATGTAAGAAATAAATAAGATGATAAAGCGATATGAGTTATGATGACTTGTATCGCTATTTTTATTTTTCAATGTCATATCAAATTGGATAGTGTGGGTGTTTCTCATGACTGATTGTACCGTAACAAGATGGAAATTCTTGGTGTGTAAAATCATGTTTACGCATCTTGAGTCATTCATGTTATAATGTTTTTATCTGAATTTTCTGCAATGGAGGGTCTAAGTATGACGAAAGCGATACTTTTTGACGTGGATGGCGTGTTTTTAGATGAATCACGTTGTTTTGACGTTTCAGCTTTAACGGTGTACGAATTGTTATATAGTACGGATTATTTGGGATTAAAGTCACATATAGATTTGTCACAGTTGACGGACGTACAAATCACTGACATTCGTGCAACATTATTTAAAAACGATGTGATTTTAAACCGATTAAAATCTATGGGGATAAATTCGAACTGGGATATGTTATTTGTAGTGTTTTCGGTGCATTTTATTGAATGTTTAAAACAGATATCACATGAGGCACGCATAGATTTTTTAAATTCTGTACAATTCGATGAGACGACTTTGCGGAAAGTTGGTCAACAACTTACAAATAGCATTATCAATTATGAACGACCGCTTCAATTTATTGAAAATGGTTCAGAAGGACGTTCACAAATTTATCAATCACTACAAAGTTACGCGATGACAGAACTTAATGTTGAGGAAGCAACACTTTTTGATATTAATAGTCCGTTATGGCAGTTAGCACAAGAAATTTATCAAGAGTGGTATTTAGGGACAGCACTTTATGAAGAAGTTGAACAAAAAGTAGCGAAAACCGATTATAAGCGCGGATACATTTATCATGAAATCGCATTGGCACCGATAGAGGATATCAAACAGTTGTTAACAAATTTAAAAGCGGCAGGTTACCAATTGGCTATCGCGACAGGGCGACCACGAACAGAAACGCTTGTGCCTTTTGAAACATTGGATTTATTGTCCTATTTTGATGACGCGTTTATTGTTTCAGCGAGTGAAGTGTTAGAGGTGGAATCACGATATCCGGAGTTAAAACCACTCGGAAAGCCGAACCCATTTAGTTATATTGCAGCATTCAATGGTAATCAAAAACAAGACTATTACGATTATGCTACGAACCAAACGAATCGAATGAATCCTGAGAAAGTCACGATTGTCGGCGATTCACTTGCGGATTTGTTCAGTGCGCAAACAGTTAATGCACAATTTATCGGGACATTGACGGGCTTGAAAGGGAAGTCCGCTGAAGCAGAATTAAGGGCACACGGAGCGGAAATCATCGTCGATAATGTGTTAGACATTCAAAAAGTCTTATTATAATGATAACGAAGAGGCTGGGAACACAATTTTCCCAGCCTCTACTCATGAAATTTATGATTCATCTAGTGTGACTTGTAAAACGCTTTGGAAGCCGTCGATTTTTAATAATGCTTCACGAACAGTTTCGTTAATCGGATGGTCGATAGATAAGATCATCATTGCATCGCCACCAATTTGAGAACGACCTAAATGCATAGAAGCAATGTTGACACCGTGTTCACCTAAAATTTGTCCTGTTTTACCGACAATGCCAGGGCGGTCAAAATGATGGATGACGAGCTGATAATGTTCCGGTTTAAAGTCAACAGGATAGTCATTAATCCGTACTATGCGAGGACCAAAACCATTTAATACCGTTGCACCAATCTTCACCACATCTCCTTTATTGATGAGTTCTAGCTCGATATAATTACTGAATCCTTTTTTCTTTTTCGTTTTTTCAATCGTATACGTCACATTTTGTTCATTTAATAACACGAGCGCATTAATTAAGTTCACGTGATCGCCCATATCTTGTTCGAGTACACCTTTAACGAGTGTCCGCGTGATGAGACTTGTATCATCTAACGCAATGTCGCCCGCATATGTAATCTTAAGCGTACGAGGGGCTTTTGGAAGGAGTTGAATGCCGACTTTACCTGTCGTTTTAGCCAAATCGACAAAAGGTTTAAGCTCTTCATCTTCATTGAATACACCACTTGGCGCATTGACTGCGTTGGCGACATTTTCATGTTTAATAATGTCGATAATTTCCTGTGCAACAGACACCGCTACTTTTTCTTGTGCCTCAAGTGTAGACGCACCTAAATGAGGTGTGACAATGATTTTTGGGTGTTTCGTTACCGGTGAATCAATTGCAGGTTCGTTTTCAAAGACATCCAATGCAGCACCGGCAATTTTGTTTTGATCTAACGCTTCAATTAATGCATTTTCATCAATGATACCGCCACGTGCTACGTTAATAATCTGCAAGTTCGGCTTGGCTTGATTGAAAAAGTTAGCATTAACGATCCCTATTGTTTTTTCTGTAAGCGGTGTATGCACGGTCACAAAGTCTGCTTGTTGTGCGATTTCATCTACTGTTGCTCTCGTAAATTCTAACTCTTTCGCTTTTTCCTCACTTAAATAAGGATCATAGGCTAGAACGCGCATCCCAAAGCTTTGTAAACGTTTTGCGACACCTGTACCGATACGACCGGTACCAATGACACCGAGCGTTTTTTGATACAATTCAGTCCCACGAAATGTTTTACGATCCCATTCACCATGACTAAGTGAAGCGTGGGCTTGTGGAATATTCCGTGCCATACTTAAAATCATAGCGACAGAATGTTCTGTAGCAGAAATCGTATTGCCATCAGGTGCATTAATGACGATAATACCTTCTTTTGTCGCAGTTTCCGTATCGATATTGTCGACACCGACACCCGCGCGAGCAACAACTTTTAATTTTTGGCCTGCTTTCAAAATGTCCGCAGTCACTGTCGTTTGGCTTCGAACAATTAGAGCATCATAGTCTTGAATAGTATCGATTAATTCTGCTTCAGATAAACCTGTTTGGTGGATGACTTCAAAATCGGCATCGTCATTTAAACTTTTTAACCCTTCTACTGAAATAGGGTCCGCGACTAAAACTTTATAACTCATGATGAATAACCTCCAAAAATACTTTTGTTGCACTACCAATATACGAATGCTGGCGATACTGGGTTAAAATAACTTCGAGTGCTGAGATAAAAGATAATAAATCAAATGGCGAAATAAAGCCCATATGACCGACACGTAAAATGTGGCCTTTTAATTTACCTTGTCCCCCTGCAATCGTAATGTTGAATTGTGACTTTAATTCATTTTTAATCTGTTTTAATTCTGCTTCATCTTTCGGTATAAAAGCTGTGACAGTAGGGGAGGCATCATCATCAGCAACAAGTAAATCTAATTCTAATTGTCGCAATGCCGCGCGCACAGCATCTCTAATCAAATAGTGGCGTTGAATCACGTGTTCAAATCCTTCTTCTTCAACCATCTGGCCATATTCAACGACCCCTCTAAAAGTCGACACGTTAGGGGTAAATGGTGTCGAATGCGCCTCTAGTGAAGCGTGATGTTTCGCTAAGTCTAAATAAAAACGTGGGGTCGTTACTGATTTGAAACGTGCCAAAGCGCGATCATTATATGCTACAAAAGCGACACCGGGAGGCAACATTAACGCCTTTTGACTGCCAGAAACGAGCACATCGATTTGATCACGTTCAATGTCAACATCTACTGCACCGATACAACTCACACCATCCACGACGAAATAAATGTGCTCATTGTGAGCTTTCAATGCATGTCCGAGTTCAGCTACAGGGTGAAGGACAGCTGTCGACGTTTCACAATACTGAGTGAATACTGCAGTAATGGGGACATCAAGATGTTGAATCGTTGTGATCACTTCGTTGACATCGAGCGCTTGACCCCATTCAACTTGAAGGACGTGGACGTGTTCGTAATACGTTTCTGCAATTTGTTTGAAACGATTACCGAATGCGCCTGACACAATGACGAGAATGTGATCATCAGGATTGACGATATTCAACATACTTGCTTCTAATGCACTCGTACCACTCGACGTTAAGATCATGACATCATGTTGACTGCCGAAAATCGGTTTTAATGAACGAAATGCAGCCTCAGCAATATGTTCAAAGTCAGGTGAACGATGTCCCACCATGGGTAAATTCATTGCGGCTTGGATACGTTGGGGGATAGGGGTAGGACCAGGTGTTAAAAGTAATGAATGATGAGTATACATAGAAAACCTCCTCCAGTAATATTTTTACATTTTACCAAATTTTCTGACATATTAATAGATAGAAGATGTGAAAATTCTGTAAATCATCATGGCATTTGAAGAAAATACTTTTAAAGAGACCATACCGAGCTTGCGAAAGATGACTCAGTATGGTTTAAAATTAATGTTCAGCGGCTACAATGACAATAGGATGCGCTTCAATTTCGACGTTACCTCTGATGCTATTGGAAATCATGCAATTTTTATCCGCAATCGCAAGCAGCTTCGATAAACGCTTTTCTAGTTGTGCTTGTTGGGTGTCATCTTGTACATAAATTTTAGGTTCATGCACAATACGGTTCATTTTAAAGCGTTGCCCATCAAATTGTACTTCGCCGTAACTATTCATCTCAATTTTAGTAGCGGTGAGGTGTGCACGTTCTAACGTAGCTGCTAAAGAAATCGTCATACAACTTGCGGCAGCACCCACGAGAAGTTCGTCAGGATTTGTACCTGTTCCAATGCCACCGAGTGAAGCGGGAATTGAGACGCGATGTTGAATAACGTCACCTTGCATTTGGCCGACTTCATTGCGACCACCTTGCCATGTGACTTGTACTGGAAATTGATGTTCAATCAAAACACTTCACTCCTTTATCATTTATGTTAAGTTAAGTGTAGTAGAAAGAAGATAGAATTGAAAGGAAGACTCTTATGACCAAATTGTTTAAACCAACGAAAGACTTTCAAGTGATTGCGCATCGTGGTCTTTCAAACATTTATCCTGAAAATACGCGTTCAGCCTATCAAGCCGCGTTAGGGAAGCATATTGACATGTTAGAAATAGATTTACATATGACCAAAGATCAAGTCCTCGTAGCAATTCATGATGATACCATTGACCGCACTTCTACTCATTCAGGTGCGATTAAAGATTTAACGTTGGATGAATTGCGGACGTATGACTTTGGAAGTTGGAAAGAGGGCTGTCAACCTGAAGCAATCATGACATTTGATGAGGTGCTGACGTTAACGAAAAACTATTCTAAAACATTGCTCATCGAAATTAAAAAACCCAAGCAATATCCAGGTATTGAAGAAGCGGTTATTGCGACGATTAAACAACATCACTTTCCGTTTAATCGGGTTATTTTACAGTCATTCGACCAACAAAGTGTCCAAAAATTACATCAATTGGCGTCTTACATTCGATTAGGTGTGTTACTCAGTTTACGTCAATATCGTTTTAAACAACCGCCATTAGAAGAGATTGCGACATATGCTGATTTTGCGAATCCTAACTTCAAATTGATTAATAAAAAATTGATGAACCGGGCACATCAGCATGGGTTAAAAGTAATGCCTTATACCGTGAATCGGGTGGAAAACGCGAAACGACTCATTACATTAGGGGTAGATGGACTGATTTCCGATGCCCCGCATATATTATTTAAGTTGTAATAGAACAAGGGCGACACATCCAATTAAAAGATGCGTGCCCTTGAATCATTACTGTTGAATTAAACGTTCATATGCACCTAAAGCGACAGCAAGATCGAAATGTGCTGCACCGACGCATTTGAACACTGTGATACTCTCGTCATTTGTGCGTTGAAGTGTGCCATTCAGTGACAATGCTTTTAAATCACCGTCGACATCTTCAAATTTAAAAATACCTTTTTCATTCGCTTCAATGATTTCACCAGCTTCTTCTTTGACGCCTTCAATATCATCAAAAAAGACTTTATCTGCTCTCGGTAAGATACGATTATCAATTTCTTTCATATCAGGTCGATACGAACCAATGCCATTAATGTGCGTTCCTAGTTGAATCGTATCCGCATCAAAAACGGGTTCAGCAGATTGGGTTTGGCAGTTAATAATGTCTGCTTGTTCGACAAGTTGCTTCACATCATCAACCACTTCAACAGTTAAATTTGGAAATGCCTCTAGCACTCGTGATTTAAAATTTTCTGCTTTAGAAATGGTACGGTTATAGAGAATAACGCGATCAATGTCTCGAACTTCAATATTTGCAAGTAGTTGCTCGAATGCCATACCACCTGTGCCAATCATACCTAATATTGTCGCGTTTTCACGGCTTAAATATTTCGTCGCAATACCACTGAGCGCGCCTGTACGTAAACGCGTTAAATAACTCCCATCCAAGCTTGCGACATGTTCACCCGTTTCAAGGTCAGTCACAATGATAGTACCTTGTGTTGTTGGTCGACCATTTTGCGGGTTTTCTGGCGTAATCGACGTGATTTTCACAATACCCAGTTGGCGTCCGGTATGAACACAAGGCATGTAAAGCATCGATTTTGCGCCATCACCTGTTGGAATCACAGTTCGTTGAGCGAGATGAATGCCATCCATATCTGTAAATAATTGTTCAATGTCTTGAATCGCATCAGACATTTTGTAAGTATTTTTCACTGTTGCTTCATTAAAAACTTTCATCAGTTCTGCACGCCTCCTTTGTTAAGTTCATTATCAGTATAGTGGAAATACGACATGATGTAAAAAGAGCAAGTTTCGCTTGAAGGTTATCATTTGTGGGTTGAGATATAAGATATTTGTGTTTAAACAATTTGAGGTTTGAACATTAATGTCTCACATTTACAAGTCGCACTACAAAAGAGCGTCAATGAGACAACCTTTATTCATAAAGATAATATGATGTAATTATAAAAGAATATGATAAAACATCGTTAAATATATAGCAATATGATGGAGCTCCAAATAAAAAGTGTTTCTTTTATATGGTGACATTAATAGAAAAGACGATATAAAGTCATTTGGACAATTAAAATTAGACTATGTGAGATGATAATCAACCCTAAACAGAAGTCAAAACAGCGCTGCTAATATTGTAATTGAAATAAATTAGTTAAGAGCGCATGCTGTTGCGAATGCAGCACCACAAATCACTTCACACCCTGCGCCTGCTATTGGGCTTACAATTGCTCACATTCCGCAATAATGAGCACATGCATAAAACCTTCCCATACTACATGTATATGCTTTACCATTCCATCTAAACCCTACTGCTTGAGGTTCATTTTGTTTTTCTTTTCTAATTGAATAATGTCATTGTTTTTGATATTAATCTTTCAAGATCTTCTTTTTCAATCATTTTTGTTATTTCAACATTCTCATTTTTGAGCTTTTCTTTTTGAGTCTCTAGAAGTATTGGTTATCATTTTGCGTATAGGGTGTTTGAATTTAAGGCGATAAATAATAGTAGTAATCCAATAATGATATTATTTATATTTTTATAAAGGTGATATTTTATGAAGAATGCAAAAGAGAATGTAAACAAGTATGTTAGAAGTTTACCTGTATTAGGTTTAATTATTAGTATTATTTTGATTGTTTTATTTTTCTTCATTTGGAAAGTTGAAGGTAATTTTGTTGTAATTTTTATATATTGCTTATTACCTGTTATTGTGAATACATCTGTTTATGGAGCGTACTTAGTTGTTAGAAGTAAGTAGTATTTTAATAATTAAAACTTTTTTCTTTAACAACTTTACTGACCACACCCTCAACGGTGTTGTATTCAATCCATTTATTATGGATACTAAGATAAGAAGTATTGATGTTGTACAATCATTGTTTAGCTTTACAGATGATATGCTTACTATTGAAATCAACTTACAAAGCACCTTGTATAGTGTTTATTTCATAGTTATTTTAACTTAAAATAAATGATTATTAATTGTTTTTAAGCTTTATTTTCAAAAGAGTTAATAGCATTTTAATTGTATGTTTTAATAATTAGTGTATAGTTGGTATTGTAAGAAATGATTTAAAAAAAGGAGTTATTCATTATGAAAGCAAAAAAATTATTAGCTACAGGTTTAGCATTAGGAATTTTAACATCTACAGCATCTTTATACACTGATCATGAAGCACAGGCAGCGAGCAAACAACATCATCAAGTTAAGACAAGTAGTATTCCGTATTCAACAACAATTGACGGCGCAACACCTTTTGTCCAATCATATCTTAAATTATCAAATGAAAACGTTAGCAACTTTAAGCAATTAAATCAAAAAGTTAAATCAACTTTAAAGCAAGATTACAAAATTTCAGCTACTCAAATAGAAAAATCTAAAACAGCGCAATATACTGTTACATGGAAAAACGGCAAAAAGCAGACAATAAGTTTGAAAAATGATGCAGCACTATCAGCGCAAAAGCTTAATGTCAAAGATATTCAGCAAATTGATATCGTAGTTAAAAACCAAACTGCAAAACAAGATGTAAAAAGTGTTCCGTATACTGTCACAATAGATGGTCAAACAGCATATGTTCAATCATTTTTAAATATCTCTAATAAGAACGTAACTAACTTTTATCAATTAAATCAAAAAGTTAAATCAGCGTTAAATAATGAATATCAATTGTCTAACAAAGATATTAATCGCGCTAAAACAGCAAAATATACAGTGACTTGGAATAATGGTAAGAAACAAACAATTAATTTAAAATCACATGCACAATCACCTGGTAATCAAATTAGTGGTAAAGACATTAAGAATATTGATATTGAAGTGGTAAGTGCGAAATAATTATAATTCAATTATAGTCCCATAATGCTATGAAAAAGCTAAAGGAATTTGACATTTAAATTGTCATTTTTCTTTAGCTTTTTGTTTATCCTGCTCCATTTCATAGTATATAGCTATAAATAAGAGCAAGTGTAGTTCACACCATGCAATGACATAAAACTTGCAAGAGTAGATTTAAATGAGGTGCGAAATATGAAAGTACAATGATTAAAGTTAAGCTTACAATTTTTTAATGATGCAGGAACTGAGGAAAATACGGAAACAGATAACACTGGAGAAAATAATAATTAGACTGAAAAAATAAAGACAGGGCATTTGGACTTAGATGTTGAAGAAGTGAAAAAGATGCGTAAGTCACGTATCATCCTCGCTAAGACAAAAGCGGATGCATCAGGCCGTATGGGTAATGCGAATGTGGACTTTATTTACAAGCAATATGATGTTGCGGGTGTTGAAGCGTATAAGAAACGTATTCAAAAAGACATCCATAAGTTTACGAATACGCCTGATTTATCAGATGAGAACTTTGGCGGTGTGCAGTCAGGTGAGGCGATGAAATACAAGTTGTTTGGGCTCGAACAGTTACGCTCAACAATCGAAAGGCAGTTGACGAAAGGTTTTAAACGTCGATTTGCGATTATTCAGAGTGTGCGAAATCAACTGAACGACCCGATTGATTTGACGCATATGCGTATCGAATATAAGCCGAACATCCCGCAATCGCTATCAGAATACGCGGACATCTTTATTAAACTTGGTGGTCGTGTGAGTCAAGAGACGTTGTTATCGTGGTTACCGAATATCGAGAACCCGAAAGAAGAACTTGAAAAAGTGAAAGCGGAGGAACAAGAGGCCTCAGAAAATCACGACTACCACGACGCCATGCCTGTGCAACAAGAGAAAGCGGATATAAACGATGTCGAACTTGAGTGATTACTGGTTAGAGCGGGCACAACAAGCGATACAATCTGAGACGCTTGAGGATGCAGCTAAAGTAGCTGAAATAGAGCGTATCGTTGCGATGATGATTGCGGATATCTACAAAACATTATTAGCGTATTATGGGAAGCTTGCGACGGCTGAAGGAATTGATTGGCGAGAAGCGAAGCAAATCGCGGATAAGTTTGATGTTGAAGCGTTCCAAATGCGAGCTAAGGCCTATGTAGAGAATAAAGATTTTAGTGATAAGGCGAATAAAGAGCTTAAACGCTACAATACAGCGATGTATGTAAACCGTGAGCAGTTATTAAAGCATGAGCTCGGTTTGATTGTCACAAAAGGCTATGCAGAACAAGAGAATGTGGTGAATCATCACTTACAAGATAGCGTGACACGTACACTGAAACATCAAGCAGGGATGTTAGGTGCGGATGTGCATGTGAAGCAATCAGATGTTGAAGCGATTGTGTATTCTAACTTTGGCAAGCTGAATTGGTCTGAGCGACTCTGGAATAATCAAGATGAACTCAGAAAAGATGTTGAGCGGATGGCAAGCCATGTGATGTTACGTGGGCGTCATCCGTATGAGTTTGTGCCAGAAATACGTAAGAAACAACAGCAGACAGTCGCTAATACGAAAAGGTTATTGATTACCGAAGCTGCCCGAGTGCAAACTGAAGCGCAGAAAATGCATTATTTAGAGACATTAGGCGATGATGCTGAATATGAGTTTGTGGCGAAACGTGATGAAAAGACGTCTAAAATCTGTCGTCATTATGATAAAAAAGTGTTTAAAGTGAAAGACATGGTGCCTGGTGTTAATGCCCCGCCGATGCATCCCCATTGTCGAAGTACGACAGTGCCACATGTAGGTAACTGGCGTGACAAGTTCTTTAAGGATAGACAAGGGAAATACAGCGTTGAGTACGATAAAGTTTTACAAAAATCAGCTAAAGATGAAATGACGGATGCCCTGGATAGTGGTAGAATAAAAGTTGAATTAAACCCTAACAAACAGAATAGGCATCAGCTAGGTCATAAATTGTATGAAGATTATAAGAAAAAGAATTTACAAAAAGGTAAGGCAATACCAAGTTATACGCTATTAGATAACAGTGAATTAAATTCATTAATACATCAAAAAGCGGGTAAAGGTAGTTTAATCGCGGATGACTTTGGGAACTGGAAAAATAAAGAAATTATTGATTTTGGTAAGATTATCGGTAAAGATTATATTGACGGTGAATTTATAGAAACAAAACGAGGAACGGTACACTACTCGAAAACTGGAAGTCATATAATACCGAACGGAAAGGGTGAAAAGCGATGAAACTATGGACATATGTAGGAAAAAANGTAAAGATAGAGTTAACTAACGGAAAAATATTCATCGGGAGAGCCGCTGGTTACGATGATGAAATGGATAATGAAAGTGGAGAAGATTCTATACATTTAGATAGTGGCAAACTATTATATGATTTTGATGAAAGCCAAATTAAATCGATTGAAGTTTTAGATTAAGCACCTAACCGATAAAAATGGTTGAGGTGCTATTTTTATACGCAATTTTAAGCTACTGTGCTGCAGTGGCTTTTTTTATGCCCAAACCGTGCTTATGGCGTTAAAAGATGCAAGTGTAGTCCAAACCATGCAATGACATTAAACTTGCAAGAGTAGATTTAAATGAGGTGCGAAATATGAAAGAACAATGGTTAAAGTTGAAATTACAATTTTTTAGTGATGTAGGAACTGAGGAAGCCGTGAGTGATGAGAATGTTGAAACTGAACCGACACAAGAAGTTGAAGAACTGTCTGAGTCTCAAATGAAGTTAGTGAATGAGCGTGTGAATGAAGAAATGGCACGTCGTACGAAAGAGATGCGTCAACAAATTCAAGATGAATTGACTGAGAAGCAAAAAGAAGCTGATAAATTACGTAAGATGAATGCCGAACAAAAGCATCAATACGAGCTTGAAAAGGCTGAAAAAGAACGTGATGACTATAAGCAACAACTTGAGTCATACAAGATGCGTCAAGAGGCGATGGCGATGTTTAATGAGGCAGGTATGCAAGCCCCTGAATCTTTATTGAATATGGTCGTTCAAGATACAGCAGAAGCAACAAAAGAAGCTGTGGATAGCTTTGTTTCGATGGTCAATCAGGAAGTGCAGCGTCAATTAGAAAGTAAAGCGACACAAAACCATGTTGCAGGGAATCATGTGACGACACCGAATAATAATAAAAATACACCCCAAAAAGTAGAATTGAATTCTCCTTTTTAGGGCGTATTACAAAATATCACTTTGAAAATATTTGAATTATTGATATATCAAATTTAAATTATGATGGGTTTTTTTCATCAGAATATGTTTTGATTAGTTTTACTGTATGCTGATCCCAATCAATTTCATAAAATGATGTAAATGTGGCATTGTTTTGATTTTTATAGTTTGTACCCATCCAATGAAAGCCATTCCAATAATTTGTATACTCATCCATTTCTCTTTGATACGTGACTTTAATTTTTGATGTTTTAGCGCCATTTGGTTTATGTGATAATACACTTAAAAATTCAGGATTAAAGTTACCTCTTGCTAAAAGTGGCATTTGACTCGTAGGTAAGAAGTTTTGTCCAGCGTTTAATTTACTTTGTCTACCACCTAAAAACAATTCATTTCCATATAGGTCATGGAAGCTATCTCGACCATATGGGCCCCAACCAGCATTCATGATTTTATGTGCTTCAACGCCCCAGCCAATAGTTTTATTATCTGTGTGTTTATCGATAGTTGTTCTATAACTTTCCTGTTTATAGTTTATTGTTTCTGAAAATGATTCTGAGCCGTTCAAACCGCCTGACAAACCTTTGGAGATACTAATGTCTCCTCCAAAAGAGTAGCCTAGAGTGTTTTGAACTTGAAACTCTTCATTTTGATTTTTTGGTGCATAATCAACTACGTTAACAGCACCTTTTGATTCTGCACTGATTGACACATTATACTTAGCCCCCCAATAAAAACTTGAATAGATATAGTCGTTAGGGTTAGGGCTTTTATAACCTGAGTTAATATTACCTGCAGCTTTAAGTACTAAGGTATCCTTATCATAGCTCTTATCCTTAATAAAATTAAAAGTTAAGAGTTGAGAAATATTTAACTTATCTGAATCTGCAGTAGCGGTAGTCTTATATAAAGTGATTTTATCGTCTACTTTTTTTTCAGATACAGGTGTAATTTGATTAGCGGCATAGACAGGATTAGAAAATAACATCAATGCCACGGATGTTGCAGTAGCAGCTTTGATAACTTTGCTTATTTTCATATTAATTATGCCCCTTTACTTTAATTTCGTGTGTTTTCCAGTTCACTTCATATTTAGTGACAAGATTTCGATTCATTAAAGCATTATGACGTCTTTCAGCAAATATGCCAGTTCTTGGGAAGAAAGTTGCATACGTAATGTCTAGATTTCTACCATAAGCAATTTCGAATTCACTTGTATCGCCTTTATCTTTTTCATGAGATACAGTTGCAATAAACGATGGATTAAAACCACTTTGAATTAAAGGAGGTAACTCATCATTTGGCACAAAAAAGTCTCTTGCATTTGGCCCGATAGGACTTCTTACAAATAAGTGTCTGTCATATGCTGATACTTGTCCATTTTCTGTATTAAATGAATTTGCTTTGACTTCCCATCTGATATTTTTTGAATTTTGTTGTGCGACTTCACTAATATAATTCTTTTGAGTATAGCTAATTTTCTTTGAATAATTAAATGCGCCTTTACCCCCAAGTAATGGTGCACTTTGGAAGTTACCGCCAACATTGTAACCTAATGTTTGGCTCACATCTATTGATTCAATTTTATTTTTAGGGAGATAATTAATTAAAGAGACATTAGGATCATTTGTTTTTAGAGCAATATTATATTGAAAAGGCCAAAGCATTCTTTTTGTTGATTCATATCCTTTCCCTTTAACATCAGTAAAACTTGTTCTAGATTTGATAAAACCTTGCATTTTAATAATTAATGCATCTTTGTTGTATTTAGGGTCTTTAACAAAGTCAAACTGAATGTTTTGAGTAACGCCCCATTTTCTGCTGCTTACATCCTCAGTTCTTTTAATAATTTGTGCTCCTTCGCCGATTTCTTCTATAGTGTTTGCAGCTTTGGCTTCTTCACTGTATGGGGTAATAAGTGGAAGAACTAAACTTATAGATAGTGTTGCGGCTAATAATTTATTTTTTACCATAAGAACCACTTTCTTTCTATATATACTTTTAATGCAATTTCATCATAATATATTTTTCGGGAATTTAAAATTAACTATTTATTAAAAGAGGAGTTAGCCTAACTATTTCGTAATAGAATATTCTTTGTTCATTTTTTCACATGAATCTATGTTCAACAATAAAAACAAGATTTTGAAAGGTATATCTAGATCGCGCTATTATCATCATAATGGCAAAAGAAGATGGAAAGAGTAGTTGAAAAGACGAATGTAAACGAAGTAATATTAAAATAAGTTCGGGTTTTATTTAGCGTGGATTAAAATTTGTATTATTAACTATTTATTAACTTTGAATTTTTTCGTATTAAACAGTCAAGTTTTTGATGTGTTAATTCTTGTGTTGATTATTTTGTGTTTTTTATTAGCGAATAGTATTTTAAATAACCATTCATTCATAAAACGCCGGATATTATGATGCAGTCAAATGTGCCATGAAAAAAATTAATGTTGTTAGTGATAAGGTTTTCTAAAGGGAGGTCAAAATGGTAAAAACGATTTATTTTGTAAGACATGCGACGAGGGAGCATACGGTGAAGTCTGATACGGCGCCATTATCAGAAAAAGGGCGACGAGAGGCAGAAAACCTTGTGAAGTGGTTTGAGGGGAAACATGTCGATGCCATTTATGCGAGTCCATATGCGCGTACGCTTGAAACTGTAGTACCACTTGCACGTGTGAACAATATAAATATTCAAGTAGAGGATGGTTTAAGAGAACGCGTCATCGGTGAATGGGTGGATGATTTTGATACATACGCTGCTGAACAATGGATGAATTTTGATTATCGCTTACTTGGAGGGGAGTCGTTGAAACAAGTGCAGAAACGTATCGTATCGAGTTTTCAGGACATTTTGTCACAAGAGAAAGGTGAGACCATTGTGATCAGTGGTCATGGTACGTCACTCGCTGTGCTCTTTCATACGTTGACAGATGGTACATTTGCTTATGAACAGTTCAAACAGATGACGATGCCTGATGTTTATACTTACGACGTTGATACAAAAGTTTTAAAACGCACATATTTGAACTGATGAATGCTTGAAATTGAATATTTTGATGCGCTAACAGTCCAGTGATGTACATGTTTTTTGTACATATATTGGACTTTTTCTTTTATAACAATAGGCATAAACTGAGAATAAGTAAGCGTTTACATATTTTGAAAGGAGTGCATGACTTTGAATCATATTAATGAAGTAACAAAGGAAAAGTGGATTTTGAATACTTTTCCGGAATGGGGCACTTGGCTCAACGAAGAAATAGAAAATGAGGTTGTGGAAGAAAATACTTTTGTCATGTGGTGGTTAGGTTGTACAGGTATTTGGTTGAAATCTCATGAGAACACGAATATTTTGTGCGATATGTGGTGTGGTACGGGTAAGCGTACGCAAAAAGTTGGGAAAATGAAAAAAGGGCATCAGATGCAACGAATGAGTGGTTGTCAAAATTTACAACCGAATTTACGAGCGCAGCCTTTTGTCATTGACCCGTTTGAGATTAAAGGTGTGGATGCTTTAGTGGTGACGCATATTCACTCAGATCATTTGGACATCAATACAGCGGCTGCAGTGATGCAAAATACGAATGAAGATGTCCCGTTTATTGGTCCTCAAGAAGTGGTCAACACATGGAAAAAATGGGGTGTGCCTGAAGAACGCTGTATCGTCGTTAAGCCGGGTGATTCCGTTCAAGTGAAAAGTATTGAAATTCAAGTGTTGGAAGCGTTCGACCGTACCGCACTCGTAACAGCAGATCCTTCTGTAACATTGAAAGGTAAGTTACCTGTGGATATGGACGAAATCGCGGTGAACTACTTATTCAAAACGTCTGGCGGTTCACTGTATCATGCGGGTGATTCACATTATTCGAATACATTTGCGAAACACGGCAATGAACACGATATCAATGTAGTCATCGGTGCATTTGGTGAAAATCCAAGAGGAATTACGGATAAAGTGACATCGGTGGATATGCTTAGAATGGCGGAAAGTTTAAAAGCAGATGTTGTCATTCCAGTGCATCATGACATTTGGACGAATTTCCAAGCAGATCCTAAAGAATTGTTATTACTATGGGAGTTTAAACGTAAAGTATTAAAGTATCAATTTAAGCCTTACATTTGGCAAGTTGGTGGTAAATTTGTATTCCCGAAAGATAAAGATGATTTAGAGTACCATTACCCACGTGGTTTTGATGATGTATTCTCTACAGATACTGATTTACCTTTCCCATCATTTTTATAAGCCATATGCATGATAGGAGGGAATCACATGCAAATATTTATGAATGGGTTTACGTGGTTTAGTAACAATATTTTATCTAAACCAGAGTTTTTCATAGGCATTATTGTATTTATTGGTTACGCATTATTGAAAAAGAAACTTTATGAATGTTTTGCGGGCTTTATTAAGGCAACAGTGGGTTACATGATTTTAACGGTAGGTGCAGGGGGCTTAGTTGCGACTTTCCGACCAATTCTTGCAGGGTTAGGGGAACGTTTTGGGTTGAAAGCGGCCGTTATTGATCCTTACTTTGGCTTAAATGCAGTTGATGGCGCGTTGAAGTCAATCGGTTTAACGACGTCATACACGATGCTAGCGCTATTGGTGGGCTTTTTACTCAATATCGTTGTTGTGTTGTTACGGAAATTCACTAAAATCAGAACATTATTTATTACAGGACACGTCATGGTGCAACAGGCGTCGACGGTGACTTGGATTATTTTCTTAGCATTTCCAGAGTATCGTAACTTTGTCGGTGCCATTTTAGTCGGTATTATCGTAGGGCTATATTGGGCTGTAGGTTCAAATTTAACGGTTGGTCCAACACAACGTTTAACGAATCATTCAGGATTTGCGATTGGTCACCAACAAATGTTTGCGATTTGGATCGTTGATAAAATTGCACCTAAAATCGGCAATAAAGAGAAGAACTTGGACAATATTAAACTGCCGAAATGGTTGTCTATTTTCCATGATAATATCGTTGCTACAGGGACATTGATGTTACTTTTCTTTGGTACGATTTTAGTTATTTTAGGTGAAGACTTCTTGCGTCATTTAGATCCTAAAAAGTTCCCTGAGACATTATCTTTTATGACATATGTCGTTTCAAGTTCGCTATCGTTTGCAGTATATCTTGCAATTTTAATGATGGGTGTGAGAATGTTCGTTGCCGAGTTAACGCAGTCTTTCCAAGGTATTTCAAACAAAATTTTACCTGGCTCACTGCCTGCTGTTGACTGCGCCGCATCTTATAACTTTACACCTCAAAATGCGATTTTATTTGGTTTTATTTTCGGCTCTATCGGACAATTTTTAACGATTCTCGGTTTGCTTGTGTTTCATTCACCAGTATTAATTATTACCGGATTCGTTCCTGTGTTCTTTGACAATGCCACAATTGCAGTGTTTGCGAATAAAGTCGGTGGTACACGTGCTGCTATGATTTGTTCGTTTGTTTCAGGTATTTGTCAAGTTGCGATAGGTGCCATTGCAGTGGTCATTTTCCAACTGTACAAATTTGGAGGATGGCATGGCAATATCGACTTTGAATTAATTTGGCCAGGTTTCGGTGCGTTGATGCAACATTTTGGTTTGATTGGTTACGTGGCGATTGTCGTTATTTTATTAATCATTCCACAGTTGCAATATCGTCGCGCTAAAGATAAAGCAGCATATGATACAGGATTCGAATAAGATGAAGAAATGAGGGAAATATCATGTTAAAAATTTTAGCAGCTTGCGGTAATGGTATGGGAAGTTCGATGGTCATTAAGATGAAAATTGAAAAATGTTTACGCGAATTAAACGTGAGTGATTTTGTTGTAGATTATTGCAGTGTCGGTGAAGCGAAATCTCAAGCAAGTAGTTATGATGTCGTTTTTGCGAGTAAACATTTGATTCACGAGCTAGAAGGGCGTACTTCTAGCAAATTGCTCGGTTTAGAAAATTTAATGGATGATCAAGAAATTAAAGAGAACTTAAAAACTGTCATTTAAAGGTGATGTGTGATGTTATCGTTTAAAGAAAGCTTAATTACAGAAAAATCAGTTTTGTTAAATCAACATGCAGACTCATGGGAAGAAGCTGTCCGTATTGCGGCGCGTCCATTAGTTGAAAGTGAAGCGGTAAAACCAGAATATGTTGATGCCATTATTAAAAGTACGCACCATTATGGGCCATATTACTTGTTAATGGAAGGGATGGCAATGCCGCATGCGCGTCCTGAAGATGGTGTGAACAGAAATGCCTTTTCATTAGTCACATTTGATACGCCGGTTCCATTTTCGGATGGCAAGCCTGCGCAAGTGTTTGTCGTACTAGCGGCAACCTCTGCAGAAATTCATACAAGTATTGCGATACCACAAATCGTTGCGGTTTTTGAAATCGAGAACATTATTGAAAAATTAAGTTCGGCGACTTCAGTTGAGGAGGTATTCGCCATTATTGATCAAGCTGATATGAGTCAATATATATAACATTGGAGGTTTAGCAATGGGATTACCATTATTACAAATTGCTTTAGATAATCAAAATATTCCAGATGCAATTACTACGATTCAACAACTCGGTGATGTCGTTGATGTTGTAGAAGTGGGAACAATTTTATGTTTACAAGAAGGAAAGGCTGCCATTGAAGTAATGCGTGCGCTATATCCTGATAAGTGTATACTTGCGGATACGAAATGTGCAGATGCAGGTAAAACGGTCGCACAAAACTGTAAAGATGCTGGTGCAAACTGGATGACGGTCATTTGTTCTGCAACACTACCAACTATGGTGGCTGCACGCAAAGTGATGGATGACTTACAAGTTGAACTTTATGGCGACTGGACATTTGAACAAGCACAACAATGGATGGACAATGGTATTCAACAAGTCGTCTATCATCAAAGTCGGGATGCATTGTTAGCAGGTGAAACATGGTCAAATGCAGACTTGGATAAAATTCGTCGACTGATTGAGATGGGCTTTAAAGTTTCAGTAACGGGTGGATTAGAACTCGACACGATTGAAAAATTTAAAGGCTTAGACGTGTATGCCTTTATAGCGGGGCGTAGTTTAAGAGAAGCAGAATCACCACACCAAGCGGCTTTAAATTTTAAAGCTGAAATTCAAAGGGTGTTTGGATAATGGTGTATTTAGGCATTTATGAAAAAGCATTGCCCAATCAAATCGACATTGAAGAGCAATTAAAAATGGCTGCGGATTTGGGATTTCAATTTTTGGAGTTATCCATTGATGAGACGGATCACCGGTTGGCACGTTTAGACTGGGGAGAAGATAAAATTAACAGTATTGTGAAGGCGCAACTCGACACAGGTGTTGCGATTCAAAGTATGTGTTTAAGTGGCCACCGCCGTTTTCCATTTGGTTCAGCTGATGCATCTAAGCGTGAAACAGCAATGATTATCATGAAAAAAGCCGTTCAACTCGCACATCAACTCGGCATTCGTGTGATTCAGTTAGCGGGTTATGATGTGTATTATGAGAAGAAAACAGCAACTTCAAGACGTTTGTTTATCGAAGGTGTACGTGAAGCATTAAAAATAGCTGCGGAAAAACAAATCATACTCGCAATCGAAATTATGGACGACCCATTTATGTCGAGTCTAACGAAATACATGGCGATTAAAGACGAAATTCAACACCCGTTATTGAAAGTGTATCCAGACATCGGTAATTTGTCAGCTTGGCCTGAAAACGATGTAAGAAAAGAATTAGCATTAGCGGCGCATGAAATTGTCGCGGTACATTTGAAAGATACAAGAGCAGTGACGGCAACTTACGAAGGTCAGTTTAAAAATGTCCCTTTTGGAGAAGGATGTGTTGATTTTGTGAATGCATTTCGTGAGTTAGAGGCTATCGATTATCACGGACCATTTTTAATTGAAATGTGGTCAGAAAATGCTGCCGATCCACGAGCAGAAATTCAAAAAGCTAAAACCTTTATTATGGAACAATTAAAAGAGAGTGGTGCATATCAACATGAATGATGCAATTATCAAACAACATGTTTATGAAGCGAATATGCAATTACCTAAAAATAATTTGGTAAAATTGACATGGGGAAATGTGAGTGTGATTGACCGTGACAAAGGCATCATCTGTATTAAACCGAGTGGTGTGCCGTATTCTAAAATGAGACCTGAAGATATGGTGATAACAGATTTAGACGGGAAACCTTTTGATAATCAATTAAAGCCGTCGTCAGATTTGGCAACACATGTCTACTTATATCAACATATGGATAATGTTCAAAGTATCGTCCACACCCATTCGTTACATGCCGTAGCTTATGCCCAAGCAGGTCGTGATATTCCTGCATATGGCACGACACACGCAGATACGTTTTATGGGCCGGTACCGTGTACGAGAAGTTTGACTGAAGCAGAAGTAGCGACGGATTATGAGTTGAATACAGGCAAAGTCATCGTAGAAACATTTGAACAAAGACAAATTAATCCAGCTGCGATTCCAGCAGTGATTGTGAATCAACATGGTCCATTTATCTTTGGTAAATCTTTAAAGAAAGCAGTAGAACATACGATTATTTTAGAAGAAGTTGCTGAAATGGCAATGAAGTCTGAATTGTTGAAGCAAGATATGAATGAAATAGATAGATTTCTATTAGACAAACATTATTTTAGAAAGCATGGTGCTACTGCTTATTACGGTCAATAAAACACGTAAGTCATTCCTTTTCTCATATAAAGTCTGATGATATTGAAGGAAGTGTGATTTCTGATGGTTGATTTCGATAAAAAATTGTTGTGCTTTTTAGATTACTTTAAAAAGCGACAAAAGTTTAAAAGTGTGAGTCAAACTGCGAAGGCCATTGGTGTATCGCGACGTATGATTTATTACTATATTAACAAATTGAACGACATTTTAAAGCTGTCAGACATGTCTCCGATATCAAAAGATGACGAAGGTTACTTTTATATTGAACCGTTGCAGTCTACGGTGATTGAAACATATTTTCATCATAAAGCATCCACGACGAATTACATTTTTAAGAGGGATGAACGTATTATTTTGATAGCATCCGCCATTTTGTTAAGTCAAAAAGTGCTCAGAGTGAAAACCTTTGAAGACTATTTTGATGTGAGTAAAAATACCGTCATTAGCGATTTGAATGAAGTGAAAAAGTGGTTGGCTCGCTATCAAATCCCTCTTTTAAATGATAAAAAACAAGGCTATTACGTTGATACAGCTGTGAATTTTGAACGCAATGTCATTTATGAAATGATTAAAATGATCGAAATTGAAGATTATCATGCATTATTTGAAAATATGCTGACCTTTAATCAAGAAGCGTGTCTCATTCATCAATATCAGTCATTTGAATATGAGTTTTATCGTGCTTTTGATCAGTATGAACATATGTTACATAAAAAGATATCGCTATCGAATAAACGAATTTTATGTCGATGTTTGTTTGTAACCCTCATTTTTCACTCAGAGCGACCGATTACATTGGAAATTCATCAACGTCAAATGATTGAGAAACGTTTAGAATATTATATTAGCCAACAGTTAGTCGAAAAATTAAAGACTCATATGCCGTCGATAGTGACTGAGGTTCATTTTATAGCGATCCAACTGCTTTGTATTAGTAAAGATTATGATTTTTATTATGATAGTGAAAGTTTTAAAGATTTGATGTGCATTAGTGAGATGTTTATTGATGCCTTTGAACGTCAAACAGCAATTCATTTTAACGATAGAGCTGTATTTGTCGAGCTGATTCAAACGTTAGTAAAGGTCGTGTATTATCGACAGTTTTTTGGTTATGCAGATCGTTGTAATGTGACTGGGGAAATGGATAAAGATATTAACAATTGGTCAAAATTAACTGCGCAAATTATGGAACAACTTTCGCAAACACAGCAATTTCAACAAAAATTTAGAAGACCTTTAAGTGTGTCAGATTTATCAGAGTTTGCTTATGCGATTCAATCCTTATATGTTGAACATCAAACACCCGAACATCATATGGACATTGTCGTGGTGACGAATATTTCAAAAGTGGAACAACGTATTTTGTATACGAAATTAAATGACTTGTTGCCTATCGGTCACTTTCATGGGCCATATTCTGAACGAGAAGCGACGTTGTTGTCTCAAAACTTTGACTTATGTATTACGACATCTATGTATTACAATCACCCGAATTGCCAAACGATACATATCCATAAATATTTGACTTTGAAAGATTATGAGACACTTTATCAATTGAAACAATATCGCTTGTCTTTGCAACAACGTAAATCCGAGATATTTCAGATTATTGATAATGAACAATTGTCGAAAGAGGAAAAATTTAAATATATCGAACAGTTATACGAAACGAAAATGCGATTGCAAAAGGAAATGTAGTGATTACGTTGAACAACTGTATGATTTTGATTCTTATTGTGAACAACGACTTTACTCAAGTGGTGAAGCATCGTTGTTTTTTTGTCAATTTGATCATTCAATTTTATACGATGCAAGTTTATAAGATAAGGTCTATAATAGATATAATGAATCTTTGTTTTTGGGGGGACACATATGGAACACTGGCTCGTTCAACAAGCCAAACAGCATCCAAACAAGATCGCAATCCAGACGATGAATGAAACAATCACATTTCAATCGTTATTGGACCGAGCAATGTTAAAAGGCGCACAACTCAAACAGTTACAACGTACGCGCCTCGGTTTATATTTAGATAATTCATTGGAAGCAGCAATTTTAATTCACGGTGCATGGTTGTATGACATCGAAATCGCACTCATCAATAATCGCTTAACGCCATTTGAAATTGATCGTCAAATGGTGTCGATTGATGTCGATTTAATTGTGAGTACAGCAACGCCACAAACATTCAATACATCAACCCGTGTCATACAATCTGATGATCTTGAAATGCCATCAACAGACTTAAATATGGCAGTAGATACATTTGAATTTCATCCACAAAAGATTGCTTCGATTATGTTTACATCTGGGACGACTGGCCCGCAAAAAGCAGTACCGCAGACGTTTGAAAACCATCGTATGAGCGCGGCGTCATGTCGGGAAAGTTTAGGTTTCGCTTATGATTCCAAATGGCTAGCAGTCTTGCCGATTTATCATATTTCAGGGTTAAGTATTTTATTGAGAAGCGTTCAATATGGATTTACAGTCTTTTTACTCGAAAAATTCAATACGAAAACTGTGGTGGAACTGTTTCAAAATGAGGGGATTACCCACGTATCGTTAGTCCCAATTACGTTAATGCGTCTGATGGAACAAGGTTTGGATCAACCTTACCATTTAGAAAAAGTTCTGTTAGGTGGCGCAAAGCTCGACGGGCAGTTTATTCGTCAAGCGTTAGACCGACAATTACCTATTTATAATTCGTTCGGGATGACGGAAACGTGTTCACAATTTTTAACTGCTGATCCGACGATGTTACAACGCAATCCGAATACAGTAGGTCATGCCAGTTCGGATATTGCACTTAAAGTTGTTTCACCAGATGCCAATGGTCACGGCGAACTCTATGTTAAAGGGGGCAACGTGATGCAAGGTTATTTGTATCCTGAAAATATGAACCATGTGTTTGATGAAGAGGGCTATTTCAAAACTGGGGATATTGCGAGTGTCGATGAACATGGAGACGTTGTGATTTATGACCGTCGTAAAGATTTAATTATTAGTGGCGGAGAGAATATTTATCCTTATGAAATTGAGTCTGTCGCAAAATCACATCCGTTCATTGCTGATGCGATGTGTACAAGTATCACGGACTCGGCATGGGGGCAACGTCCGATTTTATACGTTGTCGCAAAGCAATGGGTGTCAGATATGGAAGCGTTTCTTGAAGCTCGTTTAGCGAAATATAAATTACCTGTGCATATTTATTTTGTGAGGGCCTTACCTTATACAAGTACTGGAAAACTTCAAAGACGGATATTAAATGAGGGATGACCATGGAATTAACTGACATGCAATTTTATCTTTATGAACCGTCATTTATCCATCCGATTCGTACGCCGAAAGTGACAATGACACATCGAAAAACATTGTTTGTGAAATGGACGGATGAAAAGCAGCAATCATGGTTTGGGGAGTGTAATGCGTTCGACACAGCTTGGTATTATCACGAGACGATAAACAATGTGATGCATGTCTTAAAGGTGTGGTTTGAAGGTGTACGTGGCCTTGATCTAGTGTCATTTGAAGAGGCGAAACAGTGTGTGGCAACGTTAAATCCATACCCAGCTGCTCGTGCCACAGTGATGATGGCGTTGTACCAAATGTTTCACAGCCTCGAATCATTTCACGTGCCAATGACGCTGACGATTAATGGTGACTTTACGGAACGCTTGATGCGACTCGATGGTGTAGGCCGGATTAAAATTAAATGGACATCACAAATGATAGAACAAGTGAAAATGTTAGCGACGATGTATCCGGATATTCCGATTTCAACCGATGCGAATCAAACGTTAACAGCGACAGATACCAAAATGTTAGAGCGATTAAAACCGTATCTTGCGTTTATTGAAGAGCCATTTGAAACATTGGATGTCGAAGCGGATTATACTGGTTTTCCATCGATTGCACTCGATGAACAGGCGACGTGTCTTACAACAATCGAACACCTCACCCAAAACCCGCATATCAAAACCGTCGTACTCAAACCATTTCGTTTAGGTGGGATAGATCGTGTGTTAGAAGCAATGCAAGTGTTGCAAAGCAAAGGGATTCATGTCGTTATTGGCGGAATGTATGAATGTGGGTTAAGTCGATATTTTACAGCTTGGCTTAGTCAATGGGGCGATTATGCAGGAGATGTGACCCCGGAAGGATTTTACTTTGAACGAGATGTGACAAACAATGTAGGACGGTTGCACGACGGACAGTTATATTTCGAACCGCCCGTAGTGAATCAGTCTTTATTATTACCGCTATGATGATGAGATGATTTTTTTAATGGTACAGGATCAAAGCCACCTTTATGAAACGGATGACATTTTAAAATGCGTTTCAAACCGAGCCAACTTCCTTTAAGTGCACCGTGAACTTGTATCGCTTCTAATGTATAATTGGAACATGTTGGATAAAAACGACACGAAGGCGGTGTCAGTGGCGAAATGAAACGCTGATAAAAACGGATAGCGTAAATAAACAGTGTTTTCATAGTCGAATCCTCCTTCAATCAATCATATTGTAACACAGAAAGAAAGGGCGTATGGGGCGTGAAGTTTACAGATGAAAATCAGCAAACTGTCATTTTAACGTTTAAAAATGATGCTGATGAAAAAGATGGGGGTCATGTGCTAGCGTTACCCATTTATGAACAACAATTGGTATTAACACACCATCAACAACGCGGCATTGAATTTCCAGGCGGTAAACGTGAAGTAGGAGAATCAAGTATAGAAGCATTAACGCGAGAGTTGTATGAAGAAACAGGGGCTATAGCTGAACATATTTATTATATTGCACAGTATGAAGTCCAGGGCGAACAGGATTGTTTTAAAAAGGATGTTTATGTCGTCATCGTTAATGCGATAGATCGCAATGTACACTATCATGAAACGATGGGTCCAATTTTAACGCATTCGATAGAGGCGATAGATGAAGCGGATAAAAGTTATTTATTAAAGGATCCTGCTATTTTACAATGTGTTGAAAGGATGAGCGTACTTGGCTTTTATCAAGAATAAAACAATGCCAGTCTTTTTAGAAAGTCACAAAGTAGAAGAATGGACGTATGAGGTCAATGGGCTACATGTGAAAGGATTAAATGTTGCACCGCATCAGCCTGTGAAACGCATTGTCATTTATTTACGTGGCGGCAAAGGCCAAGTCGGTCGTGTGCGTCTTGCGAGATTGTTGCAATTTACTACACTGGATACATTAGTGTTTGCGCCGTATTATCGTGGTAATAACGGGAGTGAAGGCAACGATGATTTTGCAGGTGCAGATTTGGCGGATGTTACGGTCGCAGCAGACATGTTAAAAGCACGTTATCCCCAAGCTTCATTACATCTGGTCGGCTTTTCACGTGGCGGTATCCAAGGATTATTAACGTTTCAAACAGTTGAAGCAGACAGTTACATCATTTGGGGTGGAGTGACAGATTTACATTTGATGTATGAAGAGCGTGTGGATTTACGGGGGATGCTCCGAAGAATGATTGGCCACCCTAAAAAAGATATCGCGGCTTACGAGTCACGAAATGCATTGAAAGACATATATGCGGGTGTACCACCGATATTGATCATTCATGGTGGCAAAGATGTACAAGTGGGCATTCATCAAGCGTACTTTTTAGAACAGCATCTGAAAAATGTCGGTGCACGGTTTGACACTTTATATCAAATGGATGAAGGGCATGTCCCGCGTCCACCTGCCATGAAACACGTGTTAGCGCGCATTCAACAATGGATGACGGACATCGAAACTGGCACGAAATTTTAAATACTATCACGTCATGTGTATGTCACGAAATGAACGTTAGAAATGTACGCTCATTTTGAAAAGGCATACGCATGACGTTTTTATTTTGTGCTCAAAGATTAAAAAGTTTGAGTGCCCACATTAAATTAAGATGCATGAATGATAACAGCATTGGCATTTTTTAGTAATATTATAAATAAGGTTACAATTATGACTTTTTGGTACTTTTGTTGATTCTAGAGTTATTTGAGTAGACTGCTATCATTTGAGGTAACAAAAAGAAGTTTTTGTAATATTCTAGGTCACGTCAGTGTTTCATAAGAATATATAGGTACGATCAGTTTAAACCTAATAAAAAGTAGTGTCATCTCTTGTCGAACAAAAAATAGACACTACTTTGTTAATATAATGCGATGGATTAACCTTTAAATCCACCGGCTGCTTCTAATTGTTGTGCATCTTCGCCAAATTTTTTGAAGTTTTCTTTAAAGCGACTGACAAGGTTTTGTGCTTGTTTTTCGTATGCAGTTGGGTCTGTCCATGCATTTTTAGGTTGTAAAATCGTTGTTGGGACATCTTCAATTTTAGTTGGAATCGATAAACCAAAAATGTCATCTTTTTCAAATGTAGCTGTTTTTAATTTACCGTTAATCGCGTCATTTACCATTTTACGAGTGTATTTTAATTGGATACGGTTACCGACACCATATTGTCCACCTGTCCAACCTGTGTTGACAAGGTAAACATCTACGTCGTGTTTGTCGATTAAGTCACCCAACAATTCAGCGTAGACTTCTGCACGTAACGGTAAGAATGGTGCGCCAAAACATGTTGAGAATGATGGTTGTGGCTCTGTTATACCACGTTCTGTACCTGCTAACTTAGATGTGAAACCACTTAAAAAATGATACATCGCTTGATCTTTATCTAATTTCGAAATCGGTGGCAGGACGCCGAACGCATCAGCTGTTAAGAAAATAATCGTATTTGGATGTGATGCTTTGGAAGGTAACACAATGTTATCGATATAGTTGATAGGATATGCGGCACGCGTATTTTCAGTATATTTGTTGTCATCAAAATCAATGTAACCCTGTTCATCAACGACTAAGTTTTCTAACACTGTTCCGTAACGGATGGCTTCAAAAATTTGTGGCTCTTTTTCTGCAGAGAGATTGATGGCTTTCGCATAGCAACCGCCTTCAATATTAAAGACACCATTTTCATTCCAACCGTGCTCATCATCACCAATCAATTTACGATTCGGGTCTGCTGAAAGTGTTGTTTTTCCTGTACCAGAAAGACCAAAGAATAATGCGACGTCACCTTTATCACCTACATTGGCAGAGCAGTGCATACTCATAATACCTTGTTGTGGCAATAAATAGTTCATAATGGAGAACACAGATTTTTTCATTTCCCCAGCGTATTCTGTACCACCGATTAAAATGATTTTATGTTTGAATGAAATGATGACAAATGTTTCAGAACGCGTGCCATCCACTTCAGGATTTGCTTTAAAGCGTGGTGCAGAAATAATCGTGAAGTCTGCTTTAATTTTTGCTGCTTCTTCTTTTGAAGTTGGCTTAATAAATAAGTTTTGAGCAAATAGATTATGCCATGCAAATTCGTTGATAACTGTGAGTTTCAGTTGTGATTCTTGGTCGCTACCTGCATAACCATTGAATACGAACAACTCATCTCTTTCATCTAAGTACTCCACAACTTTTTCATAAAGATTCAAGAATTTTTCTTCTGAAATCGGTTGGTTGATAGAACCCCAATCGATGTCGTCTTTAACTTGTGGATTGTCAACAATGAATTTATCTTTTGGAGAACGTCCCGTATACTCCCCAGTTTTCGCGTTGATTGCACCTAATTCTGTCAGTTCGGCTTCATTTCTCTTTAAAATTTTGTTGTACAATTCAGTCGTTGTGAGTTGAAAATGTGAACTCGGCTTGTTAGCTACTGTTTCAATCGCATGTTTGTCGAATGACATGATAATATCCCTCCAAAGTAATTTCGGCAATGTAAGCCTTTACAATTCAAGAGTATAACATATTCGTTAAATAATCCCTACTCAATTAAGAAAAAAATTAAGATAAAATAAAGAAAGTAAAGTAATGTTACACCAAAGTAGAAAAACAAATGCAAAGGATAAAGGTGCTTCAAACATCATTTTGAAAAGCCCAGTAAGATGAAATTGACATCGGTAATAAAGTTTTGTAATATGATTTTAACGGATTCTCTTATCCTGAGTGGTGGAGGGACATGGACCCAATGAAACCCAGCAACCTCTTTTAACGAAGAAAGGTGCCAAACCGTTTGCAGACACAATACTAGTCTGAACGATAAGAGCGAATGGACGTTAGAGCCTTCACTCTATTTTATAGTGTTGAAAGGCTCTTTTTTATTGAGCTCAGATAGAGAATGTTCGTAATACATACAAAAAGGAGTTTATTATGACTTATAACAGACGTTTATTCACTTCAGAATCAGTTACTGAAGGGCATCCAGACAAAATTGCCGACCAAATTTCAGACGCAATTTTAGATGAAATTTTAAAAGGAGACCCCAATGCGCGTGTAGCTTGTGAGACGACGGTAACGACAGGGATGGCTTTAATCGTTGGTGAAATCACGACGTCAACTTATGTTGATATTCCAAAAGTCGTTCGTGAAACTGTCAAAGAAATTGGTTATACACGTGCGAAATATGGTTATGATTACAAAACGATGTCAGTGTTAACAGCGATTGATGAACAATCACCTGACATTGCACAAGGGGTGGACCGTGCTCTAGAATACCGTGAAGCAGGAAACGAAGAAGTATTAAACACAGGTGCCGGTGACCAAGGCTTAATGTTTGGTTTCGCGACGAATGAAACAGATACATTCATGCCATTACCGATTGATTTGTCACATAAATTGTCAAAACGTTTATCAGAAGTACGTAAAAACGGTACTTTAGATTATTTACGTCCAGATGGTAAAGTTCAAGTTACAGTGGAATATGATGAAAATGATCAACCGAAACGTATTGACACGATTGTGATTTCAACACAGCATCACGAAGAAATTGAACTAGAAAAAATCCAAAATGATATTAAGGCATGCGTCATTTATCCAACTGTAGATGAACAATTATTAGATGAAGAAACAAAATTTTTCATCAACCCTACAGGCCGTTTCGTTATCGGTGGACCACAAGGTGACGCAGGTTTGACAGGACGTAAAATTATTGTTGATACTTATGGCGGTTATGCACGTCACGGCGGTGGTGCATTTTCTGGTAAGGATCCGACAAAAGTAGACCGTTCAGCTGCGTATGCGGCACGTTATGTGGCTAAAAATATTGTAGCAGCTCAGTTCGCTGATAAATGCGAAGTCCAATTGGCATATGCAATTGGGGTAGCACAACCTGTTTCGATTGCTATTGATACATTTGGTACTGGTAATGTAAGCGAAAATATATTAATCGAAGCGGTAAGACAAAACTTTGATTTACGCCCAGCAGGTATTATTCAAATGTTAGATTTACAAAAGCCGATTTATAAACAAACTGCGGCGTACGGTCACTTCGGTCGTAACGATGTGCAATTGCCATGGGAACGTACAGATAAAGTTGAAGTTTTACAAGAAACAGTGAATACATTAAAATAAAATTCTTGATGATAACTATCGCTAATTTTATAGTTATTTAATATAATAGAAATAACTGTAGAAAAGTGATAAAGGAAGGTATTGCTCATGACACAATTTGGTCCAATGGAAATCGGCCTCATTGCTGCGATTGTTGTAGCAGCATTATTCTTTATTTTGTTTTTAGTGGCATTGAAAAGCAAGAAGAAGGCGAAAGAAACTTATGCGAATCAATATCAAACAAAACAAGAGAAATTAACACACGAACATCAAGAAGAACTTGAAAAAGTCCGCATCGACAAGAAAAAAGCTGAAACACGTCATAAAGAAGAATACGAAACAATGGTATCTTCTAAAAACAGAGAAATCGATGCACTGAAACTGTTCTCTAAAAATCATAGTGAATATGTGACTGATATGCGTTTGCTTACCATTCGTGAGCGTTTAGTCAAAGAAAAGAGAATCCGTCCAGAAGATATGCATATCATGGCGAATATCTTTTTACCAACAAATGATTTAGAAGACATTACACGTGTCAGTCATCTTGTTTTAACACGCACAGGCCTTTATGTAATTGATTCAGAATTGTTAAAAGGCCATGTTTATCAAGGTATCAGTCAACAGCAGTTTTCTGATAATCCAATGATGGAACAAGTTTTTAAGACATTGGACTTAAGCCCAAAAACACCACAAACCGTTGTGTTAGATCAAAGCGACGCGTCTCACAATGCATTGTCAATTGTTGATTACACAGACCGTTTAGCGCATGTGGAAGCTTTAGCTGTGAAGTTACAACACGAGCTGGATTTGAAATATACACCAACACCGATTTTATATTTCAATCCGCGTCATGAAGATGATGTCACAATTTCAAATTATGCGTCACAAGGTGTTACAAAAGTATTAGTAGGTCCGGAACAGTTGAATGAATTTTTCAATCGTTTTGTGTTCCATGGACGTATTCAGTATGATGTGAACGATTTACAAAATATTATGGACGAAATTGAATCATTTAATTAAATATAATTAGGGCTGGGGTGTGATCTCCGGCTCTTTTTGTGTTGTTGAGGCGGGTGATATTCTATATTTTAGGTTGTATTGATTGCGCAATGACGTCACGATTCGATACGATAAGGTTAGATTACAAAGGAGCGATGACATATGAAACATGTAACATTTTATAATGGCAATCAAATGCCGCAAGTGGGTTTAGGTGTCTTTCGAGTTGAAAACAATGATACTGCAAAAGAAGCGGTTAAACATGCGATTAAAAGTGGCTATCGTAGTATTGATACTGCGATGATTTACCAAAATGAAGAAAAAGTGGGCGAGGGGATTCGCGAAGCTTTAGCGGAAACGGATTTAACGCGCGAAGATCTGTTTATTACGTCAAAATTATGGTTATCTGATTATGGTCGTGAAAATGTTGCAGCGGCATATCAGGCTTCATTAGAGCGCCTAGGACTCGACTACTTAGATTTGTATTTAGTGCATTGGCCAGGCTTAGATGAAGATGTCATGATTGATACGTGGAGAGGGATGGAAGAGCTATATCACGATCAAAAAGTGAAAAATATCGGTGTAAGTAACTTTAATGTGGAACATTTGGATAAGTTATTAGCAACTTCGCGGATTAAACCGGTCATTAACCAAGTGGAATTCCATCCATATTTAACGCAAAAACGTTTACGCGTGTATTTAGAAGCGCAAAATATCCATATGGAATCTTGGTCACCACTAATGAACGCACAAATTTTAGAAGATGATACTGTGAAGCAAGTGGCTGCTGAAGTTGGCAAGTCACCAGCACAAGTGATTATTCGTTGGAACTTGCAACATGGGGTTGTCACAATTCCTAAGTCAATCACACCAAGTCGTATTGAAGAGAATTTAAATGTATTTGACTTTGAATTATCGCTTGGTCAAATGGAAGTTTTAGATGGATTGAATGAAGATCGTCGTATTGGACCTGATCCATTACATTTTGATGGTAAGTAATTGTCAACGTTTATGTAAATATAGATTTTTGATACATTAAAGGAGCTAAGGAAACGTAATGTCCTAGCTCCTTTAACTTTTATACATAAGATTTTAAGTTGCTACAACTGCATGCCGATGAAACAGAGTACAAAACAGCCGATATATTGGCATGTGCTATACCAAATGAATCGGCCCCACGTTTTGGAATACAACATTTGAAATAGTTCCAAAGTTAATGTTGAAAATGTTGTAAAACCACCGAGTAAACCTGTGATGATTAACAGCTTTAATTCAGGTGATAACAATGTAAAGTGGTTGAAATAACCAATACAAAACGAACCGATAAGATTAACGATTAACGTCGCGATAGGAAATGATGTGTTCATATAACGTGATGTTATCGCACTGATGAAGCCACGTAATACAGCTCCGATGCCACCGCCTAATGCCACGAATAACATGGTCATGCATGCACACCCCCTAATTTGTAGCCTAAGTAACAACAGATGAGGCCGCCACAATAGCTACACAATCCATATATGACTAAATTGAACCAGTCTAACTGTTGTGCCAGTGTGACAAGTTCTAATTGAAAAGTGGAAAATGTCGTTAATGCACCTAAAAATCCTGTTGTGAGTCCTAGTTTAAGTTTCGGATAGCTTGAATTCCAATGATGAAGGCGTACTGTGAAATAACCCATTAAAAAGGCACCTAACAAATTTGCAATGAAGGTGCCTATCGGTAAATGATATCCAATTGTTATGAAGCTCGTTTGCCATCTCAATAGTGCACCTATGCAGCCACCTAAAAAGATTAAAATATACTTCAAAATATCACCATTTCTCTTCAAATTTCTTAATTTTAAATGATGCCAAATGTGTAAAGTGAAGCAAGTAGATGGACCACTAATACAATGAGTAGTAATAATGGTTGTATTTTCGAGGCTTTATGAATCCAATTGCGACGCTCTGGTAAATGTTTAATAGATTTGTCGGCAAAACGAATGGCGATCAACAATATTAAACAATTAACGACACTACATACAAAAATGAGTTTAATAATAGATGTGAAGTGTGCGTTAAGTAATGGATTAAGCGTATTAAAATAAAGACTGATTAACATTAACAACACGGATAAGTAAAAGTATTTCTTAGATTTAGACATCATATGCCTCCTTTTCATATCGCTTGTTATCATATCATATTTTTGAATTCATTTACATCTGGTTAAAAATTTTGTAAGCGTAAAAATGGCATTGAGGACATAAAAAATGTTATAACGTTAGTATGATAAAAATATCAAGGAGGCATAATTAAATGGCTGATTTAAAAGTACGCGTATTTGCTGATGGTGCAGACATCGAACAAATGAAGAAAGCATATCAAAATAAAGAGGTAGACGGTTTTACTACAAACCCAAGCTTAATGGCGAAAGCAGGCGTAAAAGATTACATTGAATTTGCTAAAGAAGCAGTTGAAGCGATTCCTGATGCTTCTATCTCATTCGAAGTGTTCGGTGACGACATGGAAACAATGGAAAAAGAAGCTGAAATCATCCAACAATTTGGTGAGAACATCTTCGTTAAAATCCCCGTTGTGAACACTAAAGGGGAGTCTATGATTCCACTTATCAAAAGCTTATCAGCTAAAGGCGTAAAACTTAACGTTACAGCTGTATACACAATTGAACAAGTTAAAGAAATCACTGAGGCTGTAACTGCTGGTGTTGAAACATACGTATCAGTATTCGCAGGTCGTATTGCTGACACAGGTGTAGACCCAATGCCATTAATGAAAGAATCAGTTGAAGTGACTCACAGCAAGGAAGGCGTGCAACTTTTATGGGCAAGCTGTCGTGAATTATTCAACGTCATCCAAGCTGATGAAATTGGTGCAGACATCATTACTTGTCCTTCAGATGTTGTTAAAAAAGTATCAAACATCGGTCGTGACATCAATGAATTATCAGTAGACACAGTTCAAGGTTTCGCTAAAGACATCAAATCTTCAGGTCTTAGCATTTTATAATTTGACAACGACATCATTTACAAAAAGCACATGTGCGTGGGCTGAAATCGAGTCAATGATAGATTTCAAAACCCGCACGCATGTGCTTTTTTGAGTTGAATGGCGCTTGCAATACATCTCAATTTTAGCTATGCTTTGTTAAGTAAAAGACATAAAGGAGTCTAATATGCGAAAAGACGTATTTGAGTATAAAGTGAAGAAAGAGTTATGGTATCTCAATCGCCGCGAAAAAAATGCGCTAACACAATATTTTGAAAAGCATCGTGTTGAAACTATCCAACAACAATTTTCGACACCACGCCGTTTTGTAAATGATTATTTGCAACATGAAGTTTTTGGGACACGTATTGTTTCATCGGGTCATTTAGTTACATCATTGGTTGGCTTACTTGTTTCGAATATTTTGTTGCTCGGTTTATTTATTACTGGCTTGCTACTGAGTTTAAGTGCGGTGAATTACTTTATCCAACCTCAAGTGACATTATCTGTAGGTACCGTGATCGCTGTTTTATTCGGTGCGATTGTATTAATGATTGGGACGGTTTATTTGATGAAACGTGTCAACGCATTTTTCACCAAAAGATTGTTGTTGTATAAATTTAATAAAGTGAATTAAAGTTACATTAGTGCTGTGAGTAAATAAGCGTCTTTCCATTTTCGAACGAATTGATTTAAAGGCATTGGGACAATGAGTGACAAGTTGTTGTTAAAATGAATGCGTGTATTTTGCTGATGTGACGAAGCGGCGATAACGTGTGTGACATTAATATAATATTGAATGGCTGCGCGTTGTGATTGAAGTGGACAAAGTATCAGTGATTTGCTCAAAAATATCGGGATCATTTGATGTACTTTCAACGTCTCGCTCGCAATTTTTTGTTGCGTACGTACATCTCTTTGAAATTGATAAGCCAGTTGGTCAATATACTGTTTCATCGACATTTGGCTTCGTTGTTCATGCGTGAGATGTTGAATAACCAATTGATGCCCTATTGATTCTGACGATTTAATATAAAGTATGTTTTCGTATTGTGGTTGTGTGACAGTCATGGCTAAAATCCTTTCTTTAAATCATCTTGTGTCAATACTTGTTTGATATGACGGAAGGTGGCAATTTTATATTTACGAACCGTGGTAGCTGATACTTGCATCAGCTGTTGAATCTCTTTTTGCTGATAACCTTGCAAATAAAAGCGAAACCAAGTGCGATGTGTCGGTTTTAAAGTTCGTATGATATCTTCAAGCATCAAATTCAAATGTGATGTCGACATGTCTTTCAGTTGATTGGCTGATGTATCCAGTGGTGTTGTTGTCAACGGTGTATGTGCCGAGCGTAATAAATCGATTAAATAATATTTCAGTTGATAATTGATATACGTTTTAAAAGACTGATTAAAAGTCGCATCATATTTCATTGAAAGTTCCCATAACCGTATCGACAACAATTGGAAGTATTCATCATAATTATACGAAATTTGATACTGATGTAGTAAAAAATGTATGAATTTATAGTATTGAGCATAAAGTGTATCAAAAATGATATCAATCACTCCTTTTCTAATTTGACCGGTCAATGGAGTTATACCATAGCGAAATGATTGTGACATTTTACTTTTTGTGCTATTTTATGTTTAATACAAGAATGAGACACTGTTTTATCGCTATTTTTTTAATGAAACGGTGTATAAGGACGCAATTAAGACATTTCGACCATTACAAATGTATAGAGGAGGATATTATGGATTACGAACATTTAAATTTAGAGCATTTCTTTGCGCGTAATGACGATTTGGACATCATTAGAGATCGTTCAGAGTTCGTTATGATTAATAACATGACAAAAGAAATGATGTATCGTGACGGTGATGTAGAAGGAACGATTAACCTTGCACGCTATTACTATAAAAATCGTTCTCAAGCAGCAAGTTTCATTATGATGGATTACCACCGTGAAGAAAAATAGTAATGGATTAGTTTACATATTCATTACTATTTTTTTATGAATTTGTAACAAGAGATGAAACCAATTGTACAGAGTCGTGTAAGGTGGTAAAATTTGAAGTCAAGCGAGTAAATTTAATTTATGTAACAATATGAAACATTCTGAAGAGGTGTGTTTATGAGAAAGCACAAGAAAGGTTCCATCCTTGCTGTCCTTGCATCTTTAATGATTGCTGCAGCTGCAGGTTTTTTCTTTTTCAAGATGATTGAAGATCAAATATTCTTTAAAAGTGTTGACCAAGTTGAACGTGTTGAAAAGTTAGATGTGACGTTAAAACAAGCATCTGAAAAGCAAATTGATAACTACACAAGCCAGCAAGTTTCAAATAAAGACCATACCAATTGGCGTGACGCTTCAGATTCTGAAATTCGTCAAGCGATGGATAGTTCATCTTTTATGGATGACAAGCGGCAGAAATATCAATTTTTAGAATTGTCAAAGTATCAAGGTATTGATAAAAACAGAATTAAACGGATGTTACGAGATCATCCGACATTGTTAGCACATACGGATGATTTTGTGAATGCGGCGAAAGCCAAACAAGTTAATGAAGTGTATTTGATTTCACATGCGCTTTTAGAGACAGGCTCAGTCGTTTCTGAATTGTCGAATGGTGTGGAAATTGACGGGAAAAAATATTATAACTTTTATGGTGTCGGTGCATTAGATGAAGCGCCTGTTAAAACCGGTGCAGAATATGCGAAGAAAAAGGGTTGGGATACACCAGAAAAAGCCATTAATGGTGGTGCAGCGTTTATTCACGACCACTACTTATCTAACCCAAACCAAAACACATTATATAGTATGCGTTGGAATCCTAAAAATCCTGGTGAACACCAATATGCTACAGACATTAACTGGGCTAAAAGTAATGCGGTGATTATGGCGGATTTCTATAAAGATATGAAAACGGAAGGTAAATATTTTAACTGGTACGTATACAAAGATGATAAAAAGCATCAAGATGGTCATAACTATTAAATCCATTTTGATTAATATTGAACGAAAAGGTTGAGTTGTCACGGTATTCATGTGAACGACTCAACCTTTTTTATTGCTGCATAAATACGAGATTACTCAGCTTTATTGTTACGACCGAGTACAAAAAATAAGATGACTGTTGAAATAATCACTTTGACAATCATTTTTAACATAGTACGCACTCCTTTATGTCTCAAGTGTACTATGCGTGTGAATTGTAATCAAAGTAAATGTGTGACGTTTACGATTCTTACTGCTCAAATTTTGTACATCATTAATGACTCGAACAGGACCAATACGATAGTAAAATGTAAAATGATTAATTAATAGGTATCATTCAGGGTATAATAGAGAAGCAATGTACAAATTAGAGTAAGGATGGTGCAAAATGAGAGTAGCCATTGTTGGAATGGGAACAGCAGGTGTGAGCGTTTTGCGACAGCTCGTAAAATATAAGCAATTTAAGAAGATTGAAGTAGATTTATATGATAATGCTTATAACATGGGGCAAGGAGAACCTTTTCAAAATGATAGTGAAGATTTTTTGATTAATGTGCCTGTTGATCATTTATCATTAAACGTCGATAACATTCTAGAATTTAGAGAATGGTATAACGAACAAGATACGTTTGATTACGGTGATGCGGATTATTTGCCGAGATACGTATTTGGTCACTATATGAAAAGTTATTTAGAACAATTTGACACAACATTTGAAAATGTCAATGTCATCAAACAAGAAGTGACGCATATGTATATTGAAGAGCAAGAAAGTGAAATTACTCCTAAACGTATTGTCGTATGTACAGGGAACGATGTCGATTCGTGTCAAAAATATGATTATGTGTTCTTTACGACTGGTACGATGTCTTACAACGATCCATTTGATTTAAAAGGACTAAAAGGGTACATTCATTCACCTTATCCTGCTAATCAAACGTTAGCTGAAGTAGATGATGACGATGCTGTGGCGATTATTGGGACAGGATTAGCAAGTTTAGATGTTGTACGTCACGCATTAAGTCATCATCAGCGTAAACCGATTGTGATGGCGAGTCGTAGTGGTAAATTACCGAGTGTGCGTGGAACGATGCAGGATATTACCTTTCAATTTTTAACATTGGAAAATTTTGATGCGCTGAAGGCAGAAAACATGGGTGTCGTTCCATTAGAAGACGCTGTAGCATTGTTTAAAAAAGAATTTGAAGTACGAGATATACCATTAGAAAAATTATTGAAACGTCGTAAATATGATGCGATTCGTGACTTGAATTATGATTTGAATCATCCGGAAGAAGTCGGTGCATTACAAAGTATGTTTGAAACGTTAAAAGAAAATATGAATTGGATTTGGAATAGTTTAAGTCGTGAAGACCAAGAACAATTTATCAACAAATACCACCGCTACATGAAAGAGAATACAAATCCAATGCCTAGAGAAACAGCACAATTGTTGGTGGAAGAAATCAAAGCTGGCCATTTACAAGTGTTGTCTGGTTTGGAGCATGTGCGTCAATTTTACGGTAAATACCGTTTGCGCTTTAAAAATGTTCATGAAGAAATGAAAATGGATGTCGTCATTAATGCGACGGGTCCGAAAAAACATTTGAGTCAATTAGATGATGACGATGCATTACTTCTAGATGTGGCGAATCGTCAAATCGTCCAGGCACATCCTCTTGGTGGGATCCAAATCGTGCCATCAACGAATGAAGTCATTAGTCCGTTATATGGTACACTCAACAACATGCGTGCAATTGGACAAATGACAAACGGTGTTAACTTTGAACGTAATGGCGTGAGCATGATTATTCAACAGGCAGTCAGTGCGGTAGAAAACTTATATGACACCTATAAAGCAAAAAAGGCTCTAGAAAAAGAAGCGCGCAAACAACAAAAGAAAGCGGAAGAAAAAGCAAAAAAGAAAAAAACGAAGAAGAAAAAGAAGAAAAAATAAAGACGCTGTTTTAGGGCGGAGAGAGCTTTAATGTTGTGATAAATCATTATATTATTAATTGGTGATGCTGAAGATTTGATGTTCAATCAATTGTAAATTTTAAAAAGATACGCTAATATAGACGCATGGACTTTTGATAGGTCCATGTGTATCTTTTATTCTCAATACAATTTCATATATTCTTTCGGGGCTGGGTGAAATTCCCAACCGGCAGTAAAATATAAGCCTGCGACCCGTATCATTGATTTGATATGGCTGATCTAGTGAGAATCTAGAGCCGACAGTTAAAGTCTGGATGGGAGGAAGAATAGTGACGACATTTTTTCACATACAATATGTGAGTTTATTTGTCGTATCCAAATTTTGAATGAAAAAGAATCAATGTGTTTTGATCACTTTTCATACATCCTACCACTCGAAGTCGACAATCGAGTGGTTTTTTATTGAGGTGAAAGTATGAACCATTATTTAGACTATGCGATACAATTGGCAGAAATGACACAAGGCCAAACTGGAACGAATCCAGCAGTAGGAGCCGTCATTGTGAAACATGGGCGTATCATCGGTTTTGGTGCACATTTAAAAAAAGGTGAACGCCATGCTGAAATTCAAGCGATTGATATGGCCGGTGCTAAACACGTTAAAGGTGCTACGATTTACGTCTCCCTTGAACCGTGTTCACACTACGGCAGTACACCTCCATGTGCACAACGTATCATTGACACTGGTATAGCGAAAGTCGTTTATGCTGCCAAAGATACCACATTACAAGAAACAAGCCATGACGTGATGGTGCAACATGGTATTGAGGTGGAATATCGTCCACATCCACGTGCCGAGCAATTGTATGCCGCTTTTTATCGCAGTAAAGAAGGTGCTGTTCCCATTGTGACAGTTAAGGTGAGCGCCAGTATAGATGGTAAACAAGCGACGGATCATTTTGAAAGTCAATGGATTACTTCTAAACAAGTAAAGGCAGATGTTTTCCAATTGAGACATTCTCATGATGCGATAATAACTGGAAATGGCACGCTAACACATGATAATCCAAGTTTAACGACACGCGTGGAAGATGGACATCATCCAGCGAAAGTGATTTTATCGCGCTCCGGCAAAATCAACTGGGATGCACAACTTTTCCAAGATCATGTGACACCGATTTATATTTATACTGAAAATCAAGCACTCACTTCATCATTCGACCATGTTGAAATAATTCAGCAAACCGACATTCAAATTGAAGATGTGCTCAAAGATTTATATCAAAAAGGTTATGGTCATGTCCTTGTCGAAGCAGGCCCTAATGTAACTTCACAATTTTTAGCGTCTCGTTTGGTGACGCACTTCATCCTATATTTAGCCCCGAAAATCATAGGTGGTCAAGGTGTGAATCAATTTTATCAAACTCCATTGGTGACCCCTTTAAACCAACTTCCACAATTTGAAATTGTACAAACTGACATAATAGATACCGATTTAAAACTCCGAATGCAAAGGAAGTGACGACATGTTCACAGGTATCGTTGAAGAGGTCGGTACAGTTCAACATATTCAAAAACGTAACCCTACAACAGCACTGACAATTCAATGTAAAAAAATATTAGACGATATGCATATAGGCGACTCGATTAGTGTGAATGGTACATGTCTGACTGTGACGCGCTTTGATCAATATAGCTTTACAGTCGATGTCATTCACGGAACTGAAAATAAAACCTATTTAGCAGATTTAAAAACGAATGATACCGTTAATTTAGAACGTGCATTATTAGCTACTGGGAGGTTAGGTGGCCATTTTGTACAAGGTCACGTCGACGGTAAAGGCGTGATTCAACACATTCAAACATCCCAAAATGAATGGATTTATACAATTAAAGCTGAACCGTGTCTAATCGATCAAATGATTCCACAAGGGTCGATTGCTGTTGATGGTATCAGTCTAACGGTTTTTAAAAAATTTAGAGATTGTTTTGATATTCATTTAATTCCAGAAACACGTAAAGCAACCATTCTTGCTGACAAAAAACAAGGTGATCCGGTGCATTTAGAAACAGATATGCTCTTTAAATATGTCCAAGCCATCACAAAGGAAAAATCACAGCTGTCAGTAGAAGAATTATTGAATGCAGGTTTTTAAGGAGGGGCGTTACATGCAATTAGACAAAATTGAAGAAGCGTTAGAAGCATTGAAACAAGGCGGCACGATTATTGTCGTTGATGATGAAGATCGCGAAAATGAAGGTGATCTTGTTGCAATTACAGAGTGGATGGATGAAAACACAATTAATTTTATGGCGACCCACGGGAGAGGCCTCATTTGTACACCAATTACAGCAGAGATTGCCCAACAAGCGGGACTTGATAATATGGTCGAACACAATCGCGATCCCCACGGTACGGCATTTACACAAAGTATTGACCATGTGCAATCAACAACAGGAATTAGTGCTTTTGAAAGAACAGTAACAGCGAGAGCATTGATAGATGAAAAAATGACTGCTGAAACATTTCATCAACCTGGTCATATCTTTCCGTTAATCGCTAAAAAGCATGGGGTCCTCGAACGTCGGGGGCACACTGAAGCGACAATCGATTTGGCGAAGTTAACAGGGGCACGTCCAGCCGGTGTGATATGTGAAATTATGAATGATGACGGGACGATGGCCAAAGGAGAACAATTAGAGCGGTTTAAAGCGCAACACAACTTGAAAATGATTTCGATTGAAGATATTGTTGCATATATTAAATCACAACGTACATTGATTTCAGTGGAAGCGAAAATTAAATTACCAACCCAATTTGGTGAATTTGACATGTATGGTTTTACTTCAAATATTGACGGAGAAGAACATTTAGCGCTCGTCAAAGGTGACATTCAACCCACGATGAATGTCCGCGTCCATTCCGCTTGTGCGACAGGTGATATATTTCATAGTGAAAGATGTGACTGTGGTGAACAGTTAGAGGCGTCAATGGCGTATATCCAACAACACGGTGGCATGTTGCTCTATTTGCCTCAAGAAGGGCGTGGCATTGGTTTAATGAATAAACTAAAAGCTTACGAATTAATTGAACAAGGCTATGATACCGTTTCAGCGAATGAAGCACTTGGATTTGAGCCGGATTTACGTGATTATGACATTGCAGCGCAAATTTTAAAGCATTTTAATATTACAACGGTTAATCTATTGAGCAATAACCCTGAAAAATTATTAGGATTACAGCGCTATGGTATCCAAATTGGTAAACGTATCCCAGTCATCACTGAAACGAATGTGCACAACCATGATTATATGCAAGTGAAAAAATTACAAATGGGTCATTTAATATAAATAGAGGAGGAAGTATGATGAAATTCGAAGGTCAATTAAATGGTAAAGGTTTAAAAATTGGAGTTGTGGTGGGTCGTTTTAATGATTTAATTACAGGACGTTTATTAGATGGGGCTCAAGATGCATTGAGAAGACATCAAGTGGCAGAAGATAGTATAGATGTCGCTTACGTACCAGGCGCCTTTGAACTTCCAATCGTCGCTAAAAAAATGGCACAAACAGGCAAATATGATGCTGTCGTAACATTAGGATGTGTCATTCGTGGTGCAACATCGCATTATGATTATGTCTGTAATGAAGCGGCTAAAGGGATTGCGAAAGCGAGTGATGATACGGGCGTGCCAGTTATTTTTGGTGTATTGACGACTGAAAATATTGAACAAGCGATTGAGCGCGCAGGTACAAAAGCAGGCAATAAAGGTGCAGAATCTGCAGTCGGTGCTATTGAAATGGCGAACTTACTTCGACAAATGAACGCTTAATCGACATCAAATACGTGTATTTAAAATAGATGAGTAGCGTCTATGCCGTTAAACCCAAGTTAAAAAGACAAGGACTGGGACATAATATCCCAGTCCCTGCTTTCTATTTATGTGCTGATACTCTTTAAGGTTTACGCTTCAAAATTTTAAATAACGCAAGTGTGCCTAACGTGGCACCTGCAACAGAAATTAACGCTTTTGGTTTCACAAACTCTTTAAGCGCTAGTGTGATATTTTGAGGTCTTTCTGCTAAACGCCGCATGAAATAACCGAACCAATCATCACCAAATGGGACATAAATCGTAAAGTTGTAACCTTCATTTGCAATTTCTTCAGCGAGTTCGGATCTAAAGCCATAAAGCATTTGGAACTCAAATTTTGATTTATCGATATCATGTTTTTTAACAAATTCTTTCACATGATTAATAATGCGATGATCATGTGTTGCAATCGACGTAAAGTTTTTCGCAGTCAATAAACGTTTTTCAATTAAGCGAATATAATTTTCATCGATTTCTTCTTTTGCTTGATATGCAATGTATGGTGATTCTTTGTAAGCCCCTTTAACGAGTCGTAAGCGTAAGTCTGGATATTTATCAATCAATACGTCTGCTTTGAATAGATAAGCTTGAATGACGGTACCCACATTGTTAAACTCAGGCTTTAAACGGTCTAATGTTTGTGTAATATCGAATAAGCTATCATATTTTTCCGTGTCAATGTTGATATGCATATGATCGTATTCTTGCGCTTTAGAAACGATTTGATGAATGTTACGATATGCAAGTGCACGGTCAAATTCACTACCGAGTTGACTCAGTTTGACAGACATGTGTGCGTCTAATTGATGTTTATGAATCGCTTCCATCACTTTTAATATATTATTTTTCGCTTCAATAGCATCTCGTTCGTTATTCACAAATTCACCGAGATTATCTACTGTAGCTGAAATATTTTTCTCATTCAGTCGTTTAATCGTTTTAATCACATCATCAATTGTATTTCCCGCGACTACTCTGTTTGCCCCTAATGAAGGCCCAATGATTTTCGCTGCTGAATTTAAAAATGCATTATTAGACAATGCGATAAAAAAGTGTTTGACTAAGGCCATGCCGAATTCCTCCCATTATGTTTCTGATGTAATATCAGTGTATCATGAAGAGATAAGGGAAGAAAACGTTTTCATATAAAAAGGTGCGAATTTTACAAAGTTGAGTGGTGACGGCATAATTAAATGTAAAAAAGGTTATAAAAAGAGTATTCATTATATATGGATTAATGGTGTGCTTCTATCGTAATCGGCTCTTGAGCGATCGCTGTGATGAGTGGTGTACATAAAAATAGGACGATGCAAAACAAACATTTATAAACGAGCTTCATCATGAACTCCTTTAATCTGACTTTGTTTATTTTCAATATAGCACGTTCATGTCAAGCTATGATGAAATCATTGTGAAGTTCCTCTAAACATCATAAAGGACTGTCATGAATATTAACATTGTGTAAATGATTGACCTGAATCTTTACGATATCTTTAAATAGCAGACAAGTGAAACGTGATAAAATAAAGTGAAAACGATTTGAGGGAGATAGGTAATGTTTAGAGATATGGCATTCTACATTTTTGGGACGCAGTTAGATACATTTGTGCAGTATTTTATATTTGAACTGATTATATTGGTCGTTATCGGTTTAATATTAGGTTTTTTAACAAAGAAAATTTGGCCAGTTATCGTAGTCATTGTAGGTTTGAATGTGATCGACGTCGGCATTTTAGCACAATTCAATGTAAGCCAAGGTGAGGGCACTTTCTTTGGACAATTGATGTTACTCTTAGTGGCAAAATTTTTCCCTACATTTTATGAAATTTTACTAACCGTACTATTATTACGTGTCGATTGGATGCGTAAAATATTTAAACTTGTATAAAATAAATGCAACACGTGAAAAGGTTGTGGCACTCGGTCATGAAGGATTCACGTGTATTTTTATGTTTTTAGTCGCGATGAGTAGGGAAGTCACGCTATAATAGATGTTATAATACATAGAATTAAAGGAAGGATAATGTAGTATGTGGAAATGGGAAACTGAAGGTGAGGCTAAAGGGGTCATCGTCATTGTACATAACATGTTAGAACATACAGGACGTTATGCCTATGTTATTACACATTTAAAACGCAATGGCTACCATGTTATTATGGGTGATTTGCCAGGACAAGGCCAAACTTCACGTATGAACAAAGGGCAAATCCAAAGCTTTGAAGTCTACCAAGAGCGTGTGTTGGAATGGGTAGAAATTGCTGAAGAATATCATTTGCCTATTTTTATGATTGGTGTCGGATTAGGTGGTTTGATTTGTTTAAATTTATTAGAAAAAGTGCAATTGGATATCGAAGGTTTAATCTTACTTTCGCCACTGCTCGCATTTCAAAAACATTATAAAACTCGTAAAAATATTTTAGCATCCAACATTGGCGACATTTCAAAAGGCACAAAGTTTGATATAGGCATTGAAGCTGAGGTACTGACACGCAATCCAGAAGTCCAAGAAGAAACACGAAATGACCCGATGATGTTAAAAAAAGTGAGTTATCATTGGTATAAAGAAGTTGTACGTACCATGAAAGACACAGCCGACCATCTTCATAAATTAACGGCAAAACCGATGTGTGTCATGTATGGAACGGCTGATCAGATTTCTGATACTGAAGTGACGCACCAATTATTGCACTCATTGAATTTAGATGAAGTTTATTTTAAAGCGTGGCCACTTCTTGCACATGAGATTCATAATGAACCCGAACGTGAAGCTGTCATGCGTTATATTTTAAGCTTTTTAAACAATCGGGTGTATGCGGCAGGCTATTTAGTTGAAGATGAAAATAGTCTTAAATAAGTTAAAAATATACAAAAAGTATAGGATAAATGATTAATTTTCGTTTGTCCTAAAATTTTATCATTGAAAGAATATGGAAAACGTGTTAAGTTATATATGTGAAAAGAATCACAAGTAATAAATAGTGAACAAATTTGGCATAGTTAGGAGAGTGTTTTTCATGAAGACAAAAGGTAATAAAGTAGTATTAGTAGGTAATGGTGCAGTGGGTGCAAGCTATGCCTTTACAATGATGAGTCAAGGTGTAGCAGATGAACTGGTTATTATTGATATCAATAAAGATAAAGTGCTTGGAGATGTATTAGATTTAAACCATGGTGCACCGTATGCAGATTCCCCAGTTAAAGTCGTAGCAGGTGAATACTCTGACTGTGGTGATGCAGATTTAGTTGTGATTTGTGCAGGCGCGCCTCAAAAAGTTGGCGAAACACGTTTAGACTTAGTAGAAAAAAATGCAAAAATTTATAAAGATATTGTGACTTCAATTATGGATAGCGGTTTCGATGGTATTTTCTTAATCGCAGCCAACCCAGTAGATATTTTAACTTACGTTACTTTAAAATACTCAGGCTTACCAAAACACAAAGTTATCGGTTCAGGAACAATTTTAGATACAGCACGTTTCAGACATTTAATTAGTGAAGCCTTCGATGTAGCACCTGCAAGTATTCATGGTTATATCATTGGTGAACACGGTGATTCTGAAGTGCCAGTATGGTCTGGCGCAACAATTGCAGGTGTTTCAATTTATGAACAATTGAAAAACGACCCTGAAAAATCACATTTAATTGAAGATATTTATGTGAATACTCGTGATGCAGCTTATGACATCATTAAAGCAAAAGGTGCAACATACTACGGTGTGGCAATGGGATTAATGCATATTTCAAAAGCCATCTTAAAAAATCAAAACATCGTATTAACAGTGTCTAGTTACTTAGAAGGTGAATACGGTCATGAAGGTGTGTACACTGGCGTGCCGACAGTGATCAATGGCGATGGTGCTTCACGTGTCATTGAAACACCATTAAATGACGATGAAAAAGAAAAATTTGCTAAATCTGTTAAAATTTTAAAAGATATGCAAGATTCTATTTCTCACCTTTTCTAATGAAAAATAATAAATAAATAGAGTTTTAAATGGTCCTATCTCTTTTTGTAGAGTGTAGGGCCGTTTTTTGC
>NZ_MLGE02000012.1 GCF_001792775.2 Staphylococcus pseudintermedius
GTCAGTGCGAGTGTTTGCGTCCGACTTCCTTCAGATTCCACTTCGCAATGGACACCCTTGTCTTTCGCTAACAGTTCCTACTACCAAGCCTGTAACGGACTTTCACCGTCAAGATGTTACCCATGCCGGGCGCACTTAAAAAAGCGGAACAGTCTCCACCATTCCACTTCTCAATGATTAATGCGCCATTTTCTTCTCAAATCGTGTTAAATCATTATCATGACCAATCATAATTAAAATATCATCAAATTCTAATCCCATATCTGGATCGGGTGCGACAATGATTTCCTTCCCTCTTTTAATCGCAATAATATTAATCCCAAACTTCGCACGAATATCTAAGTCAATAAGGGTTTGTCCTGCCATCGTTTCGCTCGCTTTAATTTCTACAATAGAGTGTTCATCAGAAAGCTCTAAATAATCGAGCACTGTTGCACTAGCCACATTATGCGCGATACGACGACCCATGTCTCTTTCAGGATGCACGACTGTATCGGCACCAATTTTGTTTAAAATCTTGGCGTGATAATCGTTTTGTGCTTTAGCCGTTACTTTTTTAACACCGAGTTCTTTAAGAATCAATGTTGTTAACGTACTTGCCTGAATATTTTCTCCGATTGCCACAATGACATGATCAAAATTTCGAATCCCTAAACTTTTCATAACGGCTTCGTCAGTCGTATCAGCCACAACGGCATGTGTCGCGATATCACTGTATTCATCGACACGATTTTCATCTTTATCTATCGCCATGACATCCATATCTAACGCGTTCAATTCTCTTACAATACTGCCACCGAAGCGACCTAGACCAATGACTACATACTCTTTATCCATTTTTGGCCTCCTGAATTAAGTTAAATTAAAAATGCGGGCTCAAAGTGCTCAGATGTTGATAATCCTTGACTTTAAGCCACACATGTATTCAATACTATTATCATATTACTACAAAATGATTTATGATGCACCGTTTTACTGGTCCCGCTTACTTTTTACCACGGACGTAATCTTTATCAAACACGAACAATTTCAATATGAAAAAGAGTGATGGTAACAATAATAGTAAACCACCGATAAAGGCGATTGTTAACACTAGCGCCATACTATCATTGGTCACCGCATCGTCAATGTGCACGTATGGATATAAAATGTATGGCAGCTTGCTTAACCCATATCCGAAAAAGGCTGTGCCCATTTGAATGATAACAAAAATAAATGCGATACCGTGTGCTTTTTTCAAGAGCGTCAATACGCCAGCAATGGCAAAAGCGATGAAACTGATGATAAATAACCAGCCATAATCAAACACTGCTGACATAAAGTGTGCTTCATTTTGTATTCTTAATGATAAAAACACAAACAACGACATCATGATCATCGGTGCACCCCACATTAAAAACCATTTACGCATCAATTGATATGCGGATGTGTCTTTGGCACGGTGCGCATAAAACGTTAAAAATCCTGATGAAATGTATAGCACAGACACAATGGCTAGTAGGACGACCGCCCAACCGAATGGACTTAATAGTAATTCTGTCCAATTCAAATCAACGTTGCCAGAAGACGACTCAGTGATATAACCACCTTCAGAAATGGTTAATGCCGTTGATAATGAAGCCGGAATCAATAATCCTGATACCGCATATAACATAAGCCAAGACAATTTACTATCTTGACCGTAATTTTCGAAGGCATAAAAGGCTCCTCGAATTGAAAGTAAAATAAGTGCGATCGAACCTGGAATAAGTAAAACTGTGCCATAATAATAAGCTGTATCTGGGAAAAATCCAACAATGCCTACAAAGAAAAAGACAAAAAATACATTGGTGACTTCCCATACCGGGTTCAAGTAACGTTGAATTAAATCATTAATTTCATGCGATTGTCCAAATAATTTTGCGTGTAATGAGAAAAATCCTGCGCCGAAATCAATCGAAGCAACGATGATATAACCAAATAAGAAAATCCAGAGTACTGTTATCCCTATCACTTCATAAACCATCATGCATCACCTCGTTGACTTAAACTTTCAATGTGCTGATAGGCCGGTTTATTTTTAAACATTCTTACAAGCACGTATGTGGCTGAGAATAACAGCACGAAGTAAAGTATCGCAAATAAAATCGTCACAAACACGAGCCCACTTGCGTCTGTCGCGGCATCTTGCACTTTTAAGAAGCCTCTCACAATCCATGGTTGGCGTCCAAGCTCAGTTAAGAACCAACCGAACTCAATCGCTAACATGGCTGCTGGACCACCTAACAACGTTGCATAGAGTAATAGTTTATGATGTGGGTTGAATCTTTTAATCCACAATGCCATGACATAAGCGAATGAAATGACGAAACAGAAAATCCCAAAGAACACCATTAAATCAAAGAAATAATGGACAATGAGTGGGGGTAATTCATCTTTTGGAAATTCATTGAGTCCTTTGACTTCTGTATCAAAACTTGAATCCGATAAAAAGCTTAACGCACCTGGAATATGGAGGGCGCCTTTCACTTCTTGCGTTGATTCATCAAGCACGCCAAATAACACGAGATCCGCTTGAGATTCTGTATTAAAATGCCATTCATATGCTGCAAGTTTCTCAGGCTGTTCTTGATGTAAAAACTTCGCTGATAAGTCCCCTGCTAACATCGATAACATTGAAAAAATCAATCCTGCAATCATCGTCATCTTCAGTGCTGCTTGATGATAACGACGATCCTTTTCAATTTTGTTTTTCAGTAACTTAAACGCTGCAATACTTGCTAAAATGAACGCCATTGTCATAAGCGCTGTCGCAATCACATGGAAAGATCGAACAAAAAATGATGCGTTGAACATCGCTGCAATTGGATCCACATTAACCATGCGACCATTTTCTATTGTCACACCTGCCGGCGTATTCATGAACGAATTGACCGACGTAATAAAGAACGCAGAAAAACTACCACCGATAATCACTGGGATACTAATGAAAAAGTGTATCCATTGATTTTTGAAACGATTCCAAGTATATAAATAAATACTTAAGAAAATCGCCTCAAAGAAAAACGCAAATGTTTCCATAAATAATGGCAAAGCAATGACGTGCCCACCTATTCGCATAAATGTCGGCCATAGTAATGATAACTGTAAACCTATAATTGTCCCTGTTACTACGCCTACTGCCACGGTAATCGTATATCCTTTAGCCCAACGTTGCGCTAATGCTATATATTGAGCACTTTTCTTTTTAATGCCGATAAATTCTGCCATCGCAAAGAAAAGTGGCATACCTACACCAATCGTTGCAAAAATAATGTGGACTGCAAGTGTCATACCTGTTAAAAACCGGCTAATATCCACTGCATCCATTTCACGACCTCCTTAACTATGATGAAAATGTCTATTCATTATAAACAATATACAGGTCACATATATATTTTTTTGTTCATTAAGACATTGACAATTTAATGACATGACTAAAATTTGTCATTTTTATACAGTCGTTTCAGTTGCATTTTATTAAAGTGTCGATTAAGATGTAACAACAATTGATATGAAAGTAGGCGTCTCTATGTCAGAAGTGATTATTTACACACAAAATGAATGTCCGCCATGTTCATTTGTCAAACAATATCTTGAACAGCATAATGTCCCATTTGAAGAACGAAACATTGTCAATTCAACGTATCGAAACGAAATGATCGAACGCGACGCTTTTTCAACACCGTTCATTTTAATTGATGGCGAGCCGATGTATCAAGTCGATTTAGATTTAATGAACAAAAAGCTCGGTATTCAATCATAAACACATTATTTGAATATTTTAGTTTTAGCTAAAGACTGGGAGTATGCATCTCCCAGTCTTTTTAAGTTTAGTCTTTCATCCTATACATACTTCTTGAGAATATGTATAGCAAGTATGAGACACACCCAAAAAAGAGACTGAGCCGCAATGACTCAATCTCTTTTTATTTGATTCAATTAAGCTTTTGTTGTTTTCGCTTTTACTAGGTCAACAACTTCATCAACAGTTGCGCAATTTAATGCACGGTCTGCTAATTGCACCATTTCAGTTCGGCTTAAATCTTTAATTTGACGACGCGCTTTTAAGATAGAAGTTGCACTCATTGAGAACTCATCTAATCCTAAACCAATTAATAATGGAATTGCTGTTTCATCGCCAGCCATTTCACCACACATACCTGTCCATTTGCCCTCTTGATGAGAAGCGTCAATCACTTGTTTAATTAAACGTAAGATTGAAGGGTTATATGGTTGGTAAAGATAAGAAACACGTTCTGACATACGGTCTGCAGCCATTGTATATTGAATTAAATCGTTTGTACCGATACTGAAGAAATCCACTTCTTTCGCAAATACATCTGCAAGTGCGGCTGTTGCTGGGATTTCAACCATGATACCTAATTCGATATCGTCGCTCACTTCTACGCCTTCTTGTTTCAAGTTTTCCTTTTCTTCAAGAAGTAACGCTTTCGCATCACGGAACTCTTGAATTGTTGCCACCATTGGGAACATAATATTCAATTTTCCGTATGCTGAAGCTCTTAATAGTGCACGTAATTGTGGACGGAAAATTTCTGGTTGATCTAAACATAAACGAATCGCACGGTATCCTAAGAATGGATTCATTTCTTCAGGTAAGTTTAAATATGGTAGCTCTTTGTCGCCACCGATATCTAATGTACGTACGACAACGCGTTTACCTTCCATTGATTCGAGCACTTTTTTGTATGCTTCAAATTGCTCATCTTCAGTCGGCATGTTGTCGCGACCCATGTAAAGGAACTCAGTACGGTATAAACCGATACCTTCTGCGCCATTGTTGTGCACACCTTCTAAATCATTCGGTGTACCAATGTTCGCTGCAAGTTCTACTTCGTGTCCATCCAATGTTTTTGATGGTTCATCACGTAATTGTTTCAACGCTTCACGATCTGCAAAGAACGATTCACGCTTGTGTTGATACGCTTTGATTTCATCGTCTGAAGGATTAACAATAACATCCCCTGTTAAACCGTCGACGATAACCATGTCCCCTTGTTGTACAGATTCAGAAATTGATTTTGTACCTACAACAGCAGGAATCTCTAATGAACGACTCATAATTGCTGAATGTGAAGTACGACCACCAATGTTGGTAACGAATCCTTGAACATATTGTTTGTTTAACTGTGCAGTATCTGATGGCGTCAAGTCGTGAGCCACAATGATGACGCTTTCATCAATGATACTCGGATTTGGTAATTCCACCCCTAAAATGTGCGCTAAAACACGTTTAGCTACGTCGCGGATATCCGCAGCACGTTCCTTCATATATTCGTTATCCATTGATTCGAAAATAGTAATGAAGTTTTGTGTCACTTCAGTTAATGCTTGTGGTGCACTTGCGCTTTCATTTTTAATTTTCTCTTCAATTGGTTGAATTAACTCAGGATCATCTAAAACGAGTAAATGTGCGTCAAAGATAGCCGCTTTATCCGCACCTAATTGTTCCTCTGCATGATTACGAATTTTCGTTAATTCAATTTTAGAGTTATTCAGCGCCTCATTAAATTTTTGGACTTCCGCTTCCGGTTGGTCCGTCTTTTCGTTACTAAAACTTAAATCGGGTTCTACGAGCAGATACGCCTTGGCAATAGCAACACCATCAGAAGCTGCAATTCCCTTAATAATATTTGACATTATTTTGTTAATCCTTCTTTAGATAATACTTCAGTGATTGCGTCGATTGCGCCTTTTTCATCGCTACCATCAGCATAAATTGTAATTTCTGCGTCTTTACCCACACCTAAGCTCATAACACCCATGATAGACTTTAAGTTAACTTTTTTACCGTTATACTCTAATTGAATATCTGAATCGAATTTTGAAGCTGTTTGAACAAGCATTGTTGCAGGACGTGCGTGAATACCTGTTTCGTCAATAATTACATATGATTGTTGTTCCATCTGTCATCTTACTCCTTCTACTTCTAGATTTACTAGCATAAATTATATTTAACTTCGCTACATAGCATTACATTACCAAATTCTATTGTTAAATTCAATTCGTAAATGCCCCGCCATCTCTTTTTTAACGGCATTCATAATGCTTTGTGATTTTTTTTACAAGCTACAATAATGATTTTACTACATTTTCGCATTTTTGAATATGGTCTTTGCCGACTTTAACCATAAAATAATAACTAATAGATGCTGACACAGCTTGTCCGACAATTGGGAACCAGCGTGTTTGTTTCGCAGCAGTTCGCTTAGCTACATCACGTATAAAAACTTTCAACAAACCGCTCGACACTTTTTTACCAATTAACTGACTGCCTTGAATACCCGCTGCCATTAAGATACGATTTTTCATGTCATCACTCATTTGGTTCACTTGTTGATGATCTAAGCCATAAATTTTATTCACATCTTCAATGACATCGCGCATCAATTTCATGTCCATCCCAAAATCAAATCCCGGTATGGGCACAACGGTTGCACCTGAAGATAACAACGCCTTTTTTCTCACAAGCACTTCTGCACGTTCGCGTCTTGCACGTATCTCTTGTACTGATGCCGGTAGCGCGTCTTTTCGATTAATCGTTTCAATATCTAGTACTTTATTACCTAATGTTTCAGAAATTTTTTGTTTAAAATTCATCTTCCATACTCACCTCATTATGAAAATTCTTCACATCTATACCCCTTTTAACAATTTTTACTACTTGATTGTAATAAAAATAACTTTCAGATACTTCGACGGTTTATAGTGTGGATGTGTTTTAAAATCTTTTGGCAAGCCCATGACTTCATTCATTTCATACGTGAACCCTTGATTTTCAATCGTTTGTTTGACCATATTTTTAAATACCTTTAGCGAATAAGCACTATGATTCGTGCTCAATACGAGACTGCCACCTGGGTTCAAAATACTAAGTGCCCCTTCAATTAACTTGTCATAGTCTTTTGTCACAGAAAATGTTTTCTTTTTATTGCGCGCAAAACTCGGTGGATCGATGACAATCGTATCGTAAGTCAAACCATGGCGTAGTGCGTATTTGTAGTAATCGAACGTATCCATCACGTAAATATGTTGTGATTTAGGATCAATACCATTCAAACCAAAGTTCTCTTCAGTCAACTGACGTGAGCGATTAGCCAAGTCCACGCTCGTTGTTTGACTGTCAGCTGTTGCAGCGATAACCGAAAATGCCCCTGTATAACTGAATAAATTGAGTAATTGGCGTCCTTTAGCATAATAGTCTCTAATCTTTTTACGCACTTCTTTTTGGTCTAAGAATATCCCCGTCATCGGACCGTCATCAAGATGTACATTGTAAAACGTGAAATTTTCTTCAACGACAATCGGAAACTCCGGTGCTGTCCCCGTTACAAAACCGCCTTCAATAGATTGATGTTTAAAACGCGTTTTTTCATATATAGACGTATAATTATAAATCTTTTTAATCGCGCTCACAATTTGTGGACGAAAACGATAAATCCCTTCTGAGTACCATTGAATTAATAAGTGGCCATCATAGTTGTCAATCGTGAGACCACCCACGCCATCGCCTTCACCATTAAATAGACGAAATGCATTGGTGCCTTCAATTTGATAGTAATACTGACGGACTTCGAGCGCTTGTTCGAACAGTTGCTCAAAAAATGCTTGATCAATCACTTCATCTTTTTGATACGTTAATATCCAACCTAATCCTTTATGCTGATGCCCTACATAACAAGTCGCGATATAGACGTTTGTGGAAGTCAAGAGATGAAAGACATCCCCTTCTTCTAATTGATCATGCTGAAATAAATCCTCTTCCTCCACAAGTGGGTACTGATTGAAATATTTTTCTTCCTTACCTTTATTTAAAATAGCTGTCTTCATTTTATCAGCCTTTCTTTTCTTATCATTATTCTGATTTTAACACGGATGATTTCACAATGATATCTTTCACCCAAACACGCCATTATAAAAAGGACTAGGAAATGGTCTCCCTAGCCCTCATCAAGTCAAGCATTATTAATGTTTTTTAACTTGTGTATCCACGGGTTGTCTCAATTGTAAGACGAACGCGACAATTGCTGGTACTAACATTAATACAAGAATCGGTGTAATGAAAATAGATAATAATAGTCCGTGGAACAAAATGACAATGTATTCCGTTAACAATTTGAAGAATAAAATACTGATCATGAAAAGTTGTAAATAATAATACTTACCTCTTAACATTCTCACTACAGTTGTAAAAATAAAAACAATCGCCACGATGAGTAATAACAGCAAGCTCACCCATTCATAAACGTATTGCGTTTGAGATAACTGCCAGTCCCCTGACATAAATAGCGCATTACGGTTATTGAACTCTAGTAATATAAAGAATAACAGAATCACGCCACAAGCAATCATGACATAATTGCGGTTCAACCATTTAGGTCTTATTTTAAGAAACGTCGGAATGTCATCTTCTTCTAGTTTAGCCCATGAAAACCATTTTTTTCCTAGTGTTTCTCGCTTTTGACGTAACTTCTCTAAATCAATACTACGGCGTGTGCGACGTGAAATACCATGTGTGAATTCAGCCGTACGATCTTGAAAGTCTTTGAAATGGTTTTTAGAAGTATTCGTAAATTGATACTTTTTACTTCTTGAATACGCATTCGCTTCACCAGTGATTTCTTCTTCAGACACTGGTAATGCACGACGTAAAAAGAGAAAATTCCATACTGCCATTTGTCCTATCAACCATAAAACTACGAAAAATGTATTAATACTCAGAACGTCAATCGATGCAACATCTTTCGCTTCAATACGGGCATAGAGCGCTATTTGTGTAAGGATGTAACAAAGCCCATAACTGAATATAATCCATAAATAATGTTCTTTACGGTGCAATGGATTTAGTTCGTCTTTGTATGTGATATAACCAATATGTACAAGAAATGGAATAATAAAAATAAACGCAATCCAACCATAAACTTGAGACATGAAAATTAATGTTAATACGAAGAAAATAATGCCGACGAGTAAAAATAATATTGAAATGTCATAATCAAATCGTGTTGTATTCGTTAATGTCCGACCAATTAAAATCATTAAAATTCCAAACAATAAAATAACAATGCCGCTCGCAAGTGGAATGTCACCAATATATCGACTCATGACTCGAATGATTTCATTAAAGAATGCCATAATAAAATCCCACAAATTGTCGATGTTTGTGCTCGGTTGTTTGCCTGACTTAAACTGTTGAATGAGTGGAATATTAATAAAAATAATGATGCTTAATAAAATTGAAAGTCCACCGATAATATAGCTATAAATCACTTCGGTGTATTTGTTTAACAAAGACATCCTCTCACCTCAAAGCTATTATATACGAACTCTTGTCACCTGTCTTTATATTTCAAAAATATCAGTCTTCAGAATGACCTATTAAATTTAATCCATAATACTATAATAAAACGGATTTATTTTCAGTTTCAAATATCTTAATTATCTATGTGTTGTTTTTACCTTAAAATGATGCGTTAAGTATATCAAAGTTCATTTATTTTTATACGAGAATAGGAGATAAATTATTTAATATGTCTCTAAAGCTAGGCGCACGTGATGTCCAATCCTCATTTCTGTATACATTTAATAAGGCGATGATGTTTAGGTTGTGCACATAAAGGTTATATTGATGATACAAACAATTTGAAAGGTAGGCGTTGGAAATGGCTGAAAAAGATATTAAAAAAGCTGCAGAACAAGCGAAAGATAAAGAGAAAGAATTGAAAGATAAGACTGAAGATGCGAAAGATGGTGCAGAGAAAACGAAAGATGATATTCAAAAAACATTTGAGTAAACTTTAATTTATGTTTAATGTGTGAGGAGCAGGATGATTATGGCCTGTTCCTTTTTTTCGTTTTAAATTATTTCTTTTTCATTTGTTTAATTTCATCGTTTCTTACAGATTGACAAACTAGCTCTTGCTTTCCCAAGGCCTTGACTCAACTAAGTTTGGCTTGATTTAAGTGTAAACTTGAGAGAAACCAAATTGGATTTTGGGAGCATTACAGAAATCTCATGTGTAACAAAGATTTCGTTTTCCTGCCCCCGCAAGACTGAGTGGCCTTCTCAAAAATGCAAACATTGAGACTTAGGCAGCTACGTCGATAAACAGTAACCACTATTAGAGTAAAGAAGTAACTATGAGTCATATACACGCATCCCTCGGGAGTCTCGAGCCGTCCCGTCAACCTTCAACGAGTCTCATTAACTATGATAGTGAAATGCTTTTAATGAAAAAATTAAATTCACCTCTCCTCAAATCGCTCGCCTCGTCATCAAAAACAAATTCTAACTTTGAATATGCATATCATCTTTATTACTTTAGGCTGCAGATGCTGGCAATTGTTTAAGCAGCTCAACTCTGACATAGACAGTGAAAGATTTTGAAAACTACGTCTAGTGTTTTTCTTCAAATACTGTCATTTATTGATGCACACTGATGTTGCATTTATCAAAATTCATTGGGGTCACTGTCGTATCCTACTTTATGCATATGAACTCACAGTGAGATCTTTCGTGTTCATTTTTTCAATATATACATTTTTAATGGTTTAGGGTTTTTCAAATTTGAATCATCAGCCGCTTGAAACCTTGACTTTTCAATATTCTAGGTGTACATTGACATTATCAATTAAATACGCACACTAGGGGTGTGAAAGCTGAGATGAGGTGTCACCTCAAACCCTTTGAACCTGAACTAGATGATACTAGCGTAGGAAAGTGTTTTGTTATGATATGTATATTGTGCGGTGGACTTATGTCTGTCATACCAATAACGTATCCATATATCAATGAGCACATGATGCGCCTATCTTCAGTTTAAGATATGCGTATTTTTTATTTTTGGGAGGAATTTACATATGAAAAAAGGCTTAACGTTGTCAGACATCCTCGTCACTGTACTCGTATCCGTGATCTTTGCAGTGATTTATAATTTATGGTGGGCTGTCACAAATACTTTACAGCCATTAGGTTTACATCTTGATCAATTAATGTATGGTATGTGGTTTAGTGCTGCAGTCGTTGCATATCTCATTATTCCTAAAACGGGGATTGCATTATTAGCTGAATTTGCTGCAGGTGCTGGCGAAACAATTATGATGGGACGTTTTGATATCCCAACAATTATTTACGCTTTACTTCAAGGTTTGGCATGTGAGATTATTTTTGCGATTTTCCGCTACAAATCACGTGCTTTTATGGTCGCTATCCTTGCAGGTATGGCAGCCGCAATCATTAGTTTACCTATCGACTGGTACTATGGTTACTTAAATGAAGTTGCGACTTGGAACTTAATTCTACTGATTGCTTTTCGTATTATCAGTGGTGCTATATTAGCCGGTGTGTTCCCATACTTACTCGTTAAGGCATTGGATCAGACTGGCGTAACGAAACTGTTTCGTCCTGCTTCAAAAGACGATTACGATGCATTATAAGGGTGACTTATTGTGTTAAAAGTTAAAAATTTACGTTTAAAATACCCGAGCGCAGATTATAAAATTTTTGACGGGATTGACGTAGAAATCAAAGATAAAGAAAAAGTACTTTTACTTGGGCCATCTGGTTCGGGTAAAAGTACGTTACTCAATGTATTAAGTGGCATTGTGCCGAACTTAATTGATTTACCAATGAAATATGATGCATTAGAAATTGCTGAAAATTCAGGTGTCATTTTCCAAGACCCGGATTCGCAGTTTTGTATGCCACAAGTGAACGAAGAGTTAGCCTTTATTTTAGAAAACCAACAAATTCCACGTCACGACATGGACAGCCGTATCCATGAAGCATTAAATCATGTCGGTCTTGATGTAAATCCAAAGCAACGTATTCATCAATTGAGCGGCGGTATGAAACAAAAATTAGCGATTGCGGGAACGTTACTTCAAGGGGCAGATACATTGTTTCTTGACGAACCGACTGCGATGTTAGATGTAGAAGCGACCGAAAATTTATGGAATCTTTTAAAGGATTTGTGGGAGGACAAGACCGTACTCATTGTCGAACACAAGGTAGAACATATTTGGCAACATGTCGATCGTGTCATACTGATGAATCATCACGGCCATATTATCCAACAAGGCACGCCTGAATATATTATGGCGCATTACGAATCTTTATTAAGTGAATATGGTGTGTGGCATCCAAAAGCGTGGTCACATGCACCTATGCCTCAACATCCCGTTCAATCTACTGCTCAAAATTTTTATTTTTCATTCGAACAAGGCGCGATACAAAGGGGCCGTCGTACATTATATGAAGTAGACGCATTACATATTGAACCGGGAGAATGGATAACACTCACTGGGAAAAATGGATCAGGTAAGACATCGCTATTAGAGTCGATGATGCAATTGATACGTTATAAGGGGAACATGCATTATGGCGGGCAGAAATTAACTAGAATTAAAGATGCCGCGCAACATATGTTTTTAGTGTATCAAAATCCTGAACTGCAATTTATACAAAATAGTGTGTTTGATGAAATATGGGTCAACTATCACCATATGGATCCTGAACACGCGAAAGCAAAAACTGCAGAAATGTTAGCACTACTTGATTTGGAGCATGTGTCGAGTCAACACCCATTTGAATTATCTATGGGGCAAAAACGTCGACTGAGTGTCGCTACCGCACTAAGTACCAATGCAGATATTATTTTATTAGATGAACCGACATTCGGCTTAGACAGTCACAATACGTTTAAATTAATTGAATTGTTCCAAAGTCGTATTGCGCAAGGTCAGACGATTTTAATGGTCACGCACGACGCACATATTATCGAACGTTACCCTACTCGTCGGATAGAAGTCAAAGAAGGCAAACTTTATGAAGTCGAGGAGGTGCGCACATGATTGAATCTTGGAAAACACGTCACACGTTCATGGATGATGTGAATATCGTCACCAAATTGTTTTTAGGCGTCGCACTTTTCTTCTTCATTATTTTCGTTCATCATTTTGACGTCATGATTTATCTTGCGACATTGATGCTCATTTTTATGTTACTCGTTGCAGGGACAAAATGGAAAGTCGTCTTGACGTTCACAATACTCGCAACCTTTTTCGCCCTCACCTCTTCGTTATTTATGATCTTTTACGGCGATGGGCAACATGAATTATTGAAATTCGGCTTCGTCAACATCACGACGGAAAGTCTTGTGCGTGGATTGCATCTTTCATTCCGGACGATGACTGTGAGTTATTTTGGGTTGTCTATTGCCTTTACATCACAAGTCATTATGATTTTTTACAGCTTGATGCAACATTTAAAAGTAAAACCGAAAATTGCCTATGCTTTTATGGCGGCATTTCGTATGATTCCCATCATGTTAGAGTCACTTTTTCAACTACGCAACGCCTTAAAAATGCGTTATCAAATGATTGATAACCGCAACTATTCAGGCTTCAAACGTCTGAAACATTTATTAATTCCATTGCTCAGTCAAAACATCAGAAAAGCGCATCGTCTATCTGTAGCGATGGAGAAAAAAGGCTTTAAAGATGGACCACGGACGTATTATTATCATGTCCCGTTTAGTTATAAAGATTTGATTCTGATTGGGCTCACTGTGATCATCGTTATACTCGCATTTACATTCGCACAAATGTTACCGATAACTGGTATTACTGATGCACGTTAACCGAACTGAGATTTTGCGTTTTCATGATCTCGACGATGTGAAAAGGCAGGTCTAGATTTCCTTTTTAACTTTCCCGTATGACCATCTGCAAAGGAAATCGTTTCCCTTTATTGATTTTTGATAGTCAATAAAGGGATTTTTATTTTTTATTCAACCCAAAAAAGCGTAAAATCCTTAGTCATTTTACCTAAAAGATTTTACGCATCTTTAATGTTCATTCAATATTCATTCGCTTTAATCGCTTTATGGGCAATGTCTTGACGATAGAATAAACCGTCACTTTCAATTTTTTCGACACGTGCATAAGCTGCTTGTTGTGCCGCTTCGATTGTCGCGCCTTCACCAATCGCCAGAATCACGCGTCCACCTGATGTGACATAGTGTTCTCCATCATGTGTTAAACCACTGACAAAGTATGCGCCTGGTTCATCTTCAAAACCTTTGACAGTTGCACCTTTTTCATATGCACCTGGATACCCTTTTGAAGCGAGCATAACGCCTACAACCGCATCATCTTTCCACTTCATATTGATCGGTGCTTTTTCATCTAATTCAACGATGTGCGCCATGAGATCACTTTCTAAACGTGTCAATAATACTTGTGCTTCAGGGTCACCGAAACGTGCATTAAATTCAATGACTTTCGGCCCTTCTTTGGTTAAAATCGCACCGATGTATAATAAACCGAAGAAATCATGCCCTTCTGCTTGCATCGCTTTGGCAATCGGTTGCGCGATTTTGTCATTCGCTTCATCTAAGACACTTTGACTCATATGTGGTACAGGACAGTACGCACCCATACCACCTGTGTTCGGTCCTTTATCTTGATCATACGCACGCTTATGATCTTGCGCAATTGTATCGAATGGAACAGCGTAATCACCATTGACAAATGTCATGAGTGAAAATTCTTCCCCTTCTAAAAATTGTTCGAATACGACTTTACTATTCGCTTCTGGATATAATGTTTCTACCGCTTCACGTGCTTGTTCGCGTGTTTCAGCAATGATGACCCCTTTACCTGCTGCGAGTCCATCTTTTTTCAACACAATCGGTAATTCACACGTTTCAATGTATGCCACTGCTTCATCTTTTTGGTCGATTTCTCGGTATGCAGCAGTTGGAATATCATATTTGGCCATGAGACGTTTCGCAAATGACTTTGATCCTTCGATTTGAGCCGCATCTTGGTTTGGACCAAATACTTTAATGTCTACCGCTCTTAATGCATCAGCTAAGCCATCTGTCAACGGCTGTTCAGGTCCAATCACGACCCATGTCACATCATGTGCTTGTGCAAATGCGACGATTGCTTCATGATCTGATTCTGCAATCTCACCGTGTACTTCAGCCACATGGGTCATTGCAGCATTGCCTGGAATGGCATAAACTTGTGAAACTAATGGCGATTGATTTAATTTGTGTGCGAGTATATGTTCACGTCCCCCGCCACCAACGACTAATACGTGCATATTCGATATCCTCCTTATTAATGTTTAAAGTGACGCATGCCTGTTGTCACCATAGCAATACCATAGCGATTCGCCATATCAATAGACTCTTGATCTTTAATCGAGCCACCTGGTTGAATAATTGCTTTAATACCTGCTTTTGCTGCTGTTTCGACAGTGTCACCCATTGGGAAGAAACCATCTGATGCTAAGACGACATTGTCATTTATTTCAATCGCACGGTCAATCGCAATTTTAGCTGAGCCTACACGATTCATTTGGCCAGCACCGATACCGACTGTCTGCTTGTCATTTGCAAGGACAATCGCATTACTTTTCACTGATTTCACAACTTTCCATCCTAATAATAATGCGTCCCATTGTTCCTTCGTCGGTTTCACATCTGTCACAACTGTCATGTCAGCTTGTGCTACATCAAAACGGTCTTTATCTTGAACTAAATAACCGCCTGAAACCGATACAAATTCTGTTGCATCTGCTTCTTCAGTCATTTCAATTTCAAGTAAACGAATATTTTTCTTCTGTTGTAAAATATTTAAAGCAGCTTGTTCGAATTTTGGCGCAATAACGACTTCTAAGAAAATCGCATGTAAGTCTTCTGCGAGTTCAGCTGTGACTGGACGGTTTAATGCGACGATACCACCGAAAATAGATTGACTGTCCGCTTCATACGCATGTGTGTACGCTGCATGAATGTTTTCGCCTGTACCGACACCACAAGGATTCATATGTTTTACCGCGACCGCTGCAGGTTGTTCGAATTGTTTCACTAAACTTAGTGCCGCATCCGCATCTTTAATATTGTTGTAGCTCAGTTGTTTACCGTGTAACTGTGTCGCGCCCGCAATCGTATTTTTCGCTGTAGATGTACGAATAAACTGTGCAGATTGTTGTGGGTTTTCACCGTAACGTAATTGTTCAAGTTGATGCCCAAAAAATTGTGTAATCGCTTGATCATATTCAAATGTATGTTGGAATACTTTAATCATTAATGACTTGCGGAATGCTTCATTTAAAGAACCGTTTTGAATGCGTTGAATGACTTCATCATAGTCTGTTGGGTCAACAATTGTTGTGACATGTTTGAAGTTTTTCGCAGCTGCACGTAACATCGTTGGACCACCGATATCGATGTTTTCAATCGCGTCCATTTCAGTGACGTCTGGATTTTTCACCGTTTCTTTAAATGGATATAAATTCACAACGACCATATCGATTAAATCAATATTTTGTCCTTTTAATTGCTCAAGATGTTCTGGCTTGTCACGATCTGCTAAAATACCGCCATGCACAGCTGGGTGTAATGTTTTCACACGACCGTCCATAATTTCTTCAAATTGTGTCAGTTCAGAAACCGATGTCACCTTGACACCCGCTTCGTCAATTGCACGAAAAGTCCCGCCTGTTGAATACAACTCATAACCTGCTTCAACGAGGGATTGTGCAAATGGAACAATACCAGTTTTGTCTGAAACACTTAAAATTGCTTTTTTCATAATTGATGATATCTCCTTATCGAATAATCTTCTTAATGACTGCTGGGTACAATTCATACTCTAATGATTTAATACGTTCTTCTAATGATTGTTGTGTATCGTCTTCATAAATTGGACATGTGCGCTGTTCAATCATCTGACCTGTATCCATACCTGCATCGACGTAGTGTACTGTTGAACCTGTTTCCTTATCCCCACTGTTTAACGCTTGTCCGACTGCATTTTTACCTTTATATTTCGGCAATAATGAAGGGTGAATGTTCAAAATGCGTCCTTCATATGCTGATAACAATGTTTCATCGATTAAACGCATATAGCCTGCTAATACAATCCACTCTACACCTTCCTGACGCAACCAATTTAATACAGCCGCTTCATAAGCTACTTTATCATCGAACGTGCGTGGTTCGAATGCATGGACAGGAATGCCATGTTGTTGAGCAAGCTGAACACACGCTGCTTCAGGTTTGTCAGTGTACAATGCCGTGACTTCGATATGCGCGAGTTCACCCGATTTGACACGTTTCATAATGTTATCGAAATTTGTGCCGGAACCAGATGCAAAGATTGCAATTTTAACCACTATTTTGCCTCCGTTAAGCGAATGGCACTGTCTTCTTCAGCAATATGACCGATTGTGTATGCGTCCACATTCGCATTTTTTAAGATTTCATGAACTGCTACTTCATCTTCAGGCGCAACGATGAGTGTAAAACCAATCCCCATGTTGAAGATATGGTACATTTCGTCTGTATCGATGTTACCTTGTGCTTGTAACCAATTGAAAATAGCCGGTGTTGGAAACGATGCTGTGTTCACAACAGCCGTTTTGCCTTCTGGTAAAGCTCTCGGAATATTTTCGTAAAAACCACCACCTGTTATATGTGTCATCGCTTTAATTTGAACATCTTTTTTCACCGCAAGCACAGGCGACACGTATAAAGCGGTTGGTGTTAAGAGCATGTCTAAGAAGCTTTGTTCACCTTCAAATGTATCGTTCACATCAATACCTGATTCTGCGACAAGACGACGGACTAAACTGTAACCGTTTGAATGAATGCCGTTTGAGGCAAGGCCAATGATGACGTCACCCTTTTCTACTTTTGAGCCGTCAATGTATTCGTCTTTTTCAACTGCACCGACAGCAAAGCCCGCAACATCGTATTCACCTTCATGATACATTTCACCCATTTCAGCTGTTTCGCCACCGATTAAAGCTGTGTTTGTTTCAACACAACCATCACTAATGCCTTTTACGATTTGTTCGATAATTTCCGGTACCACTTTATGTGTCGCAATATAGTCTAAAAAGTATAGCGGCTCTGCGCCAGTCGTTAAAATGTCATTTACACACATTGCAACGGCGTCAATACCGATTGTGTCATGTTTGTCATAGTCGATAGCGAGCTTTAACTTTGTACCGACACCATCTGTTCCTGATACGAGTACGGGGGCTTTCATATTGAGTTGTGATAAATCAAATGTTGCACCAAATCCTCCTAAGCCGCCAAGTACTTCTTTACGCATCGTTCGTTCAACGTGGCTTGACATTCGTTTTACCGCTTCATAGCCAGCTTCGATATCGACACCAGCCTTTTTATATGATTCAGCCATTGATTACACTCCTCTTCTTTTCATTTCCTTAACTTCTGGTAGTTCATGATCCACAATTTCAATCGGATATTCACCCGTAAAACAAGCGTTACATTCGCCTTTAGAATCATGGGCTTTAAACACTTCATGCATGCCTTCAACAGATAAATATGTCAATGTATCTGCGCCAATCATTTCGCGAATTTCTTCTACAGTATGTTGAGCCGCCATCAATTCTGCATGAGTAGACACGTCAATACCGTAGTAACACGGATCTTTTAATGGGGGTGAAGAAATGCCCATATGCACTTCTTTCGCACCTGCAGATTTCAATGCTTTAACGATATATTTACTTGTCGTTCCGCGCACGATCGAGTCATCAATCACGACCACACGTTTGCCTTCAATCACATCACGAATCGGTGAATGCTTCATACGGACCTGTCTTTCTCTCACAGACTGATCTGGTGTAATAAACGTACGACCGATATAACGGTTTTTCAGCAACCCTTGTTCGTTCGGAATCCCTGTTTGTTCAGAAAAGCCTTTCGCCGCTTGTAATGAAGAATCGGGAACACCAATCACGATATCCGCATCGATGCCCATTTCTTCAGCTAATTTACGTCCAAGTGCTTTACGGACATTGTAAATCGAGTGTCTGTGAAATTCTGAATCCGGACGTGCAAAGTAGACATATTCCATCGAGCACATCTTATGACCGATATCTTGTGTATACATGTCGTAGTCCACTTCGTTCTCACCAGAAAATGTAATCAATTCACCTGGTTCAATGTCACGGATGTATTCTGCACCAATTGCTGTAAAGGCACATGTTTCACTCGCAACACAGTATGCGCCATCGACTTGACCTAACATCAATGGGCGGACGCCACGATTGTCACGTGTCGCTGTCAGTTGTTCTTCGTTTAAAATGACACAACTGAATGCCCCTTTCACTTGATTCAATGCTGCTTTTTGGTTTGTTTTAATATTTTCCGATTTTCCTTTAATCAACAGATGAGCAAGTACTTCTGAGTCACTCGTCGTTTGGAAAATGCCGCCTGTTGATTCAATGGCTAAACGAATTTGATGTGCATTCGTTAAGTTTCCATTGTGTGCCAAACCTAAGTCCCCTTTAGAATGTTTGAACAAAAACGGTTGCACGTTGGAAATCTCGCTCGCTCCTGTGGTCGCATAACGGACATGACCAATGGCGTTCGGATAACCTTGTAATGACTCCAATTGTTGTTGTGAAATTGCTTCAGTTAACAATCCCATACCACGCGCACCAAAAAGTTGTTCACCGTTCGAGCACACAATCCCTGCACCTTCTTGACCGCGATGTTGCAAACTGTGCAATGCCATGTAAGTCAAATAGGCTGCATGAGGATGGTTCCAGATGCCGAAAACACCGCATTCTTCGTTTAGTCCACGGATGTCATACATGACTCAATAGCTCCTTCCCATTCACGTTTAAGTTCAGATGTACGACGTTCAATCACACTGTCTTGTGCAACGACTTTAAAGTCATCTGTATCCGTCAATGTACCGATACGTGTTGCGCCTTCGATATTTAATGTTTGACCTGCTTTCACTGCAACGATATAACGTCCTTGCGTTTCACTAAATAATTGTGCATTTGTTAAATTGACTTCAGCGTCAATACCTAGGCTGTAATGCGCGCTAATTTTAGCAAGTGTAATCGCAATACCCCCTTTACCGACAGTTTGTGTATGTGAAATCACACCTTCACGAATCGCACCACGTATTGCTTCACCTTTCGCTGCTTCTTGTGATAAATCGACTTTTTCAACTTCATGATTCACATCGCTATACAATAATTTTTCAATTTGACTCCCACCATAGCTATCTGTCGTTTCACCGATGACATAAAGTGTGTCACCTATAGACGGTTGATATGATTTTAAGAAGTCGATGTTTTCAATTAAACCTACCATCCCTACAACAGGTGTTGGGAAAATAGAAGATGTACGTGTTTCATTATAAAGTGAAACGTTACCTGATACGACAGGTGTTGCAAGTGCTTCACATGCTTCTGCCATCCCACGTGTTGAGTCTGTCAATTGTTGATAAATGTGCTTTTTCTCAGGTGAACCATAGTTTAAGCAGTCCGTCATCGCTAATGGTTTTGCACCGACAGCAATTAAGTTACGGTATGCTTCGGCTACGACCATTTTGCCGCCTTCATACGGATCGTTAAAGACATAACGTGCTTCACCATCAATCGTAGACGCAATTGCTTTGTTTGTACCTTCTACACGGACCACAGACGCTTGTAAACCTGGTTTAATAATTGTATTTGCACCAACTTGTTGATCATATTGGTCATATAAATAATGTTTTGATGCAATCGTTGGATGTATTAATAAACGATCAAAAACATCATTCACGTCAATATCATCATAACGGTTCGGTGCTGTATCGTGTTGTAACGGTTCACCTTCAAGGATGTATACTGGCGCTTCATCCGCGAGTGGTTCGACAGGAATATCTGCAAATACTTCACCTTCATAAGTGAGGACGAAGCGGTTCGTATCCGTTACTTCACCAATCACTGCACTGTCTAGTTCATGATAGTCAAACAAATCTAAAAACTTTTGTTCAGTCCCTTTTTTAACGACAAGTAACATACGTTCTTGTGTTTCAGACAACATCATTTCATATGGAGAAATACCTTTTTCACGTACTGGGACTTTTTCGAGCTCAAGATGAATCCCGCTGCCCCCTTTAGCTGCCATTTCAGATGATGAAGATGTTAAACCAGCCGCACCCATGTCTTGAATACCGACAAGTTCGTCATAAGTAATCGCTTCTAAAGTGGCTTCCATTAATTTTTTACCAACAAATGGGTCACCGATTTGAACAGAAGGACGTTTGCTTTCACTTTCTTCAGTGAGCTCTTCTGATGCAAATGTCGCACCATGAATACCGTCACGTCCTGTTTTCAAACCAACGTAAATGACAGAGTTACCGACACCTTTAGCTGTACCTTTTTGAATCATATCGTGATCAATGACACCGACACACATCGCATTGACAAGTGGATTGCCGTCATAACGTTCGTCAAATTCGATTTCACCTGCAGTTGTCGGAATACCGATACAGTTACCGTAACCACCAATACCTGCAACGACACCACGTAATAAACGACGGTTTGTTTTTTCAGTCAGTTCACCAAAACGTAAGCTGTTCAATAAGTTAATTGGACGCGCACCGATAGAAACAATGTCACGAATAATCCCACCGACACCTGTCGCAGCACCTTGATAAGGTTCAATTGCTGAAGGGTGGTTATGTGATTCCACTTTAAATACAACAGCCTGATTGTCACCAATATCAACTACCCCTGCACCTTCACCAGGCCCCATTAAAACATGTTCACCTGTTGTCGGGAATTGTTTTAAAAATGGTTTAGAATGTTTATATGAACAGTGTTCACTCCACATAACAGAAAAAATACCTGTTTCCGTAAAATTAGGTGTACGTCCTAAAATTTCAGTTACTTTTTCAAATTCTGCATCGCTTAACCCCATGTCACGATATAATTTTTCAACTTTGACTTCTTCTGCAGTTGGCTCTAAAAATTTAGGCATTTTGTTCCCTCCAGCTATTCACCATTGATTCAAATAATTTCACACCACTGTCTGTACCAAGAATGGCCTCTAATGCACGTTCTGGATGTGGCATCATGCCGCAAACATTCCCTGCTTTGTTGACGATTCCAGCAATATCATCATGTGAACCGTTCGGATTGTCCATATACTTTAAGATGATTTGATTATTGTCGATGAGTTCTTGATAAATCTCTTCTGTACAATAATAATGACCCTCACCATGTGCTACTGGGTAAACAACTTCTTCACCTTCACTATAACCTTTCGTAAATGGTGTTTGATTATTCACAATTTTAAGGTGTTCATTTCGACTCACGAATAAATGTGAATCGTTGTGTAATAACGCACCTGGTAATAAACCAATTTCCGTTAAAATTTGGAATCCGTTACATACGCCAAGAACGGGCTTTCCTTCATCAGCCAATCTTTTCACTTCTGCAATAATCGGTGCTACACTTGCCACCGCACCTGAACGTAAGTAGTCACCAAATGAGAAACCACCAGGAATCAATACGCCATCGTACCCTTTTAATGATGTTTCACGGTAATCGACATAATCCGCATCGACACCTGATTTCAATGCTGCATTATACATATCACGGTCGCAGTTAGAACCTGGGAATCTAAGGACAGCGAACTTCATATTATTGATTCTCCTTTTCATCCAAAACTTTGTAACTATATTCTTCAATCACTGTATTCGCAAATAACTTTTCACTTAAAGTTGTCACAACATTGTGTACCGCTTCATCAGTTGCTTCATCTACTGTCATGTATAAAACTTTACCAACGCGGATATCATTGACTTGTTCATAACCTAAGTCATGTACAGCGCGAGTCAACGCTTGACCTTGTGTATCTAAAACTTGTGGTTGTAAAGTGATGTGTAATTCGATTGTTTTCATGATTAAAGTGCCTCCAATTTATTTAAGAAAGTTTGGTAAGTATCAATTAAAGATCCTGTATCTTCTCTATAAACATCTTTGTCAAAGTTTTCTTGTGTTGCTTTATCCCAAATACGACATGTATCCGGGGAAATTTCATCAGCGAGCAACAATTGACCTTCATGATCAACGCCGAATTCAATTTTAAAATCAACTAATGCTAAGCCCATTTCATCCATTAATTTGATCAATGCTTGGTTAATGCGTAATGCCTGTTCTTTCAACTGTGCAATCATTGCATCATCCGCAACCCCCAACAGCTTGACATGATCATCAGTAATAAGCGGGTCATTAAGGTCGTCATTTTTATAGAAAAACTCTACAAACGGATAATCAAACACATGTCCTTTTTCAAATCCGAGACGTTTCGTAATTGAACCCGCTGCAATGTTACGTACAACAACTTCTAAAGGAACGATGTTGACTGCTTTAACAAGTTGTTCTGTTTCTGAAAGTTGCTCAACAAAATGACTCTCGATACCTTCATTTTTAATGTATTCAAAGATGCGCGATGTAATTTGATTGTTTAAGCGCCCTTTACCTACCATTGCATCTTTTTTCGCACCATTACCAGCTGTGACTTCATCTTTATATTCAATTCTCAATACATCCGGTTGTTCTGTTGAAAAAACACGTTTTGCTTTGCCTTCATATAAAAGACTCATTTGTATTCGTCTCTCCCTTCAAATTTTACGATCAGTTGTTGTTCAGTCTTTGAAACATCATCAGTTAGTATTGTTAAATGCCCCATCTTACGTTCAGGTTTACGTGAAACTTTGCCGTAGAGGTGAACATGCCAATCAGGATGTGCAAACAATTCTTTCTCCAACAAATCCAAATCCTTACCTAACAAATTCATCATGATTGCAGGTTTTAACAATTCAATGTGTTCAGGTAAACGATGGCCTGTCACAGCTAAGATGTGGGTATCAAATTGCGAATAATCACAGGCTTCAATTGAATAATGTCCTGAATTGTGTGGACGTGGCGCAATTTCATTGACGTACAATTCATTTTGTTGATCAATAAAAAATTCCACTGTAAACGTCCCTACAAAATGTACCGCTTGGGTAATTTTGTCGACTTCACGACGTGCTTCTTGTTCGTGATTCGCCCGTGCAGGTACAACAGTTTTAAATAATACTTGGTTTCGGTGTTCATTTTCTTGTAATGGGAAATAGACCATTTGCCCTTCATTACCGATTGTGACAGTTAAAGACACTTCTTTCGCTAAGTCTAAAAATTGCTCCGCGACACATTCTTGGTTGGCAATCAATTCACGTGCTTCATCTAATTGTGCTTCTGAGGTGAGACGGATTTGACCTTTGCCATCATAACCACCAAAACGTGTTTTCAACATGAACGGAAAACCTAATGTCTGTACCGCTTCATCTAAATCCGCTACAGAAGTCACTTGAACAAATGGCACCACTTTCGTTCCTGCTTGAGCAAGTGTTTGTTTTTCTGTCAAACGGTCTTGCAACAGTTGAATGGCTTGATAACTTTGTGGCACATTATATTTCGAAACTAATGTTTGGAGCTGTTCCGCCGCGATATTTTCAAACTCATAAGTAATGACATCTGATCGTTCACCTAATCGCTCTAACGCTGGCATATCATCGTAAGCTGCGTGTATAAATTCATGAGCAACGTAACGACAAGGACACGTTTCATCAGGATCGAGCACAACTACTTTAAATCCCATTTTTTGTGCGGATTGTGCCATCATTTTTCCCAATTGACCGCCGCCGATAATGCCAACTGTTTGGCCAATTTGCAACTTATTGAAGGTCATCTTGCATCGCCTCCACTTTCTCAACAAGCGATTGTTCATATACTTCGAGTTTTCGTTGTACTTCTTGATCGGTCATACCAATCATTCTTGCCGCTAAAATGCCTGCGTTTTTCGCCCCTGCTTGACCAATGGCTGTCGTCGCAACGGGTATCCCTCCTGGCATTTGTACAATTGAAAGTAAAGAATCTAGCCCTTTTAAACTTTTTGACTCAATCGGTACACCGATGACAGGGAGTGTTGTCATCGAAGCCACCATTCCTGGTAAATGCGCGGCTCCCCCTGCTCCTGCAATAACGACATGATATCCATTACTGCGCGCATTTGTGGCAAAATCGACCATCATATGTGGCGTACGATGTGCAGATACTACTTTTTGATCATACGGAATGTTAAATTCTTCTAACATGGCACATGCTTCTTTCATGACATTCCAGTCTGAAGAACTCCCCATAATGACTGCTACTTTCACAATGAACACCCTTTCAAAAGTTTGAAATACTATTCTTAATAGTTGTATATTACAGGTATAGCATAACAAGCTTAAATTGTTTTTTCAACGCAAAAATCGAACTTTAATACTTTTTTAACATCTATATTTCGTATTTCAGTTCATTTTTGTTATAATCAAATTGCAATCATTCGTTAATGTTCGAATTATTATGAGGAGGCTAATATTTTATGAGTGCAAAGATTTTAGATGGCAAGCAAATTGCGAAAGATTATCGTCAAGGTTTACAAGATGAAGTAGAAAGATTGAAAGAACAAGGCTATACACCAAAACTTTCGGTTATTTTAGTTGGGAATGACGGTGCGAGCCAAAGTTATGTCCGTTCTAAAAAGAAAGCAGCTGAAAAAATCGGCATGATTTCAGAAGTGATTCATTTAGAGGAAAGTACTTCAGAAGCAGATGTTTTAAAAGAGTTAGATCGTTTGAACCAAGACGATTCAGTTAGTGGTATTTTAGTTCAAGTGCCACTCCCTGATCATGTAGATGAGCAAAAAGTGCTTGATGCGATTGATCCAGATAAAGATGTCGATGGTTTTCACCCTATCAATATCGGTCGCTTATACTTAGACAATGCACAATTAATTCCTTGTACCCCCCTTGGCGTGATGGAATTATTAAAGCACGCTGATATTGAACTTGAAGGAAAAAATGCAGTAGTCATCGGTCGCAGTCATATTGTTGGCCAACCTGTTGCGAAATTATTACTTCAACAAAATGCAACAGTGACAATTTTACACTCTCGCAGTCAAAATATTAGTGAACATTTAAAACAAGCTGATGTGATTGTTAGCGCAGTAGGTCGTCCAGGAATGGTGACGAAAGATGACGTGAAACCAGGTGCTGTTGTCATTGATGTCGGCAATACACCAGATGAAAATGGTAAGCTTAAAGGCGATGTCGAATACGATGAGGTGAAAGAAGTAGCTGGTGCAATTACACCTGTACCTGGGGGTGTAGGTCCAATGACAATCACAATGGTATTGAATAATACGTTAATCGCTGAAAAAATGCGTCGCGGTATCGAATAATGAGATGAAGGGATAAAAGACAACAATTTTTGATGCGATTGATGCAATGTTTTTGTACCCTAATTCATTCTCATTTTCCGATGAACAGTCAGGGGCTGGGACACAGACCTTCATATTCATTAAGAAAAAACCGTCAAAATTCATTTTTTAGAATTTGACGGCTTTTTTCTTAATTAGCGAACGAAAACTAGCACTTATTTTGGCCAGTTTCCGTATATTTACTGCCATGAGTGTTATGCCAAGTTCGCACTCAACATCGCTTTTTTAACGAACTAGGGGGGCTATGTCCTAGCCTCTGACAATCTCTTTTTTATACAGGTACACTTAAACGCGGTACAAACGTTTCGAAATGGACGCGCTCTTGTTCCACACCTAATGCTTGTAATGATTTAAGCATCGATTGTAAAAATGCTGTGCCACCACAAACGTAAACTTCTGTATTATCTGAAAGGTACGTTTTTAATTCGTCTGCTTCTAAATACCCTTCTCTGTCTCTCAAATGAATGTGTAAATGATTGTTTTTACCTGATGCAGTAATATGCTCAAGCTCAGGTACAAATGCCGCTGCTGTTTCAGTTGCCGCAACATGAATCATTTGTGCAGATACAGCATCACCTGCAACTTGACGATACATTGAGATGAGTGGCGTAATTCCTACACCTGAACCAAGGAATAATTGCGGACGCTCAGGATGATGGATTTTGAAACCACCCACCGGCGCAGATAAGTATAATGTGTCTCCTTCATGAACTTCATCATGTAATGCCGTTGATACTTCACCTTCATGTCCTTCATTCACGTCACGTTTAACGCCAAATGTTAAGAAATCTTTGCCACCATCAACAATGGAATAGTGTCGTTTCGCTTTGTACGGTAATTTTTCACTTTCGATATCGACTGTAATGTATTGTCCTGGTGTGAATTGACTTAAATCTTGTGTTTCAGAAGTGACTGTAAATGCCTTAATGTCAGGTGTTACTGTCTCAATTTTTGATACTTTAAATGGTTTAAAACCGTCCCAAGCCATGCCTTCATAGATTTCTTTTTCAACCATAATAAATGCGTCTGCAATTACGCCGTACGCTTTTGCCCAAGTTTGAATGATTGGGTGATTTTCATCAATACCTACGACCTCTTGAATCGCCGCTAGTAAATTTTCTCCTACAATAGGATAATGCTCTGGTAATACTTGTAACGCACAATGTTTATAGCCAATTTCTTTCACTACTGGCAAAATCGGTGTTAGATCTTCAATGTTCATCGCAGCAGCCAATACAGATTGAGCCAGTGCAGTAGATTGGAATCCTTTCTTCTGGTTCGTCTGATTAAACATGTTACGTAATTCAGGGTGTTGGTTAAACATGCGATGGTAAAAATTAGAAGTTATTGCTGTTCCTTTTTCTTTTAATACCGGTACTGTTTCTAAAATAATCCCTTTTTCTTCTTGCGTTAACATTGATCATCACTCCTGTTTAAAGTTTACATTTTATAGTTTATATGAATTGATATAGCGCGCGCTATTAATAAACCGTCTTTACATCAACGCTTTCAATCATTCAATAAACTTACAAATTTTTAATCATAATTCGGTCCATAGTAGGATAGCTTATTTTGCTCAAAAATGTATAATACTAATTAATCACACGACATCGAAATCATTGCGTTGAATGGAGGCCTTATTTTATGAACAAAATACTTCAATCTTTATCAGCACTGGGTGTATCAGCGACACTTGTTTCACCTAATCTTAATGCAGAGGCAACTACGAATACTGTTCCCTCTATCAAAGGTGTAGACGATTTAGTCATCAAAGTCGGCGAGGACTACAATCCTTGTGATGGTGTCAAAGCATATGATAAAGAAGACGGTGACTTGACTGATAAAATTAAGGTCAATGGACATATTGATACAACGAAACAAGGTATTTATACATTACAATATGAAGTCACTGATTCTGATGGTGCTATAGAAACGTCATCACGTACCATTAAAGTTGTAGACGCCCCACTTAACGAGTAGCTAACAATACAATTATTATAAATGCATAACGTTTTATCATATTTTGTCGCCAACTTGTCCATTGTTTTATCCTAAGCATCGAAACTGAATCCCATCATCATCCCACATAGTATATAGAGCAGAACTTACCTTTTCATCATCAGGCTCTATATACTATCGCACCCTACACTTTTATTTTACACTTTTTTTCACAAACTTTTATTAGTCAATTCCCTAAATTTCAATTCAAAATCCCCTCTGTCTAAGCCGTAAGAATTTTCTGTTAACAGACGTGAATTTTATTATTTCCCCCTTTTTTCTTCATTAATAAGTAAACATTGTGACATTTCACAAAATGTACACATAATTTTAATAAATGCCAAAAACGGCGCCATTCCTAGAGTGACAAGGCCTTCTACAATTTGATTTAATTGTTTTTTCAAAAAGCCACTTGTAAATATCCCATATTATTTTAAAATTAATGTAAGCCCTACAATTGTAGTATTAGGAGGTCAAAAAAAGTGTCAAAATTAAAGTCTTTGCTTCTTGCATTTGGAACATTGTTTTTGCTTGCGGGCTGTTCTGATGTAGAAGTTTTAAACGCAAAAGGGCCAATGGCCAGCGACCAAAGATTTTTGATTATCTATTCAATTATCTTTATGGTTGCCATTGTTGTAGTTGTACTTATTCTTTTCGCGATATTCACTTATAAATACCGCTATAATAATACACGCGAATCTGGTAAAGTACACCACAACGCACTTCTCGAAACAGTATGGTTCCTTATCCCTGTAATTATCTTAATTGCATTGATGATTCCAACTGTAAAAGCCTTATATCAATATGAGGAACCACCAAAGTCTGAAGATGACCCTATCGTCATTTATGCAGTAAGTGGTGGATACAAATGGTTCTTCGCTTATCCGGATGAAAAAATTGAGACGGTTAACCATCTTAAAATTCCAACTGATCGTCCAGTGACATTCAAACTTCAAGCGATGGATACAATGACAAGTTTCTGGGTTCCACAACTCGGCGGTCAAAAATACGCAATGACTGCGATGACTATGGAGTGGACTTATGAAGCACATGAAGAAGGTACATATCGTGGCCGTAACTCAAACTTCAACGGTGAAGGTTTCTCACGTCACACATTTAACGTTGAAGCTGTGAGCCAAAAAGAGTATGATGCTTGGGTTAAAGAAGCACAATCTAAGAAACAACTCGACCAAGATACATTCGATAAACAACTTCTTCCAATCACTGAAAATAAGGAATTAACTTTCAGTGGTACACATATGGCATTTGTTGATCCAGCAGCTGATCCAGAATATATTTTCTATGCTTATAAACGATTTAATTATGCACCAAAAGATCACAACTTCTATGATGATAAAAAAGGTGTCTTAAGCGAACCGAATAAGCCAGCACGTAAATCTCAAATTACGAATGCCAACTATGAACGCCATGGTATGAAAGCTGCAATTCTTAAAAATGATCAACCATTTGATAACGAATTCAAAAAAGAGCAAAAACATACTATGGATGAAATGGAATCAATGCATGAAGGTGCCAAAGACGCTGAGGCACACAAAGATCATAAAAGTGGAGGTGGACATTAATGATGGACTTTCCATGGAATGAGCTTATTGTAAAAGGTAACTGGATGATTACATTGGCTCAAATCAGTGCACCTTTCTTAGTTATCGGTGTCATTGCAGCCATTACTTACTTTAAGCTCTGGGGATATTTATATAAGGAATGGTTCATGTCAGTCGACCACAAAAAAATCGGTTTGATGTACTTAATCTGTGCGGTATTAATGTTCGTACGTGGTGGTATTGATGCAATTCTATTACGTATTCAATTAACAGTACCCGACAACCCATTCTTAGAGTCAAATCACTATAACGAAATTTTCTCAACGCACGGTGTCATCATGATTATTTTCATGGCAATGCCACTTGTAATCGGTCTAATGAACATCATTATCCCATTACAAATCGGTGCTCGTGACGTTGCTTTCCCAGTATTGAACAACATTAGCTTTTGGTTGTTCGTAGCGGGTATGCTTTTATTTAACCTTTCATTCATCGTGGGTGGTTCTCCAGCTGCAGGTTGGACAAACTATGCGCCGCTTGCCGGTGAATTCAGTCCTGGACCTGGTGTCAACTATTATTTAATTGCCATTCAGATTTCAGGTATTGGTACTTTAGCAACGGGTGTGAACTTCTTCGTAACAATCATCCGTCTAAAATCACCAAGTATGACATTTATGCAAATGCCAATGTTCGTTGTGACAACATTTATCACAATGTTAATCATCATCTTGGCATTCCCAGTGTTAACTGTAGCACTTGCATTAATGACTGCTGACAGAGTGTTTGATACTGCATTCTTCACAGTAGCTAATGGCGGTATGCCGATGTTATGGGCAAACTTCTTCTGGGTATGGGGGCACCCTGAAGTATACATCCTTGTCCTTCCAGCATTCGGTATTTATTCAGAAATTATTCCAACATTTGCACGTAAACGTTTATTTGGACACCAAAGTATGGTGTGGGCAACAGCTGGTATCGCATTCTTGAGTTTCTTAGTTTGGGTTCACCATTTCTATACAATGGGTAATGGTGCATTAGTTAACTCATTCTTCTCTATCACAACAATGTTGATCGCTGTGCCAACAGGTGTAAAAATCTTTAACTGGTTATTTACACTACACAAAGGACGTATTTCATTTGAATCGCCAATGTTATTCTCATTAGCGTTTATTCCTAACTTTACAATTGGTGGGGTTACCGGGGTTATGCTTGCGATGGCATCCGCAGACTTCCAATACCACAACACATATTTCTTAGTGGCACACTTCCACTATACAATTGTTGCCGGTGTTGTATTTGCATGTTTCGCAGCTATGATTTTCTGGTATCCAAAAGCTATGGGTTACAAATTGTTCGAAAAACCAAACAAATGGTTCTTCTGGATCTTCATGGTTGGTTTCAACGTGACATTCTTACCACAATTCATTTTAGGTCTTGATGGCATGCCACGTCGTTTATACACTTACATGCCAGAAGATGGTTGGTTCGTATTAAACGTGATTTCTTCAATCGGTGCTGCAATGATGTCGATTGCGTTCTTAATCTTTGTAGGTAACATTGTATACAGTCACCTCAAAGCACCACGTGAAGCAACTGGTGATAACTGGAACGGTTTAGGTCGTGGTTTAGAGTGGTCTACTGCATCTGCAATTCCACCTAAATACAACTTTGCAATTACACCTGATTGGGATGATATTGATACATTTGTTGAAATGAAAAAACAAGGTAGACACTATCTTGACAATCACAATTACAGCGACATTCACATGCCGAACGATACACACATCGGTTTCTGGATGGGTATCTTTTTCTTCATCGGTGGTTTCTTCTTAGTATTCGAAACATTATTACCTGCGATTCTTGCATTAGCTGGTATCTTCGGTTTAATGATTTGGAGAAGTTTCCAACAAGATCATGGTTACCACATCCCTGCAAGTGAAGTAGCTGAAACTGAAGCGCGCTTGAGAAAAGCTCGCCAAAAAGAAAGGGAGGCTATGAATCATGAGTCATAAAAATGTGAATACTATTGATGCTCGTACACATGAAGGCGATTTAAATAAACTCGGTTTCTGGATCTTCCTTACAGCTGAATTCGCACTTTTTGGTACACTTTTCGCAACATTGTTAACGCTCCAACATGGTGGTAGCTACGGTGGTATGTTAACAACTGATTTGTTTGAATTACCACTTGTTTTAATCATGACATTCCTACTTTTAGCAAGTTCTTACACTTGTGGTATTGCAATATACTACATGCGTAAAGAGAACAAGCAATTGTTATTAATTTGGATGATTATTACAATTATTTTAGGTATTGGATTCGTTGGCTTTGAGATTTTCGAATTTAGTCACTATGTGCATGAAGGTGCTACACCACAACTTGCATCTTATTGGTCAAGTTTCTTCATCCTTTTAGGAACGCACGGTGCCCACGTGACAGTTGGTATCTTCTGGATTATTTGTTTATTAATCCAAGTTGCCACTCGCGGACTTACAAAATATAATGCACCAAAATTATTCATTGTAAGTTTATACTGGCACTTCTTAGACGTTGTGTGGATCTTCATCTTCACTGCAGTGTATATGATAGGGATGGTGTATAGCGGATGAATACAATTGTAAAACATACAATAGGCTTTATCGCCTCAATCATTTTAACTTTACTCGCTGTTTTCGTGACTCTATATACATCATTGTCATTCCAAGCAAAAGTAACAATTATTTTCGGTTTTGCATTCATCCAAGCGTTTTTACAGCTCTTAATGTTCATGCACTTAACTGAAGGTAAAGATGGTCGTGTTCAACTTGCAAAAGTTATCTTCGCGATTATCATTACATTGATCACAGTTATCGGAACATACTGGGTAATGCAAGGCGGACATGGTTCACATATTTAATCCATGACGCAAAAAGCACTAACACATCGCGTGTTAGTGCTTTTTTATACCTATTTTAGTATGACACTTCTATTGCACTCCCCCTTTGTGGTATTGTCACATCTTTTTTCCTAAAACAATTTTAACAAGTTGAAGCGAACGTACACAGCCATTACTATAGATAAAAAAGGAGGTTTTACTATGCCCATTCCAATCATTATTGATACAGACCCTGGCATTGATGATGCAGCTGCCATCAGTTTGGCACTTCATCATCCACAACTTGACGTACAACTGATATCAACCGTACATGGTAACGTGCCACTCCAGCGCACAACGAGAAATGCCCAACAATTGATTGAACACTTTCATGCCCATGTACCTGTTGCATCAGGTGCAGCATCACCACTCGTTCAAAAGGCCGTCCACGCCCCTCATGTTCATGGTGAAAGCGGTATGGCGGGTTACACATTTGACGAACCGACTACCTCTCTCATGTCAAAGAATAGTGTAGAAGCGATGAAAGACCTACTTCTCCAATCGACGACACCGATAACATTAGTGCCAATTGGACCACTCACAAACATCGCATTACTTTTAAAAATGTATCCAGAAGTTCATACATATATACATCAGATCGTGCTTATGGGTGGTAGTGTCGGTAATGGCAATGTAAGTGTTGCGGCAGAATTTAACGTCTATGCCGACCCTGAAGCTGCACATATTGTCTTCAACTCAAACTTACCTATCGTGATGGCTGGTTTGGATATTGCGCGTGCATCTAACCTACCTCATGCATTATTGCCAAAGATTAAGGAAATGAATCACACCGGTCACATGTTGTATCATCTCTTCCAACATTATCGTGGTGAATCATTTTTAGATGGGTTAAACGTTTATGACGCTTATACAATAATGTATTTATGCTATCCTGAGTTATTTACAGTTCGCCCAGCTAAAGTAGACGTGGAGTTAAGTGGTAGCCATGCACGTGGCGCAACATTTGTTGACTTTAATGTGACAGACAGTTCAACACACGTGCTCATGGATATTCAAGCAGAAGCCTTTCAAACTGCTTTCCTTGATATGTTGAAATATTGCCCTTAAAATCGTTAAGCAAAAAGGAGTTTACTTTTCAATGTCCTCTGCTAATTCTATATGTACTGCCTTGCTACGTATGGACACATCCCCATTTTCACATGTACAGACACACCCATCAACAGTTCTACCTTATCTCAAAAAAACAGAGCGAGGTCATTCAATTTACCTTGCTCTGTCTTCTTATAGTTAAAATAAATTAAAAAGAGATGCTACTTTTTATAAGGTTACTTGAGTCGATGATATGACGTTGCTCTCTTTCCTTGCCTTTGTTCATGCAAAATTACCGAACGAACGAAACTCCCGAGGGATCAGCTGAACCGGAAAATCCACCAACGCTTCAACAAATGTAACAGTATAATCAAAGCGTTGGTTAGTTGTAGGTTCAGCCCCTGGGAAACGCGAGTCCAAGACGGCAATCGTATGCAAGCGACATGTTCAAAAAGGAAAGACGGCAATCGCATACAAGTGACATGTTCTTAAAGGAAAGAGTGTAAGTTCAGCAAAATATTAAGACGTCACATTAATCATTTTCTTGTTGTAACACTTTACCAGATTTGGCATCGAGTACTAATTCTTGTTCACCATTATCTGTCATCAATTCAATGTTGTAAACAAATTGACCGTCATCGTTATCTAATGACCATTTTTTCAAGTCACCTTTTTGTTGTTCTTGTGCTTTTTTCACTGCTTCTTTAAAATCAATGGCATCTCCGTAATTAATTGTTTTGTCGTTATCGTTGTCCATTTCTTTTTCTTTGTTTGTATTTAGCACTTTATTATCTTTGTCAGATACTTTGACTTCTGCTTCTTCATTATTGCTTCTTAAATCAATGTCATAAACCCATTGACCATTTTCTTTTTTATATTCCACTTGTTTCACGTCACCATCAAATGAAGATTTTGCTGTTTTAATGGCATCTTCAGGTGTTGTTTTTACGTCTTTAACATCAATCGTCTGTGTTTTAGTGTGTTGATTTGTGTTTTGATCATCATTGTCATCACGATCATTGTCGTGGCTATTTTGATTGTTATCAGTAGTCTGTTCCGTTTTTGTGTCGTTATCTGCGTTGTTCGTATTTTTTTGATCATCATCGTTACCACAAGCTGCTAGGACGATTCCTGATGCTAATAATAAAGATATGATTTTAAACTTCATATTTAAAAACCTCCAATATTAGTATTTATAATTGATATACCCAATTGAATGGATTTTAAGACATATTCATATCACATAAATCTCAATATCGGATAAAAGTTTGAGCTGTTTATTTCATTTGAGGCTGTATTTTCCCTATAAATGAAACGTTATCATCAAGTGTATTGTACACATTTAATAATTTTTGTTTTTCATTTTGCCAATTATAAATCATTTTCGCACGTCTCGTATTCGCACGGTAACGGTCATACAATTCAGGATGTTGTAATAAATGATTCACAGCAGCCGCAATATTTTGACTACTATGCGTATCTGTAGCGATTCCAACTTCATTTTCTTCTACGACACGTTTGATTTCAGGGAAGTCACAAGCAATGACCGGAACATGTGCCATGATATATTCAAACAATTTATTAGAACTCGCAGAATAATGATTAAAGCACACATTTTGCAGAACTTGGAAACCAACAAATGCTTCTCTAGTAATTTGCGGTAGCTTTTCAAATGGTACTTTATCTAAAAAGAAAATTCGATCTCGCTCTTCAGACTGTTGGGCCTGTGCTTTAAGTGTTTCTGTTAATTTGCCACCGCCCACAAACACGAGAACCCCTTCTTGAATCATCGGCATGGCTTCAATAAGTTTCTCCAGACCACGACCTTGTTGTAAGCCACCTTGATAGAGCAATATTTTTTCATTTTGATTGAGACCCAATTTTTCGTGCAAGTTGTAATAAGGTTGTTGTTCAATATCGTATAAAACAGAATAATTATATAATGGTTGCGGATAAAAGCCATAAAGGCACTCGTTATGTTGGGCGCGTGTATGATTTTCCACCATCATCGTATCAACAAATTGCAGTAAAAAACGTTCTATTTTCTTAATACGTTCAGGATTATACCCTGTCCGATCAGTTTGTACCTCGTGACTATCATACACTAATGGCTTAGGGTGGAGGCGCAATTTTGAACATACAATGCCTTGAGGTAAAGTGTTTAAATCATTCGAATGATAGATATCTGCTTTTTGCTGATACCCTTTAATAATCATACGTGCAATAATCGCACCATTCACGACCCATTTTCGTAATTTTTTTACTTTGAGTATCACCATTCCAGCAAGCAACATCGCTAAGTAACCGAGCATCAACTTTAAATTAATAAAAAATAATCCCGCTGCTATCGTAAATGAGACACCCCCGATTATAATTAAAAATCGCTTTCCATAATCAGCGTAGACTTGGATTAACATAGGATAGCGTTTGACACGATGCACTCGAAAATGAGGTTCTCGTTGTTCAAATGCTTCAATATCGGTGTTTTTCGGATCATTGATAGCAATTAAATCTACATCATATCCATCTTCGGCCAATGCTGTACACTCTCGATTGACCCGCGCATCATTGGTGAAATGGTTCCACACGAACATCGCTACTTTTTTCACTTCAGTATCTCCTCTTTATTATGGTTTTCCAGTCAAAAATATACTTACTAATAAATATTCAATTGTCTTTTCATAAATAAATTGACTAATTCCAAAGTTTTATCTTTAGGTAATGGATTATGTCCGGATTTCTTGTCATTATATAAAAGAAAGTTAATTTTAGAACTATCCAGTTGATATTTATCTAACATTCGGATAAAAGGAATTATATGATTTTCCATATCTTCATCACTTAAACGGTTTTGAACATAGAGTATTTCAGGTACACGATTACATTTTTTCATAAGGCTTGTGGAAGAGACGCGATTTGCATACATTTTATTAACCGCTTCAAATTCCATATCTTCAAAAACAACTTGATATGCATCCACTACATTCTTTTTCCTATATCGATGTACATAGGTTTGTGGATTGTTTACTATAGCACGTGAATGATTGTGAAGCGTGGCTAACAAAATAGATACAAATCCACCGCCTGAGCTCCCATAATACGTCACTTGATTATCCTCGACATTTAAAAGTTGACTCACTTTTTGACTAATTCGTGCGTAATCATTAACGTAGTGCCGCTCTTTGGTTCCTAACCCCCATCCTAAATTGACTTCACTGTCATGTATTGTGCGATCATCAATAAACAGACAATTTGCATCAAAATCATCTCTCCAACTGTTTCTTAAAAATACAGGCGGTTGAGATTTTTTGATATTAATCGCACCATTTGTATGAACAAGAAGACGCTGATTATTCGGTTTTATATTTATGAAAATGTAAAAGTCTATTTCGTCTACGATGAGTTTAACTTTTTGATTATTTGCTTTTAACAAATCCTCTTTAGTCATTGTGTCAAAATCTAATTTAATCATTGAGAATACCTACCATTTTCTATCCAAATAATTGAAAATACATTGCTACGAACCAACCTATCAAAGTGACACCAATCAATCCATGTGTCATTAGCGATACATCATTTTTTTGAGAAATAGTCACTTCGTCAAGATGACCCACTTGCTGTTGCTGTAATTTCTTTTTCTTGTATTCGACTTGTTCTGACTTAGGCATATGTTTAATTTTTTGAACTAATGCATTATAACGTTTGATCACAACATTGACATCATCATATACGACCATTTGACCGTAATGAATCCAAAGTGCTTTATCACACATCTTTCTAATTTGACTTGCAGAATGAGAAACAAAAAAGATTGTTTTTCCTTGCTTTTGAAATGCTTTCATTCTATCAATACACTTATTCGAAAACGTTTCATCACCGACAGATAATGCCTCATCGACAATTAAAATATCAGGATCGGTATGAATTGCAATAGAAAAACCTAATCTCGACTTCATCCCACTTGAATATGATTTAAGCGGTTGGTAAATGAATTCATCCAGTTCACTAAATTTAACTATTTCATCAAATTTGTCATTGATTTCTTTAGTAGACATCCCATGCATCATACATTTGTAGCGAATATTTTCTTCACCCGTAAAAGATGGGTTGAGTCCCGCACCAATTGCAATTAATGACGGTTTTCCATCTGTGTTTACTTTTCCATATGTTGGCATCACCACTTGTCCTAATATATTTGAGAGTGTCGACTTCCCAGAACCATTTAATCCAATAATCCCAACTGACGTACCTCGTTCCACTTTGAAGCTCACATCTTTCAATGCATAATAAGGTTTAAATTGATATGATTTTCCAAAAGTGAATAAAGAGAGTAATTTGTCTTTACGACTACGATTCAGATCATAAATTTTAGTGACATTTTCACATATCACATTATATTGTACTTCTGGCATACTATTCACTCCTTAAGGAACCTGATTAATGCTTTAATATTCGTTTCCCAGTTTAAAAATTGATTACGATAGCGTCTGACATTAACTAACTGAGATTCAAAGTGTGAAGGGTTGTCTCGATAGGCTATAATTTTTTCTAATAATATTTGGGGTGTCGCTTTCTTTTCTGCAAAACCAATTCGGAAAGCATTAATATCTTCTGCCATTTTGCCACCTATGTTCGTGACAGGGAGCGTATTGACTCCTATCGCATCTACAATTTTTCCAGGTAAAACATTTAAAAACGTATCATTTTCATTTAAAATCGACAAAGCAACATGGTGTCTAGATATTTCTTGAAGACATCGTTCTCGACTCATCGCATGTTTAAGCGTAACAAATTCTAAATGTTGAACCGCTTCTCTGAACTTCGGTGCTTTCACACCATAAACAATAGCGGTAACGTTAATTTTATAATCATTAAGTAAACTGAACAATTCAATTAAATGATCAACATCTTGCGCATAACCGATATTACCAGTATATATCACCCGAAAGTCTTCATATTTCTCCTCTGTAAAACGTTCTTCTTGACTGACTGAGTTAGGTATAAATTGTATAGGAACCGCCTTATCCAACATTTGATGGATATGCTCACGAAAGCCCTCATTATTTATGACAATCTTATCTGCACGGTTATACATAATCTTTTCTAATCGTTTGAGCAATGGCCAAGTTAATTTGAGATTGATCCCTTTTATACTATTCACACTATCTGGCCATAAATCTCTGACTTCCAAAATATAATCCGGTCTCTTTGCTTTTTTCATAAACAAAGTTGCCCACGCAATAAAAATATTAGGACTTGTTACATAAATATAGTCAAAATCATTTTTGTGCTTAAAAATAAAATATCTAACCCTCAAATATTGCTCTATATAATAAAATAGCCTTGCAATGAGATTTTTATTTTGCTTTTCACACAACATCTTCATGCGAATAATTCTGTTATTTTCATACTGATTAATGACGTCATCATCGAAATAACTGTCATCTTGAAACAATTCATGATTGGGATATGAAGGTTGCGTTGTTAATACATGTGTCATCACACTTTCTTTTGTGAAATGCTTAAATAACATTTTCATACGATTTGCTGCTGAACCTAATTCGGGATAAAAATTTTGTGTGATGATTAAGAGTTTTTTAGATTTCATATTTTAAACCCCTATATATAATCTAGAATTCTCTTTCTAAATTTCATGTGAATCACTGAGCCAATTATAATAAGTAATAGCGTTGTGACCCAAAAATAGATATGATCAGACCAAGTGCCATAAACGGCTGTTTGAGAGTGAACTAATGCTGTACGATACACACCAATAAGATATGCAAAAGGATTCAAACTTGCTAACTTTGCTAAAATGCCATGTTGTTCCTCAAGCACCCAAAAAATAGGTGTGAGAAAGAAAAGCATTCGAATAATATTTTGCAATAAATTTTTAGTATCTCTTACAATAACAGTAAGCGTACTCATTATTAAAGAAATGCCAAAGATAATTGAAAAGGCTCCTATCATAAAATAAACGAACCAAAAATAATGCCACCATGGTACATAATGGTTAATCACAGAAATTACAAAAACGATGGTTGTTGTAATCAGTAAATTAATCATATTGTTCGTCAGTGCAATAGATATAAAAATAGAAGACGGGAATTTCATCTTAGCTAACAAACCAATATTTTTTTGAATCGCTGAAGCACCAGAATTGATACCTTGGGAAATGAAAAGCCAAGGAAATAGACCTGAAATCAAGTGAACAATAAATGGCACACCCATCACTAATCCGGAACTTCCTCTTAATCCAAGACCAAAAACAATATAGTAGATAATCACTTGGAGAACGGGTTGCAAAATATTCCAAAAGATACCTAAATAATGATTGGCATATTGACTTTTCATGTTATAGATAGCTAATTTAGAAATTTTAGGTAAATTGACAATTTGTTCTTTAAATATTTCTATGATTGCTCTCATTCTATGACCTTCTTATTTGCGTAAATTTCTTTGATTTCAAATTTAGCTGCTTCTATCCAAGACTTCTTATCGATATCCTTAGTCGACTGGATTGCAATGCACATTTTCGAACCCGGTGCTATTGATTTTTCAACGCTTTCATACGCTAAGTCAACGATATCGTATTTCATGTTATCAATAGTGATAAATATACGTGCTCTGCCTTTATTATTTTTATAAAAAGTACGCATCGAAATTTGAACTGACTCACCACTTTGATTCTCAATATTTAAATGATATCGTTCGCTCTCAACAAACTTTCTACGCTTCAATTTAAAATGCACCCTTTGCTGTTGAAATACACGATTAAAATCTTGTGTTTCATAACTGAGTTTCATGTTTTGTGCATTTATTTTATTTGTTTGACATTCTTCCAGCTGTTTTTCAATCATTTGATACTTTTCATATAAATTGACTTTTGTATTTACACCAAAAAAATGAAGTAACGGCCAGCGTTGTTCAATCACTGACTTGTGAAATGCAAGATTCTTTCTATCTTCGTAATTCATACATATCAATTGAAATAAAATAAACCTACAATTAATTAAGTTATACACATCCATGTAAGGATCACTTTCTTGAATAATGGCACTATGCCAACCATTCATCTTAGACTCTAGGTATAATACATCACATGGATGATACCCTTTATCCAAAAATGAGAAGAGTGCGTTTCTATTGATAAATTGGGTTAATGCTTGTTGAATCCACGCCATCTCTTTGATAGGCGACCATTTTTTCAGCTCGTCTACAAAGTCATAGATGTCATGATGTTGCGCTTCAAGTTTCAAAGGTCTTATCCCTTTTGCAAGCTCAAAAATTGTCGACTTGACATGGGCTACACCTTGAAACTGAGCATCTTGGCTATAGTGATTAATCATATTTTTAGAATGACTCGATTCATAATGTGCGTATAATTCAGCGACTTCTTTTTTTCCTTGATTGTTATCAATATTAAAAAAGTGATGGTTTAAATTAAGTTGATCAACGAGAAATTGTACAGCTTTTTGATCAGTATCATAAATATTCTTTTGTGCACGAGTAATTTTTTGTTCATCAGTTCTTAAATAAGTGAAAAATAAAGTATGTGATAGCTTGTTTTTCAGCAATGCAAGTGACACCCGTGAATCATAACCGCCCGTAAGTGACATCACAACAGGACGGTCAAGACGATAAACAAACTCAACCATCTCTGTCATCAAAGGAATGACTTGCTCTACAACATGTGCTATTTCTTGTGTCTGATAATCATCAATAGGATATACCCTTTTCAATTCATGATGATTAAGTTCAAAACGCATATTAGAATTAAATTTATAAATGTTCTCAAATTTACTAAAATCTAAGAAGCCGCGCATTTTATCCTTAATAAGTCTCTCTTCTACACCAAAGATTTGTTGAATCAATTGATGTAACAATTTCGAATGAGAGGCATAAACCGGCTTTTCATTGTGGTAATACAGCGAAAGAAAAGAAGTTGCATCATTATAAAAATACAAGTTCTCTTCATGAGCGATAAATAATCCGTAACTACCATTGAAAAAAGACATCTCATTTAGAAAAGAATCAGAATCAATGGGGTATTGTAGCAAATCACTTACAATCGCATTAACCGGTTTCTTGCTGTCTCTCACATCTACGAGCTCCCCAAGAATAAATATATGATAATCTTGAAATGACAACGAATAATACCGAAAATCTCTAGTAAAATAAATTGTTTTGTGATTGATATTGAAACGATTGTACCCATCAAGATCATAGTTTTTTTCGTCTTGAAGAATAAAGTAACTTTTAGAAAAATTGATTAAATGTAAGTGATTGTGCATCATCTAACCCCCTTATAGATGTTTCACTTCTTTTTTTAACGTTTTAATATAATCATCTAATTCAACATCGTGCGGTCTCTCATACTTTTCATACAGATGATAAATATCTAAAAAACGTTTTACAGCTTCTTCTCGTTCCTCACTTTTCACTATATCTAGTCTTGGTTTATACCAGCCCTTCACATACAAATTAAAGCGCTGTTCCATATACGCATCCATGAGATGATGTTGTTCTAAAAAAGGAATACGTTCAAGCTCTAGTTTGTAATACTTATCAAACAATTTTTTTGAGATTGAATTCGTAACCGACCCACTTACCGCAGCATAATACATGTGTATAGGAACTTTGATGCCCAATACTTTTTTAGAATATAACATCAACTCTTGAAAGAATACGGTGTCTTGCCCTGCTGCACCTTCAACCATTTTAATGTTATTATTTTTGATGACATTCGCTTTGACCATTAAGGCCTGAATACTTTGAGCCCGTAACCCTGCATTTTTCAAAAACTTTTTTGTATTTGTGATTAATGCATTGTCGTTATTATACTTTTTTATCGTACCGTGATAATTAAAGACGGATCTTTTACGATTGTCCTCTTTAATAATATTACCTATGACCATATCAAGAGATGAATCTTCTTTTAATTTTTCATACAGTTGTGCGTATCCATCACCTATCGCTTCATTATCAGGATCTAAATACGTAATGTATGGTGTAGAGGCGAGTTCCACACCTTTATTTCTTGGTCTCGAAGCACTACCTGAGCCAGATTCAAATCGATAATAAACGATATTAGGATATTTTCGTCTTAATCTTTGAATAACATGACGCGTTTCTTCGTCAGTTGAACCATCATCGACAAAAATAATTTCAAATCTGTTGAACAAAGAAGATCGTCTCAAACTACGCATACACTTATCTTCTAAGTAGCGCCCATTATTATGAATTGGTACGATTACACTGACTAAATCATTTTTACTTAAAATTTGCTTTTCATTGTAAAATAATTCGGCATCATCTAATGTATAACCGATTTGATAGTCCCCTGATTGATAAGCCTGAGCATCAAATAAAGTTAAATATTTGTCATGATACGTATCGGTATAGTCATGCACTTGATAGTCGGCGGTTAACACCTTTTGAACAAAATCGACATCTGTGTAATAAAACGCACTGATTAAATCAGCTAAGTAATATTCTTCATAAATGTAGTTCTCATCAAAAAATGTAATAAAATCCAACTCATGTATACGATCATTCAGTTCTTGTTCGGTCAGCAATATTTTCTTCACATTCATTTGACGCTTAAACATTTCAATTAAAGCTTCTGTCCTTTCTTTCACTACAACACCGATTACGGGTTGCATAGAAGCGCTTGTTAAACCGATGAAGTTAGCAATTTCGTCAATTCGGTGATATGTCGTATTTTCCAACATCACATTGCGAATATTCTTTGCTTGAAACTCCCTTAATTCACTGTCCGAATGTCGGTTTAAAATAGGTCCTACATCAGATTTATCATTCACCATAAATATATTAGGAAATTGATTGTTCACACCTACTGAATAATTAGAAATAATCAAATTTCCGAATGCTTGTAATTCAAAGACACGATTCGCAAACATCGTCTCGGAATACTTCACAGAATTGACGTTCAGTGCCCATCTAAAAATCTTATGTACTTTCATTAGTTCATCATGACTCAATGGACCGGTAATATATGGAATGTATTTACTAGGAAATAAGTATCTTTCCCTTTCAAGATGTAAATTTCGATCAAAGATTGTTAAATCGTTACCACTTAAACTCAATCCATCAAAAATACGTGCTAAGTCTTTATTTCTTTGAGGATATTTTTTTGTCCAACTACCAGCGAATATCACTCCATCTTTATGTTTTATCGCTTCTTCAGTTCTTGTTCCAATTGGATTATGATAATGTGGGTTTACACCAAATTGTAAAACTTTAACTTTTGTATTATGGGTATATTCAATATAATCTTGAACCATTTCTTGTGCTGTAGTAAAAATATAATCACATTTACTCGCTATATCTTTAAACAAATGAAAATTAACAGGATCTTCTTTTGAATAGAATACTAATGGAATTTGACGTTCGATTAATTCATCTAATAACAGCATAAGATGTGCACGCATTCTACTTTTAGGGCTTGCTACACCTTGCCAAGTTTCATCAATTCCTCGCCATGTCGTTGCCACGATAACAAAATCAAAGCTCAGTTTTTCAATCTCTGCGTCACTCGAAATAAAAGTAATATCCGCTGTATCTTTAAATGAATTGAATAAGAACTCATCGGCAATGATTCCAATTTTATACTTGGCTTTTTTCAAAATTCGCGAACCGTTACTAGATTTTTCTTTTTCTAATTCATTTTTAAACTGATTGATAAAATTCAACTTGCCATTTTTTTCTAATGATTTTAAATACGTATAAACATCACTTGCATTGATTGTTTCTTCTAATCGACTTAAACCTTGTAAATAGTCAGTTTGCAGTAAACTGACCGCTTCAATCAGTTGGTCGTTCTTCGTTTGAGGTTTTTTTGACATGTTACTTCCCCCATTTTTTTCTCATATTCCAATATTTAATCTGCAGTTTACCTAGTTTTGAGTTTTTTAAATTTTGATATCGTGTATAGATATTACTTTTACCCTCAATTTGATCAGGGTTAGTGTTCGATTCATTATTAATCTTGTCATTGACTAATGCAGTTAATATATTTTTAGCCTTTTTTCTTTCCGCTAAAAAATTATGAATAATATCGTTTATCTCCACATTTTCTGTTGAACTATAATCTTGCAATGAATGAAATACACGTTCAAGTTGATGCTCTACTACATGATTTAATTCAATCCAATACACTTGATTTTTTCTCTCTACCTTACCAATTCCTCTTTCTGGAAACACTAATTTCAATGTAAAGTCATCTTTCTCGCTGATGTTTTCGGCTTTTGTTTTAAGACGACTTTCTAAATACAATTCTGCACCTTGTAATAAGTGCACATCCTCGTCCACATGATATCCTACATCTATGTCAGATGGTTTCATAAAGCCGATTAATTTATGTTTCTCAAATAAGAGCTCATAAAATTCCCCTTTATATTTTATAAAACCTTTAGACGTTAAGAATTTGTTCTGAACTTCCTTAGTAAAACCATCTACGAACTGATATGTAATATTTAACTCGTTTTGAATCCCTTCTTTATTCTTCACGAAAACGATTTCGTCTTGTTTATTAAAGACGTAATGAGAATTTTTTAACTTGGTCCATCCAATCTCTCTTTGCCCTTTTAAGTAGCCATAAAGTTCGCCCTCAATCATTCTCGTACTTAAAACCTTATAAACTTTATTATTAAACACTTCTATTGCGCCTATTTCCTCATTTAAATAATCATCTCTATACACAAATTGATGTTGTGGTTCATCTAAAAATACGCTAAAAAGAATTTGGTTTTCAATGATATACGCTTTTAAATCATGCATAAGCTAACCTCTTAAAAAATATTTTTAAAGAAAAATGAGCTTGTAGAAATCTAAAGTAATCGTACTTTCAACAATGATAAAGATGATATTTTATAAAGATTTCGCAATACAAACTCATTTTTTCTTCAAATTAAATTAATTGTTTTTGATTATCAAATTCATATAAATTGCCGTAATTGTAATATTGAACTGATTCAAATTGATTTCGAATCACATTTTTTGTATCAAAAATCACTTTATCTTTCATATTTACAAAATCGCTGTCAGTCAGTTGTTTAAACTCTGAATGATCACTTAAAATTAAAACTAACGAAGCATCAGCCACTGCTTTTTGAATATCTTTCTCTACAAAATCTAATTCAACATGAGGGTCATATGTTACCACCTCAAGATTCGACTCTTGACGAAGTAATTCATAAATATCAAAAGCAGGTGATTCTCGGATATCATCCACATCTCCTTTGTACGTTAAACCAAAAACCACAATCTTATTGCCAGTTAATTCGCGCAACATATTTTTGGTTGTCTCAACGACATAAGCTGGCATGGAACGATTAATTCGACGCCCTGTTTGTATCAACGGAGAATTTTCAGGATCCTTCGCAATGATGAAATACGGATCAACAGCTAAACAATGTCCTCCTACGCCTGGTCCTGGCAAATGAATGTTCACACGTGGATGTTTATTTGCCATTTCGATGACATCTAATACATTAATATTTAAATGAATACTGATTTTAGCTAATTCATTCGCTAGAGCAATATTTAAATCACGGTAGGTATTTTCCATCAATTTACTCATTTCAGCAGTACGCGCGTTTGTTTCAATCATTTCGCCTTTGACAAATGTACTATAAACACGCTTCCCTGCTTCGATACACGCTGGTGTGATTCCACCAATAATTCGATTATTATGAATTAATTCTTCTAATATTTTCCCCGGTAGTACGCGTTCGGGACAATGAACAAGGTATAAATCTTCTCCAATTGTAAATCCGTGTTCTTCTAATAACGGTTTAACATGGTCATCCATCGTTCTCGGTGCTATTGTTGATTCAACAATCACAGTATTCCCTTTTTTCAAATAAGGAATGATGCTTTTTGTTGCACTCATGACAATTGAAATATCACAAGACTCATATTGGTCATCATTATTCGGTGTTGGCACTGCGATAATAAACGCGTCTGCCTCTTCTGGTGTTTGTGATGCTTTAAATTTTCCCGTAGCTAATACTTCTTCATAAGCTTCTTGTAAACCTGGTTCTTCGATGTGAATATGTCCATCATTTAAACTTTTAACAGCTTCTTCGTTAATATCTACACCAATCACATCTACACCATGTTTCGCAAACATAATTGATGTGGGTAAACCAATGTATCCTAATCCTACAGTTGTAAGTTTCACTTTCATACACCTTTCTTCCATAGAAATTGTTTTGAGTGTTTCATTTATCAACTTATTCACAATGACATCTCAGTCAATTGAACGTTATTTCTATTTTAATTTTTAAGTATATGAAGATTAATTTCAATTAAAAATACAAAATAATTCATTGTTTTACTATATTTTATAATTGAATAAACAATAAATAAACATTCTTTACCTAGTGTTTACATTGCGCTTAAAAAATATGAATTGTAATAGCTACTCTAAGGAACAACGAATGATTTTAAAATAAACTGTATAGAAATGACAAATTAAATGAAAAACACTCTTATTGCATTCAGCCGAATTACAAAAGAGTGCTTTTAGTAGTCAATGCTCATTTCAACTAAACCGTTTTTATAAAATGAGTCATTTCCCTATTCACAATTATTCAATTGTTAGAAATCTTTATCTGCCATGATGCATATGTTATTTAAAAGAAAACGCCAAATATTTCAGTGCCTGGTTTATAATTGTTTTGATCGTCACTATAAGCATTAAAAAAGAGCGATATGGAAGTCAATACATTTCTTTAGACTTCCGTATCGCTCTTTCAATAATTTAACGTTCCCAAAAACAATTAAAAATAGTTCATTCAACAGCATTCTATTGCGTCAAAGATACGTTCGATGCTCGAGTTATAAATATTTTTGTTTAAATTGTTCTACTACTTCGTTAAAATCAGGTACATTTAATGAGAAATACACTTTAATTTTCGGTTCAGTTCCAGAAGGTCTTAACGCAATAAAACCTTCTTCAAATGTATATCGGATGACATCAGCTTTCGGTAATGAGATGACTGTAGTCTTACCTGTTTTTAAATTTGTTGTTTGTTGCGTGAGATAATCTTCTTTTGTTACTACATTTAAGCCGAGCAATTGATCACTCGTATCACCTCTAAATTGTGCCATGAGTGCTTCGATTTTTTGTCTTCCCGCATGACCTGCATAAGTTGGAGATAACGTGAGATTATCATATCGGCCAATTTGTTGGTATATGTCGTTCAACACTTCTTTAAACGTCAAACCATTTTGAGCCAACATTTGCTTATATTTCACTAATAATGGAATAAATTGAATGGCGTCTTTATCGCGTGACAAGTCTTTTGCTAAATAACCATGGCTTTCTTCAAATGCGAGTACCAACTGGGCATCATCTGTTTGACGTTGTTGTAATTGTTCGGAAATGTATTTGAAGCCGGTCAACACATTAACTACCTCAATATTTAACGCTTTGGCTAATGCTTCACTTAAAGCACCTGTCACAATTGATTTAATGATATAAAACGCATCACCAGTCGGTTGGAGTTCTTGATAGCGCAGTTTCATTAAAATTAAGCCGATTTCATTCCCATCAAAATAACGTGTCGTACCGTCTTGATATCTTTCTACAAAACCAAATCGATCTGCATCTGGATCAGTCGCAATGATTAATGATGCGTCTTCTTGTTCAGCAAGACGAATACCATATTCAAATGCCGCTTCCTCTTCTGGATTCGCACTTTTAACTGTCGGGAATCGTCCGTCTGGTTGTGATTGTGTTGTTTCAATGACAAAATCTTCAAAGCCGAGCTCTGTTAATAATGTCGCACCTAATGGTAGGCTTGTGCCGTGAAGACTTGTTAAAACGACTTTTTCGCCTTGTGATTCGATTGCCCCTACTAATGCTTTAACGCCCGCTTTATACGCTTCAGTGACTTCATCCGCTAATGGTAAAATCATACCGGCATCACGTAAAGCTTCAAAATCATTCGCTTCAATTTCTAATGGTGATTCAATCGCATTAATATATTGGCTTAAATCTTCTGAAGCATCTGGCAACAATTGCCCCCCATCTGGACCATAAATTTTAATGCCATTGTAATTACTTGGGTTATGGCTCGCTGTAATCATCACACCTGCTGTCGCTTGTAAATGACGCACCGCAAAAGACAGCTCCGGTGTTGATTTATAACTGTCAGCCAGTACTACTTTAACACCTTTAGTCGCTAATACACGCGCAATTTCGTCGCCAAAGTCTTCCGATAAAAAGCGTGTATCAAAATGAATGACCACCGTCGCATCTGATTGTTTCGCGTTTAAATATTGTGCAAGACCGAGCGCAACTTTACGCACTGTAAATTTATTTAAACGTCCAGGTCCAATGCCAAAAGTGCTTCGAATTCCTGCAGTCCCAAACGTAAGTACATCTTCAAAGCCTGCTTGTCGTTCTTCTTCGGTTTGGCCTTCATAAAATTCGCGTACTAAACTTTCATCTAGTTTTGACATCCATTGTGCTTTCAAAACATCCACCATCCTCATATGATTCATTGATAAAAATTAACGGGACGCCAACGTGATTGATATCCCTCATTCATAATAATAACTTCATTATACATGAACGACACGCTTCCAACATAGAATTCGACTAACCAATACAAAATAGATGAAAATGTATGAAATGATTGAAAAGTCATCAACACTTCATTACAATATATAATCATATGTAAAAATACCTGTTAGGAGCAATTCACTATGAATAAAGGACTTAAATTTTTACTCTATTTATTAGCTTTAATGCTTATAATTGTTCCTACAATTTTCGCATTCACTCTTTTTAATTCATCAAAGAATGCTTTTGACGACTCGTTCTCACAATCGGATCAACGACAATCCCAATTAAGAGATTCAAAAGTCAATGCTGCCAAACAACCTATCTCTATTTTATTTCTAGGCATAGATGATAGCAGTACAAGAAGACAAAACGGACAAAGCGCTGAAAATGCACGTACCGATGCGATGATTTTATCAACGATGAATCCTGACAAACATCAAATTCGTTTGGTCAGTATTCCTCGTGACACGTTAAGTTACATTCCAGAGGTCGGTTACTACGATAAGATTACGCACGCGCATGCATACGGTGGACCAGAAGCTTCAATGCGTACCGTAGAAGCAAATTTAAATGTCCCTGTTGATTACTATGTTCGCATTAATATGGAAGCTTTTGCCAAAACTGTAGACGAACTTGGCGGTATTGAATATGATGTCCCATACGATCTGAACGAACCGAATACAATGGACAAAGGTCGTATCAAACTAAAAAAAGGAAAGCAACAACTTAATGGTGATGAAGTGCTTGCTGTGACACGTACGCGTAAGCAAGACTCTGATTTAAAACGCGGGCAACGACAAATGGAAGTATTAAAAATATTGTTCAAAAAAGCCCAAGACACTAAATCTTTACACAAATTAGATGATATCATTGAAATTGTAGGGAAAAATTCAAAACACAACTTAAGTTACTCAGAAATCAAAGCACTCGCGACAAATTACTTAGCAAATGATGTAGACATTCAATCACAACAACTTAAAGGTGAAAATGAATTACTGAATGGTATTTATTACATTAATCCTGACGTTGATAATTTAATTGAAACGTCTAACACTTTACGTAAAGACTTAGGTTTAGCACCTTTTAAAGACAGAAACCAATTTTTAGTGGAGCGAGTGAAAGCATACTATGGAGAAATTCCACCACTCACATATTTAGAAGAATCATTGTTACAGAACGTTAAAAAGCTCTTGCCAAAAGATGAGAACAATGATCAAAACAATAAAGGTGAATCAGCTGATAACACAAATGGCGCAATGCATAATCAGCAACAAGGAGTACCGTATCAAAACCAAAATCCTGATGGTTCATACTACTAATAGGAGGTTCACACATGGCACGTCATACACAAGAAAAAATTAGACATATCAATGGCATTTTTAATATGCTCGAGCAACAAATTATTCACAGTAAAGACATGGCGCATTTTCGTCAAGAGTTGTTCTATGTAAATCATACACATCGTGAAAATTATGAAGCGCTATTGCTTTATTATCAGGAAAGTGAAACGAACCCTGTCATCAATGCCGCATGTTATATCGTCGCCCTTCCTGAAATTTTTGATGCGATTGATGTCTTTGAATCGCCATTACCGTTTTCTTGGGTTTATGATGAGAATGGTTTAACACCCGCAATGCAAAATTTAAGCGTGCCGATTCAATATCTTGTCGCTGCGGCATTAGAAGTGACAGATGTGAATATTTTCAAACCTTCTGGCTATACTATGGGTATGAACAACTGGAATCTCGTACAAATGCGTCTCTTCTGGCAATATACTGCCCTTGTACGCCAACAAGCGATGTAACACCGTCAAATACGAATTAATGATAAGTATCCGTCATTTTTACAATGAGGGTACTTTTTTATATCATTACAAATAGTCCTCAACGCGTATCATCTGTCGCGCTGTTATTTCAATTTTAAAAATACTTTTATTCTACAGCTCAATCGATTATGATAAACATTAAACTCACGCTCTTTATGAAAGGAATGTGGCCTATGATTAAAACAGTAGAAACGGAACAAGAATATCAAGATGTCCTGGTCGTTCGTGAAACAGTATTTATCGACGAACAAGGTGTCTCTCGTGATGAAGAAATTGATGAACATGAACATACCGCACAATATATCATCGCCTATAACGACGACCAACAGCCTATCGCAACAGCGCGTTTTCGTCATGTAGAAGGCAGTGCTAAAGTTGAACGTGTCGCCGTGTTGAAAAGTGCTCGTGGCTTAGGTATTGGCAAACAACTCATGCAATATCTTGAGCAAGTCGCATATGAACAAGGCCACCGTCATTTTAAGTTAGGCGCCCAAACGCACGCGATCCCTTTTTATGAATCATTAGGCTATCATACGTACGGCGAAGAATTTTTAGATGCAGGTATCCCTCATTATCATATGGAAAAGCACCTCACTTCTTAGACTTTTCCCACTTCATTCATATTAATGATTCGAATTGAGATATGTCCTAACTTAGGCGATTTCAATTCGATCATTTAATATCATTATTAAATCAATTCATTCATTTACACTTTAATACTCTACTTTTTCTTTCCTCCAAAATATTCACTTTTAAATTATTAAATGTTAACTTTAACAATTTCTACTAATTAAAAACAACGCAAAAATATAAATACGGAGAACGATTATTAAAATTAAATTACAATCCAGTTAAAATACACAAATCGTCTCCCAATAACTCTATAATGTGAATAATCAACTTTTTATTTTATCTAAAAGGAGCAATAAAATGGTCAAAAAATTTGGTTATAAAACACCTACAATCGTTGCACTTACTTTGGCTGGAACTGCATTTTCTGCACACCAAGCCAATGCCGCTGAACAAGTTGCACCTGAAAAAACACCTACGAATGTACTTGATGATCAATACGCATTAAAACAAGCTGATGATGCGAAACAAACGACACAAGGAACAACACTTGCAGGTTCAAAAGAATACAAGGATCCTTCACAAATTGATACGACTCAAGTCGATACAGCAGCACAAACTGAAACGCCCGTAGAAGGAGGGCAACAAGACGCACAACAACCTACTACAACTGATGAAGCGACATCAACAGATCATACTGTATCAAAAGGTACAAACGAAAGTGCATCACCTGCAACAGCTTCTATAGATGAAGGAACATTAAACGCACAAGTCAATTCAGATGAAACGGCTACTAACCGTACACAAGACGTCACTGAAAATGTGACAAAATATCCTTATCATTCAAGTGAAATCGATACACATGAAGACGCAACTGTGTCACCAGATACATATCATGCACTGGACACGCATGCGCAACAACCTTCAGCAATGGATGTAAGCGATTCAACATCAGCACAAACTGAAGCGACGCAAGTAAATACGTCAACAAATGTAAATGACAAAGAGGCCGTTTCGACAACAGAAGATGCACCTACTACACAACTTCAAGCAGCTGTACAATCTGAAGCCAACAAAGAAGCGAAGGCAACTACTGAAACAGCTCAAAATAAAACACCTCAAGTTGAAAAGAAAGCAACAGCAACTCAAAATACAGCACAGTTAGCAACGGGGCATCAGGATATTACTGACAAAGTCTCAAAACGCGTAGCAGTGACAAATGAAACGAAAGCGGATGCCACAACAGCGAAAACACAAGCACCTACTTCAGTGACACATCAAGCTGATACACAAGCAAAAACGATAACAGACAAGAAGGCAACAACTTACAGTGCACAAACCGCAACTGACCAAGACATAAATGCGAATCCGGACGGTCCAACACCTCCACGCGTTGGCGGTAAAGGGGGTCCCCCTGCTTCACTTTCACTCCAATCGACTGGTCAAACAGCATTCCGTTCAGCTGTCGCTAGTAAACCGAGTGCATATCAACCTAAAGTGAAATCGTCTATTAATGACTATATTCGTAAGCAAAACTACAAAGTGCCTGTATATGAAGAAGATTATTCAAGTTACTTCCCTAAATACGGTTATCGTAATGGTGTCGGTAAACCTGAGGGCATCATCGTGCATGATACAGCAAATGACAACTCTACAATTGATGGCGAAATCAGTTACATGAAAAGAAATTATCAAAATGCTTTCGTACATGGCTTTATTAATGGTCAACGTATTGTTGAAACGCAACCTACAGATTATTTAGCATGGGGTGCAGGTGCGATTGCGAATGAACGCTTTATTCATATCGAACTCGTTCATGTTCACAGTAAAGAAGATTTCGCACGTCAAATGAACAATATGGCAGATTATGCGGCGACGAACTTACAATATTATGGCCTTTCTCCAGATAGTGCGGAATATGATGGTCGTGGGACAGTTTGGACACATGATGCTGTTTCTAGATTTTTAGGTGGTACAGACCATACCGATCCGCACGGCTATTTAAAACAACATGGTTATTCCTTTGATGCGTTGTATGATTTAATCAATGAAAAATATCAAGTGAAAATGGGTTATGCCTCACCTGCTAACTCGTCTTCAAAACCATCAACAAATACTGGCTTAACAGTTAAAAACACAACAGGTTTCGGCCGTATTAACACAACAAATAGCGGTTTATATACGACCGTTTATGATCAAAAAGGTAAAGCGACGAATCAAACGAATCAAACGTTAAAAGTTACAAAAGAAGCGACGTTAAATGGCAACAAATTCTATTTAATGAGTGATGCAAAATCTAATCAAACACTCGGTTGGGTCAAATCAAACGACGCAACATATCAAGCTGCCCAAGCTGAGAAAAAAGTAACGAAAACGTATACTGTCAAACCAGGAACAACAGTATATCAAGTGCCTTGGGGTGCCTCATCTCAAACAGTAGGCAAAGCTCCAGGTACGTCAAACCAATCATTCAAATCAACGAAAGAACAAACTGTTGCGAAAACGAAATGGCTTTATGGGACAGTTGGCAAAGTGACAGGCTGGATTAATGCAAGTAGTGTTGTAGCAAATGATCAAAAACCATCGACGAATACCGCACTAAAAGTAACAACTGACACTGGTCTCGGTCGCATTAAAGACAAAAATAGTGGTTTATACGCAACGGTATATGATAAAACTGGTAAAAGCACTTCAGCCACTAACCAAACATTAAAAGTAACGAAAAAAGCAAGTGTCAATGGCCAATCATTCTATTTAGTATCAGATTATGCTAAAGGTACAAATGTTGGTTGGGTGAAACAGTCAGATGTCGAATATCAAACAAGTAAAGCCCCTTCTAAAGTGAATCAAAATTATACGATTAAATCGGGTGCGAAATTGTATCAAGTGCCTTGGGGTACAAGTAAACAAGTTGCCGGTACAGTGACAGGTGCTGCGACACAAACATTTAAGGCAACACAATCTCAAACTGTAGGTAAAGCAACATACTTGTATGGGACAGTTGGCAAATTATCTGGTTGGATTAATTCAACAGCATTAGCAGCTCAAAAAACAACAACGAATGTTACTAAAACAATTTCTCAAATCGGTCAACTGAACACGAAAAATAGCGGTGTCAAAGCTTCTATTTATGACAAAACAGCAAAAGATGCATCCAAATGGGCAGGTCAAACTTATAAAATTACTAAAACAGCTTCTGCCAATAACGAAGACTATGTATTACTGCAAAATAGTACAGGAGGCACGCCACTCGGTTGGTTCAATGTTAAAGACGTCACAACACGCAACTTAGGTGCTGAAACAGCTGTTAAAGGGCGGTACACTGTTAATAGTAAAACATCTGGACTCTACGCTATGCCTTGGGGTACAACGAAGCAACGTGTCGATACATTAAAAAATGCCACAAGTCGTTTATTTACAGCTTCAAAATCAGTTAAAGTCGGTAATGATACATTCTTATTCGGTACAGTGAATCAAAAATTGGGCTGGATTAATCAAAAAGACTTAACAGCTGTAGCAGCAAAAGTTGCAAACATGAAAACTGCATCGAATAGCGCAGTCAAAGGTGCCGCAATCACAACTTTGAAAAAAGTAGAAGATTATGTGATTACGAATAAAAATGGTTATTATTACACTAAAGTTGGAGATTCAAAAACAGCTGGTGCTTTAAAAGGTTTTTATCAACAAATTTTTAAAGTCGAAAAAACATCTTTACTGAACGGCATTACTTGGTACTATGGCGCATTCCAAAACGGGACGAAAGGATGGATTAAAGCAGCTGACATACGTTCATCATTCATTCAACATACTGCGGTCAGTAGCACATTGAAAGCAGCACTCGATAAACAAATGGCGCTGACTTACCCGCCTCAAGTTCAACGTGTAGCCGGTAAATGGGTCAATGCGAATCGTGCAGAAACTGAAAAAGCAATGAATACCGCAGCAATTGAAAAAGATCCGACTCTCATTTACCAATTTTTAAAACTTGATAAATACCAAGGTCTTGGCGTAGAAGAACTTAATAAATTGTTAAGAGGCAAAGGCATTTTAGAAGGTCAAGGTGCCGCATTTAAAGAAGCCGCACAAAAACACAATATTAATGAGGTTTACTTAATGTCTCACGCATTTTTAGAAACAGGTAACGGGACTTCTCAATTAGCCAATGGCGGTCACGTAGATAAAAATAATAAAGTCGTAACAAACGGTAAACCGAAGTATTACAACATGTTCGGTATCGGGGCAATTGATACAGACGCTTTACGCAATGGCTTTAAAACTGCTGAAAAATATGGTTGGAATACGGTCAGCAAAGCGATTATCGGTGGCGCAAAATTCATCCGTGATCAGTACATCGGTTCAGGACAAAACACATTGTATCGTATGCGTTGGAATCCAGAACACCCTGCCACACATCAGTATGCGACTGATATTAATTGGGCAAATGTAAACGCACAACGCATGAAATATTTCTATGATCAAATTGGTGAAACAGGTAAATATTTCGACGTCGATGTATATAAGAAGTAGATACAGTAGAAAGCAGCTCTAGTCATCTTTATGGTGATTAGAGCTTTTTTATTGATATCTTAAGGTAGTTTGCAATTGGCTTGATGTTAAAACATGTCACTAGGACTCACTACAGCGCACCTGATCACCCGCGCTTTACTGATGTGCCCAACTGATAACACTCATCCTTAAATGCCTATTTCACACCACATGTTCACACCTCCCTACAAAATCAGAGTCACTCACAAAATAAAAACTTTACATAAAATTGCGTTGAGACAAGTCCCATGGGAACGCGAGTCCTTAACTATCAATCATCCAGACAAATCATACAAATAGAAATCATTTTATAATCTTGTTGTACAACTATACTTAAATTAAAGAAATGTTATATAAACATGCAAAAAGCGGTCAATAGCATTCACCATCAACCGCTTCTTCTCTATTTTGCTTCTGCTTTATTTTTAGACTAACTCTGATTCGCCTTCATCTCTTTATCCAACTCTGACACGAGCTTTTGAATTCCTGGATGTTCTAAATGTATGCCATCATACGCAAAATATTCCGTATGACCGACACCGACTTTATTCCAATCTACTAACGTCACATGCTTATGTTTATCTGCCGCCTTTTTAAGCAATTGGTTCACGTGATCTTTATAATCACGTGGCACTGTCGTATTGATTAAATAAACATCGGCTTTATCAAAATCTTTGATGAGTGTTTCTAATTGGTCTTGGTCAAAATCACCATTCGTACCAATTTGAATGACGACCGGCTGCCCTTTTTGATTAAATGACGTATAGTTTCTCGCAACCTGTATCGCTGCGCCCATTGAACGACCGACTTGTGCATCAATAGTAGGCTTTTGGTAATGCTCATCCAGATAATAACCCATACCTACTGTTAAAGAGTCACCAATAAAGAGCGGTGATTGCTTTTTAGGATCGAACTTTTCTGCTTTTTGTTCCTTTTCAGCTGGATTTTCTATTGGTTTTTCATTGTCTTTACCATTATTTTTGTGATTCGTTTGATAACTGCTCGCCTTTTTCTCTTGTTTAGCAAGGTAATCAAATTGACCACTGAGCACTAATGCTGCTATGACGATAATAGCCACAACAACGGGTGTACGAATCACCGTTAACCAAACCTTATCTTTTGAATAGAATGTTTTGAAACCATAGCGTCTAAATGGCGTTTCAATGAATTGATATGATATTTCGGCCATTAAAAATGTTAACGCAATATCAATGATATAAATATAATATGGATATTGACCTGCCACAAAGTATTGATGTACAAAAGTCACAATGACGTAATGCCATAAATATAAACTGTATGACCTTTTACCGATATACAAAAATACAGGGTTACTCATCACTTTAGCTAATCGCCCATTCGGAAGTACAAGGCTTGCAATGAGTATCAATGTGAGTAATGAAATACAGTAAAATCCACCGCTATAAAGGATGATTTGCTGTTCGTTTACAAAAAAGAATAATGTAAGTAAAGCGAATAATGCGATAAGACCTAGACTATCGATGATGTTAGCCGCAAATTTAGGCGGATGTTCTTTCAATCGAAAAGCTGGCCATATAAATGCAAAAATGACACCTAATAATAATGTTTGTAAACGGGTGTCTGTCCCAAAATATGTACGTGCATGGTTCGTATCGGGTGTTGTCATATAAAACATTAATACTGCCGACGCAATAGAAATAATGAAAAATGCGAGTACAATCCATCTTTTTCTTTTAAATATTTTAAAAAATAACGTTAAAACAATTGGGAAAAAGATATAGAATTGTTCCTCAACAGCCAATGACCATAAGTGTTTCAATGGCATCGGTTTGAACTGGTCAAAATAGTCTACATCTTGGAAAATGTACCACCAATTCGATACATATAACAACGCTGCAATCGCATCCCCTTTAATCGAATGTAATATTTGAGGGGCAAATAAAGCGACGTACAAGACTGATACTAAAGTCACGAATAACATCGCTGGGATTAACCTTTTAAAACGCTTAATCCAAAAGTTTGCTAAATCGATTGTTTGGTAGTTTTCATATTCAAATAATAATAGTGATGTAATTAAATAACCAGAGATCACAAAAAATGTATCTACACCTAAAAATCCTCCAGCTAGCCACTGTGCATTAAGATGATAAATAATAATCGCGATCACTGAAATTGCACGCAACCCATCTAATCCCGGCAAATACCGTGGTGGATGTTGCAATCGTTTCATTCCAGTAAAATTATGATGTAACATAACAACATTCTCCTAATTGATGATTTAATAAGAAACGATTTGTGGATATATGCTATTCAATTTACCACAAAATTATCCCAAATTAAACAGATAATATATAACGTATCGTAAAAGTTTTATTGTATATCCTCATTATTTTTTCTTATGATGATGACGCGAAATATTATAAGAACGTTTGTGCTACTTTTAACGATGATTTTGAGTCCCCTCAATTATTATAAGCGAAATTTCATCTTTCTCAACACTATGCCTTTAATATTCTTGCAAATCATTGCGTTTAATATTCATTTTCGTTGCATTATGAAAAGGATTTATAATAATCTAATGTTGATATTTAAAAAAGGAGACACACCGTATTATGGCACAAACTAAAAAGAGAGATGCATTTTTTGATAATGCGCGTGCAATCTTAATATTTCTTGTTGTGTTTGGACATTTAATACAACCTTATACTGATGCACATCCCACAGTATATGCACTTTATTTACTCATTTATAGCTTTCACATGCCAGCTTTTCTATTTATTTCGGGTTACTTTGCTAAAAATGTCGGACGTGCGGGTTATATCGAAAAAGTCGGTAAAAAGTTGTTAGGCCCCTACTTAATCTTTTTCGCATTTTTCTCGATTTATTACTTTATTACTGGTAAAAATAGTTCACTAGACTTAGATCCATTTGACCCAGTATTTGCACTTTGGTTTTTATTAACACTCTTTTTCTTCAATGTCATTATTGTCATTGTGCGTCAATTCAAACCGATTTACGTGCTTCCGATTGCGATCTTAATTGCAGTATTGGCGGGTTATTCCACTGATGTCAACGGGTATCTGAGCTGGTCACGAACACTGGTCTTTTTCCCTATTTTCTACATCGGTTACATTATGGATGGTGGATTTAGCCGTTATATCCGATTAAGACGTTTTATGCCAGTATCGGTGATGGTGTTAGTGAGCTTCTTTATTTTTTATACGGTACACCCTATCGATTCGGACTGGTTACTCGCAAGCTCACCTTATAAAAATATTGAAGGCACTGAATTTTTATTTAGCCCATTAAAAAGATTGAGCTTGTACATCATTATTTTAGGGACGATGTGTGCCTTTCTTAATTTAGTACCTAGAACGCATCATGCATTTACGTATATTGGCTCACGCACAATGTATGTATACTTACTTCACGGTATTTTTATCGGCTTCATTCGTGGCCATCAAATCTATCCATTTATTGAACAGCCTTGGTTAGGATTGTTTTATAACTTCCTACTCGCATGTTTTATCGTTTGGATATGGTCGAGTAGCTTTGTGGCGAAATGGACGAATCCTGTCGTTCATTTACAACGACCTTCCGCATTTAAACCTTATGACCAATAAACAATGAAGTTAACATGAGAATACATCGCCTATAGTCATCACTTTACATTAGATTTTGGCTATACGGTCGTGTTATTCTAAATGTTAACTTCTCTTTTTTTAGGACGTGATAGGATGAAATTACAACTCAATACATACGCACAATTTTTAAAAGCACCTAGTATCCGCCAGTTTTCAAGTAAAATCAATGAAATGGACGATGTGATCAATCTGACAATTGGACAACCTGATTTTCAGATGCCTGATGTCGTTAAACAAGCATATCAAGATGCAATTGCGAATGATTATACAACTTATTCTCACAACAAAGGCCGTCGTGACACACGTGAAGCTGTTGCACATTATTATCAATCTCGCTTCAATGTGCATTTTGATCCGGAAGAAATCATTATTACGAATGGTGCTTCTGAAGCATTGGACACGGCACTCCGTTGTATTATTAATCCAGGAGACGAAATTTTATTACCTGGACCTGTTTATGCGGGCTATATTCCATTAATTCAAACGTTAGGTGGCGTACCTGTATTTATTGATACACGGGAGACAGGTTTTAAAGTGACCCCTGAAGCGATTCAACAACATATGACACCGCGTTCACGTGCGATATTACTGAACTACCCTTCCAATCCAACTGGAGCGATATTGACGGCTGAAGAAGTGACAGCTATTGTCGACGTATTAAAGACACATCCTCTATTTGTGATAAGCGATGAAATTTATGCCGAGAACACTTTCGGTCATACGCATACATCTTTCGCGCAATTTGATGAAATTCGTGATCAATTATTGTTAATCAATGGTTTAAGTAAATCTCATTCAGCTACAGGGATTCGTATTGGTTTTCTATCAGGTCCACAATACTTAATCGACAAGCTGACATTTATGCATGCGTACAACTGTATTTGTGCCAACGTACCCGCACAAATGGCAACTATAGCTGCATTACGTGAAGCCGTTGATGCACCTCATGTGATGAATCAAGCTTATGTCGAACGTCGAGATTACCTCGTCAACGCATTACAATCGATGGGCTTTCGATTAGACGGCGTACCACAGGGGGCATTTTACATTTTTCCAAATATCGAAGCCTTTGCCGACGATGACTTTGCGTTCTGTGTCGATGTATTAGAAAATGCAGGCGTTGCGATGGTACCGGGTTCCGCATTTACTGATTTCGGTAAAGGCTACGTCCGCATCTCCTACGCTTATGAAATGACGCAATTGCAAGAAGGTATGGCACGTTTACGACAGTATTTGGAAGCGCGTTATAATTAACTTAATACACGATAAGGGTAGCGGATGTTGTAAGATCACTCAACAACAATATCTGCTACTTTTTTAGTGATCATTTTTAATATCAGTTTTTATGTTCAAAAAGATATTCAATGTCAAAACAAAAAAGCCCATTCTACTCACTCAATGAATAAAACGGACTTTTCATCTTACATCTTTAATTTAAAGACTTATGGGAATTTAGGGAACTGATCAAAGTCAGGTTCACGTTTTTCTTTAAACGCGTCACGGCCTTCTTTCGCTTCATCAGTTGTGTAGTATAACAATGTCGCATCGCCAGCGAATTGTTGTAAACCAGCTAAGCCATCTGTATCTGCGTTCATCGCTGCTTTTAAGAAACGTAACGCTGTTGGTGAATGACGCATGATTTCTTTACACCATTGTACTGTTTCATCTTCAATGTCCGCAAGTGGTACAACTGTGTTCGCCATACCCATATCCAACGCTTGTTGTGCATCGTATTGACGGCATAAATACCATATTTCACGTGCTTTTTTATGGCCGACAATGCGCGCTAAATAACCTGAACCGTAACCTGCGTCAAATGAACCTACTTTAGGACCTGTCTGACCAAATTTGGCGTTATCAGCCGCAATTGTTAAGTCACATACGACTTGAAGGACGTTACCGCCACCAATGGCATACCCTTTTACCATTGCGATAACTGGTTTTGGAATGATACGAATTAAACGTTGTAAGTCTAACACATTTAAACGTGGAATTTGGTCATCACCGACATAACCGCCATGGCCACGTACTTTTTGATCTCCACCAGAACAGAACGCTTTGTCGCCTTCACCCGTTAATACAATGACACCTACACGCTCGTCATCTCTTGCACGTGTAAATGCATCAATCATTTCTTGTACTGTATTCGGTGTGAACGCATTATGTACTTCGGGACGATTAATTGTTACTTTCGCAATCCCTTCAAAAAATTCATATTTGATTTCTTTATATTCTTTTAATGTTTCCCATTGTCTTTCCATGGTGGACCTCCTCAAGTTAACCTTTTATAAACTCTAATAGTATTGTATCAAATTTATCGCCATCTTCCACATTTACTGTATGGCCGACTTGCGATACGACTGTCAATTGTGCCTCTGAAAGCGCGTCAGACATACGTTCAGCAATATGCATAAACTTTTCATCCCATTCCCCTACGATGAGTTGCACAGGCAATTTCAAACTTGCTAATTGTGGCCATAAGTTCGGCATATGTCCTGTACCATAATCACGCAATGCTTTCGCTAATCGCTTCGGTTGTTGTGCAAGTCTCAGCTCGCGAATATGTTGGTGTGTTGTCTCCGTTAAAAAGCGTTGTGTCTGGAATAATGGCAATTTTTCCCAATCATTCACAAACACTTCAATGCTCGCAATTTCAAGGACGCGCGCCCGGGCTGCATCCACTTGTTGACGTTCAAGACGTGCTTCATCATCTTCAATTCCAGGTGAGCCACTTTCTAACACGACACCTGCCAATGCATCTTGATATTGCAATGCATAAGCTAGCGCAACACGTGCCCCCATTGAATAGCCATGAAGGTATAGCGTGTAGCCTTTGAACTGTGCCAACACAGCATGTAATTGCGTACATATCCACTCAAAATCCCACACAACCTCCTCTGGTGATTGATCTTGACCGTGGCCAGGCAAATCCACACATAAGACATGCGCCGCTTGGGTCAATGGCTCAATATGAGATGAAAATGTGCGTTGATCACTGATAAAGCCGTGTAAGAGGACAATCATTTTGTTCGTTTCTGACTGTGCTGTATACCAGTTATAATGTAACATTCACAACTTCACTCAATTTCTGATATAAATTTTGATGTGCTTCGTAATTGGCTTCACGCTGCGTCACGACTTCAAATAATGTCGGTGTCATCGTCGTCAAATGACTATATTCGAACGATTGTAAGTCTTGGAAGCGTTTATAGTTAAAGTCATACAACAATGCTGCATGTTCGAAGTTCAAACCAGTCGGCGTACCAAATAACCGTTCAAAATGTTCCGGTGCCCCTTCTTTTTGTGGTAAATAAGAAAAAATACCCCCACCGTCATTGTTCAATAAGACGATGTTCATATGGATATCGTTCAGTTTCGACATTAATAGCCCGTTCATGTCATGATAAAATGCAATATCACCTATAAGTAATGTCACTTTTTGATGTACAGCCATACCGAGTGCTGTAGAAACAACACCATCAATGCCGTTCGCCCCTCTATTGGCATAAATGCGTGCTTGATGGTCAATATATAAATTATCGATATCACGAATCGGCATACTATTGCTGACAAACAACACGTCGTCAGCGCCTAATTTATCGAGTACACGACTGACATACGCCGCTTCATCATTCGCCGTTTTTTGATGTGCTTTAATCGTATGACGCGCTTGTTCTTCCATACTTTGCCATTGTCGCAGCCACATTTTTCGATAAGCAGCAGGGATATCTCCTAATGCTCTGAAAAAGTCATTGGCCGACATTTCAAAAAAGTAATCTGGATTTTTCGGGAACGCATCAATATCTGCATTGTTTTGAACTAAAATTTGTGTCGCATCTGTCGTTTTCAACCATTGATTTAACTTTTTAGAGACGACTGGTTTACCGACACGAATGACAAAATCAGCCGACAAGTTGAGTCCTGAGCGCAACAATAAATCATACGTCGTGACGACATTCGGATGTTGTGTCGCGCGAATACCATTGAGTGGGTCAGCCAATATCGGCAAGTCATATATCGTCGCGAAAGTTAAAATTTGTGAAATATCTTGATGCTGCATGTCCCCTACAACAATCAGTCCTTTAGATTGCTTCAACACTGGAAGAATCGCACTGAAGTCCATCGTTTTTTGATAGTGTGGACGTTCATAATGCAATGACGTCAACAAATCTTGACGTGACAAATCCGGTGTTAACGGTTCACGGAAAGGTAAATTGAAATGCACTGGACCTTGGTGAGGGCCATCGAAAAACTGACTCGCCTTTTGTAATTGGTATTTGTTCACAGCCAATGTATTCGGCGTGCCATCTGCAATCGGTAAATCAAATTGGAAACGCACATAGTTTTGAAACATATTGACTTGATTGATTGCTTGTGGCGCACCTACACCTCTTAATTCATGCGGTCGATCGCTTGTCAGTACAATAAGGGGCAAACGACTAATATGACTTTCAGCAATAGCAGGCACATAATTTGCAGCAGCTGTGCCAGATGTACAAAGAATTGCAACCGGACGTTGACTTCCTTTGATTAAACCTAACGCAAAAAAAGCCGCACTTCTTTCATCAGGATGGATCCACGTTTGAATATACGGATGACATTCAAACGCGAGTGCTAAAGGCGTGGAGCGTGACCCCGGACTGATCACGACTTCACGTAATCCATATGCATATAATTCTGATACAAAATGAAACACTTGCTCCGTCAAAAAACGTTGATTAGTCATGTTCACTCACCCCTAAAGCTACCATCATCGGTTTGAATTTTAATGCTGTTTCAGCGACTTCTTCTGCTGCATCCGAATCTTTTACAATGCCCGCACCTGCAAACAGTAACGCTTGCTGATGATTCATTAACATCGAGCGAATGGCCACGATAAATTCACAATCATCATACATATCGATCATACCGACTGGCGCACCATAAAGGCCACGTGCACCAAATTCATGCGCTTCAATATATTCTAATGCACGTGCTTTCGGATACCCGCCTAAAGCAGGTGTTGGATGTAAATCATCTATCAGCTCAATATATGATTTATGCGCTAATGGGCCTCCAATCTCAGTATATAAATGATATAAATGGTCATTTTTCAATACTTGTGGCTCACGATTGTAATCGGCATACTGAATAAACGGACGAATATCTTCAAGAATACTTTCAACAACGATACCATGTTCAATTAAGTTCTTTTCATTTTTTAACAACGCATTGATACGCGCCTGATCTTGGGCTTCGTTGTGTGTTCTTGGAATTGTTCCCGCAACAGCTTTCGTTGATAACATGCCATTTGTAACCTTAAATAATTGCTCGGGCGTTTGAGAAATAAAAATATCATCTTCTGACTCTAACACGAATAAATAACTATTTTTTTCATTTTTAAGTGCACGATATAACACGGCTCCGATTTCAATATCCGCATCAAATTGCACCATGCGACGACGAGAGAGCACAACCTTTTCATCATGCGCTAATTTTGCTGTCGTTTCCTCGACTAATGCTTCCCACTCATCTTTATATATATCTTCAATCCGCTTAATCTGTGGCGGTGTTGTATTTTGCACGACCACACGCGGTAAATGATTTAACTTTTCAACTAATTCATAAAATTGCTCAATCGAAAACGCTTCTTTTTGCACAGTATATGTTAAGAACGTTTCTTGATTGACTTGCGATATTAAGACTTCAGGTAAAATAAAATGATTCACACCAAAGCGACGCCATTCATCCCCCATCCGCTTAGTAGAAAATTGAAATCCACCGCAAATACGTAAATGATGGCGTTCAGAATCGGGATGGATTAATGCGATATCATCTTTAAATTTTTCCCATTCTTTAAAAATAGAACGTTTATTTGTAAAATCATTTTTTATTTTTGCTGCAACACGGTATCCAAAAAAAGAAGTTTCGTTATCATTTAACCGAAAATAAAAACGGTCCCCTGCATCTTCTTTCGACATATCGAACAACGTAATCGGATCTAATTGTTGTTCTAATTTGACTTCAACTGAGACCCATCGTTGTTTTGTTTGTTGTACCGCGTCGATGATTGCCTGTTCGCAGACATCAACACTCATCCCATACTCACTTCTTTCATCATAATCAAGTTTTATCCATTATTACATTTTAACATTTTTAAAGGCGATTGTGTGCACAAGTGTCTTTTCCATAATATTGTTATTGATTTCATTGACGAACTTTTTTATAATATCAATGTAATATAAATATTATAAAAAAGAGGTTGACTAACATGACGTCTCAATTTGAAAAACATTCAACGTTTCACAAATATTGGCAACTCATGCGTCCTCATACATTAACAGCATCTGTTGTTCCTGTTTTAGTCGGAACAGCGACTGCAAAACTTTTTTTATTAGGTAGCGAGGACCATCTCCATTTCGGTTTATTCTTAGCAATGTTGTTCGCTTGTTTGTTAATTCAAGCCGCAACGAATATGTTCAATGAATACTACGACTTCAAAAAAGGGTTAGATGACCATGAATCAGTAGGTATTGGTGGCGCCATCGTACGTAACGGGATGACACCCCAACATGTATTAAAACTTGCAATTATTTTTTATATCATTGCAGCAATACTTGGGCTTTACTTAGCGATTCAAAGTTCATTTTGGCTTATTCCTGTTGGTTTATTATGTATGGCTATTGGTTACCTCTATACAGGCGGTCCATTCCCAATCTCATGGACACCATTTGGCGAATTATTCTCAGGTGTTTTCATGGGTATGATTATTATCGTGATTGCTTTTTACATCCAAACAGGTCACCTTCAAAATTATGCATTTTGGATTAGTATTCCTATTGTCATTACAATTGGGCTCATCAACATGTCAAACAACATTCGTGACCGAGTTAAAGACAGTCAAAGTGGTAGACGTACTTTACCTATTTTATTAGGAAAACGTGGCTCACTTATCTTTTTAGCAACATTTTACGCGATTGCCTACCTTTTTGTCATTTACACTGCACTTTTCAAAGATGGTGGTTCACTGTTCTATTTACTTGTATTACTGAGTTTCCCATTACCAGTGAAAGTGTATCGTCGTTTCCAAAAGAATGATACACCGCAATCAATGATGCCGGCAATGGCTGCTTCAGGTAAAACGAATACATTATTCGGTCTACTATACGCATTAGGTATTTACATTAGTGCATTGCTTGGTGGCGTATAAGTTAAAACACTCGATAGAATCGAAGTCTTAGAATAACAAAGGCTTCGATTCTTTTTTATAGTTTTATATATATCGTACCACACTATTCGCTTACAAATGAAAATGTGTTTACGAAATTTTAATATATCTCTACTTTACCATTTTTATCATTCATGTCATCCTCTATTTGCATACGTAAGATTAAAGAAACACCACGCTTTTGATATCTTCACGCACTTTGTAAAAATCGGAAAGCTCTTCTGAATGTCACGCATACTGTACCATAACAGTATGCATTTATCTCTTAAACGTCATGCCTCAAAAGCGTTACATTAGCTAATTCTGAGACGCTTGTACTAATTGATGGCGCGCATTAAAAAATTGTCGATAGGTCAAATACGTCGCAACCAATGCTGAAATAATCGTCGCTGTAGTATGAATAAATACGACCATTAACTGAAACTTAATCGCTTGTATCGGTGGCACACCTGCAATAATCATGCCCGTCATCATACCTGGAATCGATACCAGGCCATACGTCTTCACAGAATCAATCGTCGGCACAATCGCGACTTTGACACTTTCTCTTATCGCTTCTTTTGCCGCCACAGCTGGACTTGCACCTAAAGAAAGTTTTGCTTCAATGACCGCTGTCTCTTTCGTAAAGATACGATTTAAATTTTGATAACTTAAATTGATCGCAATCATGCCATTACTACCGACCATCCCCGCAACAGGAATAATTTCATTCGGCTTAAAATCAATAGCACCCGTTAAAAGCACGCCACCTAAAGATAAAATTGAGCCTGTGAGTATCCCTGCTAAGGATATCCAAAACGCATGCTGCACCACTTCTGGTTTTCGCTTTTGTGTATTGGCAGCCGCGTTAACCATAATGACTAAAATGAGTAACAGTACAATCCATGTCGTTTCTAATTTAAAAACAAATTCTAGTAAATAACCAATAATCACTAATTGAATCACTGCACGTATCGCCGCAATGATTAAATCTTTAGCAATATGTAATCGCTCTTTAAACGAAACTAAAATGGGAATGAGTAGCAATAATGATGTCAATAATAGCGAAGTCGTACTCATCATGACAAACGCGCCTCCCTCGTTAACATACCATTACGAATTTCCATTTTGCGGTGAAATTGGCGTTGACTTTGTGCATCATTGTGCGTAATCCACAAAACGGACATGCCCTCTTGAACTAAATCAAACACCAATTCTTCAATTTGACGACTGCTCTTATCATCTAACGCACTCGTCGCTTCATCAAGCATCAGTATATCTGGCGTAAACATGAGCTGACGTGCAATCGTGATTCGTTGTTTTTCACCCCCGGACATATGTTGCACCTTGTCCGAAAGTTTGTATTTTTTTAAACCTACTTTTTCCAATAGCTTCTTTGCTTTAGACTTATTAAACGAAACTTGACGCACCTTTGCCGGAAAAGCTAAATTATCTTGAATCGTCTCACCAAACAATTCCACACTTTGCGGCAAATAACTAATATGCTGTCTTAATATTTCGGGTGAATAGTGTGCATAAGGTTGTCCTTTAAATTCAATATTTCCACTAGTTGGGCTCATTAAATCTGCAATCAACCTCAACAGCGTACTTTTACCACTTCCAGACGGCCCGACAATAGCCACCGCTTCACCTTTGTCGATATGACAACTGATATTGTATAAAATTTTGCGTTCACCGCTTTCGTAGCTGACATTTGTTAACTCAAGCATAAGCGTTACCCTCATTTTGGTAGATCATATAGCGGTATTCATGCCCATAAAGTACTTTTTTCATTTTTTCTTGAAATCCCAACTTACAATACAACTGATAGGCACGTTCATTTTGCTCATCACAGTTCAAGCCCCATGTCACTTCTGGATTCGATTGGAGCCGTGCTTGAATCAATTTTGTTGCAATACCTCGACCACGAAACTCAGGGAAAGTAGCAATCGTTTCAATATAGACATCTCCTCGCTCTGCCTCTAATACAGGTAATGGCGTGTCTGTTTCTAATTGAATCTTTTCGGCTAATGTTAAATTTTGCCAAGCCTGTTCGTATGCCGCTTCGTACTGGCCCGGATACGCAATCAAGATACCTGCCACTTGTCCTGCGACTTCATAAATATCTACGTGTTCAATATGATTGCGATAATGAACTTCTGTGGCGCTTTTAACAAGTGCTGCTATCACGGTTTCTTTCTCATAACGACGCACAATTTCAAGTTCCATATCTTGCCAAACGAGGTATGTTAACTCTGCAATCGCACGCGCATCTTTGGGTGTTGCTGTTCTAATCATATTTGAGTCACCTCACTCTTTACATTTTAGCCTATTTATCTGACGTTTAAAAATACCCCAACATTTACACAAACAAATGTTCTAAAAATACTTCACAAATCAGAACAAGTGTTCTATAATCAGGTTGAGGTGATTTCCATGCATGATCATACGCTCCCTACAGCATACCAATCTGAAACAGACTATCGAAAAATTCCAAGACAATATCTTAACACTCGAATTCCTAGAGGGCGCGGCATTGTGAAATGGGCCCCTTTTATTATATGTACTAATCTCATAAAAAATCTAATTTAATAGGGTTCAAACATAATTTATATATGTATTATGTTTGAACCCTATATCTATTTTTTTTTACTAATATCATTTAAAATGTCTCGCAATTCTTCAATTTCTTTGTTATTTAATTCTTCATTTTTCGCAAAATTAAGCACTAAACTTTTCATATCCCCTCCATACAATTTATTAAGAAAGGTTTTAGCAGTTTTCATTTTAATATCATCTTCTTTAATAATTGATGAGTAAAAATAAATATTATTATATTTATATCGTTTTATAATCTCTTTTTTATATAGTCTTGTAATTAATGTTCTAATCGTCTTATCGCTAACTTCTTTATTTTTTTGAATCTCAACTACAATTTCATTAGCTGATACTGATTTTTTATTCCATATTATATTCATAACATCCCATTCAGCCATAGATATTTCAACTTGCTTATTGGCCATTTAAAACACCCATTTCTTTTAATATTTTTTCATTTATGAATTTAGCATTTTCACCAGAGGCTTTTTCATCTGATAAATGTGTAGAAAAATAATACTTATCATGATTTGTAATTACGTAACCTACAAACCACCCATTATTATATTTCCCGTTTACTATACCTGTACCTGTTTTCCCATACAATTCATAATTTTCATTTTTTCTAATCAATAACGAAGAAGATAATTGTTTCTTTTCATTTTTACTAAAATGGTTATTTTGTTCCATCATATTTTTTAAAACTATTACTTGTTCAAGATTAGATATTTTCAAACTATCTTCCAACCAATAGGCTTTATAACTTCCCAAATTTTTATTACCATAATTTAATTGCTTGAGTTGATCAGAAGTATAATTCTTTGATAATTGATTACTAATACGTTCGAAGTACCAATTAACTGAGTTTTGTATTGCCGTATTTAAATCTTGATCCTTATTCCAAGAATCGAAAGGATAATGATTATGATTCCATGACATACGTGAATTTTTGTCACTTATAATATGACGGTCAAGTCCAAACAGTGCTAAATAAATTTTGTAAGTTGAATCAGGAGAATATCTTTTTCTACTTTCTTTTTCATTATAAATATAGTATTTGTCTTTCTTCATGCTGTACATAACGAAAGATCCACTATTTGAACCAAAATTTTTACTTTCATCTAAAATTTGGTAATCGCTTTGTAAGGGCTTTTTATAATTATAATCAGTTAAGGATTGCCCCATTAAAAACTGGCTTTGAATTATCATGATAAAAAAAGTAAAAATACAAATAAAAATTAGAATTAATTTTGACTGCTTCTTCAGATTGCCTTCTTTTATATTAATTAATCTTCTTTTGAGTAATGATTTTTTACCATTAAATGAATGGCTTAATATATTTTTGTTGAAAAATGAGGTTTTTAATACGGAATCCATAATAGCTTCCGCATAAGACTTAAATTCATTTTTGTTAATATTATTAAGGACAAATCTATCGGCTTCTACTTCATTGTCATGAATCATCTTTCTTTTTACAATTTGTATTAGTGGATTATAACTCATAGCAATAGAAAAAATATGAAAGATAATTAAATGCAAAGTATCTCTGTTTTTAGCATGAGCATACTCGTGCAATATTATATATTTTAGTTTTTTGTCATTTATACTTTTAAAATATAAACTGGGAATCAAAATAATATATTTTCCATACCAAAAAGTTATTGGAGAATGAATAGATTCTGCTTTTCGAATCACAATATTTCTTTTATATTGATGATTGAAAAGTATCTTGTTTATTTTATCTTTTTCTTTTTCATTTAGATAAAGTAACTGTTTCTTTAAATACTTAAGATATAATAAAGAATTTAAAAATTTAAAACTTAAAATAATAACTAAAACTATCCAAATAACTGTGCAGATATTATCTATTGAATCCCAATTAAACTTATAGATGTCTGTTGTAAACTCATGAACAGGTTTAGTGGTATTTATGTTAGGATTCAAATTGTGTGAATTACTTTCAACTGTGGGCTCTTGATTATTCAAATTATTAAATTTAAAAAAAGAGAATTTAATAGGGATGAAAGGAATTAATCCTGCAAGAAGAGTTAGATACCAAACTTTATAATTTAACATATAATTAAAATAGCGTTTTAATATGTACCTAAAAAATAATAACAATAAAAATATAAAACAAAAGCTTACTATGCTCATTATTAATAACTTAGCCATTTCAACACCTTCTTTCAAATATTTATAATAAACTATTGACGAGAATATTACAATTGTAATATTATTGATTTATAGAAATTACAACTGTAATATTGGAGGGTATATTTTGAAAAAGTTAATACTTTTAATTGCAATTGCTTTAGTTTTAAGTGCATGTAATTCAACCAGTTCACATGCTAAAGAGTTAAATAATTTAATAATTTAGAAAAGAAATATAATGCTAATATTGGTGTCTATGCATTAGATACTAAAAGTGGTAAGGAAGTAAAATTTAATGCCGATAAGAGATTTGCCTATGCTTCAACTTCAAAAGCGATAAATAGTGCTATTTTGTTAGAACAAGCACCTTATAATAAGTTAAATAAAAAAGTACATATTAACAAAGATGATATAGTTGCTTATTCTCCTATTTTAGAAAAATATGTAGGAAAAGATATCACTTTAAAAGAACTTATTGAGGCTTCAATGAAGTATAGTGATAATACAGCAAACAATAAAATTATAAACGAAATCGGTGGAATCAAAAAAATTAAAAAACGTTTAAAAAAATTGGGAGATAAAGTAACAAATCCAGTTAGATATGAAATAGAATTAAATTACTATTCACCAAAGAGCAAAAAAGATACTTCAACGCCTGCTGCTTTCGGCAAGACTTTAAATAAACTTATCGCAAATGGAAAATTAAGCAAAAAAAATAAAAATTTCTTACTTGATTTAATGTTAAATAATAAAAACGGAGACACTTTAATTAAAGATGGTGTTCCAAAAGACTATAAGGTTGCTGATAAAAGTGGTCAAGCAATAACATATGCTTCTAGAAATGATGTAGCTTTTATTTATCCTAAGAACCAATCTGAACCTATTATTTTAGTCATTTTTACGAATAAAGACAATAAAAGTGATAAACCTAATGATAAATTGATAAGTGAAACCGCCAAGAATGTAATAAACAAATTTTAATAGTCTAAATGTACTACAAAAACTGATATAATTCTATCTTTCATAAAACTTCATAATATCGAAGAACATATATATTATTTATAATTATATATGTTCTATTTTTTTATGTTCACATTTTTTAAAAGAGAAAATACTATTAACATACCAAACATCATATTCCAGTTACTATAATTATAAATGCTCGATAATCTTACTCAACTTTTCCATATAGAAAATAACTTATTTTAAATTAATTAATTAATCACATTAAAAAATTATATAATCCTTGCCAAAAAAGAACATACGTTCTACAATGATGATGAGGTGGTAAACATGATTCCAAATCCTAATGCGCCAGATGAATATAAATATGAAACTGATTATAGAAAAATACCAAGAAAATATTTAAACCCTAAAATCCCTCAAGGGCGTGGAAAAATCAAATGGCAAGCTTTTGCGACTCTCCCGCAACAGTTTGAAATTTTAGAACAAATTATAAAGGATCAAAATAAAATAGAAAAACCATTGCTAACACATGATTCATTAGATAATTTAGATCAGATTTTTCAAATAAAAATTCAAAATGATGAGTTATGTACAATCTCATATTGGGAAGACGGTAACATTTCAAAATATACAGGAAAAATTTTAAAAAAGGATGAAATTAGTAATACATTTTCCTTTTCTGATACTAACAATAATATATATAATTTAAATAATGCTAACGTTTGTAGTATCACTTAACACTATTTAAACTTTTAAAAAGTTTAAATAGTGTTCTTATAATTACCTTTTTCGAAATACTTCTAGCAAAATCATTATAAGTATCATACTGATATTAAATATATTATTTTTATCACTGAAAAAAATTTCTACTACTTGGAAAATTGATAAAAGACTTATTATTAACAAAAGTTTATTTAATTTTTCGCTTCTTTCTTCTTCCTTATATGACTGCTCCAATTCAATTAGTAATAATTCTTCTTTGTTTAATTCTTCAATATATTGTGGAGATTTAAAATCATTATTATTCTTTAGATACAAATATAAATATAAACTAGGTAAAAGCTCTGTTCTATAAATAATTGCAATAGATCTCTTGAAATTTAGTATCCATTGTCTAAAATATAGGGCTTCTTTTTTTCCATTTAAATTATATTGTTGATACCCATACAATTGTAATTCATTTAACATAGTTTCTAAGAAAAAGAAATTAGCAGAACTATTGAAATAAAGTGCCATTTGAGAACATTTTTCTAAAACATCTCCTTCTTGCTCATCCATCCAAACTACAAAAACAGATGCTTTATTCAAGAAGTTTATATAATTATCGCTATAACCATCTTGCCTAAAATGTTTACTTTTTCCTTCAAATGAAAAAATAGGCGCATTTACTAACCACTCTTGAATCTTCACGTCCTCATAGAAAGGATCATCAGTAAATTCATTTTCATTAGCTAAATAATAAACTTCAAAACCCATATTTTTAGATACTTTATATTCAAAAATATCCTTACTATTAATTTTTATAATTCTATTAATTTGTCTAGAAACATCTCTAATATTTTTACAATGTCTATTACCATACAATTGATACTGTCTTTGTCTATTATTTTTTTCTTGATTAATTAGAGGATATATCTTATCTTTTACACATGAGAAAGTACTATACAAGTCGCTTCCAAAGTTTATACTCTCTAAGTCTTCAATGATTTCTATAACAAATGTACCATTGTTAAATATAGTTAAGGTTAAAAAAAATAAATTCAAAGTGTTCTCATGAGTAATTTCAATATGTGGAGTGAATATATATTTTTTATATTTGTATCCATGTATATTATTTTGATCAAACAATCCATCATTAATATTTGCATTAGTAGCAAATTTTTCTAAAAATTTTTCTAGTTTTTCGTGATATTCTTTTGTATGTCTTTTATATCTTCCAGGTAAAATCCAATAATCATAATTTACCGGGGGGTTGTCAGGAGATAAAATGCGTATAACTCCTTTTACATTCAATAGAATTTCCTCAATTTTTTCAAACCAAGGGTTCATGTTATTATCTTTTATATTTATAGCAGTAGCATATTGATATGTTACTTTATAGCCTTGTAATTTATTAATATCTTCTAGAATCTTTTCAATTTTATTGTCCATTATTTTAAATATCCTCATACAGCCTAGAATATAAAACGCTAATTTCTTCTTTCAACATTTTTTTCTCTTTTTCTAAAGAATTTACTTTTCTTTTTAAAGAGGAGATTAACGCATCTTTACCGTCATTTTTATTTTTATGAACAAATATTTCTCTGTTTTGTTCACGTAACTTCTCTATTTTCTTTCGAATTTTATTATTTTTATATAATGTAGCTTTCGAAACTTTTGAATGTTTAGAAACGATGTTAAAGTTAATTTCTTTATTTTTTTGAACTAAATCATTTATTGCTTTATCAACTTTTTTCTCGGTTTTAACTTTTCGTTCTGCATGCAACTGTTTTAATTGTTCTTGTCTATTAAATTTTTCCATCTTAACCTCTATACTTTTATTCTATTACTTCTCCCGAATATAATGTTTCCATCTTTTATATTACCTAGTATTTCTTCATATTTATTTAATATATTTATATGCTTTTCAACCATATCTTGTCTATTATTATTTTTAGCTAATTCTATAGATTTGACCGTTGATTTGATATGTAATTCATATTTTTCAACATCTAAATCAGAAAATCCAATAGCTAAATCCTTACATGGTTTCCCAGAATTACAAGTCAGGCATGGCGGAGCTTCCATGTATGGACAATCACCACTCAATCTAGCATGACAAGTGCCATAAGGATTGTCCATTGCGTTTAATTTATGTTCTTGCCATAAAGAATTCAATGCTTTTTCAGATAGTTCACTACTATGCTGTATATTTTTAATTTTACCGTCAACATCAAAACTAAAAGCTCCTTGATCAATAACTGATTCAAAAGCCTTTCTCTTTGTATCATCAAGTAACTTAGCATATCTTAGAGTCATTTCTGGTGAGGAGTGTGCTAATAATTCTTGTATCGTTAATATATCTGCTCCACCATTTAACAATTTTACTGCATAGGTATGTCTAAATTGATGAGTTTTGAAATGGAAGATTTCTCCTTGTTCATCAATAATATTTTTAGTCTTTGATAAATGATTTAAGTGTGCTCTGACCATATGTTGTGTAAAGGGCATTCCCTTTCTTTTTCCTTTATAAATAGCAAAAATATAATTATTAGGATTATTATCTTTTGTACTTTTACTTTTAGAATCGGCTATTAAAACTGCTATTATATCAGCTAATTTATTATCAATTGGTATTCTATGTCCTTTAACAAAAGTTTTAGCAATATCTGTGATTATTGAATACTTTCCATTAACTTTTGCAAGGCAATTATTTTGTAATGTCAATACATCAGAAATTCTTAATCCTGTTTTAAAAGCTATCCAAACTACAGGTATTAAATCTTTATGCAAATCATTTATATGCTCAAAAAGCTGTTCCAATACAAAATCTGGGATATAATCAATTTGGCTACTATTTTTCTTTTCGTGTTTAGGTAAGTCTTGAGGATAAATTAAAAATCGTATATCTTGGTACGGTGCTATAGCATAGTTTTGAGTTATAATATCGTTTAAGAACCTTCTAATTGTTTTTAATTCTTCTCTCACAAAATTCTTAGTACTTTGCAAATTTTTATTAGCTGCATATTCAAACAAAAATTCTATATATGCTTCGATATGACATCTATCTAGTTCATTTAAACTATTCCTTGTTTCTTTATTTTTAGATATATTTTGAAAAAACCTAGTTAAAACTCTTATATAAAACCTTGCTGTAGCAAATGCTATATCACCAGTTATCAAACGATTTTTTAAATATTTTTTTGCTAATTCTCGCATTTTAATTGACTCAATTTTTTCAAAGTTTAAATAATTGCCAGTTAGTGTTTTATTATAACTCAATCCATATTTTTCTAAATTTCTAATATCCCATTTATCTTTTTCCCATTCTTCTCGCTTATCAATGAACTTAATTAGATTAATGTACATATTCTTTAAAAAAGAAGCCAGTCCGCTTTTGTATTCATAATCACCAAAAACTATTGTTGATGATCTTCTTTTTATTGGTATATTATTTTCAGTCAGCCAATTAAACCAGTGCTTTTCTAATGTATTTATATCACAATCAAGTAAAGAATTTAAATTTGGATAAACTTCATTAAAGAACTTAGCAATCTTATTAAGCTTTACTGCTCCAGTATTAAATAAATTAGATAAGGACCAATCCTCTTTAACGATCAGTTTCAAAAAAAGGTATTTAAATTCTAAATTCAAATTTTTACTTTTAATCCTAAAGAAAACATTTTTTCTTTTGTCTCTATAGTTCTTGATACTATCTTGAAATTGCTTGAATTTGTTAAAAGCTGTAATGTGCCACTCATCATTTTTAAAAAAGTAATCATCATATATTTCAGTTATTAAAACCTCTCCTTTTATATTGATGGTTCTACTTTGTAATGTACATAATTCATTAATCATAGTACTGTTTGTAGGTAAATTAATTGGTATTGACATAGTCATTCCCCTTTATTAAAAACTTGAAATTGATGCTTTACTTTATTCCAATCTTCACGTATATCTTCTTCAGTGGGATGAACATATAAATTAATAGTCGTTTGTATATTACTATGACCAAGTCTTTCTTGAACTTGTTTTATATCCTTAGTTTCATTATAAAAAACAGTTGCATGTGTATGGCGAAATAAATGAGGATGAACATTTATAGATGTTTTATGTTTTAGCCTTTTAAATAATGAATATATATCACTATAATTCATAGCTTCTCCTACATTTCTCCCCTTTATTTTTACAAAAAGATAATCAGAACATATTGAAAGTTCGTCAATTATTTCGTAGACATAATCATCGTATAAATCAATTAACGATTGGGAAATAAATATTTTTCTTTCCCCAGTTTTCAAATAAGTACCATTATCATTAAATCTATTTTTCAAAACTATTTGATGGCCTTTTCTAAAGTCAAATTTAATATCATCAATACGTAATGATAATACCTCACCTATACGTAATCCGGTTTCATATAGTAATTGTATTAAGAATTTATCTCTAATATTATTAGCTTCCTCTAATAATTTCTTAACCTCCGCATTAGTTAACACTTCTATTTTTTTCTTTGGTTCTTTAACTTTCAAAATATTTTTCAACGTTCTATAGTCCTTATTTATGTGATGCATGAAACTTTTATATTTTTTAGAGTATTTACTTTCCATATGCATAAAATCATAGAAATTAACATCTAATTTTTTACTCCTATAGAGATAATCATAAAAATTAGATACTACAGTCATAGTCAGATTAATTGTCTTAGGACTAATGCTTTTTTCTTTTCGGTGATAAGAGAGGACATTCTCATATTCAAAAGGTGTTTTCATCCATCTTATAAAATCAACAAAGTTATCAAAACTAACTTCTTTATAGCATATCTTTTTACTTTCTAAGTAAACAAAAAAATTTTTTAGTGCATAGGCATAGGTTTTCTTGGTATTTAAACTTTTCTTAACACTATCCAGATACTTCAAATATCTTACTGCATCTACTATAGGTTCATTATTACCATCTAAAATCATAAAATTGGTACCATTCTTAGATTTTACTTCTACTATTTTCATAATAATCTCATTTCTAATTTTAATAGTATAAGTATACACTATTCAAATTCTTTTTACATCATACATATTAAACTTATTACACGTAATAAAAAAAGACTATTTAATATTTTTACTTTGTTCATTTTTTCTTAAAATATGATTCATTTTAAACAAAATAGTCTATATTCTTCAACATATATATAACCTTTCGCAACATTGCCCGAACAGTTTGAAGCAATTAAACAATTCGAAGCCAATCAACTTAAAATTGACCGTCCTGACTTAAGCGAAGATCAAATCAATGAACTGAACCAAATGCTGCATTTAAAAATAGCGCACAATGCTTTTAGTAAAATTCACTATTGGCGCGCTGGACACATCCATACTATTCAAGGCTATATCGCGAGTATCGATACATTGACAAACGAATTAGTGCTCACTAATGAACGACGCACAGATCGATTAGTCATCGGATTAAACGAATTGTATGCGATTGAATAGTATCGCGTGATTGACTTTATTTTATCTTATACCCTGATTTGAAAAAAGATGTCATCATTTGATTCAAAAAGATGTATTGGCTATGCTTTTTATCACAAAAAAACACAGCAAACATTGCACGAATAACAACATTTACTGTGTAAGGTTTAACCATGAAAAATCAATAAAATGACGACCGCTACAATTTGAGCGACTGTTGTGGTGATAATTCGGCGTGTGTACATATAACTAAAACCGAGTAACAATTGGCAAACAAAAATGAATGTCACAATCCACCATTGATCTAAATAGATAAAAAATGAACCTGAAGCTAAAGCACCGATTATTATAGCGAGCCACGGTTTTGAAGTCATACGCACGATGCCTTTTTGTAAAATGGTACGCATATATAATTCATGACATGGCATTACAAATAATAGCGTCACTAAAATTTGCCATTTAAAATAAACACCTGTTCGTGATAATTGTTTAATTAACGAAGCATACGTCAGTTCTGAAGTGATCCATGAGAAAATGACTTGTATCAGTACAAGCGCAACACCAGTCGCTAACCCTATGGCAATGGATGTTAATAATCGTTTGGAGGCAAAATCTCTTTGATAAAAGACATAACTAATGCCTGCGATTAACATAATTCCTGTATAGAGTTGCCAATATACACCATGCTCACCCCACAACAACATTAAAATAATGTGGAAAGCAATAAAGCTCAGTATAAACCAAAGTAGCGGTTTGTTGATCTTTTTCATATACGTTTATCCTTTTTGTTCAATAATTTTATATCTCTTATGATTAATCACTGTTTTTTCAGGCAAATCTAACTCGCTGAAATTTTCCATGATCGTTAAATCAACAATGACAGAATTATCATTGATTTTTTCAACTTTTCCTCGTATCCCATCATAGAATTCTACGATATCTCCTACTTCTGCAATTGTCATCTTTCTGTCCCCCTTAGAAATTTACTAGCATATATTGTACTAAAATTTACATTTTAAATAAACAATTTACGTCAATTGTCAGAAATTATTTACATTCAGGGTCTTTTTAAGATAAATGATTGGAAAAATCGAATTAAATCATGCATAACATAAGTAAGGGCATATTTGGGGAAAGGAGTGTTTATGAGTGAAATTTATTAATAATCAAAACCATACTGATCCAACATTAAACTTAGCAATGGAAGAGTACGTATTAAAAACCGTACCTATGGATGACGACGATAGTTATTTTCTATTTTACATTAACAGACCGTCCATCATTGTGGGAAAAAACCAAAATACGATTGAAGAAGTACATCAACCTTACATCGAAACACATGCGATTGATGTCGTACGCCGTATTTCTGGGGGTGGCGCAGTGTATCATGATTTCGGTAATTTAAATTTCAGCTTTATTACTAAAGATGATGGCGATAGTTTTCATAACTTCAAAAAATTCACACAGCCGATTGTTGAAGTGCTCAACGATTTAGGTGTAAAGGCTGAACTCACAGGCCGCAATGACATTCAAGTTGGTCAAGCTAAAATCTCTGGTAATGCGATGGTCAAAGTCAAAGACCGTATGTTTAGTCATGGGACACTTATGTTGAACAGTGATTTAGATGAAGTGCAAAATGCATTGCGTGTCAATCCTGCAAAAATTCAATCAAAAGGCGTCAAATCTGTCCGCAAACGTGTCGCTAACATTCAAGAATTTATAGATGAGCCGCTTGATATTGAAACATTCAAAACCATTATACTCAAAAAATTGTTCGGTGAAGCAGAAGTCGAATCTTATACTTTGACAGAGGAAGATTGGAAAAATATTGAAAAGTTAAGCAACGAAAAATATCGCACGTGGGACTGGAATTACGGTAAAAATCCAAAATATAACTTTGAACGCGAGCATAAATTTGAAAAGGGTTTTGTTCAAATTAAACTTGATGTCAAAAAAGGTCGTATTGCGCATGCTAAAATTTTCGGGGACTTTTTCGGTGAAGGTGATGTAGCTGAACTTGAAAATGCACTGACAGACATTTTACACCAAAGAGCAGCCATTCAAGAAGCGCTCAAAGATTACGATCTTTATCATTATTTTGGCGACATTCCTCGTGATGACCTCATTGACATGATGGTTTAATACATGTAGATCACACTGTTATTAATCATATTGTATATTAACTTCATCTGATTCCGAGTCAAATGTGGCATATTTCACTTCTGTTAAAAGTGTAAATATTCTCTTATTGGTTGATTTCTGGATATAAGATGGTTAAAAATTGAACATATCGACATAAAAACAGGACTACCTCATACATGAAGGATAGTCCTGTTTAATTTGAAGATGTGGATGCACTTTGACTACTCACCGTTGACTGCCTCCAACTCTAAATATTCATCAGTATACTTTAGAAATGCTTGTTCATTTTTATTAACCAATGCTTCATCAATTAAATGCTGCAATTTTTGCTTCCTTTGATTCTTCAATGCATGTGCAATCACAAGTTCAACGCCCAGCTGATTAATCGTACGTACCGGGTCAGCAACCATTTGTTTCTTTACATCAGTTTGATTTTTCATGTTGAGTCACTCCTTTGTGTTAAATGCATAGTATTAAGTTATTTAATAGTATAACGAAACATGTCGCAAAACGCAACGAATTTTCTGAATTTTTAAAGTAATTAAGTCAAATTTTTATCTACTTTTTGTAATATTATCCATATATTTACAAAACGGCATTGACTTAGTTCAGAATATTCATATAATAAGAATTAGACAGAGAGACCCGACACCTTAAGAGATAGGAGGGTTCTATTATGGACCAAAAATCCAACATCATGTATGCAATTAGTAAGGGAGATATGTTTTTGAGACCAGTAGATGGTCCTGATGGTGCACTCACGAGTACGGAAATCTATAGATATGATGGTGATCATTTTATTATTCACGATCGTGCCCAACGTATTATTGAGCGCAGTTGTAGACATTACGGTGAATCGTACTCAGGAAGAAAAGCACAAGCTAAACGTATCGCCAATATCTCTAACAAGACACCCATATTGCTCACTCCAATTTATCAAACCTACTTTTTCCCCACTCACTCGGATAGGGTTCCTGAAAATAGTTGGCTGAACATGCATTACGTAGTCAAACTTAAACCATTAAAAGGCGCCCGTTGTAAAGTCACTTTTGCCAATGATTTAACTGTCATACTGCCTATTTCGCATCATAGTGTTAAACATCAATTTTTGAATTGTGTTTATTTTGCTTATTTAGTAGGAAGGTCTAATCAAGTACAAACACATAATCCTGAAAAACCTATTGATTATGACCAACAACCTTTTAATATTTTTGAAGCACTATCGCAATATGCTTTATTAGAAAATGCAAAAAGAGAATTAGAAGAAAAGAAGAAAAAAACGACTTACCTGTAGCTATGTTATTTTGAATTTTGTATTGAATAAATTATGATTGTATGACTTGCGAGAAAACGCAACATGTTTCATCTAGACTATTTATTCAACAAAGTGTAAAGTTAGCGGAATTTATATACGCATAGTGTAAATGTTCCGTTAACTTTTTTGTTATTAACCCTTGATTTCTCCAATGATGTTGATATAATAATATTTGTGATTGAAAAAGTTATTCCACAGTAGCTCAGTGGTAGAGCTATCGGCTGTTAACCGATCGGTCGTAGGTTCGAGTCCTACCTGTGGAGCCATGGAAACGTACTCAAGTTGGCTGAAGAGGCGCCCCTGCTAAGGGTGTAGGTCGCGAAAGCGGCGCGAGGGTTCGAATCCCTCCGTTTCCGCTAGGACGTCAAAAAAGTTTAAAATGCTTTTTTGACGCTTTTTTATTTCTTCGTCAAACCCAGTCGTATCAAGGGTTTCAGGAGATTATAAAAATAAGAGACAAACTTTGTTTAACTACCTTTAACTTAGTTTTAAAAATTTTTCGGCACAATGTGACTAGATAATGACTAAAAAATTATCATTTTAGTCACAAGCATTTTATCAATTAGTCACATCGTTTTATACTCAGATAAAATTACAAAATTGGACGGTCTAGTTCAGTAATGTCAATTTCACTTATTGAACCCTTGACAAATCGTAGGAAAGGGACTGGGACATGATGATTTCCCAGTCTCTGCTTCTATTTATGGATTGATATCCATTAATGGTGATTAAACTGTTGAAAAATAAGGGTGTATGTAAAAAATGATGCGATTGTTTTCTTGATTTCATCAACTTGCAAGCAGTTGCGCAGTATTTGAAATATGATTGCCCAGAAGGCTGAGACGCCTGAGGGATAAGTTAAAGGCTAAACAACGTCATTTAACTTTAAAAGTGGCTACCGTTTAACGCAGTAGCTGTCTGACTTCTCAATGCGCATGCTTTTGAGAAGTCTAGTCAGCCTTGTGGGGGCAGTACGACGAAATCTTTGTTACACATGAGATTCCTGTACTGCTCCCAAAATCCAATTCGGCTTCAAACAAGTGTTGACTTCAATCAAGCCGAATTGAGTTGGAGGGTCAGCCCCTAGGAAAGGGAAGCCATGATGGCAATCAAAAACCGAAAATCGTAGGGAGGGCAAGTTTAACAAAATATTGCATCAATCGCTTCAAAAGTTTTTATGTCCCGCCCCCTTTTTTATTTTATGCATGTCAAAACACCACGATATCAAGGACTTGAAATTGTTACGGCAAAATTCCTAAAAATTTAGTTTGAGTATAGTTAAATTTATTTTTTAGGAATTTAGGTCACAAGCGAGTCACGCGACCTTTTCATATTTACAATATACATTTCAAAAAAGAGCGAAAATTGCCTGTTCTACAATCAAATTGCTTTATAGCTCCATACTTACACCCTCTTTTTTCTTACATCGAATCCATCAGTTTGTTATCCTTTCTTAATATTAATAAATACCACTTGAGTAATGATGTACATCTTAAAAGGTGGACTAAAATCCGACTTTTATAGTACGTTTTTATTAGGTAAATATTATAGATTGGACGTTACGTTAAAAATCGTTCAAGCATATTTGAATAATAACTTAAGTTCTAAAATCTCCCCCAAAATATAGCGTATCGGATAGTTCAATAATTAATACATGACACAAACAATATTTGAAGTTCGAGTCAACTAGATGAGATGAAAAATTACAAAAAGGGAGATACTAGATGTTTTAAAGTATCTTTTTAAAATTTAGATAAGAATATCTATTGTCTAATCATGAAAAAACCAGTCATTTTAAAATTTCTATCTTTTTTAAATTTTTATAGCTAAAAACAATCCATAAAATCTTCTCCAAATATCTCAATATTTTAAAGTCAACTATCATTGGAGTTCGAATGTTAGAAAGTACTATAATAACGTGTTTACTTCTGTAATATATCATTAATCAAAAATGGTTAAATTCCAAACAACCTCTATGCTATTCAATCTTATTAATAGAAGTATTATATAATTATTTTCACTTGTAAAAATAGAAATTTTATATAATAGGAAAATTTTAGTTTTAGAATTCCGTTATTAATTAAAATTTTTAATTGCTTTTGTTGTTTTAAACAATTGGTTATGATAGAATTCAAACACAATCGATTAGAATTTAAATCGACAAAAGTTAAATGGAGATGATATTTAAATGAAACACATGAACTCGAAAAGTAACCGAACGCTCTCTCGCTTTTCAATTCGAAAATGCTCTGTGGGGACAGCATCGTTTTTAATTGGAACTGTTGCGTTTTTCGGAATACATCACGAGGCTTTCGCAGCTGAAAACTCAACAACTCCCGTCACTGTAGCGCAATTACAAAGGGCTGACCCAAAAGTAGCTCCTATATGAAAAATAGAGGTCTTTCCATTTAGATAGTAGTGGAAAGACCTCTATTTATCTTTTGAAAGTGAATACAAAAATAAAGCACACTCTGCTATAATATAGGTGATTAATCCATTTGAGAGAGGTGCTTTATCATGTATCAAAATTATACCATAAACAAAATTTGTTTGACTATAGAGAGGGAAATTAAATTAGAAGAAAATGAGGGGGATAAGGAAAGTGTGA
>NZ_MLGE02000013.1 GCF_001792775.2 Staphylococcus pseudintermedius
TCATTACACATAGGCACAATATCTCCTTAATCGTTGGTTTGGTCACTTACAATTATAGAGATATTTGTGCTTTTTTAATATCAAAAATTAAAATAACGGTCAGTGAATCTCTCACCAACCGTTAAAAATATATAACCTAAACTTTGCTTTTTAATATGTAATCACCACATTTTTGTCCCACTAACTTAAGACCTATTCAATTAAGCCCAATGGTTTGTAAATGACGTTTATTGTGTTTCTCAGTCTCTTTCTTATTTTTAGTCTAATAGGGAAGTTGTGTTTAGGAAAGACCGATGAGCCGGAGTTTAAAACGATATCTTGGCTCGCGATGTTATTCAGTACAGGGGATGGGTCTCTTTTTTTACGGCATCACCGAACCGATGACACTCGATTTAACGCCACTGAATGCGAAACTTGAAGCAAATGCTGCGATATGGTACCTATATTATCTGTCATTACCATGTTACTCGTAGGTACATTTTTAATTATTTCTGACGATTCAGCCACTTTCATACTCGGCATGCAAACATCACATGATTCTTTGACACCTACAGGACGCGTAAAAGTCATTGGGGGCTTATTGCTCTCACTGATCGCATTCGCTTTATTATTATTAAATGGTGGAGAAGGCTTAGGCGCATTACAATGAGCGGCGATTATTTCAGCGTTACCCTTTAACGTCGTCATTATACTGATGCTCGTTTCATTTTATAAAGACGCTCATTTAGAACAACGTCATCTCAGCTTAACACTGACACCAGATAAAGAGAGAATGCGTGAATATATCGTTGAATCGAGAAAAGCTAAAAATGATAAACTTGATCGCAAAGAAACATAAAAACAGGCTCGGTAACACAATATCCGAGCCTGTTTTTATGTTTCTCTACTGTCTGTCGCGCTGGTCTTTCGCTGTAGTTAAACGCGCTTTTAAATCTGATTCTAATGCAAGTAAATCTTTCTCAGCCTGTTGGCGCTTTTCACGACCTTCTTGTTGAATTTGTAATGTTTCTTCAATCGTTTGAATAATATTATCTTGTGTCGTCTTCAATGTTTCAATATCGACTATACCACGCTCGTTTTCTTCTGCAGTAACACGCGCATTTTGACGTAACATTTCAGAATTACGTAATAAAATTTCATTCGTCGTATCCGTAACTTGCTTTTGTGCTGTCGCTGCCTTTTGTTGACGTTGCAATGTTAATGCAATCGCCATTTGATTTTTCCACAATGGAATACTTGTTAAAATCGAACTTTGAATTTTTTCAGCTAATGCTTGGTTTACATTTTGAATCATTCGGATTTGCGGTGCAGATTGTAATGAAATTTGGCGTGATAATTTCAAATCATAAATTCGTTTTTCAAGACGATCGACAAACTGCTCCATATCCGCAACATCTTGGACCACCATTTGGTCATCAGCAGCTTTCACTCGCTGACGCATCTCTGGTAACACATGTTGTTCAATTTCCGTTTTCTTTTGTTCTGCAGCTGCAATATAAAGATTCAACACATCAAAATAGTCTTTATTTTGTTGATACAAGCCATCCAATAGTTGAATATCTTTCACTAACAATGCTTTATTCTTATCTAGTTCTATTGAAATACGATCGACTTGTGCGCTCACAGATTGCATTCGCGAAAAAAGTTGTTGCATCGAATTGTTGGAGCGTTTGAATAATTTTTTGAGGAAATTATCATTTTGTTGAGAAAGTTCATCCGGATTCACTTCTTTCAACTTTTTCATCAACTGTTCCAAAGTCTCACCAATCGGTCCCACATCTTTCGACTGAATTTCATCTAACATTTGATGCGAAAAATGAGAAAGATGTGTTTGTGCATTTGAGCCGAATTTCAATAGGCTATCATGATTTAATGGTTCGATTTGATCTGCTAAACTTTGAACTTTTTGACGGTCTTGATCGTTAAAATGTTCGTTTAATTCTTTTGTTTCTACTTCCGTCACTGTTGCTGTTTTTGGATGATCATAATCATTAAAATAAGCATCTAATGGATGTGTACTTGTTGCATTCGTGAGATCATTTGACTTCATGAATCATTCTCCATTTCTTTAACATGTCTTCTTTGGTACATTTCATTGAGTCGCATTTCAGTATCTAACTGCTCATAATCTTGCGCATTAACTTGCTTTAAATCTGCAATGAGTGTACGCTTCACTTCTTCTAAAGTAATCCGTGTTTGTTGTAGCATTTGCCGCTCGTTGTCTGCTTTAAGTGGCATTTTAGCAAGCCGCGTATAACTTTCAATTAAGTTCAACGCATTATCAATATGTGAATAATAAAAGCTTTCAATATTAAAAAACTGAAAAGGTCGTTGCTTAATGGCTGAATTAATTGTACGCGATAATCGGTAAATATCATTCACTAACTTAAAATCTTGTATTGATCTAACTTTAATAAACGACTTTAAAATACGTTTATTTTTATTTTGAACTAAGTTAATTTGATGCATAATATAGTGATAGTCTTTACGTGTCAAATTCATTTCTTTCAAATAGGCACGTGACGTCAAACGCTGAGTAGGTACATAACCGACTACAAAACCTGCGATGCCGATGACGAAATCTATTAAAAATGTAAAATCTAAAATGGCACTTGTAAAAAAGGCGATAACTGCAACAGGTACTCCAACTACGGCACCCCAAACCCTCGATAATAAATACCTCATATTCATCTTCCTTTATGAAATCGCTCTAAAGTTTTGATATGGTTCGCTAATTTCAAGTTCATCTATTGTATAAGTTTCAACACGTGAAGCCGGGGAGGCGCCATTAATGACTCCTTGTGTAAAAGATTCAAGTGACGCGTCATCGCCTTGTGCGTGCACCTCTACATAATCTTCAACATTTTTCACTGTACCTTTGATTTGATACTTCAAAGCTAATCGTTCAGTGAAATAACGAAATCCAACCCCTTGAACACGTCCGTATACTCGGATTAAATAATGTTTCATACATTTCACCCCTCTACTCAATTATAAGTATTTTCAGTGCAAAAGACTAATATTTAAGTTTCATATCTCTTATTTTTAGGTCTTTTAGCTTGCTTTTTAAATTTAAAGATACTATCTTTTTTAGTAAGACTTTTTTTACATATAGGGGGACGTTGGTTATGTGGGAAGTTGCTAAGATTCGTGCAGACTATGAAGGTTGGTGGTTATTCGATGATTGGCCAGAACACATCATTGATTCGCAAAAATTTGAGACATTTGAAGCATTTGAACAAGCGTATCAACACATGATTCAACAAGCAAAAACGGATTATGACAATTTTATTGTTGGCAAACATAACATTTATGCATTTTATAATAATTGTGATTTGAATTTTTGTGAGGATTGTGATGAAGATTTACAGATTTTTTATAGCTTCATTACTTTAAAAAACGAAAAAATATATTTGAATTTGCCAATTATAGACTAATCAATAAATTTTAAATTCTATATTGCAAATATTGTCACATTACCTTATAATAGGGGTAAGCAATGGCATTATTCCATATTGCAAAGAATATTTTTCAGTTTTTATTTATCGAATTTATAAAGAATGAATCAGTATTTTTTGTAATATGCGAATAGCGCATATTGAATTTTAGTCTTGGAGGTTTCACAGATTATGAAACAAGGTACAGTAAAATGGTTTAACGCTGAAAAAGGTTTTGGTTTTATCGAAGTAGAAGGAGAAAACGACGTATTCGTACACTTCTCTGCAATTAACCAAGAAGGTTACAAATCATTAGATGAAGGTCAATCAGTTGAATTTGAAGTAGTTGAAGGCGACCGCGGTCCTCAAGCTGCAAACGTTGTAAAACTATAATAAATAGATGCAATATTGACTTAGAAAAAAGCAGTGAAGCTCGCTTCGCTGTTTTTTTGTTTTTTTAAATGTTTTTATCTTATCCTGTTATGAAAATACCTCTTAATATGTGCCTCATTATTTCATCTCGATTATCAATTTCTCATTCAAATTTGGTCACTTAATCAATGATATTTCATAGTTTAGAACTCACAACTAAACGACATGGATTTCATTTTTCAGTAACGTGTTAAACATTTTCAAAAACTCGAGAATAGGATGGTTCGTGTAGGTTGAAACTGTTTAAAAATTTTTATATTAAGGATAGAGTTACTATAAAGTAGGATGATACAATTAGATTTTTTAACTACATTAGACGAGTATATGTCACCTGAAGATGTAACTAAACCGTTTCTTGAAATCATTAAAAAGAACAAAAGAATGAGCAAGCAGAAATAGAAAGCAAGATAAACAAAAATAAACAACTGATAATACTGTAGATCATTTTTTCAGCAGATTTACCACTCAATTTTAAGCGACTATCCAAAAGGAGGGAGTTTGTGAAAAAAGTTGATTATGAAAAACTTTATCAAATGAGGTCAGAAATACATAAACTTTTAAAAGATAGAAAGTTACTAGATGTTGAAGACTCGATTGAAACATTTAACCCAGCAGAAGGGTTTTCAGAATTAACAGATGAAGCGTTTGAATATTTAACGTTTGGAGTTAAACTCGAATAAGCACCTAACCGATAAAAAGGCGAGGTGCTCTTTTTTTATAATTACTTTATCGCAAATCAGTATGTCAAAAGCGTTTATCTAACGAATCAATCATTTATGGCTTTCATATCATAAATAGTACTTACTTCACATCATTAATAATCAATTGGCGTAACGATTGACGTTTCACGACTTCTCTTGCTTTACCATCTTTCACAAAGAAGACGCTTGGTTTCTGCATTTGGTTATAATTCGAAGCCATACTGTAATGATACGCACCTGTCGCTAATATTGCTAAATAATCACCTCGTTTTACACTAGACGGTAACTTTGCTTCATGGATAATAATATCACCTGATTCACATAGTTTTCCTGCTATGGTTACTGTTTCATCAGGGGTTTCATTACGATTAATTAATAACGCCTGATATTTCGCGTCGTATAAAGCTGTACGGATGTGATCGCTCATACCGCCATCGATAGATACATACTTGTTGACACCAGGAATATCTTTAATCGTACCAACTTCATATAGCGTTACACCCGCTTCTGCAACGATAGAACGGCCCGGCTCGATACTCAATGTTGGTATAGGGTATTTCAATTGCTGACATTCTGCTTTAATCGCTTGTACAATCTCTGTAATACCTGCTTCAATGTCGAATGATTGGTCACCCTCAACGTATTGTGCACTAAAGCCACCACCTAAGTTGAGTAAATCGATCGTAATCGCATATTCGTCCAACCAATTCAACACCATTTTAGCCGTTTCGATCATACCTGTTGTTTCTTCAATTTGTGAACCGATATGGAAATGAATACCTTTCAACACGATATTATTAGTATTGCGAATTTTTTCAACTGCTTCCAAAGCAAGACCATGTTTTAATGAAAGACCGAATTTACTTTTCTCTTGTCCTGTTTGGATAAATTCATGTGTATGCGCTTCAACACCTGGATTCACACGTAACAGTACATCTACAGGTTTTGTGGCATACTGTTCAATGAGGTCAATTTCATCTAACGCATCAACGACGAAATAACCGATACCACTTTCAAGGGCATAACGAATTTCATGTTTTGTCTTATTGTTGCCATGAAAATGGATGCGTTGGGGGTCAAATCCTGCCTCCAATGCTGTGTAAAGTTCTCCCTCTGATACGACGTCCAATTCGAAATCTTCTTCAGCCGCAAGTTTTACCATTTGAAGACAAGTAAATGCTTTTGATGCATAAGATAACACATAACCGATATCGTTTTGTTGAAAAGCACTGTGATAGCGTCTCATTTGTTGACGAATTTGCGCTTCATCATACACAATTGTCGGCGTACCGAAACTTTGTGCTAACGTTTTTAAACTTGTTCCTCCCAATGTCAATTCACCATTTTGATTATAACTAACTGTCATTTAAACATACTCCTTTATTAACGAATTCAAATTTAATGCACTGAGTTGTTCAGAGTTTGCGCCGACACCTTTGAACGTGTAATCATCAATACGCAAATCTGAATTATTATATAAAATGACGCTATCTTTTGCTGATACTGTGTCATCTACTTCAACAAACATATGACTCATCATGAGCGCACGAATCGGATAACGTTTGCCATTGATTGAAACGTCATGTTGTGCTCTTGTCCTTAAAATGCCATCCCCATATCCGACATCTACAACCGCTAAACGTGTATGCGGTTGTTCAACAGTATAAGCAAAACTGTATCCACAGTGATCGCCTTGTTGGACATTTCGCACTTGAATCACATTTGCTTTTACTGTCAATGCTTGTGTAATGCAACCAGGTGACAAGCTAGCGTACGGGCGTGAACCATATAACGCAATACCGATACGTGCATGCGTATGATGATCAAATACACGTTGACCTTCTCTATAATAACTGGCGCTGTTTTGAGCATGAATGAGGTCGAAATGATACCCTCGTTGTTTCACGAGTGTCTCCACAATAGTCAACCATGCCTCACGTTCTTTTTCATACATGTCGACATCAAACTCATCCGCATAACCGAAATGTGTCCACAAACCAGTAATTTCCATCTTAGGTGCCGGATTTTGCTCGTGATCAGCTAAAACGGCCAGTAATTCATCTTTTGTTTTAAAGCCAGAACGATGGAGTAGATTTTCATATTCTAGATGCACTTTCACACCCGCTAAAGCTGCTTTATTTTCACGATAAAACGTTAAGGAAGGCAACGTCATATGGATATCATTCGCTCTCAAACGTTCAAATTCATCAGTCGCATTCATTAAAAATATCGTTGCTTCTGGCGCAAGTTCTCGGATACGTACCGCTTCAAATAACGACGTCGTACTGAACGTGTCAATACCTGCTTGTTGAAACATTTGTACGGCAAAATCCAAACCGTAATTGTACGCATTATTTTTCACAACCGCCATAACAGATTGATTTTGCGTTACTTGTTTCACATTTTGAAGAAATTGGGCTGAATCGACTTGCCATAATGCTGTCATGCTTCCACCTCATTATAGTTCATTAACAAGCGTTCGTAATAATCTGCAATACGAATCAACATGCGTTCATCAAAGTTCAAATGTGGTGTGTGTAAACCTGTCACGAACTGCTTTTCTTCGTTACGTATCCCGACAAAAACGAAATACGCCGGTGCGATTCGACCATAAAAGCTGAAGTCTTCACCAAATAAGTAGGGCAGTTCATTTTCAATGACATTGAGTTGATTGTATTCAAGACTTTCGATGACATATTTTTTTAATGCAGGATCATTTATTGTCGGTGGATAACCTTCCGCAAAGCGTACTTCAGACTTTACGCCGAATAACAATTCTGCACTGTCACTAATTTTTTGCATTTGCCCTTGTATGATGCTTAAATCATCCATATCATACGTGCGAATCGTCCCTTCTAAGTAACCATTGCTTGGAACTGTATTAATCGCTTCTCCTGCATGAAAATGACCAATATGGACGATATTTCGTTGCAGCCCATTCAAATGATACTGTTGAATTTGAGACAATTGCATCATGATGTGTTGTAACGCTTCTCCCGCAGATTGACCTTGTTCTTTGTTGGCAACATGACTCGATTCACCTTCAATAAAAAAGCGGAATTCTGTCGCACTTGCCGTAATTTCATTATCACGAATGACTACAGAGCCTTCTTCGACAAAAGGCATGACATGAACACCATAGATTGCTTTAATGTCATATGATGCAAATGCGTTCGCTTTAATCAATAAATTCGCACCACCACCTGATTCTTCAGCAGGTTGAAAAATAAATAATACATTATGTGGCAATTCATCGTTGTCATATAATGCTTTACAACGTTGTGCAAATAGCATCAGCGCAGTCGTATGACCATCATGGCCACAAGCATGCATACGATCATCTACTGTACTACGATAGTCCACATCATTTTGTTCATGTATCGGTAGGGCATCGATATCTGCTCTAAAAGCAATCGTTTCATCACTTTGACCCTTTAAAAAACCTATAATGCCCGTTTCAAGAGGGCGTTCATAAGGAATATCTAATGACTCTAAAAAACGTTGTAAATATTGTGTTGTTTCATGTTCTTGAAGACTCAGCTCGGGATGTTGATGAAGATATCGACGATGCTGCGTGACAAATTCAAGTTCATTCATATGCTTTCACTCCCATCATTATGTATAAAAAGAGAAGAGGATGAGTCATAAATTTAGCATTATGTTCATCCTCGGTAGAAGATACTCAAACAGAATACATAAGTTATTAAATACAATCAGTTTGAGGTTTCATCGCCAACGTTGGACGCCGACGATAAGAGATATGATAGGACGCCCATATATATTACTGATCTAACTGACGTAACGCTGCGACAATTTCACGTTTTGAATCTTCTACTTCATGCGCTTGTTTGATCACTTTCGCCGGTGTCCCCGCAACAACAGCACCTGCTGGCACATCTTGCGTCACAATGGCACCCGCAGCAACAATCGCACCCTCACCGACACGTACGCCTTCAAGAATAACGGCATTCGCTCCAATTAATACGTTATCCTCAATGACAACAGGAGAGGCACTTGGAGGTTCAATTACACCTGCTAATACTGCACCAGCACCGACGTGGACATTTTTACCTGTAGTTGCACGACCACCTAATGTCGCATTCATATCAATCATTGTGCCTTCACCAACAATGGCACCAATATTAATCGTTGCACCCATCATGACGACTGCACCGTCTCCAATCACGGCATGTTCACGAATAAATGCGCCTGGTTCGATTCGTGCATTCGTATTGATTAAGTCTTTTAATGGAATGGCCGAATTACGGCGGTCCATTTCGATTTCTAAGTCTTCAATTAGCATTTGATTTTCTTCATAAAATGCGTGCCAATCTGATGCTTCACAAAAAATGACTTTTGAATTTTCTGAACCAAATACTTTAAATTGGTCCGGAAATTGCACGTCACTGAATTCACCGTTGATATAAACTTTAATCGGTGTAGCTTTTTTCGCATCACTAATATATTGGATGATTTCTTCAGCTGTAAAATTTTTAACCATAACGTTTTATACGCTCCTTTTATAAGTTATCAAAAGTATAATACCCTGGTTGACGGTGAATTAACTTTTCTGCTGCACCTAACGCACCATTCGCAAAAATATCTTTTGACTGGGCACGGTGAGACAGTGTAATCGTTTCATCTGTTCCAGCAAATAAGACATCGTGTTCACCGACAATCGTACCTCCACGCACCGTATGAATACCAATTTCATTTTTCGTACGTTTCGCATCGTATTGACTTCTGTCATAAACAGGTGTGACATCTTGTCGTAACGATTCAATCACATCATAAAGTTTAACGAGCGTGCCACTTGGCGCATCCACTTTTTGATTATGATGTGCTTCTGTTAATTCAATGTCAAAGTCTTGCAGTAAAGGGACTGCCGCTTCTAATATTTTGGTGAGTACATGGACACCATAACTCATATTAGCACTGAAAAATACTGGCATTTTATCACTTAACGCTTGAAGTTTATCAGTAATTTGTGTCTTTTCACCCGTTGTTGCAATGACAAGGGGGAGTGTGAAATCTTCCTCTAGTAAAGGCAGTAACAATTGTGGATGTGAAAAGTCAATCGCAACATCTGCCTCTGTCACTTCACTGATTTTTTGGTAAATCGGATAGGGCACATGCGCCGTTGAACGACCTGCAATGACGCCTACAATATTATGACCGTTCGCTTCAGCTAATCGCGCGACACGTTGGTTCATTGCGCCATATCCAATTAATAAAATTTTCATGTCTGAACACCTGCTTTAAATTGATGGTAAACTGCTTTTAACTGTTGTTGCTCTTCGTTATTCAGTGGTACTAAAGGCAATCGCACCTCATATTGCCCAAAGCCTTCTAACGCTGCCAAATATTTGATTGGAATAGGATTAATATCGACACTCATCGCATCAAGAAGGGTGGCAATCGGTTCAAAGCGCGCTACTCGATCCTTCACATTTGTATAAATTTGTTGGAATTCATTCGGGATGACATTCGCAACGACCGAAATGACACCATGACCACCTTGTTCATAATATGACACAATATTATCATCGTTGCCACTATACAATGCGAACTTGTCTGTATCTAAGCGTTGTTGAAGTTCTGCTAAATAATTAAAATCATTAGTCGCGTCTTTTAACGCAACGATATATGGATTCTCACTTAAACGAACGACTGTATCCACTTCGATTGTTGAGTTTGTTCTTGATGGCACATTATAAAGGACTACAGGCAGTTCTGTCGCATTCGCAATGGCTTCAAAATGGGCAACTAAACCACGCTGACTCGTTTTTAAGTAATACGGTGTGATGAGCATAATCGCATCTGCACCTAATGCCTTTGCACGTAATGACGCTTCAATTGATTTTTGCGTGTTATTCGTCCCAGTTCCTACAATAATAGGGACACGTTGTGCATTTTCTTCTATTACTGTTGTTAAAATACGATCCTTTTCTTCATCTGTCAAAGTTGGATTTTCAGCCGTCGTGCCGTTAACCACGATGGATTGAATATGATTGTCGATTAAAAAATGAACTTGTCTTTTGATCGCTTCATAATCCACTTCACCGTTCGAAAAAGGGGTGATTAAAGCGACGCCTGTGCCTTCAAAAATATGTGACATAATTTATGCTCCTTTCAATTGAAGTACCTGTTCTAACACTTGGACTGCATTAAGCGCAGCACCTTTTAATAAATTGTCTGAAGTGACCCAAATGTGGAATGTATTGTCTAACGAATCGTCTTTACGAATGCGTCCGACAAACACTTCATCACGACCTGTTGAATGAATCGCCATTGGATATTCATTTTTGGCTGGGTTATCTACGAGGACAACACGCGCATCTTGTTCAAAAAGCGCTTGTATAGCTTCCACTGTTGCCGGTTGGTCTAACGTCACATTCATATGAACGCTATGACTATCTTGTACCGGTACACGTACACAAGTTGCTGTGACATTTAAAGTCGGCTCATTTAAAATCTTTCTTGTTTCGTCAATCATTTTTTGTTCTTCTTTTGTATAACCATCATCCAAAAAGACATCAATATGAGGTAATACGTTGTTATAAATCGGATGTGGATAAGCTTGAGGCGCCACACCTTTTGGACCGTCTTCTAAGTCTTTTTTACCTTTCATACCTGACCCCGATACAGCTTGATAAGTCGTGTATGCCACACGTTTTAACCCATATTTTTCTTGCAATGGTTTCAGTGGTACGACTGATTGAATCGTTGAACAGTTTGGGTTAGCGATAATACCTCTTTTAAAAGTAGGGGCGTTAACTTCAGGTACGACAAGGTCAACGTCTTCCGTCATGCGCCATTGACTTGAATTATCAATAATGATGGCACCGTGTGATTCAAACAGTGGGGCAAAATGAGCACTCGTACCGCCACCTGCACTCATTAAGACGTAATCAAAATCACCATCCGTTGCTTCATCTGTCAATTCTTGCACGATATACGTCTGACCTTGAAACGTGACTTCTTGACCTGCTGAACGTGCTGAAGAAAAAAGCACGAGTTCATCAAAAGCAATACCTTTACGATCAAGTGTTTCTAAAATCTTTGTTCCTACTAATCCTGTTGCACCTACAACTGCTAATTTTGTCATTCCACTTCACTCCATTTTTTCAATTCACAAATATTGTAATGTTCTTAAAATTTAGATAATAATTGAACTATTGGTAGTACAGATTGGCACTTGATGTTGATTACTAGAGCACTTGTTGAAGAGGGCAAATATCACTGATATCCAGACCGCTTCAAAAATGATAAATAAAAAACAAGCTCGGCGTGCGAACTTGTCAACTCTATATACAAGTGATGCACTCCATTATTGTAACAATAATGACAGATTCTTAGCTCTTAACCAGAGAATCCAACAAACAAGTACCTGCAATACTGTTCGTTTCGGCATCTCACCCTTTCGATATACAATGTTTGCAGACATGACTTCAATATATCTACTTATGATCGATGCGCCTCATCAATAACTATTCAATTATTATGGATACCATTATACATAGAAAGTCATCATGTGTAAACAGAAAATGCTGAAAATTTTAAAATACATCAAAAATTTCAGCATTCTTTTAGGTTCAATTGTCGACTTTTTATAAGTAACGTGATGTAGAATTAAGTTTGAAAAGACTATTATCTTAAGTCAGTATATGCAATGGGGGAGACCTACATATGCATCCGATTTACTCAAAAAAACGAGATGACATCATATCATCCCGTTAAATAATGATTATGCTTTAGATTTCAAAATACCTTTTTCCTCTAAGTAGGCCTCGTAAGAAATTTCTTTCGATAAACCACCAGGCACATCTAAATCAATGACACGATTCGCAATAGTGTTAATAAACTCAAAGTCATGCGATGTGAAAATCATAGACCCTTTAAATGATTTCAAACCTTCATTGACAGATGTAATACTTTCCAAATCTAAATGGTTTGTTGGCTCATCTAATAACAATACGTTCGCACTAGAAAGCATCATTTTACTTAACATACAACGTACTTTCTCACCACCAGAAAGAACGCTTGCTTTTTTCTTCACTTCTTCACCACTGAATAACATACGTCCTAAGAAACCACGTAAAAATGTCTCAGTTTGTTCATTTTCTGGCGCATATTGTCTTAACCAATCGACTAAGTTCATATCAACGCCTTCAAAATACGCTGAGTTATCTTTAGGGAAGTAGCTTTGTGATGTTGTCACACCCCATTTATAGCTGCCTTCATCCGGTTCCATCTCGCCCGCTAAAATTTTAAGTAGTGTTGTTTTTGCGATTTCACTTTCGCCCATTAAAACTGCTTTGTCATTTGGGTTCATCGTGAATGACAATGAATCTAACACTTTTTCACCGTCAATTGTTTTAGAAAGATTTTCAACAAATAATAAATCATTACCAATCTCGCGTTCTGGCGTAAATTTTACGAAAGGATAACGACGTGAAGACGGTTGAATATCATCCAATTCAATTTTCTCAAGTTGTTTTTTACGGCTCGTAGCTTGTTTAGACTTAGAGGCATTGGCAGAGAAACGTGCAATAAAGTCTTGTAACTCTTTAATTTTCTCTTCTTTTTTCTTATTTTGTTCTTGTGCCATTTTTTGTGCTAATTGACTAGATTGATACCAGAAGTCATAGTTTCCGACATAAACTTTGATTTTACCGAAGTCTAAGTCAGCAATGTGTGTACAAACATTATTTAAAAAGTGTCGGTCATGGGAAACAACGATCACTGTATTATCAAAGTTAATTAAGAAGTCTTCTAACCAACTAATCGCTTGAATATCCAAACCGTTTGTCGGCTCATCCAGTAAGAGTACATCAGGCTCACCGAACAAACTTTGAGCGAGTAACACTTTCACTTTTTGGTTATTTTCAAGCTCTGACATTGTTTTATCGTGCAAGTCTGTACCAATGCCTAAACCAGATAATAATGTTGCAGCGTCAGATTCCGCGTTCCAACCATTCATTTCAGCAAATTCGCCTTCCAGTTCTGCTGCGCGAATACCATCTTCGTCACTGAAATCAGGTTTCATATAAATAGCGTCTTTTTCTTGCATCACTTCAAACAATCGTTCATGACCTTTAATAACAACGTCTAGCACGCGCTCATCTTCATACGCAAAGTGATCCTGTTTAAGGACTGCTAAACGTTCATCTTTACCGAGTGACACGTGACCTGTTTGTGAATCAATTTCACCTGATAAAATTTTTAAGAAAGTAGATTTTCCGGCACCATTCGCACCAATTAAACCGTAACAATTTCCTGGTGTAAACTTAATGTTCACATCTTCAAATAATTTACGATCACCAAAACGTAAACTTACATCCGTAACTTGTAACATGCATTTTCTCCTTTAATTCAATTATTCTAATGGATGCATTATATCATGAGAATGCCTTATAAATCTAATTTCTGTTGTATTTTCTACCATCATTTCAGCTAAAAACATAGACGTTGTTCAAGAGATTTCATTATTTCACTGCTTAACACATATCAACATGCTATAATAGAAATAACTTATCAATTAAAGAGGAGTACGTTATGTCTTTTAAAGAAAATGAAATTATTGGGACGATAGAATTTTTAGAAGTGAAATCGCTTGAAGGTTCTACATATCACTTAGAAGGTCCAAACCGAGAAAAAATTAAATTAAATGCATCTGAAGTAAACGAAGATGACGATTTAGAAATAGGAGAGTCGTATAGCTTTTTCGTCTATCCTAACCGTTCTGGCGATTTGTTTGCCACTCAAAACATGCCAGATATTACTGTTGGACGGTATGATTTTGTACGCGTGTTAAACACAGATCGTGATGGGGCACGTGTAGATGTTGGATTGCCTCGCGAAGTATTAATCCCATGGGAAGATTTACCTAAATTGAAGGCATTATGGCCGGAAAAAGGCGACGAACTATTATGTACATTACGTATTGACCGCGATAGACAAATGTTTGCACGTTTAGCTTCAGAAACAACAGTGCACCAAATGTTTACACCTGTCGCAGCAGATAAAATAGAAGAACTACGTAATCAAATGATACAAGCACGTCCATATCGTTTATTACGCGTTGGTACATTTTTATTATCAGAAGACGGCTATAAAATTTTTGTACATGAGTCAGAACGTCAAGAAGAACCGCGTTTAGGGCAGGCATGTAACGTCCGTATTATCGGTGTAAATGATAAAGGGGAGTTAAATGGTTCATTTTTACCACTTGCACATGAACGGTTAGATGACGATGGCGAAAAAATATTTAATTTACTTGTGGAATACGAAGGCGAGTTGCCATTCTGGGATAAATCTAGCCCTGAAGCAATTAAAGAAGTATTTAATATGAGCAAAGGTGCATTCAAACGTGCAATTGGTCATTTATACAAACAACGCCTCATCAATATTGAAACAGGTAAAATCACTTTGACACGTAAAGGTTGGACACGTGTAGAAGAGAAATAATTAATCATTCATGAGAGACTTGCCCAAGTGGTAAGTCTTTTTTTGATCTTAAATACCCACACAAATGCCAAATCCCCATAAATTTCAACATTCTTACACTAAAATTCACTTAGTTCATCCCTATCAACTTAATTTTTGAAATCCTTAAATATTTATTAACTCAATGTAATAATATTGTCGTTTAAAACTAAACAATATATAATAGCGATTAATGTGTTTATAAACGTTGTATAAAACATAAGATTAAGAGAAGAAGAGGGAAAAAAGTGATTACAAATAAAAATATATATAGTATTCGAAAGCATAAACTTGGCGTGGCATCATTCTTATTGGGGACATTATTTGTTGTAGGGCATGCAAATAATGCTGAAGCTTCAGAAGTGAGCACAACAACACAAGAACAAAATGCCGAAAAAGAGCAGGCAAAAACTGAGGGCGAACTAACAACTGAGGCAGCACAACAAACAGCCGTTGAATCAATACCTGCATCTGAAAACATGCAGGAAAGAACATTAGTGGCAAGTGAAAATGGGAAAGAGGTTACAACTACTGAAAGCACACAAGAAGTCACAAAAACTGAAACAAAAGATACAGCAACAATGAAAGATTCAGAAATTGCACAACCTGTATCAGAAGTGAATAAACCTGTTACTCAAACAGCACCCGTTCAAACACCAACAACAGCAACAGAACATAAGTCACCACGACAAGTACAAGAAGTTACTTCACCAGTGGACACAAAAGTAATTAATGTAGAAAACGGAACAGATGTGACAAGTAAAGTAAAAGTTGAAACATCGTCAATTACAGGCCATCAGAATAACGATAAAACATACCGTCAATCGAACACTGTAAATCCACATAAAGCTGAACGTGTGACATTAAATTATGATTGGTCATTTGAAAATGGAATTAAAGCTGGTGATTATTTTGACTTTCAATTAAGCGACAATGTCGATACAAACGGGATATCAACAATAAAAAAAGTCCCACACATTATGGATAGTCAAAATAGCGAACAAATTATTGCTTACGGGGAAATTAATGAAAAGAATCGTGTCCGTTACCGATTTATGGACTATGTAAATCAAAAAGAAAATTTAAAAGGTAAATTGTCATTAAACTTATTTATTAAACCAGATAAAGTTCAAGATGAAGGAAAAATCACTGTCACTTCACAATTGGGCAAGGAAATGACAAGTCAGGAATTTGACATTAAATATATTGATGGTGTAAAAAGCCCTTCAGGTATCACATTAAACGGTCGTCTTGATGAATTATCAAAAGCAGATCAATCATTTACGCATTATGCTATATTTAAACCTAAGCATAATAACTTAACTAATGTAACTTTAAGAGGCACAGTTTCAAATAACGCACAGCAAAATGAAAAAAATGGTCAAGTTAATGTTTACGAATATATTGGTCAAGGAGAATTGCCACAAAGTGCTTATGCCAATGTAAAAGATACAAATCAGTTTAGAGATATCACTAATAGTTTGAGACCAACTACTGTTAATAGCACTGGTTATCAAATCACTTTCGATCATATAAACAAAAAACCTTACGTTATTGTCTACAAAGGGCATTATAAGAACGAAGCTAAAGATTTAGAATTCACAACTAATGCAACAGATTATCATAGTTCAAATCTATATTCATATAATTATTGGCCATACTACGGTTCATTCAATCTAACATGGAAAAATGGGGTTGCTTTTTATTCCAACAAAGCGAATGGGGAAGGGAACGACAAACCTGTACCGCCGACTTATGGATTTAGTGAATTAGTGGACACAACTCAAAATACGGCACCTGCTACGATGACTTTCCAAACAACTGGTGTTTTAGAAGAGATTGAAGATAGTGTTGTATTAAATACACTTTCACAATCTGGTGAGGATCGTGGTGAAAATACTTCTCCAATTATCGAGACAACAGAAGATTCACAGCCTGTTGAGTTTGAAGAAGAGACAAATCATGGCATTCAAGACGTGACACTTCATGCAGATGCTGTTGATTTTGAGGAAGAAACAAACCATGGTGAACAAGACACGGTACACCACTCTGATGTCGTTGAATACGACGAAGATACGACAACTGGCATGTTAACAGGTGCCATTTCTGACCATACAACAGAAGAAGACACGATGGAGTACACAACTGATGGCTTATTGATTGAGTTTGATGATGAAATGAATCCTAATGTGAGCGGTCAGTACGATGACATCACAACGGATACGATAGAGGAATCATCTCATATTGACACATTCACTGAACTTGAATCTGAATTTGGTCAACATGACGGTATAGTGACATTTGAAGAAGATACTATTGTTGAGAAGCCGAAAACAGAAAAGGGTAACCGAGTACCACCTGTAATTGATTTATCAACACCAAAACATAACCATCAGTTCAATATTCAACCTACCGATCCAAATATTGATACCTCTGCTACGTATCGAATTGGCGATTTTGTATGGCGTGATGAAGATCACAATGGCGTACAAAACGATGGCGAACACGGTCTCGAAGGCGTTCTTGTCACACTTAAAACAGCTGATGGTGTCGTTTTAAATACAACGACGAGTGATGCCAATGGACACTACCAGTTCACTAATGTTCAAAAAGGAAAATATATTGTTGAATTCACTACACCTGAAGGCTATGAAGCAACAAGCAAACATACTACAGCGAATACTGAAAAAGACTCTGATGGGTTAATCGCAAATATCGATGTTACTCAAGATGATATGTCAATCGATGCTGGTTTCTTCCCGTTAGAAAACTGGAATCCTCAACCCAAAGATGAAACATATACTATTGGCGATTTTGTTTGGCGCGATGAAGATCACAATGGCGTACAAAACGATGGCGAACATGGTCTCGAAGGCGTTCTTGTCACACTTAAAACAGCTGATGGCGTCGTTTTAAATACAACGACGAGTGATGCCAATGGACACTACCAGTTCACTAATGTTCAAAAAGGAAAATATATTGTTGAATTCACTACACCTGAAGGTTATGAAGCAACAAGCAAACATACTACAGCGAATACTGAAAAAGACTCTGATGGGTTAATCGCAAATATTGATGTTACTCAAGATGATATGTCAATCGATGCTGGTTTCTTCCCGTTAGAAAACTGGAATCCTCAACCCAAAGATGAAACATATACTATTGGCGATTTTGTTTGGCGCGATGAAGATCACAATGGCGTACAAAACGATGGCGAACACGGTCTCGAAGGCGTTCTTGTCACACTTAAAACAGCTGATGGTGTCGTTTTAAATACAACGACAAGTGATGCCAATGGACACTACCAGTTCACTAATGTTCAAAAAGGAAAATATATTGTTGAATTCACTACACCTGAAGGTTATGAAGCAACAAGCAAACATACTACAGCGAATACTGAAAAAGACTCTGATGGGTTAATCGCAAATATTGATGTTACTCAAGATGATATGTCAATCGATGCTGGTTTCTTCCCGTTAGAAAACTGGAATCCTCAGCCAGAACCGAAAAATCCTGATGATAGAGAGAAGCCAGCACCTGAGCAACCTGATGTACCTCAGCCAGAGCCGAAAAATCCTGATGATAAAGAGAAACCGGCACCTGAGCAACCTGATGTACCTCAACCAAAGCCGATGCTCCCAGGTGAAAAGGTGAAACCAAAACCAACTCATCCCGGTGAAGCTATGCAAACAACACCTCAGGACAAATCAACATCTCAAACAGATGAAGCACTTCCTCAAACAGGTGAATCATCATCACAATCATCTGCTTTAATCTTCGGTGGTTTACTCAGTCTATTAGGACTTGGTTTATTACGTCGATCATCTAAACAAAACCGTTCTTCAATGAAATAAGCATCACATAAAAAACCCCTGATTGTGCGATGATGTGCAATCAGGGGTTTCATTCTATATTAAATTTCAGTCGTTAATGACTCTAATTCGTCCACTAATTCGCCAATATAAGCAATCGTATCTTTAAGTGGTTGATCTGTTGTGACATCGATACCTGCAAGTTGTGCCAATTCAACAGGGGACATACTTCCACCTGCGCTTAATGTGTTCAACCAATCTTGAACAGCAGTCTCACCTTCATTTTTAATACGTTGTGCCATAATCGTACCAATTGTTAAACCAGCAGAATATGTGTATGAGTATAAGCCCATATAGTAATGCGGTTGACGCATCCAAGTCAATTCCGCACCATCTGTAATTGTCACGGTATCTCCCCAGAATTGTTCGATGACTTGTCGTTTAATTGCATTCAAGGTAGGGGCGCTAAGTGATTCACCTTGATCGACACGTTGATATACTTCACGTTGATATGCGGCTTCAAGTAAATGTGTCACCATATTATGATAGTACGTACGAGAAATAATCGAAGCAATTGCCCAACGTTTGAAACGTGCATCATTACTGTTTTTAAATAAGTAATTCAACATTAACATTTCGTTCATTGTCGATGGCGCTTCAACAAAATACATAGACGCCTCAGATTGTAAATAATTTTGATGCTTTTGCGCAAATGTAAAGTGTCCGGCATGTCCCAGTTCATGTGCTAGGACGAAAGCTTCAGTCATTTTACCTGTCCACGAAATAAAGATGTAGCTATGAGATGCATAAGGGCTTGCACAATAAGCACCTGTTTCTTTCCCTTTGTTTTGCGGGAAGTCAATCCAACGTGCATCATACGCTTGGTGTAACATGTCGACGTATTCTGAACCTAATACGTCTAATGCACCAAAGATGTATTTTTTCGACTCTTCAATTGTAATTTCTGGTTCAAAAGTAGGGTCGATAGAGATTTTTAAGTCTTCAAATTTGAGTTCATCTAAACCGTTTGCTTGTTGAACAAGTTTCGCATATTTGCGCATAATTGGTGCTAAATCAGACATAATTAAATCAATTTGGCGGTGATACATATCCAAAGTAACATCTTGTTCTTCCAATAAATATTCAATCACAGAATCATAACCACGCAAGTCAGCCTCAAGTTTTTCACGTTGCACTTGCGCATTATACACTGCAGCAGTCGTATGTTCATACTTTTTAAGGGTATCGCTAAAATGACGGAAACTTGCACGACGAAGCGCTGTATCGTCATGATCTTCGTAATAACCTTCAAATGTCGTATAATCCATGTCATACGTTAGACCATTGACTTCAAATGTTCCGAAATCAATATCTAACATTTTCGTCACGCCATAAATATCATATGGCACATCTAATGCTGTTGACATACTCGCAAGTGCTTCTTCAGCTTTAGGGTGCAATTGATGCGGTTTTTTCTTTTGTAGTTGTGTTAAATAATAACTGTAATCTAACTCTGAAATCGCTTGTTGCATCACAGCATCATCAAGATTTAATAGTTCTGACTCTACAAATGTCAATTGGCTTAAAACTTTGCCATATTGTGTAGAAAATAGGGCGTTTAAACGTTGTCTTTCAGCATCAGACGTATCGACGCTATGTAAAAGTTCCGCGTAATTACCCGCACGTTCTAATTCAACGAGCAATTGCGCATATGTATTTAAACCTTTTTCAAGATTTTCAACGGTATTGAGTTGGTTTTCGTATTGCACTTTAAATGCTTGAGCTTCTTGCGGCAATGATTTCAGCGCTTGTTCATAACTTTCTGGATTAGGATATAAATCAGTCAAATCCCAAGTTTCTACTCTAGCAACTTCTGAACGATGTGGTAGTTTTTGTGACATAATAAAACCTCCTTAGAAAATATATTAATTCCATTATAACGTTTTTTAACATCTTTTTGCATGTGAAATCATTACACCAGCCATTAAAAATCTAGTATAATGAAGGCTAAATACAAAAAGGAGGTTCATACATGGCCATTTTAGACATGCCAAACTATATTTGGATTACACTTCTCATTATGGTTGTTTTAACATTGTTTTGTACACTTGTCCTTAACAAATGGTTCTTTACAGCAATCATCATGTTCATTGTGCTTGGTGCTTTAGCATTCATTTTGCCAAACTTTAAACCGATTCGTTATGAACCTTTATTAGGGTATGCTGCGTTTGTCGCAATATTGAGTTTAATTTTAAGCTTTATTTTATGGTTTATTACACGTGACTGGCGCAAAAAACGACAAATGAAAAAGTATGAGAAAGAACGCGCACGCTTTGAACAACAACATCGTTCATAATGATAACGAACCCAGTGATATACACAAGTCATTGGGTTTTTGTGATGTGGACGTGATGAGATGCTATTGATTAACTGACTGAAGATAATAGGGTTAAAATGCTAACCAATATACAACTTCCTATAATATATATTATGTAAACTAAGAATTGGATTCAAATTTAACATTTTAATATATGTACATAACCAACTCATCAGTCATAAACGTTCCTTAATGATATTCGCAGCTTAAACATCAAAATTTATAACAAACAGTTTACATCATCTGGATAAGCGTTTCGATGTTAATGGCTGAATCATTCATATTAAAGCATTGTTGTAACAACAATATGTATAAATGTCATTGAAATGTGTATATGACCATTAAAACATACGAATTTGTACCTCAAATATTAGCCTTCATCAGTCATCAGTCATCAGTCCTTAAATGGCCGATTTTAAAACCAAATAATACTCTATAAGTTTACATAACATAAATATAGTTAATATGAATTTTCACTACTTTCCGTCAAAATATACATTAAAATTTCCAATTGCGCATTTTTCATCCAAAATAAAAAGCCAGTCGCTTTGCATTACACAAAGTACGGGCTTTTTATCGTTTGTTTACCGTTTAATTTTTGAGCGCAATCGATTTAACACATCAAATACGAAATATTTTACTTTATGAATTGGTTTATAGAAGTCTCCAACGAGCTCTTCAATTTGTACACCGAATCCACGTTTAAAGCGATACACACCATAGTCTTCACTATTCTCAGTGAAATCGCCTGATACGCCATAAAAGTTATAACGCTCATAACCATGGTCAAAGCAATAATTAATCATAAACCAATGCATCGCGTAAGGTCCCATAAAGTGATTGTATTTCTCACTTGAACCGCCAGAGAAGTAATTAATTTCATACGCATTCGCAAAATAAACACCTGCTGCTAAGTTTAAAACAGAGCCGTCCGTTTTACGCAATTCGCTAGCTTTTAACATCTCTTGTTGATCATGGTCGATTTGTTTATCTAATTCCGCAATTTTCTTAATTTGCTTATCCGACTTGTTTTCATTCGCCATCATTTGGTCACGGCGTGTTTCTTTGTCATTTAAACTTTCTTGCAACGACGTAATATACTCATCTAGATCAATATATGCTAATGGTACGAGCGCTTTATGACCATATGTGTTGATAAAGTTTTTAAAGTATTCGTCCGTTTTAGACACAAAACCTGCACGTTCTTCAGTTTCGCGATATAACTCTAAAAATTGATCAAATTCATCCACTTCAAGAAATCTTACTTTCACGCCAAAATTCGTCGCTTTATTAATATTACGTTTGCGCTGGCTATCGAATTGCTTCTTCAACGTTTGTGGTGTATGACCTTTTAAATCCAATACACCCATCCATCTCACTTGACTTGACGTATCATAGGATGTTGTAAAACCATGATGACGGTAACCGTGTGACTTAAATAGCTGTACTAGCTTATCGTTAGGCATTTTGTCGCCCATGGGATGAATGTCTTTATCATACACTTGATAAATCCAATACGGGTCCATTTTGACATATAAACATTTATTTCTATTTAAATATTGGTCTAATTCCTTTAAATAAAAATCGGCTAATCCCAAATCGCTATAATCCATGACCGGACCACGATTTGAATAATATACATAACTTCCTGCTGTTGGAATTTTGGAAAATAAGCTCGCTGCTAAAACTTGGTTGTTGTCATCTTTCACGCCTAACAGTACCACTTGAAAATCGTCTGCTTCTCGTGTTGCAATATTTTCTTTTACCTGAAAATAATGACTTTCTAATGCAGGATTTTGAACAAATTGGTCGTATTCTTCAACTGTCAATTCTGTAAATTTCATACCAATAAATCCCCTTCTCTTCACTCATCTTATCTTTTAATCTTCTCTTTAAGCTGTTTTAACGTCGTATAAATCTTATAGACCGGTTTTCGAACGGGTTTAATAAAATCACCTACGTACTCAATGACATCTGCGTTATAACCTTTTTTAAATTTGACCACGCCAGCATCTTCCGCATCTTCAGTAAAGTGTCCACTAATGCCATAAAAGTTGTAACGTGGAATATGGTGTTCAATTGCGTAGTTAATCATTTCCCATTGAATGGCATAGCTTCCTGCAAAATGACGGAATTCATTTGCTGTGCCACCCGCATAATACACGACTTCAAACGGATTAATAATAAAGAAACCTGCTGATATCGGTAACGTGTCACCATGTTTCGCTTGTAATTGCTCCGCTTCTTGAATTTTAGCTTGATTCGCTTCTAACTGTTGCATTAAATTGTTCTTTTTATTCAATGATTTTTGGTTATCTGGGCGTTTCTCAAGTTCTTTTTCAGTTTTAGCAATTTGTTTATGGAAATCTTGCTCTTCAGATTTTAGCTCTGGTATATACGTTGTAAAATCGATGTAAGCTAAAGGTACGAGTACACGATCTTTATAGTGTTTGAGGCGGTGATAGTAAAAATCATCTTCACGGTCCACAAAGTCTTTTGTTTCCGACGTCTCTTCCATGAACGAACGGAAAATATGTAACTCATTTTCATCCAAAAAGCGCACTTTCACACCATTTTTTTGCACTTTTTTCGTATTACGCTTTCTCAAACTATCCATATTGTTCAGTATATCTTTCGTCGTTTTACCTTCAACATCTAATACAGAATGGAACCGAATTTGTCTCACTGTATCAAATCCCGTTGTAAAACCTTCGTGTTCAAAGCCGAGTTGTGTCATTTTGTCAAAGAACCAATCATTTTGGAATCGTTCAATCACTTCGCCATCATGATTGCGTTTTAACATTGGCAAGTATGGGTCGACTCTGACATATAACGCATTGTATTTTTTAACATATTTTGCGAGTTCATTAAAAAAGAAATGAACGAGTTCTTGATTTTCATAATCCATCACAGGACCACGGTTCGTATAAAAGTATTTGAACACTTTCATGACGGGTACTGCAGTTAATAAACAAGCGGCTAATACTTGGTTATGATTATCTTTAATACCAACGAGATGTGTTTCGACACCTTCTGCCACCTTCAGCTCGTAGTTCCCTACCATTTGTGTAAAATGGCTGTATGGCATACTATCTGTGAACGCACCGAATTCTGCCGTCGTTAAATTTGTAAACTTCATTTTTAATACTCCTATTTCTCTTTATATCTTTTAGCGATATTACATTTCTGATATACCCTTATTAAATTATCTTAAAAAGACATACAATCTTTTTCATTTCCCTCATAAACACCCTTATAGTCTTTCTACATTTTAACGTATTGTGTAACAATTCGCCAACAAGACGTGGTACGACTACAGTAATTTCGAAAAACAATAGGCCTCTAATAATGCTTGTGCTGCTTTAATCGAATCCAAATGCGTCCGTTCCATTGCATGAGAAGACTCAATACCTGCACCGAAAAGGCCGTGCTTTACATCTGCACCTGCTTTTAACGCCGCTGAAGCATCTGAGGCATAGAATGGGTAGAGATCCACTTTATAAGGGATATTGTGTTTCTGACATAACGATACGAGATGATGGCGTAGTTGTTTATGATACGGTCCTGAGGCATCTTGTGCACAAATCGACACCGTATATTCATCGGACGCTTGACCATCCCCTAATGCACCCATATCAAATGCTATAAACTCAACAACTTTTGGGTCAATATTTGAATTTGCGCCATAACCAATTTCTTCATTATTCGAAATATAAAACTGAATCGTATGCGGTAAACGGTCCTCACGATGACGATACTGTTTTAAAAATTCGATAATAATCGCAACACTGACTTTATCATCTAAATGACGCGACTTAATAAAACCTGAAGCTGTCACTTCTGTACGTGGATCAAAGCTTACAAAATCACCTACATCAATACCTAGCTCACGCGTTTCATCGGCTGACGTCACTTTCTCATCAATGCGGACTTCAATATGCTCTTGATTACGTGGAATTTCATGGTTATTCGCATAAACGTGTGGCGACGTTTCATGCAATAGTATTGTCCCTCGGTACGTCTGACCTGTTGTTGTTTCAATCGTACAGTATTCACCTTCAATTGCGTTGTAACGGAAACCACCAATTAACGCTAATCGAAGACGTCCATTATCTAAAATTTCTTTGACCATTGCGCCTAATGTATCTACATGCGCCGTAATACATTTTTTCTCTGTATCATCGTCGCCTTTTACTTCAATCAATAAGCCGCCCTTCCTCGTTAACTGTGTGTTATAACCATAAGCCTCCACGGTTTGCTGTACATACGCTATCGCACGGTCCGCGTTACCTGATGGACTATTAATCGCAGTTAGAGCTGTTAAAGTTTCAATCACAGATTCATTCATTGATATGTCCTCCCTTGCCTCTTTGTTTCTATTGTACCGATGATTCTATAAAATCTCACGTATTCATATAAGTACTATTGCAATTAAACGCGTTAAAATGTTAAACTATGGCATATTTAATAAAAATAGAGGCGGTGTTAACGTGACCCACGTGTTTTTTGTTGGTTTAGGCTTAATAGGAGGCAGTTTAGCAAGTAATATTCAATATTTTCATCCAGACATCACGATTTCAGCTTATGATGCACATTACGAACAATTAGAACGTGCCGTATCCATTGGCATTATCGATCAAGCATCTGCAGATTACGAATCGACTTTACAAGAAGCAGATATCGTTATCTTTGCAACACCTGTACAAACGACAGTGCAATATTTAAGCCAGCTTCCTCAAATGAAAACGAAATCTGGTTTAATTGTTACAGATACAGGGAGTACAAAATCTACTATTCAAGCATTTGAAAAGGAATTACTCTCGGCTGACATCCATCTTATCGGTGGGCATCCCATGGCAGGCAGTCATAAATCCGGTGTTCTGAATGCAAAAAAACATCTCTTTGAAAATGCCTACTATATCCTTGTTCATCAGTTAACAGAAAACCAAGAGGCCGCGCAACGTATTGAACATTTGCTTGCACCGACTCGCGCGCGTTTTATTCATTTAACTGCTGATGAACATGACCAAATTACAGGGGTTGTCAGCCATGTCCCTCATCTCATTGCTTCGAGTCTTGTACATTTAAATGCTTTTTACGCAGCGGACGTGCCATTAATTCAAGACTTAGCTGCAGGAGGCTTTAGAGATATTACACGTGTTGCAAGTAGTAACCCTGAGATGTGGCGCGACATATCCATTGAAAATAAAGCGCATATCGTTTCATCATTGAAGCAACTACAACAACAGCTTACTGAAACCGTGGATATGCTTGAACAAGGGCACGAGGAGGCGTTATATCAATTTTTCGACCAAGCTAAAACGTACCGTGATGGCCTACCTATTCGAGGTAAAGGTGCAATGCAAAGCACGTATGATCTTTACGTAGATATTCCTGATAAACCGGGGATGATTTCGAAAGTGACTGAAATATTAAGTCAGCATCAAATTTCTATACGGAACCTTCGAATTTTAGAAGTGCGTGAGGATATTTACGGTGCTTTACGTATTAGCTTTAAAAAGGCTGAAGACCGCGACGCAGCGATGACCGCGCTTTCTGATTTTGATACGTATTTAAGTTAACGTCCCACGGTGGTATATGCACATTAGGCCTGAACTATTATCTCCAAGCCTAATGTGATACCATAACGGGGCTTTTTACATCTGATGCCCTGCCATTAATCCTAAACGACCGTATTTGGTACCCGCTTCAGTCAAGGAAATCGCTTTTGATACGACGCCTTTTCCATATTTGGTTTGTAACGCATCAATCGTTTTCGCCAACTTCTCTTGACGCAGTCGTTGAAATTCATCCGTAAACAAATCTAGATTGCGTTCGTTTTCATTCATCAATTGTGTAAGTGATACACTGAGCGTCCGATACAACGCTCCTTGATCACAATGCATGTCCGCTAAACGCTTCACTTCTTTATAAATGTCTTGATCTAAATTTGTTCCTGTATGTAACGTATACTGCTTCGTCACATGGCCGCCCTCTTTGTAACCCATAGAAAAATGAATCGTTCGTGCAATTTGCTGACGCGCTCTCAAACGTTGTGCCACATCTTCAATCAATTCTTGCATGACGACATGTGCTTCACGATACGTATAATCACGTAGCAAAATTTGACTTTTACATATCGAAGGATTAATGATTTGATACGCCTCATTCATCCGACTTTGATCTATCCCGTGTGCATGTAGATGCCAATCCACCCCTAAAATACCGAAGTCCCGCTTCAAATATTCATATGGATAGTGTGCCAGTTGTCCAATTTTAAATATCCCTCTTTGATTTAATTTCTTCTCTGTCTTTTTACCAATACCCCAAAACGAACTGAGCGGCGTAATTTCCCACACTTTGTCAGGTACATCTTGATAACGCCATTCCGCAATATCATCCGGATGTTTTTTCGCCTCATGATCCAGTGCTAATTTACTGAGCAACATATTCGAGCCAATCCCTATCGCGCAATGCACTTTCGTTTCATCATAAATTTCTTTAATCAGACGCTCACAAAACGTATGTAACGTCGTATTGAAGTGATAATAACTCTTTGTCACATCCATAAAGAACTCATCAATGCTGTACTGATGTAAATCTTCAGGCGGCACATAGCGGAGTGCAATTTCAGAAATTTTAAGCGACACTTCCAAATAACGCCGCATACTCGGATTAATAATATAAATGTCATTATGATGTGGAATTTCAAACAAACGCGAACCTGTCTGAATCCCCATCGCTTTCAGAGAAGGTGTCGCAGCAAGTACAACAGACCCTTGCCTTTTCGTATCTGCAACGACTGCGAGTTTTGTCGTCAATGGATCGAGCCCTTTCTCAATACAAGACACACTCGCAAAAAAACTTTTTTGATCAATACATAGAATGTCCCTATCTTCTAATAAATGATAATCATACATCACATTTCACCCTTACTTATCAACCTGATGTTTTTAGTATACACGAACAATTGTTCTATAATCAAGTTAAAACGAATGTACGTTCTGTTAATCATAAAAAAAGGTAGCTACGGTTAATATAGGACCGCATCTACCTTAAAGTCATGCCATTAACGATGATATGGAATGACCGCTTCAGTTTCCTCATCAACGCCATAATCAATATAAACATGTGTATTGAGGTAAACATGACTTTTATCAGATTTGAAATTCAATGTATCAGGGTGAAAATGAAATGGAATCTCTTTTTCTTCACCGACATCAATGATAAACGCTTCGTCTATCTCAAAGCGATTCAATTCATGCGAAATCGTTGTAAAATCACTCGTTTCATCATCATTCTCATATTTTTCAATCATCGTTAATACGATATGATTCACTTTTTGATCACTTTGCCCTGCTTTTAAATGGATTGTTCCGGCAATCGCATCAGATACATCAAACGTTTGCTGTTCTAATCGAATAAACACTTTCATACCATTGATGCCTAGAGATGTTAATACGTTGTCAAAACCCATAAAATCCCTCCATATTTCATTTCTTTACTCTTATCATACCGGGTAATGATTCTATCGTGCAACTATGAGGGAAAATGGTATAATATAGGTAAAGTATTAGGAGGTAGGAACATGCCAATAGTAACAGTTCAATTATTAGAGGGGCGCAGTGACGAACAATTAAAAAATTTAGTTAAAGAAGTGACAAATGCTGTGGAAAGTACAACCAATGCTGACCGTAGTGCAATTTCTGTAGTCATTCAAGAAATGAAAAAAGAACATTACGGTGTCGCTGGCGTACGTAAATCTGACCAATAAAATCAAAGCACATACAAAACGAGCCTGAGCGAAACACTCAGACTCGTTTTATACTTTAGTCTTCCAAAAAGGCTTTAATTCTCTTTTTATTTTCAGCTTTATCAATACCTAAAGCTGATCCCCCATCATTCGTCGTAATATTTTCATAGCTGCCTTTTACGGGTACACTGAGGGTTTTAATATCTTTATCTCCTCGAACGATAAAACTGAATCCTGTTTGATAAATCGTTGAATCCGGCATATCGGTACTCACATAACCACGCATAATACCTGCGAGCTTCGGTGCTTTGAAAATAGATGAAGGTTGAACCAATTGCTGCTTTAATGCCGTCATGACTTGCTGTTGTCTTCGCACACGCCCAAAGTCACCTTCTGGGTCATTACGAAAACGCGCATAACCAAGCAACTCTTTACCATTTAAGCGATGATTCCCTTTTTTCAAAGATACACCAATTTTTTCGGACATATCTTTTTCTACGTTAATCGGTATACCTTTTGGCGCAAGCTCATCAATCATAGCTTCAAAACCTTTAAAATCTAAAGTGGCGTAATATTCCGGATCAATCCCTAAGTTCGACTTTAACGTTTGGCGCAATAGCTCAGGCCCACCTAACGAATAAGCCGCATTAATTTTATAACTGTTGTATCCAGGAATATCGGCATAAATATCACGCATCACAGAGACGATTTTCATATCTTTCTTAATATAGTCATATTGTGCGACCATAATCGAGTCAGTACGTGATACCCCACCATCTTCACGGTCAGCACCTAAAATGAGTACGGTTGCTTTACCATCATTTTTTGATGCGCCATTGAATTTGTGTATCTTTGGAGCTTGATGCTTGTCCTTAGCAACTTCAAGTCCGTTTTTGTAACTTGAAACAGCATACACGACAGAAACAAGAATGATAAGGATCAACGCCAATATCACAAATGGCAGTTTTCGTATCTTTCTCTTTTTTCGACGTTTCAATGTTTTCTCAGAAGAGTTTGAGGTGCTACGATTCAAATTGTTTTCTTTCATCTTATCAACCTTATATCTTCAAAATTGTGTACTTATGTATTATAATTAATACACACTAACGTTATATAAATTTATTTTAAAAATCAAGTAAAAACAATAAAAATGGTACCAAGGTCTCATATAGGGAAGGATGTTTAGATGAATATCAACACAGCATATTTCGCAGGCGGTTGTTTTTGGTGTATGACGCAGCCGTTCGATCAAAACGAAGGCATTGAAAAGGTAAAGTCTGGATATATGGGCGGACACGTAGATCATCCGACATATGAACAAGTGAAATCAGGCGATACAGGACACTATGAAACTGTAAAAATCGAATATGATGTCGCGCTTTTTTCTTACCAAAAGCTGTTAGAAATTTTCTTCTCAGTAATCGATCCGACAGATGACGGTGGCCAATTCCAAGACCGTGGTTCACAATATCGTACTGCAATTTTTTATACTAATGAAGATCAACGTCAAGTGGCTGAAGCGTATATTGCTTCATTAGAGGGCACATTCAATCACGACAAAGCGATTGCAACAAAAGTGTTACCTGCTTCAGAATTTTATGAAGCAGAAGCCTACCACCAAGATTTTTATAAAAAGCAACCTGAGCGTTTTGCACAACAAGAAGCAGAACGTGAAGCTTATGCTAAAGAACACGGCATTCAATAACATATGCAAAAAGGCTAGGAAAACTTAATGTCCTAGCCTTTTTCTGTTATACACCATGAAAAAGCACCTTCATGATACCACCATAAAATTGTACACACCTGTTTAAATACACCCGCTATCATTCAAGGGCTTGGGCATAGAAAACTTTAAACCTCAATCCATACATAAATTTAGGAAGGGCAAGTTTAACAAAAATAACGCAACGATAGCATCAAAAACTTTTATGTCCAAGTCCCTAATTTAAATCTATATTTTCTTTTTACGAATCACCCGTGTGACTTTCAACAAACTCTCCCACGCGTTTTGACCCCGGTGATAAATGAGAAAACGTGATTCCCAGTCCGGATTAAATTTACTTTTATATTGACGCAAGCCTTGAAAACTATACAAACCATTAAAATGTTCGTAAAAACGGCCAGCAAACTTTTCTCTTAAGTGACCATATGGCACTTGACCAACATTTGACAAAGTTGCCATGCCCATATTAAAGCGTTCGTAACCTTCTGCTTGTGCCCACAAAATCATATGCAAATAAAGCGCATCCATAAACGGCAATCCCAAAGACTTATCCCAACGAATTAAGTCGACCGACACCGTTGTTGAACCTTCTACAGGCATCAATGTACAAAACGCATCGATACGACCTTCTTCATTTTTCAACACAGCAACGGGTGCCGCATTGACATAAGAAGGTGTAAAACGACCGACTGAGAAATAAAATTCTTGCTGTTTCCCTAACCAATTACGACTAATGTCATGGAGACGTTCGTATGTCGCTTCATCTAACGGTGTATCGAGAATCTCAAACTGATAACCTAACGCCTCTAATTTATTTAATGTCGCACGGAAACCACGTCGCTTCTTCCCTGCAACGGTAAAGTCAGATACTGGAATGAGCGCTTCTTCACCCAATTTAAAAAACTGATTGCCGAAATCATGATATAACGTCAAATAATTATTAGAAACTTGATAAAAAATGACATCGCCACCTAAATACGTTGCATATTCATAAAACTCGGTTAACAGTGAATAGAAGTCCGAACTGTTACCCACTGGATCACCAAGTACAATAAATGAACTGCGATCGTGACGGTACATGATAAATGCCGTTTTCTGTTCGTTCACAAACACAAGCTTGTCTTCACTATACAACAAATGACTCAGTAGATGGCCACCATATTGCTTTAAAATGGCACTGGCAATTTGTCGATCATGCAACTCTCTTGGACGACGATAATTCCATTCAAAGATATAAATGAGCACAACTACCAAAATCGTCATACCGATAATCGACAACCAAAACGTCGAACGCAGCAAGAAGAAATCAACTTTAGGCGGTAACACATCAAGTGCGAATAAAAAATCACGCACGATGATTTGATTGAAGTATAGCAAAATGACACTAATGACGACCATCGCTAATATACCTTTCATGCGTACAGGTCGTTTCAATACACGTGATTTACGATAAGCAAAAATCAATGCCGCTAAAATTAAGACAATGATCACAACTAACAATGATAATCCGTACACGTATAAATTAGATAGTAACAAGATAATCATCGCTACAATCGCAAATAAAATCGCGCGTTTACTTCGTGCAACAATTCCGCGTAAATTGAGTAATAAAATCAAACTCGCACTAACGTTGAATATGTACAACAATGTAAACAATAAATGAGGTTTTTTGTTAGCTGCATCAAAAATAATAGAGAAATTGTTAAGTAATAAAATCAAACTCATCATAAAGACTAATGTACTCAATGCTAATGATGGTACTAAGCCAACTAAGTCTTTTTGAAACGATTTTAAAAACCCAGACAATTCTTTAGCCGGTAAAAAGTATTTGGATTCAAGCATATATTTACGTGCTGCTGTACCAAATTCAAATACAGTTAAGACAAGCGCAATGAGTAACGGGAAGAAATAATACGCAAAACGATAAAGTAATAACCCTAAAACGACCTTTTCTTCCGCTACTCCGAGTTGTTGTAGTCCAAGTAAGACGATGAGGTCAAACGCCCCAAAGCCTCCAGGAATAAACGACAACAGACCTGAAATCGCCGCAACAATGAAAATACTTAACACGATTGGAAATGAAACATTCACGCCTACAAGCATAAAAGAGCAGTAAAGCACGATACTCGCAAGCAACCATTCCATGCTCGATACAAAAGTGAATACGGAACCTAACCAACGCGCAGACCGATCAACCGGTGATACCCATGAAATAATAATAAAAACGGGTAATAAAAACGCTACAATATAGAGAAAAACAGTAAACCATACCGATGTCCGATCTAAAAAACTAACATCTAAGACATGCGTCACAATGAGTATGGATAAAAAACTTAAACCTGTTAACATGGACGTCAACATGTATGAAACGAATTTGACTAACTTTTTACGTTCAGTCGTATACGAACCATAAAACCACAATCGTACGCTCGCACCAATAAAACCGCCAAAACCGATAATATTGTTGAACGCATTAATAATATAGCCGACACGTAATGCTTTAAATTTTGATAAAGATAACTTAAAGCGTGTCGTCAAAATCACATCATAAAGTGATAACAAAATCACCGAACTCCCGCCGAGTAAAAAAAGACTGAACGTTTCCATTCGGCTAATTCCATTAAATAAAAGAAAGACACGTTTAAAATCAATATGTGCTAATTCTCGTCCTAATATGATAGAAATCGTTACAATCAAAAAGAGTATAAACGCAATTTTGAAATATTTTAACCAAAGCTGTTTTGTCATGAATAGGGGTCCTTTCTTTAGTGTAATGACTGTGTATGCTTATAAAAAGAGATTGAGCTTCACAAAACCGCCCAATCTCGTCATGTTACACTCATTTAATCTTTACTATATTCCTCTTTAGGCATCTCATAAGGGCCTGCATCATCCGCATAATATTTATTGTAGCGACGTTTGAACAGTAGGAAGATATGCGAAACAAGTACTTTTAAAATTGCATAACTTGGAATCCCAAGAATGACGCCGACAACGCCGAGTAAGTTCCCAGCACTTAAAAGCACAAAGATAATCGTTAAAGGATGAATCTTCAGGGTTTTACCCATAATATTAGGTGAAATAAAGTGCCCTTCAATAAACTGTACTGCCGTCCATACCACAATCAACTTAATCAACATAAACGGTGATGTAATAATTGAAATGATAATCGCTGGCGAAATAGCAATCGTAGGCCCTAAATAAGGTACTACACTCGTAACAGCTGCGATACTGGCTAAAATTAAAGCATAGTCTAAACCGATAATCGAATAACCAATAAACAGTAAAATACCGATACAAAATGACACGATAATTTGTCCTTGAATGTATGAGCCGACTTGTTCACTCATTTTATCCAACAAATCGTGTACATCTTTACGAAATTTTGGCGGTACAATTTTATTTGAAAACTCTTTAAAACGATGACCATCTTTTAACATGAAGAATAACACAAACGGTACCGTAATGATAACGACTGTAATATTCACGACAGCTTCAGCGAAAACACGAATTTTAGAACTCAAGCCATCTGCAAAAGTAGGGATCTTCTCCTGCAAACCAGTCACAGCCTTTTCAATTTGTGAATAGTAATCCGATAAAAACGGAATGTGCATCATGTTGTTAGCGAATGATGTCAATTTGTTTAAATAATTCGGGAAATTGTCCATCAAGCGATCAAATTGAAAAGATACAATCGGAATTAGCAAGTTCACTGCGATAGTAATCATACCAATGATTCCTAAAAACAAAATCGTAATGCCCCAAATACGGTTAATATTGTATCGTTCCATCAAATTAATGACAGGATTGAATAAGTAATACAGAATGAGCGCGATAATAATCGGTGCTGCAATCGTATTAAAAATGATAATAAAGGGTTGAAAAATATATGAAACGCGATCGAATATAAAAATCACAACTCCAACTAAAATAAAAACGAGTAACGCAAAAATGAGATCTTTGCCTCCGAAAAACTTCATGAAACGGCTTTCTCGGATATCAATGTTTTTTGAAACTCCATTTTGCTTATGTTGATTTTCAGACATATCATTCACCAAGCCTTTTCGAAATTACTTATAGTTTATCGTTTTTCACGTCAGATTGAAACTTAAAACCTATTATATCAAAGTATTTTTCTAGGTACGCCGTTTTAATGACATCATCTATTCATTTCAGTCGTATGTATCTTTCAAATGATCGGACAAGATCTCGAGGTTTCATCACGTACACACCAAATGAATGCACGGTAAGAACGAAACGAAGAGAATAAACGCAAAAAAAGACTAGGACAACATCCTAGCCTCTTTGTTAGTTACAACTTAGATTTCAAATAACTTGTCACCATGTTTGACATCTTTCGCCTCTGTAAATTTTAACGCTGTCACTTCGGATTGCGTCACAATAATCGGCGTGATATCACTTTTCGCAGATGCGCGGATAAGCTCTAAGTCCACTGTCATTAAATGATCGCCCGCTTTTATCGTTTGACCTTCTTCAACATGAACTGTAAACCCTTCACCGTTTAATTTTACAGTATCTAAACCAACATGAATCAATAATTCTAAACCATTGTCAGACACTAGGCCGAATGCATGTTTAGTTGGGAAAATCATTTGAATCTTACCATCAAATGGTGCATACACTTCACCACTCGTTGGACGAATTGCAATCCCTTCACCCATCATTTTTTCACTAAAGACTTGATCGGGTACTTCAGATAATGGTACAACCTCACCATCCATTGGCGCGACAACTTGTCCTGTTTTCGTAACAGCCGTCGTGTCTGCAGCTTCATCAATCACAACTGCTTCGTCCTTATCTTCATCTAAATCTACAGGGTGTTGTACAGCTTGACCTGACATAATTTGTTGCATTTCGTGTTTGATTTGGTCTGATTTCGGTCCGAAAATCGCTTGCATATTGTTGCCGACTTCTAAAACACCTGAAGCACCTAAATCTTTCAAACGTGCTACGTCGACTTTTGATTTATCGTTCACTTCAACACGTAATCTTGTAATACATGCATCTAAATGCTTGATGTTATCTTTGTCACCCATCGCTTGTAATACAGCATAAGGCAATTCGCTTGCAGTCGTTTTCGTCGTTTCAGTTTGTTTATCCTCACGTCCTGGCGTTTTGTAATTCATCTTCGTAATTAAGAAGCGGAAGATTGAATAGTAAATAACACCATACACAAATCCGACTGGAATCACGAGCCACCAATGCGTTTTATTTGGCAAGATACCGAGTAATACAAAGTCGATAAAGCCACCAGAGAATGTGTAACCTAAATGTAAATCAAGCAAGTATAAAATTAAGAAACTTAAACCGTCTAATATAGCATGAATAAAGAATAATAATGGTGCTACAAATAAAAATGAAAACTCTAATGGTTCTGTAATACCTGTTAAGAATGATGTTAATGCTGCTGAACCCATCAAACCGGCAACTACTTTTTTGTTTTCAGGTTTTGCAGTATGATAAATCGCTAATGCTGCAGCTGGTAAACCGAACATCATTACTGGGAATTCACCTTGCATGAATTTACCTGCTGTTAAGTTTGTACCTTCACGAATTTGTTCGATAAAGATACGTTGGTCACCACGAATAATTTCACCCGCCATATTTGTATATGAACCAAATTCAAACCAGAATGGCGCATGGAAAATATGGTGTAAACCGAATGGAATTAATAAACGCTTAATAAAACCAAATAAAAAGACTGCTAAACCCGTGTTGGAATCTAATAACCCTTCACTGAATGCGTTTAAACCATTTTGAATCACTGGCCAAACGAGTGCCATTGGGAATGCAAGTAAAAATGATGTTGTCGCCATCACAATTGGTACAAATCGTTTTCCTGCAAAGAAGCCAAGATATGACGGTAACGAAATGTTATAAAACTTGTTGTAACACCATGCCGCGAGAGCACCGATAATGATACCCCCGAACACCCCTGTTTGTAATGTCGGAATACCTAAGACGCTCGCATAACCTTTCGCAGCGTCACCCACGTTGTCAGGAGTAACCCCTAAAAATTCACCCATCGTTTTGTTCAAAATGATAAAACCAACGAAAGCTGCAATGGCTGCAACCCCGTCACCGCCTGCTAAACCAATCGCAACACCCATAGCAAAAATAATTGGCAAGTTTTCAAAAATGATACTACCGGCTGCTGCCATCATTTCTGCGACGTTTTGTACCCCATCAGCTTGAATGAATGGTAAATACGATTGCAGTTGTTCCCCTTGTAATGCTGCACCGAATGCGAGTAACAAACCGGCAGCTGGTAAAATAGCAACAGGTAACATTAATGCTTTACCGATACGTTGCAATTGTCCAAATAGTTTTTTCCTCACTGTAAGCCCTCCTATTTTGTTGACACAACACAAAAAATGCATGAGTAAAAAGCTGCGAGCGTTTTGCCCACAATTTTCAACTCATGCCTAATCTCACTTAGTAACACGTTTTATGATTGATTTTGAGATGCCAGTGACAGTTGCTGAATGTGCATCGTTAAATATGCGACTTCGGCTTCGTCCACTCGTACATCAATTTGTGATTGTATCATTTTAACTATTTTAACAGCTACATTATAGCATAACGGATATTGTGCCTTCAATAGGTTTTCAAAACTCAGTTCAATTGTCGTACGTTCGCCTTTTTTCAACCGTTGTAACAGAAAATGAATATGTCTCACAAACCGTTGATACTGAATGGATGCAACTGGAATTTGTATTTTCATATCATTTTCAATCATTCGAATCGCATTGTTAATCAACTTCGGTACATATTGCATTTCACTCAAATCAATATCATCTGTTTGAGAGGCAATATGCAGCGCAATAAAACCAACTTCATCTTCTGGAAAGTCTGTGTTCAATTGCAAGTTAATACGCGCCACTACTTTTTTCGCGATTTTATACGCTTCTGGATAACTGTATTTCGTCTCACTTAAAAACGGATTTTTAATTAACTGTCCCTTTTCCAAGCGTTTCAATGCAAAAATTAAGTGATCGGTTAAGGAGACGATAAATGATTCTTCATGATGCAGTTCAAAATGCGTCATTATAATTTGTACAGAATCAATGACCGCACGTAAGACACGTTCATCGGTATGTGCCACTAACATCTTGTAATGGTCTTGTTCATTTTTATTTTCTAGTTTAAACACTTTTTCAATCGTATCAAGATCATTGATTTTCATCCCTGGCTTTTTGTTAAATCCAAGACCTTTACCAATGATAACGACTTCTGATTGTTGATATTCGCAAATGAGCACGTTATTGTTGAGGACTTTTTTTATCGTATATTGATTCACTTTTATGTCACCTCTTCAAAGTACAATTCAAATCATATAACGAAATGACTATAATTGAAAGCACTAATTTTCGAAGTTGAAATTTGTACGACACTTTTTATTTATTAATATATAGTATTGTTCGCTTCATCATAGTAGAAAACGTCTATAAAATAAAAGGGCTACAGACAAAATGCTGCCCCAGCCCTCTTCAAATTAATCTTCTTTTTTATTTTTATGGATGGCGTTACCCCAAGATTCGATACCAAATAAATTGATTTCTAAATTTTCTGGTCTGAAAATCGGACGCTTGCCTTCTTTACGTTGACGTTGATAGTCTCGCATGACTGCAAAAGCAATATTGGACAGGCCGATAATGGCGATAATGTTAACGATAGCCATTAATCCCATAAATACGTCAGCAGTATTCCAAACTGTTTCAGTCTTTACAACAGCGCCTACGAATACGAGAATAACGACAAAACAACGGAAAATAAATAGCACAACCTTATTAGTAGATAAAAATTCAATATTAGATTGTCCATAGTAATAGTTACCTATAACGGATGAGAATGCAAATAATGCAACAGCTATAGATAAGAATACGCCACCTGCACTACCTAAGTGTTCGTTTAACGCAGATTGTGTTACGGCAACACCTTGTGCTTCACCTTCACCAAATTTCAAGCCTGAATATAATAAAATCATAATCGCTGTCGCTGTACAAACTAAAATCGTATCAAAGAAGACACCTAATGATTGAATTAAACCTTGCTTGACAGGGTGTGATACTGCGGCAGTTGCAGCTGCGTTCGGTGCAGAACCCATCCCTGCTTCATTTGAGAAAAGACCACGTTTCACACCTTGTAGTACAGCGAAACCAACTGCACCACCTGTCGCCTGGTCAATACCGAAAGCACTTTTAATGATTGTAGAAATCATCGGGAAAATTTGATCGATGTTCATCACTAAAATGACTAACACGATTAAAATATAAATAATCGCCATCACTGGTACAATCACTGATGATAATGTTGCAATACTTCGCACACCACCGAAAATAACAATCGCTGTAATAACTGCTAAAATGATCCCTGTCACCAACGGACTAATGTGATATTGCGTATTTAATGACTCAGCAATCGTGTTTGATTGTACTGTGTTAAATACAAACGCGAATGTCACAGTGATCAATATCGCAAATAAAACACCTAACCAACGTTGATTCAGCCCTTTTGTGATGTAGTATGCAGGACCACCGCGGAAGCCCCCTTCTTTATCAGGTACTTTATAAACTTGTGCTAACGTTGCTTCGATAAAGGCACTCGCTGCACCAATGATTGCAATAATCCACATCCAAAATACCGCACCAGGACCGCCAAGTACAATCGCAGTTGCCACACCTGCAATATTCCCTGTACCTACACGTGAGCCGGCACTAATAGCGAAAGCTTGGAATGACGAAATCCCCTTCTTACCACTTTCAAGAGTTTCGGATTTATCGGTTAATGCACGAAACATCTCAGGAAGCCATCGAATTTGGACGAATTTTGAACTAATCGAGAAAAACAAGCCTACTGTCAACAGTAACCCGATTAAGTATTGTGACCAAATCAAGTCGTTTCCTATTTGAATAAATGCTTTAAACCAATCCGGAATTAAACTATCAAAATCTCTCACTCGAACCCCTCTTTACTCTTCAGTTTAAATGTCAGTGTCATTTTAAAATAACTAGTCTCATTTTATCATCATTGTGCAAAAGTGACTATCTATTTTTTAATACTAGTCCACATATAGGTCTTCAATTTCACCGAATGTACTCGTATCAACCACAAAACTACCATTTGTGTACTGTTCTGACAAGTGAATGTCTTTAATCAATCCTGTTGTCTCATCTTGTTGAGATACAAGTCGATATTGTGACTGCTCAGGGCGACATACGCGTGCTGCAACAACGCGATGTGGTTGCTTTTTCAACTCTTTTAATAACGTAATACCACGTTGTGCACGTTTCGCTTGTTGTAACACTTTAAAACTAATGCGCTTCAATGCACCGCGTTGTGTCGCAATTAAAATCGTGTCTTCTGTTTGAATGTGATCAGCTAGGACGACATGATCTTCGTCTTTTAGGTTAATTGCTTTAATCCCTGTTGCACGTAATCCAGTATCTAGCAGTTCAGACATCGGATAAGTCAGTGACATGCCTCGGTGTGTTAACAATGTAATGAGTTGTGACGACGCATCTGCTGGCACAAGCATCACTGAAATGAGCGCATCGCTTTCTTTCACTTTCATCGCTACGAGCGGCTTTGTTGTCCGTGTTGACTTAAAGCCAGACAATAAACTTTTCTTAATCATACCTTGGCGTGTCGCTGTAATGATTGCGCGCTCATCATTGAATTCAGACACAGTGTAACAATCTACCACACGTTCATCTTCTTCAATGGGCACGATTTGAGATACATGTTGACCCAAATCTTTCCATTTCACGTCAGGCAATTTATGCACAGGTATGAGCAAGTAACGTCCTTTATTCGTAAAGACCATCGCGTAATCTTGTGTATTGGTTTCAATGATTTTCAACACTCCATCACGCTCTTTTAAACCAATTTCTTCTTTACCACTCGCATTGAAACTTCTTAGCGATGTCCGTTTAATATACCCTTCTTGTGTCAGACTTAACATGACTGTTTCACTTGGAACAATCACTTCTTTATCGATTTTAATTTCAGAAATTTTCTCTTCAATGACCGAAAGGCGTGGTTGTTTAAATTGCTTTTTGATTTCAGATAACTCTTCTTTAATCACATCGAGTAACGCATCGTGATTTTCTAAAATATGTTTCAATGCCGCAATTTTTTGTTTGAGTGCATCATACTCTTCTTGCAATGCCACAATGTCGGTATTCGTTAAACGATAAAGTTGTAACATCACAATGGCTTCTGCTTGCGCTTCTGTAAAGTCATACGTTTTAACTAAATTCTCTTTCGCATCACGCTTATTTTTTGAATTTCGAATTAATGCGATGACTTCATCTAGAATAGAAAGAGCCTTCATTAGCCCTTCAACAATATGCATGCGCTCTTCTGTATGTTTTAAATCAAAGCTTGTACGACGTGTAACAACCTCAATTTGGTGGTTGAGATAACTACTAATAATCGGCTTGATTCCCATTAATTTCGGGCGTCCTTCCGTAATCGCAACCATGTTGAAGTTGTACGCCACTTGTAGATCAGTATTTTTGTATAAGAAGTTTAAAATTGATGTCGCATTAACATCTTTTTTCAATTCAACAGCGACACGTAGACCACTTCGATCCGTTTCATCACGCACTTCGACAATCCCTTCCACCTTTTTGTCCGCACGTAACTCATCAATCTTTTTCACGAGACTACTTTTATTCACTTCGTATGGAATTTCTGTCACGATAATTTGACTACGGCCATTACGCAACGTTTCAATGTCAGCTTTAGCACGTACAACGACTTTCCCTTTACCTGTTTCATAAGCTTTTTTAATGCCATCGATGCCTTGAACAATACCACCTGTCGGAAAATCAGGCCCTTTAATATATTTCATGAGCTGTTTCACTGTCAGATCAGGATTGTCGATATATTTCAACGTCGCCGTAATGACTTCCGCTAAGTTGTGCGGTGGAATATCCGTCGCGTAACCCGCTGAAATCCCTGTCGAACCATTCACCAATAAATTTGGAAAGCGTGCCGGTAAGACCATAGGCTCCATTTCGGTATCATCATAGTTCGGCACAAAATCGACAGTATCTTTATTAATATCACGTAAAATTTGTTCAGATAACTGACTTAATTTCGCTTCAGTGTAACGCATCGCAGCAGGAGGGTCATTATCGATACTCCCGTTATTTCCGTGCATTTCAACGAGCACGTGACGTAATTTCCAGTCTTGACTCAAACGGACCATTGCATCATACACAGAACTATCCCCGTGCGGATGCAACTGACCAATCACGTCCCCAACTGTTTTGGCACTTTTACGAAAATGTTTATCATACGTATTGCCATTCGAATACATCGAATACAGAATACGACGCTGCACCGGTTTCAATCCATCGCGCACATCAGGCAAAGCACGCTCTTGAATGATGTATTTACTGTAGCGACCAAAACGATCACCAATAACGTCAACTAAAGGTAAATTTTGGATGATTTCAGCCATTATGCGTCCTCCTCTGCAATATCGTCATCTGATAAAATTTGAATTTCTTCATTTTCTAAAATACTTAGATCTTCTTGCATACCGAATTGAACATGGCGCTCAATCCATTCACGTCTCGGTGCTACTTTATCACCCATCAATGTTGAGACACGTTGCGACGAGCGAACTTCATCGTCTATTTGCACACGAATCAGTGTACGTGTTTCAGGATTCATCGTTGTTTCCCATAACTGATCTGGGTTCATTTCACCTAAACCTTTGTAACGTTGAAGCACGAAACCTTTACCCATTTCACGTTGTAACTTTTCTAATTCTTCATCTGTCCAAGCGTATGCAATCTTTTTATTTTTGCCTTTCCCTTTTTCTAACTTATAAAGGGGTGGTAAGGCGATGTAAACACGTCCTGCCATCACAAGTGGTCTCATATATTTGAAGAAGAATGTCAATAACAATACTTGAATGTGCGCACCGTCTGTATCCGCATCGGTCATAATAATAATGCGGTTGTAGTTGCTGTCTTTTAAGTTAAAATCATTCCCCATGCCTGCACCAATCGTATGAATAATCGTATTAATTTCTTCATTTTTAAAAATATCTTCTAAACGTGCTTTTTCAGTGTTAATGACTTTACCGCGCAATGGTAAAATCGCTTGGAATTTACGGTCACGGCCTAACTTAGCAGATCCCCCCGCTGAGTCACCTTCGACTAAGTACAGTTCATTTTTTTCAGTATTTTTACTTTGTGCCGGCGTTAATTTACCCGATAATAACGTGTCTTTACGTTTATTCTTTTTACCAGAACGTGCATCTTCTCTCGCTTTGCGTGCTGCTTCACGTGCTTGTTGTGCTTTGATTGCTTTTTTAACGAGTGATTTAGACAATTGCCCCTTTTCCTCTAAATAAAACGGCAATTTCTCAGCCACAATCGCATCAACTGCACTTCTTGCTTCTGGCGTGCCAAGTTTAGACTTCGTTTGACCTTCGAATTGTAATAAATGTTCAGGAATTCGTACTGAAATAATAGCAGTTAAACCTTCACGAATATCATTACCTTCTAAATTTTTATCTTTCGCTTTCAAATCGCCAATTCGACGAGCATATTCGTTAAATACACGTGTCATCGCAGTTTTAAAACCAACTTCATGCGTCCCACCATCTTTTGTACGCACATTGTTAACGAAGCTCATAATACTTTCAGAGTACTGGTCGTTATATTGGAATGACACATCGACCTCAATTTCATTCGCTGTACCTTGGAACAAAGCAACATCATGCAGCACTTCTTTACCTTCATTGACATAGCTCACAAAAGCTTTAATGCCTTCTTCGTAATGATACACTTCGCTACGTTCTTTTCCTACACGACGATCTTCTAATGTGATTTTTAAATTTTGCAATAAAAATGCAGACTCTTGAAGACGCTCACTTAAAGTTTCAAAATTAAAGCTTGTAGCAGATTTGAAAATTTCAGCATCTGGCTTAAATGTAACAGTTGTACCCGTTTTTTTCGTCTTTCCTTTTTTAATCAATTTCGTCTGAGGTACGCCACCGTGAGCGAACTGCTGTTCAAAAATTTCGCCGTCACGATGAATTTCTACAGACAGTGATTCACTTAAAGCATTTACTACCGATGCCCCTACACCATGCAGACCACCTGACGTTTTGTAGCCGCCTTGACCGAACTTACCACCTGCGTGCAACACCGTAAAAATCACTTCAACAGTCGGCTTACCTGAACGGTGTGTCCCTGTTGGCATGCCGCGACCGTTATCCGCCACAGTGATGCTTTCGTCTTCATTGATTGTTACGTTAATTTCGTTCCCGTAACCATTTAAAATTTCATCTACAGAGTTATCCACGACTTCATATACTAAATGGTGCAAACCGCGCTTATCTGTAGAACCTATGTACATGCCTGGTCTTTTACGTACGGCTTCAAGTCCTTCTAAAACTTGAATCGCATCATCAGAGTAATTATTAACCTTTTTTGCAGACACTCAATTCCCCTCCTACAAACATACGTTCGTTTATCAAACTATACAATAGCTATTCTTATATAAATCAAGGTAAAATGCAAGCCTAATCTAAATAGCAGTAAAAATTAATATTATTTTTATGTGTATCGACTATTGATTACAAACTGTTATCTATGTAAAATCATAATGAATCAATGATACACTTTTAAATTCATTAATAGCATAAAGCAATTCAATAAAATATAAAAATACCTCATCTTCTCTTAAATTATGTTAAAATAGGAGTAGGTACTAAAAGGATGTGAAGAATCATGGTGTTAATCCTACTATTCATCGTTAGCTATTTAATTGGTTCCATACCAAGTGGCTATTTAATTGGTAAGATTTTCTTCAAAAAAGATATTAGAAAATATGGTAGTGGTAATATGGGAGCCACAAATAGTTTTCGTGTACTTGGGAAGCCAGCTGGTTTTGCAGTCACATTTTTTGATATATTCAAAGGCTTTATCGTTGTATTTTTACCTGTACTTTTCAACGTAGAAATACACGGTTTACTCGTGGGAATTTTTGCAATTCTAGGACACGTTTATCCGATTTACTTAAAATTCCGTGGTGGAAAAGCTGTTGCAACAAGTGCTGGCGTGATGCTTGCTGTCAATCCGATTTTGTTACTTATTCTTGCAGCTATCTTTTTCGCTATTTTGAAATTAACAAAATACGTTTCTTTATCAAGTATTATTGCGGCTATTTGTTGTGTTATTGGCTCTTTCTTTGTGAGTGATTACATTATGCTAATCACAAGCTTTGTAGTGGCGATATTATTGATTTATCGACATATGAGCAATATTAAACGCATTATTAAAGGTACAGAACCGAAAATTAAATGGATGTAATCATAAAGTTTTAAATTTCATTGAAAACCCCTTACAATAAGGTTGAATTACATTAACCTTAATATTGAAAGGGGTTTTTTTACGTGAAAATTGAACTTACAGATGACGCTGTTGAATGGTTCAAAGACGAATTAGAATTACCTGAAGAAGGAAAAGTATTACAATTCTATGTGCGTTATGGTGGCGAATTCCAACTCAAACAAGGATTTAGCCCCGCTTTTAATGTAGAATTTGAAAGTGATATTGATGAAATTGGCTTTGAAGAAACATTTAATGACATTCGTATTGTGATTGCGGAAAAAGACGTTTGGTACTATGAAGATCACAAGCTTTCCATCGACATTAACGACGATGAAGTTATCTACACAGCTGAATCCATCGAAGCATAATTATGTGACGTCAAATGTAAAAAGGTGTCGACCAGGAATCTTTTTTTATTTATAGAGATTTCTAGCCGACACTTTTTTATATTTTTATTCATACACTATTAAACACTGTATTCAGCACACCTATTTTATTAGTCTATGTCCGAGCTTTTCACTTCTAAATCTTCACCAGCTTGATTACGTTGGTCCACATCATGATATACTGTATACCAACTCGGAAATGCTTTATCTAAACGAACAGGTTTTCCCGCATCTTTCGTAATGATTACATTATCTGTATATCCCGTTGTAACCAGCTCACCTTTTGCATTATAGATTTCATATTGATAACGAGAACGTAAGCGCGAAAATCGAGAAACCCACGTTTTAATTATCACTTTTTCAGGGTATGTCACACTTTTTTTATATTGAATGTTGAGTTCAGTTACTGGCGACACAACGCCTGCTTGTTCCATTTCTGCATAGTCTAGACCCAGCTTGCGTATGTAATCTGTACGTGCCACCTCAAACCAAGTCGCATAATTTCCGTGATAAATCACACCCATTTGATCCGTTTCTTGGTATCTTGCTTCAATTTCCGTTAATGCATAAATCATTCTTTTACCTTCTTTCTATATAAGAGAAACTTGCTACATTTGAAAAGTCATAATCGATTCAAATCAGCGCTGTCTCACAATTTGAAACTTTAACTTCATTCATCTCTATGACATTATCGCATATTTTGATCAATTTGATACAGTGTGGACCCCTTAACGTTGGGTTTTTAAAAATCGTTTAGAATATTTAAGTTGACATAATATAATTATAATGAAGTGATTCGCCTTACACGTTCAATTGGTCGATGACTCGCATTTTCTCATCACACAGCACCATGACGATACGTTACTAAAATTCATAATAAAAAGGGATAAGCGCCAATGATGACCTTATCCCCTATCATTAAAAGCCTCAATTATGCCATTACGCTGAAGCTAACTTCTTACGTAATACAAGTTGTAAAATACCACCATGACGATAGTAATCAATCTCAACATTTGAATCGAAACGTGCAGTTACATCGAATTCAACTGTTGTACCGTCTTCTTTCGTCGCTGTCACTTTAACTGTTTGACCTGGTTGCACATTTTCATCGAGATCAACCGCGATTGTTTCTGTTCCATCTAATCCTAATGTATCCGCAGATTCGCCTTCTTTAAATTGTAAAGGTAATACACCCATCATTACTAAGTTTGAACGGTGAATACGTTCGTAACTTTGTGCAATTACTGTTTTCACGCCTAAAAGATTTGTACCTTTAGCTGCCCAGTCACGAGAAGATCCCATCCCATAGTCGTTACCTGCTAATACAACTAAACCAGTACCGTCTTCTTTATATTTCATTGCAGCATCGAAAATAGGCATGACCTCACCAGTTGGCCAGTAAGTTGTATAACCACCTTCTGTACCAGGCGCAAGTTGGTTTTTAATACGGATATTCGCAAATGTACCACGTACCATCACTTCATGGTTACCACGACGTGAACCATAAGAGTTGAAATCACGTGGCGATACACCATTCGCTGTTAAATATTGACCTGCTGGCGTATCTTTACCAATCGCACCCGCTGGAGAAATATGGTCCGTTGTCACTGAGTCACCAAATTTACCCATCACACGCAAGTTAGATAAAGGTTGGATTGCGCTAGGTTCTTTTGATAAACCTTGGAAGAATGTAGGATTTTGAATGTATGTTGATTGTGGATCAAAGTCATACAATGGTTGATCAGTTGTATCGATTTGGTTCCATAATTCGTTGTTGTCATACACGCTCTTATATTCTTCTTTAAAGAGTTCGGGTGTTACAACGCTTTCCACTGCATCTGCAACTTCTTGAATTGATGGCCAAATATCTTTTAAGAACACATCATTGCCTTGTTGATCTTGACCTAATGCTTCGCTATGAAGATCGATATCTACAGTACCTGCCAATGCATACGCAACAACAAGTGGTGGTGACGCAAGATAGTTTGCTTTCACTAATGGATGGATACGACCTTCGAAGTTACGGTTACCTGATAATACAGAAGTCACAAGTAAATCTTCGTCAGCAATCGCTTTTTCAATTTCTTCTAATAATGGACCTGAGTTACCGATACAAGTTGTACAGCCATAACCAACTAAGTTAAAGCCTAATTGATCTAAGTAACTTTGTAAGCCTGAATCACGTAAATAACCTGTTACGACTTTTGAACCAGGTGCTAAAGAGGTCTTCACATAAGATGGTACCTCTAAACCTTTTTCAACTGCTTTTTTCGCTAGCAAACCTGCACCTAACATCACGTATGGGTTGGATGTATTCGTACAAGATGTAATCGCAGCAATCGCAATATCACCTGTCGTCATTTCAGTTGTTGAGCCGTCTTTAAAGTTCACTGTCGCTGTTTTGTCGAATTCTGCCTTATCTAAACCATGACCTTGGTTACCTGCTGGTGCAGTGACAGATTTTTCGAATTCTTTTTTCATGTCGCTTAAGAAAATTAAATCTTGAGGGCGTTTAGGACCCGATAAAGACGCTTCAACAGTTGATAAGTCTAAATCTACCACATCTGTATAGTTCGGTTCTTCATTGACATCAAAGAACAAGTGATTTTGTTTTAAATATGTCTCTACTGTTTCAATGTGCTCGTCAGAACGTCCTGTTAAACGTAAATATTTTAAAGTTTCATCGTCAACTGGGAAGAAACCACAAGTTGCACCATATTCAGGCGCCATATTTGCGATTGTCGCACGGTCAGCAAGTGGCAATTTGTCTACACCAGGACCGAAGAATTCAACGAACTTACCAACAACGCCTTTTTTACGTAATAATTCAGTTACACGTAAGGCTAAGTCTGTTGCATTCGCACCTTGAGGTAATTCGTTCGTCAAACGTACACCAATCACTTCTGGAATTGGGAAATATGAAGGTTGACCGAGCATACCGGCTTCAGCTTCGATACCACCAACACCCCAACCGAGAACACCTAAACCATTGATCATCGTTGTATGAGAGTCAGTACCTACTAATGTATCAGGGAATGCAACTTGCTCACCATTTTCTTCACGTACGTGGACAACATTCGCTAAATACTCTAAGTTAACTTGGTGAACGATACCTGTTGCTGGCGGTACAGCGTTATAGTTATCAAACGCTTTTGTCGCCCAGTTTAAAAATTGGTAACGCTCATAGTTACGTTCAAATTCTAATTTCATGTTGCGCTCTAACGATTCAGGATTCGCATAGCTATCTACTTGTACAGAGTGGTCGATAACTAAGTCTACTGGTACTTCTGGATTGATTTTAGTTAAGTCCCCACCTACATCGTCCATCGCTTTACGTAATGAAGCCAAGTCCACGACAGCTGGCACGCCAGTAAAGTCTTGCAAAATAACACGTGACGGCTTAAATGGCACTTCACCCTTTTCATTTTCTTTACCGAAAGATGATAGTGCTTTAATGTGTTCATCTGTAATAACAAAACCATCCTCTTGACGTAATACAGATTCAAGTAACACACGAATTGAGTATGGTAAACGACTAATTTGTGTATAACCTTGTTCTTCTAAAGTGTTTAAATCGTAATACGTTAAGCTCTTACCATTCAATTGGAATGACTTTTTTGCTTGTGCTTTTAAATTTGAAGCCATTGAATATCCCCCCTGATATTTTTATATACCGTTTATTTAATTGTATAATTAACGCTTTATGAAAACAACTAAATGGAGAGCAAAAGTAACCATTTGGAGTTTTGACTTTCTAATCAGTTATTATAAGCAAAAGTTATGATAATAATATAGCGTTATAAGTATATGTTATTAATTGAGAATGATTTTCAATAACATTTTTGATTGGGGGAGACATATCCGTATAAGATATTGACACTATATGAGCGATAACGTAAAAAACGGCTGATGATATGTAATCACCAACCGTAAAATTTCATATTTATTTTTCTTGTTCACGTAAGCCTTTACGTTTTGAAATCAATTCGTCTTCATAATCTTGTTGTGAATTTGCGACGTATTCTTTCAAACGATGCTTATTCGGTGTTAAAGTAAGGCCTAAGAATTTACGCTCTTTATTGGCATCTTTATAGAAACTAATCATCATCAGAATCACAATAAAGGAAAACGGTAACGCACTAATAATCGCAGCACTTTGCAAGGCGTTTAAACCTGCTTCTCCGTCACCGCCACCTGAAAGTAACAAGACAAACGCGATTAATGATTGTGCGATCCCCCAAGTCACTTTAATGAATGCACTTGGATTAAGCGAACCATTCGTAGTTTGCATACCTAATACGAATGTCGCCGAATCTGCTGATGTAATAAAGAATGACGCAATAAGTAATAATGCGATTATTGATAAAACAATGCCGAGCGGGATATGGTTGAATACACCAAACAATTGTGTTTCTGCTGACATATCAAAAATCTCTTTATGTTTCTTAGCCGTCTCAATTCCTAATACACCAAATACACTAAACCAAATAAAGCTCACGATAACAGGTACAAGTAATACGCCCGAAATAAATTCTCGAATCGAACGTCCTTTTGATACACGTGCGATGAAAACACCAACGAATGGGCTCCAACTTAACCACCAACCCCAATAATAAAGCGTCCAGTCAGACATCCATTCACGCTTTTGTGGGTTCGTAGCTGCTGCATCAAAACTGTTGAATAAGAATGAATTTAATAGACTACCTGTTGAACTTGTAAACATATTTAAAATTAACACTGTCGGTCCAACAATTAGTCCCGTAATTAATAACAATGTACCAAGTCCAATGTTTAAATTACTTAAATATTGAATCCCTTTACTTAATCCTGACCATGCACTCATAATAAATAAGATAGTTACAACAACAATAATGATAGATTGCGTCACAATTGTATTAGGTAAACCAAATAAGTAATTTAAACCACCTGAGATTTGTAATGCCCCCATACCAAGTGAAACCGCAACACCTATCACTGTTGCAAACACTGCCAACACGTCGATAATTGTTCCGATAAGGCCATCGACATGATCTCCCAAAATTGGGCGCAACGTTTTAGAGAGTAATCCCGGTTCTCCTTTTCTAAATTGTGCATATGCTAACGCTAACGCAACTACGCCATAAACTGCCCATGCATGAAAACCCCAATGAAAGAATGTCGATCGTAATGATTCGGTAAATGCTTCCGTAGATTGTGGATCTGCATTAGGAGGAGACGCAAAGTGAGAAATAGGTTCAGCTGCCCCGTAGAAGACTAAACCAATCCCCATACCTGCACTAAACAACATCGCAAACCAAGAAACTGTATTAAATTCCGGCTTGTCGTTTGGACGTCCCAACTTTAACTTTCCGATTGGGCTAAAAATTAGAAAGATACAGAAGAATACGATAATCGTAGTTAAAATAAGATAATACCAACCCAGTTTATCTGTAATCCAAAGTTTAATCGTATTCGTAAATTCACCAAATTGTGTTGGGATGAATACACCAATCAGTACAATCGCAAAAACGATAATCGCACTAACTAAGAATACAGGAGAAAACTTCTTACCATTTGGTTCTGGAGTTGAAGAATTCATAAAATAACATACTCCCTTTCCTCATATTAAATTTTAAGTATCACACACTAATAATCAAAAAAACTCAATAATTAAATTAAAAGTGCAATCGACATATATACCATAACAAAACATTATCATATAATCAATGTACTAAGAAATGTATGGATTTTTAAGAAAATTTTGTATTGCAATAATTGTGCTTTCGTGTATAATCGTTTTTGTTATTCAAAAATTTTGTAATTAGAGGTGAATTGGACATGCTGCAAGAATTTAAAAACTTTGCGTTAAAAGGTAACGTGCTTGACTTAGCAATCGCCGTTGTCATGGGGGCCGCCTTTAATAAAATCGTTACATCGTTAGTTGAAAACATCATCATGCCATTAATCGGTTTATTATTTGGCGAAGTTGACTTTGCGAAAAACTGGTCAATGTATGGTATCAAATATGGTATTTTCATTCAATCTATCATCGACTTCATTATTATTGCATTTGCATTATTCATTTTTGTTAAAATCGCAAATACGGTTGTAAAACCAAAAGAAGAAGAAGTTGTCGTAGAAGAAAATATTGTATTATTAACTGAAATTCGTGATTTATTACGTAAAGACAGTAAATAATCGGTAATATAGTGAGGCTGTGAAATTCAATTTTCTCAGCTTCTTTTTTATATATCCTATGCCACGAATATTATCAAAGAAAACTGTCACCAACACCTTTGAATAGAAAAGCATTGGTGGCAGTTTCACGTGCGTACGGAGGAATATATGTCATCAGCTTATTCATCACCGTTTTCTCGATTTCGATACAGGATCAAACCGGTTACATCTCAAAAACATGCATCATGATTATTCATTGCTTCTTAAATGCGTTGTACTTTGGTAGTTTTTAGATACAACTTCTAAAATAATCGGAATGCGATTTTTTAGTTCTGAAACGTGCGAAATGATACCGACTAATCGACCACTCGATTGCAATTGAATTAAAGTATCGAGGGCTGTTTCTAACGTTTCTTGATCAAGTGTCCCAAATCCTTCATCTATAAACATCGCATCTAACGCAATGCCACCTTGTTCACTTTGAACGACTTCACTTAATCCTAACGCCAATGCAAGTGAGGCTTGGAACGTTTCACCACCGGACAATGATGTAATGTGACGCGATTGGTTAGAATAGTAATCAAACACCTCAATCTCAAGACCACTAAACCCTCTTCCTTTTTTCTCATTTCTCACTAATTCATAACGCTGTCCGGTCATACTGAGGAGGCGTTGATTCGCTTTCAACAAAATCTGTTCTAAATAATGCATTAAAACGTAATTTTCTAACGTTAGGTTATGTGCATTTTTGCCACTCAAAATTTCAGCAAGTTGAAATAATTCAATTTGTTCGTTGAGAGTATTTTTTAAATAAGTCACTTCATCATTAATTTTTTGTGCTGTTTTTTGATTTTGTGTCGCTTGAAATGCATATTCATTAAAACGTCTTTGTACATCTTCAAAATCTGCACGTTGTTGTTGTTGTTTTACTTTTAAATCATCTAAATCTTCAACGGTAATTGCGGACAGTTGCTGAGACACATCTTGCATTTTAAGTTCTACTATTTGTTTTTCTTGATGATACGTTTTCACTTCTTGTTCATATGCTTCTTTATAAACACTGTCTTGTAAAATATCAAGTAATGTTTCACGATTCTGAATGTTTAATGCTTCCAATGCTTCATCAATGTCGGCATTTAAAGTTTGCACTTGTTTGGAACGTTCAATGATTTGATGTACACACAATTGTATCTCATATTGTTGCTCTTTTATCTTTGTTGTAAGTTGATCACGTCGTTCGGTTAATGTTGCTTTTTCTTGATAAAACTGATCGACAGCTGATTTCAATTGGGTAAAGGCTGATTGGAATGTCTCAATATCGTCGTATGCCGTTTCAGCAACAAATCTGTCCATACGCTCTTGAATGTATTCTTGTTCGTTCTTTAACAATTGTATTTGCTGTTGATTTTCGTCTATCACTTGATGAATACGACCAACTTCTTCTTGAATGGTTGCAATGCGTGAATTTTCTTTATCGATGGCCTCTAGCTTTTGTTTTATGTCGTGTTGTTCCGCTTCTGCCTTCTTGAGATCTTCTTCATTAAAATCAACTTCACCGATTTCAGCAAGTTGTGCTTTGGTGTGCGCAATATTTGCATCACATTTAATCTTTTGTTCTTTAAGCTTTTCAAGTGTTTGCTCAATAATACGATTTTCTTGTTGAATCTTTTTAATTTGTTCTATATCAGCATCCGCTTCAACATGATGCACCGTTTGACCACATACTGGACATGGATCATTTTGACTTAATGTCGCGCGCAATGTCATAACAGCTTGTTCATGTTTCAACAACTGTTGTTCATTTTCTGAGATGACTTGAATATTCGCCTTCTTTTGAGCAATCTCCCCATCGATTCGCTTTAAATCCTCAGTGTATTGTTGAAGCTGTTGTTGTTGTCGCGCTTGAAGTGTTGCATGATTTTGTGCGATGCGTAATGTCGCAACTTTTTCTACTAACACTGCCTGTTCAGTTTGTAATTGTGATTTTTTTTCATAATCAGGTTGGCGTTCTAAATCGTCCTTGTCAATCGCTTCAAGTGTTTGCATTGCTTCTTCATTATCCTGCATTAACTTTTGTATCGTTTGCTCAATGTTTGTCATACGTGTATATTTTTCTTTCAATTGCTTACACTCTTGATAAAAATGATGTGTGCGCTCAAGATACTGTGCTTTTTGGTTCATCTCATCTTCTTGTAATAAATGCGTTTCAAGCGTTTGTTGCTGTTCAATTTGTTCTGTTTCTAAATTTTCGTTTTCATTCTGCAGTTGTTCATACTCATTTTGTTGTCGTTTTAATGCCACTTCTAATTCTTGAAGATTTTGATACATTTTCAGCGCCATTTTACTTTCATTCATTAACTTTAATTGCTGTTCAAGTTGCTGAATGTGCAGTTGGCGTACTTCAAATTGCTCAAGTTTCATCTTCAATTGTATCTGTTGTTCAGATAATTGTTGGCGTAAAATTTGACGTTCTACTGCTTCATTCACACTTTTTAATTCTTTTTCAACCTTTGATTTTTCTTCTTGCACTTTTGAAACTTGTTGTTCTGCAATCGTTTCAAATTGAGGTAATGCAGCCATCATCAAATCATATTGTTCACTTTTGAGTCCTTTTTCCACTACTAAATCAGGATGGTCTAGTGTATACAATTCATCCCAAGCACTTTGTATTTTGGTATAGATTTGATCGATTTCATTTTTCATGCTTTTCGTTTTATCAGTGAGTCGATTTTTCAACATATCATATAATTGCGTATTAAAAAGCGTCCTTAAAATAGTTTGCTTATCTGAACTATTTGAGACTAAAAACTCTTTAAACTCCCCTTGAGGCAATACGAACAACTGTCTAAACTGATCTTGTTTGAGTTTTAGAAGTTCTAAAATGAAGCGTTCCCCTGCTTGAATTGTACTCTCTATAAGTTCAAAGCGCCCTGCCTTATGACGATACACTTCAAGCTTCGGTTTCGTTTCATTTTTATTACCTGGTTTTAAAAACGATGCTTCACGAACGACTTTATATAATCTACCAGAAATTTCAAATTCAAACGTGACGGTTAAAGGTTTGGTAGCGGCTGCAAAATGACTTCTTAAATGTTTCACTTCTCTTTTTTCTGTCGATGCACGACCATACAATGCATACACAATCCCATCAAAAATCATCGTTTTACCTGAACCTGTCTTACCACTAATCAGAAACAGTTGATTAGATTGAATACGGGAAAAATCAATCGTTTCATCTAAAAATGGGCCGAAATTTTGAAGGTGCAACTTTAATGGTTTCATGATTATTCCTCCTCATTCATCGTTTCTAACAACTGGATGACATTACTTTTTTGCGTCTCTGAAAGCGTATCGGTCGTCATTTCAGAGTAAAATTGACCCACGATATCTAATGGGGATAACTTTTTAACATCTGCCAATACTTTAGACTGATAAGATGACGGTTGTGTTTGTTGCGTTAACGACAGTGTATTCGGATAAATTTGTTTCAACTTTTGCATAGGGTCTTTGACGTGCGTTAATTGTTCAACATTAAAATGAAAATAATTGTCATCACTTTTACGCTTAAAACGACCATTCATAATATCATCAAAACTTGCTTCAACAACTTCTAATTCACGGGCTGGCTTTAATGGGATAAAACTTTGGCGTATCGCTTGATCGGCTTCAATATGAAATAAGCGCACTCCCTTAACTTGTTGCACTTCGGAAAATGAATATTGCAACAGTGAACCACTATACACAACGTTTTGATACTGACTCGCAAAAGGATGATGAATATGTCCAAGCATGACCGCATCAAAATCTACCAAAAATTGTGGCGATACTGCTTCAATAGTACCTATCGTAATATCACGTTCCGAATCACTTTTTGGCGCACCTGTAAGCGTAAAATGCCCCACTAAAATGTTCGTCATTGCAGGATTTAACTGTGGTCTTACTTGATCGACTAATTTTTTCACAGCCTCTTCGTAATTTTCTACAGACACTTCTAAATACTCACGTGCTTCAGATAAAGTAAAAAATGGTAGCGTATAAATGGCCACATTCCCCAAAATCACTGGTTCAAAAAATTGCTCAATTTCCGTAGTAATATAAAGCTGATTATGTCGAAACCAAGAGGCACCATAGCGCAAACGTTCTTTACCATCGTGATTGCCATTAATCATCACAACCGGGATTTGTATCTCTAAATTGATTTTTGCAATCGTTTCTTCCATCAGTTGAATCACATATTTACTCGGATAAGCCGTATCATAAATGTCTCCTGCAATAATGAGTGCATCCGGTTGTTCACGTTCAAGCACTTCAATCAATTGTTTTAATACGTATTGCTGATCTTCCAAAAACGAATGACCGTTTAAAACTTTGCCTAAATGCCAATCGGCCGTATGTATTAATTTCAATTCCATCACCTCAGAACAAATGTTCGATTTCATTTTATAGCATGCTATGGCTCATTTCAAGTGATTGCCGACGCTATTTATTAACATTTTGCACTTGCTTTCAACTATAGAAAAAAGACCTCGCAGCACGCTCACTGCAAAGGTCAATAACATACTCATTATGCGACAATTTGGTCTTTGATTTTTTTATATCGATAAAGCATTGCAAGTCGCCAAGGTACAAGCATACTAAACGCGAGCAAGAAGAACATCCCCGCTAATTCCCCAGGGTCTACAGAATTACCTAAGAAGACTTTCAGCACTGTACGAAACAGTAATAACGTGACCAGCACAAATGGGAATGCTTTAGATTTTTTTAAATAAATTTGGCTACCTTTGACTTCAAAATGCGAGGTCATAATGAGTACACTTGAAAAAACAACCCCTAACACGACGGATTCAATGATTTCAAAACCAGTTAATCTAAAATAAGGGACGACATACATCAGTGCACCCGTAGCCATAAAGAAAGGAGGCAAAATAATTTTCTTTGTATTTACTGGATATTTTTGCGCCTTCATTCTAATGACAATGACACCTGCACCCATTACAAACGCAATGAGTATGGATAGAACTAAATATGTCAACGCTGCTCCTCCTAACATCATCCAAAGATACCAATAAGTATATCATATGACAAGTCAAATGAGTAATGGTCTATACTTGTCGTTTTGAATGGAAAATGGATATATTCAATAGTTTTCCATATTAAAAAGTATCGTTGAACTGTTGAAACCAAAAACTTGTTGTCTCGCTTGCCTTCAAAAAAATAGCAAGGATGCGCGATTTTTTAATTCCAGCACAAATCCTTGCTATCGTTAACGTTAAAGAACATTACATTTTTTTATCCATGTTTTTGTTCATCATTGTCATCATTTGATTAATTTTCTTTTGAGATGGTTTTTGTCCCATCTGCATCATCATCATGCGTAACATTTCTTCATTGATTGGTGGGTTTTTCTTTAAATAATCCATCATATATTTACGTGCTAAGAAAAAGCCCCCAACTAATCCACCGATAAGTGCAATAACAATTAATAAAATTGCTAACCATGTAGCCATAGTTTCACCCACTTTCTTTATCCTTTTGCATTTTACTAAAATTATGTATGCTTTTCAAGATATGGAAGACAAATTTATACCAAATCTAAAAAGAAAAGCCGAGCTCAAAATCGACTGATCGAGCTCGACGCTATATTTGACACTATTTTAGAGGAAATTATAATTTTTCAATTTCTGCTAAAACATTATCTTTAGTGAAGCCGTATTTCTCAACAACTAAGTCGCCAGGCGCACTTGCACCGTAACGGTCGATACCTACAACAACACCGTTCATACCAACGTATTTATGCCAACCTAATGAAGCTGCCATTTCAACAGCTGCACGTTTTTCAACATGTGGTAATAAAATTTCATCTTGGTATGCTTTTGATTGATTTTCAAATGCGTTCCAGTTTGGCATTGAAATGACACGTACACCTTTACCTTGTTCTTCAAGTGCTTTAGCAACGTCTACTGTTAAGCTCACTTCTGAACCAGATGCTAATAAAACGTATTCTGGAGATTTTTCAGTTTCGAATACAACGTAAGCACCTTTTCTTACGCCTTCTTCAACTGTAGATTCTTCCACATCTAATACAGGTAAACCTTGACGAGTTAATACTAATGCAGTTGGTGTGCCGTTTGATTCAACAGCGACTTTCCATGCAACACGTGTTTCGTTACCATCAGCTGGACGAATAACGTTTAAGTTAGGGATCGCTCTTAAACCAGCCAATTGTTCGATTGGTTCGTGAGTCGGACCATCTTCGCCTACAGCAATTGAGTCATGTGTGAATACGAATGTTGAACGTAAGCCCATAATGGCTGCTAAACGTAATGCTGGTTTTAAATAGTCACTGAATACGAAGAATGTCGCACCATATGGGTGTAAACCGCCGTGTGCAGCCATACCGTTAACAGCTGCTGCCATTGCGAATTCACGTACACCGAACCATACGTTTTTCCCAACGCCATTTTCAGCAGAGAAGTCAGTTTCGTTTTTAACATTTGATTTATTTGATGAAGCTAAGTCAGCTGAACCACCGAATAATGTTGGTACGGCTTTACTTAACGCTTGAATCACATCACCAGAGTCTGCACGAGAAGCCCCTTTGTGACCAAGTTCAAATTTAGGAAGTTCATTTTCATAGCCTTCAGGTAATTTACCTGCCATAGCATCTTCAAACTCTTTGTATAATTCAGGGTATTTCTCAGCGTATTGTTCCACTTTTTCTTTCCATGCTTTTTCATTTTCATCCGCACGTTGAATCATTGTTGAATTGAAAATGTCATAAACTTCATCTTCAACATGAAAATGTTTAGATGGATCAAGGTTATAGCTTTCGAATGTTAAGTTACGTTCTTCTTCACCAAGTGGCGCACCGTGTGACGCGTTACTATTAGATTTGTTAGGTGAACCGTAACCAATGATTGTTTTCACTTCAATGATTGTTGGACCAGCTTGACCTTTAGCTTCTTCAATCGCTTTATCAATCGCTTCAATGTCGTTACCGTCTTTTACAAGAATGTGGTTCCAACCATAAGCTTCAAAACGTTTTTTAATATCTTCAGAGAATGCTTTTGAAGCTTCCCCGTCTAGAGAAATATCGTTTGAATCATAAAGTGTAATCAATTTGTCTAATTTCAAATGACCTGCAAGTGAAGCTGCTTCATGTGAAATACCTTCCATTAAGTCACCGTCAGATGCCAATACATAAGTGTAGTGATCAACAACGTCGATATCTTTGTTGAATTTAGCAGCTAAATGTTTTTCAGCCATTGCCATACCAACTGACATCGCAAAACCTTGTCCAAGTGGTCCAGTCGTAATTTCTACACCTTGTGTGTGGTGATATTCTGGGTGTCCAGGTGTTTTAGAATCCCATTGTCTAAATTGTTTTAACTCATCAAGTTCGAGTGAACCAGACACATGTAATAAACTATAAAGCAATGCTGATCCGTGACCTGCTGATAAAATAAAGCGGTCTCTGTTGAAATATTCATGTGACTTTGGATTAAAGTTTAAATGGCGTGTCCATAAAGTATATGCCATTGGTGCTGCCCCCATTGGTAAACCAGGATGACCTGAATTCGCTTTCTCAATAGCATCAATACTTAATCCACGTATTGTATTTATAGCTAAGCTATCATTTCGTTGACTCATTTGAAAATCCTTCCTTTCTGATTCCATATCATAATTACATTATAACCGAAACACTGTCTGAAACCTAATAAATGGCACCACGTTATCCATTATGTTCAAAAATACTAACTACGTAATTGATTTTGCTTTTGAACTTCTTTTAATTTCTCAGGCGTTACGTCATTGCCATCTGGATCTATCACTTTTGTGTTTTCTATTTGGCTTTTAAAACTGCTTCTAAATACTTCTAAATACTCACTTCTTAATTGAGATTGTTCTTTTGCTTCCGTTTCAGTAAGGCCTTCACTTTTTTTCTTATTTGCGAGTTCATTAATTCGATTTAACTTTTCTTTACTAAGCATATGAGCTCCCCTCCGTGATTTTCTTTACAAAAATATAACAGAAAAATGTTATAAAACCAAATGCTTGAACTCAGCATAAAAGTAAGCGCTGTCATTGTTTGAGCGTTATTCCAAGCTAACACTTTTTCTCGTATAGTAATTCCATCTACTAAAAAGACCATTTCGTGTTTTTTAATGAATTTACATGTATTAAAGAAGAAACTAGAAAAAGACCATAGAGAAAATCACCTGAACCTTTTTTTCACTACGGTCTTTGTATGGCTTATTTAATGACTCAACGTCACAGCTACAACGGACTGTTCGTTTGTATGGTTACGCTGCTGTTCGTATTTTTGTTGTTGTTCTGTTGGTGTCGTTTTAAGTTGATGATCTGTCATTTCGTACGTTTGTTCTGTTTTACTTGCATCAATGGCGAGTAAAAAGAATGATAAAAATAAGATTAAAGAAATGATAAACACTGATAAGAACAAGTAAACCTCTGAACTTTTAATGTGAAGCATCTTCGTCACTCCTCGAACATTTGTTTGTATTAATAATCTAACAGAACGAACGTTCTATGTCAACACTAAAACGAACAAACGTTTGTTAATGTTCGCGTGGTATGTTATAATATCAACAAATAGTACTGAGAAGGAGTGTGGAAAATGAGAGAATTAACTAAAAGACAAAATGAAATATTTGAATTTATTAAACATGTCGTGCAATCAAAAGGGTATCCACCAAGTGTTCGTGAAATTGGTGAGGCTGTGGGGTTAGCTTCAAGTTCGACTGTACATGGGCATTTGTCAAGGTTAGAAGAAAAGGGCTATATTCGACGAGACCCAACAAAACCGCGCGCTATAGAGATTGTGAATGAATTGATGGGCGAACCTGTGAATATGGAAGAAACAATCTATGTCCCTGTCATCGGTAAAGTTACAGCAGGGACACCTATTTCTGCTATTGAAAATGTTGAAGAGTATTATCCGTTGCCTGAACATTTTACATCGACACATAACGGCCAGATTTTTATACTTAACGTTATGGGAGATAGTATGATTGAAGCTGGTATTTTAGACGGAGATAAAGTTATTGTAAGAAGTCAATCGATTGCTGAAAATGGTGACATCATTGTTGCAATGACTGAGGAAGATGAAGCTACTGTAAAACGTTTCTACAAAGAAAAAAATCGTTATCGTTTACAACCAGAAAATAGTAGTTTAGAACCTATTTATCTAGAACAAGTTACAGTATTAGGTAAAGTCATTGGCTTATTTAGAGAAATGTAATCTTGCGTAAACCACTCCTTCAAAAAATGGACCTTACAACTTATATGTAAGGTCCGCGCTTGCTAATTTTTATTCAGAATTTTTTTCACTTGTATTAAAATATCATCTTGTGATTGCTTTTTATTCAAAGTATTTTGCTTTGAATGATTCTGCTTTGATGTCATTTAAATCACTTCCACGATTGCTATTCCCCAAAATTACCATTCAAAACATTAGCCTATATAGTTTTCAGTCCAATACGGCTGGTGTTTCTCATTAAAGTCTACACCAATACCGATTGTTTTGACATGTTCATTCAAAATATTTTTACGATGCCCACTTGAATTCATTAATCCATGGTGCGCAAAAATTGCACTCGTTTGACCATATGCCAAGTTTTCTGCCGCTGTCTGATATTGATGGCCGTCTTTTTCAATACGCTCAAATGGTGATTCCCCTTTAAGATTTGTATGGTCAAAATATTGATTTTCAGCCATGTCCGTACTATGCTTACGCGCAGTGCTAGCTAATTTGTTCGAATAGCTAAGGGGTTGCAATCCTTTTTGAACTCTCTCAGCATTTAATAAATAATAATCTTCTTTCTCAAAACTTTCTTGTAAATATTTTGATGGGGCTGCATATTGACTGTTCAATCTATTTTCCATTTGATGACTGATTTGCATTAATCCTGTTAATTGATTATTTTCATGTTGATCATAAAATGCAGTCGTATAAATCCCGTCTTTATCAAATATATCGTATTCATCGTTATCATTTTCATAAATGGTGCGACCTTTTTGAATCCCTTTAATCGGTTGACCCAGTTCTTTACGTACCGCTTTTTTAGCTATTCCGTATTTCACACCACTTTTCGATGTAATCATATTTTGATTTGTATACAGACCGTGCACCTTGTTATCAATATAGCTGACCATCACGAAGTTACTAAAATCTTGATGATAAACTTGCCATTTTGTTCCGTATTCATTACCAATTTCTGACTCAGGTGGACCGAGTTTTTGTTCGACTTCATTACGACTCATGTTCATCTGAATATTTCTAAGTGCAAAATTTTGTGATTTAGGCTTTTTAAGTGTTGTTTCGTTCGTTTTACCTTCTACAAGTTGATCGATTTGTTGGGTAAATGGTGTCGCAATTTTAGAAAATGTCTCATTCGGCTGAAGTGGTATGAGTAATAAAAGTATGATACCTACAACGGTGATTGAGAGAAATTTTTTGATAACGAACAGCTCCTTTAGTCACGGTCTCCGTTAAAGATAGAATTGCGTACGATGACATAATCTACTTTTCTTAAGGCATCTACATCTTTGCCACCTGCATAAGAAATCGAGCTTTGCAAATCTTCCTGCATCTCTACAAGAGTATCTTGAAGTGAGCCTTTATGTTCGACAAACATCTTTTTGCCTTCAACATTTTTACGTTCACCTTTTTGATATTCTGACGCACTGCCAAAGTACTCTTTATATTTTTTACCTTCTATTTCCACTGTCTCACCCGGTGATTCCTCATGAGCCGCAAAGAGAGAACCAATCATGACCATTGATGCACCAAAGCGCACTGATTTTGCAATGTCGCCATGTGTACGGATACCACCGTCTGCAATAATAGGTTTACGGGCAGCTTTACTACAATGATTGACTGCAGCTAATTGCCATCCACCTGTCCCAAATCCAGTTTTGATTTTTGTAATACAAACACGCCCAGGACCAATACCGACTTTCGTTGCATCAGCACCCGCGTTTTCAAGTTCTCTCACGCCTTCTGGTGTACCGACATTACCTGCAATCACAAACGCTTTAGGTAAATGTTCCTTAATATATTGAATCATGCCAATCACTTGATCTGAATGCCCATGTGCAATATCTATTGTAATATATTCTGGTGTAAGATTCTCAGCTTTCAAGGCATCAATAAATTCAAATTCTCCAGGTTTAACACCTACAGAAATTGAAGCATATAACCCTTTACTTTGCATCTTTTTGACAAAAGGTAAACGCGCTGCTTCATCAAATCGGTGCATAATATAGAAGTAATCATTTTGCGCAAACCATTCTGCCAAAGATTCATTCATCACTGTTTGCATATTAGCTGGCACAACTGGCAATTTAAAACGTTTCGGGCCAAATTGTACAGATGTATCGATTTCTGAACGACTTTTTACAATACTTTTATTCGGGATGAGTTGGATATCTTCATAGTCAAAAATTTTCATAAAAAAAGCCCCTTTATCTTTTTATTCCTTTGATAATATACTACCTTTAAGGAACAAAGTAAAATAAAGAGGGGGTCGCTTTACCAACTTGATTTTTTAACGCCAGGAATTTGACCTTTATGAGCATGTTCTCTAAATGCAATACGAGACATTTCAAATTTACGTAGCACACCACGAGGACGACCTGTCACTTTACATCTGCGTGTTAAACGTGTTGGTGAAGAATCTCTTGGTAATTTTCTTAACGCTTCATAGTCTCCTTTTGCTTTTAATTCTCTACGTAATTCAGCATATTTTGCGACTAATGCTTCTCTTTTTTGCTCTTTTACAATTTTCGACTTTTTAGCCATATATATGAACACTCCTTACAAATCGTAATAATTACGTTTTACATATTAGCACATGCCTCTTCTTCTTGGCAAGAGTTTAATTGATGAAAATAAAAAAGAGTTGGCAAAATGCTTGGCTCGTGCTAAAATAATAAATCGTAATAGTTTCAATTTGAAAAGGAGGGACTAGTCATGCGCGTAAATGTAACTTTAGCATGTACTGAATGTGGTGACCGTAACTACATCACAACTAAAAACAAACGAACTAATCCTGAGCGTATTGAAATGATGAAGTATTGCCCAAGATTAAACAAACACACTTTACACAGAGAAACAAAATAATCATAGTGAATAATCACTGTCATTGATTGTGCGACGCTTATTACACAAGTACATCAATGCGTTAGCGAGCGCGTCACCTTGCTTATAATTAAAATACGACATAAGTCAAATGATTTCAAACATCATTTGACTTTTTTATTTACCTTTTCATTATACAACTATTCTACATATTAGCCGCAAAACTGCTTACACCCTTTGTATCATGATGAATTTCTCCACCGTATTTTCTATTTTTCATACTCAATTTTAATCCCCTCGATATTTTATCGCTTTAAAGTCGCAAATTTTTATTGAAACTCATCCCCTTAACAAGTAAAATATATAGAAAGCTAATTGTTGAGGAGAAGATATGTATGGAAGAAAAAAATTTAAGTAGAGGCCTCCAATCAAGACATATTACAATGATTGCCATTGGAGGCGCGATTGGTACAGGGCTCTTTGTCGCAACTGGTGGGGTGATAGCTCAAGCTGGTCCAGGTGGCGCGATACTTGCTTATTTAGTCATCGGGGTGATGTTATACTTTTTAATGTCATCAATAGGAGAAATGGCAACTTTTTACCCTGTGTCTGGAGCATTTAGTAGTTATGCCAATCGTTTTGTAGACCCATCTTTAGGTTTTACGATGGGTTGGTTATACTGGACAATTTGGTCTCTTGTCACAAGTGTAGATATTATCGTTGCATCGAGTGTCATTAACTATTGGGATGCATTTCATTTCTTCTCACCGCTTGTATGGAGTTTAATCTTTTTAGCCTTATTATTTTTAGTGAATATCTTTACCGTTAAAGCGTTTGGTGAAGCTGAATTTTGGCTATCTTTAATTAAAGTTGTCACGATTATTATTTTCATCGTCCTAGGCATTTTAATGATTTTCGGTATTTTAGGAGGGCATTATTACGGTTTTAAACACTTTACAACGGGTGAAGCACCATTTGTTGGGGGCATTTCAGGATTCTTAAGCGTCTTATTAATCGCAGGCTTTTCCGTTGGTGGAACTGAGGTCGTTGCAGTTACAGCGGGTGAATCAGATAATCCGAAAACGTCCATGCCACGTGCGATCAAACAAGTTTTTTGGCGCATTTTATTATTCTATGTGTTGTCTATCGCGGTGATTTCTGCCATTTTAGCTTATACAGATCCAACATTACTCAATCAAAGTGGTTCAATCGCTCAAAGTCCATTTACGATTGTTTTTGATAGAGTCGGTATTGCTTTTGCAGCTTCTGTTATAAACGCGGTGATTTTAACATCATTACTTTCAGCTGCAAATTCAGGTGTTTTTACCACGAGTCGTATGTTGTTCTCATTAAGTCAAGACGGACAAGCACCAAAGTTTTTAGGTCACATTCATTCACGTTCACAACTGCCATTACGCGCTTTATACACAACATTTATTTTCATTGCAGCCGTTACGATTTATGCAAACTTTAATCCAAAAAGTGTCATGGGCTTGCTCAATATTATTGGTGCCCTCGTTACATTTGTTTGGGCCTCAAGTATTATTGCTCAAATCAGATTACGACGTGCTATTAAAAAGCAAAATAAAGATATCAATCAATTGTTACCTTATCAGGCGTCATTTTACCCTGTTGGACCTATTATCGTTATCGCAACGTTGTTATTCTTAATTCTCGGTAGTTCAGCTGAAGCATTTGTTCATTTTGATTTAGCGAAATTAGCACAAAACTTTTTACCTATTTTCATTTTGCTACTCGTCTATATCGTTCATAAGTTGATTCACAAGACACGCATCATTCCACTTGAAGAGATTGATTTAAGCGAACATGAATCTTATCGCGAATAGACTCAAATAAAGGAGCCTTCCGTGTAGGGCTCTTTTTTTCGTCTATTTTACTTCCATTACAATAACATCGTGTTTGAAAAGATGAATTTCATTAAAAAACTTGACTATTCCATTTCCTACATATTGCGATTTCATGTATAATTAAATTAATAAATTGTAAAGGTGGGCACGTGATGATAGGACAAACAAACCTTTTCGATGATGTTTTAAAAACTGAAGAACGCTTTGTCATTGTGGTACAAGTTTTAGAAGAGAAAAACGGAAAGTTGTTGAAACGGACGTTAAGAGAGTATAGTAGTTTAACGCACGAACAAATGGAAAGTTTATTCCAACATTTAAAAGAGTTGTATTCGGAGACCGATTTTGAAGCGTCTCAATCGGCGTTTGCCATCACTGTGTACACAAATTTAGATTATGCTGCAGATCAAGTGTATGCGCATATTAAACGTCATCGTGGCAAACATGAGTGGACGCATACCGCAAAATAGTGAATCTTTGAAGTGCTCTGTTGAGGAGTGCTTCTTTTTTACTGGCCAACATATTTATATGACCATTTCATCTCACACGACTTTAGAACAAACAAAAAGCAAGGTCGAAATCGCTCATTATTCAACGATCTTCTCTTGCTTTCATTGGATAGTTTATGACAATATTTGATCTAATGCGTACGGAATACCATCTTCATCATGGCTTTTTGTGACCATATCCGCATATGATTTCACTTCATCTGACGCATTGTTCATCGCAACAGCTTTTCCGACAACTTTAAACATTTCAATATCATTTGCACTGTCACCGAATGCCACCATTTGATTCACATCTAAATCTAAACGTTCAGCTAATTTTTTAATCGCTTCTCCTTTAGATACACCTTTACTCATAAATTCAAGGAAAAACGGCTTACTCGTTGTCATATCGACCTCATTATCAAATTCGCCATCCATTTTTTTAATCAATTCTGCAATATGCTCTTCATAATCGACACCCATCACTTTAGGCACAGCATCTTGAATATAGTCTTTAATATCGTCCACTTTCTTCATAGGCAATCCTGTCAACTCTGATTCGATATTCATATATTCATGCTCGCCTTCATAAATAATTGTATCATCATGATAAGTTAATACGAAAAGTTCATGTTCACGGCAAAAGTCTACAATTTTATCGAATTCTGCTTTTTCAATGACTTTTTTCGAAACAACTTCTTCATTAGAGAGTTCAATTGTTTGTGCCCCATTGTAACTCATAATATAACTTCCAAATTCATCCATCTTTAATGACTTTGCAGTTGGTAACATCCCCGCTGTTGGACGACCTGAGGCAAGTGCGATTTTTACGCCATTTTTTTGAAGTAATAATAAATATGCTTTTGTTTTATCAGAGACACGGTTTTCGGACGTCATTAACGTGTCATCCATGTCCATAACGACTAAATCTGGTTTCATCTCCAAAACTCCTTTCAATTTGATTTTATCTTACACTAAACTGCAGTAAATTCAAAATGATAGAAGCCTAAATCAAAGCACGCACATCAAGCTTTTGACGCGCTTCTGTCTTAATCTTAATGTCACTCAAAAAAGAAAGACTAGGAAACAATGAAATGCTCCCAATCTTTCGCACAATATGAATACTTAAAAATGATGTGTTACTTTCGATACGACACCTGATGTATTTACAGTGGCAAGTTCAGAATGACAATCTTCAACATATTTGCGCAAAGCACGCACGAGTGGCCCACTGTTTTCTTTTTTAATCATTGTTAAAATTGTTGGACCCGCACCGGAAATCACAGTCGCATATGCACCATGTTCGTGGGCAATGCGTTTTACCGCTTCAAAATCACGAATTAAATGTTGACGATATGGCTCGTGCAATCCATCTTGTTCCATCATTTGTCCAGCGAGTTCATAATGATGTTGAATGAAAGCACTAATCATCGTGTTACTAATGGCACTATATTTAACTGCATCTTGATGTGTAATACTGTCAGGTAGAACTTTGCGTGCTTCCACCGTTTCAAGTTCGTACTCAGGTATGGAAATAATAAAGTCAACCGCTGGCACATCGATATGCGCAATGCTTGTCACTTTTGTTTCAGCGTTATGATAGCCCACGACTAAACCACCATAAATCGTTGGCGCAACATTATCGGGATGCCCTTCAATTTGTGTTGCCAATTGCAATAATTCGTACTGCGATAGCTCAATATCTCCAAAGTAATTAGCGATAAATAGTGCCCCTACTAACGCTGAAGCAGATGAACCTAAGCCGCGCGCTAATGGAATATCACTGTACATATTAATTTCAAGCATGGGCAAAGTCACGTCATATTGAGCAGCGACTTGTTGTGCAATCTTATAAATGTAATGTGTTTCGTCTTCAGGCAAGCCAACGAGATGTGGGCCATTGTGAATAAAACGCCATTGATCTTCTTCAATGATATGGGCGTCAATACGTAAAAATTTATTCAGCGCCATACCAATGGAATCAAACCCACAGCCTAAGTTCGCTGTAGAAGCTGGAATCTCTAAATGTAGTTGTTTTTTTATCATTTTAACGCGTCCTTAATGTATTGAACGATACTTTTTTTATGATTTGGTAATGCTTGAATAGGATTTTCTAATAAACCAATCGCCGTATCCGGATCTTTCAAACCATTTCCAGTTAAAACTGCAACCACTTTTTTACCTTGAGGCAATTTTCCTTGGCGATGTAATTTAATAAGTCCGGCTATCGATGCGTTACTTGCAGGTTCGCTAAAAATACCCTCTTTAGAAGTCATCAGTTGATACGCTTCTAAAATTTCTTCATCTGTGACTGCTTCAATTAAACCGTCAGATTCTTCAATCGCTTGAACTGCTTGCTTCCAACTTGCAGGATTACCGATACGAATCGCTGTAGCTATTGTTTCAGGGTTTTTAACGACTTGATTGTTAACGATAGGTGCTGCACCAGCCGCTTGGAATCCAAACATATGTGGTAAGCCTGTTTGATATTTTTCTTCGTACGTTTTAAAACCTTTCCAATATGCAGTAATATTTCCGGCGTTACCTACTGGAATAGCTAAAATATCTGGTGCTTGGTCATCTAACTGCTCAACAATTTCAAAAGCACTCGTTTTTTGACCTTCAATACGATACGGGTTGACTGAGTTGACTAATTCGATTTCTCCATCTTCAGCAACTTCTTTAACGATTTCTAACGCTTCGTCAAAGTTTCCTTCAATAGAGACGATTTCAGCACCATACATAACAGCTTGCGATAACTTTCCTAAAGCAATCTTACCTTCAGGAATGACGACAATCGCTTTTAAACCTGCACGCGCCGCATATGCCGCAGCAGAAGCTGATGTATTCCCTGTCGAGGCACAGATCACCATTTTCTTGCCTTGCTCTTTCGCTTTTGTGACTGCCATGACCATGCCTCGATCTTTGAATGAACCAGTTGGATTAGCGCCTTCATATTTAACATACAGTTCAATGCCTAACATCTCTGACATCGTGTCACAATAAATGAGTGGCGTATGCCCTTCATTTAACGTCACTGTTGGTGTGTTTTCATCTACTGGTAGAAATGCTTTGTATTCTTCAACAAGACCTTTCCATAATTTCATACGTATCAAACTCCTTCAACTGGATAAATTTTTTCAACTTGATAATCGGCTTCTTGTTCAACATAAGATGTCGGATCAGTGTCAATTCCAACAACAATCCCTGCAAATGTTGTCGGTGAGAGTTCAATCACTTGAAGCGATTTATGGAATGGTAAGTGACTTTTTAAAGTTGATTCCACTTGTTTAAGTGACGTTTCAGGTGTATTCACTACAAAATAATAACTTTCCTTTTCTTTTAATGTCACTGTCTCACCGTCGTCCATCATTTCTTTCGTTGCCTCCGTTTTTAATTCAAAATGAGGTGGTAATGTATGCAAGTTCGATTCGAATTGTAATGCAACATTGAGTAAGTCACTCACAACTGCTGAACCTGTAGCTAAACTTCCAGCGCCCTTACCGTAAAACATTGTCTCACCGACTGCATCACCAATGACATAAATCGCGTTGTACTCATTCTCGACAGCAGCGAGTTGGTGTGCATGTGCAATAAGCGTTGGACGAACGGACGCATCAATTTTGCCTTGCGCATATGAGCCTTTACCAATGAGTTTAATTTTGTACCCTAATGTTTTTGCTGTATCGATATCTTGCGGTGTCACGCCACTGATGCCTTCTGTTTTAACCTCATTTAACGTAATGACCTGATTAAATGATAAATACGATGTAATAACAACTTTTCGTGCTGCGTCAATACCTTCCACGTCATCAGTTGGGTCCGCCTCAGCAAAACCTAAATCTTGCGCTTGTTGTAATGCTGTTTCATAAGGTGCGCCGTCCTCTGTCATCTTTGTCAAAATAAAATTGGAAGTACCATTAAAGATTCCCATAAATTTACTAATGTTATTTGCATTTAAACCGTTGTTAATGGCATTGACAATCGGGATACCCCCTGCAACACTAGCTTCATATTTGAGCGCGACACCGTTTGCTTCAGCTAAATCTTCTAAGACACGTAGGTGCACCGCTAATAAGTCTTTATTGGCAGTAATCACGTGTTTCTTTTGACTTAATGCTGCTTTTAACCAGTCCACAGTCGGCTCAATACCACCCATCACCTCGATGATAATATCCAAATCGTCATCATTTAAAATGTCATTCACATCTTCCGTCAAATGATAACGTGAAATATTTAGCGGTCGCTTTTTGGATTTATCTCGAACCAAAATATGCTTAATCTGAATATCTTTTTGAATCGTTTCTTTAATCTGCTGATGGTTCTCTTCAATAATCTTAACGACTCCTGAACCGACAGTCCCTAATCCTAATAATGCAACATTAAGTTGTTTCATTTATTTTCCCTCCGAATCAAATCTGATGAAATTACTCATGTTCTATTGAAATATATGTAAATATGGTTTAGTATAAATTCATTCACAAAGTTTGTAAAGTTCTAAAAATTTAGAAAAGACAGTTCTATTTTACCATTAGTATTGGTTAATTTGAATAGGTATCTCATATTATAGAAAGGTTGTCTAAAGTTATGAAAGTATCAAAATTTGGAGGCAGTTCAGTCGCATCAGCTGAACAAATTAAAAAAGTTTTAAATATCGTAAACAGCGATTCTGAAAGACGTATTATTATCGTATCCGCACCTGGTAAACGCTACAGTGATGATGTCAAGACAACCGATCTACTCATTAGGTTGTATGAAAAAGTGATTAACCAACTCGATTATACACATAAAAAACAAGAGATCCTTAATCGCTTCAAAGATATTATTGATGAATTACCATTAGAAACAGATATTCTCACTGAGATTGATCGTACACTCGAATCACACATTGCAACTTTAAAAGATACACCTGAACGCTTGCTCGATGCGTTAAAATCATCAGGTGAAAACTTTAATGCACAAATCATTGCTGCATACAATAACGAACAAGGGATCCCGACGATATACTTATCACCACAAGATGCGGGCATCATTGTAACGGATGATCCAGGCAACGCACAAATTTTAGAATCGAGTTACGATAAAATTAAAGAAATTAGAAATACAGACAAAAAAATTATTATTCCCGGCTTTTTTGGCTATTCAGAAACGGAGCATATCGTGACATTCCCGCGAGGTGGCTCTGATATTACAGGTGCAATTGTCGCAAGGGGTGTTAAAGCGGATTTATATGAAAACTTTACGGATGTATCAGGTATTTTCCGCGCCAATCCATCAGTTATTAAACATCCTGAAGTCATTCACAAAATTACTTATCGCGAAATGCGTGAATTGTCTTACGCTGGCTTTGGCGTATTTCATGACGAGGCATTACAACCGCTATATCGCTATCGTATCCCTGTCGTCATTAAAAATACGAATCGCCCAAGTGATAAAGGGACATATATTGTGCACGACCGTGAAATCAACCATGACAAAGTCGTGTCAGGTATTAGTTGTGACAAAGGCTTTACAAGTATTAACATTAAAAAGTATTTGATGAATAGACAAGTCGGTTTTACAGTTAAAGTTTTGGAAATATTGGCAAAGTATAACATTTCATTTGACCATATGCCATCTGGAATTGATAATATCAGTATTATTATGCGCTCGAATCAGCTTGCTGGCAAAGAACAAAAAGTTTTAGAGGAAATTCGCCATTATTGTCAAATTGACGAATTGAATGTTGAACATGACTTAGCAATATTAATGATCGTCGGTGAAGGTATGAGTTCTACAGTCGGCACTGCCAATAAAATTACCGACGCTTTAGCACAAGCCAATATTAACTTAAAAATGATGAACCAAGGTTCTTCCGAAATTTCGATGATGTTCGGGATTTCAACAAAAGATGCTGAAGCAGCTGTAAAAGCGTGTTATGAACATTGTTACAAACGTTAAAAATTAAAAGAGTACTTAGCGTAGAATGATTATCACATTCACGTTAAGTACTTCTTTCTGAAATGACGCGTTTTAATAAATCTTCCCCGACTGCTATTTTCAATGTTACAAATTGAAAGTAACTCATTTTATCAATTAAATGACGATAAAACGGTACTTTTTTATCATTAAAAGGTTCATGTAGTAAATACATGAGCACAATTTCAGGCTTAATATAGTCGACTTTCCATTTGAGCGAATGATAGTAAATATACTTTTCAGGAATTCTGACATTATGATTGAGTCGAAATAGCCAATGCTCATTATCTACATCATAAATAATGATGTTCATTAACAAATCATTATGATCATAAACTTCTAAAGAGGACATTTGATGGAGTTGCACATCATCATATGGCAGCTGCTCTCCCTTTTTATTTATCACTTTAATCGTAAAAGCCATTGGAATCACACGTAAAATTTTCAATAGCTCATTTCGCTTGACACAAATTTCAACTTTGTTATCAAAGTGAAGTTGATCCGTTAAAAATAAATGCGTTGCCATCTCACCATGAAATTTAAACGCATGCGGCTCATTATCAATTAACGTATGTACTAAATATTCCATTCGTTCTCTTTTTGATGTATTCATGTTATTTCACCCCCTGGGAAAACGCTTACAATTGCATTTAATTATACTAGATTAATTGTGTTTTATCAATGAATTAACAACATTTAACTCAAATGAATTCAACTTAAAATATAATACCACTTCATTTTAATAAACACACTCATATATAATGATTAAAAAACCGAATTTGACAACATCTTTATTACCTAATATGACAAAAAGGTTTTTAGTTTCGACAAATTTAATAACAAAAATCATTAATATTCACACTTTTGCGTTGAATTATATCTAATTTCATTGTAAGCTATTAAAAATATCACCCCTACATTCGAATTATAACTATTTTACTTTAAAAATAATTGAATTTCTATTTAATAACAGTTAAAATTTTACATGTGTGGATGTGATATTTTATGCACTTTTAAATGCCATATGCTGTTTTTTTGAATTACTTTAAGAATATTCTTTTAAAAGTATAAATTTTTTAATATAATATAACTTAGGGTAATAGGAAAGTTGATAAAGGAGTGAAATTATGAACAACCATTTTGATATGGAGACAGAAGCTATCTTCTTTTACGAATCAAATAGAAAGAAAATTATCAGTGAACTTAAGAAACAACATGGCCTAAAACTGAATGACATTTTGTTTTTATATCACCTTAAAACGACAAATAGTCGTCGTATTTCATTACACAAAGTCAAACAATCAATTGATTTTAGTTTAATGGAGATACATAAATCGTTAACGGCCTTAACAGAAAAAAATATCATTGGTAAAGAACGTTCTACAGAAGATGAACGAAAAGTCTTCATTACAATTGATGATGCACAAGCAGAAAATATGCAACAACTACTTGATAACTTCAATCAAATTCAAAAAGACATTTTACAATAATTGGCTAACCTTAAATTGGTAAACTCCAAATTACAGATATCATTCCGGTGATATCTGTAATTTTATAAGACAGGGTTTGAATTGGTATCCGTAGTATATCACGATATAACCACTGCAATTTTAACGCAATAATCACCTTGTACTATTTAAACAAACGAATCAGTTGCGCCTGTAATTGAAAAGCTTGATTTCAGACTAACTCGAACCTCCACCTTAGACTAAGATGACACACCTTTAGCAATGACTTTCCAATGGCTTGAGCCTCTTTGCATGTTCTACGCTACAACGAGCCCCCTATCAAAATGCACAAAATTAGACATTAATGAATAATTAACATATGATTAAGATTAACTATACCCTTTCATCTGTTGACCCCATATGCGATTAGCGTGATTCGCGTTTTAAACTCTAGGAAGGAGGATACATAGATGTCATTGTTATTATGGTTTTTAATTTGTGTACTTTTTATTTTAGTTTTATTAGCGCTCCTACGTCTAAAGTTTTATCAACATCAACTCGATGTAGAAGCTTATACAAAGATGCAACTACTCAATAAAATTTCCATCTTAAAACAGGAAAGATATCAATCTAAGGAGAAACGGGCGATTACAACGACGTATCATCTTAATTTGAGAAATACACGACAACTGTTGAATCACTTGCTAGAAGATTTCAAAAGTGATGAAAAAATTAAGGATTTCCGCATTATTACAACAAGTCAAATTGCACCAAAAAATCCACTATTTCCATTTATCTCAGAATTTGATTTTATTGTGATTACGAATGTCGGCATGATTTTAATGAACATCAAGTCATTGAAATCCAAAACATTTTATCATTTTGATAGTCGCATACCTACAACAGATGAACAAGATTTGAATCGCATTGTCGGTCACTATATTGCACATCAATATCACAATCAATTTCAGTCTGACTTAAAAACATCGTACACGTTTAATGAAATTATTTCTGAAAACAAAATCACCTATGAATTTCATGAATATGATCCGTATCAAATTGCTGAAAGAGCAACACAAAACATCCAAGAAGCTGTTGAATCATTCGTACAAGTGCCTGTATCGACAATCGGTGTGATATATTGTGTTGACCAACGTGGCGAACGTATTGATGGTGACGCACAGCCATATAGCCGCATTTATACGAGTGAAAGTGAAACAGACATTCAATATGCGATTCAAGCGCTCATTGATACGTCTCATACACAACTCGAAAGTCATACAATGCAACAATTAGTATCATCGTTCGAAAACCATCATGAATCGTCAAAACATCAATAAGGTTATTCATAAATAAAAAGACACTTTGAGACTGTATATTAGCCTCAAAGTGTCTTTAATGTTTTAGCGTTCCCAAATGTTCAGCTGTTTCTTTTGTGCTTCCTTTTGGGCTTGTTCAATCAATATACGATATTTATCATTCGGTGGATAAAATTTGGCTCTAGCTAAACCTTCTTTTGCTAATTTTACATTAAACATTTCGTCTCCTAACCAAACATAAGCCAATGTACGTCCGTATTTATCTTTTGGTTCACGATCATATTCCAATCTAACACGTTGATTCGTTAAATGTTTCTTTGTAAAATTTGATGCAGCTTTTCCGTATGGTTGCACTGGCGTATTCGGTTTAACCGTTTCTGGTGTATCCACACCAATTAAGCGTACACGTTCATCTTGCCCATCTTTATCGATAATAATGGTATCTCCATCGATTACGCGTTTAACGAGATATGATTCGCCTCTCACATCCGTTGAAGACTTTTTAAAAGGGCCATCTCCATTGATATATTGAAAGATTAAAACGACAATGGCAATGACGAGGATTAAAACGCCTGTTGTAATTTTTTTCATAGCGACTCCTTTTTATGTATGATTAACACCATCATATCATATGTAATCCTAACTATAAGCGTCAATTTTACACACATATGACACTGTTCTTTTCAGTTAAAAATGTTATAATCAAAACGATTAGGAGTGAACCAAAAAATGAAGACTTTTAGTGAAAATCGTCTGTCTCTAATCATCGTGATTGTTGCAGTGATAATCGGTTATGCTTTGCAATATGTATTCAACTTACCTCTCATTGCAGGCGCATTTATCGGCGTATTACTCGGTGTTTTAGGTGGGTTCATTACGCAACTCATTAAATCCAAGAGAGAACGGCGTAATTCCAAAAACTCATAATAATATCACGTGATAAGACTAACAACTGAGATTAATAAAAAGGGGAGTCGCAAAAATAAGCAACTCCCCTTTTTAATTCAAATCAATCATTTAACGAATCCTACTGCCCAGTGCACTATTTCGTTAATATATACACCGCAAAAATTAATGCTGCCACTCCAATGCCATAGTTCAATACTGTTCTGAGACGTATTTTAGTAATTTCGTTCATAATCATAGCTCCCTTTTATCATTTACTGACGTCTTACTTATTTTTCTTTCGTGAATATGCGACCAATGAAATAATAATACTCCAAAAAACAAGGCCTTTAATACATTCTTTGATTGACGTTTTTTTAATGTCTATTTTCACATTCAATGGTCCTTTTTTACATTCAAAAACCATACTACACCTCCCATAAATTGACGGTTAAATATAATATAGCACCTCTAAATTTAAAACTCTATTCAAATTTCATTGAATATCTTATTGTGTATAGATACCTCCTACCTTGTATACAAAATATTTTTTTATTACAAATTTTTGTCATTTTAAAAAATAGGCTTGATATAAACTGCATACATAATTTATACTTATCATATTAAATTGGGGATTTATTAATTAAGATTTAGTGGGTTTTAGCGGAATAAAATGGACATTTTAAGGAGGCTAAAATGCATGAATAGAGAAACAAAGTGGTATCAAAATTGGAAGAGTGGTCTCACACTTTTATTTGTTTTAACGGTTGTTGCGTTTGCGGCGACATGTTTCACGAACCTAGAAAACGCTCTAGCAGCTACGGGAAAATCTACCGTCACATCATCTAAAGCAGCACAACCAGGTACAACACAAAAATTTCCTGTAGAACTTGTCAAAGCTGTCGACGGTGACACAGCAAAATTAAAATACCAAGGAAAGACTGAAACATTTCGCTTTTTATTAATTGATACACCGGAAACTAAACATCCACGTCTCGGCAAGCAACCATTTGGTCAAGAAGCTTCAGACAGAACGGCAAAACTACTTAAAAATGCAAACAAAATAGAGGTAGAATTTGATGTAGGTCGAAAACAAGACAAATATCACCGTTATTTAGCTTATATTTATGTTGATGGTAAAATGGTCAACAACATTTTAGTGAAGGAAGGCCTTGCTAAAGTAGACTATGTTTACCCACCGAATACGAGATATTTAAGTCAATTAGAGAAATCACAGAAAGCAGCAAAAAAAGCAAAATTAGGTATATGGAGCTTGAATTCTGCATTTGAAGATGAAATCAGCGAAAATGACACAGCAAATATTGGAAGTCTGGCGTCATAAGTAGTAACAGAAAAAAATAACAGAAGCAGTACGATATGACATTAAGATTTTCCAATAGGTGTATTCATTTATCATATTACATCTATTAATCACCTTGACTGTCATAAAAATCAACTTGTATATAATGTGAATTCGTTTTTCATAAGGGTGATGAGGTTGGAACATCAATTTGTTCCAGCCTGTTTTTCACTCATAGCCAATTCTTTAACGTCAATGCCCTCTGTTTCCTTCCCTCCCATTTTCCATTATTCTCCATACTATCACGACCTAACATTGTATGAATCAAATGTTCTAAAAATGACAATCCGCTTCCATCATTGATATGAGCTTTTCCAATAATTGTTCAATCTCACCAGTAAAAATTTGAATTTGGTGATTATCTAAATGTCGATCTTCAGTTTGTGAGGGATTGAACCAAATCACAGACATGCCTACATTTATGCTACCTTTAACATCATTAGTCCATGAATCCCCTACCATTAATGTTTCTTCAGGGCGAATATTCAACTCATCAGTCACCTTTAAAAACGCTTGTGCATCCGGTTTTTCAACACCCATTACTTCAGAGATAAAAATATTGTCATTAAAAATCGTATTCAGCTGCAAGTTTTCAATCTTTGTCCTTTGTTCAGTTAATTTTCCATTCGTTAAAATCGCAATTTCAACATGTGCCTTTAAATCGTTCAACAGCGCATTCATTTTTTCATTCACCGTTATTTTAGACAATAATAAACTTAAAAATCGCTCAAAATACGCTTGTGCCTCTTCATACGTCACGTCGATTTCATAACGCTTTAATGTTTCAATTAATCGCAGTTGCCTTAATTCGTCTAAACTGATCAGCCCAGAATCATGTTGCTTCCAAAAATGTTGATCATATTTTTGATAAAGTGGAAGAAATTCATCATAATCCATGCCTTTAAACTGTTCATATGATTCAAAAGTTGCTTTATTTGCCTCTTGCCATAATGCATCAAACGCATATAACGTATTATCTAAATCAAAAATAATGAGCTTAGGTTGTGTGAACATGGTTCTACTCCTCGATTTTTTCGTATTTGATAGTTCATGATAGACATAAAATTCAGAAAATAGCAAATAGTACTTTTCTTAATACCATGCAACAACTTCTGATTCAGGAAAGTGATTTTCTTTAATATGTTCTCTCACTCTTGTAAGTGCATGCTCAAGGTACCATATATTTTCATCTGGATCTGCTTTTTTCGCTTTAAAACATTTTAAGTCAGAAAGTCGGACTGTGATATGTCCTGGCGCTGCTTCAAAACGATTTTCTGGATAAAAATGATAGGTGACACTGTCCTCACTTTTACTGATGAATATTAATGTTAACAATCAAATCACTCTCTTTCACCATTTCCTACTGTGCATCCACACCGAATTTGAATAGTTCAAAATATAATGTGATTATATCTCAATTTTAGTATAAACACACTTTCCTTCAAAAAAACGAGTCAGAATAACTCCAACTCGTTGTGTAATATAATTTCTCTTATTCAGTAACTTGACGGCTTGATTTGCGATTTAACATGAGCAAAATCAGTGTACAAACACTACCTAAAAACGCGACGATAATACCTATTTCAAAAATAATTCTGTATGCTTCAACGACGTTATCTTGATGGGCATCGAGCAATTTACCATTCATTGTATACACCCAGAAGATCGGCGCATAAGCAGCGAACGAACCGACACTCATCGCAGAACCAGCATATTTTTTAGGAATATCGAATTCAGCAATTGGCGCAAGGATTACACTTTTCGCCAAGAATGTTGTAACTGAAAATGCGATTAACAATGCCATGCTGACAAATAGACTACCTTTAATAAATACAACACCTAGTAATATGATAGATGATAACAACAATGCTGCGAAAATCATTTTAGATGATGATTTGAACACATAGTCAGAAATAATCCCTGCTGACACACCCATTAGCACACCCATTAAACCTGTGTTGAAAATTCCAAATAGTGCCGTTTGTGTTGTTGATAAATCAAAAGTTTTCTGTAAATATGGGACACTGTAAATCAAAATGATATACCCCCAGTAAATAGACATCGCACTGATTGATGCTAGCCATACTTTTGGTTTCAATAACACATAAAATAACCCTTTTAATGCCTCTAACGATTTATTTCCAGTAATTTCAGTTTTTTCTTCTTCATCCATTGCAGCAATCCCGTTTTTAGGGACATATTTGATAATGAGTAAAATCAGTGGAATGATAAGCAAGTTATATGCCAACATACCACCTTTGAATACAACAATACCACTGACTAATGACATAATTCCGACGATGAGCAAGTTCATGAGCATCTCTTCTGCACGGCGAACGGATTCTAATAGACCAAATCCCATACCACGCTTACTTTGATCCGTAAAAAAGATGACACCATTGAGTACAGCTGGCCAGAAAAATGAGTCAACAATCCCCCAAATAATCGCGATAATTTTCAGCACTTGGAATGTCGGGCTGAAGAAAATAATGACAGAAATTGTAATAAAACGAATCAATAAACCAACAATTAAGATCGATTTGATGGAGAAACGGTTATTAATCCAACCTCCTGGAATATAAAAGAAGATGGAGATACCAATTAATCCAAAAATTGCACCTAACTCCGCATTACTCACATTCAAAACTTCTAACAATAAATTGTAGAATGTCCCTTTAAAAGCTTCAAAACTAGAATAGATTAATTGTCCTGCCGTCACAACTGATAAAAATCCAATCAGTGTTTTACGGTCTTTAAAATTGAGTTTATCAAGTATTTTTTGCATACTGATGTTCCTTTCATTAAGTTGTTAATTCTATGCTTTTTGTAAATGTATTAAATCGTCTGCACAGTCCGTAAAAATGCCATCTACGCCCCAATTGAACAGTATATTCGCACGATCTTTATCATTAACTGTCCACACATTTAAAGTGTAACCAGATGATTTAATATCTTGTACGACATCACGCGTTAAATTGATATCCTCCAAATGAACGATGGAAGAACCACAAAAATCAACAATGGTACGCCAATCTGGATAAAAAGCACAGCGTTCAAATAACACCGCCCTCGTATACTGTGGCACATGTTGTTCTGCTAGTTTAAGTAACGCAAAGTTGAAACTTGAGATAAGTACTTCGATGTTCGAATCCAATTGTTTAATCTGTTCTTTAAACAATTGAATCATGCGCTCACTAAGATACGACCCATTTGGGCCTGTAACCCCTTTAAGTTCAATGTTCAAATTCAGTTGATAGCGATTCGCAAAGTCAATAAGCTGTTCAAACGTCAACACACGCTCTTCTTTGAACTCAGGACCGAACCATTCTCCAGATGAAGCGTGTTCAATTTTTTCATATAACGTTTCACTTACTTCTCCTGTCGTGTCCGTTGTGCGATCTAAATCGTCATCGTGAAAAATGATTAACTGCTCATCTTTCGTAATCGCTACATCCAACTCGAGCCATTTCACGCCTTCTACTTTTCGAGCCAAATCAAATGCTGTCACTGTATTTTCTGGTGCCTTACTCGACAAACCTCTGTGTGCAAAAATTATTGTCATATCGATGCCTGACTACTCAAATCTTTAATTTCTGTCTGTATGAACAACGACTTTTTATAAAATCACATTTAACATGCACCTCATGCAACTCTATTGAGGGTACGCTTTGATTTACACAGTCTATGAAGTTAAAGTTACTATTTAAGTAGTTTTCCTTTCTTAGTTTTTATATCAAAGTTTATGTTTTTGATTGTACTAACGAAAACACAACATCGCGCTTTCTTCATATTGCTTGGATTTTATCTTTTCGACTATTTCGACTAAATTGTAGAAATGAGAAATGACGACTTGTTGTAATGACAAAACGTATACACATTGTCATTTATTTTTCTCCAATAGCGAAACAACCATTTATCCATATCAATCAGCATGCATACAACATGATGATACCGCATATGTAAAGGTTTCCATTAGACATTTTCAATATTATAATGCGTTAATATAATTATGACAATAGTTTGTCAAAAATTTTAACGTATGATCATCATTTTATTAAGTAGAGTTAGAAGTTTATCGTTTTTTCGACATAGTAAAAAAACACTCGCTAACTTTTACTGATGAAAAATAGTGAGTGTTCATTCAAAAGCTGATTTAATTGTTGATTAAAGTCACTTTTTCGTTAGCACCGACTACTCTCAATTCTCAATTTCATCGTTGAAAATATCTTTTCTTAGTTTCAAACTTTCTATCTCTAATCGATTAGCCGTGTAAAACTCGAGCAATTCAATCATTTAATCACATTTCTTTCGCCTTACAGTTTTGTAATTTCAATCTTACAATTTTGTAAGATATTGATTTTTCATTAGCACTCTTCAGTCATTCATGATAGATTTGCAGTATAGATAGGAGGGGTTGAAATGAATAAATCATCAAATAAAATTCTTTCTTCTTTTTGTTATTTTAGTGTCTTTTTTGCACCATTTATTTTCCCAATTGTAGTTTGGGCTCTATCTAACGGAGATACATCGAGGAACGCTAAAAGAGCTTTGCTTTATCATATATTGCCGATGATTTCTCTTGGACTATCTACTGTGCTTTTCAGCATATATAATAATAATCATTCAAGTGTGATGTTTATATTAGCTATTATTTTTATTATAGCTGTGCCATTCTATATGCTGAAAAATTTATATTTAGGAATCAAGGTACTCATTTCCGAAAAATAAAAAGTCTTGATGACTTTTTATTTTTCTCCTCATACTTCTTAATCGCTTTCCCTTTATTATTCACCTCCACAGCAGTATTCGTTTGATTGTCACGTACTTTCGTTGCTTCTGTGAAAGTTTGTCCTGAACCCTCTATGATTCTAATAATTAAATATTGTATCATTTTAATCTTCATCCAAAACATCAATTAATAGATTGAACGTCATCTCATAAATTGTATAAAAATCATTGTTTTTGTGTTTTATTAAAAAGACACCAAGTTTAGCAATTTCTGTCGAGCCCTCGTTATAAATTTCTATTTGATAATCACAATCTATAACTAATTTGGAAAAACGTGCTTTGTTATTAGCCTATTTTATTATCTCTTCACCATTTCAGCGTCAACTTAATGAATGAATTCAAATTCTTCTTGTCTAACTTTAGCTTTTCTAATATTCATTTATTCAACACCTCTTTCACTTTTTGTAATGTATTTTTATTACTCGTATCCTTTACCTGTGTCTGCTGTGTCATCTTGTCTTTTGTGACTCCTTTCCATTTTTTTTAGTACACTGTGATTAGTCGTTCGAAATAATTCTGATGCTAACGAAATTGAAAATTCATTAAACAAAGGCATACAAGAGAATAAAAATTATCACCTTGATGAAGGGTTAGATTATTATTTAAAATTTGGCGCATTGATAAGTTAATTGAAAGTACGATAGAAAATGAAAAATTTTCCAAAATGTGAGTACTGTAATTTTACGGGGATATCCCTATCAAAAAATCACATTCATTTTTAAAACGAGCGTAACAAAGAGCTGTGTATGATCGCTTAATTCACTTTAATCCGTGTGACGGCATTGAACTCAAACATAAAGATTTAAATATGCCTCAAAAAGCGCAATATTTACCAAAAGAACAAATCAAACCATTTCTGGAGATGGTTAAAAAAGAGACATTCATCAATACTATATGTTTAGAACAATGATTGAAACTGCAATACGAGTTGGTGAAGCTAATGCACTGCATTGGTCTGATTACCACAGCAAAGATAAAACATTATCTATCACCAAATCTTATGACCAAAATCACGGCAGATGGAATACAACGAAAAACAAAGAACATAGAACTATTTATATTACTGATGATTTAGCGAAAGCATCAACTAAATTGAAATACCTTCAAAATGCGAATCGAATCGTAAATGAAGATGTTTATAATACAACTCATGACTTTATATTCTGTAATGCATTTGGTGACCCGCTTCCACGAAGTGCAACACACAAAACCATGATGCATGTGACCGGCAAATTATTAGGAAAAGAAAACAAGTTGAGCATTCACAAGTTAAGACATACACATGCGACGCTGTTGTTAGAAAGTGATGTCCCAATGAAAGTCATTCAAGAACGATTCGGACATAAAACAATGGCAGTTACTGAACAAATTTATAGTCATGTGACTGAAAAAATGAATCATAAGGCAAAAGAAAACTTTGAAAAATTCATTTATGACAACAACCTTTTCGGATAAGTCTGTACCCACTTTGCACCCAATTCACATAAAAAGCAGAAACTGGTACAAAATCGAGTAGGAGAATAGCCATTAATTGACTACTCGTCCTCTCACACCACCGAGCGTACGGTTCCGTACTCGGCGGTTCAATATCTTGCGTAAGCCAACTCTGCAAGCTGGGCTAATGGTATTAATC
>NZ_MLGE02000014.1 GCF_001792775.2 Staphylococcus pseudintermedius
AAATATCATACTAAGGCTATGATATTTCTGTTCGTCAGTGCGAGTGTTTGCGTCCGACTTCCTTCAGATTCCACTTCGCAATGGACACCCTTGTCTTTCGCTAACAGTTCCTACTACCAAGCCTGTAACGGACTTTCACCGTCAAGATGTTACCCATGCCGGGCGCACTGAAAAAGACATCTTCCCGCAATGAGAAGATGTCTTGAAACATAATATATAATCAATATTAACGTTTTGAGAATTGAGGTGAACGACGGGCTTTTTTAAGACCTGGTTTTTTACGTTCAAAAAACTTTAGGGTTTCGTATAGTTGTATAAACTATCGTAAGCCTTGAAATTAAAGGATTTCTAATTCTTTTCGATTGCATAGAATTAAACCAAATTATACTTAGGGGTAACTAAATAAACTGCTGGCCGGTGGTAAATACTCTTGTATCGTTCGATTATCGTCTGGTTATCACTGGATAAATTTATTAGCCTCTATATAAATAATTTCTAGTACCTAGGCCTCTACCTTCAGAACCGATAATCTCTATTTTCTTCAGTTCCGCAATTAAGTCAGATGTATAACTTTTTTGAAGACCCATTGTTTCTTGGATTTCTATTCTACTTGCTAACTTACCATCTGATAGAAATTCTACAATCTCTGTCAACTTTTGATTTGTAGGTATTTTATTTAACTTGTAATTCTTATTAAATAATACTACTCGAAAATTCCCCTCTTTACTCGAAAGCTTACAAAACCCTTGATATCATTGGTTTCACATGATTTTTTAATATTTTTCTTTTGAGTTACTCGAAAATTTTTTTCTTTACTCGAAAGCTCACAAAACCCTTGATATCATTGGTTTCACATGATTTTTTAGTATTTTTCTTTTGAGTTACTCGAAAATTTTTCTCTTTACTCGAATCCGAGTAAATAATATGTTCTCTTTGGATCATTTTTACTTGATCCATGTGTCGATATAATATTCATTTCCTCTAATTCTTTTAATCTTTTTCTAGCAGTAGGAACAGACCTTTGAATAATATTAGCAATTTTAGATGCTGTTAGTTCGCCTTGATTATATAAATGTCTCACAATTAATTCATGTTGCTCATTTAAACTTTCAAATAATTCAGGTGTTATTATATTACTCACTCTACCTGTTTCTCTTTCTTTTCTAGCTACGACATTATTCTTCAAAGTTAGTTGTACTGAACTATTATTAGGCTCTGAATAAACAGGATCATCTAAAAAATAATCCTTCATTTCGTCAAATATACGTCCCACGCCCTCATTTGATTCTCTCACCCATTTATATTGAGTTAATGCTGCAGCTAATTTTGGATTCCTTGAATATCTTTCTTCCTTAATATTCTCTAACGTAACAGAAGCAGGCAATACACCCGGGCTACTAATTTCTAACCTGTCGTCAAACATTTTTATTCTTATATGATCGCCTTGATTATCATATCTACGATGTATAATAGCATTTATCATTCCCTCAAACCAAGCAAATTCCGGATATTCCGGCAAAGTTACAAACCTTCCCTCTTTGCCTAAAAAAGTATATTCACGTAATTGTGTATTGATGAAAGCTCTCGCTTCTCTTATTGCTACTGGCAAAGCTTTGTCAAAAGTAATATCTTTTACAACGTTAAGTCTTGCCCCAGATTCTTCTTTTGTACCTTCATACCTCATGAATCGGATCCTAGCACTAGGTAAATAAACATTAATATTATTACTAAACAATAATAAACCTGCAACTGTCAATTTACCTTCACGCATAAACCCTCTAGCTTTTAATAATTTTTCATTATCTACATTAGTATCAAGTAATTGCTTAAACTCACTAACAAGGTTTTCATCCACATCTTCAATACTAGAATACTCGACCAATTCTTCTTCGAAACGACGTGAACCGCGATCGTATTCTAAATTGGTAATTTGATTGTGTGTCAATTTTCTACTTTTATCATTAATTCTTAAATATACTGAATCATCTTTTAAGGTGATAATAGCATCATAGCTAGGTTCAATGTCGAAAATAAGAATTTCATCCATAGTTCCATCGCGTTTCTTCACTTCTATTATTTCATGAGTATATTTAGGTATTCTATATAAATGTTCGAAAGGTGCTTCAATATATACCTCTTTATTTTTTGCTTTTGAATGATTAAATCCTGAAATTTCTCCATTATCTTCAATACCAATTACTAGTTTGCCACCTTCAGCATTTGCAAACGCACTAATATGTTGAGCAACATCTTTAGGATTTATAGACGCCCTCTTTCGATCTAGAAGCTGTCCTTCAACCTCATTTTGCAAATATTCAATATACTTACTACTAGTCATATATAAACCTCGCAATCACGCATCTTATTGACTTTATTATAACATTCAATAAGATATCTATCGAATATCATTATGACCTCTATCTGCTTGTCGTACAAACCCCAAAGTAATTTATCCAACCTCGCGTCACTTGGCTAATTTCAGTGATAATGTCTTTAAAGGTACCGGGTCTATTTCATTTCGTTATTTTCCTTAAGGTGCGTATTAAATTTCTTTTTGCTTCCGTAGTCGGTCTGAAACGACAAACCCCATTGACCTTGGTTATTAGACAAATCAAGAACTTTAAACGTGTGACTGCTCCTACTCCTACTACCAAAACTGTAACGGACTTTCACCGTCAAGATGTTACACATGCCGGGCGCACAATAAAAAGACATCTTCCCGCAATGAGAAGATGTCTTGAAACATAATATATAATCGATATTAACGTTTTGAGAATTGAGGTGAACGACGGGCTTTTTTAAGACCTGGTTTTTTACGTTCTTTCATACGTGGGTCACGTGTTAATAAACCAGCACGTTTTAATGAACCTCTGTATTCCGGATCAGCTTCTAATAATGCACGTGCGATACCGTGACGGATTGCTTGTGCTTGACCAGTGAAGCCACCACCGTGAACGTTAACTAAAACGTCATAGTTACCTTTCGTTTCTGTTACGTCGAATGGTTGGTTTAAGTCTAAGATTAATGATTCGAATGGTAAGTATTCACGTACGTCACGATCATTTACTTTAATGTTACCTTCACCTGGTACTAAACGTACACGTGCTACTGAGTTTTTACGACGGCCTGTGCCTCTATATTCAACTTGTGCCAATGTCATTTCCTCCTTCTAATTAACCACGTAACTCGTAGTTTTCTGGTTGTTGTGCAGCGTGTGGATGTTCAGCGCCACCATAAACGAATAATTTTTTACCTTGTTTTTCACCTAAACGTGAACTTGGTAACATTCCTTTAATAGATGTTTCAAGTAAACGTTCTGGGTTAGTACGTTTTAACTCGCCAGCTGTGATTGATTTTAAACCACCTGGGTGATTTGAGTGACGGTAGTAAATTTTATCGTTTTCTTTGTTACCAGTCAATTCGATTTTTGATGCGTTGATGATGATCACGTAGTCACCTGTATCAACGTGTGGTGTGTAAGTTACTTTATTTTTACCGCGTAAGATAGCTGCTACTTCTGATGATAAACGACCTAATGTTTGCCCTTCAGCATCGACAACGTACCATTTGCGCTCAATGTTTGATTCATTTGCCATAAATGTTTGACGCATAATTGAGTCCTCCTAGTGAATAAATGTTTCTATAGTTTTGGGGTGATTGTACGAAACAATCCAGTGCGCTATTTATTCCGTTAGCTGTTGCTCTTTCCTGCTTATATATCTTGTAACACAATAAGTTTCCGGGGCTTATCGTGGGGTGATATAAAACAATACCGTTAACTATGATATAGGTTTTAGCGCATAAAGTCAATGTGTTTCGTTAAATTTGTGTTGATTTTTTAGAGTGAATTTGAATGTGATCTCCAAAGTCCGCTGTTAACTGCTCTGCCGCTAAATAAATCTTCTCCAAATACAGTCCTTCTGCGGGTGCTGTATGAGGAACAAGATTTCTATCTTGCTGCGCTAACAAGTTGGGAACATCGTCTGCTGAACGTCTCCCTTTACCGACTTCTAATAGATATGCCATAATGACACGCACCATATTGTACAAAAACCCTGATCCTGTAATCACGAAATCGATACCGTCTGCAGTCTGTTCAACACGACTTTCATATATCGTACGTTCTTTGCTTTCAACTTCTGTTTTTTGTGAACAGAACGTCGTAAAATTATGTGTACCGACAAAATACTGAGCCGCACGTTGCATTGCTTCAATATCCAATGCTTTTGGCTCGAATGTTTTCAATTGTGACCAAAACGGGTTGCGATGTTCAGCTTGATAAATGCTATAGCGATAACGTTTCCCGACACAGTCATAGCGACAATGAAAGTCTCGATCAATAAAAGAAACATCATGAACATAGATATCATCAGGCAATGCACTATTCATCGCATGTTGCCAGCGTTCGGGCGTAATGTTTAAATGCGTATCAAAATGAAAATATTGTGCTTTAGCATGTACACCACGGTCCGTTCGACTGGATGGATGAATGCGTACATGTTGCTGATGCATGCGTTTTAATATTTTTTCAAAGTAGCCTTGAATTGTTCGCCCTTGATTTTGAATTTGAAATCCTAAAAATTGTGCACCGTTATAACTGATTTTAACGAGGACACGCTGCATAATATCGTCCTTTCTTTAAAAAGTATGGCCTAACCATAGAGAAACCGCTGCAATAGGAACGAGGCTGATAATTAATAATGTGTCTTTCAGCTGCCATTTTAAAATGCGATAACTCGTTCGTTCTGCATTGGCATCGTAACCTCTCACTTCCATCGCAATCGCAAGTTCTTCTGCACGTTGAAACGCAGAAATAAACAATGGAATGAGTAATGGAATAAATGCTTTAATTCTCGCAGCCAATGAACCTGAGCTAATGTCAGAGCCCCGTGATTTTTGAGATAAAATGATTTTATCCAATTCTTCCATTAATGTCGGAATAAAACGTAAGGCAATCGACATCATCATACTTAATGCTGCCACAGGAATTTTAATGTATTTTAACGGTTTAAACAGACGATCAAATGCATCTGTCAAATTGAGCGGACTCGTCGTTAATGTCAAAATCGTTGAGACAATCATAATGAATCCGAGTCGAAGCATGATAAGTATCCCTTCTCTAATCCCGTTTGAATCAATAGTAATGAAGCCCCATTCAATCAAACGTGTTCCACCTTTAGTGAGAAACAGATGCATCATAAAGGTTAAAATTAAAAAGAAGAATACCGGTAAGAGTCCTTTTATAAGAAACCATAATGGAATACGTGCAAGTTTAGTAACTGTGAGTAATATAAGTGCAAGCCACAAATAACTTAAAGACGCGTGACTAAAAAAAATAATGATAATAAACAAAAATACAAAAATCAGTTTCGCGCGCGGGTCCAATCGATGTATGACGGTATCGAGCGGAAGAAAACGTCCAATAATTAGCTTATCCTTCATGACGTTGCCTCCATTCTTCATAAATCGCTACAAACGATGCTTCTGTTAATGCCAACTTGTCGAACTGTACGCCCAATTTCGCCTCAACATCACGCTGTAACCGCACAATGTCAGGAAGGCATAAGTGCAAAGCATTGACGTCATCAGGGCGTTGGAAAAAGTCATACGGCGTCGTGGATTCTATTAAAGTTCCACCTTGCATGATTTTAATTTCATCCGCAAATTCAGCGACATCGTTCATATCGTGTGTCACTAGAATAATCGTTTTCCCTTCTTCCAACTGTAGTTTCTTAAACAACGCCATCACTTGAGCTTTACTTCGTGGATCTAAACCCGCTGTCGGTTCGTCTAAAATTAAAATATCCGGGTCCATCGCTAATATGGCAGCGAGCGCAATTTTACGCATTTGCCCTCCTGAGAGTAGAAACGGAGACTGCTGCATCACTTTTTCTGCATCAAAACCGAGTTCACCAAGCAACGTCATTGCTTTGTCACGTGCCTCTTCTATGTCAAGCCCATAATTACGTGGTCCGAACAATACTTCCTTTTCGACAGTTTCCTCAAATAACTGGGACTCCGGAAATTGAAAAACCATACCTATCCGTTGACGAATCGATTTCAGATGTTTATCTTTCGTTTTTCGGTTGACGGTGACATCTAGCACTTGGACCTTGCCACGGGTCGGTTTCACTAAACCATTGAAATGTTGAATCAATGTGGACTTGCCAGACCCCGTTTTACCGATAATCGCATAATAACGTCCAGGTAAAAACTCTGTTGAGATTTGATTTAACGCTTGATATTCATAAGGTGTATTCTTTTGATACGTATAGGAAACTTCTTCAAATTTAATCATGTCAACCGCTCCAATAATCCTTCATACGTTATAAACGATTGGCTAAGATTTAACTTTTGAGCCATGCGCATCTCAAAGGGCAAATCCAAACCAATTTCTACTAACGCTTCACCTTGCTCAAAAATCTTTTCAACCGTTCCTTCTAAAAACACTTCGCCGTGATTCATCACAATCACACGATCTGACGACACGACTTCTGAAAGGTCATGTGTAATCGCAATGACCGTAACACCTTTATGTCGATTGAGTGCTTTCACCATCGCTAGTATATCACGCTTACCTTCTGGGTCCAACATCGCCGTCGCTTCATCTAAAATAATCAATTGCGGTTCTAAAGCTAAAACACTCGCAATCGCGACACGTTGTTTTTGACCACCAGAAAGCGCAGTAGGTTCATGATGCTGTTTATCATACATATCTACATCTTTAAGGACTAAAGGCACAATGTCATGCATCTCATTGTAGGACAATCCTTTATTTTCTAAACCAAAAGCCACATCATAGCTTACTGTTGATCCTACAAATTGATTTTCAGGATTTTGAAACACGATGCCAATATGATGTTCAAAAGCTGAACGATCGACACCTTTAATCGAACTGCCGTTAATACGAATATCGCCTTGATAATCTTGTTCAATACCTGTGAGCAGTTTCGCTAATGTTGATTTACCCGAACCGTTATGACCGACAATAGATAACCATTCACCTTTGTTCACTTTGAATTGGATATCATTTAAAACTTTCGGTTGATCCTCATGATATTGAAATGAAACGTGATCAAATTCTATCAAGTGCTCGTGTTCCATTTCTAGTGCCTCCTTTATGTGCTAATATGACTATTTTACAAAAAACAACGCCATTTGTATATGTATCGGAAATGTTTGCCTGCGATTCAATCCCATCGTATGCCATTAGCGTTTCTGACTTGACTTAACGCTTATCGTCCCATTAAAAAAAGGATATGAGACAATCAACCATCATCTCACACCCTTGTCTATTATTGTCAGACTGAGACACATCTAAGTTTTCACAGTCTTGATCTTCTCATAGTCTTATTTTCAATCAGTAATGATAAAGCAGTCAAAAAAATGAGGACGATTGGAACACAAAAGTTTGACGTCCCGACCCATCCAACATTGACATAAAAAAGCGCGCACCCCATCTGAATTGAGTTCACGCTTTGTCGTCAATATTAAGTTAGATGGGGTACTCTGAGCTAGACAATATTTGTATGTGGCAAACATTATCGTTGCACTCATTTGCTTTCATGTAGTAGTGTGTATCAATTATACTAATTCAATGATTACTTTTAATGCGCCATCGCCTTGACGTGGAGCAACTTTAAGAATACGAGTGTAACCACCTTGACGCTCTTGGTAACGTTCAGCGATTTCACCGAATAATTTTTGAAGTGCAGTTTGAGTCGTTTCATCTTCGTTTAAGATTTGAACGTTGCGTAATGTTTTAGCAGCATTACGACGAGAAGCTAAGTCACCTTTTTTACCTAAAGTGATCAATTTTTCAACTACGCTACGAAGTTCTTTCGCACGTGCTTCAGTCGTTTCGATGCGTTCGCTAACGATTAATGATGTTGCTAAGTCACGTAACATTGCTTTACGTTGATCTGAAGTACGACCTAATTTTCTGTAACCCATGAGTTAACCTCCTTTATCAATCTTCTTTTCTTAGACCTAAACCTAAGTCTTCTAATTTGTATTTTACTTCTTCAAGAGACTTACGACCTAAGTTACGAACTTTCATCATATCAGCCTCTGATTTGTCAGCGAGTTCTTGTACTGAGTTAATACCCGCACGTTTAAGACAGTTGTATGAACGTACAGATAAGTCTAATTCTTCAATAGACATTTCTAATACTTTTTCTTTTTGATCTTCTTCTTTTTCAATCATGATTTCTGCATTTTGTGCTTCGTCAGTTAAACCAACAAAGATGTTTAAATGCTCAGTCATAATTTTAGCAGCTAAAGATACTGACTCTTGCGGTGTAATTGAGCCATCAGTCCATACGTCTAATGTCAATTTGTCGAAGTCAGAACTTTGTCCCACACGTGTATTTTCAACTGTATAATTCACACGCTCTACTGGAGAGTATAATGAATCTACTGGAATCACACCAATTGGAAGATCACTTGAGTTATTTTGATCAGCTAATGCATACCCACGTCCTGTATTCGCAACTAAACGTAACTTAAGGTGACCACCTTTAGACACTGTCGCAATTTTAAGATCAGGGTTCAAAATTTCAACATCACTGTCATGCATGATATCTTTTGCAGTGACTTCGCCTTCTTCTTTAATATCGATTTCAAGTGTTTTATCCTCTTCAGAATAAATCTTAAGTGCTAACTTTTTAATATTCATCACAATTGTAGAAACATCTTCAACGACATGATCAATTGCAGAGAATTCGTGTAACACACCTTCAATTTCGATATACTTCACAGCCGCACCTGGTAATGATGATAGTAGGATACGACGTAAGGAGTTTCCTAGTGTAGTACCATAACCACGCTCTAATGGTTCAACAACGAACTTACCGAATTTAGCATCATCACTAACTTCAATTGTCTCAATTCTAGGTTTCTCAATTTCAATCATTTACATATCCTCCTTAAGTACGTCGACTTGCATAACTTTAAATTCAAGTGATTTGTGACAAAACGAAAATTTAATTATACGCGACGACGTTTTGGTGGACGGCAACCATTATGTGGAACTGGAGTAACGTCTTTAATCGCTGTTACTTCTAAACCTGCTGATTGTAACGCACGGATCGCTGACTCACGACCTGGGCCAGGGCCTTTTACAGTTACTTCAACTGATTTTAAACCATGCTCCATCGCTGCTTTTGAAGCTGTTTCAGAAGCCATTTGTGCTGCGAATGGTGTAGATTTTTTAGAACCTTTAAAACCAAGCGCACCTGCAGATGACCATGATAAAGCATTACCGAATTCATCTGTAATTGTTACGATTGTATTATTGAATGTTGAACGGATATGAGCCACACCGTTTTCAATATTCTTTTTCACTCTACGTTTACGTGATACTTGTTTACGTGCCATAGTATAATTTGCCTCCTTTACCTATTATTTTTTCTTGTTAGCTACAGTTTTAACTGGGCCTTTACGCGTACGAGCGTTGTTTTTAGTTTTTTGACCGTTAACTGGTAAACCACGACGGTGGCGGATACCACGGTAAGATGAGATTTCCATCAAACGTTTGATGTTTAAGTTTGTTTCACGGCGTAAGTCACCTTCAACTTTATAACCGTCTACAACTTCACGAATACGACCTAACTCATCGTCAGTAAGGTCTTTAACACGTGTATCTTCTGAAACGTTTGCTTCTGAAAGGATCTTTTGTGCTGATGTTTTACCGATACCGTAGATATAAGTTAATGAGATTACTACGCGTTTATCACGTGGGATATCAATTCCTGCAATACGTGCCATTATAATTTACACCTCTCTTTTAATTAACCTTGTTTTTGTTTATGCTTAGGGTTTTCACAGATTACCATGACTTTACCTTTACGTTTAATGACTTTACATTTTTCGCAAATAGGTTTTACTGATGGTCTTACTTTCATTTTTATACCTCCTTCAATGTTGGAGTGACAATTATTTATAACGATATGTGATTCTTCCGCGTGTTAAATCATACGGAGACATTTCTACTGTTACTTTGTCGCCAGGTAGAATACGGATATAGTTCATTCGAATTTTACCACTCACATGTGCTAGAATTTCATGACCATTTTCTAATTCTACTTTAAACATTGCATTTGGTAAAGTATCTAATACTGTACCTTCAAGTTCGATAACGTCTTGTTTTGCCATTTGGAATAACGCCTCCCTTTTGTTGTAAGGATATAGAATATTTATTCATGAACGGTCTACTTTAGTTATACTCACTTTTACACAATCGTTATAAAGCCTTGTCACCATAAAAATCAATTTATGCTATCAAAGTTAACGACTGATTCAAAATGATCTCACCAAGCCGTTATGATTTAAGTGACTCTAAAATTTCAATCACATCTGATGTAACTTCATCAATGTGTTTTGACCCGTCGATGTTTTTCAAAAGACCTTTTTGATTGTAAAACTCTAAAATAGGTTTAGATTGCTTTACATTCACTTCTAAACGGTTCGCAACAGTTTCAGGGTTGTCGTCTTCACGTTGATAAAGCTTACCACCATCAATATCACAAATACCTTCAACTTTTGGAGGATTGAAAACAAGATGATATGTTGTGCCACAAGTCTCGCAAATACGACGACCTGTTAGACGATTCATGAGTTCTTCTTCTGGCACCTCGATATTCACAACTGCATCAATCGTTCTTCCAAGTTCTTCTAGGATTGAATTTAATGCTTCTGCTTGCTCAATCGTACGAGGAAATCCGTCTAATAAGAAACCTTTTTTTGCATCGTCTTCAGAGATACGTTCTTTTACAATCCCAACTGTAACCTCGTCTGGTACAAGTTCACCACGATCCATATAGGATTTCGCTTCTTTACCTAGTTCAGTTTCATCTTTAATCGCTTTTCTGAACATATCCCCCGTTGAAATGTGAGGAATAGGGTACTTTTTAATGATTTCACTCGCTTGAGTTCCTTTACCAGCACCAGGCAATCCCATTAAGATAATGTTCATAAGTGCCCTCCTACAAATTATCGTCTACCAAAGCCTTTATATTCTTTTTCATTCACTTGAGCTTCTAAACTTTTCATTGTTTCAATGGCAACACCGATAACGATGAGTAAGCTTGTACCACCCAATTGAATTGCTTGTGGTAAGTTCATAAATTTAGTTGCGATAATTGGTAAAATCGCAATGACCGCTAAGAAAATTGAACCTACAAACGTTAAGCGATATAAGACTTTAGTGATATATTTTTTCGTTTGTTCACCAGGACGAATCCCTGGAACGTAACTGCCTTGCTTCTTAAGATTTTCTGCCATCTTTTCAGGGTTGACTTGAACAAATGCATAGAAATAAGTAAATGCAATAATCAAGACAACATAAACTACCATACCCATATTATGAGATGGGTCAGCGTAATTTCCTAGCTTTTGTGCCCAGTCGGCATCCGGGAAGAACAATGATAATGTTCTCGGTAATAAAAAGAATGCCATTGAAAAGATGACTGGAATCACACCAGCTGAGTTAACTTTTAATGGTAAGTATGTTGCTTGTGAACCAAGACGCATATGAGATTGTTTCTTTGCATATTGAATAGGTATTTTACGAATCGCTTGTAATACATATACCGCGCCGACAGTTAATAAAATCATACCGACAACGAGTCCAGCGACTTTCAACCAAGCGAATGTAACATCATCTTGTCCGATAAACTCCTGTTGGTAAAATTGCATGAGTCCAGACGGTAATGTAGATAAAATACCTGCAAAGATGATAATAGAAATACCATTACCAACACCATATTGCGTGATCTGTTCACCTAACCACATTAAAAATGCAGTTCCTGACGTAAGTACTATTGCAATTAACAAATACGACCAAACATTTTGTTCTTTGATAAGTGCCCCGTCCAAATAATTATTGAATTGGAACGACATACCAATCGATTGAATAAATGCTAAAACAATTGTGAAATAACGTGTGAAGTTGTTTAACTTCTTACGACCAGTTTCACCTTGCTTTGCCCATTCAGTAAACTTAGGTACAATATCCATTTGCAATAGTTGCATAACAATTGAAGCAGTGATGTAGGGCATGATTCCCATAGCAAAAATGGAAAAGTTCTTCAAGGCTCCGCCACCAAACGTGTTTAACAAGTCAGTGACGCCTTGAGAACCTTGTCGATTATCAAATGCTGCTGGATTAACACCAGGTGCTGGGATATACGTACCTATTTTGAAAATGACTAACATTGCAAGAGTAAAAAGTATCTTGTTACGAACTTCTTTTGTTTTAAAAAAGTTCACAAGCGTGTGAAACATTAGATCACCTCTTGTGCTCCGCCTTTCGCTTCAATAGCGGCTTTAGCTGAAGCTGAGAATTTGTGTGCTTTAACAGTTAATTTCTTTTCTAATGAACCATTACCTAAAACTTTAATGCCAGCTTTTTCATTCTTAACTACGCCTGTTTCGATTAATAACTCAGGTGTTACCTCAGTACCATCTTCAAATTGATTAAGTTGGTCCAAGTTAACGATAGCGTATTCTTTACGGTTGATGTTTGTGAAACCACGTTTTGGAATACGACGGAATAATGGTAATTGACCACCTTCGAAACCTGGTCTTACGCCACCACCTGAACGTGCTTTTTGACCTTTTTGACCACGACCACTTGTTTTACCGTTACCAGTACCTGCACCACGGCCGACACGGTTACGTAATTTACGTGATCCTTCTGATGGTTTTAATTCATGTAATTTCATTTTGGCACCTCCTTAATTATTTTTCTTCTACTGATACTAAGTGACTTACTTTGTTAATTTGTCCACGAATTGCTGCGTTGTCTTCAACTGTAACAGATGAATTGACCTTACCTAGGCCAAGTGCTTTAACTGTTTTACGTTGTGTTTCTGGACGCCCAATAACGCTTTTAGTGAGGGTGATTTGTAATTTAGCCATTTATCTGTTTCCCTCCTTAATTGTATAATTCTTCTACTGTTTTGCCGCGTAAACGCGCAACATCTTCAGCATTTTTTAAGTTTTTCAAACCATTGATTGTCGCACGAACCATGTTGATTGGTGTATTTGAACCTAATGATTTACTTAAGATATCAGTGATACCTGCAAGCTCTAATACGGCACGAACTGGTCCACCTGCGATAACACCTGTACCAGGTGCTGCTGGTTTCATTAAAACACTTCCTGAACCGAAACGTCCAGTGATTGTGTGTGGTGTAGTACCGTCAACACGAGTAACTGTAATTAAATCTTTTTTCGCAGCTTCTACTGCTTTTTTGATTGCCTCAGGTACCTCTTGTGCTTTACCAGTACCGAATCCAACGCGACCATTTTTGTCACCTACTACTACAAGTGCAGTAAAACGGAAACGACGTCCACCTTTTACAACTTTAGCAACACGGTTAATCGTAACAACGCGTTCTTCAAATTCTTTAACTTCTTCTTCTCTACGAGCCATTTATATTGTCCCTCCTTTTAGATTAAAATTGAAGTCCATTTTCGCGAGCTGCATCTGCTAGTGCTTTCACACGTCCGTGGAATAAGTATCCTCCACGATCGAATACAACTGCTTCGATGCCTTTTTCATTTGCTTTCTTAGCAATTACTTCGCCGACTTTAGATGCCATTTCAACTTTTGTTGTAGAAGCATCTACTTCGCTATCTTTAGTTGAAGCTTGAACTAAAGTAACGCCTTTAGTATCGTCGATGATTTGTGCATAGATGTGTTTGTTTGAACGATATACGTTTAGACGTGGCTTTTCGCTAGTACCTGACAATTTCGTACGAACACGTGCATGTCTTTTTAAACGTACTTTATTTTTATCAATTTTGCTGATCATGTCAATACTCCTTTCTTATTAGAGTGATTTATTATTTACCAGTTTTACCTTCTTTACGACGTACATATTCACCTTGGTAACGGATACCTTTACCTTTGTAAGGCTCTGGAGGACGAACGTCACGAATTTTTGATGCTGTTGCACCTACTAATTCTTTGTCGATTCCTTCAACTTTAACTGTCGTATTTTTTTCTACTGAGAAAGTGATTCCTTCAGCAGCTTCAAATTCAACTGGGTGAGAGTAACCTACGTTTAATACAAGTTTGCTACCTTGAACTTGTGCACGGTAACCAACACCGATAAGTTCAAGTGTTTTTTCGTATCCTTTAGATACACCTTGTACCATGTTATTGATTAACGCACGAGTTGTACCATGAATTGTTCTATGTTCTTTAGAATCTGATGGTCTAACAACTTCAAGTGTGTTTTCATCTTGTTTGTAAGTCATTTCTTCATTTAAAGTTTGTGATAATTCACCTTTAGGCCCTTTTACTGAAACTGTATTTCCTTCGATCGTTACAGTGACATCGCTAGGGATTTCGATAATTTTTTTACCAACACGGCTCATGTTCTGGCACCTCCTTATTTATTTAATATTACCAAATGTAAGCTAATACTTCTCCGCCTACGTTACGTTTTCTAGCTTCTTTATCAGTGATTACACCTTCAGAAGTTGAAACTAATGCAATACCTAAACCGTTTAATACTTTAGGCACTTCGTTTGCTTTAGCATAAACACGTAAACCAGGCTTTGAAATACGTTTAAGACCAGTAATAACACGTTCGTTATTTGAACCATATTTTAAGAATAAACGGATAACACCTTGTTTATCATCTTCGATATATTCTACATTTTTGATGAAACCTTCATTTTTAAGGATTTCAGCAATTTCTTTTTTAATGTTTGATGCAGGTAATTCTAATTTTTCGTGACGCACCATGTTTGCGTTTCTTACACGAGTAAGCATATCTGCAATTGGATCTGACAATGTCATAGTTGTTGCCTCCTTTCAAGAGTTAAATTTTTACCAGCTAGCTTTACGTACGCCAGGAATTTGACCTTTGTAAGCTAATTCACGGAAACAAATACGGCAAAGTTTAAATTTACGATATACAGAATGTGGACGACCACAACGATCGCAACGTGTATATTCACGGACTTGGAATTTTTGTTTACGTTGTTGCTTAACAACCATTGATTTTTTAGCCATCTAATTCGCCTCCTTTAGAGATTATTTTTGAAACGGCATACCGAATTGAGTTAATAATTCACGCGCTTCTTCATCTGTGTTAGCAGTAGTAACGATAACGATATCCATACCACGTACTTTTGATACTTTATCATAGTCAATCTCAGGGAAGATTAATTGTTCTTTAACACCTAATGTGTAGTTACCGCGACCGTCGAATGCATTTTTAGATACACCGCGGAAGTCACGTACACGTGGTAATGAAACTGAGATTAATTTATCTAAGAATTCATACATTCTTTCGCCACGTAATGTTACTTTAGCACCAATTGGCATACCTTCACGTAAACGGAATGTCGCAACTGATTTTTTCGCTTTAGTGATTAATGGTTTTTGACCAGTGATTGCAGTTAATTCTTCAACAGCGTTATCTAATACTTTTGAGTTTTGTACTGCGTCACCTACACCCATGTTCACAACAATTTTATCGATTCTAGGTACTTCCATTACTGAGCTGTAGTTAAACTTTTTAACTAAGTTTTGTGTAACTTCTGAATTAAATTTTTCTTTTAAACGGTTCAAAGTGGATCCTCCTTTCAACTAGATATTAATTAGACTTAATTTCTTCGCCTGATTTTTTAGCGATTCTTACTTTTTTACCATCAACAAATTTGTAGCCTACACGTGTAGGTTCGTTTGTTTTAGGGTCTAATATTTGTACGTTAGAAACATGAATTGCTGCTTCAGTTTCTAAGATTCCACCTTCAGGATTCATTTGAGTTGGTTTTTGGTGTTTTTTAACGATGTTCACACCTTCCACAACGACGCGGTCTTTTTTAGGTTGAGTTGCTACAACTTTACCTGTTTTACCTTTGTCTTTACCTGCGATAACGATTACGTTGTCACCTTTTTTGATATGCATGTGGGCACCTCCTTGGAATTTATTATTTATGATTTACGATCGATTATAGTACTTCTGGTGCTAAGGAAACGATTTTCATAAAGTTTCCTTCACGTAATTCACGTGCTACTGGTCCGAAGATACGTGTACCACGTGGTCCTTTGTCATCACGAATGATAACACATGCATTTTCATCAAATTTGATGTAAGAACCGTCTTTACGACGTACACCTGATTTCGTACGTACAACGACAGCCTTAACAACATCGCCTTTCTTAACAACGCCTCCAGGTGTAGCATTTTTAACAGTTGCTACGATGACGTCACCGATGTTAGCAGTTTTGCGGCCAGATCCACCTAATACTTTGATTGTAAGTACTTCACGAGCACCAGAGTTGTCTGCTACTTTTAAACGTGTTTCTTGTTGGATCATGATTAAACCTCCCTTATCTTTATAGTCATTAAATGATTACTGATTCTTCGACGATTTCTACTAAACGGAAACGTTTTGTCGCTGATAAAGGACGAGTTTCTTGAATTTTAACGATATCTCCGAATTTAGCTGAATTGTTTTCGTCATGTGCTTTATACTTTTTAGAGTATTTTACACGCTTGCCATATAGTTTGTGCGTTTTGTATGTTTCAACTAAAACAGTCACTGTTTTGTCCATTTTGTCTGAAACAACTTTACCAACGTAAACTTTACGATCATTTCTTTCGCTCACTTTAGTAACCTCCTCTTTCAATCAATTATTGATTTGCTTTACCTTGTTCTAATTCTCTTTCACGTGCAACAGTTTTTAGACGTGCAATTGTTTTTCTTACTGTTTTAATTCTTGCAGTCTCTTCTAATTGACCTGTAGCTAATTGAAAGCGTAGGTTAAAAAGCTCTTCTTTTGAAGATTTGATTTGCTCTTCGATTTCTGAAGTGGTTAAGTCTCTAATTTCCTTAGCTTTCATTTGTTTCACCACCCAATTCTTCACGTTTTACAAACTTCGTTTTAACTGGAAGTTTGTGACTCGCTAAACGTAATGCTTCACGCGCAACTTCTTCAGATACGCCAGCAACTTCAAATAAAATACGACCTGGTTTAACAACTGCGATCCAGCCTTCAACCGCACCTTTACCAGCACCCATACGTACTTCTAAAGGTTTTTGTGTGTATGGTGTGTGAGGGAAGATTTTAATCCAAACTTTCCCGCCACGTTTCATGTAACGTGTCATAGCAATACGAGCTGATTCGATTTGACGAGAAGTAATCCAAGATGTTGTTGTAGCTTGAATACCATACTCACCAAATGTTACAAAGTTACCGCCTTTTGAACGACCTTTTGTATCAGGACGATGTTGACGACGATATTTTACACGCTTTGGTAGTAACATAATTATTTTCCTCCTTCACTATTTTTCTTAGTAGGAAGAACTTCACCACGATAGATCCACACTTTAACACCTAACTTACCATAAGTTGTGTCAGCTTCTGCATGTGCATAATCGATGTCTGCACGTAAAGTATGAAGTGGTACAGTTCCTTCTGAATATTGTTCAGCACGCGCGATGTCTGCACCGCCTAAACGACCTGAAACTTGTGTTTTGATACCTTTAGCACCTAATTTCATTGCTCTACCGATCGCTTGTTTTTGAACACGACGGAATGAAGCACGATTTTCTAATTGACGTGCAATGTTTTCAGCAACTAAACGTGCATCAAGGTCAACTTTCTTGATTTCAACTACGTTAATGTGAACTTTTTTGTCAGTAAGTTGATTTAATTTGTTGCGAAGTTTTTCGATTTCTGAACCGCCTTTACCAATTACCATACCTGGTTTACCAGTGTGAATAGCAATGTTGATGCGGTTAGCAGCACGCTCAATCTCAACGTGAGATACTGATGCGTCTTTCAATGCTTTATCAATAAATTTACGAATTTTTAAGTCTTCATGTAAAAGTGATGCGAAATCTTTTTCAGCGTACCATTTCGCGTCCCAGTCACGGATTACACCAACACGAAGTCCGATTGGATTAATTTTTTGACCCACGGTATTCCCTCCTTAAAATTTGATTAAGCTTCTTGAGCTTCCTCTTGTCCATCACTTACTACGATAGTGATATGACTTGTTCTTTTGTTAATTGCGCTTGCACGTCCTTGTGCACGTGGACGGAAACGTTTCAATGTTGGTCCTTCGTTAGCGTATGCTTCTTTAACAACTAATTGATCAGTGTTCATACCATAGTTGTGCTCTGCATTAGCTAAAGCGGACATTAATAATTTTTCTACTACTGGAGAAGAAGCTTTATTTGTTAATTTCAAAATAGCTACTGCTTCTCTTACGTCTTTACCTCGAATGAGATCCAATACTAATCGAACTTTACGAGGTGCGATTCTGATAGTTCTAGCAACCGCTTTTGCTTCCATTCGTATTTCCTCCTCTACTTACTAGAAATGGTATTATCTTCTTGTTTTCTTGTCGTCTGCAGCATGTCCTTTGAAAGTACGTGTTGGAGCAAATTCACCTAATTTGTGTCCAACCATATCTTCAGTTACATATACAGGTACATGTTTACGTCCGTCATATACTGCGAATGTGTGTCCAATAAAGTTTGGGAAAATCGTTGAACGACGTGACCATGTTTTAATTACTTGCTTTTTCTCGCTATCGCCTTGAGCCTCAACCTTTTTCATTAAGTGATCATCGACGAAAGGTCCCTTTTTAATACTACGAGCCATATTGGCGCCTCCTTTCTTATTATGTGCGTGCAGCGATTACGCCGCACACCCAAATAAGCTATTTTTATTTTCTCTTGCGTCCACGTACGATAAGTTTATCTGAACGTTTTTTACCACGACGAGTTTTCTTACCAAGCGTTGGTTTACCCCATGGTGACATTGGAGATGGACGTCCGATTGGCGCACGACCTTCACCACCACCGTGTGGGTGATCATTAGGGTTCATTACAGAACCACGGACTGTTGGGCGTTTACCTAACCATCTAGATTTACCCGCTTTACCAATGTTAACAAGTTCGTGTTGTAAGTTACCAACTTGACCAATAGTAGCACGGCAAGTTGAAAGAATCATACGTACTTCACCAGAACGAAGTCTTACAAGTACATATTTACCTTCTTTACCTAATACTTGCGCGCTAGCACCTGCTGAACGTGCAAGCTGTCCGCCACGACCAGGTTTTAATTCGATATTGTGGATAACTGAACCTACAGGAATGTCTTTTAATGGAAGTGCGTTTCCGACTTTAATGTCTGCCTCAGAACCACTTTCAATGATTTGACCTACTTCTAAGCCTTTAGGTGCAATGATGTAGCGTTTTTCACCATCTGCATATACGATTAATGCAATGTTTGCTGATCTGTTTGGATCATATTGGATTGAATCCACTTTACCAGGAATTCCATCTTTATTACGTTTGAAATCAATAACACGGTATTGACGTTTGTGTCCGCCACCATGATGACGTACAGTCAATTTACCTTGGTTATTACGACCCGCTTTTTTCGGTAGCGGTTGTAATAATGACTTTTCAGGCTCAGATTTTGTGATCTCAGCAAAATCTAATGTAGTCATATTACGACGACCATTTGTAATTGGCTTGTAATGTTTAAGAGCCATTGTCGCTTACCTCCTTATTGGTATTTAGTTTTTAGTTAAATAAGTCGATTTGACCTTCTTTTAATGTCACAATCGCTTTACGACGTTTGTTTGTATAGCCTTGATAACGGCCCATACGTTTTTTCTTTGGTTTATAGTTGATAATGTTGACATTAGCAACTTTTACTTCAAAGATTTCTTCCACTGCTTTTTTCACTTCTGTTTTGTTAGCACGTACGTCTACATCAAAAGTGTATTTATCTTCAGCCATAGCTGCAGATGATTTCTCAGTGATTACGGGGCGCTTTAGAATGTCTCTAGCTTCCATTATCCGAGCACCTCCTCAACTTTTTTAGCTGCTTCTTGAGTGATTAATACGCTGTCTGCGTGAGTTAACTCTAATACGTTTAAACCTTCTGGTGTTGTGATTGTTACACCTGGAATGTTACGTGCTGATAATTCAACATTTACATCTTCCCCAACTGTTACAACTAACACTTTTTTAGGTAATTCTAAGTTTGTTAAAGTTGTTTTGAATTCTTTTGTTTTTGGTGCTTCTAAGTTAAAACTATCAACAATTTTGAATCCATTTTCTTGTACTTTGTAAGAAAGTGCAGAACGTAATGCTAAACGACGCATTTTCTTAGGCATTTTGTAGCCATAGCTTCTTGGTGTTGGACCGAATACGATACCACCACCACGCCATTGTGGCGCACGGATTGTACCTTGACGCGCACGTCCTGTACCTTTTTGTCTCCATGGTTTACGTCCACCGCCACGAACAGCTGAACGGTTTTTTACCGCGTGTGTACCTTGGCGTAATGAAGCACGTTGTAAGTTAATTGCTTCGAATAAAACATCATTATTTGGTTCAATCCCGAATACTGAGTCGCTAAGTTCTACTGTACCAGCTTTTGAACCGTCAACTTTATATACATCATAATTTGCCATTATGCATTTCCTCCTTTCGCTACTAATTATTTGTTAGCTTTGATTGCTGATTGGATTTGTACAAAACCTTTTTTAGGTCCAGGTACATTACCTTTAACTAAAATTACGTTGTTTTCCGTATCAACTTGAACAACTTCTAAGTTTTGAACAGTTACTGTATTACCACCCATACGACCTGGTAATTTTTGCCCTTTGAATACGCGTGATGCATCTGATGCCATCCCGATAGAACCTGGTGCTCTGTGGAAATGAGAACCATGAGACATAGGTCCACGTGATTGGTTATGACGTTTGATTGCACCTTGGAAACCTTTACCTTTTGAAGTTCCTGTTACGTCAATAATGTCGCCAACTTCAAATGTATCTACTGAGACTTCTTGACCTACTTCGTAATCATCAACATTAACGTTTCTGAATTCACGAATGAAGCGCTTAGGTGCTGCGTCAGCCTTTTTAGCATGACCTTCAGCTGCTTTAGTCGCATATTTATTAGTTTTTCTACCTTTTTTGTATGCTTCTTTGTTTTCAAAACCAATTTGGATTGCGTTGTAACCGTCAACCTCTACAGTTTTCTTTTGTAATACTACGTTTTCTTTAGCTTCTACTACTGTAACTGGGATTAATTCACCGTTCTCACCGAACACTTGAGTCATCCCGATTTTTCTTCCTAAGATTCCTTTGGTCATCGAAAGTCCACCTCCTAAAATTTTCTATTATAATTTAATTTCGATGTCTACACCTGATGGTAAGTTTAAGCCCATAAGCGCGTCAACTGTTTTTGGCGTAGGATTTACAATGTCGATTAAACGTTTATGTGTACGTTGTTCGAATTGCTCACGAGAATCTTTGTACTTATGAACCGCACGAATGATTGTGTAAACTGCTTTTTCAGTTGGTAATGGAATTGGACCAGAAACATCCGCTCCAGAACGTTTTGCAGTTTCAACAATTTTTTCTGCTGATTGATCGATAACACGGTGATCATAAGCTTTTAATCTAATTCTGATTTTTTGTTTTGCCATGATTTACCCTCCTTATTCGTCTTCATTAAAGTGATAGACTTCTCCACGAAAACTATCTCACACAACGCCATGGCAAAGCGGCCGGGTGTGTCAGTAACCTTTCGCTTCATCGCATTAAAAGTCCAACATTAGACATGATACATGAAATGTGTTCACTTCGCAACTATTTATACAAAGTTTTTTTATGTCTAATTCACATACCTCATCATTTTACTTGATATATGCTTTAAGTTCAATAGCTTAGAGAGATTTTTTCAAATTTAATCTTACATTTTGTTTCTTATCATTTAAACAATTATAATAATGGTAAATCTTTTTTCCATTGTGATATGATAATCCGACAAAATGTTGAGGCACTGCATTAAAACTTTCTATATTATATAGTGTAGAATAGTTACAATGTATCCCCACATCGCAAGCGTCGTTTTAGGCGTTTGATTAAATCATTAAGGAGTTGCTTATTTTGACGAGAAATTCTAAAACAGCTTTAGTTATACTATCTATCATTGCACTTGTTTCTGAGTTCATTACTGGCTTTCCCCTTCTAGGTGGTTGGTATGTTCTTGCACTAGGTTGGCAGCCACTCGCATTTAATGCATTTATCTATTTAATTATGGTGCTTATCTTTATTTTCAATCGCCAAAATACGATTCGTCCTATGCTACTTATCCCAGCTGGCGGTATCATTGCAAGTGCCCTTGCGGTGATTCCTTTTGTAGGTATGATTTTGCATTGGATTATGTTCGTATTAATGATCTTCTTACTGATTGTATTATTCGTAACCCCTGTTTATCTTAAAGCTTCATATACGCGTTATACGCATTCTGAACGTGATCATAAACGTTATTAAATTATTTCATGGGGATTGAAAAAATATTGATGCTATTGTTGCAGCAGTTTGTTTAACTTGTTCTCAATGATTTCTGACTTTGATTACGTTTTCGTCTTCGCTTTCCGGGGGACTGGCCCTTCAATTCAATTCTGCTTGATTGAAGCACACATGAGATGGAAGTCGAATGAGATTTTGGGAGCAGTACAGAAATCTCCTGTGTCACAAAGATTTCATTTTACTGCCCCCGCAATGATGACTAGACTTCACAAAAGAGAGCGTATTGAGAAGCCAAACCACTACTGCGATAAACTGTAACCACTTTTAAAGTAAAGAAGTAACTGCTAGCAGTATACAGTCATTCCCACAGACGACTCAGCCTTCTGGGCAATCATACAGTAATCATTTTGAGGGCAAGTTAATAAAAGCAAGAAAACGATAGTATCATTTTTTAATATCCCATTACCCCTCATTTGGCTACCGTTTAAAATCATTATTGAATCATAAATCTATGAATGGATTGATGAATAAATTTTTCTATGCCCCACCCTTTGTGTCCTTTTGGCTGATCCATCCCAATCGCCTTTAACAATCGAGTAGGAGAATAACCGTTATCCTACTATTCGTCCTCTCACACAGTTACTTACTCGACGGTTCAATATCTTGCCTAAGCCCATTAAGAATGAGTTGTCTAATTCGTCGGTTTAACCAAGATTGTGTGGTTTCAATAAATTCTCTGATAAAACCTCTACCAAAGTATTTTATCCAACCTCGCGTCACTTGGTTAATTTTAGTGATAATGTCTTTAAATGTTCCAGGTCTATTTCGTTTTGTTATTTCCCTTAAGGTGCGTATTAAATTTCTTTTTGCTTCCGTGGTCGGTCTAAAACGACAAACCCCATTACCTTGGTTATTAGACAACTCAAGAACTTTAAGCGTGTGACTGCTCCTACTTTACTTTTCTCTTCCAAGCAGTTTTTTCGTTATCTGTGAAAAGTACTGCAAAAAGTGGACAAGAAGTTCACTGACTTTCATACTGTCAATTCCAAGAGCGCCTTTATTTTTCTTAACCTTCTTGATAGCATTTTCTATATTTTCAGGTCTTACAACAAGCTCCATCAGTGATGCAGATTCATCCATTCTACATAGCCTTAGTATGATGTTTCTGTTCGTCGGTGCGAGTGTTTGCGTCCGACTTCCTTCAGATTTCACTTCGCAATGGACTCCCTTGTTTTTCGCTAACAGTTCCTACTACGAAGCCTGTAATGGACTTTCACCGTCAAGATGTTACCCATTTCGAGCGCACCCTAAAAAAGCCCGAATAGTGCATGACACACTACTCGAGCTTCATTAAAGTGATTTTAACCATGTACAAATGCGAAATATAAAATAAAGATTACCATTAAACCATACATAATTGGATGTACTTCTTTATGACGTTTTGTTAAGACCATTGTAATTGGATAAAAAATAAAGCCACATGCAATCCCTGTTGCAATTGAATATGAAAGTGGCATCATAATAATCGTAATAAATGCTGGTACTGCCACTTCAAAACGTTTCCAGCTGATTTCCGCTAAATTCGAAGCCATTAATACGCCAACAACGACTAGTGCAGGTGTCGTTACTGCTGGCGTAACCACTGCCATTAACGGATTGAAGAATAATGCGAGCAAGAAACAGACCCCTGTCACAATACTAGCAAAACCTGTACGTGCGCCAACTGCCACACCTGAAGTTGATTCAATGTAAGACGTCGTCGTTGTTGTACCGAAGACTGCCCCCACCATTGTTGCTAATGAGTCTGAGAACAACGCACGTCCTGCACGTGGTAATTTGTTGTCTTTCATCATGCCCGCTTGAGATGCAACCGCAACGATTGTCCCTGCTGTGTCAAAGAAGTCGATGAATAGAAATGTTAAAATGACAATTAAAAACTGAATCGTAAACAGTTGTGACGGATCTTGGAGTGATTCAAACGCTGCCCCAAATGTCGGTGCGATACTTGGCACTTTACCTATAATCGCGTTTGGCGGTGCAATTTGTTGCGTCAATAAACCAACGATTGATGTCGCAACCATCCCAATAAAGATAGCACCCGGAATTTTCTTCGCGTATAACACAACTGTAATGATAATACCGAACACCGCTAATAATACACTGGGATCTGTAATTTTCCCTAAAGTTACAAGTGTCGCTTCTTCATTTTTAATAATTCCTGAACCTTGTAAGCCGACAAAGGTGATAAATAAACCTATCCCCGCTGAAACGGCCATTTTCATTTCAAATGGAATCGCGTTAATAATGGTTTCCCTCAAACCGGTAACTGTTAATATCGAGAAGATTAATCCTGAGAAAAAGACCCCTGTTAAGCCGGTTTGCCACGGAATCCCCATCGTTAATACGACTGTAAATGCGAAAAATGCATTCAACCCCATACCTGGTGCGAGTGCAATAGGATATTTCGCTATCAAGCCCATAAATAAACAGCCGACAAATGCAGCAAGTGCTGTCGCAACGAACACGGCACCTTGGTCCATTTTAAGTGCATCAGGTACCCCTTCAACACCTGCAAGACTCAATATTTGTGGATTGACAGCTAAAATGTATGCCATCGACAGAAACGTTGTTAAGCCACCTAAAATTTCGCGACGATAACTCGTTTGGTTTTCGTCAAATCGGAAATATTTTTTCACTTTAATTTTCTCCTTTAAATGAAATACTCCAATAGTCTAATACGATTACGGGTGAATTTCAACACTTTTTCCGAACTTTGTATACGAAAAACTATATTTCGTTCGATATTTATAAGCATCTTACAAGTTTAATCCTTTTAATGCATCTTTAAATGGATTGTTCTCCAACTCGTCTTCTTTCATATATTTCTTCATTTCTCGCTTCGACACTTTGTCTTTACCTTTATTTTTAAAGCGTTGATCCATATGTTCTTGCGTTTCGGTATAACCACAGACACAGCGATACGTCGCTTTTTTACCTGTACCGAATTTCGTCAATCGTTTCTTACATTGTGGGCATCTCGCATTCGTTTTCGTTTTTACATCTTTCTTCGTTTTACATGATGGATCTTGACAAACGAGCATCGAGCCATTTTTCGTATTCACTCTTAACATAAATTTGCCACACGTTGGACATTGGGCAGATGTTAAGTTATCATGTTTGTATTTTTGCTCACTCGATTTAATCGTATGAATAATCTCATGCGTAAACTGTTTCATTTCTTGCATAAATTGGTGCGCTTTGTACTGCCCTTTTTCAATTTTCATCAATTTATCTTCCCATTCAGCCGTGAGACGTGGTGAAGTTAATGCAGGTGGCGCGAGGTCTAAAATTTGTTTTCCTTTAGAAGTGACTTTAATTTTACCGTCATGACTTTCGATCGCATTCACATTAAACAACTTATCGATAATGTCTGCACGTGTCGCAACCGTACCAATCCCGCCTGTTGATTTTAGCGTTTGTGCGGACTTTTTATCTTTTAAGTCGAAAAACTTATCAGGTCTTTCCATCGCTTTAAGTAATGTACCTTCATTAAAATACGCAGGTGGTGTCGTTTCATGTGCCACAATCTGTAGTTGTCCTACATCGAATGTCTCACCTTGTTTAAATGACACTGCTCGTTCTGTTTGCGCGCGGTCTTGTTGTAACTTTTTAAAACCTAACTCTATCGGAACTTGTGATTGGTATGTGAATACATGTTTACCGATGTTCACTTCAACATGTTGTGCACGATAACGATATGGTGGCATCAACACTTCTAAATAGCGCTGTGCAATCATCGTATAAATTTTCTGCTCATTCGGTGATAATGACGCAACGTCCGCACGCACTTCTGTCGGAATAATCGCATGGTGATCCGAAACTTTTTGATTGTTCACAAATGATAATTTTTTCGCTAATGGTTGCTTTAAAATCTCGCGCGCATACGGCATCAACTCCGTTCCCATCGTTGCTTGTACACGTTCTTTCAATGTGTCCACCATATCTGTCGTCAAATAATTCGAATCTGTACGTGGATAGGTCACTAATTTGTGTCGTTCGTACAATTGTTGTAACGTATTTAAGGTTTGCTTAGCACCTAAATGATATTTTTGATAAGCCGCTTGTTGTAAATCAGTTAAATTAAATAACGGTTGCGGATAAACTTTTTTCTCTTTTTCATGCACACTGTTGACTTGTGCTTGCTTATTTTGCAATGTATTCACAATGGCCTCTAACTTTTCTTTCTGATAAACGCGTCCGTCATGTTGATAGGTCATTATCACGCCATTTACTTCTGCTTCTAAAGTATAATACTGTTGCGGTTTGAAATTTTTAATCTGTTCTTGGCGCATTGCTACAAGTTGAATCGTTGGTGTTTGTACACGTCCAAGTGATAATTGCGCATCATATTTCGTCGTCAATGCTCGTGTGGCGTTAATCCCGACAATCCAGTCCGCTTCACTTCTCGCTAACGCAGCTTCGTATAAATGTTGATACGCACGCCCATCTTTTAGCTTTTTGAAACCTTCTTTAATTGCTTTCGGTGTGACGGAGCTGATCCATAATCGTTTAATCGGCTTTTTCACATGCGCTTTTTCAATAATCAAACGTGCAACCAGTTCTCCTTCTCGTCCAGCATCCGTTGCAATAATCAACTCTTTGACGTCACTGCGCTTCATTAAATTCTGAATTGTATTAAATTGCTTCCGTGTCTTACTGATTACGACGGATTTCATTTGTTTCGGTATAATTGGCAAATCCTCTAACACCCATTGTTGATACTTTTTATCGTATTGTTCAGGTGTTGCATTTGTCACTAGATGCCCGAGCGCCCATGTGACGATATATTGTTGGTTTTCAAAATAACTTTCTTTGCGTGACCCTACATTTAAAGCATTGGCAATATCACGCCCCACTGATGGCTTTTCTGCTAATATCAGTGCTTTACTCATGATTCATTCCTCCATATTTCATTCCAATTATTTATCAAAAAACAACTCTTTAAATCCCAGTTGAAAGCTTCACAAGTTGCTTTCATTTCATATCAAAAAAACTTATAATTAAGCTAAGTATATCATTAAGGAGGCGCATGATGAAGATATCTCAAGTTACTCCCAATCCAACTATTGCGTCATTTATTCAAACGTATGTGTCAGAACGTCCTTCCTATACGAATAAGTTGCCATTAGATGATGAACAAGCACTCTTTACATTTTTAGAAGAAGCTGCAGATGAAACAGGGCTATTTGTCGTTGAAGAAGCCGATGAAATTCAAATGCTGTTACTCTGTATTTCTTATTCTGAAGACCGTTATAAAGTGATTGGTCCGATTGTAAAAAACGGTTATGAACCAACGAAAGAGACGTTCAAACAACTGTTCGATGCTATCACAGCACAACATTACCAACCATCGACATATTATTTTGCATTTACAGCTCAACACGCACTGATTAAAACGTTTATGAAAACTATTGGCGCATCGTACACATTTACAGATTATCACCTGGAAACAAGTCAAGATTTGGGCGAAACACAAAACTTACATCATATGATTCCCTATAGTAAAGCGTATTATCGCTATTTTCAACGGTTACACGAAGATACATTTACGCACAATGCGATGACTGCAAATGAAATTGTGACATCACTAGACGATCAACATGAACTTGTTTTGTATATGGCAGAGGGTATTTTAAAAGGGTACTTGTACTTAATATATGATGAGTCAGAGCGTCATGCAGAGATTAAGTATTTCTCAAGCCATGCAGACTATCGCTTAAAGGGTATTGCGTTCGACTTAATTCAGCATGCGATTCACCGTGCGTTAACGAGACCTGAGATCGAACGTGTCTATTTTAAAATCCGTAGCAAAAATCACAAACTGGTCGAACGTTTTCATGAGCTCGGCTTTAACATCTCATCTGAATATCAGAAGTTTAAAATTTATAAATAGTCGTCGGGCATGTATCGACAGGTTCGAACAATGGTGGCGATGAAGAAAGAGGCAGGGACACTGATTTCCCAAGCCTCTTTTTTATACGAACCAAAATTGATACAAATATAAAATCACTATACTGATTACAATCGTAACGTTACTCGCCATCGCAATCACCGGTAACGTCCGATATTTAAACTGAACCGCATATGACAGTGATGCAACCCCAACAGGTAACAACCAAATGAGCTGTAATGTCGTTTTGATCATCGCATCATCTACGGGTAAGAAGAAATAGACGAGCGTTCCGAATAGTGCACCAAAACCATAATGTAACACGAGATATTTAAGTGTTAACGGCAAAAAGCGACGTTCTAATCTAAAGTCCATTAAAACACCAAGTAAAATCATCGAAAGTGGTAAGTTGGCATGGCCTAAAATGTCGAAGAAACGAATTGCTGTGTGGGGTAAATGCCATTGAAGAATATTGAGTACTAACATGATAATATATGTCATCAACGGAACAGATTTCAACATGTTCCATAAGATTTGCTTAGGATTAAAACCGCCACCTACTTGTTTGAAATAACTCGCAGCGAAATACGTGAGGCCAAACATCACGATTGCCCCACCGATATCGGCCATCCCAAAATACAACAACCCTTGCTCAGGCCAAATTTGTTGGACTAACGGATATGCAAAAATACCAATGTTGAGTGCTGCCATCATCATTGCGACAGTTCCCCGCACTTCATTACTATATTTTATGAACATGAGTACAATAAGCACTTTTGTCACAACACCATATAAAATCATCATCACAGGTAATACGACGAGTGATGGCGTCAAATTAACATGATTTAAATTGACGATAACGACAGACGGCAAGGTCACATTGAGCACTAACGTCGAAATCACGCGACTGTCCTTCCCATTAATATAACCGATGCGCTTTAGGATGTACCCTAGTGCAATTAATAATAATATCATCAAAAAATTCTCTGTCATGATACATCCCCCTTTGAAACAACTTGCTTTTATATTACTGTAAAACGTTTTAATTAAGCAATGTTAACGTGCTATAATAAAAAGGATTGATATAAGGAGGTGCCCTATGGATTTAGAACAGCAATTACAAGAGCTTAAAATGGACTACGTACGATTACAAGGTGATTTGGAAAAACGCGAGTCCACATCTCAACAAGTCGATCCACTGATTCAACAACTTGAACAAATTGAACAACAAATTGCTGAAGTACGTAGGCAACTTCGAGAAAATCTTTAAAAGGAGCCATTCAACTCTAACTTAATCAACATTTGACTTCACTAGCAAGATATAGAAAGGATGTACTTCATGTTAGCTTACTTAATCTTATTACCCCTCATGTATTTGGTTGTTGCCTATATTAGCATTTTTAAAATGCGTATTATGATGCCGAAGTTATTAAGAGTAATTATGGGGCTATTACTCATCATTGTCGTTGCGACTTCACTCGTCTATTATCCTGCATCAACCTGGTGGGTATTTGTTGTCTTAATTTTATTAATCGGTAATGTTGAAATTACAGCATTCAAACATTCTAAAAATGATGAAAAAGGTGTACGTATTTTAAATATGATGAGTCTTTTCATTCTCGTTATTTATATCGTACTGGTTGCAGTTTTTATTTAAAACTGCCACTTACATATGCATATCATGTCCATGAAGAGCTAACGTTGCGTCTCAGTCATAGCGCACCGTTAGTTTTTTGTATATAACTAAACAAAAAGGACCGATGTGACATTATGTCATGTCACCAGCCCTCTTTTTTCTATGCTTGATGATAAAGTGGCTTCAATGAGACGAGTCGCGCAATGGCTTCATCTAATTGTATTTCATCAATCGCAAAAGATAACCGCACATAGCCCTCCCCTTCTTCACCAAAAGGATGCCCCGGTGCTGCCAAAATAGATTGTTCTTGCAATAAATGTTGAATAAAGGCATCGCTGGAAAAACCTTCTGGACATTGCAACCATAAGAAAATACCCCCTTTAATGGGTTCATGCGGGATGGCTGCTTCATTCAAAGCTGCTTCTATTTTATCGCGTCTTTTCCTAAATATGTCATTTTGTTTTTTCAGTTCATGATCACATGCATTTAATGCGACCGTACATGCATCTTGTAACGCCCCGTACATGCCAGCTTGGGTATGTGTGTGATACTTCCGAAGATTCGCAATCATTTCCTCGTTACCGACCGCAAAACCGACACGATACCCGGACATATTATAACCTTTTGAAAATGAAAAAACCTCTATAGCAGATGATTTCGCACCGTCTGCTTGAAGAATACTCGGGTTCGGTTGATCGAATCCAAATGCTTGATACGCAAAATCATGCACAATTTTGATAGAGGTGTTTTTAAAACGGTCAATCGTCTCTTGGAAAAACTCAAGCGTTGCGACAGAACCAGTCGGATTGTTCGGATACGTTAAATAGATGAGTTTTGTATTTGTAGTATCCACTTCATTCCAATCTGGTATGTAATGACGTTCAGGTGATAATTTTAATGGTTTAGGTATTCCCCTTGCGAGTCGCACGCCTGCATCATAATCTGTGTAGCCTGGATCGGGTAATAACACTTCGTCACCTGGCTCAATGACACACGTCGGCAATGCAACAAGCCCATTTTTGGTGCCATACAACAAACAAACTTCTTTGTCCGGATCCAAAGTAACATTGAATTGCCGTTGATAAAAATCAACAATCGCTTGTCTAAAGGCGTCTTTCCCTTGAAAGGCTAAATATTTTTGATTGGCGGGCTTCACAATCGCTTCCTGTAACGCTTTTATAATTTCAGGGGGTGTGTCGCCATCAGGTATACCAACTGCCAAATTAATCAATGGTAATGGCCCATGTTCAATTTTTTGTCCTACTGTTTTGCCAAAATAACTGTCCGGTATTTCACTCAAAATTGTTGTATATGCCATCGTCTTCCTCCTTACAAATCTTTATTTTTATATGGAAATCGTTATACCTATAAAGAGAAAGGGCTGAGACAAAGTCATATACATATCCTGTCTCAACCCTCTTGCTTATGTTTAAGGTACTCCGTGTCTTGCCTGACGAACCGACTTATTTTATTGAGGATAATGGTTTCATCTTACATAATGAACCGCTTTACGTCAATGGTTTATGCCTTCTTTTTACGTCGTGTTAACTTCGCTTTTAACGTAAACAAAATTTCATAAATAACAGGCACGACAATAAGTGTGAGCAATGTTGATGATAACAAACCACCGATAACTGTCGCCGCAAGTCCTTTCGAAATAAGCACAGAACTGTCTTGACCGAATAACAACGGAATTAATGCACCAATTGTCGCTATCGCTGTCATTAAAATAGGCCGTATCCGTGTGCCGCCCGCTTCTAATAGCGCTTCTTTCATAGGTAAACCGGCTTTTTCATTTGTAATAACACGGTCAATAAGGACAATCGCGTTTGTCACAACGATACCAATTAACATAAGTAGACCAATCATACTTGGTACAGATAATGTTTCACCAGTTATAATTAACGCCAAAACGACACCAATAACCGTGTATGGCAGTGCGAATAAAATCGTAAATGGTGCAAGGGCCCCTTTGAATGTCAGAACAAGTACGAGATAGACGATAATGATTGCCGCTAACATCGCTATCATCAATTGTGAAAAGGCCTCTTGAATATCCTCATTCGTCCCACCTAATGACGTATGCACATCACTTGGTTTATCAAGTTCATTTAACTGTTTCATCACTTTTTGAGAAATCGAGCCAACATCTTCACCAGAAATCGTCGCCGAAACAGTGCTGACATAATCGCCACCTTTTTTCACGAGTGCATTCGGTGTGGATGTCGTTTTTAACGTCGCAATGTCACTCAACTTACGATTATCCCCAGTTGGAGAAGGAATCGGCGTATTTTCTAACTTTTCTTTCGTCCAATCCGTGTCTTTTTCTTGTTGGACAACGACATCATAAGTTTGGTTTTGATCTTTCACTTTCGAAACCGTCATATCTGGGATGTTTTGATTGAGCATCATTGCCAGTTGACCCGCTGTCATCCCTGTTTTTGCCGCTTCATTTGGATTCACTTTCACTTCATATTGTTGATACGTTTCTGTTAAATCCGACTTCACATTCGTTAAACCAGGCACTTGAGACATTTTTTGTTGAATCGCCTTCACTGTGCCTTCAATCGCTGCAGTAGACGGTCCTGTCACTTCTACATTTAACGTGTTTGACGTCGCCCCTGTACCCATATCTAAGTTTTTCCATTCACCGTCATGATGATATGTCTTAATATGTTTCAACACGCGTTCAGGTTCTTGATCAAAGTTCGGTGTATCAGAATCGTACTCGACCATTAACGCCATGTTATTCGTAGAGCCAGTGGGGTCAACAGGTGATGCGCCACCCACGGAATATTGCACGTGACGAACATGTTGATTGCCGAGCAAATATTTTTCGACTTCTTCTGCATGTGATAATACTTTTTGCTTCGTTTCACCTGGTTTAGGTGTATAGGTTAATGCCATAAACTTATCTTCACCCGTACTAATGAAGCTCGTTCCAATTTTCATACTCCCTAATGCAATACTACCAATTAAAATGACTGTACTTAAAATGATGACAGTCCATTTATGGTTTAAACTCCAATTCAATACTTTTCGATATCCTCGTCCAACTGTACCGAGCTCAGATTTCGGTTTACGTTTCAAGCCATGTTTAAAGAAAATGGAACCGAGTACTGGCACGATTGTAATTGATACAAGTAATGAAGCAAGTAAACTAAACGTAATCGCGTAAGCAAACGGTCTAAACATTTCGCCAACCGAACCTGTCACAAATGCAAGTGGTGCAAATACGACGATTGTCACTAATGTGGATGACATAATCGGAATGAACACTTCTTTCGTCGCAGATACGATGAGCCCATCTCCTGATAATGATTCGTCTTGACGTGACAGTCGGCGATAGATATTTTCGATGACGACAATAGAATCATCAATGACACGACCAATCGCAACTGTAAGCGCACCTAATGTCAGTATGTTTAATGAGACATCTGTCAATTTTAATGCCACCATTGCGATGAGTAAAGACAATGGAATCGAAACAATCGAAATCGCTGTCATACGTACATTTCTTAAGAACAACATGATGACAATCACTGCCACGATAGATCCGAGGAGCGCTTTTTCAATCATAGTATTTAGTGAATCTTTAATCGGCTTAGAAGTATCCATAATTTTGACCGATTTAAGTTCTGGATGTGCTTTCACGAAATCTTGTATCGTTTGGTTTACATCGTTAGCGACTGCAACCGTATTGGCCCCTTGCGTTTTAACGATTTGAACATCGACAGCATCTTGACCGTTCGTTCTAGAAATCGATTCACGCTCATCTGATAACTTCACTTCGGCAAGATCACTTAACGCAACCGCTTGTGCACTTTGTGGATTGTTTAAAGATACTTGACCTGACGTTGCACGCCCCCTCTCTGATGCACCCCCGTCTTGTTGTTCTTGTGCGCTATTACCTGAAGACTGTGATGCAAGTGCTAACGGAATTTGCATATTTTTGAGTGCGTCAACGGAAGCATATTGCCCATCAACGACGACAGACTTTTCTGTATCACCAAATTGGAATAAACCTAATGGAGATTCTTTTGTCGCACCTTCAATATAGTCAGACACTTGTTTCGCATTGAGCCCTGCCTTTTGGAGTTTCGCATCATCGAACTTTATCGTCACTTTACGCTCGATTTGCCCATTCACTGTGGCACGTTGCACCCCGTCAATCATTTGTAATTTCGGAATCAACTGTTCTTTAACAGCTTTGGTACTTACTTTCACATCGTCTTTGTCATGTAAAATCGAATACGCCACGACAGGGAAAGCATTCATTGAATTACGTTTAATGTCTGACGTTTGTGCCTCGTCTGGTAAACCCACCTTTTTCAGCGCTTTTTCGATATCTTGTTCCGCTTTATCCATATCCGTACTTTCATCAAAATTGACCGTAACCATGGAGGCGTTAGATAAAGATTGTGTTTTAACACTTGTGACCCCTGCCATCCCCCGTATTTCTTCATCAATCGGGTCACTGATTTCTTTCATGACGGTTTCAGAAGTGGCACCCGGCATCGGTGTTGTAATCGTCAACATCGGTGGTTCAGTATCAGGCAACAATTCTAACCTCATTTTAAAACTTGCATAGACGCCTCCGAGTATGACAAGGAATACCATCAATAAAATGGCAAACTTGTTCGATAACGAGAAATCGATTAATTTTTTAACCACACGTATCTCTCCCTTTGAAATGACTTTGCTACATCATTATTTCAGTTCGTAAAAATGTAACCTTTCCATTGAATATATATGATACAACGACACGTTTCGTTCTATCACACTTAAAAGGTGACACGAATAAGCACCTACGAGATATGTAAATGCATAACGTCCCACCTTCTCTGTTTTCCTTTGTTGTACACTTTGGAATTACACCACGTTTAACTTATTTATGCGTTCTTTTGTCCTTTACGTTGTTGTATCGATTTGATTTGACGCACCAATTTAATTTTAAATTGTGTCAATTGCGGTTTAAATTGTTCGACCGCTTTATACACAATAGGGTTGAGTACATAGTCAAATTCCCCAATTTTCTCGCTCAAACGTGTACCCCATGCCTTTTTAAACGCCCACAAACCGTAATGACTTGAATCTTTGTCTGGATTATGATCTGTCCCTCCAAAATCATAAGTCGTCGCACCTTTTTCACGCGCAAATTGCATCATTTTAAACTGCATGTGATGGTTGGGTAAAAAGTCACGATAATGGTTAGATGAAGCACCGTAAAGATAATACGCTTTGTGGCCCGCAAACATCAGTAATGCCCCTGATAAATAAATGCCCTCTGGATGCGTCCGTTCAAGTTGTGTCATATCGTCAATGAGTGCTTGGTTTTTATTCATTTTTTGCACTGCATCTTTTAACTTATTTTGAACTTTTTTATTGTTTTGATCTTTTTCGGCTAACGTATCCATTTCAGTTTGTAAGTGTTGTTGTTCTACCTTTAACTCGGCTAAGACAGGTGTCGGTTCAAGTTTCACTAAGAACAATTCCGCGTCACCGTCGGGATGAAGCGCATCATAAATCGTTTCAAAATAAGAAACATCACGTGTTAAGAAGCCATCACGCTCACCTGTTTCTTTCATTAAATCCGCAAATATTTTCAAGTCTTCGCGACCTTTACGTTCCACTTTCGTTCCACGCTTCAATGCCAGTCTCACTTTTGAGCGATTGCGGTTTTCAAAGCTTTGAATTAACGCTTCATCTGACTGATTAATTGGGGTAATCATCGTCATACGTGGTTGAATGTAATCTTTAGCCAAGCCCTCTTTAAACCCTTTATGTTTGAAGCCCATTTTTAATAAATCTTGTACAACTGTCATCCCTTGATCAACTTCTACATCTGGGTCAATTTTAATCGTGTACGCTTTTTCACTTTGAGCAACTTGAATCGCTTCGGATAGTAACGCCTTCACCGCGACGGTATTCGTATAATCCACAACGAAACCGCGTGAAGCATAACAAAGCGTAAAAGGTGTGCGAGGAATCTTTTTAAAGAGTAATTGTCCCACACCTTTCAACTCACCGTTTTCTCCTACAGCAATACGTTTCGCATACCAACCTGTTAATTTTTTCGTATCGCCCCATTTTGTCAATTGTAGTAAATCACCATTCGGATGCGCTTTAACAAATGCATCATGTTCTTGATCGGTTATATTCATGCGTTTCATTTCTCGTTTAAAACTCCTTTTAGTTATCGTCTACTCTTATTTTCTAGTATAATCAATGACACATCCGATTGAAACGTTACAGAACAGATGTATTAATCCAAACTGGAGGTCTCGTTATGCGTCAATTGATTTTACTCTTACTCTCTATCATTAATATCATCTTTATCGTTTACACATTTGTATTTCATATCGGTATCGACTACTTAAGTTTACGCATTATCTTTGTCGCGTTTTCATTAGTTGTTGGGATATACAGTGTGCTACTCCATGAAACGAAACAACAACTCTTGCTATCAGTCATAGAAGCCATCATTGCACTGTTGCATATTGTGCTCATCATTAGTGCCGTATACAGCGTTGTTTATGCGTGAGGTGGAATAAACTGATATCTTGCGCCTCTTGTACGAAAAGCGATAGGTGCATCAATGGTTTGATCGATAAATTGAACAGCTTCTATGCCGTCTTCTTTATCTTCCATCACTTTAAACTTGATTTTTTTCGCAGGGGTTTGGAGGATTGTGTAGCGGTCTGAAGATTCAACTTCTTCCATATCAAACCATTGCTTCCAATGATCCACCATTGTTTGGCGTTGATATGTATTGACTGTAATCATATCTAAAGTCAAATGCTGATGAAAATGCTCTTGTAAATCAGCTTCTCGTGTTTCATCTGACGCGTGCCACTCTATAAAAAAGGGCATGATTACATCGAACTGATGGTTGGCTACATACAACAGTCGCCATTGAATCGTTTGTCCCTTTTTATTCTCTCTCGTCATTTCAACCGGCCCTACCGTTTCAAGCCCTCGCGCTTCAAATTGTACTTTTAATTGTTCAATATCGTGCGTTCTAAAACAAATCTTTTTAAATCCTTGTCGATAACCATTTTCCATAATCGACGTCGCAAACGAGTGCTTACCGACATCTGTTTTAGACTGTTGTTTCATTTTCCCTTGATGATATATATCTATCAATTCAATATAAGATAAATCGATTTGGACGAGACGATTATAAGTCCCTAAATTTTCATGTTGACCACCTGATTGAATTTCCAAATATTTCCCAGGAAACTCGAACTGATTTAATCCATCAATGTAATGAATCACGTGATCAAATTCTATATCTATCATTTATGCGCTCACTCCCAATTCTCATGCCATAATATTATTTTACCAAATATTTGTTGTGAAATCTCGATATAACACGCACTGCATTTTTGCTTTGACAAGCAGGCATTTATCCAACAACTTTCACATGAAGTGTTATAATATGCTTTAAGAACCTATTCAGAAAGGAGTCTCGTATGGAACCTTCAATATTATTTGATCATTTCACCAAGCTTTACCGTCCCTATATTAAACTCGTCCACCCATTACTTGATGAACACCAACTCTACCCCGCACAATGGTTAGTGATGAAAGATATCGCAATCAATCCTGGTACAACACTCGTTCAAATTTCAAAACGCCGTTCGATTGAAAAACCGACGACGCGAAAAATTTTAAAAGCGTTAGATGCACAAGGTTGGTTATTGATTCGCCCAGGTGAAATGGATAAGCGAGAAAAGCATCTCTATTTATCTGAATCCGGTCAAGCGATCCATCAAAAGTTAAAGTTACAGATTGGCCAACTTCAGCAACAAGTAATCGAGCCGCTCCAACTTTCGGACGATGAGATTGCACGTGCAACAGATATTTTAGAACAGTTGTATCAGTCGTTACTCGCACAACTTCAAAATGATGAAATGTAACATGACTTTGGAATGAGATACAAAAATTTTTGATGCTATTGATGCAGAATTCTTGTTAAACTTGCCCTCATTATTGAATTCAAGAAGTGACTGCTAGCCGTATACACGGATCCCCACAGGAGTCTCAGCCTTCCGGGCAATCTCACATTAAATCCAGGAAAGTAAGGGCAAGTTGATGAAATCATGAAAAACAATAGCATCAATTTTTTTGTCTTATTCATCCTCATTTTCGATGAGTTGATTAGTATAAAGTAAAAACAAAAAAGTAGCTAGCTATCGGGTAAACTTGATGTCTCAGCTTTTTTCAACAGCTTAGATGATGTCATACCCTTTCTTTTTTTGCTGTTTATCGAAAATCGTCATTATTTTAACCCCTCAACGCCATCGTCTTTTCACGCTATTGTCTTTTTTATCAATTCATCAAATTTTTACAATATTGTTATAGTTGTTTTGGTATACTTAACGCGTAAACAATATTTTTAAGGAGGCAATCTATTGAAAAGCAAATTAATAACTTCAACTTTAGTTTTAGGTCTTCTCACGACAGGCTCAATTTTCCAAGATTTGGCTGCACAAGCTGAAACGACATCCTCAACACAGATTCATGATATTCAAGGTGCGGGTCATACATCACCTTTGAAAGATCAACGCGTTGAAAAAGTACCAGGTATTGTGACTTATATTTATAAGGCCAACAACTCCTATTATTTCCATCTCCAAACACCAGACGCGCAAAAAGACAACAATCCTGCAACTTCTGAAGGCATTATCGTCTTTGCCGGTAAAGAGAAACCTAACGTTAAAGTCGGTGATCTGATTCAAGTTTCAGGTACGGTCCGCGAATATGCGATTGAAGGTTACGCGGAAAAACAACAAACAGATTTACCATTGACTGAAATTGATGCACGTCCAGATCAAGCGGGCCAAATCACCGTTCAAAAAACGCATCAACCTTTACCTCAACCGGTAAAAATCAAAAAAATCCCGCAACAAATCGCTTCTCCTCAACATTTTTCTGTTTTCAAACCGGATACATATGCAGTTGATTTTTGGGAAGCTTTAGAAGGCATGCGTGTAGAGTTTGGCGATGTCCGCAGTGTAGGTCCTCAAGACCACGGCGAAGTGTTTACAGTGCTGAATCAAAATCGTCGAGAAACGAAAAATGGTGGTATATTATTAAAACCTGATAATGCCAATGGTCAACGTATTGCCTTTAAAATGAATGATGACAACAAGCGCGCACAAGATTTTAACATTGTGACGGGGGATCGCTTCAAAGGGCCTTTAATTGGTTATGTGAACTACGGTTTTCAAAATTATAAAGTCAATATCGATTTAAAAGAGATGCAACAAGCGTATGTTAAAGGGAAAGCACAACCTAAAGGAACGACATTGAAACCATCCGAAAATAAACTGACTGTAGCATCATACAACTTAGAAAACTTTTCAAATGACGTTAAAAGTTCAAGTGATGATAAGGCACAGAAGCTCGCAAATGGTATCGTTAGCCATATGAAACAACCTGACATTGTCGGCGTCACAGAGGTTCAAGATAACAACGGACCGAATAAAGGCAGTTCTGATGCCTCTGCTTCATATAAACGTCTCATTCAAGCTATTAAAGATGCTGGTGGTCCGACATATCGTTATGTCAATATCGATCCCGAAAACAATGTAGATGGCGGTCAACCTGAAGCTAATATTCGTGTCGGCTTTTTATACAATCCTGAGCGCGTAACATTTAATGACCACATTCCAGCGGGTGATGCCACAACGAGCGTCGCGTATGAAAACAACCAACTTACACGAAATCCCGGTCGTATCGCTCCTCAAGATCCTGCTTTTGAAGATGTACGTAAATCATTAGCTGCTCAATTTGACTTTAAAGGTCAACAAGTCATTGCGATTGCTAACCATTGGAAATCAAAACGTGGAGATGATGGTTTATTCGGCAGTCATCAACCGGTTCGATTAACTTCCGAACCACAACGCGTAGAAATCGCACATCGTATTGGTGAATTTACAGCGCAAGTTCAACAACAAAACCCTAACGCCGCCATTATTTCAGTAGGCGATTATAATGATTTCCAATGGTCAAAACCACTTAAAACTTTTGAGTCATATGGTTTAACGAACAAGGTAAAAGATGTACCTAAAAACAAGCGCTATTCATATGTCTATCAAGGTAATACGCAAACGCTCGATCACATTTTAGTATCGGAACATTTAAAACGCCAGACGAAACTTGATATGATTCACGTAAATAGCGACTTCACTGATATGGCTGGCCGTGCAAGTGATCACGACCCAATCCTCGCTCAAATTGACTTTACTAAGCAAATTAACAAGCAGAAAAAACAGAAGTAACCATTGATGCAAAAAAAGCTGGGACGATGAAATTCCCAGCTTTTTCTACTTATATCAACGGATGTTCTAAAGTTTATCCACCTATATAATTCATATTAATCTTCTTCTGCTGTCTCTTTGCTACTGTTTCTGCTGTTCGTTCATCAGAATAACGATCGTCGCGAATATGCCACAATGCTTTCAATTGTGACAAAATTTCGGCATCATCCATCCCACTTCTCAATAGCCCTCGAATATCAAAGCCGCTTCCGGTACTGAATAAGCAACCATAAAATTTACCATCTGAGGATAGACGTGCTCGCGTACAGCTCGAACAAAATGAATCCGATACACTTGTAATCAGTCCAAACTGAGCTTGACTTCCGACATGGCGATAATATTGTGCGACTTCACCATAATATTTTGGAGATACCGGTTCGATGTCAAATTCACTCGCAATCATCGCCAACATCTCATCTTTAGTGACAACTTTACTAAAATCCCAACCGTTATCATTACCCACATCCATAAATTCAATAAAGCGAATCGTGACGGCTTTATCTTTAAAATAACGGACCATTGGCAAAATTTGATGATCGTTGACACCTTTTTGAACGACAACGTTAATTTTAACTTTCAAACCAATACTGATGGCATAATCGATTTGTTCAAGCACTGTCGTCGCCTTAATATCACGGTTGTTAATCGCTTGAAATACACGATCTTCAATTGCATCTAAACTGACATTAATGCGACGTAACCCAGCATCATACAGTTTTTGACCGTGCTTTTTCAATAATAAGCCATTCGTCGTCAATCCTATATCTTCAATGCCTTCAATCTGTGTAATTTGGGCGATTAATTGATGGAGGTCACGACGTAGTAGCGGTTCACCACCCGTAATCCTCACTTTTTTAACACCTAATTGTGCATATAACTTTGTGATACGTACAATTTCTTCAAAAGATAACAATTGATTTTTCGGCAAAAATACATAATCGTCACCGAAAATTTCTTTTGGCATGCAATAATCGCAACGAAAATTACATCTATCAGTTACGGAAATGCGCAAATCGCGAATGGGTCTGCCCAATTTATCTAGTATTTGGTCTGCCATATTGCGCCTCCTTTTCTTATTTCGCTAGTTCTGCTTCTAATGCTGCCAAATCTTGTTGATAATTCACATTTTGATACCAATAGCGCGGACTCCCAATCGTATTCGCCTCTAACCAATCTGTTGATACTTGATCATACACATGTTTCATACTCAGATCATCCGACTGTAAAACATTTTCAATAATAGGCAACACACGTTTATGATAAAAAGCAATGGTCGGTATCGGACGTGCATCATCCATAAAACCGGCGATGTCTAAATGTTCTTCAATGAGATTTGCAACCATAAACTGATACAGATGGCTGATTGCTTTTTGTGTGACCATCGGCGTATCAACAGAAATGACAAAATAAAGATCCTCATCTGTATCACGGGACATCACACTATAAATACCGGCGAGTGGTCCTTTATCTCGGTGTTTCGGTTCATCTACAACGACCGTGTCATGTTGAAATTGAGAAAATAGTTGTTCATTCGTACTAATTAAAATCTCATTGAACATGTTCGTCGCTTGTAACGTTTGGACAAGTTTATGATAAAACGTCGTCCCATTAATTTTCGCAAATGCTTTCGGTGAGCCAAATCTCTCTGAATGCCCACCTGCGAGTATAATAGCTTTCATGACTAATGTTTAACCTCCACTGACTGGCGGAATCAGTGCAACCACGTCGTATGGCTGAATGAGATCTTCCGCGCGTGCAAACTCTTCATTGATTGCAACTTGAAATTTTTTCCCTTGAATGACGGGATAGGTTTGGTATAAAAGTGTTGTTAAATCAGCAACAGGCACCGCATAATCAAAATGAAATACATCTTCTGAGCGATTCACAAGTTCTTTAATTTCTGCAAAGTATAACACCTTCACGTTGAAAGTCCTCCTTTATTGACAGCATCGTCGTGATAACCACGTTGATGACCTTGCCATTCTGCGCCATCTTCCCAAATTTCTTTTTTCCAAATTGGGACGACCTCTTTAATCCGTTCAATCGCATATTCATTTGCAGCATAGGCATCTTTACGGTGAGGTGATGATACGCTAATACAAACTGCAATATCAGAAATTTGAAGCGCACCAATACGATGACCTATCGCAATGATGGTACCAGGCCAACGCTCCGTTATTTCATCACCAATTTGCGCTAGTTTCTTTTCAGCCATAGGAACATACGCTTCATATTCTAAATACTCTGTGCGGACACCTTTCGTCCATTCACGGACATGCCCTGTAAACACAACCACCGCGCCTTGTTTTTCATTTAATGTGTATGCGCGGTATTTTTCTGGTTCTAACGGTTGTGTTGTCACTTCAAATTGTTTCAACCCAATCACCCTTCGTTCATTTCTATCCACTCAGTGAGCCACGCAAATAACGCATGCTCATCTGACGTTGTAGCATCTCTTTTAATTGCAAATTTCACATTCGACAACTGTTGAAGTTGCGCATATTCTGCTTCATTGCGATACACAATCACTTTATCGTAATGTTCATGTTTGTAACCTTCAACGAATATGATACTTTTTTTAATGGTAACACATTCATCAATTAAAGTCCGTAACGGCATTTCATCAGCACTTTGGACACTTTCAATATACTGGTGGCCTTGCACAATACTTTGATCCGCTCCAGCATTAAAATGGCGCATATGATCCAAATGGTCAGCCGGCAACTTAATGTCCTCTCCAGTATGACCATGGTGTTTGATCGTTACCACAGCATAGCCTAAACGTTTCACATATGCTACTAACTTTTCCATAAGCGTGGTTTTACCAACATCTTTAAACCCTACCACTTGTATAATCATAAGCTACTCTCACGTTGATACGCTTCTGATGATGTTAATATCACTTGTACGTCATGACCTTGTTCAAATCCACGTGTACCTCCTGGTAAAACAATCATGGCATTACTATGCGCAATGGACACAACTGCACCTGACTTGTTGAAACCTGATGGACGTACTGTCGCTTCACGTCCTGTGAGTACTACATTGGCACGAATAAAACGTGTAAATGGATTCGCCTTTTTAAAGTCTTCCATCAACGTCGCACGCACCATACTTGGATAACATTTTTCAGCATGCATCATGTGGTACATTGCTGGTTTAACAAATAATTCAAAGCCAGAATAACAAGCTGAAGGATTTCCCGACAAGCCGAATAAATATTTGCCTTCTGATACTGCGACAGTCGTTACACTACCTGGTCTCATCGCAACTTTATTAAATAACACATCAGCGTTTAATGCCTTATAAATATCTGGTAAATAATCAAAATCTCCTACCGACACACCACCTGTTGTTATGACAATATCGTGTTCATCAAATGCTTTTTTGACGACAGCTAAACTACTGTCAAAGTCATCTTGTTGAATTTTATATAGTTCAGCTTCAATACGTTCTTTACGCAATAATGCATCAATCATCGGTCCGTTTGAATTACGAATTTTACCTGGTTCTAACGGAGCATCGATATCAACGAGTTCGCTACCCGTCGCAATGATGGCTACTGTCGGTTTTTGAAATACAGGAACGTCAACATAACCAAAAGTGGCCAGAACTGCAACAACGCCCGCATTAATCCGTTGACCTTTCGTTAAAACAACATCACCCGTCGCAGTTTCTTCACCTTTTATTGACACATTTTCGAGTGACTCAAACGGCTTACGAATCGTAAAACCTTCTGCAGTTTCCACCGTTTGTTCGAGCATGATAACGGCATCTGCACCTTGTGGCATTTCAGCACCTGTCATGATACGTACGGCTTGTCCTGCTTCAAGTTGCTTCGTCGACACACTACCTGCACCGATATGGTCAATTACTTTAAATTGGATACGGTTGTCACTCGAAGCACCGACAGTATCGACACTTCTCACCGCAAAGCCATCGTAAGGGGATTTATCAAAACGCGGAATATCATATGTGGCAACGATATCTTCGGCGAGTATGTAACCTTCACTTTCATAGATGTTCACTGTCGTCGTTTTCATCTCGATATTTTGTTTCATAACACGTTGTATCGCTTCCGACACGGGGATAGGATGTCTTTTTTCTACTGGCATGATGAACCACTCCTAACAAAATGAAAAATTCATGCTATACTATCCTTGCATTCAAGTAAGGAGGAATAACATGTCTGAATTTACACACCTTAATGCACAAGGTCATGCAAAAATGGTAGATGTTTCTGACAAACAAGTCACGAAACGTACAGCCATCGCACGTTCAAGCATTCAAGTTAATACCACGATTTATGAACAAATTACGCAAAATACTAACAAAAAAGGAAATGTTTTAAATACCGCACAAATCGCAGGGATTATGGCAGCTAAAAATACGTCGTCTATTATTCCAATGTGCCATCCGTTAGCACTGACAGGGATTGATGTCGATTTTGATTGGGACACTTCTGAAAAGCAATACATTTTGCACATTACAACGACAGTGTCTACAAACGGCAAAACCGGTGTGGAAATGGAAGCCTTAACTGCCGCTTCTGTCACTGCGTTAACCATTTATGATATGTGTAAAGCCGTTGATAAGGGAATGGTCATCGGTGAAACTTACCTGGTTCAAAAAACGGGCGGTAAATCCGACTTCAATCGCACATCCGACTAAATCGCATCCATCTGTAAACGGACGGGACATCATTACTTTTGCAACTTTACTATGCTAAATGAAAAGTGCTATATGGAATGAAAAATCAAATACGATATGATTAGGCTGAAATTTTTGTCGTTTTTTCTTTTCAAAAGTTTGCCCTAATTGATTTACAGTCTTTGATATTCAATTGCTAAAATGGGCGAGATTCTTGACGGAATACGTATCTATAGTGGCATTTGTAGCATTCAAAATAGTTGTCAATAAGGGCATGCCTTTATTTATTCATTTCATAAACTAAATGTGTGAGTTCTGGTAATATGAGTCGATTCAGCGCTAATTTTACAGCACCTGTTGATCCTGGCAAGCAAAAGATTAACGTTCGTTTCGCTGTACCTGCAACAGCTCGAGATAACAAGGCACGTGTCCCGACATCTTCTGTAAAGCTTAAATAACGAAACAACTCACCAAATCCTTCAATTTCCTTATCTAATAAAGGTGTGACTGCTTCAATCGTCACATCTCTCGGTGCAATTCCTGTTCCGCCAGTCGTCACAATGACATCGACATCTCCCTTAAGCCATTGTTGCACTGTTGACTGAATGGCAGTCAGTTCATCTTTAACAATCATATAATGTTGAATTTCCACTTCAAAATCTGCCGTTTGTAATAATGTTTGAACGCTTTGACCGCCTTTATCTGTCTCAGTCGTTCGTGTATCGGAAACGGTCAATACTGCACAACGGATAGGTCGCTCTAGTTTAACGTTCGTATGCATGGAATCACTCCTTCATTAGCCGAATAATTTATGTATCATCACTTGTGCTGCGTCAATATCTTTTAAACCGTGAATGAGCAGACGACCATCTTGAAAAGCGACAATACGTGAATTTTCAAATTTAAATTGTAATAAATAGCCGTTGGACTTGTAGGGCATCTCTCGCGCATCTAAAAATGACTTTAATCGTTCAAACGTCAGTTCTGGATGATGATATTGTATCGTATCGCGACCACATAAAGCGGCATAAGTAGACGTTCGTGCATTTAAATACGGATAGCTCGGTTGATGACCACACGTTGGGCAAGCTTCACGCTGCAACCGTCGCATGCCAAACGCAAAATGTGCCCCCTCCCATATATCGCCATAAGTTAATTTAGGTTCAAATGGAGTCTCGGTTAAAATTTTAAAGGCGTCTCTCAACTGAAAACTTGTCGTCATCGTGACAGCTGGTTGAATGACCCCTACCGTATCACAAGTGAGGTTGAGAGAGGGTATTTGTGGAACTAAACATTGAAAACAAGGCGTTTGTCCAGGAATAAATGGTGCTGAAACATAGGTACTTTGTACGACGCCGCCATAAATCCAAGGCACCCGATAATAATACGCTGCGTCATTGATGAGCATGCGTGTTTCAAAATTGTCTGTCGCATCCAAAATTAAATCAACTGTCGGCACATGTGTTTCTAAAAAATCACGATCCACATGTGCAATGTAAGCCTCAATGTGTACATCACGACGTATCGCTTGGAGCATGTCTTTTGCGGCCATCACTTTCGGTACACTTTCATCCGCATCACGTTCCGTAAATAACGTCTGCCGTTGTAAATTAGAATGCTCGATATAGTCACGATCCACAATGATGAGCTTCCCGATTCCTGCGCGCACTAATCCTTCCGCAAGATGTGTGCCTAATGCGCCCATACCTATAATGAGTATAGCTTTCGCATTGATTTTCTGTTGACCCCCCGGCCCTATTCCTTTGTATAAAACTTGCCTAGAATATCGTTCTTCACCCATCATCATAATCCTCTCCACAATACTATTTTCAATTATACGGATTTTTCGAAAGGGACTCAACGGATTGAAACGGCTGATTCCCCTATTCATCGCAAGGTAAAACGATGAAACCGTAAGTGCTGATTCCCTATATATTAAAGCAGCGAACCAAAGTAGTTACAAGCATGCCTTTGATCCGCTTTTAAAATGATTTTTATTTTCTACTATGTTGATGTCTTATCTGAACAACTGAGCCTCGCAGTTCCTAAATCTACCACATTTTCACATGTACGACGTTGACATCAGGGGGTCTCATTCTATCACAATGACTTCATCAGCTAATGTGTCTGCCTCCCATTTCGAATGTGTCACAAAAATGATTGGAATATGCCACTCATCAAAAACCTGCTTCACCAAGTCCATGCTTTCTTTGCGCGTCCCTTCATCCAAACTTGAAAATGGCTCGTCTAATAATAATATTTCTGGGCGCATACTTAATGCTCTTGCTAGTGCGACACGTTGCTTTTCCCCACCCGAACAACGCTCTGGATAAACATGCTTCAAATGTTCGATATTCAAATGTTTCATCAAATTTGCAATATGTGTGTTCAAACGTATCATAAAGGTAATGTTGTCCAACACGGTCATATGCGGAAACAATTGATAGTCTTGAAACAAATAACCGATATGACGTTCGCGAATAGGAACGTGTCGTTGTTGCTCCGTATCAGTCAATACACGTCCATTAATTTCAATTTTGCCATAATCTGGATTACAAATACCTGCAATGACGTTCAATAAAGTCGTTTTCCCAATCCCTGACACACCTTGAATAGCATAAATTTTGGGTTGATTACTTTGAATTTGAAGACCGATGTGACGTTCGTTAATGGTCATATTGATTTGAAGGTTTAACAATTAATCCACCTCACGATAACGCTCTTGATTCATCATATTCATTGTTCCTATGATACTAATTGCAAAAGACACTAAAACGAGTACCCATAGCCATGCTTGATGTTCTCTACCCTGTTGAACTAGAAAGTATATTTCTAACGGCAACGTATTGGTTTTACCAGGAATGTATCCCGCAATCATGAGGGTCGCCCCAAATTCACCAATCGCACGTGCAAAGGCAAGCATCGTTCCTGAAATGATGGCACGTTTCGACAAAGGTAACGTGATTTTGAAAAATATTTTTCGTTCAGAAGCCCCCATCGTTCGAGCAGTATTCAGCATACGCGGGTTGATATTGCGAAAACCTTGGACCGTATGTTGATACATGAGCGGGAAACTGACGATGACTGAGGCCACAACAGCTCCAACCCATGTGAACACGACTTTAATCCCTAAAATGTCAGTGAGGAGATGCCCCACAGGATGGTCCACCGAAAAAAACATGAGTAGTAAAAAGCCTAATACGGTCGGTGGTAAGACGATAGGTAGCAGTATAATACTTTCAATCAGATGTGTCCATTTCGATTTTCTATAATACATGATACGTGCGAGTGTTATTCCAAGGATAAATACGATAACTGTACTCACGAAAGCCACTCTAATGGATATCAAAAAAGGCGTTAAGTCAGGCATAACAATCACCTATTTTTCAAAATGATAATCTTTTAAAATACGTTGTGCAGTGTTACTTTTCATAAAATCATACCAAGCATTTGCCGCTTCAGTATCAGTCACAGTACCCATGCGATAAACAATCGGTGACTTTAATGGCGCGTCCAAAACTTTTTCTACGCCATCATGTGGTGTTTTACCGACGTATAAATCTGTTTGATAGACAAAACCGAGCTGTGTATTTCCTTTATTGACATAGTTTAACACTTCACGCACGTCTTTCGCATACACGATATGATTTTCAACTGATGACCACTTGTTTTGATCTTCTAAATAGGTTTTCGCATATTTCCCTGCTGGCACGGATTTTACCTCACCGATTGCTAGCTGATCGTTATCTCCCAGTTGATCAATGCTTTGAATGTCACTGCCTTTGCGACGGATTAATACCAATTTGTTATGTGCGTAATCATATGTATGTCGCACTTTCCCTTTTTCTTTTAACATATCGACGTCTTTCGTATTCGCTGACATGAACACGTCCACAGGCGCCCCTTTGTCAATTTGTTCACGTAATGCACCAGAACCACCATAATTAAATGACACACTAATGTTGGGATGTGCTTTGTGGAACTCTTTTTCTAATACTTTCGTTACATCTGTTAAACTTGCTGCCGCAGAAATGACCAATGGTTGTTCGGATGTCGATTTTTTATCATCCGACTGCGTACCTTTTTGCCCACACGCAGATAAAATGACAGCGAAAAGCCCGATAACCATTAACAAGCCAACCCACCTTTTCATATGTCGCACCTCCTCAATTGCTTTTTTACGTTAAAAATACGCTCGAAATCAGTATATCAAATTTCGAACGTATTTTGAGTCGATTCCTATTTAGTTTTTAACATTTAACGTTGCAATAAAACGTTGAAAGGCAACTTGACCCGCTTCATCTCTTTTAAAGACCCCTGCATCTTGAAGGACGCGTTCAAATTTATAACCGACTTCTTGACGCACAATCGCTTCTGCATCATCCGTACCAAAGTCATACTCTTCTTTCATGTCTTGTGCCCATGCAGTATGCACACCAAGGTCTACCGTTTCATCGCCATTTAAAAATGCAATCACATTTTGCAATTCATTTTTTAAACGTCCCGGTAAAATCGCTGTTCCCATCACTTCGATTAAACCAATGTTCTCTTTTTTAATATGTTGAACATCTTGGTGCGGATGGAATAGACCGTCCGGAAACTCTTCTGTACGCTGATTATCACGTAACACGATATCCATTTCGTATCGGCCATCACGGAATCTCGCAATCGGTGTCACCGTATGATGACGTTCTCCTGAATCACTATACGCTTTCACTTGCACACTCGCATCACTGTAACTCTCCCATTGATGACGTATCCATTCGCTTGCCTCAATTAACTGTTCCGTATCTGTCGCCATTAAACGAATGACACTCATCGGCCATTTGACGATACCAGCGTGTACAGTTGGAAAGTCCTTTAATTCAAAGGCGCGTTCGATTGGTGCCAGTGCCATTGGAAAAGTATGGCGTCCTGCTTGATAATGGTTGTGCGATAAGATCGAACCACCAACAACAGGAATATCTGCATTCGATCCAATCGTATAGTGTGGAAATTGCTTTACGAAATCAAGCAAGTTTTCAAATGTTGCTTGATTGATTAACATCGGTGTATGTTCACGAGATAACAAAATGCTATGCTCATTAAAATACAGATACGGAGAATATTGAAACCCCCATGCTTCACCATTAATTTGCATTTGCACAATACGATGATTCGAACGTGCCGCAGAAGTCATCGTGCCATAGTAGCCTTCATTTTCCATACAAATCGCACACTTTGGATAAAAGGACTCAGGTGCATTTTTCTCTCGCTCAATTTGTTTTGCATCTTTTTCAGGTTTTGATAAATTGATCGTAATCTCAAAATCACCATACGCTGTCGGCACGTGATAAACGATATTTTTCGCAATCGCTTCTTCTTTAATGTAATGATTCAGATGGCTCAGTTGATAAAAATAATCTGTCGCTGCTTTTGGCGAAAGTTGATAACGCTTATAAAATTCACGATTTACTGTCGAAGGTTTCGGCGTGATTAAATCCATCAAAGTCGCTTCTAACTGTTCACGCGCTGACAAAATATCTTCAAACGCTCCTCGCTCAATTGCATCTTCAATGAGTAAATTCACGATTTCAATCGGCGCTTGCGGTTGAATGTCATGTTCAGTGTCTAAAAGTGCAATATCGTTTGCCTTTAAACGTGACAAAATTTGGTTGACGACATAAATACGGTCCCCCGCTTCATAGTCACCATACGCAATAATAGCATCTGCAAATTGATACACATGTGCTGCGTTTGCCATAATGAACCTCCTTTAGACATTTTCGTAGCCATTCGGGTGTTTTTGGTGCCATTCCCAAGCAGTACGGATAATTTCATGAATATCATCATGTTGTGGTTGCCACTTCAATAACGCTTTCGCTTTATCACTTGAAGCGACTAATTTACTTGGATCACCCGCACGTCTTGGTGCAACAACTGCCGGAATGTCTCGACCCGTCACTTCGCGTGCAGCATTTAAAATTTCTTTGACTGAGTATCCGTGATTTGTCCCTAAATTGAACGCACCACTTTCACCACCCGCTTTTAAATAATCGTACGCCAAAATATGTGCTGAAATTAAATCTGTAACATGTAAATAGTCTCGAATTGGCGTTCCGTCTGGTGTATCGTAATCATCACCAAACATTTTCAATTCATCACGTTGACCTAATGCGACTTGAAGGACAACAGGAATGAGGTGGGTTTCTGGATGATGATCTTCACCAATCGCACCGTTTTCTTTAGCCCCTGCAACATTAAAGTAACGTAACGCAGCGTAGTTCACACCATACGCTTCATGACACCACCGCATCATTTTTTCCATCACAAGTTTACTTTCACCGTAAGGACTCGTTGGTAATTTATGTGACGTTTCAACAATAGGAACTGCTTCAGGTTCCCCGTAAACTGCAGCTGTTGAACTAAAAATAATATGTTGAACATCATGTTCTCGCATCACTTCAAGTAACACTTGCAATCCATAAACATTGTTGTTGAAATATTCAAGTGGATATTCTACTGATTCACCGACTAACGAATAGGCACAGAAATGGAACACGCCCTCAATGTCCTCTTTTTCGAAAACGTCATTTAAAAATTCGCGATTACGGACGTCCCCTTCATAAAAACGCGCATCTGCATGAACCGCTTCACGATGTCCTTTGACTAAATTATCAACGACAACGACATCATAACCGACTTCAACTAATTGATCGACACAGTGGCTTCCGATATAACCCGCACCACCTAATACAAGCATAGACATACTCCATACACTCCTTTATTTTTCCTCTAAAGTACGTACACCGTTTGCGATATCCACATGATAGAACGACGGTGCATACCCTACCGTTTCCGTATATGCTTTAGTCACCTTTGCTTCGAGGTCAGCAATTTTATCTTTGTGTACTAGCGCAATCGCACATCCTGCAAAGCCTGCACCTGTCATACGTGCCCCTAACACACCGTCGACTTGTTGTGCCGCTTCTGCTAATGTATCTAACTCTAATCCTGTCACTTCATAATCATCTTTTAGTGACGCATGAGACGCATTTAACAATTGACCAAACGCTTCGAAATCATGTGCTTGTAATACTTCGTACGCTTTTTTTGTACGTTCATTTTCTGAAATGGCATGTTTCGCGCGGCGTCGAAGCACATCATCATCAATTTTGTCTCCATATTTTTCAAATTGTGCTACTGAAATCTCACCTAGTGATTGCACATCAAGATAATTTTGTAATTGAGCTAATGCACGCTCACATTCACTTCGACGTTCGTTATATTTCGACTCTGCAAGTTCTCGGCGTTTGTTTGTATTCATAATCGAGATTTTGTAATCACCAAACTCTGTCGGTACGTAGTGATACTCTAACGTATTCGTATCTAACAAAATCGCATGGTCCTTTTTACCAAATCCGACAATAAATTGATCCATAATCCCTGAATTCACACCGATAAATTCATTTTCGACACGTTGTCCCATTTTCACGAGTTCAAGGCGCTCCATTTCAATACCGAATAAAGTCGTCACAAGGTGTCCTGTTAATAACTCGATAGACGCAGATGATGATAAACTTGCGCCATTCGGGATGTTACCTTCAACAACGATGTCAAAGCCACGGTTAATCTCCGGAAATTGCTCAACTAAATAACGAATCATTCCTTTTGGATAGTTCGCCCACTGATGTTCAGCATTGTAATCTAAATGGTCTAGATCGAACGCCATCACACCTGCCGATTCAAAATTCACTGAGTAAAGTTGAATCTTACGGTCGTCACGTAAACGCCCAACACCATATGTTCCTAATTCGATTGCTGCTGGAAATACAAAGCCACCATTGTAATCTGTATGTTCGCCAATTAAATTGATACGCCCTGGTGCAAAAGCTGACAATGTTGGTTCTCCGTTAAAAATATTTTTAAATGTTTGAGTTAGGTTTTGCATATCTCACACCCCAAAGTCTTTATAGTAAACAACAAATACAGTTTACTGTTTATCCTTTTGACTGTCAACTGAGACCGCTTTCAAAAAACTTTCCCGATAGTTTAAATACGTATTCAACTGCATATGAATCGCGACTTGACGTTGTCCTTTCATTTGATCTTGTGCTAAACGCACCGCTTGACGACCAAACTCTTCAATAGGAATACGAACGCTTGAAATCATCGGCGCTGTATATTGCGTTATTTCAGAATCATTAAAGCTGACTAGTTGTACGTCTTCAGGTACACGTATTTGCGCTTGTTGTAACCCTTGCAATACGCCAACTGCAAGCACATCATTGCCAGTAATGACGACTTGTGGTAGCGCGCCAGACTGTGCAATTCGTTGCCCTATTTCTAGACCATTGTGACGCTCCCAATTTGACGGATAATAAAGTTCTTCTGCATTTGTTTGTGCACACCAATCAATATAGGCGCGTTGTCTCGCATCAGCAACCGTATCATGCGTTTGACCCACATCACGCACCTTTGTTTCTCCACCAACGTATGCCACTTTGCCGACATGTTGCTGTTGAAGTGATTCGAGTAACACTTGCATGCTGTCATATAAATCAGAAGAAACTGCATCGATATGGTTCGGTGCATCGATTTGATTAATTAAAATAAGCCGTGCATTGTATGTATAAAGCTGTTGAATCACTGATTGTTTAAATGGTCCAATGACAATTACAGACCCCGCCTTTTCCACTTGTTGCAGTTGTTCAATCGACGTCAATGTATTCGTTCGAATCGTTTTCTTCAGCGTTAAATTCAAATGCTTCACTTCTTTTTCAATCGCTAATCGGAGTTCTCGATAATACGGGTCAATCATTTCTTTTTCTTTTGACGCATGTGTCACAATTTGGATTTGCCGTGTCAGACGCTTTTGTTTTGTATAATTACGTGCATTGGCAATTTCGATAATGCGCTGTCTCGTCTTTGTTGCAACAGAAAGCGAAGGATCCTCATTCAATACACGCGACACCGTACCAGGACTTACACCTGCCTCTTTCGCAATCTCTCTAATACTCGCCATCATTCAACCTACTCTCTTCATTTGTTTACTACAGTTTACTTCTTTTGTTTTTTCTTTTCAACTCTCTTCATATTTCAAATTCTGTTAATATCATTTCAGAAAGTTTAAAATTGAAATATACATAAAAGCATTTGTACGTTTTTTGAAAGGAGGTTGTACCATTGAGTCCTGACTTTAAAACGAACCAACCGATTGTACGTTTTGAAAATGGTGTTTTATTTGAAACAGAAGATGATTATGTGACAGAGGTGCCGCTCACAATCATGGTGAACCGAGAAGAATTTGCGACAGTCATTTGTAGCCCCAATCAATTGGAAGAACTAGTGCTCGGATTTCTCGCTTCTGAAGGGGTCATTTTAAAACGAGATGAGTTAAAATCGCTTGAAATTGATGAACGGCGTGGGTATGCACACGTAGAAATCACATCGTCTATACATGATCGTGTGCAACTCTCAACGAAACGCCTTGTCGCTTCATGTTGTGGGAAGAGCCGAGAGTTTTATTTCCAAAACGATGCCGCCATTGCGAAAACATCAATGTCCAACCTTCAATTGACACCTTCTCAAATTTTAAGCATGATGGCACGTTTACAAGCGCAAAGTCGTGTCTTTAAAGCAACAGGGGGCTTACATAACGCAGCCATTAGTGACGGCAATGCATTTTACATTCATCGTCAAGATATAGGGCGGCATAATGCACTCGATAAACTTTACGGCTACTGTATTCAACGACATATTGGGGTGCGGGATAAGGTACTCATTTTTAGCGGGCGTATCTCCTCAGAAATTTTAATCAAAGCCGCTAAAATCGGTGTCGGTATGATTATTTCTAAATCTGCTCCGACGACATTAGCAGTGCAACTTGCCCATGATCTAAACATTACTGCAATCGGTTTCGTGCGTGACGATTACTTTAACATTTACAGTCATCCAGAACGTGTCAAACAAGCAGAAATGTAAAAAACAGGCGCTGATGAGAGCTGTCTCACCATCCGCCTGTTTATTTACATTTCTGTTGTCATGTGCGAGTACCCCCATCAATACGATACTGAAACTGTTAATTCCTTCAGGGCACTATACTGAAAACTAACAAATGTATAACCTTGTTTCATATACATTTCTCTCGCTGTATCTTCAGCATCAGCAACTAAAATGACCGGACGTTCACGCGCGATTTCCCCCATAAACGCCTGCATCCGTGAGCCCACGCCACGTCCACGCGCTGCTTCAGTTACTGCAAAACCATCCAGTTCCACCGTTCGCTCCGTTTCAATCACATTCATAATGCCAACAGGTTGTGCATTTTCATAAGCGATATAAGGTTGGAGCGCACGCGTGTCTTTTTTCAAATTCGTTAGCAATGCCTGTGCACTTTCTTTAATATAATCTGCGCCAAATTGAATAGAGAGTGGCTCATAGACGTGCATGTAATCTGCCATGTTCTTTATTGTCACAGGTTCTATCTCAAGACTCGGTCCAGTCAACTGACGTAAATCTGCTGCCTCAATCATATACAGCTCAAGATTACCGACTTGAAAACCTTCAGCACGTAAAAGTTGCATGATATCTATGTTCGGTTTGACGTTTTCTGGAAATTCAAATTTGAGATGTGTCAACACACCATGGTCAGCATGAAGTGATTGTTGCCGTTTCATATCTGCTTTAAACTGAGTCACATCCGGCATTTGATGATATACCCACTTATTATTATCATAAGTCAGAGGTGTCGTTGGCGTCATATAAATCGTTACGTCGTCATCTTTAGAATAAATATCGCCTTCACTGTAAATATCACTCATCTGAACTTCCATTTACATCCCCTACTTTCAAGGTTTATTTTGCTAATTGTTGCATGATTCTCGACACCACAGGATTATTAAACAGTGCGATTGCAATGAGTGATGCTATAGCTGCTTTAACTAAGTCACCCGGTAAAAATGTTAATGATAAATAGATCGCTTTAGACAATGGCATATGAATCACAAAGCCCATCACGATGGCACCGACTAAGTCTAATAACACCACCCCGAAGATAACAATAATCGCAAAAGTACGTTTAAAATCTAATGTTTCAAAATATTTATCACGCATCCAACCAATTAAAAATGCGACGATAGGATACATGATTAAAAAGCCGACACTCGGTCCAACAAAGACACCATAACCACCACGTCCGCCTGAAAGCAATGGCGCACCCATGAATACAAGTAATAAAAATACGATAACACTTAATGTGCCATAGCGGCGTCCTAACAAAATACCTGCCAAAAAAATCCCAACGTTTTGGAGCACAATCGGTACAGGGATAAATGGTAAAGGAATAGCTGGAATAAAACCCATGACCGCGATAATGGCAGTCATTAATGCTGTATAAACTAAAAATTTCGTGTTCAAAATCTTTTTCCTCCTAAAAATGATAAAAAACATTTCATTCCAGATTATAGCATTAATGTAAATAAGATTTCTATACTTGTTTACAATTCAGCAACTGCACCGAGCAATGCGGCATGATTTTGTAATTGTGCGACTTCAACTTTGGCATGACCGTAATCTTCAGGTAAATATCGTTTCAACTCCGGCAAGATATAACGTAATAACACGTCACCTTGTGCAGAAACTCCGCCACCAATAATAATAAATTCCGGATCATAAACAATTTGAATTTCCGCAATACCTCGTGCCACTTCACGCGCCCATTGCTGAATATAATGTCGTGCTGTGGTGTCTCCATTCTCCGCTTCTTCAAACAGTTGCTGAATATTTTGATGCGGATAGTTTTCTCTCATTAACAATTGTTTTAACGCTTCAGTTGAGGCCCGCTGTTCATATTGTGTCTTCGTTTCTGGATCGTATAATAAATAACCAATTTGATTTGGACGATGACGTATGCCCGTTAATAATCCGACATTGCGTTGATAATAACTGCCGCCAATGCCTGTACCTAAAGTTAAACAAAACGCACTCTCATAATCCACTTCTCTTTCATCCAACTCCCCTAACAATGCTGCATCGACATCGTTATAGACGACGAGCTCTTGAACATAGGCACTTAGTTTATCTACAAAGTTTGTGCCTGTATAATTCAAAATATTGGGGTTGGCGTAAGCAATCGTACGCGCCTTTCTATCTACGGCCCCCGCTGTTGAAATACCTACTGCGACCGCTTGTAGTTGATGTTCTTGAATGTAACGTTGTAACCTTGCCTCAACATAATTAATAATGGCGTCATTTTCATTAACGGGTGTACGCACTTTATCATAATCTTGTAATTGTCGATTTTCATCAATAATGGCTGACTTAATATAAGTCCCTCCAATGTCAAAAGCTATTTTTTTCATAAAACTCTGCCCCTCTCATGAGATGTTGCGTTAACAATGCCTTAGCCAACGAAAAATTTCCATCCTTCAATGCTTCATAAATATTGCGATGTTCTGTCATACTCCGCACATTTTCTTCGTGTGATGTTTCGATAGGGGTTTGATAAAAATACGCTTGCACCACGGCACTCATTTGTTGAAATAATGATGAGTCCACTGCAGTGAGTATACTTTCATGAAATTTTTGATCAGCAGATACATTAAACGCTTGCACATCATCCACAAGTGACTCCGCTATTGAAGTTAATGGTGCCTGTTTACGTTCAATAATATCAATCGCTGCCAATTCGAAAGTCAGCCGTAACATCATTAAATCTTTTAAATTACCATGAGAGACTTGAAAACTAAATAAAAACCCTTCAATCAGTGGCGTAATATCTTGTGCTTTCACTAATGTGCCTCGCCCTTGTACACTTTCAGTCACACCAGTGTTTTCGAGATAACTTAAAGCCTCTCGCACTACAGAGCGACTCACTTGATACGACTCAGCTAATTTGCGTTCAGTTGGTAATTTATCCCCTACCTGTAATGACTCTGCTATAATATAATCCTTAATCTTTTGTACGACTGTTTGCTTTAAACTTTTACCAGAACGACTTAACATTTCTGCCATGCTCCTTACTAACTCCTTGTGTACAGTTTAGTTCAGTTTAACATAATTGATGACACACGTTGTAAAAATATTGACCTCTTCATTGATAACGCTTACAATTAGATTATAAATTGGTCAGACCAATATTACAAACAGATGATTTATTGGAGGGTGTACCATGCATGAAAATTTAAAAGGTTTATATGCAGCTTTACTCGTCCCATTTGATGAAAACGGACAAGTGAAAGAACAAGGTTTAAGAGCGATTATCCGTAACGCGATTGACGAACAACAGTTAGATGGTTTATATGTTAACGGGAGCTCAGGCGAAAACTTTTTAATGAATACCGAACAAAAGAAAGAAGTTTTCCGCATTACGAAAGATGAAGCAAAAGACGATATTCGCTTAATTGCACAAGTCGGTTCATTAGATTTAAACGAAGCGATTGAATTGGGTCAATATGCGACAGAACTCGGTTATGATTCATTATCAGCAGTTACACCGTTTTACTATCCATTCACGTTTGAAGAAATTCGTGACTATTATTTCGCTATTATTGAAGCGACTCAAAACAATATGATTGTGTACTCTATTCCTGGATTAACTGGTGTAAATATTTCAATCCAACAATTTGAGGAGCTTTTCCAAAACGATAAAGTAATCGGCGTCAAATATACAGCACCTGATTTTTATTTACTCGAACGCTTACGTCAAGCATTCCCAGATAAGTTAATTTTCTCTGGTTTTGATGAAATGCTCGTACAAGCTGCGATTTCAGGCGTTGATGGCGCAATCGGCTCGACGTTCAATGTCAATGGTCGTCGCATTCGTCAAATTTTTGAACATGCTCAAAATGGCTCGGTTGAAGAGGCTTATCGCATTCAACATGACACGAATGATATTATCGAAACGGTACTGAGCATGGGCTTATATCCAACATTGAAAGCCATTTTAGCTGAAAAAGGGATTGATACAGGTGTACCAAAAGCACCATTCCATCCGTTTAACGAAGCACATCGCGACGCATTGAAAACATTGATCAACCAATATCAACTTTAAGATAATGAGACTTTGAATTAAAAAGAGTGAAGTACTAACGATAAATAGACACAGAGTTATGCTTCACTCTTATACTTTGCTATATATTGTAAGCGGTTTCTAAAAAATCATTATATTGAACATTGAAAGGGGTTTGTTTTTATGGGAACAATTGGCTTTGGTTTTTGGAACTGGATTGCTTTAATTCTATACTTACTAATTATGTTAGGTGTTGGGGCGTATTTTACGAAACGTGCAGGGAAAGATACCGATAGTTTTTTTAAAGCCAGTGGCCGTCTACCGTCATGGGTCGTTGGATTTTCTATTTATGCGACAACTTTAAGTGCGATTACATTTATGTCAACACCAGAAAAGTCTTATTTAACGGATTGGTCTTACATAGCTGGTAACATCGCAATTGTTGCTATTATTCCGTTACTCATTCATTTTTATATTCCATTCTTTAAAAAACTTAAAATCACTTCAGCTTATGAATATTTAGAAGCACGCTTCAACCCTGCAGTACGTGTGATAGGTTCTGTCCTATTTATATTATTTCATTTAGGACGTGTAGCCATTGTGATTTATTTACCGACACTCGCAATTACAGCTGTTTCCGATATTAATCCTTATTTAGTCGCTAGCCTTGTCGGAGTTTTATGTATTATTTATACGTTTCTTGGAGGTTTTGAAGGGGTCGTATGGAGTGACTTTATTCAAGGTGTGATTTTATTAGGAGGCGCACTTGTCATTATTATTACCGGAATTGTGCATATCGACGGTGGATTTGGTACGGTTTTGAACGAAGCAGTGAGTAACCATAAACTCATCAGCGCAGACAACTGGAAAATGAACGCCGCCGCTGCAGCCATCCCAATCATTTTCCTCGGTAGTATTTTTAATAACTTGCAACAATATACAGCAAGTCAAGATGTTGTTCAACGTTATCAAGCGTCTGAATCTTTAAAAGAAACGTCACATTCGATTTGGACAAATGGGGTGTTGGCTCTCATTTCAGCACCACTCTTTTACGGCATGGGAACGGTACTGTATGTTTTTTATGCCACTCATACAGCACTACCGAAAGATTTTAATACATCATCAATCGTCCCTTACTTTATCTTAACTGAAATGCCACCATTCATTGCGGGATTGATGATTGCAGCAATTTTCGCGGCAGCACAGTCAACGATTTCATCAAGCTTAAACTCTATTGCAGCCTGTTTCTCAGTAGATATTAAACAACGCTTCTTTGGAATTAAAAGCGATGCAACTGAAGTGCGTATGGCGCGTGTAACGACTGTTGTTACAGGACTCATTGGTATGCTTATCTCATTATATTTAATCGCAGCAGACTCTAATGACGTATGGGATCTTTTCTTATTAATTACAGGGCTATTCGGGGTACCAATTGCAGGCATCTTTGCGGTCGGTATTTTCACGAAGCGTACACATGGTGTCGGTGTCATTATCGGTATTTTTGTCGCAGTCATCGTCAGTTATTTCTTACAAGGACAAGGCATTGGTGGTGCAGGCTCACCATTCTACATCTCAATTATTGCCTTTATGACAGCGTTTATCGTTGCATATATCGCAAGTCTCATTATCCCAACACCGAAAAAAGATATTTCTGGACTTACAATTTTTGATAAACACGGTGCCATCACATACGTGCGTAAAACAAAATAATTCATCTCACAAAAAGGTATTCCATTTCTTTTGAGTTGTGTACTCAATAGAGTGAGATACCTTTTTCATTGGTGGTTAGACCATAAGAGATAAAAGAAAGGAAAACTTAATCTCCCCTCCTCATGCATAGCATTCTATTTGAAAGCATCAAAACCCACCATCACTTTCAACGCTGTATCATTTAATCAAAGCGTTAGTTAGTTGAAGCGAGGACGTGGGAACGCTCCTTTTTTCTCCACTTATTACTACCAAAAAGCGGTACCACTCAATTGAGAGTAGCACCGCTTTCTTATTTTGCCGACCCGTCCGAGATTCCTGAGGCATTAGCTGAAACGGAAAATCCAATTCGGCTTACTCCCTATTACATTTCAACCAAGCCGAATTGAGTTGAAGTTTCAGCGCCTAGGAACGCGAGGTCTATATTAAAGGTTTCTCTTCTCGCCTATGAAAAAGCGATACCACTCGATAATGAGTCGTACCACTTTGAGATTGCAAAAACCATTCAAGACTCCCGAGGGATAGAGCCGAAGCGGAAAATCCACCAACGCTTTCATCTCTGTATCATTTAATCAAAGCGTTGGTTAGTTGAAGCGAGGCCCTGGGAAAGCGCAGAATGGTTTAGTAATCTCAGGTTACGACTCATCTTAATTCGTTGGTAACGCTAAAAGTTGTTTCTTTAAATCCTTACGAATGACATCTAATGTATATGGATCGTTATACCAATACACACTTGAATCTACATTAAACGCATATTTGTTTTGTACCGCTTCTAAATTTTGCCACATTGCTGTTTTTTGGAATTCAGGTTGTGCGGCATCTTTCGCTTTCGCTGTAATAATCACATCTCCAGCATATTTGCCCACTTCTTCTTTCGGCACTTCTGTCCAACCTTCTTTTTTTGTTGCATCGTCTAACGCTTTAGGCATTTGTAAACCGAACGCTTGGTAAAGTACTTCACTACCGCGTCCCCAGTTTTTACCATAAGCATAAATTTTCTTATCAAAGTCTTCAAAAATCGTTACTGATATGTCATCACCAAGATGCGCTTTAATGTCTTTACTATCTTGTGCGGTTTGTTTTTCCCAATCTGCTTTCCATTTTTTCACTTCATCTGACTTACCGACAATGTCACCCATTGCTTCTTGTTGTTCAAGATAATTGTATTTCGCATAGTCAAAAGCAATCGTTGGTGCAATTTTTTTCAATTTATCTGTGTTTTTGTCTGTGTTGTATGTAATGATGAGGTCAGGCTTTAATGACGCTACCTTTTCTACATCTTCTGCCCCTACTTTATCCACATCTTTAAATTGTTTCGCAAGCACTGGACTTTGGTCAACTTGATCGGACACACCGACAATATTTGCATCAAGATATTTTAAACCACCCGCATACGTCGGTGCCATGACAACAATTCGTTTTGGGTCTTTCGGAATATCGATTTTTTCCTCACCTTTAGCTGTTTTGAGATTGAAAGCTTTTGTTTCCTTTTCACTACTTTGATTATCGTTCTGGCCACATGCCGCCAAAATTAACATACATACCAATAACGGTAATAATAATCTTTTCATTCATCTTCCTCCAATTGATAATGATTATCATTATTATATAGTGTAATGACTTTGGAATCAATCTTTTTCTAAACAAAACTTTTTAAATAATAAAATAGGTATTTCACAAATGTTTGTTTTTGAGTTTATTATATTTTCAACCGTGGCAAACCCAATATCAAAAAATGACCCCTTGACCTAGCAACTCGATAAAAAAAAGCAGAAACGACACGTCACTATAGCGTGCAATTTCTACTTCTTCATCTCGTATTCAGTTTAACGTACATATGTTATCGCATATCATAACTTTTTGGTAAAGTCTTTACCCATGTAAATAAGACCACCGTTTGTATTACAACCATAACCAATAATCCTAGGCGAATCATTGTCACATCCACCATCCAAATCGAGAATCCCACTACAATGTATAAACTAATTAATAATTGTATTTTCTTTTTCATCGTATAGCCACGATGTTTACGAAAATCTTCAACGTAAGCTTGATACACCTTTGTTTGTATAAGCCAATCATGAAAACGATCGGAACTCTTCGCAAAACAGAGTACAGCGACAAGTAAAAAAGGCGTTGTAGGCAATAATGGTAAAACGGCGCCTGCAAAACCTAATAATGTAAAGATACCCCCTATGCCCAGTAAAAGATATCGCATTATCCTATACTCCTTTATTCATAATAAATTTGCGTTCATGCTTGGTGTCGAACTTTTATCTCTAAAACTATCATAACGACTCTTTCACAAAAAAACAATCGTCTTTTCAAAGATGCGACCGTCCTATACATCACTTCGACGTTCAGTTATTGCTTGTTGTGCGACTTTTGTAAACGCCATGTCCTGCATGGGTGGGTTATGCAGGCCTGCGCGCATGTCTCGAAAATATCGTTGCAATGGGCGCTCCATTTCTAAACTTTTTGCACCGACGATACGCATCGCCAAATCAATCACGTCCAATCCTTCATTCATCACTACGACTTTACTTGCAGCGGTTTCTGCAGCAACAACATCTTGTGGTGTCATTTTTTGGTAAGCACGTGCAGTACTCCATAGTAAATGCCTCGCTGTAATGAGTTTTGTTTCCATTTGACCGATATTTTGTTGCACAACCGGTAAGTCTGCAATCGTCCCTTCAATGCTATTCGGACTATATTCTAATGCAAAATCAACTGCATAATCTCGAGCAGCTTGGGCAATACCTAAATAAGTTGCGGGAATGTGTAATAACCAACCATTTTGATACGGTGGCCCTTCTCCTCTGATTTCGATGAGCTGGTCTGGTTGAACTGGCACATCATTCAGTATCACATCATGACTTTCTGTCGCACGCATGCCGACCATATTCCAATTATTGGCAATTTCTAAACCTGGCGTATCTTTCTTGACCATAAAAAAGCCTACTTGTTCTTTTTCAGGGATGTAGGCTGCCACAATGATATGTGTTAAGACAGGACTCATCGACGTAAATGTTTTAACACCATTTAAAATAAAATGGTTATTTTCAAAGCGCGCATACGTTTGGGGGCGTCCACCTCTTGTAGGACTGCCTGTTTCCGCTTCACTTACCGCTCTATTTGCCAGTGCGCCGTTTTTCACTGCTTCAGCAAAATCATCTAAAATCGCTTTATCCCAAATGCGACGTTCAAACACTTCCCCTACAAGTGCAATGTGCCAACCAATTGAAAGTGCAGTAGGTCCATCAATCGACCCAAGTACTGACTGGAGGACGACCATATCTTCTAAAGTGGCTCCTCGTCCGCCGTACGATTCAGGTAATGTCAATTGCGTATACCCCTCATCAACTAACCATTGAATATTCTCGTGAGGAAAACGATGCGCTCGATCATTACTTTGCGCATATTTTGTCAATTCTTCACGATGCGCTTCAAGCTTTGCGAGCCATTCTTTCTGTATAGCAGACTGGATTAACACAGATTTCATTTCTAAAACCTCTCAATCTTTTTATTTCTTACTTACTTTGTCAACATTATAATATAAATATGTGCGAATGCCTAATCCGAGTTTTAAAATGGGTTTTAAAATACGCCGTTGATAGCTACAGTTTCCGCCTTGATTGAAGGGGATTTTGTGATAACGTTTTGTACGCATCAGACCCCATCTAGTCATGCTGTGTTGCGATAACAATCGAGTAGGAGAATAGCCATTAATTGACTACTCGTCCTCTCACACCACCGAGCGTACGGTTCCGTACTCGGCGGTTCAATATCTTGCGTAAGCCAACTCTGCAAGCTGGGCTAATGGTATTAATCCCCACTTGTAGAGTTGTTTTGTTGTAAGTGCACGATGAACCTCGTGCGTGTTCGATAACCGCCAGTATTTCTTGCGAGACTGTGCGATTTTCATTGCACTTCTATGGTCAAGACCATATTGACGCAACATCTTATACTTCGTTCTAACTCTTTTCCACCGTTTAAGAATGAGTTGTCTAAGTCGGCGGTTTAACCAAGATTGTGTGGTTTCAAGAAATACTCTGATAAAACCTCTACCAAAGTAATTTATCCAACCTCGCGTCACTTGGTTAATTTCAGTGATAATCTCTTTAAAGGTACCAGGTCTATTTCGTTTCGTTATTTTCCTTAAGGTGCGTATTAAATTTCTTTTTGCTTCCATAGTCGGTCTGAAACGACAAACCCCATTTACCTTGGTTATTAGACAACTCAAGAACTTTAAACGTGTGACTGCTCCTACTTTACTTTTCTCTTCATTGACCACCAACTTCAGTTGCTTTTCAATGAATTTCGTTACACTCGACATTACACGTTCGCCTGCACGTTTTGTGCGTACGAAGATGACAAAGTCATCGGCATATCGTACAAATCGGTGTCCACGCTTTTCGAGTTCTTTATCCAGTTCATGTAGATAGATATTACATAGTAAGGGAGAGATAACGCCCCCTTGTGGTGCACCTATCTTTCTTTCTGCGACTTCGCCAGATAGGTCAATGGCACCGACTTGTAAACTTCTACGGATAAATGTGGAAATTGACTTATCTTGAACATGGCGTTCGAACAAATACATGAGCTTATCATGATTTAACATGTCAAAGCACTGTTTCAAATCACAATCTACGGCTATTTTATAGCCTT
>NZ_MLGE02000015.1 GCF_001792775.2 Staphylococcus pseudintermedius
CTTCTTCGTATCCCGGTGTGTTATCTTGTGCATCATTCGGTACTACTGTCACTTTCGCCGGTGTTTCCTCACTTGATCCATCCGGATATGTCACTTTCACCGGAATATCTACTGATGTTCCTGGTGTCGCATCCGCCGGTGGCGTTACTGTTACTGTTCCATTATTTGGATCTACTTCCGCTGTCCAGCCTTCTGGAACACCACCTGTTGGAATCTCATATTGACTTCCTGGTGGTATTGTCGTATCTCCTGTTTGTGGCACTGTTATCGGTACGTTCGGCTTTGTGCGTCCTTCTTCATATCCTGGTTCATGTGTTTCTGTTTGTGGAATTTCAGCAGGAATAGTTATTTCTGCTGCAGACAAATCTGTTCTCATTATCCCATTAGAATATCTATTTGCCATTTGACTTGAAGTAATTAAGAAATTGTATTTATCACTTTTATTTAACCCCAAATCATTTACAGTTGCTTGCCAAGTTTTACCTGCGTATGTTGCCGTTAGTGTGCTAGAAGCAGCATCATAACTAAGAATGACATCGTTTAAACGCTGACCATGAAATTTTCCATCATTGTAATCCGGAGCGTTATCTGCATATTGAATTTTATTAACTGGTTTATCTTTACTGCCTAAAGCATTTGTTCCAACTTGCTGCGTTGTACCATCAGCACCATTTTTAACAAATGTTCCATAGCCTATCTTAACAGCACCAATGTTAGTAAGATTATTTGTTTTATCTTTATCTAAAGGATCCGCTTTACCTCCTACATTATTGTAAGACGTATCGATTTTAAATCCAGCAGCATTTGCCATACCTCTATCTCTCAAAATACCGCCTTGATCTAAGAAATCCTGTCCACTACCTGTTGTAAAGATAAATCCCCATCCATCTGAATCAGTTGTATTCGACTGGTTATTATTTGCTACACGAAGTTTAATCCTAAAATCTTTATCAAAACTTATTTGTTGATCAAACTGCAAAGCACCCTTTGTCCCTGTATTCGGTTTTGTAACAGGATTAATAGCTGTTAACGTACCTGCATTTGGGAATTCTTCTGGATAAGTTTGGTGTACAACGTCACCATATTTTTTGAAATGTTCAGTGCCTGAAACCGTTACCATCTGAGTTGTTGTATCACCAACAGCTCTTAAAGCAGATCTATAGAAAGCATTAGATGGACTCGTACTTAAGTTTAATAATGCCGCTGTTGGTTGTTGATTCATCTTCTCTGCATATGCCTTGAGTTGTGCATAGGTAATTGCTGCTTCAGCTTCCTTTGCTGATAATACATTAAAGTTTTTTGGTAAGTTTTGAGACACTACTTCATCAAATTGCGCATCTCTTGATGTTACATTTTCATTTGTCTCACTAACATAATTACTTTCTACAGAAGTATTTAGAGGACTTTTTGGTGGATTCGTCTCCTCTGTTTCTGTATCAATGACTGTGCCATCCTCATTAGACGTTCCCTGACTTGACACTTTTGTTTCTAATACGTTATCCTTCTCAATAACATTACGCAATTTAGCATCAGTTGTTTTATTATTTTCAGTCACTTTTTCTTCTGCTGATGGTTCCTCAACTTGATTTTCGTCATTGCTATTTTCGATGTTTTTATCTTCTTTTGCTGATTCACCTGATATGTCTTCAGTTGAAGTTAATTCTTCGTTAATGACTTTATTTTCAGAAAATTTTTCTGTATTGTTACTTTCTTGAGTGGTTCTTTGCTCATCATTATTTTGTTCTTCAATGAACGGAGCAGCTTCCACCGTTTTTTCTACATCTGTATTTTGTTCGCTAGATTGTTGCGCCGCTACAGTATTCACTGAAGAATCTTCTTCATCTGAGTTTAATGAATTATTTGTGAACCCTTGTGTTTCTGCTTTTGTCTGTTCATTAATTTCAGATGCATCTGCTTGATTCTGAACACCCAAATACAGCAATGATCCAATTAAGATTGATGCTGTACCCACTGTGAATTTCCTGATGGAATACTTGTTGAGTTTGTTAGGTAAAAAATCAAGTCTTCTTGGCTTTTTAAACTTTTTCATTTCCTGAATTACCTCCTAAATAAGATTGAAACACACTTAAGTTATTGTTGTTAAAGGTATATTTTTATAAAAACAACAATTCCTAAAATATGAATCTTCTACAATTAACATTAACACCAAATCGAATATACCTCAATATAATTATTTTTTATCTTATGTTGTAGTAAATTTATATATTGTTAACTTCATCTTTTTTTGTTTAAAATCTATGGTCTATTTTTTTATTGTATATTACATTTTTATTTTATTTTATAACTGAATATCTTGTATGATTGATTATAATGAAATGCTTATAAACACTTGTCTATACAGATGTTTATAGATTATTTTTAGGTTAGCCTAACTTTTTTGTTTACAAAACCTATATGATGTGTTATCTTAAAATTGTTCAATTCGATAAACGTATATCACATGTCATTCTCTGTAATGGCTTTGCTTTTTCATAGCGATTCATCTGGTCTCAAAGGCATAACTTGAGCCCTATGCGTACACTGTGATGACCGTATGAACGATATGAAGGCTTCTCTGATATTTTCGTTTTATCATTGAACAATTCAATTAAGGCAACGTCGCATTAGCCCTGCACAACTTGTCTTAATTGATGGTGGAACGTAATGTTACTTGATATTTGTTATTGTGCGCACACTCATATCTATGTTTTACATTACAAAGTAACAATGCTGATACCTATCTCAACATTGTTCGCATTTCAATCAAATCCGTTACTTGAAGCCAAGGGTCAAGAATCATACACATATCAGTCATTCCTAAAAAGACTACAGTAAGCAAGCATTCATATTTCCCTTAATAAGTAAAAGCCAAGTTGGACAAGCTCAGCATAGTTGATAGCAGATTGTCACAACGGAAATGTTTATCCTCCATAACTAAAGTAAGATTGAACAGCAGGTATGAATCCTATTAAACAGTTGAAGATTCGCCTATGTTATCCCTCTACTACATAGAGTGAAACGATATCGACTGTAACATGTTAATATATGCCATGATATAAATTAGCCCTTGATATTGTGACATGTATTGGGTAGTTACGTTATACCCCTAAAATTGCGTAACACCTCCAAAATTACAACTTGATTCTATAGTTAAGGTTGTTGGTATAGTGATACACTCCCTTTCATCTATAGCAACATACCGACATCTTGTATCATTTTTACAACTCTAGATAATTAAAAAAATCATCTTAAAATCTTAAAACCTTTAGACCCCTGATGTGCTTCATCTCACATCAGGGGCATTTTTTGTGGTGTGGTGGGTGTCGTGTTGGTTTTGGGCATTGGGTGCGTTGAGCATTGGGTGGGTTGAGCATTGGGTGACACAGACGTTGTTTTAAACCGTTGGCCACGCCCACCATGCTCTCTTTCCTAGGGGCTGACCCTTCAACTAAATTCGGCTTGATTGAAATGAACACCTGGTTGATGCCGAATTGGATTTTGGGAGCAGTACAGAAACCTCATGTGCAACAAAGATTTCGTCGTACTGCCCCCGCAAGGCTGACTCGACTTCTCAAAAGCGAGCGCATTGAGAAGTCAGACAGCTACTGCGATAAACAGGAACCACTATTAAAAAGTAGAAATCATATTTAGATATTTATTTTATCCCTCAGGAGTGTCGCATGGTTGGTTGGTTGCTTGCCTCGGGACTTTTCTCTTTGTGGAACATTTGCTCATTTCACCCTCTGTTACATTCAGTCACCCTACTTGCCGTGAGTGGAGATGAAGGATAGCAAAGCCCCCCGTTTTAATATTCTTCCCTTTAAATTGTGAGACATCATAAAAACAGACGTATGTGAGATTTCTCCCAAACATACGTCTACTTTTGATAAATATGTGATTTAATTACTCATTGATTTGTTTCAACGGTGGCTAATCGTAGTCGCTTATTCGTATCAAGGTGATTCATGAGCTCTTGAAATTTTGATGGTCTAGGTAGGGCATCGTTGTCACCCCTTAGAAAATCACACCACTTTTTAAAATAATATTGGCATATGGTGTTGCCTCATCTGTTCGAATAATTGCTTTCGCATGGCGTGTTTGTTTTTTAAATTTTTCATGTGAAACCATTTCAAGCGTTGGAAAATCATTTTTAACTTTTTGATACAACGCTTCATTTTCCTCTACCATTTCTCGAGCTACAATGGCTTGTTCCACGACCATATGATACATAAGCGCTTCATACACTTCTTGAAATGATGGCGTGCCTTTTTTCAATGCGATATCAATACGTTTGACCCCTTCTGGAATTGGGAGTCCACAATCCGCAATAACAATTTCATCTGTGTGACCTCACCTGCTTAATACACACGAAATTTCACAGTTTAATGTGCCAAATCTATACACCTAATTCACGTTCCAAATCCGCAAAATACGGCATGCCACCTTGTGCACCCATACCTGTTACTGAATAACTTGCTGCTAAGTTGGCAAATTCAATCGCTTTAGTTAACGAATAATCTTTTTGTAATCCGACTGCCAAGGCGCCGTTAAACGTATCTCCTGCACCCGTCGTATCTTTGACCGTTCTTTTGAAACTTGGGACTTTAACGATTTGTTCGCCGTTATGATACATTGCCCCCTCCGAACCAAGTGTCACAATGAGTTTATTTGGATATTGTGCCGTGACTTCTTCAATGGCCTCACCTTTAAATAGATGCGCGCTTTCCGTTTCATTAGGCGTAATATAATGCGCTTGTTCGATGACTTTTGCAGGCACTTCACGATAAGGTGCGGGATTTAAAATAGATACAATATCATGTTGCGCGCAGTAATCTATCACATGCGCGACTGTTTCTGCTGGAATTTCTTGTTGAATCAGCACAATATCTCCCGCTTCCATACGCGCTAAGTACGGCTGAATCCGTTCTGGTGTCACATAACCATTTGCTGATGGCACAACGATTATGCGATTGTCTTGCTGTGATAATGTAATATGAGCTGTTCCAGATGATTCACCTTCAATCACTTCAATGCCATCTATTTGCACACCATTGTCTTTAAAGTTTTGTTGAATTTGCTCACCGAATGTATCTTCACCGACACAACCGATCATATGCACTTGTTCACCGAGACGTGCTGCGGCAACAGCTTGGTTCGCACCTTTGCCCCCAGGTGTTGTAAAGAAGTCCTCACCTAACACTGTCTCACCTTGTTCTGGTACCACCTGTGAAGATACCACTAAATCCATAGACATACTTCCAATGACATAAATTTGACGCATCATTGATTCCTCCTTGTCGTTTCTCTTTCTATTAATGTGACATCTAACAATGTTTTGCGTTCTATGTTGCTTTGTCCTTCAATTTGAGCGATCAATTTTTGAGCTGCGCGTTCACCTAACGTATACGCCGGTTGTCGCACAGTCGTTAATCCAGGCACCAACCATTCCGCTAGTGGCATATCATCATAACCGACAACTTGCACATCTTCCGGTACCCGCTGTCCGTCATAATTGAGCCATTTTAATACACGAAATGCAGCTACATCATGACTACAAATGACACTGTCAATGTCGTTTTCATGAACTAAACTTAAAAATTGTGCCTCAGTCATAGCTAAATCTGATATTTCAAACACTGTACAGCCCGCTTCTTGCAACACTTTGCGTGCCGTTTCATACCGCTGTTGAAATGATTGATAACTTTGATCTTGATACACAATCAACACGCGTTGGCCCTCGCCACGGAGCACCACTTCCGCTTGCAAACGTCCCCCTTGTTGATGATTGGCTTCAACACAAAAGTCATCCTTCGTCACTCGATCGATAAGTACATGCGGTCGCTCGTCACTTTGAAGCTGTTCAAAGGCATGCTCTGTCGACAGTTGAGATGCAATAATACCACTACAATGATTCGCTTTAAAAGTCGCTAAATAATTCAACTCTTTATGCTCATTCATCGCACCATTTCCAATCATAATGTGATAACCGTGCGCCATCGCTGTATCTTCAACGCCACGTGCTACTTGTGTAAAGAAAGGGTTGCTCATATCTGGTAACAGGAGACCGAGCACTTTAGATTGTTTCATATTCAAAGTCCGTGCCACTTCATTCGGTGCATAGTCTAACTGTTGAATCGCGGCTTCAATTTTAGCTTTCGTCGCTGCTTTAACATAGCCACTCCGATTCATCGCCCGAGACACAGTTGCTACCGATACCCCCGCCAAAGCAGCCACTTCTTTAATGGTCGCCATCACACACCTCCTATTATGGAAACGTTTACATATAAATTACCACGAGTTTCACAAACGTGCAATATAAAGTGTTTCATCTCTTGTTAAAACTAGGACTTCCCGCACATTAACGGTAGTATAAAAGTCATTTTCTATTCAAAAATTACTTTATTTTTTCTTTACCACAAGCACACTACTTCGCTGTTTATCACAACAATGCTATATTTGAATTAGCAGAAATATCTTAACAGTATATCCATATTAAAGAAAATAAAAAGGAGAGAATAACAATGGCAGAGTTTACATTAGGCGATCAAATGCCGAACTTTCAATTGAACGCAACAGATGGAACAACATTCGATTTTCACCAATTCCAACAAACGCATCCGAACCAATGGTATTTTGTGATTAATTTCCGTGGCTCTTGGTGCCCTGTTTGTATGGAAGAGCTCGATAGTTTAATTAAAAATGTAGGTTACTTTGAAAAGAAAAATATTCAAATCATTTTAACGTCAAATGATACAGCAGAAAATCTTCGTCAAATGGTTGAGGAAAAACAAGTGCCTTATCCAGTGCTTGTCGATGAAAACAATGATTTTGCGAATACTTACGGGGTTTATAGCCATCCAGATGATTCGATTTATGATGACCACGGGACGCACAATGAACCTGCATATTTCTTAGTTTCTGAAGATAATCGTTTACTTTATCAACAAAAACAAACAAATCCATTTGGCCGCCCAAGCATGATTGAGTTAAGAAAGATTATTCAATATATCCAAAAAAGTTATAAAAAGGCTGAATAGTAGAAAAAGAATCGTTCTATTGGAGATGTGGTTATAACTTTATTAGTAGTGTAAATAAAACTAAGGCGTAACACTTTATTTCATCACTGTATGATCACATTTTTATTCAAAGTTCAACTCCACGTATCATTAAACCACATTGATACTGCGATAATTTACTGAGCATGAAAAGAACCCTTAACTCAAATTTCAGAAGAATGTCATCATCGCATGAACCATTATGCTGAACATTCAACGAGATTTGTAATAAGTTAAGGGTTCAAAACCTCAATCGAAATCATTTTTATTAAATTCGATTAATGAACAAGACGCCGTTAAAATCATTTTGTTAAGCCTTTTCATCTCCGCCACAGTTCACAATGGTCGGCATGAGGCTGATAAATACACAACAGACGCGCTGTTTTATGACGCTCATACTGCCAAATATAACGAATGAATTCCCAACTGATAATATCTGGATTGTCTCCGGTTTGAGGATGTATTTTACTCATCACATAGCGACGGATGACACGCAAAATGCAGCGCCAACGTGAGTCTATGAGCCATATTAACAAATCTGCGCGCGCTAATCTGTCGTCTAATGTGCCTTCATACGTGCCATCCATTATCCATGCATCTGTTTTCACAATTTCAATGACATGTCGTTGCAACACCTCTGCCGGTACAAGCGTGTCGCCCTCCCATGCATAACGATCCAAATGATATGCAGGTATATGAAGCGCCTTTCCCAATTTCGCACACAACGTCGATTTTCCCGAACCCGGCATTCCTAAAATAACGATACGTCGATACATATACATCCCCTCCTTTATTGACATTTACTATTATAAACCATCTTCAACCAATGATACGCCTTCCGATAACATTTTTCATTATTAATAAAATGATTCAACACCGCACAATTCTATAGATTTGTTTCTTGTTTATCGAAAAATTCTGATTTATTTTCTAATAATCCCTTGTATTCTGATAGGAATTAAGGTAATATGTCCATATTAAAAATTGTTGGAGGTACTGTTTATGTCATTATTCTTATTGGAAACTCAAGATTTATCATTCGCAAAAACGCCAGCAGAATTAGAAGAAAAGGTGCAATCTCTTTCTGAACAAGCAGGTCCAGAATTGATTGAAGTACAAGTCACTGAAGATTTATCACACGGTTATTTTATCGTTGAAGGTCATAGCGAAGAAGAAGCGAAACAATTTTTAGAAGATGGGTCTATTCAAGTGAGCCTAGTGAAAGAAGTCCGTCTCGTCGGTAAAGATTTAGACGAAGTGAAACAAGGTGACGTATCTATCGACTATTTAGTGACTTGGAACATTCCAGAAGGTATTACGATGGATCAATATTTAGAACGTAAAAAGAAAAATTCTGTACACTATGAAGAAGTACCTGAAGTCCAATTCCAAAGAACTTATGTTTGCGAAGATATGACAAAATGTGTATGCCTCTATAACGCACCCGATGAAGATTCGGTGCGTCGTGCACGTGAAGCTGTGAATACACCTATTGACGGCATCGAAAAAATTTAACGTCATTATTGTTATGGCGTCAATGCACAACGTCACATTTGGGAGCGAGAAATGAGTAGTCAGTCAGCTATTTGATTTTAGAATATCACATACTGTCGATACCTCTTTCTCGCTCTTTCTTATCATTATAATCCCTAGTATTTTAATAATATTTAAGGAAGGGTGATGCAATGATTGAGATTAAAACGCTACATCATTATTTTGGAGAACACCATGTCATTCAAGACTTTAATTTAACGATACCTAAAGGAAAAATTGTCAGTTTTATCGGCAAAAGTGGTTGCGGTAAGTCGACACTACTCAATATTATCGGTGGCTTTTTAACACCTACCTCGGGTGACGTTGTAATAGATCAAACACGTAAGACAGCACCGTCATCGGATTGTTTAATGTTATTTCAACACCATAACTTGTTGCCTTGGAAGACGATTAACGACAATATTAAGCTCGGTTTAACGAAAGATGTATCAAATGCTGAAATCAATACATATTTATCAACGGTCGGTTTAGCACATCAAGGTACCCAATTCCCTGCCGCGCTCTCAGGTGGAATGCAGCAACGTGTCGCCATTTGTCGTGCACTCATTCATCAACCGCGTGTCGTACTCTTAGACGAACCCCTCGGCGCACTGGATGCTTTTACACGTTACAAATTACAAGATGAACTGATCAAATTGCGGACACATACCGATGCTACACTCATTCTCGTGACGCACGATATCGACGAAGCGCTCTATTTATCTGATGAAATTGTGCTTCTCGGGGATGGGGCTCAAATTCTCAACCAATATACCATTCAGCAATCTCATCCGAGAAATCGCAGTGATGAAGCATTACTATCGATTCGGCGTCAAATTATGGAAGATTTCGCACTCAATCATCATATGGCAGAGCCGGAATATTATTTGTAAAGGAGCGAAATTTATGCAAAAAAGAGCATTGATCTTATTCATTATCGCCCTTTTCATTGTTACAGGATGCACGCCAAATTCTCAAAATCACGTCAATCAAGACAAAAAAGTACTTAAAATTGGTTACCTGCCGATTACACATGCCGCGAATTTGATGATGACGAAAGAAATCAAACAGAATAATCCGAATTATGATATTGAATTAGTGCGTTTTAACAATTGGCCTGACTTAATGGATGCGCTCAATAGTGGACGGATTGATGGCGCTTCTACTTTGATCGAACTCGCAATGAAAGCAAAATCAAAAGGTTCGCCGATCAAAGCCGTGGCACTCGGACATCACGAGGGCAATGTGGTGCTTGGTCAAAACGGCCATGACTTGCATGACTTTAACAACGACAATAATTATATGTTTGCCATTCCACACCGTTATTCCACACATTATTTACTGTTAGAAGAAATGCGCAAACAGCTCCATATCGGCCATGATCATTTTCATTATCACGAAATGGCACCTGCTGAAATGCCTGCCGCACTCAGTGAACAACGGATTGATGGTTATTCTGTCGCAGAACCATTTGGTGCACTTGGTGAACAGCTCGGTAAAGGGCATCTGTTACAACATGGTAGTGATATTATGCCCGATGCGTATTGTTGTGTCCTTGTTCTACAAGAAGATGTCATTCAACACCATCATCAAGCTGCACAACAATTTGTAAGTGACTACAAAAAAGCAGGCTACCAATTAGATGATAAAGCCAAAAGTGTCGACGTTATGTCGAAATACTATAAACAAGATCGCAAAATACTGGAACAATCTGCAAAATGGACGTCTTATGGTGATTTAACAATCCAACAAGAGGGCTATGATAACATTGCACAACTCGTAAAAGCGCATCACTTGTTTGACGCCCCATCATACGACCAATTTGTAGACAACTCATTATATAAGGAAGGGTGATTCACATGACCGCCAAACGATTCAAAAAATATTTACGCCCTTTCTATACATTCGCACTCTTTTTATTACTTTGGCAATGCGTCATTTGGATTGGACATTACCAACCTGTCTTATTACCTGGTCCAGTTCATGTCGCACAAAGTATTGGCAATTTCATCATTACCGGGGAAATATTCCTACACTTAGGCATTAGTTTATATCGCTTTATCGTCGGTTTTCTTATTGCGGTGATGCTCGCTATTCCACTCGGGATTCTTTTAGGGCGCAATCGCATACTTTATCAAGCCATTGAGCCGTTACTTCAGACGATTCGACCGATTTCACCGATTGCATGGTCACCGTTTATCGTCCTTTGGTTCGGTATCGGAAGTTTGCCAGCCATTTTCATTATTTTTATCGCTGCCTTCTTCCCTATCGTCTTCAACACGATTAAAGGTGTACGCACGATTGACAACCATTATTTAAAAATTGCTGACAACTTGAACTTACACGGGTGGTCATTATACCGTGACATCATTTTCCCTGGCGCATTCAAGCACATCATGTCAGGCATTCATGTCGCAGTGGGTACGAGTTGGATTTTCTTAGTATCAGGAGAAATGATCGGCGCGCAATCAGGACTCGGCTTTCTCATTGTCGACTCACGCAACATGTTAAACCTTGAAGATGTGTTATCCGCCATCTTTTTCATCGGTATTTTCGGTTTTCTGATCGACCGTATCATTAGTTATTTAGAAAGTCTGATTTTAAAACGCTTTGGAGAATCTTAATCAATAAAGGAGCTACACTATGACAACGATTGAAACTTTAATTGAACAAGAATTGAACCCTTACTTAGTCGAAATTGATAACGGACAATATTATGCACAGCCATTCATTCAACATTTATTTGAAAACGGCCATTTTTCAAAAGATAATCTAAAACAAAATGCGCAAGTCGTTGAAAAAGTGGCCTATTCATGCCTGACAACAGCGTTTTGTTTATGGTGCCAACTCGCCTTTTCAACGTATTTAAAACAGGCACAACAAGCGGCATTACACGAAGATTTACAACAACAAATTTTATCCGGCCAAGCTTTAGGCGCAACAGGCTTGTCTAACCCGATGAAGTCGTTCAATGCATTAGAAACATTCAACTTAACGCATCACTATGAGAGCGACCAATTGATCGTGAACGGTAAATTGCCAGCAGTAAGTAATATCGGCTATGACCATTATTTCGGTGCTATCTCACAAAATACTAAGACGAATGAACTGGTGATGTTTATTTTACAAGCGAATACAGATGGTCTCACACTTGAAGAAAAAACGAATTTCTTTGGTGTCAATGGTTCAGCCACTTACAGCATTATATTCGACAACGTAGCAGTACCCGAATCACAAATCATTACGAAAGACGCTGAGAAATTTGCGGCAACCATTCGCCCACAATTCGTCGCATTACAGATTCCTATCGCATTAGGATCTATTCAAAGTTCGCTCGATTTAATCGATCAATTTTCAAACGCACAAAACGGCATTAATGCGTATTTGGAATATGATGTTAAAAATTACAAAAAACAGTTTGAAACGTTACGTGAACAATATTATGCGTTATTGGACAAGGCACAAGGTGATTTAAACGATCATTTACTCGAAGTGATTCAATTAAAAAAAGCGTTAGGTTATTTGTTACTTGAAGTGAACCAAGCGTCAATGGTGAATGGTGGTTCCCGTGCCTATTCACCCAAAGCTCCACAAGCGCGTAAGTTGAAAGAAGGCTTTTTCTTTGCGGCACTCACACCAACATTGCGTCATTTAGGAAAACTGGAAGAGACACTTCAGATGACGTAAACAATTCAAACGCGTCACCCAATCAAAAGTGAAATCACCCTTTTACAAAATAATACTTTTCCTCGGGTATGCCTCAGGTCCCCCTCATTTGTTTGACTATCATACAAAAGTGTGGGGGAGTTGAGGCAAGTCTTTTGGAAAATGCAGACCAAAGGAAGTCGTATCCCGTGAAGCAAATATAAGGTTCAGCAATTTGTAATACTCCAGTTTTTGTACAACAATGTATGCATCATTGTGCTCCCTCCCGTCCTTCCAAAACCTCTTATTTAACATGTCGCATACGATGTTCTATACTAAGTACATATCAAACTTACTTCTATTGCCGACAAAAGGTGGTCCTATTTATGCAAGAAAAACTTTGGTCAAAAGACTTTATCTTCATCACTTTGATCAACTTTTTAATGTACATGATTCACTATATGTTGATGGTTACAGTGACAGTCTTTACCATTCATGAATTCCATGCCTCTGAAAGTATCGGTGGTCTCGCATCCGGTATTTTCATTATCGGTATGTTATTGGGACGACTCGCATCCGGACGTATAGTCGATTCGCTCCAACCTCAAAAAGTGCTCGTTTATGGCGTTATTTTTTCAATTATTACAGTGGCACTTTATTTCGTGATTCAAACACTCTCACTATTATTAATTGTGCGGTTTATCCATGGTATCGCATTTGGTTTTTCTTCTACAGCGACAGGTACGATTTCTTCACGTATTGTACCGGAAGCACGTAAGGGTGAAGGTATCGGTTACTATGCTTTAAGTGTGACAACTGCTTCTGCTGTCGGACCGTTTTTCGGTATTTTATTCAACCAATCATTCGGTTTCCGCTCCATTTTTGCACTCAGTTTAGGAGTGATCATTGTCGCATTTGTTCTTGCACTTGCCTTGAAACCATTACCTAAAGTAGAAATATCTACAGAAAGCGAACCATTGAAAGGCATTCGCGCATTTATTCAAAAAGATGCGATTCCCGTCTCTTTCGTCTTAGCTGTCATTGGCGTCGCATATTCAAGTGTCCTGTCATTTTTATCTGTGTATACAGAATCGATAAATTTACCGACTGTCGCGAGTTACTTTTTTATCGTGTATGCAATCACCTCTTTTATCACACGACCTTTTACAGGGAAAATCTTCGACCAACGCGGACACAATGCCATTATGTATCCTGTCATTGCTATCTTCGCGATAGGACTTTTCATATTGAGTAGCGCGCAAAGTACATGGCTCATCACGCTGTCCGCTATATTTATCGGTATGGGTTACGGAACGATTGTGCCAAGCGGTCAAGCTATCGTCGTACAACAAGCACCGCGTCAAAATGTAGGGCTTGCGACATCGACATTTTACATTTTCTTAGACTTCGGTGCAGGTTTCGGTCCATTTTTATTAGGCTATCTCATTTCATCATGGGGCTTCCGTGCACTTTACATTGCGATGGCCGTATTAGCACTTGTCGCACTCGTAATCTATTATTTCGTACACGGACGCCATGTCGCACAACATTCAAAATAAACATCAAAGGACTCGCCATTCAATGGTTGAGTCCTTTTCATTTGGAAGACCGTTTTCTCTTCAATCTTACGTTTCCATTCCTATACCGAATTGCCCAATTGAAAATTTTTTCATCTCCCATGTAAACGACTGAAAACAGTGTGGCCACTCAATTTATCATACTTTAAAAATTGTCTAATCTTTGTCTATTGTCTGAAAATACAAATTTTTTATTTTTACAATCATTGTAACTGTGTTATATTTCATGTAAGGGCTTACATAAAAAGTGTAAAAGGAGGCTCTGCAACATGAAAATGTGTACATGGGCAGCGATTCCGTCACTTGTTAAAACGGGTGATGTGATTGGTTTGGCCGCACTGACCGTTTCCAACTTGCCCGCAGCACTACTCTCATCGTTAATTGAACATTACAATCAACATCACGAACCGACACAATTGACGATGATGATGGCGAATGACATTAGTAGTCGTGGTCTGGCAACCGAATTAGATGACTTTGTTGAGCGGCACATGGTAGACCGTGTCATTATGAGTATTATGACCGCTTCTCCTCGCACAGCTCAAGCGATTAAACATAATGAGTTGGAGGCGTACTTTTTACCTCAAGGGGTTATCGCAACACACTATCGTCAAACGAATGCGATTACGCCAGGTGTCATTACAAAAATTGGTTTGAATACCCATATTGATCCGCGCTATCAAGGTGGGCGCGTCAATGATAAGACGACTGCATCCCTCGTCTCATTTTTGAACATTGATGGCGAAGATTTTTTGCATTATCAATTACCACCATTAGATGTCGCATTACTTCGAGGCACATACGCGGATGAACAAGGCAATATTTACATGGACGAAGAAGCACATCTCGGTGAAAGTTACAGTTTAGCGCTCAATGCAAAGTCCAATGGTGGCACGGTCATCGTACAAGTCAAAGCTATCGTTGATAAAGGTCAACAAAATCCGAACCACGTGTATATTCCTGGATCACTTGTCGATTACGTGTACGTCGTTGAAGATACATCACAGCATCGTCAAGTTGTCCAAACGATGTATCAACCAACGTTATCCGGACAGGCACGCATTGACATCATACCTGAGCCGCCACTCCCGTTCAACGTCCGAAAACTGATGTTGCGACGTGCAGCCCAATTTTTAAGTGTTGGGGACACGATGAGTATCGGTTACGGTATCAACAATGAATTGACAAACCTTCTGCATGAGGAACACGTCAATGATTTGGTTCAGCCGATTATGGACATTGGTATTTTCGGTGGTTTTATAGGTAGTCGTGAACATTTCGGGATGAATTACAATTCCGACGTGCGCATGCGTCACGAATTAACGTGGGACTATATCTACAACGGGGGTGTCTCAATTGCATTAATGAGTTTTGCGGAGGTCGACCAACATGGCAACGTCAACGTCTCCTACTTCGGCAATCGCATGAATGGTTGTGGTGGCTTTATCGATATTAGTCAATCTGTACAAAAGCTGATTTTGACCGGCACACTCATCGCAGGCGCCAAGCTCAGTATAGAAAACCAACAATTGTCCGTAGTAGAAGAAGGTCATACACAAAAGTTTGTTGAGACAGTGAGTAACATTGATTTCAACGCATCGTACGCCAAGTCATTACATCAAGAAGTCTTTTTCGTCACAGACCGCGCTGTATTCGAACTGCAAGAAGACGGCCTCACCTTGATAGAAGTGGCACCAGGGCTAGACATCGAGCAAGATATCATTGCTCAAATGGGCTTTACACCAAAAATTTCACCACAATTAAAAGAGGTAGATCCCACGATGTATCAAGCAAAATGGGGGCAATTACGACAGATGATTCAGTCAAACAGAATAGTATAAACAAGGGGGTATAAAGAGATGAACTTCGATTGGATTAAAACGCGTGCAGATTTTGATGTGGAGAAGCCTGCAGTCATTGATCACCTTAAAGGGACACAATGGTCATACCAACAGCTGAATATTCGTGCAGATCATATGGCACATTATCTGACAAAACAAGGCATTCAAAAAGGCGATGTCGTCGGTGTCCTCGCACCAAATGATGTCGCATTATTGGATTTACTGTTCGCCTGCTTCAAAACGGGAGCTGTTTTCTTACCGATTAACTGGCGTCTCAATCCTAAAGAAATTGCAGCAATTGTCGAGGATTCAACTTTGAAACTATTGTTTTACGCTGAAAAGCATTTAAGTTCACTGAATGAGGTTAACCCAAAATACTTGCATATGGATATTGATTCCGATGCGTATAACCAAATTGTTGACCCCTCACAACATTCTGTATTTAAAGCTATTAACGTAGAGTCAACCGACCTTGCCGCTTTAATTTACACAAGTGGAACAACTGGCGTACCTAAAGGGGTCATGTTTTCGTATGAATCCTTCGTGCATAATGGTGCCAATATTGAACTGACATATAAATTCAACTCAGACTACCTCACTATTATTTCAACTCCGATGTTTCATGTTTTAGGTTTTAACGATACAGTGTTACCGACTCTAATGGCAGGCGGCACGCTCGTCTTACAACGCTATTTTAATGGAGAAGAACTTAACAACATGATTGCGCAATATCACCCAGACTTTCTCATTATGATTCCAACAATGTATTACAGCACACTGACACAAGACAATTTCAATCCAGAACATTTTAGAGCTATGAAATATGTGATTCAAGGAGGATCGCAACCATTACCGAGCATTCAACAAGCATTCAAAAAGCACGGCATCAACATCATTAACGGTTATGGTCTCACTGAAGCACCGCTCGTGTTGGTTAACACGCCAGAAAATGCCCGACAAAAACCTATGAGCATCGGAAAAGCAGTGATGTTTGTCGATGCGAAAGTGTTAGATGATAACAAAAACGAAGTCGGACTTAATGAAATTGGTGAACTAGCCATTCGCGCCAAAAATGTCACACCTGGTTATTGGAATAAACCTGAGGAAACGGCCAAAATTTTTCACAATCAGTATTTACTGACTGGTGACTTAGCTAAAAAAGATGTAGATGGTGACATTTTTATTATCGATCGTAAAAAAGAATTGATTATTACTGGTGGCGAAAATGTTCTTCCATCAGAAGTTGAAAATGCACTCGCGGAGCATCCACTCATTGATCGCTGTGTTGTCGTCGGTTATGAACATCCGAAATACGGCGAGTCTATTGCAGCAGCGATCATTTTAAGAGAGCAACCTGAGGACTATGTTGACCAACTCGACCAACATATGCGTGAGCGATTAGCTGGATACAAAGTGCCACGTATGTATTTACCGGTCACACACATGCCACTTAATTCAACACAAAAACCAGATAAATTAGCTATTACGAAAATAATGAATGACAAAGCACAGCAACAAACATCTGAGCAATAATCAGCTCATCATATCACTATTAGGAGGTTTACTTTTATGACTACAGATAAAAAAACCACATTAAAACAATTGTATCCTGAAGATATTTTAAGCATTGCGAAAGGTTTAACAGACGGTGAAGTGGCATTATTACAGCAACTCAATGACCTATTAGAAAGTAAATATCGTCAAGACATCAACCAACATTGGATCGATGCGACGGTGCCTGAAGACTATTTTCAAGATATTGGAAACTTGAACTATTTTACAAACCCACTTCTTTATCAAGGGCGTGAAGAAGCCAAAACACCGAGCCAATTGTTTCAATTTTTCATGTCATATACGATTGCACGCTTTGATGTTTCTTTAGCGACACTGCTCGGTGTACACCAAGGTCTCGGTCATAATACATTTTTATTCGGGGGCAGTTCAGAACAAGTCGCAAAATACGTGCCTAAACTTCAATCTCATGAATTACGCACATGTTTTGCCTTGACTGAGCCCAATCATGGTTCAGATGTCGCGGGGGGACTTGAAACAGTCGCTGAACGTCATGGTGATGAATGGGTCATTAATGGTGCTAAAAAATGGATTGGTGGTGCGCATGTATCTGATGTCATCCCGGTCTTTGCCGTCAATAAAGAGACAGGGCAACCACATTGCTTCGTAGTTAAACCTGATCAAGAAGGCGTAGAGATTGAGGTCCTTCAACATAAAATCGCACTACGTATCGTGCCAAATGCTGAAATCCGGCTCAATCATGTCAAAGTGAAAGAAGCTGACCGCCTCCAAAATATTACAAGTTTCAAAGACATTGCTAAAATTTTATACTCCACACGTGCCGGCGTTGCTTACATGGCAACAGGTGCACTCGCTGGTACATTACGCGCAACACTCGGTTATGTGAAGGAACGTCAGCAATTTGGAAAATCGATTAGTCAATATCAACTTATCCAAGAAAAACTCGCTATGATTCAAGGTAATTTAACTCACGCGATGTCTATGAGTGCACAACTTGCTCGGATGCAAGAAAATGGTGAATATGATGAAGTAGCGACCTCTACTGCGAAAATGATGAATGCACTCCGCTTACGTGAATCAGTCGCAATGGGTCGTGGCATTACTGGAGGAAACGGAATACTCGCTGGAGAACACGATATTGCACGCTTTTTCTCTGATGCTGAAGCGATCTACACGTATGAAGGCACACATGAAATGAATGCTCTTGTCATCGGCCGTGCACTGACAGGTGTGTCCGCATTTGTATAAAAAAGCAATTATAAGCCAAAAAGCGAACTATGGGAGGAATATATGATGACAATTAGAAAAGTAACAGTCCTCGGTGCAGGGACAATGGGGGCACAACTCGCTGCGCTCCTTGTCAATGCAGGACTCAAAGTAAAACTATTAGATATCGTCATTGATCACAACGACCCGAACAAAATTTCAAAAGCAGCATACGATAAAATCACACATCCGAAAAAACCGTTACTATTTGACCTTGCACTTGCGCCACATCTCACATACGGAAATTTTGAAGCTGACTTAGCTAATGATGATGCGGATCTTTATTTAGAAGCCGTGAAAGAAGATTTAGAAGTTAAACATCAGTTATGGCAACAAGTCGCACAAACTGCAAAACCAGAAGCATTATTTGCGACGAATACGTCTGGGATTCCGATTGAAGCAATTGCTAAAGCGTTTAGTCCAGAAGATAAGAAGCGTTTTTTCGGTCTACATTTCTTCAATCCCCCACGCATTATGAAATTAGTCGAGCTCATTCCAAACGCTGAGACCGACCCGACGCTCATTGACAACGTTCAAACATTCACACAAGAAGTTCTCGGCAAAGGGGTGATCGTTGTCAATGATGTCCCAGGCTTTGTAGCGAATCGTATCGGCACGCAAACGATGAACGATATTATGTATCGCGCAGAGCAACAAGGTTTCTCAATTACAGAAATCGACGCGCTCACAGGTAAAATTATTGGACGTCCGAAAACAGGCACATACGCGTTATCTGACCTTGTCGGCTTAGACATTGCAGTATCAGTCATTCGAGGATTACAACAAGTGCCTGAAGAACAACCCTTCTTCCAAGATGTCAAGCTTGTCGACACGCTCTATGAAGCAGGTGCACTCGGCCGAAAAACAAAACAAGGTTTCTACAAAAAAGCGCGCAAACAAAAACAACGCCTTGTCTATGATGTCGATCAACAAGAATATGTTCCCCTAACACAACCAGAGTTACCTATTCTCACCACTTTTACTAAAGACTTAGCGCACAACTTAGACGTGATATTCAATGCAACAGACAGAGCTGGTCAATTTTTATGGGAAACGCTACGCAATAACTTTTATTATGCAGCACGCAATGTTCCAAAAGCAACCGATGATTTTCAAGACATCGATCGTGCACTTGTTTGGGGATTCAATTGGAAGTTAGGCCCTTTTCAATTATGGGACTTGATGGGATTTGATCGTGTAAAAACGCGCATTGAAGCAGAACTTGGGACTTTACCTGAGTGGATTCAACAAATAGAAGATGGCTTTTATGGAGAGTGTGAAACAATTGATGTCGTTACACCTATTGAGCATCAACTTGATAAAATTCTTTGGCAACGTAAAGACTCACAACTCGCTATCGTGAATGCACATCAACTGTTGCTGAAGCTTAGAAGTTACAATAACGTCATTACTGATGCTTTTAACGATGACTTGGTCGAAGCGATTGATATGTTGGAAAATGAACCTTATTCAAGTATGGTGATTTATGCTGACGGCCCACATTTTAGTGTTGGTGCTAATCTATACGAAATGAAAAAAGCATACGAAACGAATCAAATCGATAAACGGATCGCACCTTCAATTGATCGGTTACATGCAAGTTTCAATCGATTAAAATATAGCGAAAAACCGATTGTCACTGCCATTCATGGTCGTGTACTGGGTGGGGGTTGCGAACTTGCCCTCCACTCTCCATTCATCGTAGCAAGTAGTGAAACATATATGGGCCTTGTTGAAGCAGGGGTCGGTCTATTACCAAGTGGTGGTGGCCTCGCAGAAATGAGTGACCGTATTTTAAAAACAACACATATGATGAACGACAAACAAGCAAGCATGACACAACTTCTTATGACAGTAGGCTTAGCGAAAGTGTCAACCAATGCTTTTGAAGCACAGCGTTATGGCTTCTTACGACCAACAGACACCATTATTTTCAATCAAGAACGCCGTGTCCAAATCGCTTTACAACGTGCACAATACGAGGCAGATGCACATTATATGCCAGCGACTGAAAGACAATATCTTGCACTAGGCAAAGATTTTCTCTCACTCGCCCAAGGACAGCTTGATGCCCAACGCCTCGGCCACTATATCAGCAAACATGATTATGACATTGCGTTACGTATTGCAACAGTTTTATCAGGTGGTGACTTACCACGCAATACGTATATTCAACAACGTTACATTCAACAATTAGAAAAAGTGCATTTCTTAGAACTTATCAAAACTGAAAAAACGTATGACAGAATCACATATATGCTCGAAAATGGAAAACCGTTACGAAACTAATTTAAATAGAGAGGATGATTGGCATGAGAGAAGCTTATATCGTCGCTTATGGCCGTTCTGCAGTCGCTAAAGCAAAAAAAGGTGCGCTTTTTCATGAACGACCAGATGATGTTGCAGCAGAAGTATTAAAAGGGGTCCTCAATCGTATAGATGGCGCATTTCACCCTGATATGGTTGAAGATGTTATAGTCGGTAACGCATTCCCAGAAGGACTACAAGGTCAAAATATTGCAAGAACCATTGCGTTACGTGCTGGCCTTCCTAATAGTGTACCTGGCCAAACCGTTAATCGTTATTGTTCATCTGGATTACAAACGATTGCACTCGCTGCAAACCAAATCATGGCTGGTCAAGGCGATATTCTCGTAGCAGGTGGCATTGAGTTCATGAGTGCTGTACCCATGGGTGGAAATGAACCAACCAACAACCCTACATTACAACAACAAGATGTAGGGGCGTCATATCCAATGGGACTCACTGCTGAAAATGTTGCTGAGACGTACCAAGTAGCAAGAGAAGATCAAGATGCTTATGCTGTTCAAAGTCATCAACGTGCAACAGAAGCCCAGCAAAAAGGGAAATTCACAGATGAAATCATCCCCATTCGTGTCAACAAAGTCAGTTACGATGAGAACGGTCCACGTGTCGATACAGAAATATTTGATACCGATGAGCTAGTGAGACCCGATACGCATATGGAAGCGCTATCACAATTACCGACTGTATTTAAAGCTGATGGTACCGTGACAGCTGGAACATCAGCGCCATTATCAGATGGTGTCGGGTTTGTTGTACTCATGTCTAAAGAAAAAGTAACAGCATTAGGTGTCACGCCTATCGCAAGGTTTGTGGGCTATAAAGCAGTGGGCGTCGATCCAAAGTTGATGGGGATTGGACCTGCTTTTGCGATTCCTGAAGTACTAGATTTAACACATTTAACCATTGACGATATCGATCTCATTGAATTAAATGAGGCTTTTGCATCTCAAACTATCGCCTCTATGCGTGAAGTCGGGTTATCTGAAGAAAAAACGAATGTAAATGGTGGTGCCATTGCTTTAGGACATCCGTTGGGCGCAACAGGTGCTATTTTAACAGCAAGATTGTTGGCTGAAATGAAAAAACGCTCAAATGTGCGCTATGGTATGGTGACGATGTGCATCGGTGTCGGTATGGGCGCAGCTGGTGTTTTCGAACTGGTTTAAAAACTACTTATTAGGAAAGGGACTGGACAACTCTTTGTGTGTTCCAGTCCCTTTTATCGTTTTAAGCTTTGAATATTTGATTAAAGGCCTCTATTGTCGTTTCATTAGCATGATCTTGTTGATATTGTAAGCGTAGTTTAAAATAACGCTTTTTGAGATTGATATCTTTTAAAGCTTGTATTAAAGCACTTGCATCCTTTTCTTTTTCAAATAAATTTTCAGGTGCTGTGAAACGACGATTATGTGCAATGTCACTATAACCTAAAATGAGCATGTTAAAATCAAAGGCCTTTTTGACGGCATTGATAATTTCTCCACCGTTATTAATATCTAAGTAAACATCACATTTACGATAAACTGTTTCGACAGTATCCAATTCAATCGCTTGGTATAAATGCACATTCGCGTAACGCTCAAATGCTGTCAACTTAGATGACATCTCTGTTACCGCACCAATATGAAACTGAGCGAATGGGCAAGATTGTACAATCGCTTCTAGATTTTCAATTTGATCCGAGTTAGTCATAGTTAAAATGTTCATGGTGTAATTATTTTCTGATTGATAGTTGTATAAATAACCACTGTGCGCAATAAATTGACGTTCTTCATCTGTCAATTGTGCATAGATGTTTTCATATTCTTCACGCTCAGGTATTAAAATTCGACAATGACGTGGTGTGTCTTTTTCAAGAATCACACGCATATTGCCAGGAATTTCGCCATAAGATGTTTCCTGCCAGAATAAAATATCATTTCCTGGTATATCTAATTGATACAGTATCAAAAATGGTGTACTCAGCGAATTGATAACAATGTTTTCCAAATTAACATCAATTGCCTTTAGGAAAAACGTATAAAAATCGATACTATCGCTAAAATGATACTGCTCACCTTTCCACGTTAAAATTACACTTGAAGCGACAAAATTTTCATAAATCACTTCGTTGCCTTGTTGATCCAAATAGCGGCGAAAAATCATATTTCCTGTCAAATCGTATACTGTTTGTGCATAACGAAAACCATGTTGATTGTAATGATCAACATACTGAAGTTGGCCTTTTCGATTGAGCCATTCCACATGACTGACAAGGCGACGTTTCTCTGACGGATGAAAATATATCATCGCCCGTCGATCACTCATATCTTTAACCCACGCTTCATCATTGTTCCCTTCAATCTCCCAAAAGCGTGGCACAGGAACTTCGTTAAAATATCGTGCGCGCTGTTTGTCAGGGACTTGATAATTTGCAAAGAATTGATACGGTGAACGAATGCCCTCTGGTAAAAATCCATCATCAACTAAAACAATTGTCTCATCATGGTGACCCGATATCCTTAACGTTTCGTATAGTTCACGTGTATCACTGTTAAAATACTCAAATAAATTAACCATGTAACACCTCTCCTATTAATTCTTTCCATTTTTGTCGCGTATTCTCTATTAAATATGGCGTCGCAATCGCATACGATGTTTCATGAGGGTCAACAGGTCCATCATTGAAAAAGCGAATGATTGCTTGAGCTAAACTGTCAATTATTTTTTCATTACTATCTTCTTTAACTTCTATAGGCACAAGATAACCATTTTTTCCATCTCTAATAAAGGTTGGATTGCCATAATTCACATCAAAGCCAATCATCCCTAAACCTGAACCTACAGCTTCCATAAGGGTAAGGCCAAACCCCTCACTTGTTGAAGCCGCAACAAACAATGGATAATTCTTATAAATATCATCTAGTTTCTGATGTCCCAGCAACCGGATATAATCGTGTGCGCCCAGTTTTTCAATCCAGTTTTCAATGGACTCACGTTCCCCGCCTTCACCATAAATATCAAAAGTGAGTTCAGGTACCTCTTTCTTCGCAATACTCGCAGCACGAACCAGCCAATCAATATGCTTTTCACTTGCTAATCTTGAAGCAGTCACCATGCGATATGCATGTCGCGGTGACGCTGGCTTGTTAAGTTGATTTAAACTCCCTACTGGTACTGTATAAATCGGTGGCTCAGCGTTGAGATATTGCTTGAATTGTTGTGACAATATCTCATTTTGACGTTCTGTAGCAGTAATATAGAAATCAATCTCTTTTACATTTGTAAATTGATATTCATAATAATTGTTCCACAAAATGTGATCCTCGTCCGTCGCATTTTCACTGAAGTGTTCCGCATGCACTACAACGCCTACTTTACTATCCCCTTTATTTTGGAGCATCGCTTGTCCTACTTTAGTTGCACGATCATAAATGACAATATCTTCAGATGTTAGCTTTAAGTTTTGAATAAAGTATGCGACAAATTCCTCTTTTGTATAAAATAGTTGATCTTTAAACGCATAAACATGAGTACCCTCATCAATATACTCTGTGTAAACAACCGAACCATCTTCATTATAATAATGTCTCATGTATAACTTAGCTTTTTGGTCAGCCGGAGCATAATACTCTGAAAAAGTTCGTGTGTAGCTATAATAATCTTTTCGTACCAATTTGTTATTAATCACAAATTCTGCGCAATCCACATAAGGTTCATCTTCATTCTTTAAATAACATGTAATAAAGCTGCCCGGTTGTTCTAAATATAACCATCGCACAGAACCGTCTACTTCTTCACGAACCACTTCTTCATGGATAGAAGACTTTATATCGTCAATTGTATATGTGGTGGGTGCAATTTTAATGTCTGTAAAATATTGATATAGCCATATCACTTCATCATCTTGAAAACCCAAATTGGATGTTAAAGTTTGTATGTTTTCTGAACTCATAAAATCTAAAAATACAAATTTCAAAGGAACATCAAGCCCGCGTAACGCTTCAGCGCGATACTTTTGCGCATATTCTACTCCACTACTTGCCCATCCAATACCGAAATTAATATTATAAATTGTCATGCTCTCATCACCTCTCTAATTTGGAAAATGCACGATTAAATGTCGATCATCTTCTTTTTCCGTTATACTTTGACAAAGGTACTTTACAATGTCTTTTTTAATAGCATCTGTCATCAGTTCAAATGATTCTAATGCGACTTTGTGATACTCGAAAATGGGATTACGCTTACCATTTTGTCTGGTGTTCACACTATTCTTTAACCTTTGTAAATGGTCAACTTGTTTAATCCAATTACTGTCTATCGCTTTTAATATCGCTTTTTGCACAAAGTACGTGTAAAAATAGTCATCTAGATGCTGTCTTTGATATGCTAATTGCTGTTTAAATAATTTGAGAAGATATTGAGTTACCGCGTTAATATCTCTCAGATCTACACCTTCTAGTTGTCCCTTATATTGAAAACTTAAATTTTTATAAATATAGTCCACCCATTCAGAAACAGTGAAATGTGTGTGTTCAAATGCTTCTTCAAAAACTTCTAACGCAAGTTGCTCTAACTGGATCTCTTCCAAGCTTTTAAATTGCAACACACGATTACGCTCTTTATAAACCAGTTCTCTTTGGACACTAATACTTTTTTCATGTTCATTCGAAGTTTCTCTTACTTTGATGCCCTGTTCTTCAGAAAGTCGCTGAGCACGTTTGACAATTTTTCTTACATGCTTTTGGAAAAGACGACTGTTTTGTAACGTATGGGTATCGAATTTTTCTAGTCGCTTTATCCGTGATATCTGATGATCCGACCACCTTTTGACGAGGTAGTCTTCTAAAGAAATATAAATTTGTGTTGTCCCTGGATCACCTTGTCGTCCTGAACGTCCCCGTAACTGACGGTCAATACGACTATTCTCCATATGTTCACTGATAATGACTGCCAACCCGCCTAGCTCAGGAACACCTTCAGCTAATTTGATATCCGTTCCACGACCTGCCATACTTGTTGCTACCGTTACAGCACGCAACTGTCCCGCTTCAGCAATCATTTGCGCTTCTTTCGCAACGTTTTGTGCAATGAGTAGATTATTAGGAATATCGAGTGCAAACAATGCTGCTGAAAAATACTCAGCACTTTCTGCAGTACGGGTAATCAGTAGTACAGGGCGTTGCTCTGTATAAAGCGTTTTCACCCGTTCAATAATCGCTTGGTGTTTATCTTCAATATTTTTAAATACGCGATCAGGATAGTCAATGCGTTGTATCGGGCGATGAGTCGGAATTTGAATGACAACTTTTGAATATAAATCTAAAAACTCTTTTTCACCAAGGTGACTTGTGGCTGACATTCCCGCAAACACATTAAATTGCTTGAACAAGTTTTGAAAAGTAATCGTAGCCATGACACTCATATCCATAGACATTTCTACATTTTCTTTCGCTTCAATAGCTTGATGTAAACCTGATTGTAATTTAGTGCCGTGCATCATTCGCCCGTTAATTCGATCTATCAGTACGACTTCTCCTTGATAAACAAAATAGTCCATATTATTTTCGAATAAAAACTGTGCACGTAAACATAGATTAATGTTACGAACTAAGTCAAAATAAGGCGCATCATAAATATTGTCCACGCCAAAATAAGCGTTTGCTGCTTCAATGCCATCAGCTGTTAACCAAATCTCTTTTTTTGTTTTTTTCATCTTAAAATGACGTTTGTTTTCGAGTGTTTGAACAAATGTATTGACTACCTGAAACAAGTTAGATTGCACACGTGGTGCACCTGAAATGACGAGCGGGGTTTGAGCGGAGTCTAAAATAATTGAATCCACCTCATCAATGATGCCATAGTTCAATGTAGGCAAGAACTTACCTTCACGAGATTCTGCTAAATTATCGATTAAATAATCAAACCCCAAACGCCCTCCTGTTGTATAAATAATGTCATGTTGATAAATGGCTTGTTTTTCACCTTTCTCATATTCATAATCAGGAATATCCACAAACCCTAAAGCAATACTAAGTCCCAACCATTCGAAAAGGGGCTTCATCTCCATGTAATCCCTTTTTGCTAAATAATCATTTGTCGTGATTAAATACGCCCCTTTACCAGTAAGTGCATTTAAATATAATGGCATCGTCGCAGTCAATGTTTTACCTTCACCGGTTTGCATCTCTGCAATATTTCCTTCATGTAATACAATTGCCCCAAGCACTTGAACATCTTTAGGAAACATACCTAAGACACGTCGACTCGCTTCACGTACAAGTGCATAAGCTTCAGGTAAAATGGCTTCAAGTGTCGTCTCTTTTTGTAATAATTGACGCTTAAAAGTTACTGTTTTTTGTTGCAACACATCATCTGGTAGCGTTTGAAATGATTTTTCATATTGCTGAATATGTTTTAAAATACGCTTTAAACGTCTCAACCGCATCTTGTTAATTGTTTTATGCAGTGACTGACTCATTCAATCTGACCTCCATTCAACCTTTGTACATTGAGTCCTCGTAATTGATGACTCTTATTCAATACAGCATCTAACCACTGACACGACTGAGTAACCGTTTCATTGCCCTGATAGATGACTATTGTGCTGTCTTTTGCATCATGGGTATTTGGCGCGTTTTCTTGAGCATTATCTGTATCAGAAGTCACAAAAATCGTTGCTTTGAGATGGTTACCAATCAGTTTCGCCATCTTATTTGAACGTTTATCATAACCAACTAACTGACAGCGATAGCCCTTTGTTTTTTCTTTGATCATTTCAACTAAATGCGTGATTTCATATGTTGATGCTTTAACATCCCACCCTGTCACAAGCATACAATTTTGGATCCCCTTGATTAATTCAGAGTCCAAACCTTCTTTTGGTGCAAAAATCAATGTAGTCCTAGCCACATTGGCATTTGGATTTTGCATACTGCTGATTCTAACCCCATCTTTTCGATGTATTTCAAGCCGAGCTTCTTTAATAGTAATTTGACGGAACAACAATTGTGTTGATGCAGCATTTATCATTTGTATGACATATGAAAACGTATCTTCAGGGACCGTCACATCTGCCTCATGTGTTTTAATAATTTGAAAGCCACATGTGGTGCCATTACGTCTTTTAAAAATCACTTTAAAATAGATACTATTCTCAGGTTGTACATCGTAATCAAAATAAAAATGGTAGGTGCAATTCTTTTTTAGGATAGGTAAGTCTGGAACATTCACGTCTGTTTGAAAGTCTGTCATCATTTTCCATTCATGAATGACAATCCCAGAAGGCATTAAAGCATTTTCAAATAAGGCGCCTGTCGAGGACCATTTCAATTTTGTACCGTACATAAATGTGTCTTTCGTGACATGAGTCCACCGAATATTAAATGGATGTTTATCGCTCATCTCTCACTCTCCCAAACTGACTTTCCATAATCATAAAATAAAAGTGACTGAACCAACTCGTAATCGTAGGGGTATCATCATTATGACGCCCTGGCGTACTTCGACTCATCACTCGCGCACCTTGACGAGATAAAGCTGACAAAAGATTTTGGAATGCATACAAATCGTAATCATCATGTTCCATATAAGAAATCGCAAAGAGTGTCTGGTCGATTTGATTTTGATTCAGTGTGGTCCAAAATTTTTGATTCAGTCGTTCAATGGCTTCATCATCTAAGCCTCTTTCATTTGTCAACAAAATATCAAGCGCGGTACCGAAATCTTCTGGTCGCATTAACCTCATATTTTCAGCTATCCCTCCTATATTGACGAGGGGTTTTCCCACTACAATGGCGGCTGGATTGAGTTGTGCACCATAATAGAGTGCACCAAAAGAACCCATTGAGAGTCCAGACATGATCATTTCATCTTCTTTAAAACCTAACCACTCTAATGTGTCTTGGACGACCTTTTTAATTTGATTCTCAAAGGCATCGTTTCCTAAATAAAATCCACCACCCTCCAATCTCAAATCACTAATCAGTAAAAATGGCGCCTTAAATTTCTCCATCATATAGTAACCTTCAAACCCTTCAGCAGTACGGTAACCACTAAAGTAAACATTTAATGGCGGCTTTAAATCACCTGGATGGAAAAAATGGATGAATTCTCCTCTATCTTCACTACTCCACCTTTGTCCACCTAAGATAAACTGCCCATGTTCCATACGAGACCATCTCTTGTGAATATTACCTACTTTGAGCGTACCTTCCCCTTTTGCTTTTGCAGTCACAAAGATATAGGCATCTTTGTCCATGCTCGGGATGGCAAAAGGCTCTATCAAACGCTCGCCTTCCAACACAAATTCGCGAATTAAGTTGTCCATATTAAGATTTTCATATAAGCGTAATGTATAAGACACTTTGACATGGGGTGATGATGTGTACTCGAGCCATATTTCATTGACTTTGTATCTGTCGTAATAAAGATACATGTTCCAACTCAGAATCGGCGTGTACGTCTCACCAAAATTTCCTTTTAGCACAAGTTGATGCCTTCCCTCATAATACGTCTCTCCTTTAAAAAGTGGGTTGACTTTACAATGAATAGGGTGAATCCGATCCCCATATTGTTTACTAAAAGCAAGTGCCATTAATCGTTTGATACAATCTTCTTCTGAATCATAAGAAAAACAACGAATAAAGCGTGTACGAACAACCTCTTCTGCTTCAAAAAAACTATTCCAAAATCGTTGGTCGACATAAGTGTTGTAGGGTTGACTGACTAATCTGAATGCTTGCATTAACATCTCTGAATAAGGGACCTGAACAAAAACAAAATCAAATTGTTTTTCTTCTTCTACTAACTTTTTTAATTCTTCCAAATCTGATAATGAATCAAGTGGCATAGAGGTCCAACTCACTTCATCTCTGTCTTTAAAATGTGAAGCATAATTCTCCCCACCAATTTGTAGCATTTTATAACGTTGCTTCATGTGTTTCACCTTCTAACCAATCGTCCAACATTTTCAAAATTTCATTCGATTCATATGCCTTAGCAAGCTTCATTGCATACGCATAGGCGTGATTCCAATGTTTTAAGTAGTCTAAAAAATAAGCAATCCCCTCAGTTAAGTCAGCATCATTTGAAATCACATAGCCATTCCTACCGTGTTTGACATAATCTGTTTCCATACGGGAGATTTGTGGTAATCCTGCACCAAGACAACAAATCTGTAAAAATAAATCCGGCTCTTCATTCAAATCTATGACTAGTCTTAATGTCGAAACAGCCTCAGCAACATCGATCTCAAATGGTACAGATTTCAATGAAGCATAAACGATACTGTCACGCTTTCCTTTTTGCGGAAATTCTTGCAACACCTTTGATTCAGTGTGCCGCTCTTTAAAAAAGTTTTGTATTCGATTCACTTCTGCTTGTATCCATTCAGGGACCTGATATTCTTCTCGTCGTGTAAGAAAAACCACACGTATTTGAGGACGACATTCCAGTTCATTGATGAGGTAATTCACAATTGTTACCAATCTTCCTTGGTCTATACCATCAATCCATACTCCTATTAGACTTTCATGTAATTGGTTGCTGACATTCGGAGTGATACGTACATCAAAAGGTGTAATACGAAGCCTTTTCTGGGTCTCCGAGGATAAAATACCGCAATCCGCTATACGTCGCTCATTTTCCATTGTGTCTATTAAACAATATGGACCTTCTTTGATAGACGCCATACCTTCATCAGATAGTGCATTTTCTCTTTGTTGGTAGACTGAAAAGCATAGTCGTTGCGTTGAAAAATGACGTGAAATGATTGGGTTATGTCGGACATCTGATGCTGTAATAATGACATCTTTACTGCTTATTTTGGTTTTGTAATGGTTTATATATTCATCAATAAGCGCTGGCATATTGTCGTAATAGGCATATTTAAAACGATGAGCATAATCCGGATGAATAGTAACACCACCTAATAACAAGTCTTCTTTCATAATCCAGTCGCCATTCGCTGTCATGTAGTAATGCTCCGCGAATTGACCATGAGCATCACATGATAAAAAGCTTGAAAGAAAGCCACGATCGTCAAAGATACAACGATTTTTTTGAACACCCTTTTCAAAAGTTTCAATCCACAAAAGATACCCTTCTTGGCTGAATTGGATTTCTGAATACATATGTGGCCCTGTAAGTGCTCTAATTAAAAATAGTGAATGTACAAATTCTGTACCATTCGGCCAATTAAATTGACGATAATCTATAGGACGCGGTGTTTGATGCGTAAATCCTTGAATTTCATCAAATAATGACCAGTATGTCGCTTCAAATAGTTCCTGCCGATGTAAAAACAAGCGTAAATTTGGTGAATAATTAAGCACCATCATTTCAAATGGAGCTTTATTTTTTAAATGAATGTTCATCAGACTAATTAATTCATCAAACTCATTCACTTTTAACGTTCTATGAAAAGGAAGGGCTTGACTCCTCCACCAATCATCAGTTGTGTACCAAGCAGGTATAAAATGTTTCATAAAATGCTCCTTACCAATATTGATTTAAGAAGGCACCGTATTTATCGAAATATAAATAGGTCCTCATCGTTTCAGTAATATTCATTGCCAAATACACCATAATCATCAGTTGCACAGCAAAATAAATATATTCTGACAAGTCTGGAACCAGCAATGAAATGTACAAAGGCACGCCAATAATAGCTGTAACAATGGTAGTTCCGAACCAACAAAGACGCTTAGCTAAATGATTTAAATAATTTCCTGTATCTGCACCCGGCCTAATTCCAATAAAGTAATTACCATTTTTTAAAAAGTCCTTGGTATTTTGTTTGGTGTTTACGATTAAGCGTGATAACAAATAACCTAAGACGGTTTGAAGAATAAGGTAAATCGTAACACCCATATAATGCCCAAAAGACAACCATTGTAAATGAGGTGTTTTCCCAGTAACCATATTAAAAATAAGATTAATCGTACTCGTTAAAAGCAAAAATACAGATAAACTAATCATGATTGAAATACTTCCACCAGGGTTGATTTTCCATGCTAAATAAGTCGGTTGCCCTGGAGTTGGCATTTCAATAATGTCTCGATAGTGAATGCGATACTCAATCAATTCAGTCAAAAGTAATATAAATAATGCGACAATTATTAATATCACCATTACTACTAGCATCAAAATCTCAATAGATACAATTGGCAAACTTTGCGTAAACATTGATTTAATCACGCTCAACAACACAATAGGCATCGGCCCCGCAATTCCATAGCGCATATTCTGATCTGCAAGCCACATCATTAACATGGCACCTGTAACGAGGATAAGTAGAAGTAATAACTCAGTGAATCTCTCAGCATCTGTATGTCGAACGAATTGATTAATAACAAAATAACCTTGTATGATGCTTAAGCCTAGCGTTAAAAACTTTTCTTTATAATGTTTTTCTGCTCGTGTTTGATGCATGGCTTTTTCCATATTTTTATACGTTATCAAACTGATGATAATCATAGCTGTCAACCACGGTCCTAATCCCAATGAAAATACATTTAATTGATGTATATCTCCACCCATATTAGAAACAGCTAACTTGTAAAAAGCGCTATCGTGTTGACGCATGGCGTTTTCATCAACAATGGTTATTTTACTGCCTAATATGTATATCAATAATATAAGTATTGTGAATGCTATTCTTTTGTAAAAAATCTTGTATTCATATTGATTTATAATTTTTGTGATTCTGTTATTTTTCACTTTAACCCTCTTTTTTCAAACATGGTGTCAAAGAGGCTAACTATCTCTTTGACAAATCATGTTATATAAACATGAAGCTAGCCTCTTTAACCATGCTTAAACTATTTATTATTCATGTGATGATGTTTCTTCATCTTTTTGTTTTCTTGATTTTTTGAGTAAACCAAGGCCTGTAAGTAAAGCACCTACTCCACCCAATAAACCAGTTTGTGTCGTTGATTGACCTGTGTCAGGTAATTTTTCAACTTTATTTGTAGCGTGCTGTTCATCTTTAGAAACTACTTTTTGAACTGTCGCTGAATCGCTTGATGACGAACTTGAAGTAATTTCTGATGGCGTTGATGCCGATGTTGAAAGAGAACTACTCATAGAAGTGCTTACCGAGTTAGGTTCACTTGTTGATGCACTTACTGAAATAGAGTCACTCACTGACACACTGTTTGACACTGATACGCTCATTGAAGCACTTGTTGATGCGCTCACTGACATTGATACACTTATCGATGCTGACTCGCTTGCTTCTGTACTTACAGCTTCGCTTGTTGATGTTGATGCTGACGTACTTGCTGACGTTGACGCACTTGCTGATACAAATTCACTTGCTTCTGTACTTACAGCTTCACTTGTCGATGTCGATGCTGATGTACTTGCCGACGTTGACGCACTTGCTGATGTACTCATTGATCCGTGTACTGACTTCACAACTGATTCAAATTCTGATGGCGTACCATTGTTCGATGCTTTATCTTTCAATGAATCTACTGTTGATACAAATGTGCTTGCACCTTCTCTTGTTGTGCTACCGTTCGATGCTTCACTGCTTAATGAGCTCACTGCTGATACAAACTCACTTGCTTCTGTACTTACAGCTTCGCTTGTTGATGTTGATGCTGACGTACTTGCTGACGTTGACGCACTTGCTGATGTACTCATTGATCCGTGTACTGACTTCACAACTGATTCAAATTCTGATGGCGTACCATTGTTCGACGCTTTATCTTTCAATGAATCTACTGTTGATACAAATGTGCTTGCACCTTCTCTTGTTGTGCTACCGTTCGATGCTTCACTGCTTAATGAGTTCACTGCTGATACAAATTCACTTGCTTCTGTACTTACAGCTTCACTTGTCGATGTCGATGCCGACGTACTTTCTGATGCTGACACACTTGCTGATGTACTCATTGATCCGTGTACTGACTTCACAACTGACGCGAACTCTGATGGTGTACCATTATTCGATGCTTTACCTTTCAACGAATCTACTGTGGATACAAACGTGCTTGCATCTTCTTTCGTTGTGCTTCCGTTAGAAGTTACTTGACTCAACGAGTCTACTGCTGATACAAATTCGCTTGCTTCTGTACTTACAGCTTCACTTGTCGATGTTGATGCTGACGCTGACGTACTTGCTGATACACTCATTGATCCGTGTACTGATTTCACAACTGATTCAAATTCTGATGCTGTATCATTGTTCGATGCTTTATCTTTCAATGAATCTACTGTGGATACGAATGTGCTTGCACCTTCTCTTGTTGTGCTGCCGTTCGATGCTTCACTGCTTAATGAGTTCACTGCTGATACAAACTCGCTTGCTTCTGTGCTTACTGCATCACTTGTTGATGTCGATGCTGATGTTGACGCACTTGCTGATACACTCATTGATCCGTGTACTGACTTCACAACTGATTCAAATTCTGATGGTGTACCATTGTTTGATGCTTTATCTTTCAGTGAATCTACCGTTGATACAAACGTGCTTGCACCTTCTCTTGTTGTGCTGCCATTCGATGCTTCACTGCTTAATGAGCTCACTGCTGATACAAATTCACTTGCTTCTGTGCTTACAGCTTCGCTTGTCGATGTCGATGCTGATGTACTTTCTGATGCTGACACACTCACTGATGCGTGTGTTGATTTCACTGCTGACGCAAACTCTGATGGTGTACCATTATTTGATGCTTTGTCTTTCAACGAATCTACTGTGGATACAAATGTACTCGCATCTTCTTTCGTTGTGCTTCCGTTAGAAGTTGCTTGACTCAACGAGTCTACTGCTGATACAAATTCGCTTGCTTCTGTGCTTACTGCATCACTTGTTGATGTCGACGCTGATGTTGACGCACTTGCTGATACACTCATTGATCCGTGTACTGACTTCACAACTGATTCAAATTCTGATGCTGTACCATTGTTTGATGCTTTATCTTTCAGTGAATCTACCGTTGATACAAACGTGCTTACACCTTCTCTTGTTGTGCTGCCATTCGATGCTTCACTGCTTAATGAGCTCACTGCTGATACAAATTCACTTGCTTCTGTGCTTACAGCTTCTCTTGTCGATGTTGATGCCGACGTTGACGCACTTGCTGATGTACTCATTGATCCGTGTACTGACTTCACAACTGATTCAAATTCTGATGCTGTATCATTGTTCGACGCTTTATCTTTCAGTGAATCTACCGTTGATACGAATGTGCTTGCACCTTCTCTTGTTGTGCTACCGTTCGATGCTTCACTGCTTAATGAGTTCACTGCTGATACAAACTCACTTGCTTCTGTACTTACAGCTTCACTTGTTGATGTCGACGCTGACGTACTTGCCGACGTTGACGCACTTGCTGATGTACTCATTGATCCGTGTACTGACTTCACAACTGATTCAAATTCTGATGGTGTACCATTGTTTGATGCTTTATCTTTCAGTGAATCTACCGTTGATACAAACGTGCTTGCACCTTCTCTTGTTGTGCTGCCATTCGATGCTTCACTGCTTAATGAGCTCACTGCTGATACAAATTCGCTTGCTTCTGTACTTACAGCTTCACTTGTCGATGTTGATGCTGACGCTGACGTACTTGCTGATGTACTCATTGATCCGTGTACTGACTTCACAACTGATTCAAATTCTGATGGCGTACCATTGTTCGACGCTTTATCTTTCAGTGAATCTACCGTTGATACAAACGTGCTTGCACCTTCTCTTGTTGTGCTGCCATTCGATGCTTCACTGCTTAATGAGTTCACTGCTGATACAAATTCGCTTGCTTCTGTACTTACAGCTTCACTTGTCGATGTTGATGCTGACGCTGACGTACTTGCTGATGTACTCATTGATCCGTGTACTGACTTCACAACTGACGCGAACTCTGATGGTGTACCATTATTCGATGCTTTACCTTTCAACGAATCTACTGTGGATACAAACGTGCTTGCATCTTCTTTCGTTGTGCTTCCGTTAGAAGTTACTTGACTCAACGAGTCTACTGCTGATACAAATTCGCTTGCTTCTGTACTTACAGCTTCACTTGTTGATGTTGATGCTGATGTACTTTCTGATGCTGACACACTCACTGATGCGTGTGTTGATTTCACTGCTGACGCAAACTCTGATGGTGTACCATTATTTGATGCTTTGTCTTTCAATGAATCTACTGTGGATACAAATGTACTCGCATCTTCTTTCGTTGTGCTTCCGTTAGAAGTTACTTGACTCAATGAGTCTACTGCTGATACAAACTCGCTTGCTTCTGTACTTACAGCTTCACTTGTCGATGTTGATGCTGATGTACTTTCTGATGCTGACACACTCACTGATGCGTGTGTTGATTTCACTGCTGACGCAAACTCTGATGGTGTACCATTATTTGATGCTTTGTCTTTCAATGAATCTACCGTTGATACAAACGTGCTTGCATCTTCTTTCGTTGTGCTTCCGTTAGAAGTTACTTGACTCAACGAGTCTACTGCTGATACAAATTCGCTTGCTTCTGTACTTACAGCTTCGCTTGTTGATGTTGATGCACTCACAGACTCTGACTCAGAAATAGTTTTTGACAGACTCGTAGATTTTGAAGTCGATGCACTTTGTGATTTCTCATGACTCATTGAAAGTGATTGTGAATCTGATACAGAAGCAGAGTCACTCAATGATGCTTCCTCAACTTTTGAAGTTGATGTACTTTGAGAAGCTTCTGTTGATTGATGAGTAGATGCTGATTGACTGTTCAAGATACTTGTTGATAGAGAATCCTTTACAGACGTACTTTCAGATGTACTCACTGAAGCTGATGTGCTTGCTTCACTTTCTGATTCACTTAATGAAACAGATAATGAGTTCGAAATACTATCAGATTTTGCGATACTTGTTGATTCTGATTCACTCGCTGATTGACTATATGCAATAGATTCGCTTTCCGAAATTGACGTCGAGTCACTGTCTGACACCGAATGTTGTTCAGATGTCTCTTGACTAATAGACACTGAGTTACTATCAGAGTCACTTTCTGAATGCGATATTGATTCCGATAAGGACTGTGATGTCTTATCTGATACACTTAAAGATTGCGATACACTTACTGAACCTTCAGATTGCATTACTGATAATGAATCGCTCGTTGATTGTGCTTCACTCATTTGTACCGAACGTTTAGACGATGTGTAACCTGAACGATTTGCGCTAATTGAGATTGATTCAGATGTCGACGTTGATGCCGAGTCGCTTTCTGACTTCACTTTAGACGTTGATGTCGACTCACTCACTGATACACGCGTTGATTGTTCTTTACTAGTCGATATTGACAACGATTCATATGTTGATATGCTTGTTGACTTCGATTCACTCGCAATGACTTTAGATTTCGAGTTAGAGATAGATGTCGATGCTGATGCACGCTTCGAAGCATTTGTACTTGTATTCACTGAAGCTTTTTCTGATGCATGTGTTGATTTCAATGCACTTGCTGATTGTGATTGATACACCGACAGAGATGCTGATGCACTTTCTGAATCTTCAACACTTGTTGATGCTGAATCGCTTAATGACTCATTTTCTTCTAATAATTGACTTGCTGAAGCACTTTCTGAATGATTTCTCGGTTTTCCATGAGTTGCTTCAGATACGCTGAGTGACGTTGAAATAGATTCTGACGTACTTGCTGATGCTTTACTACTTGTGCTTGCTGATTGGCTTACCGAAGCATTAGACTCACTTAATAGCTGTGATTCAGAGGCTTCAGATTTTGCAACGCTCATAGATGCACTACGCGATGCTTTTGCACTCTCTACAAAAGACTCTTGCATAGATGAGATATTTGATTCTTCGTTACTTACTGATACTGACTCTGATTGAGACTCAGATTTGCTTGTTGAAGCCGATGCACTCATTTCTTGAGATACTTCAACCGATGCTGTCGATTCAGATTGAGAATGACTGTTGGCATGCTCTTCGCTTGTCGAAGTAGACATACTACTTGATGCCTTAGTACTGATCGATGCGGAATCACTCATAGAATACAGCATAGAGTCTTCATCACTGATTGACGTCGAAATCGATATAGATGTTGAATCACTTTCTGACTGATCAATAAGTGACATACTTTGAGATACTGACTCTGACAATGATCGACGCATAGAAGCGCTTGTTGATTTTGAATCTCTTGACACTCGTGAGTTGCTCGCTGATTCAGATACCGATTGTGATTGACTATCTACTTTTGATTGAGACGTAGATAGCGATTCAGATACCTTAGCAGCACTTTCTGATTTCATAGCCGATACTGACGCACTTGTTGAAATGCGTTGTGATTGTGATGTTTGCTCTGATTGTGATAATTCTGCTGATTGTTGTTGTGATAGTGAATGACTATCTGATTGTAATGTTGATGTGTGCTCAGAAACGCTAATTGATTCAGAGTCTATTAACGCACTATCTGATTCTGATAATGACGTTGACACTGATGCCGAAGCACGACTTGAATCTCCACTACTTAATGATGCAGAAGTGCTTTCTGATACATGCTTATCATGTAACGCGCTTGCTGAAAGTGATGATGATTTCGAAGTTGACGCGGACGTACTACTAGAAACTTCGCCACTAATTGATGCAGAATCACTTAATGATGCATTTTCAGAAGCAAATTGACTTACTGATCCGGATGTATCTCTATCATTAGATGCACTTAAATCATTTTCAGAATGTGTGACAGATGTCACTTCGCTTACAGAAGTACTTGCTGATGTACTAAGTGAAGCTGAGCTACTTAACGACGCATTAGTTGAATTTGAGCCACTTGTTGATGTAGACTCAGACTTTTCAATCGATGTGGATGTTGAAGCAGATAAACTACTTGATTGACTCGCACTGATTGAAAGTGATGCAACATTTACTAATTCTGTCGATCCCTTCGCTGTACTATCTTTATCCACACTTGTTGATTGGCTCAATGAAACCGACGTACTATCTGATACCGATGTCGATGTTGACGCACTGTCTGAATCACTCGTTGATGTACTTGTCGACTTACTTAATGACGCGGAATCACTATCTGATACAGATGTTGATGTCGATGCACTGTCTGAATCACTTGTCGATGTACTTGTTGATTTACTTAACGATGCGGACGTACTGTCTGATACCGACGTTGATGTCGATGCGCTATCTGAGTCACTTGTCGATGTACTTGTCGACTTGCTCAATGATGCTGACGCACTATCTGAGTCACTTGTTGACATGCTTGTCGACTTGCTTAGTGATGCGGAGTCGCTATCTGATACTGATGTTGATTTTGATGCACTATCTGAGTCGCTTGTTGACGTACTTGTCGACTTACTTAATGATGCGGACGTACTATCTGAGTCACTTGTTGACGTGCTTGTCGACTTGCTTAATGAAGCGGAATCGCTATCTGATACTGATGTTGATTTTGACGCACTATCTGAATCGCTTGTTGACGTACTTGTCGACTTGCTTAGTGATGCTGATGTACTATCTGAATCACTTGTCGATGTACTTGTCGACTTGCTTAATGATGCTGAATCGCTATCTGACACTGACGTTGATTTTGACGCACTGTCTGAGTCACTTGTTGATGTACTAGTCGACTTACTCAATGAAGCTGAATCGCTATCTGATACTGATGTTGATTTTGATGCACTATCTGAATCACTTGTCGATGTACTTGTCGATTTGCTTAATGATGCTGAATCGCTATCTGATACTGATGTTGATGTTGACACGCTATCTGATACTGACGTTGATTTTGATGCACTATCCGAATCACTTGTTGATGTACTTGTCGACTTGCTTAATGAAACTGATGTGCTGTCTGATACCGATGTCGATGTTGACGCACTATCTGAGTCGCTTGTTGACGAACTTGTCGACTTGCTTAGTGATGCTGATGTACTGTCTGAATCGCTTGTTGATGTACTTGTCGACTTACTTAATGACGCGGAATCACTATCTGATACTGATGTTGATGTTGATACGCTATCTGAGTCACTTGTTGACGTACTTGTTGATTTGCTTAATGAAGCTGAATCGCTATCTGACACAGATGTTGATTTTGACGCACTGTCTGAGTCACTTGTTGACGTACTTGTCGATTTACTCAACGATGCGGAGTCGCTATCTGATACTGATGTTGATGTTGACACGCTATCTGAATCGCTCGTTGACGTGCTTGTCGATTTACTCAACGAAGCTGAGTCACTATCTGACACTGATGTCGATTTTGATGCACTATCTGAGTCGCTTGTTGACGTGCTTGTCGACTTGCTCAATGATGCTGACGCACTATCTGAGTCACTTGTTGACATGCTTGTCGACTTGCTTAATGATGCGGAGTCGCTATCTGATACTGATGTTGATTTTGATGCACTATCTGAGTCGCTTGTTGACGTACTTGTCGACTTACTTAATGATGCGGACGTACTATCTGAGTCACTTGTTGACGTGCTTGTCGACTTGCTTAATGACGCGGAATCGCTATCTGATACAGATGTTGATGTCGATGCGCTATCTGAATCACTTGTTGACGTGCTTGTCGACTTACTCAATGAAGCTGAATCGCTATCTGACACTGATGTTGATGTCGATGCGCTATCTGAATCACTTGTCGATGTACTTGTTGATTTACTTAACGATGCGGACGTACTGTCTGATACCGATGTTGACGCACTATCTGAGTCACTTGTCGATGTACTTGTTGATTTACTTAATGATGCGGAATCGCTATCTGACACTGACGTTGATTTTGACGCGCTGTCTGAATCGCTTGTTGACGTACTTGTCGACTTGCTTAATGACGCGGAATCACTATCTGATACAGATGTTGATTTTGACGCACTATCTGAGTCGCTTGTTGACGTACTTGTTGACTTACTTAGTGATGCTGATGTACTGTCTGAATCACTCGTTGATGTACTTGTCGACTTGCTTAATGATGCTGAGTCACTATCTGATACTGATGTTGATGTCGATGCGCTATCTGAGTCACTTGTCGATGTACTTGTCGACTTACTCAATGAAGCTGAGTCGCTATCTGATACTGATGTTGATGTCGATGCGCTATCTGAGTCACTCGTTGACGTACTTATCGACTTGCTTAATGACGCGGAATCACTATCTGATACTGACGTTGATGTCGATGCACTATCTGAGTCACTTGTTGACGTGCTTGTCGATTTACTTAATGATGCGGAATCGCTATCTGACACTGACGTTGATTTTGACGCGCTGTCTGAATCGCTTGTTGACGTGCTTGTCGACTTACTCAATGAAGCGGAATCGCTATCTGACACTGATGTTGATGTCGATGCGCTATCTGAGTCACTCGTTGACATGCTTGTCGACTTGCTTAGTGATGTTGACGTACTGTCTGATACCGACGTTGATTTTGATGCGCTATCTGAGTCACTCGTTAACGTACTTGTCGACTTGCTTAATGAAGCGGAATCGCTATCTGATACTGATGTTGATGTTGACGCACTGTCTGAATCACTCGTTGATGTACTTGTCGACTTACTTAATGACGCGGAATCACTATCTGATACAGATGTTGATGTCGATGCACTATCTGAGTCACTTGTTGACGTACTTGTCGACTTGCTTAATGAAGCTGAATCGCTATCTGATACTGACGTTGATTTTGACGCACTATCTGAGTCGCTTGTTGACGTACTTGTTGACTTGCTTAATGATGCTGAGTCACTATCTGATACAGATGTTGATGTCGATGCGCTATCTGAGTCACTTGTCGATGTACTTGTCGACTTACTCAATGAAGCTGAGTCGCTATCTGATACTGATGTTGATGTCGATGCGCTATCTGAGTCACTTGTCGATGTACTTGTCGACTTACTCAATGAAGCTGAGTCGCTATCTGATACTGATGTTGATGTCGATGCGCTATCTGAGTCACTCGTTGACGTACTTGTCGATTTACTCAATGATGCTGAATCGCTATCTGACACTGATGTTGATGTTGACACGCTATCTGATACTGACGTTGATTTTGATGCACTATCTGAATCACTTGTCGATGTACTTGTCGACTTGCTTAATGATGCTGAATCGCTATCTGATACTGACGTTGATGTTGACGCACTATCTGAATCACTTGTTGACGTGCTTGCCGACTTACTTAACGACGCGGATGTGCTATCTGATGCTGACGTTGACGTCGATGCACTGTCTGAATCACTCGTTGATGTACTTATCGATTTACTTAGTGAAGTAGACGTACTGTCTGAATCACTTGTTGACGTGCTTGTCGACTTACTCAACGATGCGGAGTCACTATCTGATACTGACGTTGATTTTGACGCACTATCTGAATCGCTTGTTGATGTACTTGTCGACTTACTTAATGAAGCTGAATCGCTATCTGACACTGATGTTGATTTTGACGCACTGTCCGAATCACTTGTTGACGTGCTTGTCGATTTACTCAACGATGCGGAGTCGCTATCTGATACTGATGTTGATGTCGATGCGCTATCTGAATCACTTGTCGATGTGCTTGTCGACTTACTCAATGATGCAGACGTACTGTCCGATACTGATGTCGATGTTGACGCACTGTCTGAATCGCTTGTTGATGTACTTGTCGACTTACTTAATGATGTTGACGTACTGTCTGATACCGACGTTGATTTTGATGCACTGTCTGAATCGCTTGTTGACGTACTTGTCGACTTACTTAACGACGCGGATGTGCTATCTGATGCTGACGTTGACGTCGATGCACTATCCGAATCACTTGTTGATGTACTTGTCGACTTGCTTAATGATACGGACGTACTATCTGATACCGACGTTGATGTTGACGCACTATCTGAATCGCTCGTTGACGTACTTGTCGACTTACTCAACGATGCGGAGTCGCTATCTGATACAGATGTTGATTTTGACGCACTGTCTGAGTCACTTGTTGACGTACTTGTCGACTTGCTTAGTGATGCTGATGTACTGTCTGAATCACTCGTTGATGTACTTGTCGACTTGCTTAATGAAGCTGAGTCGCTATCTGATACTGATGTTGATTTTGACGCACTATCCGAATCACTTGTTGATGTACTTGTTGACTTACTTAATGATGTAGACGTACTGTCTGAATCGCTTGTCGATGTACTTGTTGACTTGCTTAATGATGTTGATGCGCTATCTGAGTCACTTGTTGACGTACTTGTTGATTTGCTTAATGAAGCTGAATCGCTATCTGACACAGATGTTGATTTTGACGCACTGTCTGAGTCACTTGTTGACGTACTTGTCGACTTGCTTAGTGATGCTGATGTACTATCTGAATCACTTGTCGATGTACTTGTCGACTTGCTTAATGATGCTGAATCGCTATCTGATACTGATGTTGATTTTGACGCACTATCTGAATCGCTTGTTGACGTACTTGTCGACTTGCTTAGTGATGCGGACGTACTGTCTGAATCGCTTGTTGATGTACTAGTCGACTTACTCAATGAAGCTGAATCGCTATCTGATACTGATGTTGATTTTGATGCACTATCTGAATCACTTGTTGACGTGCTTGTCGATTTACTCAATGATGCGGACGTACTGTCTGATACTGACGTTGACGTCGATGCACTATCCGAATCACTTGTTGATGTGCTTGTCGATTTACTCAATGATGCTGAATCGCTATCTGATACTGATGTTGATTTTGACGCACTATCTGAATCGCTTGTTGACGTACTTGTCGACTTGCTTAGTGATGCGGACGTACTGTCTGATACTGACGTTGATTTTGACGCACTATCTGAATCACTTGTCGATGTACTTGTCGACTTACTCAATGAAGTAGACGTGCTGTCTGAGTCACTCGTTGACGTACTTGCCGACTTGCTTAATGATGCTGACGTGCTATCTGATACCGACGTTGATTTTGACGCACTGTCCGAATCACTCGTTGATGTGCTTGTCGATTTACTCAACGATGCGGAGTCGCTATCTGATACTGATGTTGATTTTGACGCACTATCTGAATCGCTTGTTGATGTGCTTGTCGATTTGCTTAATGAAGCTGAATCGCTATCTGACACAGATGTTGATTTTGACGCACTGTCTGAATCACTTGTTGACGTGCTTGTCGATTTACTCAACGATGCGGAGTCGCTATCTGATACTGATGTTGATGTCGATGCGCTATCTGAGTCGCTCGTTGATGTACTTGTTGACTTGCTCAATGATGCTGACGCGCTGTCTGAATCGCTTGTTGATGTACTAGTCGACTTACTCAATGAAGCTGAATCGCTATCTGATACAGATGTTGATTTTGACGCGCTATCTGAGTCACTTGTTGACGTACTTGTTGATTTACTCAATGATGCCGATTCGCTCGCTGCCACCGATTGGCTTCTTGAAATCGATTGCGATTTTGCTACACTTGCTGAACGACTTAATGACGTCGATTTCTCTGCACTCACTGAGTTACTGAGCGATGTGCTCTTCGACTTACTTAACGATGCCGACTCACTCGCTGCCACCGATTGGCTTCTTGAAATCGATTGCGATTTTGCCACACTTGCTGATCGACTTAATGACGTCGATTTCTCTGCACTCACTGAGTTACTGAGCGATGTGCTCTTCGACTTACTTAACGATGCCGACTCACTCGCTGCTACTGATTGGCTTCTTGAAATCGATTGCGATTTTGCTACACTTGCTGAACGACTTAATGATGTCGATTTCTCTGCACTCACTGAGTTGCTTAACGATGTGCTCTTCGACTTACTTAACGATGCCGATTCGCTCGCTGCCACCGATTGGCTTCTTGAAATCGATTGCGATTTCGCCACACTAGCTGATTGGCTCTGCGCAATTGACTTTTTAACTGATAATGACTTTGACTTTCTTACCGAAATAGCATGTGACCTTTTCGCCGAATTAGATTTTCTTACCGAAAGTGAATGTGACTTTCTTACTGAAGCCGCTTTTGACTTTTTAATCCAGTTAGACCTTTTCACCGAAAGCGAGTGTGATTTTGCTGCACTTTCAGAATTACTCATCGATATTGACTGCTTTTTAGACAATGATATTGATAGACTCTCTGATTCACTCGCTGCTACAGATTGGCTATTCGCAATCGACTGACTTCTTGAAATCGACTGTGATTCCGCTACACTTGCTGATCGGCTATGTGCAATCGACTGACTTCTTGAAATCGACTGTGATTTTGCCACACTTGCTGATCGACTCTGCGCAATTGACTGACTTCTTGAAATCGACTGTGATTTTGCCACACTTGCTGATCGACTCTGCGCAATTGACTGACTTCTTGAAATCGACTGTGATTTTGCCACACTTGCTGATCGACTGTGTGCGATCGACTGCCTTCTTGAAATCGACTGTGATTTTGCCACACTTGCTGATCGACTGTGTGCGATCGACTGCCTTCTTGAAATCGACTGTGATTTTGCTACACTTGCTGATCGACTGTGTGCGATCGACTGCCTTCTTGAAATCGACTGTGATTTTGCTACACTTGCTGATCGGCTGTGTGCAATCGACTGACTTCTTGAGATCGATTGTGATTTTGCTACACTTGCTGATCGGCTGTGTGCGATCGACTGACTTCTTGAGATCGATTGTGATTTCGCCACAGATTGACTTCTCGAGATGGATTGCGATTTTGCTACACTTGCCGAATGACTTGCGGCTACAATAGATTCACTCTCAGATATGGACTGTGATCTTCTAATAGACTCCGATTGTACGAGCGATGTGGATCTCGATTCACTCGCCTTCACCTCAGAAATAGAGTTCGAAACTGAGGCTCTACCTTCATTAGTTTGAATATATTTGTAATATGGGTCATAGTCTCGAATCCATACATTTTCAAAGTAGTCTGTCATACCGCCGACACCATCTTGTTGACCTACAGGGTGAAATTCCCAATTAAATCTTCCTGTTGGGTTAACAATTGGAACTGTAATTTCAGCAGTTACACCATAACCTGCTTCCCCATGTTTTGGTGACAATACAGCAGGTTGCCAATAATAACCATTATTATGATCTCCAGAAACCGGCTTGACATTAGAGCCAACAGCCCAGCCGCCATAATTTTCTATTGTTACCCCTTGTCTAACTGTTGGTTTACCGAATGCCGATCCTAATTTAAGTTGACCACGACCAGGACCTGCGTCCCAGCCATTTTTAATACCATATCGTTTCTGTCCTGCCCACCTAGGTTTTTCAACATTAGACGTGTTTGGATCATCTTGACTCAATGTATAGCGGATCTTCATTTCTTTGCCATTACTTGTAACGACAACTTTGTAGAAAATATTATATTTAATTCTACCTCTACCTCTGAAGCTTCCTTGCCCTGTGTAGACTTTTGTCGTTGGTGTTGTTCTTGATCTTGGTACATAGTAAGCCGCTCTAAATCCTGTATAACCTGAGCTCAAATCTGCTGAACGCATCGTATGTTCTTCATGAAGTTTGATGTTTTGATTTTGAGATAACTTCGAAAGGTTTTTTGACAATTCCCCTTCTTTAGTTTCCTTCAATGATGTATTTGAAGTCGACGTTTGGCTCTCAATAGATAGGCTCGTAAGACTTTGTGCAGTGTGTGGTGTTGATTGCTCGTGGTTGGAAGAGCCATTTACCTCTTGACTTGTTGACTGATGATTATCTGATTGACTATCTTGAGTTTTAGTATGAGAATCTTTTGATGTTGATTCTGATTCCTCTACTGAAGTTGATATTGATTTGGAAGTTGACGTTGAAAGACTTGTTGACTCTGATGTTTGATGCTCAGATAATGAGATACTTTCAGAATCGTGTTTACTTTCACTTTCTGTTATTGGGTTCGTTGATTGATCTGACGATGTAGACTTTTCAATAACAATTGATGTTTGATCGCCAATAGTTTGACTTTTGGTTGCCAGTTCAGAAGTTATAGGTGCATCCGACGCCGCAAATGCTTGTTGGTCATGCAACATATTAACTGTGAACATTCCACCCGCAAAAGCAGTTGTTCTTAATGCATTTTTCTTCAACTGTTCCCCAAATTGTGTCGTTACTTCTCCATTTTCATCCTTTACAATGTCATGGCTTAAAAAAGATAAGCCTAATGCTTTTAATAACTGAAATTCTTTAATTCCAGCTTTAACCCAGTTTTTACCTGACTTGTAAAGTTTCACTCTTGCTTTTTCTTCACTTAAACTTTTCTTAAATTCCCTAAATTTTCTTGTCATTGCAAAACTCCCATATGATAAATTTCAAAAGATAAAAATTCCACCACTGCATTAATAGATAATAATACGATTCTAAGCGTTAGGCAACTTAATTTTAATCATTATACTGTTAGTTATATAACGCATTTCATTATTAGAATTTACTTATATTAAATTATGTTTTTATTTTGTTATTGGGATTTTTGCATTGATGTAAAAAATAGCAAAATCGAAAAGAAAAGATAGCTTAAATCAAGGGAGGTTTTTTTAAAAAGCATAAATAAAAGCACATGTAGCACTACCGTTAAGTTTTATATTTAACAAATTTAATATTTACGATAATATTTTTGTTATAACAAATAAACATAAAAATATTTATTCTTCAGATCACTAAGTCAGTGTCATTCCATATATAATGGGCATTTCATGAACTTTATACTGTTGAACAACAAGTGTAAGACGACACCTTTATGACATAAATAAAAGTGATGCATTGATTTGACTTTCACCTTCTTTAATATAAATTAAAAAACTCGTAATTTATTTATTAAAAATTATTGCTTCACCCCTTTAACACGGGTTATTATTATTATAGTAATGCGAAGTATGATTGTTCATTTTGTTTACAATCTTTACAAAGTGGTATCAATTCTGTCACAATTCAAGCGCTTCATTTTTGTTAGTATAGAAAATGTACTATAATAATTAAGAAGTGATGCAAAGGACTTGATTTCCTATCATATTCCGCAATATACAACAAACGAAAGGTGATTATGTATGCCAACTCAATCAGAACCTAAAGACATTGTCATTATTGGTGCCGGTGTGCTAAGTACGACTTTCGCTTCAATGATTAAAGATTTAGAACCAGAATGGAATCTTAAATTATATGAACGCCTAGACAGTCCAGGTGTAGAAAGTTCAAACGAGCGTCATAATGCTGGTACTGGCCATGCTGCACTTTGTGAATTGAACTATACAGTGAAACAACCTGATGGCTCAATTGACATCGAAAAAGCAAAAGAAATCAATGAAGAATTCGAAATCTCAAAACAATTTTGGAGTCATCTTGTTAAAAGTAAAAACATTGATACACCAAGAGATTTCATCAATCCTCTTCCACACATTAGCTTCGTACGCGGGAAGAATAACGTTCAATTCTTAAAAGATCGTTATAATAAAATGAAAGATTTCCCAATGTTCGACAATATTGAATATACAGAAGATATTGAAGTGATGAGAAAATGGATGCCGTTGATGATGCAAGGTCGTAGTGCTAGCGACATCATGGCTGCAAGTAAAATCGACGAAGGTACTGATGTTAACTTCGGTGAATTAACTCGTAAGATGGCTAAAAGTATCGAAGCGCATAAAAATGCAGATGTACATTATAACCATGAAGTTAGAGACTTCAACCGTCGTAAAGATGGTAAATGGGAAGTTACAGTGGTCAACCGCAATACAGGTGAGTCACATGTACAACTTGCAGACTATATCTTCATCGGTGCTGGTGGCGGTGCGATTCCGTTGTTACAAAAAACAGGTATTCCTGAAAGTAAACATTTAGGTGGTTTCCCAATTACAGGACAATTCTTAATGTGTACAAACCCAGATGTTATCGAAGAACATGGTGTGAAAGTATACGGTAAAGAGCCACCTGGTACACCACCAATGACTGTACCTCACTTAGATACACGTTATATCAACGGCCGTAAAGCATTATTATTCGGACCTTTCGCAAGCATCGGTCCTAAATTCTTGAAAAATGGTTCGAACTTAGATTTATTCAAATCTGTAAAACCATACAATATTACTACTTTACTTGCCGCTGCGGTGAAAAACTTACCGTTAATTAAATACTCAATCGATCAAATCTTAATGACTAAAGAAGGTTGTATGAACCACTTACGTACATTCTACCCTGAAGCTAAAGATCAAGATTGGGAATTATATACTGCTGGTAAACGTGTACAAGTGATTAAAGATACTGAAGAATACGGTAAAGGTTACATCCAATTCGGTACAGAAGTGGTAAACTCACAAGACCATACTGTTATTGCTTTATTAGGTGAATCACCAGGAGCTTCTACATCAGTGTCTGTGGCACTTGAAGTATTAGAACGCAACTTTGCTGAATACGTACCTGAATGGACACCTAAATTACAAGAAATGATTCCTTCTTATGGTAAATCATTAATTGAAGATGTTGATTTAATGAGAAAAATACGTCAACAAACTTCAAAAGACTTAGAATTAAACTACTACGAGTAAAGGAGTTGCTATCATGAAAAAATTATTAGTCGTTGCAACTGTACTCACTGCAGCTTTCGTTGCTTTAAAACGTTATCAAGAACACGTCAACAAAGCACCTAATATTGAATATTAAAGCATGCAAAAAGCCCGACATCTCTATTATAGAGATATCGGGCTTTTTCAAAATATCTTGCCAAACTGGACTGATGCGCCATATGAACTGATGTCAGCGTCGTTATTCAACATCACTCAACATATATACTAAGAAGTAAACTGTCACACTTAACGATAGAAGCTTCAACAATAGAGTAGTAACAACGCTTTAACCGAAATAATGTCACTTTTAAAAACATACACTCCATTGCTTTCTCAGACATTCACGGTATTGTAAAACACGATTTTTAAATCATGGCCTTGTTCTTATTCACTTTTAATCATGTTGTTTCAATATAACTCACTATCAATGCTTTCACAGCACTTATTTACATATCGCTCACTCATAATATGACCAAGCAGAAAAAATATAAACTTCTCTTTTTTCATCATCAACCGTATACACAACTCTATGTTGATGATTCAGACGCCTTGAATATCGAGCTGAATGCTTCGGTTGTAGCTTCTCAAAAGATTGACTAGCTTCATAAGGGTTAACCTTTAAAACTTCAATAATTTTTGAAAATTGCTCTTTAAGAAGTGACTTTTTAATTTTTTTCAAGTCATTTTTGGCTGAATTCTTAATTAAGACAGAATAATTACCCATTACAAATTATCCCAATCTATATCGTCAATATTGGTATAACCACTATCATCTTTTTCACGTGCTCTTACTTTATCCATAGTACCAGTGTATTCGAGAAATAACGTTTCTTGAATACCATCCCAGTCTTCCTGACTAACAATAACTGCATTGTTTTCACTTTTAGAACCACTTATTATAATAGGCTCATGATTATCATTAACTTGTTTTAACAACTCGTAAAACTCTTTTCTAGCATTTGTAGGCGTTTTAATAATCATTAACATCTCTTCCTTTACTAGTATAGTCATATCATTTGCGTACGTTTTTACGTACGCAAATGATATGACTTTCTCAATTCTGATTAAAAATACAAACAACATATGACCTATGTTTAAAGTATTTCATTTCAAGTTTACGTATGACTATTTCACAAATCATCAACCCTATTGTATGGAACCTTTCTTCACTGCGCTATACTTCTTCTTTACGTACTAAATCTTCTACTAAACGATGATAAAAGTTTTGTAACTCCGCACCGCTTCGTCGCCAATCCAGTACATCTTTACCAGTAAAGTCAGTATGGTCCCATCCCTTTAATGTTGGCGTGACTTGCCAGATCCCCTTAACAGCTGGCGCAGTAAAATCGACAAACTCAAACGCTTCATCTTCAGGGTGCTGTGATGAAATAACTGAAACGAGGCCATCATTCTCTCTCCAAGCGGGGTTCTCTGTCATACCGATTAAGTCACCAGTCAAGACGTGCGCAATATTCATGTAAGGATGTGCAATTTGTGTACCAAAAATCGTTTCATATGTGGCAGAGCCTGTATACGTCTTGTAATAAATATTAGGATTCAAATCTGTACGTGCGTTAAGTTTTTTCGCTCCTTCACGAGTTAAATCGTACAATGCCGTATCTTGAGATGTAAAAAGAGGGCTTTTGCTAGCACGTTTTGCATATTCAGCGTAGGTTTCCCCTTCACGTTGCTCTAATCCCCAATGCTTTAAGCCATAATCTATAGTCTGTCCTGTACGCCCTGCAAATACATTGTACTCATATAGCAAGCGTTTAATGATTTCTGTATTACCTAAATCATCTGACGCAACAGTCCCATCATGTGGCGTCGCAATTGTCGTAATCGAAGTAATTCTATTATCTTGATTGCCTTGGAAAAGTTCACTGATTGTGCCACCGTACTCTTTTTGGTACGCCATTTCTTCTAAATCTCCGTTACGCAATAATTGTTCTAAAAGGCGAATTGTTTGTCCGCCCATACTATGACCTACTAAATGTATTTTTTGATCTGAGTGCCAATTAGGTAAAATACCTTCATATGTTTTACCGTAACGTTGATGACCGTATTTTGCTGCGTGCGCCGCCCCGTAGTCAACGATACCGCCTTTAATATAAGCGTATAATTCAGCAGCACGTGCCCAGTTACTTCCAAATGCACTTACGCTCGCTTCAAATACGTTATAACCCGCATGACGCAGTTCTTCAATCATTTTGTATTTTGTCCCGCCCCAATAATTCGAACCTTTCGGCGCATTATCACCTACTAAGCCAGAAAAGCCATGAACAAAAATGATTGGATCTTTATGCTTCCACTTGTTTTCAACAGCCGATTTATCAAGTTTTGTTATAGTCGGTGCTGAAGTTGCTTGTGTTTCACTGTGTGTCGTTAGACGCGGTGAGGGGGTGTTTATTTTTGAATCTGGTACAACGCCTTTATTCCTTTTATCAGCGTCTGTCGGTGCAACGTCTTCTGTTGATGCCTCTACCACTTTAGGAGCCTGTTTAACCTCTCTCGTAATATACTTGTCTTTATGTTGTTGTTCTACTACCGAAAAATCTGACTGTGGTCGTTGTGCATGTTTTGTTTGTTCTTTTGCTTCTTTATTGTCATTTTCAATAGCTGAAAACTCAGAATCTAACTCTGGCTTTTGTGTTAATTGAGTATGGCTATCTTCTGTTTTTACAGGCGTGGCTTCGTTAGATTGATCTTTAGGAACTCGCGGTGATGGTGGAACTGTACCATATATTTTTTCATTGTCGAGTTCTTTAGATACAGTTGTTGTATCTGAAGAGCGTGTATATGTATGAAGGTGGTCAACAGAAGCTTTTTTTGTCGTTTCTCGTTCATGATTTACAACAGTCGGAGCATCATGACGCGTGGGTTCATCTCCATCTTTCTGTTGGTAGAGTGATAATTCCTGTTGTTTGGCTACAACTCCTACGTCTTGAGATGCACTTCTTTCTGCTGCTTTTCCGTCGTGCCCTGCGAACATCAACAACCCCGATGCAATTAAAATCGATGAAACACCCATTGGTCGTTTTCTCAGTGCAAAAGTGTTACGTTTATTAATTTTATGCAATTGTATTCCCCCTTGAAATTTAATGGTGACACTCCCAATATAACAAATCCATCTGTATATAGTTAAAGTTTCTCCTAACTGTATTATTTCTATGCTTAACTGTAAATCTATTTTATATTTTAAATTTTAGATTTGGCATTATAATTTAATTTACACAAAAGCTCCAGTCCTATATATTTAATAATTAGTTAATAGTAATTGTAAGTGTGAAACTATAAAATGTAAGGATAAATTGATTTTATTTCATTGGAGGAACACCATGGCTTTTATTATTTTATTGATTTTCTTTATCATTCGTCTTTTTAGCCTTGCTATTTCTATCAAACATTCAAAACAACTTGTACAACAAGGGGCACAGGCATACGGCGAAAAGAATTCGAAATGGTTGGCCATCACACATATTTTAATTTATGTTGGTGCGGCAATCGAAACATTATTGAACCATGATACATGGAGCATAGTAAATACTGTAGGTCTAATCATCATTGTACTGGCTTACCTCGTTTTATTCCATGTCATTAAAACACTAGGACCGATTTGGACTTTGAAGTTGTATATTTTACCAGACCACCCTATCATTCGCTCTGGTTTATACCGCGTCACTAAACATCCGAACTACTACTTGAATATTATCCCTGAATTAATTGGTGTTCTGTTACTTACACATGCGACATACACAGCTATCTTATTAATTCCATACGCTTACTTCTTATTCGTTCGTATTCGTCAAGAAGAAAAGCTGATGTCACTCTAAAACAAGAGCACATGTTGAAAGCTTTCTTTTTTCATTTCGACATGTGCTGTTCTTTTCTGTTGCCTTCACTAATTACAACAACTTACATAGACTTGAGTCATACCATATTTTGACTATTATATACTTCCTATTTCTCCAATTCCTGTATCAATTGTCCCCTTTCTCGACGTGATCCATCAATTACTTGTACCAACGATATAAGCTAGGTCTACTTTCCTTTCAAAGTGCAAAAAAGACCTAGAACGATGACGCTCTAAGTCTCTTGAATCAATATTGTTTTGATTTACCACCTTTTACTTTTCCGTTGATGCTTATTCTTCACTTTCTAAACGTGGAATAACAATATCCATATCGAAATACTTTTTCAAAAAGTGTCTATAATTGTTAGATGTGACAGGTGTTTTGTGTTTCCCTTTTTTGTCTGTCACTGTTAAGTTGCTTTGAGACATCGTCACACGTCCTGTCGAAGTAGGTTTTGTCACAATTAAGTGATTCACAAATGGAGAATCTGGATGATGTTGATTGTATTCAAGTTTATCATCAAAGTCAGATAATGATCTGGGCTCAGTACTTGCTACAAATGATGTTTCCCAATGATCATCTTCATATTTTTGTATTTTAATGTCATCATCCACTCTCAATGCTCGATATACGCCGCTTTTATCTTCTACGGTCTCACTTCCATCATCAGTGACACGCATCGCTTTGACTGGGGATGCCCCACCAAAACCGACATCTGCAATATACATCTCTCCATCGATCATCACACCAAGCGATAGATGCGCACCCGCAATACTGCGACCTCCGTCTGGTGTATGCACAGTTGCAGAAAGGTATTGCGTTTCATAACCTTTAGCCTCTATATAAGCAGCAAAAAACGTATTCAATTCATAACAAAAGCCGCCACGACTTTGCTCAACAATTTTTTCAAATAATTCATTTAAATCAGTAGAAATTTCCACACCATTTTGAACAGATATATTCTCAAACGGGATATGATGCATAAATTGATACATATATTCATTTAACGCTTCAACACGATTGACCGACAGCTTTTGCGCATCTATCTCTATTTTTTGATCTACTTTTTGTATATTCATCATCATCCTCCTACTCGTTCTTATGTGTCTGTTATTTATATTCCCTTTTTGATGAACATGCATTCATGCTTTAACCACCTCAATATCAACGCATTGATTCAAGAAAAAATGTCACGTTAGGCACAACGTATCCATCATCAATCACACTGCACCTTAAAAAGGGGGGGCGAGCAAGCGACGCGCGATAGAATTCTCTTTTTTCTGTGTCCGTATTCTTGACGAAGATCTAATACTCTTTATAAAATTAATGGTGGCGGAAGAGGCAGAGCTATTAGAAGAATTGGAGAATTCACACGCGACTATATAATAGCTAAAGGCATAGATCATGCTGGCGAAATCTATAAAGCCGCTAAAAAAGCTTATAATGCATAATGTAATAAGAATATTATTTACTTAACTATACGCACTTCTAAAATTGAATTACTTTAACTTTAGGAGTGCTTTTTAAATCATTCTATTCTTCGTTGTGATCATAAAGTATAATTAATTTTATTGTTTATTTTTCATTAAAAACTAGGGGGCTAATAATGAATGATAGAAAAAAAGAAATATTAATTTTTGCCTTACTATTACTTTTTAGTAGTAGTATTAGTATTTGGTCTTTCATTACAGAATCTTTTGCAACATTTGTTATTATGGGGCTTTTTGCAATTCGCATGATTTACGACATTATTAAGACAATATTCAACAAGAATGATAATACATATTAAGCATAAATATTTTGAAATTAAATACAATAATTACAAATATTTTCATCTCTTTAAAAAAAGAACTACTTATACTAACTTTTTTCATTCGTATACATCATCAACAGTTTGAGGTACTCTCCATTGTTTGAAAAAAACGTGCAAGACTGCTGAGTTGTAAAGTTGCAAACAAAAGTATGTCTTTTAACTTTAAGAGTAACCACTGCTTAACGCATTAACTGTAAGACTTGCGGGGGCAGTACAGAAATCTTTGTTATACATGAGATTTCCGTACTGCTCCCAAAATCCACTAACACCCCAACAAATGTAACAGTTTTTTCAAGCGTTAGTGAGTTGGAGGGGCCCGATTAGACCACAGCCCTAGGAAAGCACAGCGTGGTTGTGTAATCAAAGACTATGAACTACCATGTATCAATCATATTAAACATACTAATAACAAAAATCGAGTAGGAGAATAGCCATTAATTGACTACTCGTCCTCTCACACCACCGAGCGTACGGTTCCGTACTCGGCGGTTCAATATCTTGCGTAAGCCAACTCTGCAAGCTGGGCTAATGGTATTAATCCCCA
>NZ_MLGE02000016.1 GCF_001792775.2 Staphylococcus pseudintermedius
GTATTAGGCACGCCGCCAGCGTTCATCCTGAGCCAGGATCAAACTCTCCATAAAAGAAGTAAGCTTGATATAGCTCGTTGATTGTTTAAGTCAATCACTCTTGAAAGTACTTTTGAAGTACTCAAATTATTGGAATTAACGTTGACATATTGTCATTCAGTTTTCAATGTTCATTTCAATTTGTTTTATGGAGCGGGTGATGAGAATCGAACTCACAACATCAGCTTGGAAGGCTGAGGTTTTACCATTAAACTACACCCGCGTACTTAATTTAAGTGATGGTTGATGCGGCCGAGAGGACTTGAACCTCCACGGGATTTCTCCCACTAGGCCCTCAACCTAGCGCGTCTGCCATTCCGCCACGACCGCTTGGAACGATGTTTTCTTTTTTCAGAACAATAATTATTATATTATATCACATTAGTAGTGTCAACACTTTTTTAATATTTTTTTAATGTTTGTAATCTGTCTTTAACATTCACTTTTTGCGACGAATTTTAGAATACAACATTTCGTCATCATTGTCAAACATCATTTTGAACTGCTTACAACTTTTTTTGACGACTTTGTCATTATAATCAGGCACACAAATAATGTCAATACATATCTCCCTATTTTTCTAACTTTTGGTTCTCATAAAGCACATATTACAAAAATAAAATCAATCATTAAAAAGGCACTATCGCTCATATTCTTCAGTCAGCATATAGTGCCTCAACAACTTATAAATACCTTTTCAACTTTAATTGCCCTCCACATCGACCACACCGCATCTTAACAACATTAACTTTTCTAATGCGAACATAACTACTATGGCACCTTTGGCATTCATATTCATAGTTCGCTCTTGATGTATAACTTTCAGTCGGTTGGCAAAATCTAGGCGCACCTACTTTTTCAGCTAATACTTTAAAATCTCTATCTTTATGTTGATGCCCTCTACCACTCAAATGCAAAAAGTAGTGACACAATTCATGTTTAATAATATCAACAAGTGCTTGCTCACCAAAATGTTCATATTGCTTAGGATTAATTTCAATATCATGTGAAGATAACATATAACGTCCACCCGTTGTACGTAAACGACGATTAAAGTAAATACGATGTTTAAAAGGGAGTCCAAAATGTTCCATTGCAAGTTGTTCAGTGAGTTGCTGCAAAGATTCATTATTCATTTGGATCAATCATTGTCAGAGCAACTTTCCCTTTATTTTCATCAATATTTTCAATCCACACTTCTACAATGTCTCCAACGCTGACAATGTCCATCGGGTGTTTGATAAACTTTTTAGCAAGTTTTGAAATGTGTACTAAACCGTCTTGCTTAATGCCGATGTCGACAAAAGCACCGAAATCAACAACATTTCGCACTGTTCCATTCAATTTCATACCTTTTGATAAATCCTCTATCGACAATACATCTGACTTTAATTCAGGTGTTTCATAATCATCACGAGGATCTCGGTTTGGTGCGATTAATGACTTCACGATGTCTTCTAACGTAGGGACACCGATGTTTAACTTCGTCGCATAACTTGCTATATTCAATGTTGATAAAACCTTTGCTAATTCAGATGTGCCAATATCTGTAATTTTGAGTTCTAAACTTTCTAATAATTGATAAGTCGCATCATAACTTTCTGGATGAATTGCTGTATTGTCTAACGGTTCTTTACCATTCACAATACGTAAAAATCCGATACTTTGTTCGAACGTTTTCGCACCTAATCGTTTAACCTTATTCAGTTGACGATGATGAGTAATGGCCCCGTTTTCTTCACGATACAACACAATGTTATCAGCAATTTGTCGTGATAACCCTGACACGTGCTGAAGCAATGTACTCGAAGCCGTATTGACATCCACACCGACTTGGTTAACAGCAGTTTCAACTACAAAGTCAAGTGCAGCATCTAGCGCCTTTTGGTTCACGTCGTGTTGATATTGTCCGACACCGATCGACTTAGGATCAATTTTAACGAGTTCACTTAAAGGATCTTGTACACGTCTACCAATCGATACGGCACTACGCTCTTCCACTTGAAAATCAGGGAATTCAGTACGCGCAATCTCAGACGCCGAGTACACGGATGCCCCTGCCTCGTTCACAATAATATACTGGACATCGAGTGCATGGTCTTGAATCATACGTGCGACAAACTGTTCCGTTTCACGACTCGCTGTTCCATTTCCTATCGCAATTAAATTAATATCGAAGTCTTTCACCATTTTTAAGAAGACTTTTTCAGCTTCAGCCACTTTAGATACAGGTGGATGTGGGTACATGACGGATTTTTCGATAAATGTCCCATACGGATTAATGACTGCGAGTTTACAGCCAGTTCGAAAAGCTGGATCGACGCCTAAAATTTGCTTCCCTTTTAATGGTGGTTGTAACAACAGATTTTTCAAGTTTTCACTAAACAATGTAATCGCTTGTGCTTCTGCGCGCTCTGTTAAATCGGTTCTTATTTCACGTTCAATGGAAGGAAAAATTAAACGTTTCATCGCGTCATCAATCGCTTCGCCCACAATTGTTGATAATTCGTTGTGGCCTTTGACTTCTTGTTTTTTAATATTTTGTGCCAAAATCGCTTTGTCCATTTCAATTTTGACTTGCAATATTTTTTCATTTTCACCACGATTCATCGCTAAAATACGATGATTCGCAACTTGACGGAGAGGTTCTTGATAATCATAATACATTTCAAACACGGCTTTTTCATCCTCAGCCTTTTTCTTTTTCAGCGCTGTCATGAGCCCTTCTTTTTGCGTCAACTTTAAAATTTGCTTGCGATATTGTGGATGATCTGCAATTTTTTCAGCAATGATATCCTGCGCACCTTGAATCGCTTCTTCCACTGAGGTTACTTCATCAGTTAAAAACGTCTGCGCTTTCTCTCCTAAGTCAGCGTCTAACTTTTGTCTATAAATCCATTCTGCTAAAGGTTCGATGCCTTTACGTTTCGCCTCTGTTGCACGGGTCTTTTTCTTTTGCTTATAGGGACGATACAAATCTTCCACACGTTGCAATTTTGTTTGCTGTTGAATGTCACGTCGAAGCTCATCCGTTAGCAAACCCTGTTGCTCAATACTATGTATCACTTCATCTTTTCGCTTTTGCAACTGTTCCATATAGTGATATTCATCAGCAATTTGTTTGATTTCGACTTCATCTAAACCGCCCGTCACTTCTTTACGGTAACGTGCAATAAAAGGCACAGTATTTTTTTCTTCTAATAATTTCAGAACCGCTTCAATATGTTTAACTGGATATTGATATTGGTTATGTATTGCTTGTACAAAATGATTTGTCAAAAGTATTCACCGCTTTCTCAATCTTTTCTTCTACATTTTAACACGTATCTCTAAAAGTATGTCAGCGAGCACGTAAGACGCATGTGTATCATAGCTCATAAAAACCATGCTAATGCAACTTTTATCAATCCTGGAAAGCTCCATATCTATTCTACTTCACAGATAAAATGATTAGATGTTCCTCACTATGTTTGAAATCAAGCCACAGATGACAAAATTCAAGTTGCCATAAACACAAAAAGGACCGGAACCCAACATCCCAATCCTTTTATCGTACCACTATTTTCTCGCAGCCTCCTGCAATTTCTTAATAGCTGTTCTTTGTAATCGCGAGACATGCATCTGACTTAATCCGATACGTTCTCCCGTTTCTTTTTGACTCAATCCGTCGATAAATGTACATTGAATAATTTCTCTTTCACGATCTGTTAAAATAGGAAGTATCCGTTCTAATATCATTCGCTTCTCAGTCAACTCGTAATTGTCATCGTGTTGCCCCATAATATCTAACAAAGTCACTGTAGAGCCATCTTTATCCGCTTCAATAGAATGGTCGACACTTAAAGCGTTATAACTTTGTCCCATTTCCATTGCTTCTAACACATCTTCATCCGAAACTTCAAGACGTTCCGCAATTTCGCTGATTGACGGTGAACGTCCTAATTCATTTGTTAGCTCATCGCTCACTTTTTTGATTCTCGGCCCTATTTCTTTAATTCTACGTGGGACGTGGACACTCCATGTTTTATCCCTTAAGTAGCGCTTAATTTCACCTATGACAGTGGGGACTAAAAAAGCTTCGAATTTTCTATCAAATGATAAATCAAATCGATTAATCGCACCAATCAGTCCTACCATACCAACCTGTACTAAATCTTCGTGATGTGATTGACCTTTTGAGTATTTATAAGCTAAGGATTCGATCAGTTTTTCATAATGTTTCACAAGTTTTTCTTGTGCTTCATGATCCTCATCATTCTGATACGCTTGAATCCATTGGTTGATTTGTTCAGGTGAAACAGCACTAGCTGATTTCGACTCTTTCGTCATTATTTCGCACCTGCTCTTTTTTGATATACTTAATCATACTAATTGTAACACCTGTATCTTTATCGACCGTTACTTCATCCATTAAAGATTCGATTAAGAATAAACCGAGTCCCCCTTCTCTCAAGAAATCAATACTTTCATTTTCTTGATAAGGGCCTAGTTTTTGTTTTGTTTCTTGATAATTAAAACTATCACCTTGATCAGACACTACAATTTTAATGCGATCTGATGCGAGTTCAAAACAGACGTGAATGTAGCCTCGTTCTTCTTTATCTTTATAAGCATGTTTCACAGCATTCGTCACCGCTTCACTCACAGCAATTTTAGCGTCTTCAATGTCATCATAATGCGCACCGGCACGTGTAAACACACCCGATAAAGTCAAACGAATTAAACTGACATACTCAGCAGAAGCAGGAAGTCGCATTTCAATGATATCGTTGGATTGCATCATCATTCGACCTCCGTTCCTTCGTTGACATGCATCAAATCATTCAGGCCTGTAATTTCAAACAACCTTTTAATACGATCATTCACACCTAGAATGTATAATTCTTTTTCGTGCTGATTTAACGCTTTTAAAGTTCCAACAAATAGTCCTAAACCTGTTGAGTCCATATAGTTTAACTTCTCCAAATTAACATAAATATCGTGCGTCCCTGCTTGACGTATAGGAACGAGCACTTTTTCAAGTTCCGGTACTGTGGCAACATCTAGTTCACCGGCTACTGCGACATCATAATGTGTTTCATGCTTTTCAGTTTCTATATTAAGGTTCATTATTGATTACACTCCTACTTTATTCTCTACTTGTTCATTTTACCCATTTCAATACATCATTAATCTCATTTTTCAACTTTAGTGCACGCGCTTAATAATTAAAATGGTTAAATCATCTCGTTTGCCTTTTTTTTGCAGTCTCAGTAATTCTTCATATAAGAGTTGAACGATATCTTGTGGATGTAATTGCTTGTATGCAAGTATAAAATTAAGTAAATAACGAGTATCAATAAACTCACCGTTTTCTTTTCGAATTTCGGTTACACCATCTGTAAAAACGATAATCATATCATCAATGTTAATGGCTATTTCTTGTTGTTGATATCTTACATGTGGGCTTACACCTAATACACGACCTCGAACTTTGATTTCTTCAAATGTGTCAGATTCCGCTCTGAAAATATAACCCGGTTCATGCCCTGCCGAACTACAGTAAAGAACATGATTAATCTCTTCATAAAGTCCATAAAACATGGTTACAAACATATTTTGATTGATATTTTTTTCTACGACGCGATTTAAACGCTTCAAACCATCGTTAGGGAGTTGAGAATGGCCGTACGAATCCATGCCAAACTTAATCATACTCATGGCTAATGCAGCTGGAATCCCTTTACCAATGACGTCCGCAACCGCAAAACTCATCGTGCCATCTTTATGATCAATTAAGTTAAAATAATCGCCACTCACATGTTGAGCCGCAACAGAAATGACACCGATTTGGATACCGTCAAACTGTGGGATATTTGTTTTTAACATCGTTTGTTGTAAACGTGAAGCGACGTCCAATTCCTTATCATGGACTTCAACACGGTCAACCAATGCTTTATAGTCTTCATAATCGTAACCAAAGCTACCAATAACCGCTCTTAAAATATCTAAAATCGCAATCATGTCTTCACGTGACAGCTCATACTTCTGAACGTATTTTCTATGTATATCTACAAATTCTTCTGGCAATAATGCATCATCAGATAAATTTTCAGAAAAAGAATGCGCTTGATTGAGAACACTGGCTTTACTTTCACTTTGCAAAAATTGATCAACAAGTTGAAAGTATCGCGATTCATTCTGATTTGTCATTAAACGTTCTCCTTCCACTTAAAACTGTAAAAGGCTTTAGGAGCGTTATCCTAAAGCCTATTTATGATGATTCATGTGCAGTCCTAAACTAATACCAATCGCATTGTTAACTTCTTTCATCTTCTTCTCAGACAAAAACGTTAACTTTTCTTTTAATCGTTTCTTATCGACTGTTCGAATTTGTTCTAGTAAAATAACAGAATCTTTATCGAGCTTATATTTATTTTTTTCGATTTCGACATGCGTTGGTATCTTTGCCTTATTAATCCGACCAGTAATTGCGGCTACAATCACAGTGGGACTATACTTATTACCAGTGTCATTTTGGATAATGACAACGGGCCTTACTCCCCCCTGTTCAGAGCCCTGTACTGGTGATAAATCTGCTAAATAAACGTCTCCGCGCTTCATTTAGTCTTCCTTGTAATCAGTTGTCAAGTGTGATTCATTACAATCGCAAGCTTCACATTCAACTGGATACGCCTCAGTGGCTAGGGAGAGATTTAAATCTGCCATCTGTACATAACCTTCTTTTAACGACTGTTCTAAATTTTTAAATCTTGTTTGATTGAATGCTGACATAAATAGGACCTCCATATCAATACAACACATTAAAAACTCTTTTTATTATGTCCATCATAACAAAAACAGAGCGGAATCACCATACTATTTTAACAATTCGTTGGATATTTCAACCATTTCTTGTACAAAATACACACGCGGCACTCTTCTTCCGATATTACATAACACTTCATAATTAATCGTTTGTTGTTGTGCTGCAAGGCTTTCTACAGATTGTGACGTATGGGCTTGATCATCAATTAAAATGACCTCCTCTCCCATTTGCACTGTTGCTGGCACACGAATGGCTGTACGGTCCATGCTCACCCGACCAACAATTTCACATTCCGTGGTGCCAATTCTAACATTCGCGCCTTGCATCGAACGTAAATAGCCGTCCGCATAACCAATCGGCAATAATGCAATCGTCATATCTTCAGGTGCCGTGTAAGTTTGACCGTATCCGACCGTTTCACCTTTAATGAGTGATTTCACTTCCATCACTTCTGTAACGAGTTGAACAGCTGGTGCTAATTGTGCAGTTGCAATTTTTTCAATGAACGCTGATGGATAGTAACCGTATAACGCAATACCTGGTCTGAATGCATTACATAATGACGGATTAAAGCGTAACGTTCCCGCAGAATTTTGCATATGAATGTACGTAGGATGCTCTGTACTTTCGATAATTTCTTCAAAGCGTTCATATTGCAAGTGTGCAGAATCATTGTCCTCATCAGCGGAATGAAAATGTGAGAAAGCGCCTTCAAAGACGAGATTTTCATGCGCATGAATGAAGTTGATAATATCATGATACGCTTCAATATCTTTCACACCAAGTCGATTCATGCCTGTATCCACTTTAATATGTAACCATAACGTCTTTTCATTATCTTCGTCAATTTCTGCAGTCGCCGCTTCTAACCATGCTCTTGAAGGAACTGTAACAGCAACACGGTGCTGAATGGCTTTATTAATGGCATCAGGTGGAATGCTAGATAAAATCAAAATTTTCTCTTTTATACCGTGCATTCTTAACTCAATCGCTTCATCCAGAGTGGCCACACAGAAAAATTCCGCACCTAATTGACTTAAATGTTGGGCAATTTGGATACTCCCTAAACCGTATGCATTCGCTTTTACGACAGGCATCATCGTTTTATTCGGTTGTAATTTCGTTAATGCATAATAATTCTCTGTAATCGCATCTAAATTCACTTTCATCGTGGTGGTGCGATAATATTTTTCTGACATGATTGTCATCCTTCCTCTTTCTATATTCGTCCATTATTGTTCTAAAATCACTTGTGCTGCTGCATAATGTTCTGTATGTGTAATGGAAACATGTACATGGTAACCTGCCATCTGAATCGTAGGCTTGCCGCGTGCATCGTTTTCACAATGAATTTGTTTAAACGTAATTTTTTTGCCAATTCCCGTACCTAACGCTTTACTGAATGCCTCTTTGACTGCAAATCGTCCGGCTAAAAATTCGATACGGCGACGTTCAGTCGTATAATTGTGATAACGTTCGAGCTCTTGTTCTGATAAAATGCGTTCTGGAAAGCGGGGTTGACGCTGTACAGTGTCCATAATCCGTGCTATTTCAACTAAATCGAGTCCTACACCATATATCATAAAGGTCCCTCTTCTTTTTCGTCTTGTTCTACTATCGGCTTTGCTTCTGATATTGGTACTTTCGCATCCTTGTTTTTTATAAATGCCATCACTTTTTGAGCAGTTGCTTTATCGATCAACGTTACATCGACATTACCTCCAGCTGTGGAAAGTGTTAATGTCGCTAACTGATATTTTCGCATCAACCATCCTTCTTTAAAATCGACGTTTTGAATTCTGAAAGTTGGAATACGTGTTTGTTTAATCATGATAAACCCTTTTCGTACTGTAACGATATGTGAATCATATGTGTAGCCAAATGTTCGATATTTATAAATTGGTTTAAGCCACACATCGATAATAAGTTGGAGAAGCAGTACGATGGCCAATATGATGATCAGTGCTATCACGAATCGATCCCAAGCTAAGAAATAACCTAATACGATAGCACCAATGAACAATAGCGCGATGATGGCTGACATGATTAACGCAGCGATACGCATCACTTTAAGGCCACTTTCACTCATCTTTTCCATTGATATCTCCACCTCCTAAATACCATTGCTTGTTACGTGTAACTTTGGACTGATGTTCAAAACGCAACCCAAAATCTTTAGAAACTGAACCACTTGCGATCGTAAAATCAAAATGTACTAATTGTTTCTGTTGCATCAAAGGGTGTGCAGTTTGTTGGAAACCTAAAATTTTATCCTTTTTAAAAGTCGTCGTTTTAAAACCAAACCATGTCACCTTTCGAATCGATACTTCTTCATCAGTCAACCCTGAACCTGACATACGCGTCGCAATCACACTATGAATAATCAAATACAAAATAATGACTGCGATTGGTATCCATATCCACACCCACCAATAATAATGAATGAGTGCACCGATACCGATTAAAATGACTGACGGTATCCAAAAACGGCGATGAAAACCTTGCCAAGGTAGGCCAGTTTCAACCGGTTGAAACGAATAAATTGGTAGAAGAGATGCCAAAATTTTCGTACCTTCTCGTTGTTTAATGAACGGCAACACCATAATTTCACCTGACGCAAAATCATCCTCTATATCGACTTCCATATCACTTGTAATAATAAAATGATATGACGTAAAGCCAAACAAATGTCTAAAAAAGGATTTCTTTTCTTGGACCGCTTGTAATTTAGCGATGGGCAGCGATAAGTTTGTCACCTTTAATAAGCCATAACGGATTTTTAAAAAGTCACCTGAACGTGTTAAAGTGAATCGATAATACCTCACCATTGTAATGATGACGCCTATAATATAAGCGATTACAAGAATCCCAATTACTAATGTAATGACTAACGCCACTAAATTCTTAATCCAACTCTCAACTTGACCGAAAATGCCTTCCCACGGGATAATATCTTCAAAAGCAGTGACTATCGGACCTACTGTTGCTAATGTAACAAAAACTGCACCACTCGTCATTGCCATTAATAATAAATTTTGGGTAGATAATTGATAAATCATCTCTGTAGGTGCATTTGTTTTAATGATAGGTGGCGCTTCATAGTGTTCGTCTGTAGCGATACTTGAATGCTCGGACTGCATCTGTCTTCCATCTTCACTTTCAATTCTCGATTTGGCTTTCTCTATCTCTTCTTGAATCCATTGACTCTGCCTTTTCGTCACCATATTTAAATCAATACCGTCACTAGGTGTTTTGATTGTGAGTTTCACACCGCCTACTAATTGATGCACAATCGGTTGTACAGTGTCCATGGATTGAATACGACGAATATTAAGTTCTTTTTGCTTCAAGTTAAACAAGCCACTTTTCACGATAAAATAATCGCCTTCAATCCAGTAGCGTGTGCGATAGATTTCAATCGTCCGGTTAATAAAAACGAGAGTAAACGATAGTGCGATAAAACTTGGCCATTTATAATTGGTCCAATCTGTAAAATCAAAGCTATCGAGTTGAAACAATACAAATATGATAACAAAAAGAAAGTTACTTTTTACTGCTTCAATAATACTTAAAACGTACGAAATAGGGTGCAACCTTTGAGGACTATACATCGCTGTCACCCCCTTTTAGTTGCGTAAGACAGAATGATTCAATCTCTGTAATCGTGTCGTCATAAAGTAACGGCAACACTAACTCATGTCCAGCTGTATAAAAAGACAATCGATTCAGTTGAAACCGTCTCATCAATGGCCCCGCTTTCCGTCTCACATACTGGATACGCTCGATTTGAATCACTTCATTGCGTTTAAACCACCAGTTCTTTTGTATTTCAATATAACTGTCCGTCACGCGATAATGATAGTAACGATAAAGGAGTATTGGGTGAATCAAATAATATAAAATATCAATCAGTACGAGTCCGATGAAAATATAAGTCCCGTAAAATGGCATATCATTGTAAAACCATACAGTGACTGCAGCGGATAAGATGATTAAAGTTACGATGAATTGACAGAAATACCATAACTTTAAATACCGGCGTGCACGTTCGGGACTTTGAGTAAATTCAAGTTGCATGATGACAGTCACTCCCTAGTAAATTTAGGATTATTATATCATAAACTTTTTTCATTCTGATAGTTCGATATGGTGGCGTTAGACAAAATTCATTTTAGCCACGATACGCTGTAGTTAAAGATTTACCTTAATTTAGACTCGGAACTTATGCGTCACCCTTAAACAGCATCAAAAAAGCAGCACGTACATCTCCATTGAAATGCACTATGCTGCTAATTATTTAAGTGGTTGAACGCTAATTATTTTTGATGATCCGCAAATGTGCGTCCTTTTTTCACTTTTGTTTCTCTTTTATGTTTGAAGTTGCCTTTTTTATTACCACTTGGCTTATGGTTACGTCCTGCTTTTGAATGACGTTTGTTGTTGCCACCTTTACGATTGCCTTTTGGTGAACGACCATTTTTACGCGCCAACGGTTTTTCAAATGTTAATTGTACATCGACTTCATCATTAGATTCCACTAATTCTTGTAATAACGCTGTTACAAGCTCAGTTTGATCATATGTTTCAAGAAGTTGTTTCGCGATGTTTTCTACACGTGGTTCTTTCGCAGCGTCCATCCAACTTTGAACTTTGCTCTTAATTTCATCTTCACGTGCTTTTAAAACTTCTTTACGATGTGGCGGTCTTAACGCGCGCATTTGGCGACGGTTCGTTTGCTCGATTTGACGGATATAATCCATTTCAATTGGATTAACGAATGTCACGGCGATACCATGTTTGCCTGCACGACCTGTACGCCCAATACGGTGTGTATAACTTTCTGTATCTTGAGGAATATCAAAGTTATAAACATGACTCACACCTGAAATGTCTAATCCTCTAGCCGCTACGTCTGTCGCAACTAAAATATCGATTTGGTCGTTTTTGAACTTTTTCAATACTTCCAAACGTTTCGCCTGTGTGATATCACCGTGTAAACCTTCAGCTTTGTAACCTTTTGAAAGTAACGCACTAGTTAACTCATCGACACGGCGTTTTGTACGACCGAACACAATCGCTAACTCAGGTTGGTGTACATCTAAGAAATTCGTAAAGGTATCGAATTTTTCAAGTTCTTTAACGATAGTATAATATTCATCAATTTGTGGGTCAGAAATTTCATTATTCATCGTTTTAATGATACGTGGCGATTTCATAAATTTTTGTACTAATTCTTGAATCGCTTTTGGCATTGTTGCCGAGAATAACATCGTTTGACGATTTTCTGATGGCAATTTATCCATAATATAACGCATATCGTCAATGAAGCCCATGTTCATCATTTCGTCCGCTTCATCTAAAATTAACGTTTCGATTTGTTGTGGTTTTAATGTACGGCGATTAAGGTGGTCAATCACACGACCTGGTGTACCTACTACGATTTGTGGTCCGCGTTTTAATGATTTGATTTGACGGTCGATTGGCATACCACCAAATACAGTCACGACTTGGACTTTTTGACCACGGCTGAATTCACGTAATTGTTCAGCTACTTGCATCGCTAATTCACGTGTAGGTGCTAAAATTAAAGCACGCACGCCTTCTTTTCCAACAACTTTTTCGATCAATGGAATACCAAAGGCACCTGTTTTTCCTGTTCCGGTCTGCGCTTGACCTAGGATATCAATGTTTTCGAGTGCGAATGGGATACTATCTTTTTGAATAGGGGTCGGCTCCGTAAATCCCATTGCCTCGAGGGTTTCAGCTGTACGTTCTGAAACGCCTAATTCTGTAAATTTTTGCAAAGTAATTCTCCTTTTTTGAATCATCATTCTTCTATATTTTGTCAAATAAGTTTAATCTAACTTCTACATATTACCATTTTCGTCACAATACCGCAATAAACGAAAGTTCACTATCATTTAAATTCTTATATATTCTCTATGCTTTGAATTCATATCACTACAGAGTTTAGGCCCCGTTTACGCATCTCAAAATAATGATTTTTAATGCGTTCATTTTATTTTTTAAAATTAAAAATGGAACAAAGACAGTGATGATTCACGCTCTGTTCCAAACTTGATGCTATTTTGCTTCTACGAGTGCCTCGACAACTTCTTCTAAATGCATACCTCGAGACGCTTTAACGAGGACGACACTATGTTGTTCGACGATAGACGTCAAATAACGCATCAACTTATCTTTTTGATCAAAATGAATCGCCTCATTCACGTACGCCTTGCCCTTTTCATGAATGGCCATCGCTCCTTCACCGAACGTATACAGTTGATGAATACCTTTATTTTCAAGGTAAGCCCCAACACTCTCATGCAATTGACGCGATTGTTCACCCAATTCGAGTACATCACCGAGCACGAGGATGGTCTCTCCTTTCATATGACTCAATGTATCAATCGCAGCCTTCATACTCGTCGGGCTTGCATTATACGCATCATTAATGACCATCGCACCATTCGGCGCCATAAACTTCTGCATGCGCATATCTGTCAGCTTGAGCGACGTTAATTGCTGTTGAATTTGTTCATCTGTTAAACCCATGATTCGGCCCACTGCAATTGCAATCGTTGCATTACGCATATTATGTTCACCTAAAATAGGAATCGTGTAGGTCACGTCATCATTCACTGTGAACGTAATGCCCTCTTCAAGATGAGACACCATTTGACATTGCATATCATTCTTAGCTGACAAACCAACACTCACTTGATGTGCAGATGTTAACGTCTCTACATGCGGTTTTAACAATGGTTCGTCTCCATCATAAATGAAATAACCTTCTGATTTTAAACCTGACACAATTTCAAACTTCGCTTTGGCAATCCCTTCTCTTGATCCTAAATCTTGCATATGGGATTCGCCGATATTCGTAATCACCGCAAAATCCGGTTGTGCAATGTTAGACAGTAACTCAATCTCATGAAAACCTGACATGCCCATTTCTAAAATTGAAACTTCCGTATCTTCGTTCAACTCTAAAATTGTTAACGGCATGCCGATTTCGTTATTGTAATTGCCTTGCGTTTTTTGTACACGGAACTTTCCAGATAAGACATTTTCTAACATATCTTTTGTCGTCGTCTTTCCGTTTGAACCTGTGACAGCAATCACTGTTGGCGCCACATGTTGTAAATACGCCTTTGCCAACTGTTGCAGTGCAGTCAATGTGTTTTCTACAAAAACGACTGGTCCGTTCGTTGGTGCTGTCAATGTACTATCTCGTTGGAAAAACGTCGCACCTGCCCCATCGTTCAATGCTTGTTCACTGTACTGATGACCGTCAACATTTTCACCTTTAAAAGGAATAAATAACTGCCCATGTTGAATATGTCTTGAATCAATTGTGACACCCTTAATTTCAACGTCTAAGTATTGCGCATCAATATCACAGTCTATCCACTCTGCAAGTTGTTTCAACGTTATATTTATCATAGTCAAAACTCCTAATCGATTCGGTGTTTATTTTTTTGCTTATCTTCGTAACGTGCCTTCGCAAGATCAATTAACTTTGTAATCAATTCTGAATAAGAAACACCCATATTTTCCCATAATTTTGGATACATACTATAAGCTGTAAATCCTGGCATCGCATTCGTTTCATTAATGTAGATTTGGTTGTCTGCTGTCACGAAAAAGTCTGCACGTAACAATCCAGAACAGTCCGTCGCTTTAAATGCTTCCACAGCCATGTTACGGAGCGTCATTTGTACGTCTTGATCAAGGTCAGCTGGAATTGCGAGCTTCACTTTGCCATCTTTATATTTTGATTTATAGTCGTAAAATGCGACATCTTTCACAACTTCACCAGGCCATGTCGTTTCAGGGTAGTCATTGCCTAACACTGCCACTTCGATTTCACGCGCATCCACCCCTTGTTCAATGACAAGTTTACGGTCGAACTGAAACGCTTCTTCAATCCCTTTAATCAAGGCAGCTTCATCTTCACATTTACTAATCCCGACACTTGAACCTAAATTTGCCGGTTTAACGAACACTGGGAATGCTAACTTGTCATGCACGAGTTTAATAATATTTTTGCGATATTTTTCGTATTCACTTCTTAAAAAGCTCACATATGGTAATTGTGGTAAACCGCGATGTGCAAATAATTGTTTCATCACTAATTTATCCATTGAACTTGATGCCGCTAACACCCCATTACCTACATATGGAATGTCTAATACTTCGAACAGCCCTTGAATCGTCCCATCTTCACCATTAGGTCCATGTAATAATGGGAATACCGCATCATAACGGCCACCTTGACTACTTTGTGTTAACATCGCTGAAATATCACTCGTCGGTACGTCATCAATGCGTAACGCTTCAACATCAGTAATATCTTCGGTAATATTGTCCATTTTTTTCCATTGACCATCATTAGTGATATAAATAATATCGATGTGGTAACGCGCTTTATCAATTGCATTTAATACATTTTGTGCGGTTAAAATTGACACATCATGTTCGGCACTTTTACCACCATAAATGATACATAATGCTTCTTTCGACATAACTCCGCCTCCATAATTTTTATCTAACCTCCATATTACCACGACTCTTATTTGTATTGCATTTATTTTCCGAGAATATTAGCAATTTGATTACAACTTATGTAAAATCGGTATATAATGACAATATAGAATTTATGTGTAAAGGAGATTGGCATGGTATCCTCTCGTCAACTAACGCAGAAGTCGTTTTTGCGCCGCTTAGATTGGCCACTCATCGCACTGATTATAATCCTTTGTATCATTAGTGTTACGACGATCCATTCGGCAATGGGTGGCGGTCAATATAGCCTTGATTTCGGTGTCAGACAGATTTTTTATTACATACTAGGTGCAATCATTGCGTTCATGATTATGCTGTTTTCACCTAAAAAGATTCGCAATTACACTTATACGGTATACATTATTTTTAATATTTTACTATTTGGATTAATACTCCTACCAGAATCTTCCATTACACCTGTGATTAACGGGGCAAAAAGTTGGTATCGTTTCGGTCCAATCAGTATTCAACCTTCAGAATTCATGAAAATTGTACTCATTCTTGTCATTTCAAAGGTTGTCGCACAACATAATCGTTTCACCTTCAATAAATCATTTCAAACAGACGTCATGTTATTACTGAAAATTGCAGGTGTGAGCTTCGTTCCAATTGCATTAATTTTATTACAAAATGACTTAGGAACAACACTCGTCTTTTTAGCGATTATTGCAGGTATCGTGATTGTAAGTGGTGTCACATGGAAAATTTTAGCCCCTTTATTTGGTAGCGCAATCGTTCTAGGTGGCAGCTTAATCTTGTCTATTATTTATAAACCGAGCTTGATTGAAAATGTAGCCGGTATTAAAACGTATCAATTAGGACGTATCAACTCTTGGCTCGATCCGTACGCATACAGTTCTGGCGATGGATTCCATTTAACAGAGTCGTTAAAAGCTATTGGTTCTGGTCAGCTCATCGGAAAAGGATTAAATAACGGCGAAGTTTATATTCCTGAAAATCATACAGACTTTATTTTTTCAGTTATTGGAGAAGAATTCGGCTTTTTAGGCTCAGTCATCTTATTAGGTGTCTTTTTATTATTACTCCTTCACTTAATTCGTATGGCAATGAATTCCGATGATCTGTTCAACAAATCGTTTATTATCGGTTTTATTAGTTTATTGTTGTTCCATATTTTTCAAAACATTGGCATGACGATTCAACTTTTACCGATTACAGGGATTCCATTACCCTTTATAAGTTACGGTGGGAGTTCGCTCTGGAGTCTCATGTCAGGCGTCGGTGTGTTGTTGAGCATTCATTATCATACACCGAAAAAGTATAACGATGAAGCAACTACACAAAAACGTACAACATCATAAAAAGAAAGAGGCTGAGGAACAAAATGTTTCCCCAACCTCTTTTTAATTATTAATTTGTTTTGCGTCGTCGTGTAAAGAACGCGATGACACCTAATGCGATCATTGAAAGTGCAAGTGCTGTTTGACTGATTGCATTCACTTGTGATTCCCCTGCTGCTGGTAACATTTTGGCTGCTTTATCTTGTTGTTTCGCTGGTGCTACTTTTGCAGTCGCCATCTTTTTATCTGCTTTTGGTTGTGCAGTTTGTGTTGTCACGTCTTTTTTCTTCATATCTTGGGCTGACGCTCCCGAAGATTTTGTTACTTTGTGGTCATCATTAGATTTTGCGTCTCCCGTACCATCCGTATGTTTAGTAGCTGGTCCTATTAATGCTGGTGGTTCAATTTGTAAATCACTCGGTACCGTATCTTGATCATCTGCCGGTGTATCAACCAAATCTTTCATCGCATTTGGATCTTCAATTTTTAAAACATCAAAATGTGGATTTGTATTCGGTTCTGTAATCGATCCATCTTTATTCAATACACCGTACGGCACTGCGCCTTCTGGTGGATTCGTTGCCATACGTTTTAAATACGCAGCATCATCTTCGCCTTCTAGATGCGGGTAAATGCAAGTCGGTTTATGGATTATCGGTGTCACTTCTTTTTTCGCCTCATCCTTAACCATCACATTCGGAGCATCTGTAGCACCCTTTTCCGCCGCTTGCGTGTCATGCGCATAAACTTGTGTCGCCGCTGTAGCAATCAAACCTGTAACAACTAATTTTTTTAACATGTGAGTTCATCCCTTTAAAATTATTTTTTCACTGTAACTGAGCGCGTATTAATATAACCCATCCACTTATTTTTATTATCATATAGCGAAAAATACTTCTGACCATTTGGGTGATAATATTCATACTTTGCAGTGTATTCCTTACCAAACTTAATGTTTTTCAAATCTGCTTTTTTACTAAAGTCTAAACTTCTCCAAACAGCAAACTTCCCTTTATTTATGATGATATTCTTATTGTATTTGTGTGCATTTGGAGCTTTAAGAAAAGTTACAGATTGGCTATTAATATATCCAACCCATTTATTTTCAGAATTGTATAATGAGTAATATTTTTGACCATTTGGATGATTATATACGTACTTTGCTTCATATGCATCACCTTTTTTAATTTTTTTAGAATCTTTACTCATTGAAAATTCTAAATTAGACCAAAGTTTAATATTCTTTTTATCTATTTGCACAAATTTTCCAAAATGATGTGCAACAGGTGTTCCCATCCAATGTTTAATGTAGTCTATTTTTAAAGCATTAAGCCTCACTCCACCGTTATAATCCGAAGCACCAAATGTATGAACGGCAATGATTTTATTTTGTTTATTTCGCACACTACTACCACTTTGTCCAAAAAATGTATCTAAATAATAATACAAAATATTATCAGTTATTTTTTTGAGATTACCATTGGATTTATACTGTACTTCTCCTGATTTATCTCCAGGAAAGCCAGATGTTTCAATTTCCTCATCTTTACTTATTTTTGATGTTAGACCTAATGTTCCAGTTTTCTTTCCTAATTTAGAGTCTAATTTAATAATTGCTAAATCATAATCTTGATTAGATGAATCCTTCCATTTTTTAAAGGTTAATATTTTCTTTGATTTTGCTTTACCTATTGTATACTTGGATCCCTTTTTACCTGCATAAACAGTAACTTCAGCAGCCCATCCTAATTTAGAAGAGTACACATTATGGGCTGCAGTCAGTACAGTATCCTCACCAATCATTGTTCCAGAACCACTATAAACATTTCCATCAGAAAATGTCATATTTAAAAGTACAACTTGCTTATATGGTGAAGATAAATAATTATCTACTACTTTTCTCTGATCTTTTCCAAAAATTCTTTCATTAGTATTACCATACATATATTCAATAGGCAAAACTTTGCTTTGGTCTATTTCCATATTACCTGAAATAGGTTCTTCTGTTGCTTCAATTGGTAATACTTCTGAGTTTATTGATGATGTTTCAGGATATTCTTGATTCTCAACTATTCCATCACTAGCAACATAAGCCTCTTCAGCCAAAGCGACAGATTTATAGTTAATCAATGAAAACAACATTAAAACAGAGCTTAATAATACAAAACTAAATTTGACTTTCAATTTCTATCACCCACCTATTTTTAACATAAACTACAATTTTTACTCCTTTCTTTATAATTAGTCACAGTGTTCTAAGCATTGACAAAACACGAGAGATCTATCTTATTCAATTATACATAACAAACGATATTACATTCAACAACACTTTAAATGTTTTATATTTAGATTTCCTTTAATTTAATTTTTATATATTATTTATTCTGAGCCCTTCATATAATTCGTATGTATTATCAATAAAAATACTAAGCATATATTTTAGAATTAGATTTAAGCACAAAGTAATTTATATTTTATCTCTAGTACTAATTCTTGTATAAAAGCAATACGTTCAGAAATTTATAATCTTCACCATTATGCAGCTTTCATAAGTAAAACTATCCCACTAAAAACCATTCAATCCTCCTTAAAATTAATTACTATTGTCAACCGCTGATTCGTTTTAGATTCAATCGATAGAACACATCAATTTATACCAAAAACATATAAACTTATATATTAAGATTTTGATGTTCATATCGCTACATCTCCCTTGTTTTTTCACCATGATGTACACTTCGATTTTGTCATCGGGTTCTCTCTTAAACTTATATTGATTTTGGATTGCGGAACTGGCCGAGACTCCTGAGGGATCAGACGTAGCCGAAAATCCAATTCGGCCACCATCCAGTGTTCTCTCCAATCAAGCCGAATTTAGTTGAGGCAAGTCCCCTAGGAAAGCAAGGCCAAAGAGGAGCAATCAACAAAATCAATAATATTTCTATAACTCCCCCGATTACAAAATCGAAGATACTCAACGAAGTGTTTAAAAGGTAGAGTTGATATTTAGCTAAGTGTTTAAAAAGGTAAAGTTTAAAAATCTGAAAAAAAGCACCTAGACGTGACATCAGTCAACATCTAAGTGCTTCTCAAACATACTTAATAAGGTTTCAATTTCTCAGTTGCAGGATTAGGTTTGGGTAATGATCGCATAATATCTAATCGGGGCTTCGTTTTTTTCACCTTCACACCGATTGAAGATAACATTTGGACCACATTTTGAAGCTTATCATTCTTTTTCGCCATTTGATCACCCCGTATTCTGCTATCTACTCCTTTATCTTACCCTAAATTGTAGCGCTTTACTACACCAAATTGTAAATTGATAAAATTATTTTTTCACATTTTTTAATCGCAAGGCATTTAATACAACTGAAACTGAACTAAATGCCATCGCTGTACCTGCAACCCAAGGTGCTAAAAAGCCTGCTGCAGCAATAGGGATACCAATCAAATTATAACAAAAGGCGAAAAATAAGTTTTGTTTAATATTTTTAATCGTAAGGCGACTAAGTTGAAGTGCATCGGCAATACCGTCCAAATGATTACGTACAAGCGCAATGTCTGCGGATTCTAATGCGATGTCTGAGCCAGAACCCATTGCGACGCCGATATCACTTTTCATTAGTGCTGGTGCATCATTAATGCCATCACCGACCATCATGACACGTTTTCCTTCGTTTTGGAGTTCAGTAACGACTTTAGATTTTTCATCTGGTTTCACTTCTGCGATGACACGTGTAAAGCCGAGTTCACGACCGATTGCTTGCGCTGTCTGTTTACTATCTCCACTCAACATCACTAAGTCGTAATTTTTGTTTAACGTTTCAATGACTGCTTTCGCTTCTGCTTTTGGATCATCTCTCACACCGATGATTGCGACGAGTGTTTCATTAATTGTCATACCAACCACTGTTGCGCCCTGTTCTGCCACCGAATGTATTCTATCTTGTTGTTCTTGAGTTAAGTCGTTGTTTGTAACGAAACGAATGGAACCGATACGCACACGGTTGTCGTCAATAACACCTGAAATACCACTTCCTGCATGTGTCTCATATTGCGAAACAGTGTGGACCGCTTCGTCACTATAATAATCGACTAACGCTTTAGACAGTGGATGCTCTGATTGCATTTCCAGACTTTTAACATAAGCGCCAATAGTTGGTTCTTCCGTTTCATGGTACACGTGCACGACTTTAGGTTCGCCGTTCGTAATTGTACCAGTTTTATCAAAGACAATCGTATCGACATGTTGGGCTTGTTCTAATGCTTCTGCTGTTTTAAATAAAATACCAGATTCTGCTGCACGACCTGACCCAACCATAATCGAAGTCGGTGTCGCAAGTCCTAGAGCACAAGGACAGGCAATGACGATGACAGCGATGAAAATTTCAAATGCTGCCGTAAATTGAAACGGTGTGACAACGAAAAACCATACGATAAATGACAGTAATGCCAACACAACGACAGTCGGTACGAAAATATTTGAAATTTTGTCAGCTAACCGTTGAATTTGTGGTTTATCATTTTGCGCTTCTTCAACGACTTTAATAATTTGATTCAATACTAAATCTTCACCAACATGGGTCACTTGAAGTTTAATAAAATTCGTTTGGTTGATTGTACTTCCAATGACAGTATCGCCGATATTTTTTTCAACGGGCATACTTTCCCCTGTCAACATCGCTTCATTGACCGTTGTGGAACCTTCAATCACTTGACCGTCTAATGGAATTTGTTGACCACTTCTCACCCATACAATGTCACCTACACGGACATCATCAATCGCAATCATTTCAATCTTGCCATCACGTTCCACTTCCGCATCTTTCACTTGTAATGCAGCAAGTTTGCTAATCGCGTCACTCGCATGCCCTTTTGCACGCATTTCGAAATATTTACCTAATAAAATGAGTGTAATTAATACCGCACTCGTTTCAAAATAAAGTGGTACATGACCGCTATGGCCCAAATGTGTCAACATTAAATAAAGACTATAAAAGTAAGCCGCTGAAGTTCCCATCGCAACGAGAACGTCCATGTTCGCACTTTTACTTTTCAAAGATTTATAAGCACCGACATAAAATTGCCAGCCGAGTACAAATTGAATCGGCGTTGCTAATATAAATTGAAACCAGCCGTTCATTAAAAGTTCTGGAACTGGAATAAAACCTAAAAATGAAAAATGGCCGAACATCGTATACAGTAACGGTAATGCTAAAATGAGTGAAATAATGAATTTCCCTTTTTGTCGCTTCAATTCATCACTTTTTCGTTTAGCTGTTTCATCTTTCGTCTCCATTGGAAAAGCTTCATACCCGATTTTAGCGACACGTTCATAAATCTCTTCAATCGAAATCTGGCTCGGATCGTACTTCACTGTCCCATTTTCCATCACTAAGTTGACATTAATTTGGTCAATTCCCGCTTCACGCTGGAGCACCCGTTCAATACGTGCTGAACAGGCGGCACATGTCATACCTGTAATTTTGAAAGTTTCTTCTTGAGTCATTATGTCATCTCCTATACCTATAGAGGGTATATTTTAAATACGAAATGAGGGCTTACCTCTCATCTCTTCAATGAAAAACTAAGCCCTGATTGCTGTTAAATTATGATATAACGTCATACCCTTGATCGTAAATACGTTGTTTCACATCTGCTAATGCACTGTCATCTGTTACTTCTACTTCTACTCTGTTGTCAGCTGGAAATGCTTCAACGTGGGTCACATGCGCATTTTCTTTCACTGCACCTTCAACTGCTGCTTTACAATGCGCACAAGTCATACCTTCTACTTCAATCATATGTTTTGCCATCAGTTACACTCCTTTATGTGATTGGATAACAGGAAATCCTGCATCATAAATTTCTTTTTCTATCGTGTTCAAATTTGCTGGCGTGTCATAAGTGAGCGTCAACGATTGTGTTGCCACATCAATAGCAACAGACTCGACACCAATTAAACGAAGCAAACGATCAGATAGCTGTTGTTGCTGTGCTTCAGTTGTCAGTTGTGTTACTTTAACATAACCATTTTCCATAATTGTACCTCACTAATCTTTCATGAGTTTTTGAAATGTTACTAATAACTCTTCCATCGCTTCGTCTTGGTGTCCCGCGTCAATCTTATGCTTGATGCATCCTTTCATATGATGATCTAACAGACGCGACGCCACACTGTTTAAAGCCGAACGTGTCGCTCTAATTTGCGTCAACACGTCATCACAATAGACATCTTCGTCAATCATTCGGTTGATTGCTTTCACTTGGCCTTCAATACGATTCAAACGCGACTTCAAGTTACGTTTAATTTCTTCAGAATGATGTGCTTGTTCAGTCATGTCACATCCCCCAGATTCATTTTGATATTATTATGATATACCCTGTATAGGTATATGTCAATGCGTAAAATTCCTCTATTTTATAGAACATGATACAATAAAAGCACTTCACGAAAAAGGAGATAAAAGTGATGCCAGAGTTTTTTTATGCGATATTTTATAATCACAATGTACTGTTCAATTACATATTAGTCGGTGCATTTTTATTAAATTTAATCTTCATCTTTACCATTATTTTTATGGAACGAAGAAGTGCGAGTTCCATCTGGGCATGGATTTTTGTATTAGGCTTATTCCCGCTTGTAGGCTTTGTACTTTATTTATTATTCGGCCGACAAATCCAGAGAAAATCCATTTTTAAACTTGAAAAACAAGATCGTATCGGTTTAGACTCTATCGTGAATGATCAACTTACTGCAATTAAAAATGGAGAATTTGAAGTTGATAACCCCCATATTCAAAACTACAGTCGTATGATCCAAATGTTACTGTATAACAATGCTGCCTTTTATACGAACAATAACGAAATTAAGTTATTGACAGATGGTAACGAAAAATTCGATTGTTTAAAGGAAGATATTCGTAATGCAGAGCGCTATGTACATATTCAATATTATATTTTCCGTCACGATACCCTTGGTAAAAGTATTTTAAAACTGTTAGAAGAAAAACTCGAACAAGGTGTAGAAGTCAAAATGTTATATGATGACATGGGGTCGCGCGCACTCACATTACGCGATTTTAAACGCTTTAAAGAAAAAGGAGGACATGTAGAATCATTTTTCCCATCCAAACTGCCGCTCATTAATTTACGAATGAACAATCGAAATCACCGAAAAATTGTGATCATTGATGGTCAGATCGGCTATGTAGGTGGCTTTAATGTCGGAAATGAATATCTCGGCTTATCTAAAAAGTTTGGGTATTGGCGTGATACACATTTACGTATTCAAGGGAATGCTGTCAGTGCACTTCAGTTGCGTTTCATTTTAGACTGGAACTCTCAATCGCACCGTGACAACATTACCTATAGTAGTCAATATTTCCCAAAACCGCAACAGACTCATAATGGCAATATTGGGGTTCAAATTGCTTCAAGTGGTCCAGACGAATTTTGGGAACAAGTCAAATATGGTTATTTAAAAATGATTTCGATGGCGAAAAATGATATTTACATTCAAACACCTTACTTCGTGCCTGATGAAGCTTTTATGGATGCGCTTAAAATTGCAGCTTTAGGTGGCGTTAACGTTAATATTATGATTCCATCGAAACCTGATCACCCATTCGTTTACTGGGCCACTTTTAAAAATGTCGCGAGTTTACTCGAGGCCGGCGCACGTGTTTACCTTTATGATAACGGCTTTTTACACGCGAAAACATTAACCATTGATGATGAAATTACGAGTGTAGGTACAACAAATATGGATAATCGGAGTTTTACCTTAAATTTTGAAGTGAATGCATTTGTATATAATGAAAAATTAGCGAGAGAAGTACGCGAAAGTTTTGAAGAAGACTTAAAAGTATGTAGCGAATTGACGAAAGAACGCTATGCCCAACGCAGCTTATGGATCAAATTTAAAGAGTCCGTCAGTCAATTGCTCTCCCCTATTTTATAACTTAAGGAATGACTAACAAAATGAAACAACAGCATATTCAAGCAGCAGAACAATATATGAGAAAGACACATCAACATGATAGTAGTGGACACGACATCGCGCATGTGTTACGTGTTAGAAAGCGCGCCCTTGAAATCGCACAACACTATCCATCAGCTGACCCTTACCATATCGAAATGGCATCACTCCTCCATGACACTGTTGATGACAAATTGGTAGACGTCAAAAGTAGCCGTCAAGCATTATTTGCATTTTTTAAGGAACAAGGTGTATCAGTAATGGATCAAGAAGCCATTATTTACATTATTGACCATATGAGCTTTCGAAAAACTAAAAAAGTCGGTACACTGAAAACAATTGAAGCACAAATTGTCCAAGATGCTGACAGACTTGATGCTATCGGCGCAATTGGCATTGCACGTACATTTCAATTTGCTGGTCACTTTAATGAACCGATGTGGACAGGGACACATCGGTTAACCGAAATGTATCAACTGTCAGACATAGACGCGGTACCACCATCAGCAATCAAACACTTCTTTGAAAAGCTACTCAAATTAAAAGATTTAATGAATACACCTGTAGCAAAAGACATGGCGCAACAACGTCATGATTTTATGGAAAGTTTTTTACAACAATTTTTTGCTGAATGGGACACTGAAATCAAACGGTCATGAATAGGAAAAGGCTGGGAACTTAGCATCCCAGCCTTTAAGTATGTGCAATATGATTATTTCTTTTTGTTCTTTTTACTTACAACTTGTGTGTTTTTACCTGTTTTGTTGCCATTTTTTTCTGCTTCAAACTTTTTAATTAATGGCGCCACTTCTTCTTTTGCTTTTTTACCATATACCACATTGGCAATATAAGTTTGAACTACAAGGAAAGCTGCTGATACTGACCAATATAAACCTAACGCCGCCGCAGAGCTGAATGAAATCCACACAATCATAATTGGTGAGATAATCATCATCATATAACCCATTTGACGTTGTTCTTGAGGCATATTAAAACTTGACACATAGGCTTGGATGAAGTAAAGGACACCCGCAATGATAGTAATCCAAATATCCGGTTTATCTAAATGGAACCATAAGAAATCTGAGTACTTCGTGATTCCGCCACCAGACGGATATTTTAAGACGAAGAATAATCCCATGATGATTGGCATTTGAAGTATAAGCGGTAAACAGCCTAACATACTTGCCATTGGATTCATGTTATATTTTTTGTATACTTGCATCATTTCTTGGTTCGCTGCCATTTTGTCTTCTTGTGTACGTGCACGTTTTACTTTTTCTTGCGCTTCTGTAATTTCAGGTTTCGCAATTTTCATTTTTTCACGCATCATATGCATGTTTTTGTAATTTGATAACATGAAAGGTAATAAGACGATACGTACAACCAATACGATGATAATAATGGCTAAACCATAGTTATTATTTAAATGATCCCCTAACCAGTGAATCAATCTGTCCATTGGTTGAACAAACGTATTGAAAAAGAATCCGTCTCGATTACTCGGTTTACTATAGTCACAACCCGCTAGAAGTAAAACTACACCTGCAAGCATTGTCATTAACGCTTTGTTCTTCATTTTTCCACCTCTAATGATATATTCACATAAATGATATTTTATCATAGAAATAGACGCGGTGGAAACATATTCCGGCATAAATTGAACTTTATTTAAAATATTGTAAGTAACGTTTCACAGATTTTTCAATATCTGTACTGTGTGTAATTGATGAAATCGTCGCAATACCATCAGCGCCGTTTTTAAGAAGTGGCGCCACATTTTCTTCAGTAATTCCACCAATAGCGACCATCGGAATGTTTTCATCGTATTCTCGCATACGTCGAATTAAACGGATGCCACCTGGTTTACTTGCATCCAACTTAGAACTTGTTTCATATACAGGGCCCACACCAATATAATCGACATTGGTAAGGTCAGACTGATCATATTCTTCAAAACTTCCGACGCTGAGGCCGATAATTTTATCTTCTAATAAATGTTGAAATGACTGTACTTTCGCATCTTCTTGGCCAACATGTATACCATCTGCATCAATTTCAATCGCTAAATCAACATCATCATTAACAATGAAGGGTACTTGATAATGGCGACACAAGTCTCTTAAACGAACGGCCATTGCAGTTTTCTCCTCACCTTGTAAAGATGAAGAGCCTTTTTCACGAAATTGATACATCGTAATACCCGCTTCTAACGCTTCTTTTAAAATACCATCTAGGCTACCTTGTTTGACATCTTGTGTACCTGCAATAAAATACACACGTAATTGTTTTCGATTAAATGTCATTTTCACTCACTTCTCTCTTTTTAATCTCCAATAAATAGGACTCAGCTAAAGTTTGGTTTAATGCATCGATAAAAGCGACTAAAAATGTACCCGGTAAATCTGCACCTTCACGTAATTCAGCTTGTTCTGCTGAAATGTTATAGTACGAAACGGCTTCGATGAGTTGGTCGATAGATGGTTTTGTTTCACCTAATAGAAAACTTGCCACCACCGCGCCTAATAAACAACCTGCTCCGGTAATTTTTGTCAACAATGGAGAACCATTTGATAAGATGACCACCTTACCATCGTGTACAATGACATCCTCTTTACCTGAGAGGACAATCGCGGTTTGATACTTTTCGTAAGCTTGTTGTGCAATGCTGACCACATCAATATCAGAAGCACTATCTGTTCCTTTCATCGTCGTCGCTGTATCCACTAATGTCAATATTTCAGATGCATTGCCTTTAATGACAGCCACATCAATTTCTTCTAAAAAGCGTTGACAAAAATCTTTACGGAATTGCGATGCGCCTACTGCAACAGGGTCAAAAACAATGGGTACACCCATTTGATTCGCAGACTTAGCAATGGTAAGCATGTCTTCACTATTTCTCGTGGTTAACGTACCTATATTGATTAATAAGCCTTGTGTTACCTTGAAAAAATCTACTGCTTCTTCTGGTGCTTCACTCATTGCCGGACTTGCCCCCATACTCAACAAACCATTGGCAGTAAAATTTTTGACGACATCATTTGTATAACAAACGACAAGGGGTTGTTGCTTTCTGACTGCTGCTAAATAATTCATGTTAATCCCACCCATTTAATTTTTCATATGCAAAGTGATTCACTGGACCTCGACCTTTACCAATTTCTGGTGTATGTTGAATCGCTAATGAGATGTATTTTTTTGCTTTAGCTACGGCGTCATAAACTGATTTTCCTTTAGCTAATTCGGCTGTGATGACGGCTGAAAATGTACATCCTGTGCCGTGTGTATGTTGCGTTGAAAAACGTTCACTTTTAAACTCGTAATGACCCTCTTGCGTAAATAAGTGATCGATGGCATCACCTTCTAAATGGCCACCTTTAATAATGACCCCTTTTGAACCAATATCATGAATGAAAAAGCGACCAACTTGATGAATTTTTTCCACCGAATCGATTGTAACACCAGCGATTTCTTCAGCTTCTGGAACATTAGGTGTTGCTACATCTGCATAAGGTAACAGTGTTTCTTTAAGACGATTTCGCACTTTTTGGTCCATTAAAGAATCACCACTTTTAGCAACCATAACTGGGTCAATCACATATGGAATATCCACCTTTTTCAAATTTGACGCAATCACTTCCATCATCTCTGGTGTCGGAATCATACCTGTCTTTAACGCATGTGGCATTTCATCATTAAAGACACTGGCTAATTGTTCTTCTAACCAACTTGCTTCTAAATTATGAATATGTTGTACACCCATTGAATTTTGAGCCACGATACTTGTCACTGCAGCCATACCATAGACACCACAAGAATGGAAAGATTTCAAGTCTGCCATCGCCCCTGCACCACCACTTGGATCTGTGCCTGCAATCGTTAGCGCAATTTTTGGTTTTTTCATCATTTTTCTCCTCCAAATTCCCATTTTTCAAGTTGATTAGCCATATTGAAAAAGTTTCGCTCATGAACCGTGCTTTGTAGAAAGTTTTGTCTTAATTGTTGTTGAACTTTTTCGGAACTCACTTCTGCATATGAATCAAGCCAACGATCAATATAGGACAACAAAGTATCCATTTCTCTATTGTAAAAATCGAACCACCCTTTTAATGGATGATTGGCTTAAAAGTGATGATTTTCAATTGCCATTTTACCTAATCGTTGGTACACATATGGACATGGCGCCATTGCAGCAATGGTAAAAGCGACATTGTCAAAAGCATATGCGTTATAATACATATGTTTAATATAATGGTCGGCAGATGGATACCAATCCCCTCGTTGAATGATACTTTGATAATCTTCACCGACATAGTCCGCTAAAATATGATGCACCTCTACCTCTCCAGAACTCGCAAACTGAATTTGTTCTGTTAAAAATTGAATTTCATCTTTCGTATCCACTTTAGGGATCAGCAGTGCATATATTTTAGCAAATTCATTCAAGTAACGTGAGTCTGCGCGTAAATAATGTTTAACTGATTCTGTCGCAATGTCCCCGTTAAGCATACCTTGTATAAAACCATCATGATAAATTTGTTCAATAATGGGTTGAGCTTCTTGTTTAATTTGTTCAGAAAAACGCATCTTCATTCTCCTTTAATATGAAAAAAGACTACGTTAAAAGTAGCCTTGTTCACACACTAAAGCATGCGTGTCCATGTGCTACTTCCCTACGTTGGTTTCATCCAAATCAGGTTCAGAGGGTCTGAATATCCATTCATCTCAGCCACAAATCGGCACCCCTAGTAGTCCTTCATTTTTTAGTTACCTTTAATGTATCAGAAACCTAACGCAAGTTCAATTATGTAAAAGCACTAAACAAATTGTGAAATATATGTATAATTTAACAAAACAAATGACTCTATTAGATTATTTTACATTTCTTATGAATCATTCGATAAATATTAATGAGAATAAAAGTGGTGATTGGCCACTAAATACATGCACGTATTTAATAGCCAATACACCTCATTTTAAGGTTGATAGATAGACAATTTAGGTAGCAGGTTATATACCAAATTTCACTAGAGCTCAAGTCAATATGTTGAAGATAAAAGTAATGGTGTGAGATAAATCGAATTATTTCAATCGGAGTATATACTTTGAGAAGGGTTAATAAAAATAGGTGGGATGATCAAATATTGGAAAATCTTTGCTTGTTGCTTTGCTATTCATCGTTGAACTCATCTGTATTTGACTCTATCGTTACTGCACCAATTGGAGAGATTTGTGAAACGAGTAATTCTGTAGCATAACGTTTTTCATCATTATGAATATAACGTCTAGTTTGGATTTGCCCGCTTATGGCTACAGTTATCCCCTCTTGGATCGTTTCGTGAATTTGAAGAGCAATGTTACCGAACGCTTTACAATTTAAGTAATCAGTGATGGGCTTTTGTTTTTTACTTAAATACTCTCGCGTGACAGCAACGGTAAAGGTAACAAAGTAACTCTCTTCTTTTTCGTAAAAACTGGGCGGGCGGTTAATGATACCTACTGCTTGAAAATGGTTAATGTTGTTCACCTCCTGTACCCGTAATATAAACGTTTCATTGTGAAATGGCAAAATGCAAATTCATATAAAATTAAAGTATGTATCGAGATATATTTAAGCCTTATCGAGAATTATTTTAAAAATTGCGTTATAATGAAAAGTACCATAGAAATTTCGTAAAGTTTTTTAAATGATATGGAGGTGGCTCCAATGAAGACGTTTAAAGCTGTTCGTTTTCAAATCGTTTCTGAAAATAGTAGCGTGGCTGAATATGAACTCCTAGACGGTGTAATTATTAATAAAGAGAATAGTGGTACGGGTTGGGTGTTAGAAATCGTTATTTCAGATATACATCAAGAACAGATGCAAGCGTACATGGAGGCAGAAACACTTTTAGATATTCGTGTTGTCATTACGCGACCGTCTAATGATCCTGCACTATTTGATGCGACAATTAAGCATATTACACCTTTAAATGGCAGCATTTCAGTTGTATTTGAATGTCATATTTATACATTGCGACAAGTTTATGCGGAAAATTTACTCGAGCAATTGGTCAATGAAGGCATGCAAGGTCAAGAGCTCATCACAACGTTCAATCGCATGATGAAATCTAAACCACGCCTTAAAGACGAACGACAATAAGATATGAGACTTACATACATGTACTATGTTCAAATTGAATCGTGAAAATGATTTACAAAGAACCCATAAAAAACCACCTCATTATGAAGACGAGGTGGTTTTTTATATTTGATTTATGCGTTTGGATCTTGTAATGCAAAAGTCAATTCACAACTACATGCAATTTGACCATCAACAGTTGCTTTTGCAGTACCTTTACCAATCGGCCCCTTGATTTTTGTAATTTCAACTTCTAACACTAAAGTATCGCCAGGCACCACTTGCTTTTTAAATCGACATTTATCAATTCCTGCAAATAAAGCGAGCTTTCCTTTGTTTTCTTCACTATTTAACATTGCTACTGCACCCGTTTGAGCCAACGCTTCAGTAATTAAAACGCCCGGCATAACCGCATAATCTGGAAAATGTCCTTGGAAAAACGGTTCATTACCAGAGACTTGTTTAATGCCTACACAACGCTGACCTGGTTCGTATTCAACCACTTTATCAATCAATAAAAATGGTTGTCTGTGCGGGATGATGTTTTTTATTTCATTATAATTAAAGATTGTTTCCATTAGTGATGTCCTCCAATTGTTTCGATGATATGTTGCCAAAACCTTAAATTAAATGTATTCAACACGTTATCATGGTTGATAATAAAGCCTGTCATTAAACCGACTACAAACATCATGATTGCGATAAAAACAAATAAAGTTAATTTAAAACTAGTTGAATCCATTAATGTTTGTAGCCCATATCTCCATTTAGTCATTAATTCTTTCAATATTGGCACCTAAAGATTTAAGCTTGCCATGAAAGTCAACATAACCACGGTCAAGGTGTTTTAACTCAGTGACAATCGTTTCACCATCAGCTACAAGTCCAGCTAAAATTAATGCTGCGGCAGCACGTAAATCGGTCGCCTTCACTTGTGCCCCTTGCAACGCACTTTTCCCTTCGATTTTAGCGCTACGACCTTCAACTGAAATTTGTGCGTTCATACGTTTGAATTCCGCCACATGCATAAAACGGTTTTCAAATACGGTTTCAGTCACCACTTTATGCCCTTCTGCTGTGAGGAGTAACGCCATCATTTGGGACTGCATATCTGTTGGGAAACCAGGATGTGGCAATGTTTTAATATCGACAGGCTGTAATTTTTCCGGTGCAGTCACTCGAATGCCCTCTTCTGTATAATCTAATTCGACACCCATTTCTTCTAATTTATATACGAGACTTGTCATGTGCTCTTTAATCGCACCTTTGACGAGCACATCACCGCGTGTAATGGCAGCTGCGATCATCAATGTACCGGCTTCAATACGGTCAGGAATGATAGCATGCTTCACCCCTTTTAATGATTCAACACCATTAATGATTACGGTATCGGTACCGGCACCTTTGATATCGCCGCCCATTTCATTGATATAGTTCGCTAAATCCACAATTTCTGGCTCTCTCGCAACATTTTCAATCACTGTACGCCCTTTTGCTAACGAAGCTGCCATCATGATGTTCTGTGTTGCACCGACACTTGGAAAGTCGAAATGAATTTCATTACCAACTAGTCCTTGAGGTGCCTCTGCGTAAATATATCCTGCTTCTTGATGAATTTCAGCACCAAGCGCTTCTAATCCTTTCAAATGTTGTTCAATCGGACGTGAACCAATCGCACATCCTCCTGGTAATGCGACTTTAGCTCGTCCTAAACGCGCCAATAACGGCCCCATAACTAAAATACTCGCTCTCATCTTACTCACATATTCATATGGCGCTTCTTCACTTAAATCTTTCGACGCATCAACAGTTACTGATTGTTGTTTTTCGTTATATTTAATTTTTGCATTTAATACGCTCAATACATTATTAATAGTTTCCACATCACTTAACGCCGGAACGTTGACAAGTTCACTTTTACCATCACTTGCTAACAAAGACGCTGTAAGAATCGGCAAAACTGCATTTTTCGCTCCTTCTACTCCGACTTCACCTTTAAGTGTATTTCCACCTTTAACAATAATTCTATCCATCTTATTAATCCTCCACTATGCTTACAGCTCTATTCTATTTTTGCTCTGAAAATAAGTCTATCTACCCATAACGTATTAACTTATTTTATACACTTTAAACATCTTAACAATTAAAATAAGTATTTAATCTGAGTTGAAAATTGTAATAAATCAATGATAAAATTACTCACACTTGTGCCAATCACTATTGCCAAAAATATCATGATGACTTGTACTTGTAATGGAAATCCCTTTTTGAAAAACTGGTCTAAACGAACGGCGTTTAATCCCCAATAGGCGACACAAATGCATAAAACATGCATTATAATATGTGCTATCGCAAATTGTCCTAAATAATCCATTAATTGATATTGCTCCTTCACATATAATCTCTTTTACTAATTTTACATGATTTAAAGCCCAAATCATACTATAAGCAACTTAAAGAAACACAATTTTTCACATTATAATGCTTAATGACAAGCAATTTACATTTTACTGGCTTTCATAGTTTTTGTATAGAATTTTTGCAAAGCATGTGCCAACTTTTCAGCATGTGAAATGTAAGCGTTATCACCTTGAGAGTCGTCTTACTATATTTACAAAGTCAGTCGATATGTCTACATCTACTCAAATGTGTTTAAGGAAATTTTACAGGTTGCTTCAATGTCGACCGTTACCTTGTCGCCTTGAATAACGCCAAAAAGCTCGGTCTGCCACGAGGGACATACCGAGCTTTTTGATGTGCATATGATTATTTATATTTCGCAACTTCGATACGATTTTCAGCGCGCTTCAATGCACGTTCAGCACGTCTTAAATCCGTATCATCACGATCGCCTTCAAGGTAGAAAGTTGCACGTTGTTTCGCTGATTTCGCACGCTCTAAGTCAATATCATCTGCTGACTCTGCAGCTTGAGCTAGAATGTTCACTTTTTCGTGACGAATTTCAGCAAACCCTTCTGTTACAGCTATATAATCCGATTTGCCATCTTTAGTCACTTTCACATGACCAATACGCAATGGTGTAACCGTCGGAATGTGACCGTACATCACACCCATCTCGCCTGCTGTCGTTTGTAAGACAACAATTTCGACATTGTCTTCTTTATAAACAGAACCATTAGGAGTGACGATATCTAAGGTTAATGTGTTCATTATCCAAGCCTCCTAATTTGTATTAAACTTCTACACCCATGTCTTTAGCTTTAGCGATCACATCATCAATGCCGCCCACTAAGCGGAATGCATCTTCTGGAATGTGGTCATATTTACCATCTAAAATGGCTTTAAAGTCTTGAACTGTTTGTTTAACTGGTACATATGAACCTTTTTGACCAGTAAATTGCTCAGCGACGTGGAAGTTTTGTGATAAGAAGAATTGAATACGACGCGCACGTTCAACTGTTTTCTTATCTTCTTCTGATAACTCATCCATACCTAAGATTGCGATAATATCTTGCAATTCTCGATATTTTTGTAACGTCGATTGAACTTGACGTGCAACATCATAATGCTCTTGTCCGACAATTGTTGGCTCTAAAGCACGTGACGTTGAAGCCAATGGATCCACCGCTGGGTAAATACCCATTTCACTTAATTTACGCTCTAAGTTTGTTGTCGCATCTAAGTGAGCAAAAGCTGTTGCTGGTGCCGGGTCAGTATAGTCATCGGCAGGTACGAATACAGCTTGGATTGACGTAACAGATCCTTTGTTTGTTGATGTAATACGTTCTTGTAGTTGACCCATTTCTGTTGCAAGTGTTGGTTGGTAACCTACTGCTGATGGCATACGACCTAATAATGCCGATACCTCAGAACCTGCTTGTGTGAAACGGAAGATGTTGTCAATGAACAATAACACGTCTTGACCTTGTTCATCACGGAAATATTCAGCCATTGTTAAACCAGAAAGTGCAACACGCATACGCGCACCTGGTGGCTCGTTCATTTGACCAAATACCATCGCAGTTTTCGCAATAACACCACTGTCTTTCATTTCATAGTACAAGTCGTTACCTTCACGTGTACGTTCACCTACACCGGCAAATACTGAAATACCACCGTGTTCTTGTGCGATGTTATTGATCAGCTCTTGGATTAATACAGTTTTACCTACACCGGCACCACCGAATAAACCGATTTTACCACCTTTAATGTATGGTGCTAATAAGTCAACAACTTTAATACCTGTTTCTAAAATTTCTACTTCTGTAGAGAGTTCATCAAATTTAGGCGCTTCACGATGAATTGGGTCACGACGTACAGCGGCATCAATTGGCTCTTCTAAGTCTATATGTTCACCTAATACATTAAATACGCGTCCTAATGTAGCATCGCCGACAGGGACACTGATTGCTGCTCCTGTATCTCTTACTTCCGCACCACGTTGAACACCGTCAGTAGAGTCCATTGCGATTGTGCGTACAACATCATCGCCTAAGTGAAGGGCAACTTCTAATGTTAAGCTCTCAGTCTCACCGTCTCTTGACACATCAATAAGCAGTGCGTTGTTAATGTTTGGAATTTCGTTATGTTCAAAACGCACGTCAATTACTGGCCCCATGACCTGAGTTACACGGCCTAATCCCATGTTTCTTCCTCCTTATAATCAAAATTATTCTAACGCTGCTGAACCACCAACAATTTCAGTAATTTGTTGTGTAATGGCTGCTTGTCGCGCTCGGTTATATTGTAATGATAAATCGTCAATCATTTCTGTTGCATTATCTGAGGCATTCTTCATTGCATTCATACGTGACGCATGTTCACTTGCTTTTGCATCAAGAATCGTACCATAAATTAAACTCTCAATATATTGAGGTAATAATATTTTCAGAATGGCATCTTTGTCTGGCTCAAATTCATAAGTGGCCATTGCACCGTGACCTAAGCTAGAGTCCTCTGGAGATAATGGTAATAATTTTTTACTGCTAGGCTTATTCTCGATTACACTTACGTAATGGCTATAGTAGATGTGTAATTCATCAATTTGTTCATCTACGTATAAATCGATGGCACGTTTTCCGATTGCCTGAATTGTTTTGAATGCAGGCTGATCCGGGATGTCAGTTAACGTATTTTCAAGTTGATAGCCACGGTTTTGTAAAAATGTCGCACCGATTTGTCCAAGTACGATAATACGATACTCTTCTGGACTGTTATGACGTTGTTCGATATCACGAATCATTTTCTTTAACACGTTCGCGCTATAAGCACCCGCAAGTCCACGATCGCTCGTAATGACCATATAACCTACACGTTTCACAGGACGTTCGTTCAACATCGGATGTGATGAAACTCTATTCGACCCTGCGATTGCTGTAATTGCGTCTTTCATTTTTTCCATATAAGGACGAAATGTCATCGCATTCTTCTCAGCTTTACGTAATTTAGAACTTGATACCATGTTCATTGCATTCGTAATCTGCTTCGTCTTTTTCGTCGATTTTATACGTGAATCAATTTCTTTTAATGAAGCCACCATCTCACCACCTTATCTATTTTAATCATCTGTTCAATTATTCTTCTGAAGCTTTAAAACCTTTTTTGAATTCATTGATTGCTGATTCAAATTTTTCGTCTGCAGGAAGGCCACCTGTTTCGCGAATTTCAGTAAAGATTTCGTTTGCGTTAGATTTTGTCCATTCGATAATTTCAGCTTCGAAACGCGTAATATCAACAACAGGAATGTCATCTAAATAACCACGTGTTAATGCATAAATAATCAATACTTGGTGTTCAACAGGAAGTGGTTTGTTTTGGTCTTGTTTTAACACTTCAACCGTACGTTTACCACGTTCTAATTTGCTTGCTGTTGCTTCATCAAGGTCAGAACCAAATTGCGCAAATGATTCAAGTTCACGATATGAAGCTAAGTCTAAACGTAACGTCCCTGCAACTTTCTTCATCGCTTTAATTTGTGCTGATCCCCCTACACGTGATACTGAAAGACCCGCATTAATCGCTGGACGAATACCAGAGAAGAATAAGTCTGATTGTAAGAAGATTTGACCATCAGTAATTGAGATTACGTTTGTCGGCACATATGCTGAGATATCCCCGGCTTGTGTTTCAACAAATGGTAATGCAGTAATCGAACCGCCACCTAAATCATCATTTAATTTCGCCGCACGCTCTAATAAACGACTATGTAAGTAGAATACATCACCTGGGTATGCTTCACGACCTGGTGGACGACGTAATAATAATGATAACTCACGGTATGCTGCAGCTTGTTTTGTTAAATCATCATATACAATTAAAACGTGCTTACCATTGAACATAAATTCTTCTGCCATCGTTACACCCGCATATGGCGCGATATATAACATTGGCGCTGGTTGTGCTGCTGATGCAGATACAACGATTGTGTAATCTAATGCACCCGCTTGACGTAATTTTTCAACTGCTGCACGAACAGTTGATTCTTTCTGACCAATTGCGACATAGATACAAATCATATCTTGATCTTTTTGGTTTAAAATCGTATCAATCGCTACAGTTGTTTTACCTGTTTGACGGTCACCGATGATTAACTCACGTTGACCACGGCCGATTGGCACTAAGGCATCGATTGCTTTGATCCCTGTTTGTAAAGGTTCATCAACAGATTTACGCGCCATAACACCTGTTGCTTTTTTCTCGATAGGACGTGTTTTTGTTGTATTTAAAGGGCCTTGTCCATCAATAGGTTGACCTAATGAGTTCACAACACGACCGATTAGTTCTTCACCTACTGGCACTTCCATGATACGACCCGTACGTTTCACTTCGTCGCCTTCTTTAATTTCATCATAAGGACCTAAAATAACAACACCCACGTTTGTTTCTTCTAAGTTTTGTGCCAGTCCAAGTACGCCGTTATGGAATTCTAATAACTCACCAGCCATAACGTCGTTCAATCCGTGAACTAATGCAATACCGTCACCAATTTGAATAACTGTACCTACATCCGTTACAGACATTTCTGACTCATAGTTTTCAATTTGTGAGCGAAGTAATGCACTAATTTCTTCAGCTTTTATGGCCATCTATGTCACTCCTCCATTTAATCTAATTAATGTACTCTGTTAAATTTCTTAACGAGTTGATTTAAATCATTTTGTACACTACCGTCATATACTTTTGTACCGATTTTCACGCGTACGCCACCGATCAGTTCTTCGTTTACAGTAGAATGAATGATTAAATCTTTAAGTCCTGTACGATCTAACAATGCGTTTGTCACTTGCATTAATTCATCTTCATTTAAAGTTGAAGCTGATTCAACATAAGCATCTGCCAGACCGTGGAATTGATAATACTGCGCTTCAAATGCTTTGAAAATAGCAGGTATTAAATGTAAATTACGGTGTCCCGCAACAATTTTTAACGTATTCATCAAATAAGGTTGTGTTCCTGCAAAAACATTATCTACAATATGACGTCTATCCGCTATTGTAATTTTTGGTTCATAATCGATGCCTTTTAAGTAATCGATTTGACTTTCAACAGCTGTATTGATTTCTGTAAATTCATCATATACCTCGGATAAGATATTGTGTGATAATGTAACATCATACAGTGCTTGGGCATATTTTTGAGCAACGTTAGCCATTACTTATCCCCTACCTCTTTAACGTACTTCTCTATTAAAGCTTTTTGATCTTGTTCAGAGATTTCTTTACGTAATACTTTTGATGCAATCAGTACTGAGAGTTCCGAAACTTGATTATTAATTTCTGCTAATGCACGTTCTTTTTCACTCTTAATTTCACTTTGTGCCGTTTCAAGCATACCATTGGCACGTTGATTTGCTTCATGAAGGATTTCTTCTTGTTGACGTCTTGCTTGTAACTTGGCATCTTCAAGAATTTTATGAACTTCATCTTGTGTTTCTTTAAGTTTTTGTCTATTTTCTTCTTCTAAACGTTGCGCATTCAATTTTGCACGTTCTGCATCATCAATGTCTTGATTAATTGAACGCTCACGATCGTCCATGACTTTTTTAAGTGGTCCCCAAGCAAACTTTCTAAGTAGTGCGAGTAAAATGAGGAAAGTTACTACTGTTACAATAATATCCCCAATGTTCACGCCACCACCTGCTGCTGCAAGGGTAAATAAATTAGCAGTCACTATGATGTACACTCCTTTCAACCATTTCATCTGTTCAAATAATAAAAACGAATGGCGAAAGCCTAATCTGTACTAGACCTCGCCCTGACAAATGTTTTTCATATGTAAAAATAAGAAATTAACAAATGTCTTTATTACGTCATGCTTCCTAACTGATTAGCTTCGATTAAATGAATAATACGATGAATGTGATAACTACACCGATGATAGGAAGTGCCTCTACTAAACCAATACCGATGAACATAATTGACATTAATTGTGTACGAGCTTCTGGTTGACGTGCCACACCTTCAACTGTTCTAGAAACGATTAAACCGTTACCAATACCTGCACCTAATGCTGATAAACCGATTGCGATTGCTGCTGCGATTAAATTCATTATATAAATCCTCCTAATTGTTTTTAAATTTTAATTTTTATTTTAATGGTTGTCTGCTACTTTATGTGACATATACACCATTGATAACATGATAAAGATATAGGCTTGGATTGAGCCTACGAAAATTGAAAAACCTTGCCAAATAATCAATCCAGGAATACCAATAATAAAACCAAATGCTACTGTTAAAGTCACTTTTGAAAGTAACCCTAATAAAATCTCACCGGCATAAATGTTACCGTACAGACGTAGACCTAACGTCAATGTCGATGCAAACTCTTCAAAGACATTAATAGGAAGTAGTGCCAAATACGGTTTACTGTAGCCTTTAAGATAAGCTTTAGGACCTCGCATTTTAACACCATAGTAATGGGTTAAAAGGACCATCATCGTTGCGAGTGTCAAAGTCACATGTGCATCAGCAGTTGGTGACTTCCACCATAGTGTATGACCGTTCACAAACTGCAATGGAAGCCCTAGCATATTCGCCACAAAAATGAATAAAATTAAAGTGACGGCTAAGAAGTGAAATTGTCCACCTTTTGACCAGGCCATATTACTTTCGATGATGCCACGGACAAAGTCAAAAACCCATTCGATGAAGTTTTGTGCGCCTTTTGGTCTTTTCTGGAGGTTGCGCGTACATAAGACTGCAATAACAAATACTATCACTGCTGTTACTAATAACATCATAATAGTAGATAAGTTGAAATTAATATCTACTCCGAGAAAATGCCAAGTCACCACGGGATGTTTGTGATCCATTCTAGATTTCACCTCTTTTCAAAATATAATTCAATCACGATTCCTTCTTTAACAAAGGACGAAAAACCATTAACACATATGAAACCATCAATCCTATGAGCACGCCGAGTATATGTATTTGCGCTTGAAATAGTACCCATATGACACATGCCAATATAGCGACGAGATAGCGCCAACCATTCCCAGTTGAAATAGGTTCTGCTGAGAAACGCTTTGCCCGCCATAAATAATATTCAAAAATGCACGTATTCACTATAGATGCTATTATCCCTACGATGAGCCCAAGTACAATCGGTTGTTGCACGTCTAAAGAATAGAGGATTAATAGCCCTGCTAAAATCGTAGCGTAATATGTTAAAAACGGCTGAAACATTTTATAAAAACGATTCATATTGAGCCTCTTTTCTGCCTTAAGACACAATTCTGAAAGCCGTTCCATACATACAACTTTCATAATAATATAGGGCGAAAAGTGTGTCAATTGCACAATTAAAAGGGTCAATTTTTATAAATTGAATTGTCACATATTTGACACATTCGTCCCTATTAAAATGTCACTTTACTTGTCCACTCGAAATGGAGCGGGTTTTTGATCGATTAAACCGTAAAAGTATTTAATATTTTCACAAATACGTTGTGACGCTTGCCCATCACCATACGGATTTTGTGCGACACTCATCGCTTCATACAACGCTTCATCAGTTAATAAAGCTTTAGTTGCTTCGTAAACATCCGCTTCTTCAGTACCGACGAGTCGGAGTGTCCCCGCTTCCACGCCTTCTGGACGCTCTGTTGTATCTCTTAATACGAGCACAGGCTTGCCGAGTGAAGGTGCTTCTTCTTGTACACCACCTGAATCTGTCAAAATAAAGTGCGCTTGATGTGCAAAGTTATGAAAATCAACAACTTCGAGTGGTTCAATTAATTCAATACGTTCATGATTACTTAAATGTTTATAAGCAATTTCACGTACTTTAGGATTTTTATGCATTGGGTAGACGATGACCGCATCTTCAAATTCCTCAACAATGCGTCTAGCCGCTTTAAAAATATGATGCATAGGTTCACCAATATTTTCGCGACGGTGCGCAGTGAGTAAGATAATACGCTTATCTTGATGACGTTGAATGATGTCTGATTGGTATTGTGGATCGACAGTCGTATGCATAGCGTCAATCGCTGTGTTACCCGTTACAACAACCTTTTCAGGGTCTTTGTTTTCTTGCAATAAGTTTGCTTGTGCCTGTTCAGTCGGTGCAAAATGTAAATCAGCCATAATACCGGTCATTTGACGATTCATTTCTTCTGGGAATGGAGAATACTTATTCCAAGTTCGTAACCCGGCTTCAACGTGGCCAATGCTAATCTCGTTGTAAAATGCAGCGAGACTTCCTGCAAAAGTTGTTGTCGTATCTCCATGGACCAATATCATATCTGGTTGTGCCTTTTTGATGACATCTTCTAACCCGAGTAATACGCGTGATGTCACTTCTGATAACGTCTGCCCCTGTTTCATCACGTTTAAATCATAATCAGGTTCAATTCCAAACGTATCTAATACAGAATCTAACATTTCACGGTGTTGTGCAGTGACCACGACTATAGGTTCTAATGCTTCATCTTTTTTGAGCTGTAAAACGAGCGGTGCCATTTTAATCGCTTCAGGCCTAGTACCAAAAATCGTCACTATCCTTTTCATGTCAATGCGCTCCTTGTATGAATTATTTTGTACCGAATAGACGGTCTCCAGCATCGCCGAGACCAGGGATGATATAAGCATTGTCATCTAACTTTTCATCCAATGCGGCAATAAAAATATCCACATCTTCATGTGCTGCTTGAAGTTTTTCCACGCCTTCTGGAGCGGCAATTAAACACATAAAGCGAATATGTTTCGCGCCTCGCTTTTTCAATGAGTTAATTGCTTCGATCGCTGATGCACCCGTTGCAAGCATTGGGTCGACTACGATGATTTCGCGTTCTTCAATATCTTGTGGTAGTTTCACAAAATATTCGATCGCTTCAAGTGTTTCAGGGTCACGATATAAACCGACATGACCTATTCTTGCTGCAGGGACAAGGTTTAAAATACCTGTTGTCATACCAAGACCCGCGCGTAAAATTGGAACAAAAGCGAGCTTTTTGCCTGATAAGCGTTTCGCAATCGCTTTCGTAACAGGTGTTTCGATTTCAACCTCTTGAAGCTCTAAATCACGTGTCACTTCATAAGCCATTAACATGCCTACTTCATCAACTAATTCACGAAATGCTTTTGTACCAGTATTCACATCTCGAATAAAGCTTAACTTATGTTGGATTAAAGGGTGATCAAATACATGTACTTTACCCATGATATTGCCTCCGTTTGTTCTAAAATAATTGGTTTATTGATATAAAGGGAATTTTTCAGTCAACGCTTGAACACGTGACTTCGCATCTGCTAAAACTTTCTGATCTTCATGGTTTTTAAGAACGTCGCTTATAATACGACCAACCTCTTCAAAAGCATTTTCATCAAAACCACGTGTTGTTGCAGCTGGAGTACCTAAACGGATACCGCTTGTAACAAAAGGTTTCTCTTGATCGAATGGAATCGTATTTTTGTTACATGTAATACCAATTTCATCAAGTGCCTCTTCTGCTACTTTACCTGTAATGCCTACAGAACCTTTAACATCTACTGATACAAGATGGTTATCTGTACCACCAGATACAATTCTAAAGCCATTATCTTTTAAAGTTTTTGCAAGCATTTGCGCATTTTTAATCACTTGTTGTTGATACGTTTTAAATTCTGGTTGTAATGCTTCTCCAAATGCAACAGCTTTCGCAGCGATCACATGCTCAAGTGGACCACCTTGAATGCCAGGGAAAATTGTTTTATCAATCTCTTTTTTATATTCTTCTTTGCATAAAATCATACCGCCACGAGGACCACGTAACGTTTTATGCGTTGTTGTTGTAACGAAATCCGCAAATTCAACTGGGTTTTGGTGAAGACCCGCTGCAACAAGCCCTGCAATATGCGCCATATCTACCATTAACTTTGCGCCAACTTCATCAGCAATTTCTTTAAATTTCTTGAAGTCGATTGAACGTGAATAAGCAGATGCACCCGCTACGATTAATTTAGGCTTGTGTTCTTTTGCTAACTTACGAACTTCTTCATAGTCAATATGCTCTTCGTCTTTAGTTACACCATATTCCACAAAGTTGTAGAACTTACCACTAAAGTTAACTGGTGAACCGTGCGTTAAGTGACCGCCATGACTTAAATTCATACCGAGTACTGTGTCACCATGTTCAAGTGCAACAAGATATACAGCCATATTCGCTTGTGAACCAGAATGCGGTTGGACATTGACATGTTCAGCATTGAAAAGTGCTTTTGCTCTATCAATTGCAAGCTGTTCCGTTTGGTCTACAAATACGCATCCCCCATAGTAACGGCGTCCAGGATAACCTTCAGCATATTTATTCGTCATGACTGAACCTTGTGCTTCCATGACTGCTTCAGAAACAAAGTTCTCAGATGCAATTAACTCAATGCTTGTGTTTTGACGATGAAACTCTTTTTGAATACTTTCAAATACAGACTTATCTTGTTTAGCAAGAAATGACATAGACAATTCCCTCTTTTCTGTTAAAGTTGATATTTAGCACGTTCGCCCCCGATTTTTTTCGGTCGAGATGTTGCTACAGTCACAATTGCTTGGCCAACTTGTTTCACTGTAGTCCGAACAGGTACTGCCACATGCTTCAGATGCATACCAATCAATGTTTGACCGATATCAATACCTTTGTCAGCTCGAATATGTTCGACTACCATGGGTGCTTCCATATGACGATACGCATGCGTTGATAAAGAACCCCCAGCATGCACATCTGGAACGACAGAGACTTCAGTCATCACGTATGGATCAAAGTCTTTACGTTCAATAGTAATGGCACGATTGATATGTTCACAACCTTGAAATGCAAATGAAACACCTGTCTCCTGTTGAATCTTAACAAGTGCTTCGAAAATTTCCTGAGCGACATCTATCGAGCCAGTCGTCCCTATACGCTCCCCTTGAACTTCAGAAGTCGAACAACCTATGACACATATCTCACCTTCATTAAAAAACGATTGGGCTTTAAGTTCTTCTAATAATTGATTTAAATCCTGCATACCGTTACCCCCTTGTTCATCGGATGAGTCAAAAAAACAATAATGAAAGGACTACGAAACATGCTATACGTCCTTTATTATAACTTATTTTTTCTTTAACTTATACTGATTATACAATTATTCTGTCACTAATTTAGACTTTAACTTGTCGATCATCCGTGTCAACTGTTCAAAGACTTGTTCATACGTTTCATACTGCCCGCCATAAGGATCTTCTACTGGCAAATCTTCATCCACATAATCGTTTAATGCATACACATTCACTTGCGGGCCATACATCGCTTGAATCATTTGGCGATGTGCAGTCGTCATCGTTAAAATCAAATCCGCTTCAGCATCCCCTGCATCAAACAATTGTGCACCCTTCGGTATCGGTAATTCATGACGTTGTAATAATTCGCGACTATGTGACGATATCGGTTGCCCTTCTTGTGCCATCAGCCCTCTTGAAACAATTTCAAAGTCTGGCATTAATTGTTTCGCAATACTTTCGGCTAATGGACTACGACACGTGTTGCCCGTACATACAAATACGATTTTCATAACGACTCACCCTTTACGACTTGTTGACTGACCGCTTTAAGCATCCGATTTCTCAACGCTTCAGTGTCAAAGTTATCTTCAAATCCATAAATGTATGCCATGTCGACATCATTGAGTTGGTCCAGTTGATGTAACACGTCATATAGATTATGGTTTGCACCTTGAATATCGGATTCACTTTCACTTATGACAATGACTTGCGCACTTGCTGGCAAAAACTTTTTCTTCGTTTCAGGGACGATAAATGCGATTTTCGACCAGTCTTCATGTGCGTCTTCGTGAATCGGTGCATTGAGTTGCGTTATCATTTTAAGAGGCGTTGACGGCGCATAATGACGATATTTCATCCCTGGCGCAATCGGTTTTTCAGTAGCTAGTGGACTGTGAACTTCGACAGATTGTGGTAAAATATCATTCAACATGTTGCGCGTTATCGTCCCTGGTCGCGCAATGCGAAATGGAAATGATGTACAATCTACAACTGTACTTTCAAGTCCTGCATCACTTTGCGTCGATCGCATGATGCCCTCCACCCGATGATTCAAATCATGAAACGCATGTTCAAACGTTGTTGGGGAAGGTCGTCCACTTAAATTTGCACTCGGTGCTGCAATCGGCAAATCGACTGCTTTTAATAATGCTAATGCTACAGGGTGACTCGGCATACGCACTGCCACAGAATTCAATCCACCTGTCACCCGATCACATAAAAATCCTTGTTTTAACGGTAATATAAAGGTAATCGGCCCCGGCCAAAAAGCTTCCATTAACTTACGTGTCGACTCCGAAATATCTGCTACAAAATCGTCAAGCTGATCCGTATCATGAATGTGCACAATTAAAGGGTTATCGGAAGGACGCCCTTTTGCTTCATAAATTTTACGAATGGCCGTATCGTCTTTCGCATTTCCACCTAAACCGTAAACTGTTTCTGTCGGTAGCACGACAAGACCGCCATCTTGTAAAGTTTTTACAATTTCTGGTAATTTTGGATATTCTTCTAATCGTGTTGTATAATCTCGAACATCCCAAATTTTCGTTTCTGACATTAACGTCCACCTCTCCTTCTCTTCTATTTTACTACAAAAATAAAAATGGGTGCATGACTTCAATCGTAAGAATACGTCTTAGATTTTACTGTCGTGCATCCATTTTTAATTGCTGTTATATTGACGCTCATTCGCGAAATTTTCATTGCTTCACAGACAAAGCGACTATGGCTGAGTCCATTTAAAATGAAAAATTCGTGCATGACCGTTGATGTCGTTTATGACTTCTGGCGTAATATGCGGATACAACTGTTGCATCATACGCGTTAACTGTGCACCTTGTTGAAAGCCAATTTCAAAGACGACCGGCGCACCGTCTTGCATGACATGAGGCAAATCACGTAATATTGCTGCATAAACTTGATAGCCTTCTTGGGTTGCAAAAAGAGCCACATGCGGTTCATATTGAATCACACTGTTATCCATTAATGTGCGTTCATGCTCACCAATGTAGGGTGGATTAGAAATTAAACCGTCCAATCGAACGTCCTGATCAATCAATGGCTGTAACGCATTTCCTTGTAAAAAGGTGATGTCTCGTTGCAGGCGCTGAGCATTTTCTCGTGCGACCGCTAACGCTTGAAATGAAATATCTGTCGCAATAACACGCAATTCAGGTCGTTCAGCTTTTAAAGTGATGGCAATCGCACCACTTCCCACACCAATGTCAGCAACAACTTTAGCAGCTGCCAACTGTGTTAAAAAATAATGCACCACTTCTTCTGTCTCGGGTCTAGGAATGAGGACATCCGAATTCACTTTAAATTGGCGACCGTAAAATTCCGATTGACCGACAACGTATTGCACTGGCATCCCCGTGAGCAGTTGTGATAAACCGTCATTCAATTGTTTAAGCGTTGATTCAGCCATTGGCGTCATTTCATTCAAAATGAGTGAAGTTCTCGACCATTGCAACGTATCCATCATAAACCATTGGATGGCATTCGGCTCATATCCTTTCACCACCATTTGCTGCTCAGCCTGTTGTCGCCACTCTTTATAATTCACCAGTATTAAGCTCTTTCAATTTTTCAGTTTGTTCATGCATCGTTAACGCATCCACAATTTCGTCTAACTTGCCTTCCATAATTTGGTCTAATTTTTGTAATGTTAAACCAATACGGTGGTCCGTCACACGACTTTGCGGATAGTTATATGTACGGATACGTTCAGAACGGTCACCTGTACCCACCGCTGACTTACGTTGCGCTGCATATTTTTGTTGTTCTTCTTGCAACTTCATATCATACAATCGTGCTTTCAACACTTTCATCGCTTTTTCACGGTTTTGAATTTGCGATTTTTCTGAAGATGTCGCAATGACCCCAGTTGGAATATGAGTAATCCGTACGGCAGAGTCCGTTGTATTAACGTGCTGTCCACCTGCACCACTTGAACGATACGTATCGATTTTCAAGTCTTCGTTGCGGATTTCGATTTCTACATCTTCTACTTCTGGTAGGACTGCAACTGTGGCTGTTGACGTATGAATACGGCCACCTGATTCTGTTTCAGGAACACGTTGAACACGGTGCGCACCATTTTCATATTTCAATTTACTGTAAACACCGTCGCCAGAAACTGAAAAACTGATCTCTTTATAACCACCGTGGTCACTTTCTGTCGCTTCTACAATTTCAAGTTTAAAACGATGTGACTCAGCGAACTTAGAATACATACGGAATAAATCACCAGCAAAAATAGCCGCTTCATCGCCACCTGCAGCCCCACGAATTTCCACAATAACATCTTTTTCGTCATTCGGATCTTTTGGAATGAGCAATAATTTTAACTGCTCTTCTAGTTCTGGCACTTCTGCTTTCAATGCACTTGCTTCTTCTTTTAACATTTCCACTTCATCAGCGTCATCTGTTTCAGCAAGCATTAATTCAATTTCCTCAGCATCTTCTTTCACTTGTTTATATTGACGGTACACTTCTACCGTTTTTTGTAATTCTGATTGTTCTTTAGAATATTTTCTAAGAAGATTTGAATCACTCACAACTTCTGGATCGCTTAACAATTCATTCAGTTGTTCATAACGTTCTTCAACAATGTCTAATTGATCAAACATTATTCCAACGCCTCCTTATCATTTTCACTCGGTGCTACGATATGATGTGCACGACAACGCGGCTCATAACTTTCATTTGCACCTACAAGTATAATCGGATCATCCACTTTTGCAGGTTTACCATCAATCAATCGTTGCGTACGACTCGATGATGCCCCACAAACCGCACAGACCGCTTGTAATTTTGTAATATGTTCACTCACCGCTAGCATTTCAGGAACAGGGTGAAAAGGTTCGCCTTTAAAATCCATATCAAGACCTGCAGTAATTACACGGTACCCTCTTTCGGCAAGCGTTTGTGCAATGTCTACAATATCTCGATCAAAAAATTGAATCTCATCAATACCGATAATATCCACACCATTTAAGTCATGGTGCCATATCTCACTTGCTTTAGAAATGTTAATCGCTTCTATTTCATTACCGTTATGAGAAACAATTTTTTCTTTATGGTAGCGGTCATCAATTGTTGGTTTAAATACAACCACTTTTTGCTTTGCATAGACACCTCGGCGTAAGCGTCTGATGAGCTCTTCTGACTTGCCACTAAACATGCTTCCAGTAATGCATTCTATCCAACCTGAATGGTACGCTTCATACATGATTCTTTCCACCTTTTTCAAAACAAAATCAATTCATTATATCATAAAATATACGTATTCGTTGATGTAATTCGTATGTATATCAAAATTCATTAAATTCTTGTTTATTTGATTTAAAATCCCCCTTTAAACTTTCAGAATGTGATAAATGAGGTAAAGCCCTAGCAAAGCAGATAATAAAAAAGTGGGTACACAATCTAAAGGTTTAGATTCCGTTGACCCACTACAACGCACAACACGTTTCCTTATGATACAGTATCAAAGAAAACGTGTTGACGTACATTTTATTCACATTTCATTAAGCATACAGTTTGAGAGGACAGCTATCCACCCAAGCCAATGTTGTCTTAGTTGTCTGATTTGAGACCAAATTTTTTGTTGAAACGTTCCACACGACCATCTGCCGCAGCAAATTTTTGACGTCCTGTGTAGAATGGATGTGAATCAGAAGAAATATCTAAACGAATAACTGGGTACTCGTTACCATCTTCCCATTCCATTGTTTCGTTAGAAAATTTAGTAGAACCGCTTAAAAATTTGTAATCAGTTGTCGTATCTAAAAAGATGACTTTACGGTATTCTGGATGAATCCCTTGTTTCATAATTTTCAGCTCCTTTGCCCTGAACCATCCGGAACAGAGTTATTTCTGAGTTTTTACCCAATACTTAAACATTATATAGGCCGCATGATGAAATTGCAACCCTACATCTAAAATTATTCTGATTAAATAATCGGTTTACCTGTTTTACTACTTTCAGCCGCACTTTGTTGTAAAAGTTCAAAGAATTCAGCATTGGATTTCGTTTTCTTCAACTTACGAATGAAACGCTCTGTGAAGTCAGGTGAATTTGAAAACATATTGCGTAATTGCCACAAGCTATCCAATTCGTTTTTCGGAACAAGGAGTTCTTCTTTACGCGTCGAACTTCTAGAAATATCAATCGCTGGATAAATACGACGTTCAGAAAGGCGTCGATCTAAATGGAGCTCCATATTCCCTGTCCCTTTAAATTCCTCATAAATCATATCATCCATACGAGAACCTGTATCAACGAGCGTAGTGGCTAAAATTGTTAAACTGCCACCTGCTTCGATATTTCTGGCAGCACCAAAAAATGTTTTAGGACCATGTAATGACGCTGGATCTAAACCACCCGATAATGTACGACCACTCGGCGGTACAACGAGGTTATACGCACGGGCTAAACGAGTCAGTGAATCCATTAAAATAATGACATCTTCACCAATTTCGACGAGACGCTTTGCACGCTCGAGCAACAATTCAGCAACTTTTACGTGATGTTTTGGATGCTCATCAAACGTAGAATGTACTACTTCTGCTTCATCAACTGAACGTTCAATGTCAGTTACCTCTTCTGGTCGTTCACCGATGAGTAAAATGAAAAGTTTAGCATTCGGTTTGTTCGTAACAATCGCATTGGCAATTTCTTTTAGTAAAGTGGTTTTCCCTGCTTTAGGTGGTGCAACAATTAAGCCGCGTTGTCCTAAACCAATAGGTGTAATTAAGTCCATTACACGTGTTGAATAGTTTCGAGGTTCTGTTTCTAATTTAATCCGTTCATCTGGATATAAAGGTGTAAGAGCTTGGAAGTGAGGGCGTTTTTTGACTTCTTCTGCATTGTGATCGTTCACAAAGTCAACTTGTAGTAATCCATAATATTTTTCGTTTTCTTTCGGTTTTCGAACTTTTCCGGTTACTTTATCGCCTAATTTAATTTCGAATCGACGAATTTGGCTAGCAGAAATGTAGATATCTTTTTCACCTTTGGAGAAGTTAACCGTTCGTAAAAACCCATAACCATCTTGTTGGATATCATCGAGGATACCTTCCATATAGTAGTTTCCATCTTGTTCCATTTGCGCTTCCATGATTGCAAGTACGAGTTCTTTTTTATTTAATTTACTATAGTTAACAAGTTTAAGAGATTTTGCCTTTTCAGTGAGGGCCTTTGTTGTATAATTCTTGTATAATTCATGAAAAGATTCATATTGCGGAGATGTTCGTTCCCTTGACATGTTAAACACTCATTTCATTTTAAATTCTATTTAATCGCAAATGTTACGATTAAACCTTACTATATCAAATAATGGGCTCAATGACAAAATATCAATGGAAATGACAGGAAAAATTCAGATTTGATACATCATCATTTTTTCAATATCTGTCATCAATTTTACTCATTTTTATAAGTTCAGAAAATCATAGAAAATTGGCTTGTCCATAAAATAAAGAGATCCTAATTTTCCCACTCAGTTTAGCCATTTTTGACTTTATTTCAATACTCAAATTTTCTTTAAAATAATTAAAAAAAGGACTGGGAGACAAAAGATTTTGATGCTATTGATACAATATTCTTGTTGAACTCGCCCTACTACAATGATTTGTGTTTTTGATTGCCTTCATGGATGACCTTTACTAGGGGCTGATTTTTCAACTCACTAACGCTTGATTAAACTATTTCATTCGTTGAGGCGTTAGTGCATTTTGGGAGCAGTACAGAAATCTCATCTGCAACACAGATTTCGTCGTGTTACCTCCGCAAGGCTGACTCGGCTTCTCAAAAGTGTAAACATTTAGAAGCCAGACAGCTACTGTGATAAAGCGTAGCCATTATCAAAGAAAAGCGGTCGCTGTCAGCAGTATGCATTCCCTATGGAGTCTCAATCTTCTGGGCAAACTTACATCATATGCAACAACTTTGGACAAGTTTTTGAAATCCAACAAGACTATAGTATCATTTTTATCCCGTTCACTCACATTTTCCAACAATTTTTAATCATTAATGAAACATAAATCTATGAAAACATTAAGGCTGGGAAAACTTAATTCCCAGCCTCTTCGCTTTCTTTTGATACGCATGTTTTCACACACTATTTCAAACAGTTATTCACCTTTGTAATAACCTGCAATAGATTTCACTTCTAAAAATTCTTCAATACCGAAGTCGCCCCATTCACGGCCAATACCTGATTGTTTATAACCACCGAATGGTAAGTCTGACGCACGTCCAGCTTCGTTAATTTCGATAGTACCTGCTTCAATAGAACGTGCAACACGGATAAGGTTTTCTTTGTTTTGACCGAAAACATAGCCGGCAAGTCCGTATTTTGTATCGTTAGCAATTTCAATCGCTTCGTCTAAATCTTTATACGTAATAATTGACATAACAGGTCCAAAAATTTCTTCTTGCGCGATTGTCATTTGATTATTCACATTTGTAAAGATTGTAGGTTTCGCGAAATACCCTTTATCTAGACCATCCGGTTTACCTGTACCCCCGTATAATAGTTCAGCGCCTTCATCGATGCCTTTTTGAATGTAGTCTTGTACTTGATTGTATTGTTTTTCACTCACAATAGGACCCATTTGTGTTTCAGTATTTTGTGGATCGCCGACTTTCACGTTCGCCATTTGTTTTTTTACTTCTTTAAGAAAATCGTCTTTAATACTTTCCGGCACTAATGTACGTGTGCCTGCTGTACATACTTGCCCTGTATTGTTAACAACTTTCTTCACTGCCGCTTTAGCCGCTTCTTCAAGATTCGCATCATCTAAAATGATAAATGGAGATTTCCCGCCGAGTTCCAATGATACTTTTTTGAAGTCTTTGCTCGCCGCTTCCATAATTTTTGAACCTGTGCCACCAGAACCTGTAAATGACACCATGCGGACATCAGGATGTTGAGTTAACGGTGTACCGACACCTTCACCATCGCCATTGACAAGGTTAAATACACCTTTGGGTACACCAACTTTATCGAAAATTTCAGCTAAAATAATCGCTGCATATGGCGTCAATTCAGATGGTTTGAGGACAACCGGACTTCCTGCCGCAAATGCTGCCGCTAATTTAAGTGATGTTTGGTTCGTTGGGAAGTTCCAAGGTGTGACAAGTCCTGCAACACCAATTGCTTCTTTCACGATTAAGTTATCTCCGCGACGTTCTTCAAATTGGAAATCATTCAATGCGTCACGTGCAGCTTTAAAATGGTTTAAGCCCATTTGATAGTGCACTTTTTCTGATTGTGTCACAGGTGCACCTAGCTCTAATGTCATTGCTTCTATTAAATCATCTTTACGATTTTCATATTCTTTAACAATACGATCTAACAAGTCTTGTCGTTCTTTGACAGACGAGTTACGAAATGAAAGATACACGTCATGAGCAGCTTGAACTGCTTGGTCTACATCTGCTTTATTCCCTTTTGCGATATGACCAAATACTTCTTCTGTGGCTGGGTTAATGACTGCTATCGTTTCACCGCTATGACTTTCAACCCATTCACCATTAATATATTGTTTTGTTTGATCTCTCATGAACAAACACTCCTTCATTTAATGTCATACACTTTGTATTGCCAAGTTTATTCCTTTTTAAACCTGACCCTACAAATCAAATTTTTTCTGTCATTACATTAACTTGATAAACAATAAAAGAGTAAGCACATACACCAATCGTTCGCGTCGTCTTACTCTTTTATTATTTTCTTTGAATGCTTATAGCGCTTTTTCTTCTAAATCAATATAGTCATGCGCCCAAGTTTCGAGCGGTTCTAATGCACGTGCCAATGCTACACCTTTTTCTGTTAAATGGTAACAAACTGACGGCGGATTTGTCGAAATAACTTCTTTCGTTAATAACTCTGCATCAGCCAACTCAGCCACTTTCATAGACAAGGCTCTATTAGTAATTGGACGTAAATGTCTTTTCATCTCTGAGAAATGCGCTTTATATCCATCGCAAGTCGAAAGGTAATGCAAAATCAAACCGTTCCAACTGCGTCCTAAAATTTTAAATGTTTCTTCTAAATATGGACATACTTCCATAGTTATCACCTCTCAATTTTAAATTTGTGATAACAACATTAATCGGATTAAGCTTTAACTTGTTCCGTCCAAATATCAGCACCTAACGCTTTAAGTGTTTTCACAATATCTGTATAACCTCGGTAGATATGCTTCACATTATAAATCGTTGTCACACCTTCTGCTAACAATCCAGCTACGATTAAGCATGCACCTGCACGTAAGTCACTTGCGTACACTTCGGTGCCTGTTAATTTCGATGGCTTCACTGTCGCAGTATTTTGGTCTGCTGTTATCAATCCATTCATTTTTTGTAACTCTTTCACATGTCTGAAGCGCTCTGGATAAATCGTTTCAGTGACAAAACTAGGTCCATTTGCTAAGAAGAGTAAAGGTGTAATAGGTTGTTGTAAATCCGTTGCAAAACCGGGGTACACAAGCGTTTTGATATCGACACTTTTATAAGGTGCAGAAGATTGGACTATCATGTAGTCATCGCCTGTCTCTATTGTAACACCTAACTCTTTCAATTTCACAGTGAGTGCTTCCATATGTTTTGGAATAATGTTGTCAATATGTACCGACTCACCACAAGCGGCCGCAATACACATGTACGTTCCAGCTTCGATACGATCCGGTATGATTGAATGGCGGCTACCATGTAAATGAGGCACACCGACAATTTTAATCGAACTTGTCCCTGCACCTGTGACCTTTGCGCCCATACTATTTAAAAAGTTGGCAACATCGACCACTTCAGGTTCTTTTGCTGCATTTTCGATAATCGTTTGCCCTTCCGCACGTGTCGCAGCAAGCATAATATTAATCGTTGCACCTACACTGACAATATCTAAATAAATGTTCGCGCCTACCAAACGTTCTGCCTCAATTTTCATTGATGTGAGGCTCGACTCATCTACTGTTGCACCTAAAGCCTTAAACCCTTTAATATGTTGATCAATCGGTCTCGGCCCAAGCGGACATCCTCCAGGTAAACCAATGACGCACTTTTTAAAGCGACCGAGCATAGCCCCCATCATATAATAAGAAGCACGCAAAGATTCAACTTTATTGTTTGGCAAAGGGGCGTTTTCAATATGTGTCGGGTCTACTACTAAAGTTGAGCCGTTAAGTTCAGTCTTAATGTTTAAATCTCCCAATAAGCTAACCAGCGTTTCAACATCAGAAATTTGTGGCAAGCCATCTAATGTTACCGGTGCTTCTGCCATTAATGTTGCAGGTATTATGGCAACTGAACTGTTTTTCGCACCATTAATTTCAACACTCCCTTTTAAAGTTTGGCCACCTCTTATTTTTATCACTTCTTGTGCCATGTCATTGAACTCCTTTTCCCTTGTTCATTTTAACCTTATAATACTATATTAAAAGCATTATAAAGTAAATTTTTTCAAATTGCAAAATGAAAAAACGACGCTTTGAGATGTTTAGCCCTACTTTGCGTTCAATTTTTGTAAATATGATAGCGATTGAACGACTTTGCCTACCTTTGCATCAAGCGTTTCCTACACGTTTTCACTATAGAGCGTCATCACGATTATCAAAATATGAAAAAGAGAGTAACCGACTCACAACTTGTGATCATGCTACCCTCTTTTGAATTTAATGATGTTGACACTGCACAAACATGTGATACGTGTGTGACATCTCTTAAAATAGATTAACCTTTAATGTTTGCTGCTTTACCTGAAGTACCGAACTCTTTAATTTTTCCAATTACAGTTTCTTTAATCGCTTCACGAGCTGGTCCTAAATATTTACGTGGATCGTAAACTTCTTTGTCTTGATCCAATACTTCACGAACACGTTTAGCTGAAGCAATTTGGTTCTCAGTATTAACATTGATTTTAGCCGTTCCGAATGAAATCGCTTTTTTAATGTCGTGAGTAGGGATGCCTGTACCACCGTGTAATACTAATGGCAATCCAGTTGAAGCACCGATTTCTTCCATTTCTTTAAAACCTAAGTTTGGTTCACCTTTGTATGGTCCGTGAACTGAACCTAAAGCAGGCGCTAATGCATCGATACCTGTAGCTTTAACTAAGTTTTGACATTCAGTTGGGTTAGCATAGATAACACCTTCAGCAACAACGTCATCTTCTTGACCACCAACAGTGCCTAATTCAGCCTCAACAGATACACCGCGTTCGTGCGCGTATTCTACAACTTTTTTCGTAATTTTCACGTTATCTTCATATGGCTCGTGTGATGCATCAATCATAACAGATGTGAAACCAGCATCAATCGCTTCTTTACATTTTTCAAAGCTTGAACCATGGTCTAAATGAATCGCAACAGGAATTGTGATTTCGTAGTCGTGTAATAGTCCCTCTACCATTTTAACTACAGTGTAGAAGCCACCCATGTATCTTGCTGCTCCTTCAGATACACCAAGAATTACAGGCGCATTCTCTTCTTGAGACGCTTGTAAAATCGCTTGTGTGAACTCCAAGTTATTTAGGTTATATTGACCTACAGCATAACCATTTTCTTTTGCGTCGATTAACATTTCTTTCATTGAAACTAAAGGCATGAAAGTTCCTCCTTGCGTGCATGTCGCACGAATATTTATAAATACAGTATAGCAAAGTCATTGTTAATATGCACCGCAAAATCGCACTAAATTTGTGAAAAATATCGTAATTTATCATGTAAGCGCAACCATTGCTGTGAATTGATTCTAACACGATTATTTTATAAAATGAATTTTGAATTTCGTAGCATTAACAGCTGTTAAAAAACCAAAAATTTAATTTTATATATATACAAAAAATTGACCAAAAAGGAGGCAACATGCATGTCAAAAATGCTCACAACACAATTAACAGGTATATTTAATCGACTCGATCAGCAAGAGTTGGATATTCAAATGGCTGCACAAAGTTTAATTCAAGCGATGGGTGGCGAAGGTCATGTTTACATTAAAGGTTATGGTGATTTAAAATGCTTTGAATCCTACATCTTAACGAGTTTTGAGAAATTGCATTCAAGTTTGGCGCTAGACGATTATCCCTCGTTTGACGTGTTAGACACGACAGATAGAGTGTTACTGTTCGGAGCGGAGTATAGCGAGGAAATGGCACGTGATTTGGAACAATTAATTGCGGATGATCGCGATGTTGTCGTGATTACGAATAAACCTAAAGAAGTTGAATTACCGGATCATTTAATGCATTTTATTAATTTGTCGACACCGAGACCGATTGTTTACACAGAAGATTATGATAAAGTCGTACAACCGCATCTCATGGCGTTGAATTATGTGTATTATGAAATTTATACGCAAATGGTTGAAATGATGCGTGATTTAGATTTGGAATAGTATTCATAAGATAGGGACCGGGAAAACTAAATGTCCCTCTCCCTACTCACAGTCCAATTTTACACACTGAAAACGTCTCTACTTATTGATGACCTTTCCAGTGTGTAACTTCTATATCAAGTAAGACCGCAATTCTATTCCTTCTCTTTCTTTTTGAACACATACTCAATGATAGAAAAAGCGATTAAAGTGATGATACTGATAAACAGGGACGCAATCCTCATTTCGTTCCAAATAAAGTGCGCGATTAAAATAGATGCAATGATAAAACAAATGAATTTAAGCCAAAATTTCATTGTGATACCCCTCCACTTTCCACACGTTTTATCACTTATCTTAAATATATAAAAATATAATTTGATAATAACATACTAAAAAGACAAGTACCTCTTTTGAATTAAAAGATACTTGCCTTTCATCTATTCTAATGTACGATTTCTTGTCCACGTTTATTCCACGTGAAGAGGAAGCTAATCATTGCTAAGACACTAATGATTGTTAATAAGATGAAGCCTGCACTCCAACCCATATGATCTACAATCGCACCCATGACAATGTTCGCCATGACAGCGCCACCGAGGTAACCGAATAAACCTGTTAAACCGGCTGCAGTCCCCGCTGCTTTTTTCGGCACATAATCCAATGCTTGTAAACCAATCAACATTACTGGACCATATATTAAAAAGCCAATTGTAATTAATGCAAGGTTGTCAATGAGTGGATTGCCAGGTGGGTTGAGCCAGTATACGACAACCGCAATCGTTACACCAATCATAAAGATAAAGCCTGCTGGACCACGACGACCTTTAAATACTTTATCTGATAACCAACCACAGATAAGTGTACCTGGAATACCTGCCCATTCGTATAAGAAATAGGCCCAGCCTGATTCTTTCATATCAAAGCTTTTCACTTCACTTAAATAGAGCGGCGCCCAGTCTAACACACCATATCGGACAAAGTAGACGAAAATATTCGCAATCGCAATAATCCACACCCATTTGTTGTTAAGGACGTATTTGAATAAAATCTCTTTCGTCGTCAATTCTGTTTCGAATGTCTCTTTCTTTTGTGTTGGATAATCATCACGATACGCTTCGATTGATGGTAAACCGACTGATTGCGGTGTATCACGCACTAAAACGTATGACGCAATCGCAATGACAATCGCAAGTAACGCAGGATAAATAAATGCCCCTTCAAAGCCTTGTAAATAACCAAAGCTCAATGAACCTGTTAAATAAATCCCAAACAATGCGATTGGTGCCATTAAACCACCACCGACGTTATGCGCGACGTTCCAAATCGCCGTTTTACTTCCACGTTCACTCACACTAAACCAATGCACGAGCACACGACCTGACGGCGGCCAGCCCATACCTTGGAACCAACCATTGAGGAATAACATGATGAACATGATCGTGACACTTGATGTTAACGCAGGAATGAAGCCCATCAGTAAATTGACGATAGCTGTTAACACAAGTCCTAACGTTAAAAAGATACGGGCGTTACTTCTATCACTGACCGTCCCCATGACAAACTTACTAAAACCGTAAGCAATCGAAATCGCGGATAACGCAAACCCGAGTTCTGCCTTTGAAAAACCCATATCCGCTAAGTACGGCATTGCGATTGAAAAGTTTTTACGCAACAAATAATAACCTGCATAGCCTAAAAAGATACCAATAAACACTTGTAACCTTAATTTTTTATATGTCTCATCTTGCTGCCTTTCTGGTACAGGTGTTGCAGCTACTGGCGGTTTTAAAAACTTAAACATATGTATCCTCCCCTTAATTATTAATTAAATATTAATTTCATGTAAATTTTATGCATTGTCACAAAGTTTGTCAATCGCATTTCTACATTTTTGCAAGGGTTTCCATTATAAGGTTGAGTTCTACTTCACGTTAACTTGATGCACTTTAAAGCATAGGCGTTATTTCATCATTAAGCTACAAATTGCTTGCCATGAGTGCTACTTATTTCACGACTTGTTCGACTGCCATTTTTTAAATTTCACCTTAAATATTATCGTCATTTTAAATGTAGCAGAAGATAGCGAGAATGTTAATGTAGCCTGTCATTTTCAGGAGAAATCATTCGTTTTATTTTCTAATGTACCGCTCATCATTTAAGGGGCGGTTTTAACAATGATTTTTCACCTATAAAATCAAAAAAACAGCCCTATGAAAAGTTCCATAGGACTGCAATGTTTATTATTTCGTTTTATTTTGTTGTAACAATGCCGCTTCAATGAATGATTTGAAGATCGGTTGCGGGCGGTTCGGTCTTGATAAAAACTCTGGGTGGAATTGGCATGCGATAAAGAATGGATGTTCTTTTAACTCCACCATTTCAACTAAACGACCGTCTGGGCTTGTACCTGAGAAGATCATACCTGCTGCTTCAAGTTGTTCTCTATATTCATTGTTGAACTCATAGCGATGACGATGACGTTCTTCCACTTCTGTTTTTCCGTAAATTTTTTCAGCTAATGTGCCTTCTTGAATTGTACATGGGTATAAACCTAAACGTAATGTACCGCCTAAGTCTTCGATATCTTTTTGTTCTGGTAATAAATCGATCACTGGGTATGGTGTATTCGGATCTAATTCAGCTGAATGCGCACCTTCTAAACCAACGACGTGACGTGCATATTCCACTGTCGCAAGTTGCATCCCTAAACAAATACCGAAGAACGGAATCTGTTGTTCACGTGCATATTTAATCGCTGAAATTTTACCTTCACTTGCACGGAAACCGAAACCACCTGGAACAAGGATGCCGTCGACATCTGATAAATATTCTGCAGCGTTGTCATCATTAACCTCACTTGAATCAATCCAACGAATTTCGATATCTTTCATAAATTGGTAACCCGCATGTTTAAGTGACTCAGCCACTGACAAGTACGCATCTTGAAGTGACACATATTTACCGACAAGACCAATTGTCACTTTACCTTCTAAGTTATTCACGACACGTAATAAATGATTCCATTCATCGAGTTGTGTATCGCGATCCACTTGAAGTCCTAAACGTTCGATGACAATATCGTCCATGTTTTGATGGCTTAATTGTAACGGAATTTCATAAAGTGATTCTGCATCACGACATTCGATGACGCTTTCTTTATCAATGTCACAGAATAATGCAATTTTGTCTTTTAAGTCTTGCGTCATTTCATATTCTGTACGCACAACGATTAAATCAGGTTGAATCCCTAAACCACGTAATTCTTTCACACTATGTTGTGTCGGTTTCGTTTTCATTTCACCTGCTGCTTTAATGTACGGTAATAAAGTACAGTGTACATACATCACGTTGTCGCGGCCTAAGTCACTCTTAATTTGGCGAATCGCTTCAATAAATGGTAACGATTCGATATCACCTGTTGTCCCACCGATTTCAGTAATGACAACATCTGCATTTGTACTTTCACCAGCGAGTAACAAACGTGACTTAATTTCGTTTGTAATATGTGGAATGACTTGGACTGTCCCACCTAAGTAGTCACCACGACGCTCTTTTTGTAGCACGTGTGAGTACACTTTCCCAGCTGTTACGTTAGAGTATTGGTTTAAGTTAATGTCGATAAAACGTTCATAATGACCTAAGTCCAAGTCCGTTTCAGCACCATCATCTGTCACGAAAACTTCCCCGTGTTGATATGGACTCATTGTACCTGGATCCACATTTAAATAAGGATCAAATTTTTGGATCGTCACCTTTAATCCTCTATCCTTTAATAAGCGTCCTAGTGAAGCGGCTGTAATCCCTTTACCTAATGATGAAACCACGCCACCAGTTACGAAAATAAATTTAGTCATAATTCAATTTCCTCCTCGTTTGTTGTCTGAAGTACCTTTCAAAATGTAGGGGTGAATTTGTATGCCAATCATTGATTATGTGCAAGACTGTATTCTCAATTTCAAAAAGTTGTCGTCGTTGCAGTGCGATGAAGATTGTATGGCCAACACTTCGCATTAATGAACATACGGCCACTTTTATCGTCTTAGAATCACTTAACGTCCGCAATGTTTCATAAAATTAAAAAAAGTTCCCACTCACAATATCATGATTGTAAGGGGAACCTTAACGATAGATGAGACTCGTCATTTCGGAGCCATCACTACTTTCTATCGTTTTCATTTATTTATCCGTCCTAATTAAAGGAGCCCGAATAAAATTCTATCATGTTGTCGTAAAAAGTCAACAAACTTTATTTAGAAATCAGAAATTAAAATGTTTCTTCTTCTTCCTCTTCTTCAAGTTCATCGTCTTCATCGTATGTTTCATTGATGTCTTCTTCGTCTTCTTCAACTACGAGGTCTGACTCTTCAATTTCATCTTCAACACGTTCATCTTCAGGATCATCTAAATCTTCTTGATCATCAGTACGATTTGGAATGTTGTCATCGCCATCTAAATCATCTTCACCTAATAATGTTAAGTTTTTATCTTCTTCATCGTCTTCATCAAGAATATCGAATTTTTGAATGGTTGGTGCGATTTTTTCTTCAATATCGTCTACTGAATACCAATCGCGAAGTCCCCAAACGTTATCACCTACACTTAAAAAACGACCATCCGTATTTAAATCTGTGTAGAATTGAACGATACGGTCTTCAATTTGTGCATCTTCGTAATGACCAATACGTTTAAACTCATCAATAATATCATAAAGGTTCATCGTTGCATTTTGTTCACTTAAAAGCGTATAAGCCATATCAATAAATGATTTTTCATCAACCATTTCTTGTGTGTAATCTTGTAATTTCATCAGCACATCTTCCTTTCAAAGGTTAACATTTCTGTTCATTCGGATATTTCAATTTGTAAAAAATAGGTGCGTATGACCGTCACCTTTTGATTATGTTGCGCTACATTCATACACATCTATTGCGTGATAGATGCGTTTTAAACATCGACTTTAACAAAATTAAATTATAAATCACTGCTGATGATTTCGCAATGTTTTCAGCGAGATTTTTCGAAGCCATATGAAATGGTTTGCGGATTGGTACATGTATGAATGACGAATCACCCGACTAATAATTAATATATTTTTCTAATGTGACATAATCATCCGTCGTCAATGTCTCCACAAAATTACTTTTAACAAACAGCGGTGTCAGTTGATGATTAGGTCCAAACAATGTGACTTCAATCACTTTCGTATCATGATTTTCTTTTCGTACATAGGTCGCCAATTGACGCAGTGCATTTTGCGCAATGCCTGTATCTCTATGTGCATCATCAACGTAAAGTGCACGAATAATCAGCCGTTCGTTAAATGCTTCAATCGCTAAAAATCCTACTTTTTCTCCATCTAAAATGAAGTTAACAATTTCAATCGGGCCTGCTTTCGAACCCTCGCTCTTTATAAGTTTTAATGAGGATACATATTTATGGTCCAAATCGAGGTAATAGAGACGCTCTTTGCCGATGGGTCCTTCTTCTTTCGTTGCCGTATGCATAAAACCTGCACGCTCATACACATTCCAAGCCGATTCATTTTCTGCATCCACGACTAAGTACAAATGATTAAAATCCGGAAAAATCATTTGCACATATTCTGGTAATGTCATCATAATTTTCGTGCCGTAGCCATTCCCTTGATACGCTTCATTAATGGATAACGAACGTATGTACACCACTTCATACGGTGTGTCATAGCCCTCGTGTTGATAATGTTCATGCAGTACGAAAAATCCAATTACTTCATCTTGATCATTTAGTACGATGTTTGCGACTCTATTGTCATCGTTTAATGCATCATCCAAGACTTCTTTGGGTAATGAAGAATAGATACGTTGTCGCTCATTTAATTCGAATTGATATAACGCATCACGGTATTGCTTATCATATAATTGTATAGTAATATCATCAAAGCGTTTAATTTTTGTTGTCATTGTTTTGACCATCCCTTTATTTTTTATTCTCCATATACAATGTTGACATAATTAAAGGGTTTCAAACAATTATTTATAGAGATAATTTAGAACTTTTATCATTAGTGACCTTATTGTTATCTTCAACTACTATTATCTCTCAATTTCGTGGCATTAAGAAAGGGGTTCACATGAACAAGCACAACAATTTAAAGAAAAAGAATCGTAATATTGTTTACACCATTTCGTTCAGTATCATTTTAATTCTCACTTTATTAGCAGCCATCTTTCCTAAAACATTTGGCGCATATGCCCAAAATACATATGATGCGTTAGCTTTAAACTTTGGCTGGCTCTTTTTAATTATCGTTTTTGTACTCGACATTTTCTTAATTTTCTTAGCACTTTCGAGATATGGCCGATTCAAATTAGGCCGCGATGATGAAGAGCCAGAATTTTCATTTATGTCGTGGATCGGTATGCTTTTTTCGGCTGGCTTAGGTGTCGGCATTGTCTTTTGGGGCGTGGCTGAACCGTTAACCCATTACTTGCATTCACCGTTTCCAAAATCGGTCGACGGTCAATCGGTAGAATCTGCGCGCCTTGCGATGGGTTATACTTTTTTTCATTGGGGAATTTCGCAATGGTCGATTTTCGCAATGAGCGGTTTAATCGTCGCCTATTTCCAATTCCGGAAAAATCGGGATGGTCTGATTTCTACTGCAATGGAACCCGTTTTTGGCGAAACGTATCGACGCCCATTTCGTAACGTCATTGATATTTTGGCCATCATTGCAACAGTTATGGGGATTGCGACTTCTATCGGTCTTGGTATTTTACAAATTGCTGGTGGTTTAAACCATGTCTTTAAAGTTCCGAACACGTCGCTCACATTAATTTTGATTACGTTACTCATGACACTCATTTTCCTCGGTTCTGCATTAACAGGTATCAATCGTGGCGTGAAGTGGCTAAGTAACATAAATATTATGATTGGTGCATTGTTATTGTTGTTTATTTTTATTTTCGGGGATTTACGATTTATCGTCGAAACATTCACCGTTTCAATTGGGGACTATTTGACACATTTCATACAGTATAGTTTACGTATGGATCCTTATACGGGTGACAATTCATGGATTCAAAAATGGACTGTGTTCTATTGGGCATGGGTCATTTCGTGGTCGCCATTTATTGGTGGTTTTGTTGCTCGTGTCTCAAGAGGACGGACGATTCGCGAATTTGTCGTCGGCGTCTTAATTATTCCACCTTGTATTTCATTTTTATGGATTTCAGGTTTTGGAGGGACTGCTATTAACTGGGCATTACATCATCAAGATGGAATTGAAAAAATTGTCGATCAAGATTATACGGTAGCGCTATTTGAATTATTAAGCAAGTTTCCGTTATACGAATTGACAAGTGCTTTAGCCATTATTTTAATTTTTACTTTTATCGTGACGAGTGCGGACTCAACCACACATATCGTATCAGGTATGGCGACAGGTGGCGTTGAAAATCCTAAGCGTAAACACAAAATGGTATGGGGTATTTTAATCGGTGCCATTTCTGTTGCATTAACTGTTGCTGGTGGCCTCACAAGTTTACAAACCGCATCAGTCGTAACTGGATTACCATTTTCGATTATCTTATTATTGATGATTTTTTCATTGATGAATGCGTTGAGACGTGAGCATACGAAGCATTTTAAAATGACGCATATTGATGATGAAAAGGACTTTTCTCGTACCATTGAAGAACGTGAGCGCGATAATGAGATGTGATAGGCGAACCTATTCACGCATCATCATTTCAACATCTACTTTTAATTTAAATATTAGGGAGGGACTGGGACATTAGTTTTCTCAGTCTCTTTCCTACGATTTGTCAAGGGTTCAATAATTAAAATTGACATTACTGAACTAGACCGTCCAATTTTTACTTTTTTGAATAAGGTGTTATGATGTATATGATTATATGGTTGCGTTAGTGTGGTGCTTTCTGATAATCATATAATTTATTATTGACTATCAAGTAGTGAATGGTCTTTAATAAGCGATTGATACTCGCT
>NZ_MLGE02000017.1 GCF_001792775.2 Staphylococcus pseudintermedius
TATCATTACACATAGGCACAATATCTCCTTAATCGTTGGTTTGGTCACTTACAATTATAGAGATATTTGTGCTTTTTTAATATCAAAAATTAAAATAACGGTCAGTGAATCTCTCACCAACCGTTAAAAATATATAACCTTTTAAAATTAAGCATACTTATCCATTCGATTACTGAAACATGATTTTAAGCAGATGTTTTTGTTGTATTCACAAGGTTACCTTCCGCATCGTACAGTTCAGGCTCTGTCTCATTTACAATTGTTTCTTTTGTAATGACAACTTTAGCAACGTTTTCTGTAGAAGGAATATCATACATAATATCAATCAATGCTTCCTCAATAATCGAGCGTAAACCACGTGCTCCTGTTTTTCTTTCGATTGCTTTTTCACTAATTGCAGCTAATGCTTCATCAGTAAATTCTAAAGCTACATCATCTAATTCAAGCATTTTAGTGTACTGTTTAACCAACGCATTTTTAGGTTGTGTTAAAATGTTTTTCAACGCTTCAACATCTAATGTTTCAAGGTTTGCAACGATTGGTACACGTCCGATAAACTCAGGAATTAAGCCATAAGTTTGTAGGTCTTCTGGACGGATTTGCTCTAATAAACTTGCTTCATCGAAATTAGAAGCTTCATTGCTCGCAAAACCGATTACTTTTTCACCAAGACGACGTTTAATCACTTCATTTATACCGTCAAACGCACCGCCAAGAATAAATAAAATATTTGTTGTATCAATTTGAATGAATTCTTGGTTAGGGTGTTTACGTCCACCTTGAGGCGGCACACTAGCTGTTGTACCTTCTAAAATTTTAAGCAATGCTTGTTGCACACCTTCACCTGAAACATCACGTGTGATGGATGTGTTTTCTGATTTACGTGCAATTTTGTCAATCTCATCGACATAAATAATCCCTTTTTCTGCTTTATCAATATCAAAATCAGCAGCTTGGATTAAACGTAATAAAATGTTTTCAACGTCTTCGCCCACATAACCTGCTTCTGTAAGGCTAGTTGCATCGGCAATGGCAAACGGCACATTTAACGTACGTGCCAATGTTTGTGCGAGTAATGTTTTACCACTACCTGTCGGCCCAATTAAAGCGACATTACTTTTTTGTAATTCAACGTCATCATCTTTAGGCCCAAGTTGTTGAACACGTTTGTAGTGATTGTATACAGCAACTGCCAATGATTTCTTCGCTTTTTCTTGGCCGATAACATAGCTGTTTAATTGATCCATAATTTCTTTTGGTGTTGGTAATTCAGTGAGTTCTTCTGCTTGTTGTTGATTTAATTCTTCTTCAACGATTTCAGCACATAGCTCAATACATTCGTTACAAATATAAACACCACTACCTGCTACCAATTTTTTAACTTGGTCTTGATCTTTACCACAGAAAGAACATTTTAAGTTTTCTTCATCATCATTGAATTTAAACATACTTTATTACACCCCTGTTCTTTTACGACTATACTAGAAAGCATTCTATTACGCAAATATAGACCATTTCAAGTTTTTTGCATTTTGCACAATAAAACACAACAGATGTGTGATATTGTGGCCCCAGTAAAAGTCATCCTCAACTTCTGTTTCTCATCTATTTTTATTCGTAGTGTCTTCATAAAGTTTCATACCAACGCTTCATCCAACAAAATACACTCAAAGTTGCTGAATGAAATTCCCCAAGCTTGCCGTTAATATACTAAGTGCTAGCGACATAAAAATCAAATCATTTGCAAAATTCATTAACGCAACTGTTTGAACAGATGTTGTCATAAATACTAAGCGGAGTGCGGTTGTTGTCAAATGGCATCATTTGAGTACAACAACCCACCCCGGTTGATTTCACATCATATTAAAATTTGTTGAAACGGTTCATTGAGAGTTGTGTTAGTGGGACCGCACATCACCTGAAGTTGATGTGCGGTCCCACTGATTAACCTTCATTAAATTTTATCATTCAAATTTGTAATGAAAGTTTTCAATACGACGCATCAATAAGATATGCGTGCTTATGCTTCTTCTTTGTTATCTTCTGAAGTGCTTTCAACTAATTTCGCTTCGTCTACTAATAAGTTAATAACTTTTTTCACACGAACATCATTTTTAACAAGATCAGTGTTGCCAAGTGTTTTCTTAATATCTTCAACAGAGATGTTGAATTGTTCGCTCATTGTTTCAAGCTCTTTGTCAACATCTTCATCAGTCACTTCGATATTTTCTGCATCTGCAATGGCAGCTAATGTTAAGTTTGTTTTCACACGTAACTCAGCATCTTCTTTCATTTGTTCACGTAAATCATCTTCTGATTGACCTGAAATCTGGAAGTAAGTGTTTAAGTCTAAACCTTGTTGTTGAATACGTTGTGCAAATTCGCTCATCATGCGATCTTGTTCTGTACGTACCATAGCTTCTGGAATATCGATTGTCGCATTGTCAGTTGCTAAAGTAATCGCTTCTTCTTTTTGCGCATTTTCAGCGTCAGTTTTCTTTTGCTCTTCAAGTTGTTGACGTAAGTTTGCTTTGAATTCCTCTACATTGTTTGCATTAGAATCTAATTCACTCGCAAGCTCATCATCTAATTCTGGTACTTCTTTTGCTTTGATTTCGTTAATTTTTGTTTTAAATACAGCAGGTTTTCCAGCTAATTCTTCTGCATGGTATTCTTCTGGGAATGTCACTTCAACTTCTTTTTCTTCCCCAACTTTTAAGCCTACAAGTTGCTCTTCAAAACCTGGGATGAACATACCTGAACCGATTTCCAAGTCATATCCTTCAGCTTGACCACCTTCGAATTGCTCACCATCAACATAGCCATCGAAGTCTAAGTTAACTGTGTCGCCTTCTTCAACTTGACCGTCTTCTTTAACGACCATATCAGTCATAGCGTCAAGACGTTGTTCTACTGCTTTGTTGAATTCGTCTTCAGTCACTTCAGTGTTTTGTTTTTCGATTTCTAAGCCTTTGTAGTCACCTAATTGTACTTCAGGTTCAACGATTACAGTTGCATCAAAAGTGAATGGTTGGCCTTTTTCGATTTGTGTTACTTCAATTTCAGGTTGATCAACTGGATTAATACCTGTTTCTTGTACAGCTTCACTGTATGCTTTTGGTAATAAGATGTCTACTGCATCTTGATATAAAGCTTCTACACCAAAACGTTGTTCGAAAATTTGACGAGGTACTTTCCCTTTACGGAAACCAGGTACGTTAAGTTGTTTGACTACTTTTTTGAAAGCTTGATCTAATGCTTTATCTACTTCTTCTGCAGGTACGGATACTTGTAATAATCCTTCATTACCTTCTTTTTTTTCCCAAGTTGCTGTCATGTATAAAAACCTCCATGATTTATCATTTTTAAAATTTTTCAACTTCTTTATTATAACATAGGTTGACCTTCTTTGAAATAATGAGACCTATGTATTTAACGATTTTATGAGTTTAAATATCTCTACATATAATGAATCCACATTGACTTCCTTCCCCATTAACTGATGGAAATATGCAACATAAGCATCGCGCCACATCTCTACAGTTCCATAGTCTAGGATATTTACAGGATAAAGTGCAATATTATTTGTATTAAGTAAAATATAGGCTTCTTGAACAAGTGAAGGTATCTCCACTTCTAAAGCATCAATCACTGCAGGCAACAATCGATCTTTAAAGGCTGTTTGTTCAATTCCTACAAGTTCAGCGGGTATCACTTGAATTTGACGAAAATCTTTCTCTATGGTGATGCCTTGATTGTATCCAGCAAAACGTAAATATTCTAACATCAAACTTTGAACACTTGAAACGATTGACTCATGAACTAACAAATAAGCAATCGTTTCACTGTACTGATAGACACGATCATCAATTAATGTGAGTACTAATTGCGTTTGATCATAATGACTCAGCTCAGTAAACCGTTGTAATCGATGCAACATATAATCTTGGCGTTCGTCCAGTTTGGATTGTGCTTGATTTTTAATAGGTAATAAAGTCATACGCGTTTCATGTGCAACGACATCATCAAGAACCTGGTCCACCATTTCAACTGCCGCTTTATATTGTTCTAATGCATACAGACTTTTAATGTAATACACGATGAATGTATCATATGGCGGAAAACCTTGCATCATTAAAATGTTCGCCTCTTCTTTTAATTCAAGGTAAGCTCCAAGTTGCCACAATATATCACATTTTAAAAGCGCAAGTTCAGATGTCAATTCAAAGTGACGTTCATACGCAATGAAATAATCATAAGCGTCTTCATAACGTTCCTTGTCGAATGCCTCTGTAATATCATATATTAACTTTTCTTTAAGCTTAGGAAATGGAATGATATCAGACATGCCATTCACCTATTTCAACTGCTCTAATATTAACGCGCTCCACGATTCGAATGCGCTCGTGTCACTAATTTGGCTTAATGGTTGCCACTGAATCTTTAAAGTATCCGTTTCACGCACTTCGACATCTTGTTGCTTAACCTTCACTTTAAACACGACACCGATATGAACTTGACCCACTTCATTATGATCATCATTAATAAAGCCTATGAATTCAAGCGGTGTTTGATTGTTAATTTTAACACCGATTTCCTCTTCAAGTTCTCGACTTGCATTTGTTTTAATGACTTCATCAATATGGTGCGCTTCAGGAACATCATTCATGTGTCCGCCTACACCGATAGACGCATTGCCGTGAAGTCGTGCCTCGCCACCACCTGATAATCGCTCATAGACGAGTAATTCATCATGCTCATTTTCAATTAAACAATAACTAATCAATTGTTTGAAGCTAGGATCTTCTTCCATATCACCACGTCTTTTCACTTCATATTGAGAAAGCTTTTCATAAATTTTTTGACCCTTCTCTTCAGATTGATCTAAAAACCCATTGAATGCGAGCGCCTCTTCTTCAAAAAGCAAACGTCGTGGGACTACAGTAATTTGTTCATCAAATTTTGACATTGTGAGCTCCTTTTATTCGTTTTTTATATCGTAACAAAAGAAATGAATAATGGTAAAGTCATAATGAAAAAGAGTTGGCGCGTCACAATAGACCCCAACTCTTTCTCTACTATTTTAAAGCTGCTTTCGCTTGATTTACTAATTCAGCAAATGCTTTCTCATCTGAGATTGCGATTTCTGATAACATTTTACGGTTAACGTCGATACCCGCTTGTTTTAAACCGTTCATTAAACGAGAGTAACTCATGTCGTGTTGACGTGCAGCCGCATTGATACGTGTAATCCATAATTTACGGAAATCACGTTTTCTTTGACGACGGTCACGGAATGCATATTGACCTGATTTCATAACTTGTTGTTTTGCAACTTTATATAATGTGCTTTTCGCACCGAAGTAACCTTTAGCTAATTTGATTGTCTTTTTACGACGCGCTCTTGTTACTGTTCCACCTTTAACACGTGGCATAATAAACTCCTCCTTTTATCTCTACGGTATGCGCTTCTGCCATACCTCTCATATATTTTCGTACTTTAGAATGATTATTTAACGTATGTTAATAATTGTTTTACACGTTTTGCATCGCTTTTTGATACTAATGAAGCTTTACGTAATTGACGCTTTTGCTTTGTAGATTTGTTAGCGAATAAGTGTGAAGTGTATGCTCTAGAACGTTTAAGTTGACCAGATCCAGTTCTTTTTACACGTTTCGCAGCTCCGCGGTGGGTTTTCATTTTAGGCATGATGTTTTCCTCCTATTATCACTTTTTATTTTTCATTAATTGGGGCTAACATAAGGAACATTTGACGACCTTCCATTTTCGGCTTTTGCTCGATTGTTGCAAGGTCTTGGCACGCTTCAGCATATCGCTCTAACACGCGTTGTCCAATTTCTTTATGCGTAATCGCACGCCCTCTGAAACGAATTGAAACTTTAACTTTGTCACCTTTTGTTAAAAACTTGCGTCCGTTTTTAAGCTTCGTATTGAAGTCGTGTTCTTCAATCGTAGGGCTTAAACGGATTTCTTTAACGTTGATGATTTTTTGTTTCTTCTTCATCTCTTTTTCTTTTTTCTGTTGCTCGAATTTGTATTTGCCGTAATCCATAATACGAGCAACAGGTGGTTTAGCATTTGGCGCAACAACGACTACATCCAAACCAAGTCGATCTGCCATTTCCAATGCTTCATTTTTAGACTTCAATCCGATTTGGTCACCATTTTGTCCGATGACACGTAATTCTTTTGCGCGAATCTTTTCGTTAACTTGCGTTTGATCTTTAGCTATGGTTGACACCTCCAAAAAGTTTACGAATGGTCCAAGTACGAAAAAAAGCGAGGGTATCTAACCCCCGCTTCTCACGTCAACATGAACATACACTACATGTTTAATCGTTAACCTGCCAACAGCTTGTTGCGTCGCTACAGGTGAGAAGCGGGATGCTTCTACTTGGTCCGTTTCGTATTCAACAGATACAATCATACCAACTCAGTGTATATTAGTCAATGTTTTTTTGAAAGTTTTTTTCAACTGTTTCCACATTCGGATCTAAGTTGACGTCTTTTAATGGAATCAATTTCGTTTTATAGCGGACTTTATGATAGATGAAGAACGCTAAAAATACTGGTATACCCATATAAGTAATTAAAAATCGATTGATATCAAAATCACCCGTTTGAATAAAATCAACATCTTGTCCGATGATAACAATAATACAAAGCACAGCTGCGAGAATCGGACCAAATGGGAACCACTTCGCTTGATACTTTAATTTTTGAACATCGTAATTTTGTGCCGCAAACGCTTTTCGGAAACGATAATGACTGACCGCAATACCTACCCATGCGATAAAGCCTGTCAGACCACTCGCTGCAACAATATATTCGTACGCATCGCCACTGACATGTTGTAATACAAAAATCAACACAACAATCAGCGCTGTAGATAACATCGACAAGATTGGTGTGCCGTTTTTATTTGTACGACTAAATGCTTTAGATGCGAGTCCGTCTTTCCCCATCGAATACAGCATACGTGTGCTTGCATACATCCCAGAGTTACCCGCCGATAATACAGATGTTAAAATTACGGCATTCATAAATGAGGCAGCAAACGCGAGTCCTGCATTTTTAAAGACGAGTGTAAATGGAGAAGTTGCAATGTCATCCCCACCGCCCATTAAGGCAGAAGAATTGTAAGGAATAAGCATCCCGATAATGAAGATTGCTAAAATATAAAAGAGTAAAATTCTCCAGAACACTTGCTTAATTGCTTTCGGTACGGCACGCTGAGGATTTTCAGACTCACCTGCAGTAATCCCCACTAACTCAGTACCTTGGAACGAGAACCCAGCGACTAAGAACACGCCGAACACAACGAGTAAACTACCACCAAAACCGTCACCTAAGATTGGTGCGTCACCAGTTGTAAATGTATCAAAGCCCACTGCTTGACCGCCCATAATTCCTAAAATTGTCAATAAACCTACAATAATAAAGACAATCACCGTCGCCACTTTGATGAATGCGAACCAATATTCACTTTCACCATATACTTTGACAGACAAGGCATTAAGGCTAAAAATAATCACCATGAAGATACAACTCCATGCCCAAGCAGGTAAAAATTGTAAGGGGGCCCAATATTGGATGACTTGAGCAGCAATCGTAACGTCGGCCGCTACTGTAATGACCCAGTTAAACCAATAGTTCCATCCTAAAGCAAAACCTAAAGACGGATCGACAAAACGCGTGGCATATGTGCTAAACGAACCTGTAACAGGTAGATACGTCGCCATTTCCCCTAGTGATGTCATTAAAAAGAACACCATCACACCGATTATCGCATAGCCTAAAAGTGCACCTAAAGGCCCTGCATCATGAATAGCGCCTCCAGATGTCATAAACAGTCCAGTTCCAATCGCACCACCAATCGCGATCATCGAAATATGACGGTCTTTAAGATGGCGTTGAACTGCGTGTTGATTTTCTGTTTTTTCATTACTCATTTTCTTAATCCTTTCCTAATTGCTTAGAGGTTAAGACAAATTGTGTGAAGCTCGTTAAATATCAAATTATTCAACCTAGTAAAAAATAAAAGCAGTGATGACATCTATGTTGATGCCACCGCTGCTCATTATTTATGAATCGGTAGCACATCACATTTGTGACAGTCTAGCGCCTTTCGAACACTAGCCCAACGAGAAATGGCGATGGTCCATTTCCGTTTCGGCAACTTTACCTTTCACATGTTGGGGCTTTGTACCATCATACAACCCAACCGCTACTCATCAAAGTTGCGCCTCTAACTCAATCAAATCGTATTATAAATTGTTTCATTTATTACTATACATGATAGTCGTGCACCTATCAACATTATCTTTGTTTTTTCAAACGAATTTCATCGACTAAGTCCCAAATGAATGTATCTTTTTCAACAGTTTTTTGGTCTTTTGAACCGTATTGACGGACATTGACTTCATTGTTTTCAAGTTCTTTATCCCCGACAACAAGTTGATATGGGATCTTCTTCATTTGCGCTTCACGGATTTTATAACCCATTTTTTCATTACGGTCATCAATATGCACACGGACACCTTGAGATTTTAATTCGTCGTGAATTTGACGTGCGTAATCGTAATGCAAGTCGTTGTTAACTGGAATAATCTCAACTTGTTGTGGTGCTAACCAAGTTGGGAACGCCCCTTTTGTTTCTTCTGTTAAAAAGGCTACGAAACGTTCCATCGTAGAAACCACACCACGGTGAATGACGACTGGTCGATGATGTTCGCCATCTTTACCAATGTAAGTAAGTTCGAACTTTTTCGGTAATAAGAAGTCAAGTTGCGCTGTCGACAATGTCTCTTCTTTACCCATCGCCGTTTTCACTTGAACATCTAATTTAGGACCGTAGAACGCCGCTTCACCGATCGCTTCTTCATACGGTAAGTTCATTTCATCTACTGCTTCTTTTAACATCGCTTCAGCAGTGTTCCACATGTCATCATCGTCATAATATTTTTCTTTATCCGCTTTATCGCGATAACTTAAACGGAATTTGTAATCCTCAAAACCAAAGTCTTCATATACATCCAAAATCATTTGAACGACACGCTTGAACTCTTCTTTAATTTGGTCTGGTCGCACGAAGATATGCGCATCGTTTAAAGTCATCCCACGCACACGCTGTAATCCTGATACAGCACCACTTGCTTCATAACGGTGCATTGTACCAAGTTCCGCAATACGAATTGGCAACTCACGATATGAATGGGGCTTGTTAGCATAAATCATCATATGGTGTGGGCAGTTCATCGGTCTCAGTACCATCGCTTCATCCGCATCCAGTTGCATTGGCGGGAACATGTCTTCTTGGTAATGATCCCAGTGCCCTGATGTTTTGTACAAATCGACATTAGCCATCACAGGTGTATAGACGTGGTCATAGCCGAGGCTAATTTCTTTGTCTACGATATAACGTTCGATTTCACGGCGGATTGTTGCACCATTTGGTAGCCATAAAGGTAAACCTGCGCCGACAAGTTGATTGTTTGTGAAGAGCTCCATTTCTTTACCGATACGGCGGTGGTCACGCTCTTTACGCTCTTCTAACAATTGAAGATGTGCTTTTAGGTCTTTCTTGTCGAAAAATGCTGTACCATAAATACGTTGCAACATTTTATTATTACTGTCTCCACGCCAATACGCACCAGCAGTTGATAACAATTTGAACGCCTTAATTTTCGATGTACTTGGGACGTGTACGCCTCGACATAAATCAGTGAATTCACCCTGACTGTACAATGTCACTTGTTCGTCTTGTGGAATCGCCTCAATTAATTCCAATTTATATGGATCGTTTGCAAAAAATGCCTTCGCTTCATCTCTTGAAACAACTTGACGCTCGACTTTATGATTTTCTTCAATAATTTGTTTCATAGTCTTTTCAATTTTCTCGAAATCATCACTTGAAACCTTTTCTTCCATATCGAAATCATAGTAGAAGCCACCATCAATCACTGGGCCGACACCGAAATGTACATCACCGTACAATCGCTTTAATGCTTGTGCCATTAAATGCGCTGTGGAATGTCGTAACACTTCTAACGCTTCGTCACTACCCGGCGTAATAATTTCAATTGCGCCATCTTCTTCTAAAGGACGTGTTAAATCGACCAATTGTTGATTAAATTTACCTGCAACGGCTTTTTTTCGTAACCCTGGACTAATGGATTGCGCAATTTCTTCTGTTGTCGTACCCTTTTCAAACGCCTTTTCATTACCATCTGGGAACTGCACTTTAATTTCTGCCATAATGATCCTCCATTTCACATTTTTGCTTAAAATTGAAGAAAATAAAAAACCCCATCCCAACATAAGGGACGAGGTTTTCGTGTTACCACCCTAATTTGTCACATACCTATCCTGTGACATCTCTACATAAGATAACGGTCTTGAGCCGGGCATTCATTACAAACACCATTTATCTATAGAGGGAGTAACATCGATGACTATGCACTACATTCTCAATCACAGTAGTTCCCTGTACCATAGTGATACCGATATCATATCCTCAAACTTTAGCAACATTATTGATTTATATACATATTATAACGCTAATTTTAAAATTTTCAATGCTTACGATAATTTTCTCCTTCAAGCAAATAAGGCGTGCTCAAAGTTTTCACACGTTCCATAATCCGTTTCGCTTTCATTCGATCAACACCATTTTTCGTATCAGCCAAATGTGTTTCTAATTCATCTAAATTCATATTTGAGCTGAAAAATGTCGGTAGTTCTTGAATCATACGGTAATGCAAAATTGGACCGAGCACCTCATCACGTACCCAAGGCGTCATATCTTCAGCACCTAAATCGTCTAAAAATAATACACGCGCTTCACGAACTTGTTCAATACGTTTTGCTGTCGTTCCATCTTTAAAACCATTTTTTAAAGTTCGAATAAATTCTGGCACATAAATAATCATCGAAGGGACTCGATTATTTTTCAACTCGTTCGCAATCGCACCTAAAATAAATGACTTTCCTGTACCGAATTCACCATATAAATAAAAACCTTTGACCGAACGCTTTTCAATAATGGCATCGATTAAATCGTCTAATTGCATTGCTAAATCTAAACGATTGCGTCGCGTCATATAAATATCTTTAATTTTGGCGTTTAACGTATCTGGATGCATATGAAATGACGTAATCATACTTTTCGCATTTTGTTCCTCGTCGTGCCTGATTTTACATGGGCAAGGCTTGTAACGAATTTTGATGTGTTGTTGATCAATATACAATTCCGGAATGTGACCTTTCACGAAATTAGGACAATTTTCATACGTATGTGTCCCATCGTAACGCTTTTGCTGATCTTTATATTCTTGCAAGATGTTCAAATCTTCCTCAATCATTCGATTCGTTACTTCAGATTGGTGTGCAGCTAAAAATGCTTTTACATCTGGATCCGCTAATACTTGCTTTTTAATTTGTTGAATCTTTTGTTCGAAAGCATTGTTACCACCGATGATACTATTAAAGCTTTTCATTAATCTTCACCCGCCCTTCTCTTTTGTTTTAATCTTTTCAAGAACGCTGCACGATCTTTTTCCAATGCTTCTTGATCTTCTTCTTTTTGTTCGTATTCTTCTGGATGTGTCACCCAACGCGGTTGCTTTTCTTTTTTGTTATAAAATGGACCATTTGTGTTTTGAGAATAGCTTTCCATTCGTTTTTGCTTTGATTTTTCCTGGTTTTTTTGAATTTCCATCGCCTTTTCATATGCAGAACGCGCGTCCGTCACACCACTTTTTTTCCACGTTGAAGCAACGGAATAGACATATTTTTCCGGCAAGTTATTATCCGTTTTTTGCATCACATATTGCAATAATATATTGATGACTCCAAAATTAAACCCTTCACGTTGTACTAATTCTTCCACCATGTCTTTTTGATAACGCGGCGGTTCAGAACCTCCATATTCCGTAAGCATGACAATCGGACTCGTTTGATCCATTAAAGCAAACCATTCATCCCAATTCGAGACCGTTTCTTCTTGTGCTTCAGACGTTTGTTCTGAAGCAGTCACTGTCACTTGCGGCTGTAATGATGGTAATTGTTGTTGATGTTCCATTAAATAATAACTTTGTGCTTGTTTACGTAAATCTTTAACGGATAAAGACTGGTCTGCATTGAGCGATTTCAAAATAATCGTTTTCATAACATCAGGCGATAAACGATACAATGTCGCCAATTGCACAATAAGCGATTTTGTCGGTTCTGATAAAATCGTTTGGCTCACATAATGCGTCTGCAACATATCAGCCAACAATTCAAAATCAAACGTCACATCTGTTAAATCAACACCTTGATATTGCGATGCTTTGAGTGATACATCTGAAGTGACCGCTTGTTTCTTAGGCACTTTAAAAACATCCGTGAACTTTTTCGTCACATTTGAAAATCCTGCCAAATCGAGTTGTGTAGGCATAAAATGATTTTTCAATGTATGATACCGTTCCTGTCCGACAGCTTCATAAAAATAAATCGACAACATCGGATCATTAAAAAAACGTTCTGCTGTAGGCGGAGGTATGAGTTCATACACAAATTGTGTCGTGTTTTCAGATTGACGGACGAACGTTTTTAACAGGCCAATGCCTTCCAACAAATCTAAAAACTCCCTAAAACGACCGAGGCTTAATTTTAACTCGGACATAATAGTATAATGTGTAAACCCTTGGTCGAATGTAGCAGACTCAAATTGGTTCAAAAATTGGTACACACCGATTGCTTCAGCGCCAATTAACGGTGTGAATAACCGATTTAAAATATCATAGTGCACTGCATGATATTGAAATGGACGCATGACGATAAACCCGTCGTGCGGACTCAACTGATTTTGATACATAAAATGATTCATTCGTTATTCACTCCGCTTGTTTTCTTTCAATATCCCTTGCATAGATTGTAATAATTGATCCACATCTTTAAATTCCCGGTACACAGAAGCAAATCGAACATAAGAGACTTGGTCAACATGCATTAATAAATTCATGACATACTCCCCTATGTCTCTAGAAGACACTTCAGCAATACCTTCTTCACGCAATTTCCATTCAACTTGATTCGTAATTTCTTCCAATTGTTGAAAACGGACTGGTCGCTTTTCACACGAGCGCACTAAGCCATTTAATATTTTTTCTCTATTGAACTGTTCACGTGTACCGTCTTTTTTGACGACGATGAGCGGACTCATTTCTATATGTTCAAAAGTAGTGAAACGTGTACCACAATTGTCACATTCACGTCTTCTTCTAATTGCATTCATATCATCTGCATGTCTCGAATCCACTACTCGAGATTGGGTATGATTGCATTTTGGACATTTCACGACTTTGTCACCTTCTTAGTCATAGTTTTTGTTTCATTATACTATGAAACGACATGATTTCAAAAGTTAGGTGATAACTGACAAGTATCATTGTGTCTTGACTGACGATAAATGGATACGTTCCATTTTGAAACATTAATATCCAGACATACAAAAAAGTCGATGATTCAATTCTCATCGACTTTTTTGTATTTGATTTATTGTGCGACTGTGCTCGGTATTTGAGCAGCGATTTGTTGTAATACATCGACAACTCTCGTTGAATAACCCCATTCATTGTCATACCATGCGAGTACCTTAACTTTACGATCTCCCATGACGATTGTTGAAGGTGTGTCGACAATTGCTGAATGTGCATCAGTCGTAAAATCATCCGACACTAGTGGTTCATCCGAAATAGCGACGACACCATTCAAATCATTGTCTTTAAATAATTGATTCACTTCTTCTTTAGTCACAGATTGTTTTAAATCGACGACTAGGTCAACGAGTGAAACATTTTTAGTAGGAACCCGTAACGCCATCCCATGCATTTTTCCTTCAAGTTCTGGTAAAACAAGTGCAAGTGCTTTCGCTGCACCTGTTGATGTTGGAATGATGCTTTCAAAAGCTGCACGCGCACGACGTAAATCTTTGTGCGGATTATCTAAATTGTTTTGGTCATTTGTCACAGCATGTACTGTTGTCATTAAGCCATTTTCGATTCCAAAACGATCATTTAATAATTTTGCAATCGGTGCTAAACAGTTTGTCGTACAAGATGCGTTACTAAAAATGTCATAACGTTCTGTATCGATATCTTGGTCATTGACACCTTTAACAATCGTTTGCACGTCTCCTCCTTTTGAAGGCCCTGTTAAAATCACCTTTTTAGCACCTGCACGAATGTGGGCATCTGCTTTATCGCCATGATTAAATTTACCTGTTGCTTCTACTACGATATCGATATCCAATGCTGCCCATGGTAAATTTTCAGGATTACGATCTGACACAAGTTTAATTTTTTTACCGTTCACTTGAATGCCATCTTCAATCGGTTCAACCGCCTGATTAAAGCGTCCGTGTGTTGTGTCATACTTAATAAGATGCGCAATCGTTTCAGGTGGATAGCTTGCATTAATCGCTACAACCTCAACATCTTCTCTATTTAATGCCACTCTTAAAACCATACGGCCGATACGCCCCAGACCGTTAATCGCAATCTTTGTCGTCATGTTTAAAGCACTCCTTATCAATGTGTTATACTTATAATCAACAGTATATCATAATTGCGATAAAATGAAACCGTTTTCCACTATTATTTTTTGTTATTGTACTTCATCAGCCAAAACAATCATAAAGCGTAAAAAATTCAGGAGCTGAGACAAACGCATGTCTCAGCTCCTGAATTTATATAGATATTTACGTCAGTTATCATCCACTATTCTTCTGAGTCACTATGATAAGCTTCTAAAAATCCTTTGTCTACTAAAATCTGTTCTAAATTTTGTTTTAATTCCAACTTTGAACCTAAATTATCAATGACGACATCCGCCATGCGACTCTTTTTATCAATTGAAATTTGACTATAGATTCTTGCTTTGGCATCTTCTATAGACAAGTCATTACGCGCCATTAATCGATCGAGTTGTATCGGTTCAGACGCATAAACGAGCCAAACTTCATCTACCGTGGCTTCTAAATGATTTTCAAATAACAGTGGAATATCCATAATAACATTATGTCCCTCTGCTAAATATTGGTCACGCTCTTGATTCATCATTTTGCCGACAATAGGATGCACAATCGCATTAAGTTGTTTTCTTTTTTCATCGTCATAAAACACTTGTTGTCCGACAAAGGTACGATTCATTTCGCCATCTTCATTGATCGCTTCATCGCCAAATAGCGCTTGAACTTTTTTTAAACCTTCCGTCCCTTTAGCAACTGCTTTTCTTGCTGCAACATCTGCGTCGACGATTTTAAAACCATGTATTGCGAGTAACTCTGCCACTGTCGATTTTCCAGTAGCAATTCCACCTGTTAATCCAATAACTTTGGGCATAATTTCACCTATCCTAACTTTGGCAATTTGGACAAAAATGTGTATTTCGTCCTGAAATAATAACCGTTTCAATCGCTGTTTCACACGTTGCACAGCGCTTTTGTTTATATACTTTCAAATGATCTTGCATAGTACCTCTTTGACCATCAGCATGTACATAATCTGCCACACTTGTCCCACCATTTAAAATACCCATTTCTAAAACTTTTACTACACTATTAAATAACTTTGTCTTTTCCGCTATTGACAAGTCTTTTACTTTTTTCTCCGGATGAATTTGTGCATCAAACAGCGCTTCACACGCATAAATATTGCCACAACCCGATATCACACGATGATCCAGTATAAAGGGTTTAATCGCTTTGTTTAAATATTTCTTTTCATCACTTTTAGCAAGATAATAGGCTAACGCCTCTTGTTCAAAAGGTTCAGGTGCAATCTCTAAAATTGATGGGTAAGCCTCTAAACTTTCGACATTCCGAATCTCACCAAACCGGCGAATATCTGAATAGACTAATTTAATACCATTTTCTAAATGAAAAACAACTTGCCAATGCTTTCGAAAATTCGGTATCGCAATGTCATCGAGCGATTGCACGACAAAGAATGCACCTGCCATCCCTAAATGAGAAATTAATATACGTTCAACATTCCCATTTTCGATACGAAATAAAATATATTTACTGCGGCGTTGCACATCAGCAATCTCAAAACCGACCGTATACTTCACAAAAGCATCAAGGTCAACCCCTTTAATTATCGTTTCTTTCCCTTCTAACTTGCCGCGTTTGACAGGTTCAGAAAACGTCACATCTATAACCTTTTGGTGCATAATATGCGGCGTAATCCCACGTTTGACATGTTCGACTTCTGGTAATTCTGGCATTGATTGTCATACCTACTTTCTATTTTGCATCATACCACGTTTTCCCATAATCTGATTCTACACTTAATGGGACATCTAATTGTAATGCATGCGCCATAATTTCCTCAACAAATTTGCCGAATTCATCTACTTCATCTTTCGGCACTTCAAAAATCAGTTCATCATGTACTTGTAATAATAACTGAGCTTTAAATGATGTCTTTTGTACTTCACGGTGGAATTGCACCATCGCTAATTTGATAATATCTGCCGCACTTCCTTGAATTGGTGAGTTCATCGCAGTTCGTTCAGCAAATCCACGTAAGTTAAAGTTACGACTCGTAATGTCAGGAATGTAACGACGACGTTTTAATAATGTCTCCACATAACCTTGTTGTTTGGCATCTTGCACAATGTTGTCCATATAATCTTTCACACCTGGAAAATGGTTCAAGTAATCGTCAATGAATCGCTGTGCTTCTTTACGTGTGATACCTAAACTTTGACTGAGTCCATAATCACTAATGCCATAGACGATACCAAAGTTTACTGCTTTTGCTTGACGACGCATTAATGATGTGACTTCATCAGCTGCAACGTTAAACACTTTCATCGCTGTTGTGGTATGAACATCTTCATTATCATTAAACGCTTGTTGCAACGTTGGGTCTCCTGTAATATGTGCTAAAACACGTAATTCGATTTGTGAGTAATCCGCCGCAAGAATGACATAATCTTCGTGCGTAGACTTAAACGCTTTACGAATTTTACGCCCCTCTTCTAAACGAATTGGAATATTTTGCAAGTTCGGATCAACAGAAGACAGACGTCCCGTTTGTGCAAGTGTTTGATTAAAACGAGTATGAATGCGACCGTCATCCCAAATCACCTTTTGTAAACCTTCAACATAAGTCGACTGCAATTTCGATAACGTACGATACGTTAAAATGTTGTCGATAATTGGATGAGCATTTTGCAATTTTTCGAGCACATCGACCGCTGTTGAATAACCTGTTTTCGTTTTTTTAATAACGGGCAACTCAAGTTTTTCAAATAAAATGACGCCTAATTGTTTAGGTGAATTAATATTAAATTTTTCACCAGCTTGTTCATGAATTTGTTCTATTAACTGATCCAACTCTGTTTGAATGACTGTTTCCATTTCTTTTAATGTGTCGATGTCAGTATGAATACCGATATATTCCATTTCACTTAAAATGAGCGCGAGTGGTAACTCGATTTCTGAGAGTAATGATGTCTGTTCATGCTCTTCAAGAATCGTCATCATTTGCGGTTGCACAACATGAATCGCGTCTAAAATGGAAGCGATATGTTTATCGAGTACGCCATCTTCAGGTATGTGGAATGATTTGCCTTTACCATAAACCGACACATCATCTTGTACAAACGTTTGATCAAAATGCGTCATGACAGAATGTACATCTTCAATCGTACGTGACGGATCGATAATATAGCTCGCTAACATTGTATCAAAAACGACATTTTCAATGGCGATGTCTGAACGTTTCATCGCAATGTACGTTTTCTTCGCATCATGTACCCATTTTTGCGTCGTTTCATCTTCTAGCCAAGCCACTAACTCTGGATATTCATTGACCTTGTCAAATGGAATCACTACATATTGTTCGCCATCGTATAAACCAAATTTTAACAACTCATCTTTTAGGTAGTTTGGTCCCGCAACTTCTACGTGAATGGCCGCTTCTGACAATTGAGTGAAATCTACTTTTGACATGTTTGTCGTTGGGACAAAATCTCGACTCGCCGTAGCGTTGTCTGCCTCGACATCCATCCCATCGAGCAACTGACGGAATTCTAACGACTTGAACAGTTCGATTTTAGCACTTTCATCCATTTTTTGAGGTAAACGTGTGTCTTCGAGTGATACTGTAATCGGACTATCACAATTAATCGTCGCTAAAGTTTTACTCATTAACGCATCATCACGACTATTTTCAAGCTTTTCTTTTAGCTTTTTACCTGATACTTCCTCAATATGATCATAAACACCTTCAACTGTTCCAAATTGATTTAACAATTTCATCGCTGTTTTTTCACCGACACCTGCCACACCTGGAATATTGTCAGAACTGTCACCCATTAAGCCTTTTAAATCAATAATTTGAGACGGTGTAAGCCCATTATATTTTTCAGCAATAAACTGTGGTGTGTAATGATCGACGTCCGTCACACCTTTTTTCGTATAATAGATCGTCACTTGATCTGTAGCAAGTTGCGTTAAATCTCGGTCCCCTGTAATGATGATTGTTTGCATGCCCGCTTGATCTGCTTCACGACTAAGTGTTCCAATAATGTCATCTGCTTCAAAGTTTTCAAGTTCATAACGTTGAATTTGATAGGCATCTATTAATTGGCGAATATATGGGAACTGCTCACTCAATTCAGGTGGCGTTTTTTGACGGCCCCCTTTATAATCTTGATACGTCTCATGTCTAAAGGTCGTTTTTCCAGCGTCGAATGCCACGAGAAAATGCGTTGGTTGTTCTTCTTTGATAATCTTTTCTAACAAACGCGCAAAACCATATACAGCATTTGTATGAATCCCTGCTTTATTTTTTAACAACGGCAATGCATAAAAAGCTCTAAAACTTAAACTATTACCATCAATTAATATAAGTTTGTCCACGTTATTCCCTCCATCGTGATTTGTATCTATTTTATCATAATCCGTATGTATCATGTCGATAAAGCGCGTAACACACACTTCTACTTTATAACAAAAATGGAATGCCTATTGTACCATAGTTGATACGATATAAGACTGGGACATTAAGTTTTCTAATCTAGATCTTTTATGGACTCATATCCATGAATGATGATTATACCGGCGAATAATAAGGTGTAATTAGACATAAAAATGGATGCTATTGATTTTCTTCAATTCATAACTTTACCCTATGTGACTATATTTAATGCCAGATTGTCCAGAAGGCTGAGACGCCAGAGGAGATGTGTGCATACTGCTAACAATCAATTCTTTACTTTAATCATGGTTACTGTTTATCTCAGTAACTGTCTGACTTTTCAATGCATAAGCTTTTGAGAAGTCGAGTCACCCTTGCAGAGGCAGTACGGTGAAATCTTTGTTCCGCATGGGATTACTGTACTGCTCCCAAAATACAATTCGACATCGATTAAGTATTCTTTTAAATCAAACCGAATTGAGTGGTAGGGCCACTCCCTCGTAAAGTGAAGCCATAATGGCAATCAAAAACACAATTCGTAGGGAAGGCAAGTTTAACAAAAATATGGCATCAATAGCATCAAGTTTTTTATGTTCTATACCGATTATAACGAAAAGCGAGAACAGTTTTAACGACTGTGTGTACGTTATCACTGTTCCCGTTTTGTGAACATATTACTCTGGTAACACAACTTTAAATCTCGACCCTTTTCCAAGTTCAGACGCCACTTCGATATTCCCTTGATAAGCTTCGATAATATGTTTCGTAATGGACAAGCCTAACCCTGTGCCACCTGAATCACGACTTCTCGCTTTATCCACACGATAAAATCTTTCAAAAATACGATACTTTTCTTTTTCTCCTATACCGATGCCTTGATCAATCACTTCAATGACTGGATGCTGATTTTCTCGATATACCGCTAATGTGACCGTTCGATTTTCAGGAGAATAGTTGACTGCATTCGTCATTAAATTCACGATAACTTGAGAGATTTTATTTTCGTCAGCCATCGCCGTCACATTTGGCTCTATTTGATCAATCAATTGTATCGACTTTTCATTCGCAAGTGGTTGAATGACTGAAAATGAAGATTTAGCGACATCCGACAAATCAATTAAGTGCTTTTCTAACGTCGTGTTCTGTTCAATTTTCGATAAATCTAATAAATCTTCTACTAGAGATTGAATGCGATTAGATTCTTTTAAGATGATGTTTAAAAACAAATCTAAAGAGGCTTCATCATTTTTCGCACCATCAATAAGTGTTTCGGTAAATCCTTTCATCGATGTTATCGGTGTTTTCAATTCGTGTGACACATTCGCTACAAATTCACTACGTAAGTTTTCCAGTTTCTTCAATTGTGTAATATCATGTAATACGATGACCATCCCTTGTAACGACTTTTTCGTACGCGATAAGATAGGCACACACGATGTATCAAAGAACTTTTGATGAATATGGTTAATTGAAATTTCAACTTGTTTGTACATCGCTTTTTCAGTTCGAAACCCTTCAACGACGAGCTGCTTAATTGTTGGATGTAGATATCGCGCATAATCTTGATTTTCTACATTGGTCGATGCATTGAAAACTTCATAAAACGTCTTATTCGCAATAACAATTTTTCCATTTTTATCAATCATCAATATCGCACTGGGAATATTTTCAAGTGTTGTGACAAGACGATTCCGTTGAATTTTTTGCTCGCTATTCAACTGCTCTAAACGTCGTGCCAACACATTAATTGTCACATACAATTCGCGCAACTCTTTCACACTGCTTTCAGGCAATCTGACATGAAAATTCCCTTCAGTAAGGAGTGACGCAGCGTAGGACACTTCATTGATAGGTTGAATATAAGTTCGATTAATATAACGCACTGTAAAGTAAATCAACGCTAAAATGATCATCCCTACTAATATTAAGTATTTCCAAAATTGAAGTTGGAGTTCATAAACCATATCGAAATGACCTGTGATGAGTATCGTCGTCTCACCTTGTTGATGTCCAAACCAATAATAGCCTTGCTTCCCATCGAGTTGATAAATCGGATTTCTCGTGTTAAGTTGCCGCAAAAGACTATCTTGACGTTCTGCTATCGAAAGTTTCCGCTCCCCTTTAAACTCCGTCGTTTGATCGCTTTCAATGATTTTAATATTACTATGATAATGATTGGCGAGTTCTTGAATGTGTTGATTATTTCCCGCTTTATAAAATGCAAGAATTTGTTCAGCATCTTTAAGAAGCGATTTCTTCTCGTATTCAACGGTTTTCGTATAAATACTATTATGTACAATAAAGCCTAATATGAGAAAACTTACAACAGTGATTGTTGTAAGTATGATTAAAAGTTTATGGTAAAATTTAATCATTTATTTAGGACGCTCCAATTTATATCCTAAACCGCGAACTGTTTTAATAAACTGAGGTTGCTTCGGATTTTCTTCTAACTTATCTCGCAAATGACTAATATGTACATCCACAATTCGAGAATCACCTGCAAATTCATAGTTCCACACAGAATTTAACATATGTTCACGCGTAATGACACGACCTTGACGTTCAACTAAGTAAAGTAGCAACTCAAATTCTTTCGGCGTTAACTCTAGCAACTCATCATTGCGGTATACTTCAAAAAAGTCAGGACGAATTCTAATACTACCAATAACAATATCTTCATCCTCTTCTTCTTTTCGTACATGATCCACTAATGATGAACGACGAAGAATGGCTTTCACACGTGCGACTACTTCTCTCGGTGAAAAAGGCTTAGTCATATAATCGTCAGCGCCAAGCTCTAAACCAAGCACACGATCAAATTCATCATCTTTTGCAGTTAACATTAAAATAGGTACTTGGTTTTTATCTGAGCGAATCGTTTTACATACTTCAATGCCATCCTTTTTCGGTAACATCACATCCAATACAATCAAGTCGGGTTTCGTTTCTTTTTCTTTTTGTAACGCTTCCTCTCCATCTTGAGCCACTTCAACGACATAACCTGATTGTTCGAGGTTGTATTTTAGCAAAGTGACAATGGATTGTTCGTCATCAACGACAAGCACTCTTTGAGCCATATATGTACCTCCTTATTATGATTAACTTCATTATACCTTAAAATAGTCTTAAAAATAATATATCTTTTAGCATCTTTACAATAACTTAACTTTCGCGTAAAAAATCAAAGATTCTCATCCCCTCTACAAAACTTAAAAGACACCATTTTGATTTCAACTTTATCCCTCAGAAGTGTCAGCCTTCTGAGAAAATTATCTCAAAACAGCGCATGGATAAGGAAGTGTTTTTGACTATAGACTTTATCCAATGTTTGAATTTCATTCGTGCTTTTAACATAAATAAAGGGCCAGGAAATTCCCGGCCTTTTAATCAACTTATTATAAATTTTTAATCAATTCATCTGCAAATTCTGACGTTTTTACTTCAGTTGCACCTTCCATTAAACGCGCAAAGTCATATGTCACAACTTTTGAAGCAATCGTTTTTTCTACAGAATTAGTAATTAAATCCGCAGCTTCTTGCCAGCCTATGTGTTCTAACAACATCACACCTGAAAGTAATACCGATGAAGGATTCACTTTGTCTAAATCAGCATATTTCGGGGCTGTCCCGTGCGTCGCTTCGAAAATTGCATGACCTGTTTCAGAGTTAATGTTCGCACCTGGTGCAATACCAATGCCACCGACTTGCGCAGCTAATGCATCTGAAATATAGTCACCGTTAAGGTTCATTGTCGCAACAACATCGTGATCAGCTGGACGTGTTAAAATTTGTTGTAAGAAGATGTCTGCAATAGAATCTTTAATAATGATTTTGCCATCTTTCTCAGCTTGATCTTGAATTTTGTTCGCTTCGTCTTTTCCTTTTTCTTCAACTAAACGATCATATTGTTGCCATGTAAATACTTGATCGCCGAACTCATTTTCCGCTAAATCATAACCCCATTGTTTGAACGCACCTTCAGTAAACTTCATAATGTTCCCTTTATGCACAAGTGTTACTGATTTACGGTTATTATCAATTGCATATTGAATGGCTGCACGTACTAAACGCTCTGTCCCTTCTTTAGATACTGGCTTAATACCGATTCCAGAAGTTTCAGGGAAGCGAATATTTTTAGCGCCCATTTCATTTTGTAAGAAATCAATCACTTTTTTAACTTCTTCGCTACCTTCTTTAAATTCGATACCTGCGTAAATGTCTTCAGTATTTTCACGGAAGATGACCATGTCCGTTTGTTCTGGATGTTTCACTGGTGAAGGTACACCTTTAAACCAACGCACTGGACGTAAACAGTTAAATAAGTCTAATTCTTGACGTAGCGCTACGTTTAATGAACGGATACCGCCACCGATTGGCGTTGTTAATGGTCCTTTAATCGCAATTAAATATTCTTTAATTGTGTCTAACGTTTCTGCTGGTAACCATTCACCCGTTTGGTCGTATGCTTTTTGACCGGCTAATACTTCTTTCCAGTCAATTTTTTTCTCACCGGCATAAGCTTTTTCTACGGCAGCATCGATGACACGACTTGCTGCTTTCCAAATATCGGGCCCAATACCGTCGCCGATGATAAATGGTACGATAGGTTGATTTGGAACTTGTAATCCGCTGTCCGTTTTTACAATCTTTTCACTCATGTTTAATACCTCCGAATTTTGAAACTTTATAATATATAGACTTCATTAGCGTTCTTCAATCGGTACATATTTACGGTTAACATCACCGATATATGTTGCACGAGGACGCATAATTCTATTATCTCTTAATTGTTCTAAGATGTGCGCAGTCCAACCAGATGTACGACTTACCGCAAAAATTGGTGTAAAGAGATCATGATCAATGCCCATACTGTGATATACTGTCGCACTGTAGAAGTCAACGTTAGGTAATAATCCTTTTTCTTCTTTCATGATTTCTGCAATTTTAACAGAAACATCGAACAATTCACTTTGTCCAGTTTCATTAGTGATTTTTTGGCTCATTTCTTTCAAGTATTTCGCACGTGGATCACCATTTTTATACACGCGGTGACCGAAGCCCATTACTTTATCTTTATTTGCAAATGCTTTTTGTAAGTAGCCTTCAACGTTGTCCACTGAGCCAATTTCAGTCAACATTTGCATGACGCGTTCGTTTGCACCACCATGTAACGGTCCTTTTAATGATGACACGGCAGCAGTGACACCTGAATACATATCTGATAATGACGACACCGCACAACGCGCTGTAAAAGCAGACGCATTCAATTCGTGATCCGCATGTAAAATCAATGCTTTATTAAAGGCTTCTACCTCAACATCAGTCGGTTTTTCGCCTCTAAGCATATATAAGAAATTCGCTGCATAACTTAAAGCAGGATCAGGCTTAACCGGTTCTTTACCTTCTCTTACTCTTGCAAACGAAGCGACGAGTGATGCGATTTTGGCTTGGATACGAATCGCACGCTCTTGTAATGCTTCTTCATCGTTATCATCGGCATTTTCATCAAAGTGTGCTAAATAAGAAACCGATGTACGTAAAGCCGTCATAGGATGTACTTTATCAGTCGTATATTCTTCAAAATGACTATACATTCTTGGATTTAAAGTCATATACTCAAATAATTTTTCTTTTAATTCTGACAATTCTTTTTTCGTGGGTAATCGATAATTCCACAATAAGAAAACAATCTCTTCAAATTGTGCATTTTCAGTTAAATCATCTATATCGTAGCCCGCATATGTAAGTTGGCTATCGATAATTGAACTGATTTTTGTTTCAGCTGCGATTACCCCTTCTAGACCTCTCATTAATTCTGCCATATGAATTTCCCCTTTACTTTATATTCGTTCTTTGTAATGGCTTTCAATAACTATTATAGCCAATATGATACGTTTTGTGAACTTTTTAAGAACTGACATATGTCAGAATAATCTTATAATAATTGGGTTAAAATGATTTCATTAATTTCTTAAACACTGATATAAAGCGTTTTCTTTTATGTTTTCATCGCTAATTTTAGAAAAAACACATCATCATTTGCATTCATTATCATTAATAATAAAAAGATTTGATGACAGAGTATAATTGTAGAAACATTAATTTGAGTGTAATTAAACTCTTTTTACACCCAAAGTCGTACTATTATCCAGAAAATTGTTTAACGTTACATTTAAAAAAGGGCGATAAGGCGTATTCACCTTACCAACCCTTTTAAAATTAATATCGTATCATCTATTTAAAAATTATAATACGTTTGCATAACCTTCATAAACTCTACCTTGCGTCGCATCTACTGTAACTAATGCGTTATCAGGAATTGTATCAACGACATTGTTGACACCTACAACTGTTGGAATACCTTTTTCAAGTCCAATGATAGCACTTGAAGAAGTTAAGCCAGCTTCTTCAGTAACTAAAGCTACAGCCTGATCTAAATATGGGATAATGCTTTCGTCAATTGATGGCGTCACGATAACAGCTTGGTCTAAGTCGCGACCTTTTAATTCCGAACCATTGTTGACAACGACTGTACGACCTACTGCTGAGTTACGACCAATACCTTGACCACTTGCTAAGTCTTCACCGACAAGATGTAACTTCATCAAGTTTGTCGTACCAGATTCACCTGTTGGTACACCTGCTATGATAATGAGTAAATCACCGTTTTCAACACGTTCGCTTTCGATAGCTGTTGCTACAGAATTGTTCAATAATTCATCTGTAGTAAAGTTACCTTCACGAACAACTGGATATACACCCCATACAAGTGTACATTGACGCGCTGTTGTTTCGAATGGTGTTACTGCGATAATGTCAGATTTTGGTCTATACTTCGAAATCGTACGCGCAGTTTTACCACTTTCTGTTGCAGCCACAATCGCTTTAACACTTAAGTTTAAGGCTGTATGTGCAGCAGATACACCAATTGCGTTTACGAGCGAAGTTTCAACAAGTTTTGTACGGTCTGATAACAGTTGCTTGTAGTTTTGAGCTTGTTCAGCAGCTACTGCGATATCATGCATTGCCTTAACAGCTTCTTCTGGATAAGCCCCTGCTGCAGTTTCACCTGAAAGCATAACCGCATCTGTACCATCGTAAATCGCGTTCGCTACGTCAGACGCTTCTGCACGTGTCGCACGAGGATTACGTTGCATTGAGTCTAACATTTGTGTTGCAGTAATAACTGGTTTCCCTAGCTTATTACATTTACGGATTAAATCTTTTTGTACAATCGGCACTGCTTCTGGTGGAATTTCAACACCCATATCCCCTCTGGCTACCATTAAGCCGTCAGAAACTTCAAGAATTTCTTCAATATTATCGATACCTTCTTGATTTTCGATTTTAGGGATAATGCTAATTGTACGGTTGCCCACTTCTTCTAAAATTTTACGGATTTCTAAAACGTCACTTGCACGACGAACGAAACTTGCCGCAATAAAGTCAACGTCTTGTTCGATACCAAAACGAATATCTTCCGCATCTTTATCTGTAATACCTGGTAAGTTGACACGTACTCCTGGTAAGTTAACACCTTTTTTATTTTTAAGTTCTCCCGTATTTAAAACTTTACAGTGAACTTCACCTGCTGCATGATCAATAGATTCTACCTCTAATTCAATCAAGCCATCATCTAATAAAATAAATGAACCGACTTCAACATCGTTAATTAAGTTTTCGTATGTGACAGAGAACTTTTCCGCTGTACCTTCAACTTCCTGCATGCTCACGATGACATGTGAGCCTTTCTCAAGCGTAATGATGCCATCTTTCATGTCATGCGTACGGATTTCAGGTCCTTTAGTATCAAGTAAGATACCAATATTTTTCTCTAACTTTTTCGCTATTTTACGAATTGAACGAATACGTGCTGCATGTTCATCATGTGAGCCATGTGAAAAGTTTAATCGCGCAACATTCATACCTGCTTTCATTAACTTTTCTAACATATCTTCTGATTCTGATGCTGGTCCAATCGTACAAACGATTTTAGTTTTTTTCATTGGAAATGCCTCCTATAATTATATAGATAATTCTTCAGTTAAACCTAACATACGTTGGTTAATTTGACGTTCTGAAGTGTTAAAAATTTCATCAAAATTAGTCGCAACTAAGCGGTTGTCTTTAATGCCGACACCTTTAGCCGTTTCGCCATTAAGTAAAAGCTCAACAGCATAGCCCCCTAAACGTGATGCAAGTACTCGGTCTGCACCTGTTGGGCTACCGCCACGTTGAATATGGCCGAGCACAGATACACGTGCATCAACATTAATATATTTTGTTAATTCTGATGCGCACATATCACCCGTCATACAACCTTCTGCAACAATGATAATAGAATGCTTTTTACCTCTATCAATACCATGTTGAATTTTTTCTGCGATATCTTTAATGTCTGTCTCTGTTTCGGGTAAAATGATTGTTTCAGCGCCTACAGCTAAACCTGACCATAATGCTAAATCTCCACAGTCACGGCCCATAACTTCAATGATAAAAGTGCGTGCGTGGCTTGAAGCAGTATCTCGGATTTTGTCCACAGATTCAATAATTGTATTTAACGCTGTATCAAAACCGATTGTAAAATCAGTACCATTAATATCGTTATCAATTGTACCTGGAATACCAATCGTTTGAATTTCTTTACACTCTTCACTAATACGTTGTGCACCACGGTAACTTCCATCGCCACCAATAACGACTAAACCTTCAATCCCACGCTTTCTAAGGTTTTCAATCCCTTTTTGGCGTACTTCTTTTTCTTTAAATTCTGGGCAACGTGCTGAATATAAGAAAGTACCCCCACGTTGAATAATATCGCCAACTGAACCCAACTCGAGTTTGCGAATGTCGTCATTGATTAAACCTTGATAACCTTGATACACACCATAGACTTCAATATTGTGATAAAGCGCTTTTCTTACAACTGCTCGAATTGCTGCATTCATCCCCGGAGAATCTCCGCCACTTGTTAAAACTGCAATTTTTTTCATGTAGACATACCCTTTCTTGCATAGTTGTTATGTTAAAAATACCACAATTTCATTGCGCATTCCATCATAAATAAATACAAAAACAAATGAAAACGGTTTATTCAAATGAATTCATCAATCCGCCATATTTCATGTTTTCATAGCACTTTCATTCAATTGTAAAAGCGATTTAAATCACACACTGTTGAATCTATGGTGTATCAATAATATACCCAAAAATGCGCATTTTAAGATTTTTTGCTATAATTCTACTAAAAATTAAAAAATATTCCATAGTGATATTCAACGCACAACTTTGCTTATTTCTTCACATACTATTATAGATGACACAATTATTTTTGTATATCAATATAGAACGTAACGATTCATTGCCATATTGAAAATGGTGAATCGTGCAGGATATGCCTATTGAGTGCATTGATTAATTCACTTGATGACTTGACTGCCCTTTCATCAAACAGTTCAATTCAAAATTAATAGCCTCTATAAGCAAAACAAGTATATCAAAAAATAGTATGAAGTCTCATAATTCAGAGACTTCATACTATGCTTTTTACATAGACTTATTCAACAAACGAACCAATATTGCGGAATTTTTCAAAACGATCTTCTTTAATATCAGTAGGTGTCATATGTTCAAACGATGCTAAATGCTTGGTAAACTTTTGCTTAATGCGTTTCGCTAACATCTCAACGTCATGATGCGCGCCACCTAACGGCTCTTTCACCACTTCGTCAATAATGTTTAATTCTAGCAAATCGTATGCTGTTATTTTCATCGTTTCTGCAGCAATTTTAGCCAGAGAACTGTCTTTCCATAAAATACCAGCCGCGCCTTCTGGTGAAATGACAGAGTATGTACTGTTTTCTAACATCAATAAACGATTACTCACACCAAGACCTAATGCGCCACCGCTTCCACCTTCACCAATCACAATTGAAATGACAGGTACAGTTAACCCTGCCATTGAAACAAGGTTACGTGCAATTGACTCACTTTGACCACGTTCTTCAGCTGCTTTACCTGGATATGCGCCTTTCGTATCAATAAATGTAAAAATAGGACGATTAAACTTCTCGGCTTCTTTCATCAATCTCAACGCTTTACGATAACCTTCAGGGTGCGCCATACCAAAGTTACGGTAAATATTATCTTTCGTATCTTTACCGCGCTGTTGACCAATCACTGTCACAGGTTGACCATTGAAATAAGCTAATCCCCCTACGATAGCTGGGTCATCTCTAAAGTTACGATCGCCATGTAATTCGATAAAATCATCAAAAATGTATGGAATATAGTCGAGTACAGTCGGTCTTTCAGGTAATCTTGCTATTTGAACACGATCCCACGGTTTTAAGGAAGTGTAAATCTTTTCTTTTTCTGTTTGCAATGCGGCTTCAAGAATTTCGATTTCATCTGATAAATCGACATCATTTTTCGCTTGCGTTTCTTTCAATGATTCAATTTTAGTTTGTATGTCTTGGATCGGTTTTTCAAAATCAAGCATTACTTTTCCACCTCACGATGCATATCAAATAACGTCGCTAACGTTTTCTTCATTTCACTACGATGCACAACTTTATCAAGCTGACCATGTTCTAATAAAAACTCAGCCGTTTGGAAATCATCAGGTAATTTTTCATTAATTGTCTGCTCGATAACACGTCGGCCTGCAAACCCGATTAAGGCTTTCGGTTCTGCCAAGTTAATATCACCTACTGATGCAAAACTTGCAGATACACCACCTGTTGTCGGATGTGTCATATAGGAAATGAATAATAGACCTGCATCAGAGTGTTTTTCTAACGATACACTTGTTTTAGCCATTTGCATGAGCGAAATAATTCCTTCTTGCATACGTGCCCCACCAGAAGCCGTAAATAAGACGAATGGGAGTCGCTCTTCTGTACAATGATCGACAATACGACAAATTTTTTCACCGACTACAGAACCCATACTCCCCATTCTAAATCTCGGGTCCATGACGCCAATACCAAACTTAATGCCATTGAGTTCTGCAGTTCCAGTGACGATCGCTTCATTTAATCCTGTTTTCTCTTGGTCTTTTTCAACCTTTTCTTCATAGCCAGGAAAGTTTAACGGATTTGCAGAGGTCATCCCTTTATCAAATTCTTCAAAAGTTCCATTATCGGCAATTGCTTCAATACGGCCATAAGCTGATAATTGAATATGATGATCACAATTAAAACATACATTTAAATTTTCAGTGAGCTCTTTTGTGTACATTATTTTTTTACAGTTTGGACATTTCGTCATTATGCCTTCAGGAACTTCATTTTGTTTCGAATCTTGAACCGTAACATATTTTTTCTTTTTAGAATTACGGTTAAAAAAGTCTTTAAACATCTTTATTACCTCCACTTTTCCATGGGCTATCAATCAAGCTTGTATTATTTCTTTAAATCTGTGAGTGATAACGTCTTCTCATATACATCGTCTGGGTCGACTTCGATACGGGCTACTCCTGATTCCATCGCTGCACGTGCTACTTCTCGTGCTACAGACGGCGCAACACGATAATCGAACGGACCAGGAATAACGTAATCTGGGTTGCGCTCTTCATCCGTAATTAAGTTAGCAATCGCTTCAACAGCTGCACGTTTCATTTCTTCATTGATATGAGTCGCACGTACATCTAATGCACCACGGAAAATACCTGGGAATGCCAATACATTATTAATTTGGTTTGGAAAATCTGAACGTCCTGTACCAATAACTTTAGCACCTGCATGCTTAGCTTTGTCTGGCGTAATTTCAGGGTTTGGGTTTGCCATTGCGAAAATAATAGCATCATCATTCATAGACTGTACCATTTCTTCAGAGAGTGCATCTGCAACTGAGACACCGATGAAAACATCTGCGTCTTCGATGACATCAACCAATTTTCCTTCAATTTTATCTTTATTCGTCCATTTCGCTACAGTATCTTTCGTTTCATTCATCCCATATGGACGCCCTTCATAAATGGCACCTTTAGAATCACACATAATCATATGACGTACACCATATGAATAAAGTAATTTAACAATCGCAATACCGGCAGCACCCGCACCATTAAGTACTACTTTAATATCCGCTAAGTCTTTATCAACAATACGTAATGCATTGACTAAACCGGCTACTGTTACGATAGCCGTACCATGCTGATCATCATGAAAAACTGGAATTCTTGTCTCTTTTTTCAGGCGTTCTTCAATTTCAAAACAACGCGGTGCAGAAATGTCCTCTAAATTGACACCGCCAAAGTTAGGTTCCACGAGTTTCACTGTACGGATAATTTCTTCTGTGTCATTCGTTGCAAGTGACAATGGGAAGGCATCAACGCCTGCGAAACTTTTGAACAGTACAGCTTTTCCCTCCATAACCGGGATACTCGCTTCAGCACCGATATTTCCGAGTCCGAGAACAGCCGTACCATCTGAAATAACGGCCACCATGTTACTTTTCATTGTATAATCATAAACACGACTCGGTCTTTCATGTATATCTTTACAAGGTTCAGCTACACCTGGAGAATAGGCTAAGCTTAATTCCTCTTTATTCGTTACCTTAACTTTTGGACTAACGGCTAATTTTCCATGATTTTCTTTATGCATTTGCAGTGCATCATCTCTTAAGGACATTCATAATCATCTCCCATTTTCAAATTCCAACTATTTTTTAAGTCCTCTTTTAATCGCCATTATACTATAGCACATTATATCCGTATATCAAAGTCAGGTTTAACGCTTACATCATCACTTACCCGTGCAAAATACCATAGCATTATAACAAACGGATATGTTCAGGTTTAATCGAGTCTAAAAGTGCATCTAAATAGAGATTTGGTTGCAATAAATAACCTTTAAATAGAAATTGATTGTTGCTTTCTTGATATTGGTACACAGCGATATTGTTGTTCGATTGTTTTTGGGTTAAATACTGTTGCTCTAGTGTATCGGTCATACCTTCTCTAATGACAATTTTGCGCGTTTGCTGTCTTTTTTCTATTTCAAAAGCTTCTAAAGTCGTCAATCGGTTGATAATCAATTGAAGTTTATCATTTCTCTTTTCGAACTTGCCCCAAATGATATAAAACTTTGATGTCTCCAAAGTTCCGGTTAATTGCTGATACGTTTTTGGGAAGATGACACCGTCCATTGTCGTTATGCCGTCATTCAACTCAACAAACGCCATCTGTTGACCTTGTTTCGTTCGAATGACCCGTACAGCATCTAATGTAACTAAAATAGGTTGGTGCGTGACATGTGCTTGAAGTTGAAAAATACCAAGATATTGTTTTTGCTTAAACGCCTTTTCAACAGGATGTGCAGTCACGTAAAAGCCTAAATACTGCTTTTCGAAATCACTTAATTGTTGACTCGGCATTTCTTCAGTTTCCGCATATTCTTGTTTAATGGTTGCAACACTGGCCAGAAGATCGGTATCAATACTGACATCTGTATCTGACACCTTATCAATTGATTGTAATAAGGTCGCACGGTTCTTGCCAAAACAATCCATCGCACCTGTCAAAATCAATGCTTCTAATGTACGTCGCGATCTTAAGCGACCGGGAATTCGATTACAGAAATCAAAGAAGTCTTTGTAAGGCCCCTGTTCACGTCTTTCATTCATTATCGTTTGTACCGTTTGATAACCGACACCTTTAATCGCACCTAATGAAATATAGACGCCCTCTTGTGTCGCAACATAACGCCATTGACTTTTGTTAATATGCGGACCGTGAATTGTAATGTGCTGCTGTTTCGCCTCTTGAATCATCATGTTTGTTTTCGTGTCATTACCAATCACGTTGCTTAAAATGTTCGCATAAAAATAAGCAGGATAATGCACTTTTAAATAGGTCATGATGTATGCAATCTTAGAATAACTTACCGCGTGCGCACGTGGAAAACCGTAGTCCGCAAATTTTAAGATTAAATCAAAAATTTGACCACTTAACGTCTCAGCATAGCCTTTTTCTTTTGCACCATCAATAAAATGTTGCCGTTCATTTTCAAGGACTTCTCTATTCTTTTTACTCATGGCACGCCGTAAAATATCCGCTTCACCATAAGAAAATCCTGCAAACTGACTCGCAATTTGCATGATCTGCTCTTGGTAAATAATCACTCCATATGTACGTTTCAAAATCGGCGCCAAATCTGGATGCAAATACGTGACTTGACTTGGATCGTGCCGACGACGAATGTAGGTCGGAATTTCTTCCATTGGCCCCGGTCGATAAAGAGACGTCACCGCAACGATATCTTCAAAATGTTCGGGCTGTAATTTTTGTAAAACACGTCGCACACCTTCAGACTCAAGTTGGAAAATTCCTGTCGTATCGCCACGTGACAATAGTTCAAAGACGTGTACATCATCAAAAGGAATTTGTTCAACATCGATGTCAACTTTTAAATCACGCGCCACTTGTTTGATGATTTGATGAATAATCGTTAAGTTTCGCAGTCCTAAAAAGTCGATTTTTAATAAACCAATGCGTTCTGCTTCCGTCATCGTCCATTGTGTCAGCAAACCTGTCTCGCCTTCTGTTAACGGGATAGATTGATATAGCGGTTGGTCGTTCACAATGACACCTGCCGCATGCGTCGACGTATTTCGCGGTAACCCTTCTAACTTTTTACAATACTCAAACCACCGTTCATGACGATGATTGCGATGGACAAATGCTTTAAAACGTTCTTCTTTATAGGCCTCATCCAATGTGACTCCCAGTTTACTAGGAATTAATTTAGAAGCTTCACTTAACGTCGTTTCATCAAAGCCCATCACGCGCCCCACATCTCGTGCGACGGCTTTCGCAAGTAGATGGCCAAACGTCACAATACCCGCAACACGGTAATCACCATACTTTTGTTGGACATAATGAATCACTTTTTCACGTTGCGTATCCTCAAAGTCAATATCGATATCTGGCATCGTCACACGCTCAGGATTTAGAAAACGTTCAAACAGTAAATCATATTGAAGCGGGTCAATTGTCGTGATATTTAATAAATAACTCACTAATGAACCCGCTGAAGAGCCCCGTCCTGGACCGACCATGACACCATTTGATTTGGCATAACGAATTAAATCACTCACAATTAAAAAGTAATCCGCGTACCCCATCTGTGTGATGACGTCATATTCATATTTTAAACGTTTACGATAGCGCGCTTCTGTCAGTCCAAAATCCGCAAGTGCACGTTCTAACTCAGCCCATAAGTAAGCATTTGCTGAACTACCGTCTGGCGTTACAAATTCGGGCAACAAAGCTTGATGATACTCGAGTTTAGCATCACACATATTCGCAATTTCATCTGTACGTGCGAGCCATGCTTCCGCAAATTGCGAATCATACAATGCATCGACATCATATATATGTTCTGTTGGTGTTTCGTGTGAATCCACCAAATTGACTTTCGTATTATCACGAATCGCATGTAACACTTTTAACGCATTTTTATCTTCTGCCTTTTCATAATACGCCGCCTGCATCAAAACTTTGGGCAACTCACAATCCTCGGCCGATTGATGGTCTGTAAAACATGTTACCCCGTCAGGCATTTCTTCATGCCAATGCTTTTCTTGGTTCGTCATCTGCTTAAAAATAACGACCGTATCATTAAACAAATCTTTCTTTTCATAAATGGATACATGTTTAATTCGATTTACTTTAATATCAGATGACAATTTAAATAAGTTTTGCAACCCCTCATTATTTTTAGCAATGACTACCGCTTCTAGCACATTCAATTGATCAGTGAGGTAAACAGTCATCCCTAATAAAGGTTTAATGCCATGCTGAATACACGCGTCATAAAACTGCGGCACACCATACATGACATTCAAGTCGGTAATCGCGATGGCTGAATATCCTAATTCAATTGTGCGCTGAACGGCCCCTTCGATCGTAATACTCGAATTCAAAAGGTCATAAGCCGTATGAATATTTAAATGTGCAACCATCGTTAAGTCACCTTCTTTAACCTGTTATAGTTTTTGGCGGAGCGCTTCGGTAAGTGATTCAAATTCATCCCATGTATGGACAGACACACCTGAAGCATTTGGATGTCCACCCCCACCAAAGTCAGCCGCAACATCATTAATCGTAATCTCTTTTGAACGGATGCGACAACGGATTTCTTCACCTTCGTCTACCGCAAATATCCAAATTTTCAAGCCTTTTAAATCGGCAATTGCATTCACATACAACGACGCTTCATTCGGTTGGATATCAAATTTTTCTAACACGTCATGCGTAATTTTCACCTGGCAAAAACCATCTTCAAAAAGTTGGAAATTTTGCAGTACATAGCCATGAAACGGCATTAACCGTGGATCCTTTTCGCCCAACTGATTTAATAGACGGTTGTGTTGAATATCATATTGTAACAACTGACTTGCGATGGTCATCGTTTTCGGCGATGTATTGTTGAAGAAAAAGCGACCTGTATCGCCAACAATACCTAAATATAACGCACTCGCAATTTTGTCGTTCATTAAAGCTAAATCATTTGAACCTTGTATCAAATCGAAAATCATCTCACTAGTAGATGAAGCACTCACATCAACATCATTGATTTCCGCATATGAATCTACAGGGGGATGATGGTCGATTTTAATTAATGCGTTGCCGCGATCGTAACGAGCATCGTCAATACGAGCGGCGTTTGCTGTGTCACATACAATGACAAGTGCATCGTCATATTGCGCATCATCAATCGTATCAAACGTTCCCATAAATCCAAGTGTCGGTTCTTCCGTTCCAACAGCATAGACATTTTTAGTTGGATATTTCGCTATGAGGTATTCTTTCAATCCAAACTGCGACCCTAATGCATCTGGGTCAGGTCGGACATGACGGTGAATAATAATCGTGTCATATTGTTGAATTTGTTCTTGAATTTCTGGAATAAATTTCATACTCAACGCTCCTTAATGATCTAATAATTGGCACATAATTAATGCTTTTGCAACAGGCTGGTTCGCACTGAACATCGTTACTTCTAATTTCGCAAAATTACGTCCCATATCTAAAATGGTATAATCCACTTCTACTTCACTTTCAATTTGTACAGTTCGAATATAAAAGATATTTAAACTCTCAATCATCACTTCTAACTTTTTATGTTTGCGCATTACAGATTTAATCGTTTCTTCAATGATAGCGACCGATACAGATTTACTCAATGTGCCGAATTGATTTGTCAGTTGCGGTGTAATTTCGACAATGATTTGTTGATTGCGAATCTCAATATGTTTCGCCACTTGATCATTAATCGTTTCGCCTACTTGTGGCTGTCGCCCGACAATTTGCATCGCTTTCAGTACATCTTCACGTGAAATAACGCCGACAAGTTGTTTTTGATTTCCTGTAACTGGCAGTAATTCAATACCCTCCCAGATCATCAAATGCGCACAACTCGCCACCGTCGTACTCAGCTGGACACTAATCGCGGGTTTCGTCATGACACGATAAAGTTTTTCGTCCAAATCTTTGCCGATAATGTCTTTACTAGTAATTAAACCCGCTAATTTGTTCTGACGGTCCACAATTGGAAAACGAGAATGTGACGTTTCTCGAGATTTTTTACCTACATCAGCAACAGTCATTTCATCGTATAAAAAAGAAGTCTGTTCGATTGGAATCACGATATCTTCAACGACTAAAATCTCTTTTTTAATCATCTGATTGTACATCGCTCTATTAATAATATTCGCAACCATAAATGTATCATAATTGGAAGAAATGATAGGTAGATTTTGTTCATCTGCCATTTTCTTAATTTCGTCCGTCGTATCAAAACCACCTGTAATCAAGACGGCACTGCCCCGTTCTAACGCAGCTTTTTGAACATCAAGACGATTTCCGACAATCAGCAACGTGTTTTTAGAGACATAGTTAACGACATTGTCTAGCTCCATCGCTCCTATCGCAAATTTAGTCAGTGAATTGAACTGACCGCCTTTACCACCAATTAAATGGCCATCAACAATTTTCGCTATTTCTCCAAATGTTAGATGATCGACTTTGGCACGCGCTTTCTTTTCAATACGGACTGTACCAACACGATCAATCGAAGCCACTAACCCACGTTGCCCCGCATCTTTAATCGCACGATATGCCGTCCCTTCTGAAACGTCCAAATCTTTCGCTATTTTACGGACTGAAATTTTTTGGCCTACAGATAATGATTCAATGTGTTTAATAATTTGTTCGTGCTTTGTCATGTATCTCCCTCTATTGTTATGTCATATCACTAAACGATGTGATGTCTCTGAATAAAAGATAGTGATTCATCTTTAAGTAGATACCCCTTGATTGATTTGTGAGCTACTTCTAAATTCCCATGTCATCAATTTTATTTCTTTTATTATAACGTTTTTCAAATCGTAATGCGAAGTGATAACCAATAAATGTTTAACTCCTTTTTAAACCGGTTAAAATAGTGACGGTTTAAGATGTTCGATGTTAAAGCGCATTGCTTCATATGTATTGAATCACTTTTACCGATATTTTTGTTACACTAGTTTTAAGGAGGATGATAGAGATGCATCAAAATATTTTACTTGCAGTGGATACAGATTTAAAAAATGCGAAAGCGCTCCAAGAAGTTGTTAAAATTTCAGGCGACAGCTCCGTTGTGACATTGCTCAATATCATCGGAGAACAAGACGTCCAAGCTTCTGTTAAAATGGGGACACATTATGAAGAACTTAAACAAATGCGTCACGAACAAATGAAACCGACACGTGACACATTAGAACAAAATGGTTTGCAATATGAAGAAATTATCGAACGTGGCAATCCAAAAGAAAAAATCGTAAACTATGCGAACAGCGGTCAATACGATATCGTCGTGCTCAGTAATCGTAAAGCAGAAGCAGCGAAGAAGTTCGTATTAGGTAGCGTGAGCCATAAAGTCGCAAAACGCGCCAAAATACCAGTGTTAATCGTAAAGTAAAATCAACACAGCAAACTAACGTAATCCATTCAACCTATAAAAACTGAATGATTCTTATGCGCCACATTATTAAATCACAATCAATCAAGGGGTTCGGACAAATCAACGTCCAGCCCCCTTTTTATTATGTATCAATTAACTAGTGTAGCAAATGTGTTTTAACATCAAAAAACAATATTTACATTAAAGTTCTTTAATTGCAAAAACAGATTCGACTCACGCATATATGAATTGTTATGTAACCGACATTTCCTAAAATACGCAAAGTTTATGACCCAAAAATAAAAAAGATTGTGAGCACTATTCTTCAATTCCACTCAGATGTTTGACTAAAGGTTAGGCGCTTGGGTGACACTCCTGAGAAATGAGTTAACAGCATTTAACTTTAAAAGTGACTACCGTTTAACGCAGTAGCTACCTGACTTTTCAATGCATACCCTTTTGAGAAGTCTAGTCAGCCTTGCGGGGGCCAGACCAGCGCCTAGGAAAGGTAGCCCAAATAAGCTACACCATCAGTCAAAACTTTCATTAATGAAGAATAGTTCTACAGTCTTTCGTTTAACACGCTTTGTAATGAGCTCAAATTGTTATATAAGCTGTATAAAAACAACCTTTATAGTTCAACAACGCCACCAGGTTTGACAATTTGCACTTCCCCGACATTCACAAGCTTTTTAAACGCTTCTGGATCTTGTTCAATCAATGGGAAGGTATTATAATGAATCGGCACAGTCAACTTAGGTTGGATGAATTCATTAATCGCATAACTTGCATCTTCAATACCCATAGTAAAATTATCACCAATTGGTACAAAGCATACATCAACAGGATGACGATCAGCAATTAATTTCATGTCGCTGAATAAGCCTGTATCACCTGTATGATAAATCGTTTTACCTTCTAATTCTAAAATGACACCCATCGGCATACCTAAGTACATCGGAATACCATTGTCATCTGTTAAACTTGAACTGTGAAACGCTTGAACAAATTTAACGACACCAAAATCAAATGTCCATTTCCCTCCAATATTCATAGGGTGTACATTTTCAACGCCTTGGTTTGTAGATAAATAATTCGCCATTTCAGCTGAGCCAATGACTGTTGCGTTATTACGCTTAGCAATTTCAATCGTATCTCCAAAATGATCTTCGTGACCGTGTGTTAAAATCACGTAGTCTACTTTTAAATCCTCAACATTTAAATCTGTTTGTCCATTTCCTGTAATAAACGGATCAATAATACCTGATTTCCCATTTGCTTCAAAATATACAGTCGATTGACCATGAAAAGATAATTTCATGTTCGCATCCTCCTTCATCATGTGTAATGCAGATTCCTAACTTTATATTAACAGGGGCTTCAACATAAATCTAAAATTTACAACTAGCACCCCCATATTTAAAGTGCTTTTTATAATACTTATTTCTGAAAAACAAAATAACTTCTGCTATTTTTATTCACTTCACCAATATGATTTAAACATCAAAGCGTGCGCACTTTGCATTCTCAAATCAACTGACTTAAAATGAATATGAAGAAATAAAGGAGGCGTTTTTATGTCAAAAATAGAACAACTCGTTCAAACATTAAAGGAGCAACAAGCAGATGCGATGTGGGTGTCCAACCCGATTAACATCTTCTATTTGACTGGCTATAAATCTGAACCACATGAACGATTATTCGCATTACTTGTTCGAGCAGATGGCCAACAAATTTTATTCTGCCCTCAACTCGAAGTAGAGGAAGTGAAAACCTCTCCATTTACTGGTGACATCATCGGCTACTTAGACACTGAAAATCCTTTCGATAAGCATCGTGAAACGTACGGAACATTATTGATTGAAGAAAATCATTTAACGGTACAACGCTATCACGCGCTTAAAAATGCCTTTTCTGTGCATACTTTTGAAGCTGCTGACCCTATCATTCGCGCGTTACGTAACGTTAAAACAGCAGACGAAATCGACACTTTAAGACAAGCTGCAAAATTAGCGGATAAATGTATGGAAATCGGTGTGGCATTTTTAAAAGAAGGTGTCACAGAACGAGAAGTTGTAAATCATATTGAAAATGAAATAAAAAAATACGGAGTCAATGAAATGAGTTTTGACACAATGGTCTTATTTGGCGATCATGCAGCGGCACCACACGGTACACCTGGAGACCGTCAGCTTAAAAATAACGAATATGTGCTGTTTGACTTAGGCGTCATTTACAATCATTACTGCAGCGATATTACACGTACTGTCGCTTTTGGCCAACCTGATGATAAAGCACAAGCCATTTACGACATCGTATTAAAAGCAGAGCAAACAGCAATCCAACATATTAAACCTGGTGTCACGATTAGTGAACTTGATGATATTGCACGAGGTATCATTACTGAAGCGGGATATGGCGAATACTTCCCTCACCGTCTAGGACATGGCTTAGGTCTGGAAGCACATGAATACCAAGATATTTCAAGTACGAATCAAAATTCTCTTGAAGCCGGTATGGTACTGACAATTGAGCCTGGTATTTATGTACCGAATGTTGCGGGCGTCCGTATAGAAGATGATATTTTAGTCACAGAAGATGGCTATGAATCACTATCAGGTTATAAGAAATGATTAAAGAAGCTGTTGCATCCTCATTAGTAGAAGTTGAAGCTAAATTAAAAGCGGGCGCCAATCGAATTGAACTTTGTGAAAATATGCATGAAAGTGGCACAACACCGAGTTATGGCATGGTTAAAATCGCCAGTGATATGTGCCAAATGTATGATGCAGAACTGGCTGTGATGATTCGTCCTCGAGGTGGGGCGTTTGTTTACAATTGGTACGAGTTCGAGTCGATGCAAGCTGACATTCAACAACTCAAAACGTTGCCCATCGATTATTTCGTGTTCGGTTGTTTAACGACTGAGAGCACGTTACATCAGTTTCAAATGCAAACATTGATTCACCTTGCCGCACCGATACGTGTTGTGTGTCATATGGCATTTGATCATATCTACCCTGCCGGCCAATCAAAAGCATTACAACAATTGATCAATTTAGGTGTCACACGATTACTGACGCATGGTGGCCCTACTCAATCAAACCTATTTGATAACTTACCCCAACTCGCCAAATGGGTTCGTCAATCTAAAGGACAAATTGAAATCATGCCAGGTGGTGGTTTGAATTATGAGAATTTAGATGCGCTATTGGAATTATTTCCTTTTCAAGAAGTGCATGGGACACATATTGTAAAAACTTAAATTCAATATTGAACTTGCTCATATTCATTCAAAAAGACGAGTCAGGGAAATGCAACATATCCCTGACTTTTTTATATTTTAGAACAATTTAATTATGCTTCTGTTAATACTTGTGCCACTGGCGTATAATCATAATTGAACGCTTCAGCAACCGCTTTATTTGTCACGTGTCCATTAAACACGTTTAACCCATGGGAAAGTGGTACGTTTTCTGTTAATGCACGTTGATAGCCTTTACTTGCAATTTGTAACGCATATGGTAACGTTGCATTATTTAAGCCAATTGTAGAAGTACGTGGCACTGCACCTGGCATGTTTGCAACGGCATAATGAACAACACCGTGTTTAATATAAGTTGGGTCATCATGTGTTGAAATTTTATCTGTCGTTTCAAAAATACCACCTTGGTCAATCGCGATATCAACGACGACAGAACCAGATTTCATTTTCTTTATCATGTCCTCAGTAACTAATTTCGGTGCTTTTGCTCCCGGAATCAATACTGCCCCAATGACAAGGTCACTTTCTACGACATGCGATTCAATGTTTAAAGGATTAGACATAATTGTGTGCACACGACCATCAAAAAGGTCTTCAAGTTCTTGCAAACGTTTCGGATTCACGTCAAGGATCGTTACATCTGCACCAAGTCCTAATGCAATACGCGCCGCATTTGTTCCTGCTTGACCGCCACCGATAATAGTCACTTTACCTTTTGGTACACCTGGAATTCCTCCAAGTAAAATACCCATGCCCCCATTGAAGCGTTGTAAAAATTGCGCCCCAATTTGTGTAGACATACGTCCAGCCACTTCGCTCATTGGTGTGAGTAAAGGTAACGAACGATCACCAAGTTGTACCGTTTCATATGCGATAGCCACAACTTTTTTATCGATGAGCGCTTTTGTTAATTCAGGTTCATTTGCCAAGTGAAGATATGTGAATAAAATGAGTCCCTCTCTAAAGTATTCATATTCTTCTTTTAATGGTTCTTTCACTTTAATCACCATGTCGACATTCCAAACATCATCTTGGCTATTGACGATGTTTGCCCCCGCTTGAACATAATCCATGTCTTCGAAATAAGAGCCCTCACCTGCTGCTGTTTCAACTAACACTTCATGTCCAGCTTCTACAAGTGCATGTACACCACTTGGGGATAAACCGACACGATTTTCATTATTTTTAATCTCTTTCGGAATTCCAATTCTCATACTCCTTGCACCTCCAAAACCAATCATAACGCATACAACATGTAAGCGCAATCATAACAATTTTTGATTTTTTAGTTCATATAAATTTCACTTAAATTTAGAAATGATATGTTATAATAAAGGCGAAATAAGAAAGGGGTTTTAGCCATGTATATGTACAAAAATATTTTAATTGCTGTTGATGGTTCTCATGAAGCGGAATGGGCATTTAACAAAGCGGTTGCAGTTGCAAAACGTAATAATGCCAAACTGATTATCGTGAATGTCATCGATTCAAGAACTTACACATCTTTTGAAGTTTATGATTCACACTTCACTGAAAAGTCTAAATCATTTGCAGAAAAATTATTGGATGGCTACCGTCAAGTGGCACAAGATGAAGGCATTCAAAATGTGGAAACGCGCTTAGAATTTGGATCACCTAAATCAGTTCTTCCAAAATTAGCAAGTGATGAAAATTCAGATGTTGACCTTGTGATGTGTGGTACTTCAGGCCTTAACGCGGTAGAACGTTTTATCGTAGGTTCGGTATCTGAAGCCATTGTACGTCATTCAGCATGTGATGTATTAGTTGTACGTACTGAGCAAATTCCAGAAAACTTCGAACCAAAAGTAGCAACAGACGAACTATTAAAAGATTTCAGCATTTAATTAAACCCTATAGCAAACATTTGAATGGATATGGGACATCAATTTTAGTCTCCTATTCACAACAATCATCAAGGCATGAAGTAGTTAGATGCTAAAACACATCATGTAACTTCTTACTTCATGGCTAATAAAGAGGCTTGGAAATTCGTTTTCCTCGTCTCTTTTTTAATGCCTTTCCCCTTTCTTTACAAAAAATAAAACAGTACAAGCCGTGAAAATATCACAACTCATACTGTTATTATCATACGCTATTTCAAAATTAACCTTCTAACTCACCGAAAGTCATCACGTCGCGTGCAATCATCACTTCTTCATTTGTAGGGATGACTAATACTTTTACAGGTGAATGTGGGTAGTTGAGCTCAGCTTCTTTACCACGTAATCCTTCATTTTTACGTGGATCCCAATAAACGCCCATAAATTCCAAACCTTCTAATACACGCGCACGCACTGCATCTGAGTTTTCACCTACACCGGCAGTAAAGATGATCACATCGACGCCATGCATACGTGTTGCATATGAACCCATGTATTTATGGATGCGTGATGCAAATACTTCTAACGCTAACTCTGCACGTTCTTCTCCATTTTTCGCATCGTCTTCGATATCACGTAAATCTGAAGACGTTCCAGTGATACCTAATAAACCTGATTCTTTGTTTAAAATATTAAGTACTTCATCAGCCGTTTTACCTGTTTTCTCCATCAAGAATGGAATTAATGCAGGGTCAATATTACCTGAACGTGTACCCATTGTCACACCTGCTAATGGTGTAAAGCCCATTGACGTGTCGATTGATTTACCGCCATCGATTGCAGCAATTGAAGCACCGTTACCAATATGACATGAAATAATACGTAATTCCTCAATAGGTTTACCTAACATTTCAGCTGCACGTTGTGATACATATTTATGGCTTGTACCGTGGAAACCATATTTACGAATACCATATTTTTTATAGTAGTCATAAGGTAAGCTATATAAATATGCTGATTCAGGCATTGTTTGGTGGAATGATGTATCAAATATAGCCACATGAGGAATTTCAGGAAGCAATTTTCTAAATGCTTGAATTCCCATTAAGTTTGCTGGGTTGTGAAGTGGTGCTAAGTCTGTTAATTTTTCAATGTCTTTAATCACATCATCTGTCACTAAAACAGACTCAGGGAATAATTCGCCACCATGTACAACACGATGACCTGTACCATCGATTTCGTTAATGTCATTAATCACGCCGTGTTTTTGTAAACTCTCTAACATCATGTTTACCGCTTGTTCGTGATCTTTAATATCTTGTACTTCTTTGATTTTTTCACCATTCACTTCAATTGTGAAAATCGAATCCTTTAATCCAATACGCTCAACTAACCCTTTAGTGATTAATTTTTCTTCTGGCATTTCGATTAATTGAAATTTCAATGATGAACTACCAGCGTTAATCGCCAAAATTAATTTTGACATGTCAACGGCCTCCAATATATATATTTTATTCACATCTATTTAACCATTAATACAGTTTGATTTCAAGGGTGTAACAGACTAATTTTTAGGTTGATTTTGTGACAACCAAGTTTTAAGTTCAGATAAAAATTGTTGGAAGTTTTGTGGGTTTTTAAAATCTGGAATATTAGCGAGCAAAACTTCTACAGGCTTCGTCACATTGTGTTCTTTACGTTGCAAAATGAGGATCGATTTTTGTGCACGTTCACTTTTAAATAATGTTTTCGGCAAGTTTAGGAAAGCTTGCATTTCTGTTTCTGTAGCAATAAAATTTTCCAACTGTTTTACATAGTCGCCCTCGAACAGTTGACTTGGTACAACGAGGAAAGCGTACCCTGATGGCTTCACCGCTTCAATTGCTTGTTCGATAAATAAGTGGTGTGCAAAACTGTGCCCCTCATCAAAACCTAACTGTAGTTGTTCGCTACGCGCGTCATTCGGGTAATACCCAATCGGCAAATCACCAATGACAACATCCGCACCATCAAAGGGTAACGGCATAATAGCATCTTGAGGATACACATCAAACGGAATTTCTAAAAAGTTCGCAAGGTGTACACTCACTCTAGAAAGTACTGGGTCAACCTCAACTAAATGGTGCATGATAGTGAAGTCTGTCATCACTTCATGAACGGTAGCGCTTAAATGGCCTGTACCGCTGCCTAAATCGGCAATATGCAGTTCTTTGGTGCCTTCTTTAAATTGCGACACTAAAAACCCTAAAATAAGTCCAATAGAATCGGGAGTAATTTGATGATTAGCTTGAACTTCCTCTTTTTGCAGTTGATTCAAATACGCAAATTGAAATGCTTTTCTTCTATCTTGAAGTGTAGCTTGTTCTAATATATCACGTTCAGAGGTATAAAGTTGTTCCATTGCCAAGCCTAAGTTTTCAATAAAGCTTTGACCATTTTCTTCATTTAAATTTTGTGTTCTTTCATCGAGTTGATGGAACAATGTCTCCATAATAGAGGTGCTTTCTGTCATCATTCATCATCCTTTCATAAAAATAAGGGAGCATTTCAGAAGTACACACTAAAAAATGTGGCTTCTGAATCTCCCTTTGTTCATTTCATCAGCATTCATTGATTGAACGACATGTCAACAGAGATAGGGTATGTCAGAAAAACCATACTTAAAGTAGGTTGATGCTGATACAGCGAATCTCCACTCAACTTGGTCATTCACCCTCAATTAAATGTTGCGATAAGCTTCAAGTGCTGCTTCAAAGTTAGGGAAATCCGTACCCTCTGCTACAATCTCTTTATATACGACTTTATTATTTTCGTCTAATACAAATACTGAACGTGCTAATAATTGTAAACCGTCCATCATCACGCCGTAGTTTTGACCAAATGAACGACTTTGATAATCACTTAATGTAATCACGTTGTCTAATCCACTTGACGCACACCATCTTTGTTGCGCAAATGGTAAGTCCATAGAAATCGTTAATACGTACCCATCTTCAGTACTTGCTTCTTCATTGAACTTACGTGTTTGTTGATCACATACCCCTGTGTCAAGAGAAGGAACAACGTTGACTAATTTTTTCTTGCCTTCATATGTTGCCAGTGTCACAGGCTGTAAATTATTGTCTACTACTGTGAAGTCTGGAGCTTGGTCCCCAATGTTAACCTCTTGACCTAATAATTCAACAGGGTTTTGTTTAAATGTAATTTGTGCCATCAATAGTACCTCCATTAAATAGATTACTTCCCTATTATATCGTGTTAATCAGTCGTTATCACGTCATATACCTTCAGTTTCTTTAATATAATGAAGGTATTTATTTTTAACGACGACTGTATCCGCAAAGTAATCATGCACACCGATATGTTTAGGCGTGAACAGTACAGCTAAGTATGGCAAGCCGAAAAAAACATTTGAAATGATACGGCCAATCCATTCTCTCATTAAAACATCTGACCAGTTCAATCGCGTTAACTTCCGGTGATACACTTTAATGCCGACAATCATTTTACCAACTGTTTGTTGAAAGTATTTCGTCATCAATACAAAGTAACTAAAATAAATAAGTACATCAAGCATATGACCTAAGCTGAATTTATCAATCCACAATTTCCAACTATCGATACCTGTCAGTCCATAAATAGGGTTTAAAACAATTTGTGTCACACCCCATAAGATTGCAAGGTCAATGATATAACTTAAAAACCGTCTGCCAAAACCTGCATAGAAAAACGCATCCAGTTCATATCGATGTTTTTCAATCGTTTGTGTCGCAAGTCCATCTGCCCGATGACTATTCATTGGACGTGACATCTCAGGGCGGGGTTGAGACGGATTATAGTTAAACTCATTTGAATGTTGCATCTCAATCACCTACCCTTCATATTTGTACATTGGTCGTGTTTGTGATTCATTATTAATAATGGATTTCACATCTTTCAACTCTGCACGCAATCCATTTATGAATGATTTCATGCCTAAAAAGCTCGTTAAATTACTTTCTTCAGGGTCGAACGTAATAATTTCTGGGTTCTCAACTTTAATCGCTTTCATCAAGTCTTTTAAAGTCTTATCTTTATAACCGATAGCGTCAATCAAACCATTACTTTTCGCTTGTTGTGCACTATAAATACGTCCATCTGCCAATTCACGCACTTTTGATTCGGACATTTGACGTCCCTCTTTAACCACATTGACAAATTGATCAAAACTATCTTTATTAATAGACTGTAAAATCTCTCTTTCTTCATCTGTCATTTTACGAGAACTACTTAAAATATCTTTATGTGCACCTGATTTGATTGTGTTTGTTCTAATGCCTAAGTTGTCCAAAAGCTCTGAATAATCTTTTGACTCAGAAATGACACCAATTGAACCTGTTAAAGATTGAGGACCCGCATAAATTTTATCGGCTGGTGCTGAAATGTAGTAGCCTCCAGATGCCGCTAAATTTTCCATTTGGACAAAAATCTTTTTACCTGAATCTTTCACTTCTTTTATTTTTTGATAAAATTCATCACTTTCATATGTACCGCCACCCGGACTATTAACGCTGAGTAACACACCTTTGATAGAATCATCATTTTTAATCGTTTCGAGTTGTTTTAAAGCCGCTTGATGATTATAACCTGCGCCACCACCGAACAGCCCACCGCTCGCACCTGTATCGATAATTTCACCTTCAACGACAATTTCTGCAATTTTCTTATTACTATCGCCTTCTTCAAGTACAGTACTTGTCGCTTCCTTATTAATGTTAAAATCCCCACTCATAAGAGAGGATACAACTGTTGTCATGGCACTCATTAAAATACCGCCCAGTACGATGACACTTGCTAATATAATCGCTATGATCCTTTTTGACATAATCAACTTCCTTTCAAATGTTTTTCAAATTTATCATAACAAAAAAATATAGTCTTTAGGTCAAATAACTGTAAGAAATCATTTGAAATTTAAAATTGAACGTAAATCAATAGTTTTTGAAGGACATGCATCTCAATCATGCACAATCTCTTCCTTGTTAATGCGTTGAGATGTAATCCCAGACATTTTTTAAAATAAGGACGACAGTGACGATAACAAATAAGATTCTGACATAACTGACTCCTTTTTTTAGTGCAAATATCGCGCCAACATAAGACCCCGCAATCATACTGACACCCATGCTTAACCCATAAACATAATCGACACGGCCTAAATAAATAAACAACAGTAACGCACCTAAGTTTGAGGCAAAATTCAACACTTTCGCATTACCCGCAGCACTTAAAAAATCAAAGCCTAATAATAAAAAGACGAAGAGTAAAAATGATCCTGTTCCGCCACCAAGAAAGCCATCATAAAAGCCGATGACCACAATAAGGCACGTAAACAAAATCATTTTATATAAAGGTAGCGTAGTATATGTACGGATACTGCCCCAATCTTTTTTCAATAACGTATAAACGAGAACCATTGACAAAATGACAATCACAATTGGCTTTAAAAGTTCAGCAGGTAAATAAACTGCTACGATTGCACCTAAAATCGAGGTGATAAAGGATAAAGGGAACAGTTTAGCAACAATAGCGAGATCCACTTTACCCGAGCGAATAAAACGAATCGCACTCGTCAATGATCCGAATGCACTCGCTAATTTATTCGTCCCTAATGCAACAGCGGGTGGCATACCAATGGCAAGTAATGCGGGGATCGATATTAAACCGCCTCCACCGACTACAGCATCGATAAATGCAGCTAAAAAGCCTAAACTAATGATTATTAAAATCAGTGTCCCATCCCATTCTAAAATCATTGTTTATCCCCCTTTTTAGAACAAGTCATCATCCCATGTGTTTTGCTCATCTTGATGGGTTTGGTAGTTTTTATCGATCACAATGGTTTCAATATTACCTACCGCTCTATCAATCATTTCTTCAAAATCAAAACCAGATTCATATTGTAATACTTTTTCAAATTGCGGCTCTGTCACTGGATTTTTCGGTGTGAAAATCGTACAACAATCTTCATAAGGTTGAATAGACGTTTCAAATGTGCCAATATCCTTTGCCTTTTGCACGATTTCTTCTTTATCTAATGACAATAACGGACGTAAAATTGGCGTGTTCGTGACCGCATTAATTGCATACATACTTTTCAATGTTTGGCTAGCGACTTGTCCTAAGTTTTCACCATTTACAATCGCGTCAGCTCCAATTTGATACACGACTTTATCGGCGATTCTTAACATCATGCGGCGTGTTGACGTCATCGTGTAACGTTCATGAACGACTTTATGAATTTGTTTTTGGACTTCTGTAAAAGGCACAATGTGTAAACGAATTGAACCGACTCTCTCCGCCATAATTCGCGTCAATTCAATCACTTTTTCTTTCGCTTTTTCACTTGTAAATGGCGGACTATGGAAATGAATCGCTTCAATCGTTACACCACGGCGCATCACTTCCATCCCTGCAACCGGTGAATCAATACCGCCTGATAACATTAACAGCGTCTTTCCTCCTGTTCCGACTGGCAAACCACCAATCGCTGGAATAATGCGGTCATACATATAAATCGCATCTAGACGGACTTCCACTTTGATTTCATGGTCAGGTTGGCGAACATCCACATGGAGTGATGTATTACTTTTAAGCACTTCACCACCGACCATACGTTGGATTGCAAATGTTTCATATTCAAAATTTTTGTCAGAGCGTTTCACTTCAATTTTGAAACTATCTCCCGCTTCATAATTTTGAGCGAATAATCGTGCGTGTTCATACACCGCATCCATCGACTTTTCCAACTTTAAAACTGGGCTGATTGAATGTACACCGAACACTTTCGATATACGTGTCATCATTTCTTCAATGTCAGCTTCTGGTTCTAATTGAATATACATGCGATCACGATTCGCTTTCACTTCATACCCTTTTAATGGCATGAGTGCACGTTTTACATTGGAACGCAACTGACTGACAAATGTTTTACGATTCCCCCCCTTTAATGTTAATTCTCCATAACGAACTAATATATGGTCATAAATCATTTTTCTAACAACTCCTCAATTTCTCTATATACTTGGTGAAACGCCACTTTAAACGTTTCAATATCTTGCATGGTCGTATGTCTATCAAATGACAAACGGATACTTCCTAAAATACGCGACACTGAAATGTTCATCGCTTTTAATACTTCATTGACATTCGAATGTTTGGACGAACATGCACTTGTCGTCGAAATCATAATCCCTTGCTTCGAAAAGGCATTGACTAATACTTCTCCTCGTACACCTGGAAATGCCAAATTTAAAATATGCGGTGATGCATCAACCGGTGAATTAATGACGACACCAGGATAATCTTGAATCATCTCACGCAATGCAGTGGTAAATGTCGACAACGTTTGTATTAAGGACTCACGTTGATCTTCCGCCAGTCGAATGGCTTTCGCTAATGCCACATCACTTGCGACATTGACCGTCCCACTACGCAAACCAAATTCTTGACCGCCACCTTGAATAATTGGATAAATTTGATGTAAGTTTTTTAAAATGAGTAAACCTTGACCTTTTAAACCATTAAACTTGTGACCACTCAACGATAAACTGTCAATCCCTGTCATTTGAATCGGCCATTTACCAAGTGCTTGTACCGCATCAACATGAAAATGTACTTTCGGATAAGGCTTTAAGCTTTTAACAATCTCTTCAATAGGTTGCATTTGTCCCATAATATTATTCACTTGCATGCACGTCACTAAAATCACATCATTGGTTAACAGTGACTTTAAATCATCAATGTCAATGCGCCCCTCAGTTGTCACATTGACGTACTTTAATATAAAACCTTCTCGTTCAAGTTCTCGCATAACTTCTAATACAGATGGATGTTCAAGTAACGACGTGATGATGGTACGTCCAAAATGCTTTTTCTGATGTGCTGCCCCTTTTAAAGCCATATTGTTCGACTCTGTTGCCCCGCTTGTAAATATAAGTGTTTCATCGTTTAACTTCAGCGTCGATTTAATTTGGTCTCTCGCATTTTGTAATAAACGCTCAACTTCTTGCCCTTTTTGATGTGGGCTATTCGGATTATAGAAAAACTTCTCGTTCACTTTCATAAAACTCGATAACACGGATGGATCGGGTTTCGTCGTCGCTGCGTTATCAAAATATAACATGTGCAGACTTCCTCTCTTTAAATTTCATTTTACATTGTACTACAAGTCTTGGGTCTGATGTCATATCCATTCGATATTTTCTAAATTTTTATCATTCCGGTAAACTTTTCGGATTGAATGGCTTCACTATAGCATTTTCAAATGAACCCCATAAAAAAGTGCACCTATCATAGTTAATGACACTACGATAGATGCACGTGTTACTTCGCTGTTGCATTCATATATTAAGATTGTTGTTCTAACACTTCTCGTTCAATATGTTGTGCGATACCAGGCTCAAGTTGTTCGAGCGCTTGTTCTGAAATTTCACTTGAACGCTTGTAGCGGTTGTTTTTAAATAAACGTTCTGCCTCGTTCAAGCTCTTATCTAAATCATGATTGTCTTTACGATAACGGTTGCCGTATTGAATGAGACGTTCTGCGTACACCGCATTAATGAGCACATCGTTCGCTTCATCTTCAAATTTGTTCATTTGAAGCACGACTTTATTAACTTTATCTTTCAATTGTTGCACATTAATTGGTCGCTCACTAAAACGTTTATTGACGTCACGCACTTCATAATCAATTTCATTTTTCAAAATAATGAAACGTTCTGGCACGCTTGTTAAGTTTGAAGCAAGTAAACGACGATAAATTTCTTCTTTTTTACTTTGGACACGTAAAATATGTTCTTCTGCCTCTGCTTCATCTTCTCTTAGTGACACGAGATGATTTTGTAGCTTTTCTTGTTTCGTATTAATTACTTCAACATGGTCTTCAATATATTTCAAGTTATCTTGGACTTCGCTATAACGTACAGATGATTTCGCCATTTCAGATAAAATTTCGTCATACACTGAAATTAAATTTTGAATCTCATTTTCAAATTGACGCACACTTTGTACATCACTTTCATTGATATAATAATTCTCACGCACGTATTCAATTTCAGTTTGTAACGTGTAATTCATATCTTTGGCATGGAACAAATCATTTGTAATACGTTCTTTAGATTCTTCTACAGCATTTTTCGATTTAACTTCATGCTCGATTAAGTCATACATATCATCAAGGCGGTCATTAATTTGAGCCAATTTGTCATTCGCTTCATCTAGCTCAAGACGACTGATCATCGGTTCAACAAAGCTAAGCTCTGTCTTTAAGTCTTGTAATGTACTGTCGACTTTCACATGATCTAAATCATAACCTTCTACTTTCAAATCACGTACGCCATATTTAATATCTTGAAATTGACCAGGCAGTTCTTTTTGTGCTTCACGCATTAAATCAGGAATTTCACTCATATCTTCTTTTAAATAAGCAATATCTTGATCTAACCCTTGAATATGCGTGTGTGCTTCTTGGTAGTTACCTTCAGCTTTTAACGTCTCATACACTTCAAATTCTGGTTCAAAACCTTCAATTTCCTTTTCTAATAAACTTGCTGATTCACCATATTGATGACGATTTGCAAGGACATCGCGCTTCAATTTACGGTATTCATTTTTACTTCTTTCATAAATTTCATCGCTCTGTTGATGCATGTCGTATACTTCATCCGCTTGACTAATCAACTCTTGATGTTTCGCTTCGTACTGGTCCATTAAAGCATGTGCATCATCAATGTCCGTTTGAGCTAATGAAAACTTGAATTTATCTAGATTCATTTCTGCTTCATGGATTTTTTCATCTACAGGTGCCAAATAGTTATTTGTTGTGTCCGTCCATGATTGGTTCAATGTATCGTACTGATTTTTTGTTTCACCAGATAAGTGTAACGTTTTCAATTTCTCCAAACTTTCATCATACGACAATGCATTTAACTTTTCTCTTCTCTCTTCAGCAGATTGAATAATCGACCTTTTGTTTGATCGCATGTAAAATAAAACACCGATTGCAATCAAAATAACAATGATAATCGCTAGTATAATATATAATGCCATGTCCACTCGTCTCCTCCTAAATACATAAAACTATTATAACGTAATTTAAGGATGCATTAAAATAAAATCTTAAAATTAATTGCAGTTTTTTGCAGTTCTATCAAAATATCTCAGAAAATTGCGTCGTATTCAAGAGATAGCTTATAATATGGGATAAATTGATAAGAAAGTGAGTGAATTGAATGACAGAAACAACAGACTATCATCTCTTATCTCGTCAACTTGATGCGATGTTAGATGGAGAAACAGATTTAATCGCAAATTTAAGTAATGCTTCTGCGTTATTAAATGAAAATTTATCTCAAATTAACTGGGTCGGTTTTTACTTAATGAAAGATGAGGCATTAATTTTAGGACCGTTCCAAGGTAAACCGGCATGTGTTCATATCGAAGTCGGCAAAGGTGTATGTGGTACAGCTGTTGCAAAAAAACAAACGCAACGTGTCGCTGATGTGCATGCCTTCCCTGGCCATATTGCCTGTGATGCGAACAGCCAATCTGAAATCGTTATTCCAATTCATAAAGGCGGCGAAGTGATTGGTGTATTAGATATCGATGCCCCTATCCCTGCACGTTTTTCTGAAGCAGACGAAGCAGGTTTAGAAGACGTCGTAAAAGTACTAGAAACACACCTTTAAACCATTTATTCAAATTATGTTTGACTTTTACGTATAAAATGATACAATATCCTTTGTGTGAATAAACGAAAATAGCAGTTGAATATTAATAGGCGCTATGATGTTCCCAAAGCGGACGTGTCGTGTAACCGGAGCTATGAGGTGAGGATACATAAAACATTATATCCTATTGAGCATTCAACACTCTTTTTTGTTTTTTCATAACAACAAAAAAGAAAAAGGAGGAGTCACATTATGGCTCGATTCAGAGGTTCAAGCTGGAAAAAATCTCGTCGTTTAGGTATCTCATTATCAGGTACTGGTAAAGAATTAGACAAACGTCCTTACGCACCAGGACAACACGGTCCAACTCAACGTAAAAAATTATCTGAGTATGGATTACAATTACGTGAAAAACAAAAATTACGTTACTTATATGGTATGACTGAACGTCAATTCCGTAACACATTCCAAACTGCTGGTAAACAAGGCGGTGTTCATGGTGAAAACTTCATGATCTTACTTGCTAGCCGTTTAGACGCTATTGTTTACGCTTTAGGTTTAGCGCGTACACGTCGTCAAGCACGTCAATTAGTTGGTCACGGTCACGTAGAAGTTGACGGTAAACGTGTTGACATTCCATCATACACATTAAAACCGGGTCAAGTTGTTACTGTTCGTGAAAAATCACGTAAATTAGCAATCATCGAAGAATCAGTTGAAATCAACAATTTCGTTCCTGATTACTTAGACTTCGATGCTGATAACTTAACAGGTACTTTCGTTCGTCTTCCAGAACGTAGCGAGTTGCCAGCTGAAATCAATGAACAATTAATCGTTGAGTACTACTCACGTTAATCTGTTATTTTTCGGACACCAAGTATATACGTATGCTTGGTGTTTTTTTGCGTTTAAAAATGTATCATAAGATGGCTAACAAAACGCCCTTCCATATAAATTGCATCATCAGTAATCAATGCAGGCGTCACATACGACTTCGCATCTGTCACAGTTTTTACAATGCCAGTGTGTTTGTCCTTTAATTTCGTTTCACCCAGTGCCACTTTCGTTTTTGTAGCTGCTATAGGTGAGGACGTACCGCCACCACTAGCTGAATCATCAGCAAAAAATTGTAAATTGAATTTCAAATTAAATTTCATCATCAAATCAACCTTTCTTAATTTAAAAATGTTTTCCAAGCTTCATCTGTTTTAGGTGCTTCAACATGATTCCCTGCAACATGGTTTTGTGTCGCTTTACTTTCTAATTGACGCTGCACTTCCTGATTCACCATCGAAACAAAGCTATCTACAGCTTCTTTTGTTGCTTCTGCTGTATCTTGAACGACCATATTCAATAAAGATTCAGGGGCTTGCATACCTGCCTCATTAAACATCGCCATCGCCTCTTGACGCATCTTGTATGACTCAAGTTGTTGTTTATAGTCATCACGTTCTTTTTCAGCCTTTTCAAGCTCGTATTGATGCTTTTGTTCGGCGTTCATCTTACGCAATTTATCAGCTTCTTTTTGCTTTTCATTCAATTCATCTTGAATCTGTTGACGCATCTCTTTCGTACGACGTGCCATTTCTTCATTCACACGCTCATTCACTAACTTCATTTGAGACTCAGACAGTTCTTCAACTTCTTGTGTCGGTTCAGTTTCAACATTCTCATCACTCACGGCTTCCTCAGTACCCGCATCATTAAAAAATTGTAAGCTTAACTTTAACCATTGTTCTTTCATTTCTGCACCTCATTTAAATCTACTCTTGCAAGTTTTATGTCATTGCATGGTTTGGACTACACTTGCATCTTTTAACGCCATAAGCACGGTTTGGGCATAAAAAATAGCCACTGCAACACAGTCGCTTAAAATTGAGTATAAAAAGAGCACCGAGATGAATGATTTACCACTTCATCCGGTGCTTAATCTAAAACTTCAATCGATTTAATTTCGCTTTCATCAAAATCATATAATAGTTTGCCACTATCTAAATGTATAGAATCTTCTCCACTTTCATTATCCATTTCATCATCGTAACCAGCGGCTCTCCCGATGAATATTTTTCCGTTAGTTAACTCTATCTTTACTTTTTTCC
>NZ_MLGE02000018.1 GCF_001792775.2 Staphylococcus pseudintermedius
ATCATTACACATAGGCACAATATCTCCTTAATCGTTGGTTTGGTCACTTACAATTATAGAGATATTTGTGCTTTTTTAATATCAAAAATTAAAATAACGGTCAGTGAATCTCTCACCAACCGTTAAAAATATATAACCAAAATGAAAAAAGCTGCAACATCTCGCAGCTTTTTTCTTATCATTTATCCAATTCGTGACAACAATTGTTTAACTGCTGTTTCTGCTTGTCGAATACAGTCTGGCAATCCAACCGCTTCAAACGGTGCACCTGTAATTTGTAAATGTTGATAATTGTCACAAATATGTTGTTGTATCGCTTTAATTCGAGCAATATGACCGACGTGATATTGAGGACTCGCATACGGCATTTTATTTACGATTGTAAAGTCAGGTTCGCCGTGAAATGTCATCATTTGTTGTAAGTCATTTTTAGCGATTGCTACCAGTTCTTCATCTGTCTTTTCATTAACGATGTTATCACCTTGTTTGCCGATATATGCACGAATGAGGACTTTGCCTTCTGGTGTCGTATGTGGCCATTTTTTGGTTGTCCACGTACACGCAGTAATATCCGTCGCACTCGTTCTCGCAACCACAAATCCTGTACCATCAGACGTATTTTCAATATTGGCTTCATCAAATGCAAAGACAATCGTAGCGACAGATGATGCTTCTAGTTTCGAAAAATAATCAAACATCGGATCAGTGCTAAACCACTCTCTAAACACTTGATGTGGCGTTGCGACAATGACACCATCATAAAATGAACGCGATTCGTCATTTAACTCAACATAATACCCCTTTTGTGTGCCAATTAAATCATGCACGGGCGTTTCATAATGAAATGTCACATCATGCGCTTTAAGCCATTGTTCAAGTTTGTTCACAAAGTCATTCAAACCATGTCTGAATTGCTTAAATTGTCCTTGTGGGCCTTGTTGATTATGTTGTGCTTGTTGTTGACGCTCTTTTTTGACATGTTGCATCCCTTTAATGATACTACCGTGTTCTTCCTCTAATGCTTTGAAGTTCGGAAACGTACTCATTAAACTCAACACATCAATGTCTGTACCATAAATACCACTCAGTAACGGTTCAATTAAATTTTCGAGTACTTCGTCACCGAGACGTGTCCTAAAAAATTCACCTACCGACATGTCTTCATTTTCCATCTCAATCGGTTTAATCGTCAAATCTTTTAATGCGCGCAATTTCCCTTTCATTGAGATGAGTTTTGTTGACATAAATGGTTTAATGTCAGTCGGTACACCTAAAATCGCGCCGCCTGGAATCGGATATAATGTGTCATTGGCAAAAATATACGATTGACCCGTTTCATTTGTCACGATATCATCATCTGTCATCCCTACTGCTTTTGCCACTTCAGTCATAATCGTTTTGCGACCTAAATAAGATTCGGGGCCAAGTTCAATCGTATAGCCATCATGGTGTACCGTTTTAATTTTGCCACCAGGTCGATCTGTTGCTTCATAAATCGTTACATTCACATGCGGATACTTTTGTTTAATAAAGTATGCACTTGATAAACCTGTAATACCCGCACCAATGATTGCTACATTTGTCATGTTTCTCACGCTTTCGGGAAAATTTTTGTAATTTCGCTCACAATTGCACCGATAAACAATGGATGTGTGTCAGGCATAGGTGGGCGATGATATGTTGCGCCGACTGCATCACAAACCACTTTACATTCGTAATCATTGTCGTATAACACTTCTAAATGTTCTGCAACAAAACCAACTGGTGTATAAATGAAATGTTGATACCCTTCTTGTTCGAATAAGTCACGTGTTAAATCTTGAACATCAGGCCCTAACCACGGTGTACCTGTGTTGCCCTCTGATTGCCAACCCACTGCAACATGTTCAATTGCTGACTGTTCTTGAATTAAACGCGCTGTGTCTTCTAATTCAAATGGATATGGATCATTACTTTCTTTAATCATTTTTTCAGGCAAGCTGTGTGCTGATACGACGAGAACAGTTTTTGCGTGTTCTTCTTGTGGAATATTTTCTAAAGTTTCATTCACACGCATCGTCCAGTAATCGATAAATTGTTGCTGTTGATAATAATGTTGAACATGATGCAACTGAATGCCAAACGTGTCGGCTTTGTCTTTAGCACGACGATTATATGAAGCTATTGAGAAATTAGAAAAATGCGGTGCTAAAACGACTGTTACTGCTTCTTTAATACCATCTTCATTCATTTGTGTCACAGCATCTTCAATAAATGGGTGAATATGTTTTAATCCGATATACAACTTGAATTCAACATCTTCATAAGTCTCATTTAGCGCCTTCTGAATTGCATCAGCTTGACGTTCAGTCGTTCCTGCTAACGGCGAAAGCCCCCCAATCGCCTCATAGCGTGAAATGAGATCATTCAACTCTTCTTCGGATGGCTTTCTACCGTGTCTAATATCGGTATAATATGGTTCGATGTCACTCTTTTGGTAAGGTGTCCCGTATGCCATCACTAATAATCCTATTTGTTTTTTCATCTTTTAATCCGTCCTTTATATACTCGATTCTTGCAACTTAACGTTTTGTATAGTCATGTACAAATTGAGCCACGTGTTTTAACGTTTCCGGTTTCACTTCAGGAAAGACCCCGTGACCTAAATTGAAAATGTGTCGTCCGTGAGCCACCCCTTGATCTAAAATCGGTTTCAAGCGTGCTTCAATCACTTCCCACGGTGCCAATAAAATGCTTGGGTCTAAATTGCCTTGTAATGCTTTTGAAACCCCTTTGGCACGTGCTTCATTAATCGATGTACGCCAATCTAGCCCTAAGACATCGATAGGTAAAGCATTCCATGACTCTATTAAATGGCTTGCCCCCACACCAAACATTATGACAGGGACGTTGTATGCTTTAATCCCTGTGATCAATTTTTCCATACATGGCTTAATATAGTAATCATAGTCCGGTTGATTCAAAGCCCCTACCCATGAATCAAACACTTGAATGAGCTGTGCACCTGCTTTCACTTGAGCACCAACGTATCGAATCGACATGTCTGTCAACATGTCCATTAATTTAAACCATGTCGCTTCATCACTATACATCAGTGCTTTCGTCTGATTATAGTTTTTAGATGGGCCACCTTCAATCATGTAACTGGCTAAAGTAAATGGTGCACCTGTAAAGCCAATCAATGGGACATTTAATTTTTCTTCAGTCAATAATTTGATTGTGTCTAAAACATAAGGGACATCGCGCTCTGGATCGATTTGACCTAATGCTTCCACATCAGACATTTGTCGAATCGGATTAGCAATGACGGGTCCAATGCCAGATTTAATATCAACATCTACACCGATTGATTTTAATGGTGTCATAATATCTTTATATAATACTGCTGCATCTGTGTCGTATTGTTCAACCGGTAATGCAGTGACATAAGCACATAATTCTGGTTGATGTGTAATGTCGAATAGTGAGTATTTTTCTTTTAATTTGCGATATTCTGGTTGTGAACGTCCTGCCTGCCTCATAAACCATACAGGGGTATGAGAGACTACTTCTCCTTTAATCGCACGCAAAATTGTATCGTTTTTTGTCGTACCCATATGTTCCTCCTTAAACAACGTCATTCTTCATTAATATATCATATCAAGCCCCTCTAACATCAGTATCTGGCTCAAATGTCATAAAAATTTAAAATGTACATTTAACTAAGTGATTTCAACCATGAAACTTTTCTATTTTGAAATAGTTTTCATATCTTAATCGATGCATATTTAGCGGGTATTTTATCAATCGTGCGACATGAATTAATCGTACAAAAATAGTCACTTAATTTAAGTGAGAATTAAGTATATTTTAGTGGTGATTTAAGCGAGAAAAACTTATAATGAATGAAAACAAGGAGGAGAACACCATGAAATTTTATATCACATATGGTACTTACGGATATTTAAATCAAATCCAACTCAACAACGAAAACCATGACTTATTTATTTTTTCTGGAAACGACCAATCTGTCATGATTGAGGAGACAGACGACGAGACTATTTTTCAACAACCTAAAAAATTTCGCGTCTTAACTCGCTTTGGTTCAATTTCAAGTGATGATTTTCATGCATTAATATCAATACCGACGACTGAAGATCATAAATATCAGTTGGAAAAGAAACTAGAGAGTTACCTTCCTCATTTAGACGAATATGATGGTTTCAATACTTACCGATTATTAAAACCTTTACAAAGCAATATTTATAAAGTATTTTTAGGATTTTCATCACGTAAAGCCTATGAAGATTACAAAAAATCTTCTGCATTCCGTGAACATTTTTCTAAAGAAGCTGTGCGACCACTTGCAGGATCATCAAGTGCACACGCTTCATACTTAGAACAATTCTTTTATCCAATTTCAGAAGAGGAATGAAAAAACAGGCTGGAAGTCGCCCCAGCCTGTTTCTTAATCTTTCAATAAACTTTCTTGATATTTCAATTTCTTGATTGTACTGCGGATAGTGAAATAACCGACGATAAAAAAGAAGATGATGAAATAAAACTGTGCCACATGGAGTAACACATAAACGATACTGAATAAGATTCCTATGATCAGTACGGTTTGTTGTAAAAACTTTCGATAGCCTTCTATCACATACAATTCTGACACTGGCCAAACTTGCGGCCATAAACTATACGCCTCTTGAGTATAAAATTGGGACATTTGTAACACGATAATATACATCGCCAAACTTCCAATGACCGCATTCACCCATGGATGATTTAACCAAATCATGATGAATGCACAAATCACCACTAAACGCAATGTCATGTTTAATGCGTCTTTACCACGTAAAAAGTTACGCTTAAATAAAAATGGATAGAGTTGTGTCGAGTCAAATGGTTTTGGTGTTTTTAACAAGAAATCAAGATAACGACGACGAACTGCTTGTTCTTGCATTCCTTTAACATCAGTAAACATGTTCACAAATTTGTAATAGTTAATGCGATGTTGATGCGCGTGTTTAATCATGGACTCCCATGGAAACAGCTGATTCACATTCAATCTGTTCAGCAATACACATAAAGCGATGATACCCACGACAGCAATGATAGCTGATAAGTGAGAAGTTTCCAACATGACATAGTAGCCACCAAGATTGAAAATGAAAAGCACGAGTTGAATAGACCAATTTTCAAGTCTGTAGCGGTACCATTCCCACTTTAAGCATAAACCTACTAACGGTAAAATGATGGCTAACACACTCGTCACAATGAATGCGGCCATACGTTCAGGATAAACTGTGTGTATGAGTGGATAAAACACGATCAGCATTAAAATTTGTAGTGGCAATCTTGATAAATAGCTAAATATAATACTATCACGCATATACGCTTTCATTTGACGTTCGAATGGTAGTAAAAATAAACGGTCAGCATCTTCCAACAAAGTTTTTAATGGGAAGATGGATGTAATAGACAACACCATGGATACCCACAGCGCGTAATTGATGCCTTCAGGTACATTTTTTAACCATTGACTATAACCCAATATAAATGCACCTAATAATATGACGAGAAACACTGAAAAATGGCCGTTGAAAATAAATTTGTTGTAGTAATTTTTTTCCTTTCGCTCAGCATTTAAACGCTCTCGAAAAAGTTGTCTCGCCGTTTTCATGAGGATTGTGCTCCTTTAGTCACATGAATGTAAATTTCATCCAACGTCGCATGTGGCATTGCTGTTTGGTGACGTAACGCTTCCAAATTCCCCATCGCGACGATTTCACCTTGATCTAATATAATAAAACGATCACAATAGCGCTCAGCAGTCGCTAAAATATGTGTACTCATCAACACTGTGCGGCCTTCTTCTTTTTTAGACGCCATCAAATCAAGCATCGACTGTATGCCAATCGGATCAAGACCTAAAAATGGCTCGTCTATAATGTAAAAATCCGGTTCTACAATAAACGCGCAAATAATCATTACTTTTTGCTTCATCCCTTTTGAAAAGTGACTCGGAAAAATATGTAATTGGTCTTCTAAACGAAATGTCTTCAATAAAGGTAATGCGCGTGCCATCGCTGTATCATAGTCAATACTATACGCCATCGCTGTCATTTCAATGTGTTCTTTTAACGTCAGTGCATCATAAATGACAGGTGCTTCTGGAATATAGGATAAATGTTGTCGATAGGCATGTATATCCTCTTTAATATTAATGCCTGAAATCGACATGTCACCTTCAGTCGGCGTCAACAATCCTAAAATATGTTTAATTGTTGTACTTTTACCCGCACCATTTAAGCCGATTAAACCAACAATTTCTCCATCTGTGAGTTCAAAATTTATATTTTTAATGATAGGCTTTTTACCATAGCCGCCTGTTAAATTTTTAATTTGTACAGTCATTGATCTGCACCTCCATAATTGTTATTGTATCAAAAATACGGTTGCTATTGCTATTTAATAGACATTTGATAATATCGTTACATGAACAGTCACACGTGCTATAATAAAACTAAATGAAGAAATGAGGGAATCTATATGACTGAAACGATATTCTCAAAGATTATTGACGGCGACATTCCAAGTTTTAAAGTTTACGAAAATGATTATGTCTATGCATTTTTAGATATTTCTCAAGTTTCTAAAGGCCATACATTACTCATTCCTAAAACGCCGTCACCAAACATTTATGAAACAGATGCTGAAACGATGAAACATATCGGAGAAGCATTGCCGATTGTGGCGAATGCAATTAAGAAGACATTTAACCCAGACGGCTTGAACATCATTCAAAACAATGGTGAATATGCATCACAATCTGTTTTCCATATTCATTTTCATTTAATTCCGCGTTATAAAAATGACATTGATGGTTTCGGTTATCATTGGGAAACAAATGAATCTCGAATTGATGATGCTCAAAAGGCAGAGATTGCTGCTCAAATTGCTTCAAACATCGAATAAGATTAAATTATACTGAAAGCGCATATTTTATAAACAAATGGGTATATATAAAAGAAAATTGTCCGAGGAGGAAAATTATGAAAATCGTTCGAATGACATTAGGCGTTGTTGCTGGTGTGGCAACAGGTTTAGGTGTGGCTTTAGTTGCGAGAGATGGTCAAACACGTATCGCCAATCCAAAAGCGGCACGACCTAAGACAGAACTTGAACTTGAAGTCGATACGATGAAAAATAGTATCCATGATATTAAACGTTATATCGCTCAAATTAAAAATGAAAGCCAAAGTTTTGCTGGCTCAATTGGTGATGAAGTGAAAACAATGATTGGTGAGTTTAAAGCTGACATCAATCCAAATATTAAACAACTTCAATCACATATTGAAAATCTACAAAATCGTGGCGAAGAAATGACAAATTTTCCAACCAAAAAATAATTTTTTAGTGTTTGAAGGACCATTATTCGATATAATGACGTTAAAGCATGGTACAATACGGTATCATGCTTTTTTATAGTCTAAGAAAGGAGTCTAGCATTATGAATGACAGACAAGCACAAATTGAGGGAATGCTTTACACACATAAAATTGCCATGTTATCTAAAGTTCTATGGAAAAATGCCGAAAGTGATTGGCAGCGTTGGTTAAAAAAATCGGGTATCGCCATGAATGAACATCTGATTTTATTAACACTTTACGCTTTTGGTCGCGCAACTATTTCAGATATTTCTAAATACGGTGTGATGCACGTTTCAACTGCATACAATTTTGCCAAACGCCTAGAACAACAAGCATTGCTTAACATGGAAAAAGATCACAATGATAAGAGGAACACGTACATTACTTTAACGGATAAAGGTAAAGCTTTAGTAGATGAAATTTTCGAACAATATGATGAAACACAAAATAAAATCTACAATGCTTCAAAAGATTTCCAAACTGAAATGTTCCACCTTCCGAGCTTTAGTGATGTCCATTATCTCGTTGCTAAATTGCACGGTAAAGACTTTATTAATGACGTGAATTTATGTCAAAGTCATATTCGAGAAAATTTGCTTGACGAACAGTAATTTGAGGTAGATAATACGTTATATTACTGATAGCAAAGGAGCTTGTAAATGTTAAACTGTTTGCGTTCAATTGATGTACATTCAAGATTTGGTTTACCTCGTATTGCTTTTATAAGTTTTGTAACGGTTGTTATCACATTTTTTGTTAGTTTTGAAATGTTTCATTATTATTCTGATATACCATTCACAGATCAAAACTTTCTATTGTTTATTGTCTTAATGTTATTTTTATATCCCGTTCACAAACTTATTCATATTCTAACGGTACTACCTTACTTGAAATATTTAAAAGCTCACAAGTTAATACGTCAATCTTGGCTACCACTATACAATATTTATCTTGACCGTCCCATACGCAAGTCTTATTTTTGTATATGTCTCATCATGCCACTGATTGTGATTACCATCATTTGTATCCTTGTAGCACGCGCAAACCCTGAGTATGGTCATTACTTTATGTTTTTATTAGCTTTGAATGCTGGTTATTCTGTAATGGACATACTCTACTTAAAAGTAATCCTTTCAGTTCGTCAAGGGCATTACGTCGAAGAACATCAAAACGGTTTCCTATTGTTAGTACACAATGAACATTCAAAGCATATTAATATGAGCTGATACATTTTCACTTTTGAAATGTATCAGTCTTTTTTTATGTTGCGTCAATGAATATGTCCCCCCTAATTTGCTGTATACTGTCATATCAAAATTTGGCTAAAAAGATTAAAAAATGACGCATAAACCGATATTGATCATCATGTTACCTCTTACATTTCTTTTTACTTCATCTATAGTATTTTTTACAATTTAGTGATTCTCTGCATTGCCTTAATAGGTTATGGTATTGTTAGAAAGATGAATACCAACCCGGGGTTAATAGCAATCTCAAGTAGATAATGCACTTAAGAATGCATTAGGGACATCATTTAGTGCTTACAACTTTATCGGTTTGACTACCTCCATTCTCGCATCTTATATCACGGGATATTTAACAGATGTGACTGGTTCCAAGGCAATCAGTTTCTATCTTGCAGCATTTTTACTACTTGCAAGCTTTTCAGTATCATTATTATTGACAGAACAACGCAAATCAACACATGCACAATCCTCATAATTTGAGAAAAGGTGTGGATCCTACACTATCATTAGCATGTAATAACATAATTATTCATTAAAAATGTTATAAATGTGGACACATGCTCAGCTTTTAGTCGTATTTATACCCTTCTTCGTTGGTTACTGCAAGACATTATGGTAATATTTATGTGTGTTAATTACATATAAAGGAGCTCAAAAGATGAAGAAAGGCATACAAAGATTATTTATTCCTATAACAGCAAGTGCAGTATTACTCGGAGCATGTGGAAATGATGCCCCAACTTCAAAAGATCAAACTTTAATTTCTTCTAAAGCAGGAGACGTAAAAGTTGAAGACGTTTTAAAAGAAATTGGCAATGAACAAATCGCTAGCCAATCATTTAAAGTATTATTGAATAAAATTTTAGAGAAAAAATATGGCGATAAGGTCGATCAAAAGCAAATCGATAAAGAAACTGACGAAGAAATTGAAAAATATGGTGGTAAAAAACAATTTGAAAGTTTATTAAAACAACAAGGCATGACCATTGACGACTATAAAGAACAACGTAAATTGGTGAGTTACCAAAAAGAGTTATTAAATGAAAAAGTTAAAGTTTCAGATAAAGAGATTAAAGAAAGTACGAAAAAAGCCTCTCATATTTTAATTAAAGTGAAACAAGATAAAGACGATAAAGAAGGCTTATCTGACAAAGATGCTAAGAAGAAAATTGATGAAATTAAAGAGAAACTCGATAAAAATCCTAAAGACTTCGACAAAATCGCAAAAGAAGAGTCAATGGATTCAACAAAAGATAAAAATGGTAGCTTAGGTTATGTCATTAAAGGACAAATGGTTAAACCGTTTGAAGAAGCACTGTTCAAATTGAAAGAAGGCCAAATCTCAGATGTCGTTAAAACGGAATATGGTTACCATATCATTCGTGCAGATAAAGAAGATGATTTTGATAAAGAGAAATCTAAACTAAAAGAAAAAATTATTCAAAACAAATTACAAGAAGACCCTAAAATCTTAACAGATGCTTATAAAGATTTACTTGACGAATATAACGTTGATTATAAAGATCGTGATGTGAAGAAAGCCATCGAGGATAATATTTTAAATCCAGATGCGTTGAAAAAACAATCATCACAAGACGGTCAACTAGGCATGTAATTGCGAGAAACAAATGTCAAAAAAGGAAAGGTGCGGGACAACTCTTTCAGTTCCCGCACCTTTTTGATGCCCTTTACACTTACTTGCATTACTTTCACCCGAAAATCGCTTTATCACATGATTTTACTTTGGAAAAACAACGAATCAAACGAGAATCGAGTGCAATGTTATTGAAACACCATACATAAATGTTTCAAAACATTCATTGATTAATCCAACTTTTCAGGCTTATAAAATTGACGTCCTTCTAAACCGAAAATGCGCTCTGTAAATTGACCTTTATCAATCTTCTTAAACGCTTTTTCAAACATATTCATACGTGCATCAATGTTATCAATAAAGTTTAAAATTTCCGCTTCTTTCACATAAGGTAATTTCGGTGAGCCATATTCCAATTTACCATGATGTGACAAAATGAGATGACGGAGTAACAAAATCTCTTCTCCATCTACATTCAACTCACGCGCTGCATCTGCTACTTCATCACTCGCGATTGAAATATGACCGAGTAAATTCCCTTCCAATGTGTATGATGTCGCAATCGGACCAGACAGTTCTCTCACCTTACCCATGTCATGTAAAATAATACCGCTGTACAATAAACTTTTGTTCAGTTCTGGATAAATGATACATAATTGACGAGCAATTTCTAACATTGTCAATACGTGATAACTTAAACCACTGACAAAGTTGTGGTGATGTGTACTTGCGGCTGGATACACGAAATAACTCTCTTCATGTTTATTCAATAAATAACGCGTTACACGTTGTAGCGGTGCATTGTCAATTTCGAAAATGTAATCTTGCATCGCATCCTTGATTTCTTCAGGAGACATCGGTGCCCCATCGATAAAATCTTGTGTACGTAACCCGTCTTCTTCAGTCGCAACTCGAAATTGATTCACTTTCATTTGTTTGCGACCACGGTAATTGATCATATCGCCTTTAATGTGCACAATACGTTCAGGCTTCAATTGGTTCATACCTTCTTTTGTAATGGTCCAAACTTTCGCTTCTACTTCTCCACTTTTATCTTGTAAGTGAAGCGTCATATAATCTTTACCTTGCGCAGTTACGCCTTGAGTCGCACGATGGATGAGAAAAAAGTGATCCACCGTGTCTCCAGGTTGTAGCTTTTCAATATTTCTCATTTTTAACGCCTTCCCATTCTATTTATCTATCTTATTTAGCGTGACAAGCTGTTTTGCTGGAATATTGGTATCACGCGAACATGTAAAGTAAAGAATTTGATACTCTTCAGACATGCCCCTTAAATATTTCATCATTTGCGCTCTGCGTTCAGCATCAAAGTGTACAAAAGCGTCATCGATAATAATCGGTAACGAATAGTACGGCTTTAATGTATGAATCAGGCTTAAGCGGAGTGCAATGTAAAGCAACTCTTTTGTCGACTGGCTTAATTCAATGGGATGGTACATTTGGCCATCTTGGTGACGCACCATCACTTGCTCATTCGCATAAGTTACTTGTACATATTGACCACTCGTTAAATCATTATAAATATCTGTTGCAATATTTACAACTTGCGGCAATCGTTTATCTTTAATTTGTTTAATATGTTCATCTACTAATGCTTCGAGATAGCTTAACGCCGCCCAATCTTCAGCACTTTCATTCAATTGATTTCTTAAAAGTTGATATTGATGGCGTAAATGTCTCAAAGTATCATCCGTTTCCATATGGTTCATTTGCGCTAATAAGTCGCTCACTTCGCTTTGTGATTCCAAAAAGCGCTCATTGTAAGTATCAATTTGTTCAGACAACTTTTGATATTCTTCATCAAGTTGAGCTGTTGTTTTCTCACTTAATTTAGAACTCTTTTCATAGCCGTAGTTCTGGTTATCCAGGAAGTGTGTTAGGTCATTAAAACGTGCTAAACGTTCATGGTAGCGTTGATAGCGTTCGTGATGTTTGTAATAACTTTCCTCATCTAACGCGCCAATTGCACCGAATAATGTCTGAATTTCTTGATGATTTTCATTTAAACGATGCTTCAAATGTTTCAGCTCATTTTCTAACAAGTTTAATTGTTCCGTATTATGTTCATGACGCGTCATATCTCGACTCGTTGTTTTTAACCATTCTCGCACATCATGGAACAGAGTGTTTCTATCAATCTCTTGAAATACTGAACCAATTTTGTCATTCACTTCAGTATAAAATGATTCTAATGATTCACTTAATTTTAAGTAGGCTTCATGCAACTTTTCAATATATTGTTGATGATCTTTGATCATTTGAATTGTCTGTATCGCATCGACGAGCAGTTCATCTGACAAGTTTTCAGACAAGTGAAGTGATGCTTTCAATTGTTGTAACTTGCTCGTCGCATCTGCCCATGCCATCTGTGTATCTTCATATTGTGTCTTTGCATGTTGCGTTTTTGTTTTTAAAATTGCCAATTGTTGTTGACGTTGCGCAATTTGATCACGCAACTGATATTGTGTCGATAAATCAAAGTCTAAATCATATTCCGCTTCTAACTGTTCGACTTCTTGTTCGAGTTGGGCAAGTTCTTCAGAAAATTGCGTATCATATCCGACTGGTTTAGAACGGAATAATGTCATCCCAATGATAAACACAATGGCCATGACAGTTAACACAATACCTGCCACCATCGCTTCTGTGACGAACATCCAGATGGCAAACGCAATAGAGATGATCGCAAGGAAGAATGATGCCCCTCTAACACGACGTTGTTGCTGTGCCTTTTGTTCTGCTTCTTGTTCAAAAGAAGTCTTCATCTTATCAAACAGATTGCGCTTTTCTTTTAATTCTAACAATCGTTGGTCATAGACTTTTTTCTTTTCGAAGTTTTCATCATCAACCAACTGACTACTTAAATGTTCCAATTCTTCCTCAAAAGACACCGTTTCAATTTGATAGTCATCTTGCGTCTTTTTCAATTGTTGAATCGTTTGTAGATGCTCTTGCTTTTGCTTTAACGTCTCACTCGCAAAGCTTTTTTGTGCTTCGCTCGAATCGACATCATCATGTACCTCTTTCCAGCCGATATGAGACTTCAAACTTTTAATTTCCATCTCATGTTGATTGAATTCTCGCTCATTCTGTTTCAATTCCATGTCTTGCTGTTTCACTCGGTCTTCTTGTTTCGCGATAGATTCAAAGTTTTGATAAAGTGATTTTTCAGGCACATACAACTGTGAATTCTCATTTTGCAATTGTTGTTGCTTTTCAACACGTAAACCAATGTCACGTTCGAGATGATCCACTTGAACTTTCGCCAATTCATAACGATCAATCCCTTTTTCTGGAAACTCTAACGGTTCAATATTTAAATCCGCTTCTAACCCTTTCCATTCTTGAACTTGATCGATTAAAGCCACTTCTTTTTGCTTTTCTTCAAACAGTGCTGTTAATTGGCTCAGGTTTTGCTTTAATGTGTCAAGACGTCGTGACGCTTTTTCATGTTCTTCCGTCAAACGTTGATACGATTCCATTTTGGCTGATTCTTCACGGATTTGATATTCCAAGTTGCGAACTTCTTCAATTTTACGGTTGATTTCAGGATTTTGACCTGACTTTTTATAAAGTTCTTGCTTCTTTTGATTGATCAGTTCACGCATACCGATAAATTCTGTAGAACCGAGCGCACCTGCTTGCATTAAAAAGTTTTGTAATTGTACTTCACTCATATGCTTATGAATATCTTGAAGGCCAAGCACGTTGAAAGAAAAAATCGCTTGATACGTCTTTTTATTGATGTAATTTAACTGTGCTTTTAACCACGCTTCATCTTTAATCGATCCATTAGGCATGTAAACTTTGACATCCCCTTGGGCACTCCCTTTGACACGTTCGACATCCACTTCCATACCGTCATCTAAAATCAATGTCACACGACCGCCGTAATGATTGCCCATACGTGGTTCAAGACGTGGTTCGTTTTCCTTTTTTGTCGGGAAGCCAAATAAAATCGAATGTATAAACGCTTGAAGTGTCGATTTACCTGCTTCATTTTGTCCAAAAATCTCAGTAAAATATTGATCAAATTCCACTTTTCGTTGGACAAATTGACCATAACCATAAATTTCAACTGATTTAATTTTCATCGGTTAATTGCCCCCCTTTAACTCAGCTTCAATGATGGCTTCTGCACGTGCAACCAACGCTTTACGATCATGTTGTTGATAGCTCTCCAAATATTTTGAGGCTTTCGGATTCATATACAAATCTTTCACTGCACGCTCATACACATCATCTTGCTCAAGTAATTCTGCAGGAAACTCTTGAATAATAGATTTTTGACGAATATCAATATAACGGATGTCCCATTCATCAATTAAGACAAAGTGGCGTTCATTTTCTTCATATTCTGTGGACAATACTTTCAATTGTTCTAAAACTTGTGGTGAAATCATTTCATCGCCGCGTATATTCAACTGTAATCGATAAAATGCACGACCTTGATGTCTGACACGTGCTTTAAAGTCTTGAATCAGTTCGAATAACGCTTGTTGGCTAATATCTTCCGTCTCTAACGTTGCTGATTCAAAACGGATGAATTGTGTCGGCACAAAGCGTGTCTTTAACGCAACATGATCACCTTCAACAATTAAACAACCTTTTTCACCTTGTTCTTTAAAATGACGGCCTTGAATATTGCCAGGATAATGAATTTCAGGCATATCACTCAGTTGTTGTCTCAAATGAATGTGACCCAAAGCCCAATAATGGTATAATTTCGCGTTTAAATCTTCCAATCGAAACTCTGTGTAACGATCCGAAGCTTCAGATTTACTATAAGTCCCGTGCAATACGCCAATATGTACTACATTACGATTTTCATTCGTCGGATAAGCATCTATTTTATTTTCGTAACTTTCACGTTTTTCATAGCTGAAGCCATGAAGATGCACTGTTTCTCCCGTTTTCGTAATCGCTTGATATGTTTCGACCTGATTTGAAAATACAGTCACATTCTCAGGCCATTTCGTTTTAATTTCATCCGATAAAGGATCATGATTCCCATGTACAATGTAGACAAAAATTTGTTCTTTCTGCAAACGTTCAAATTGAGATTTTAAAAACACTTCCGCCTTTAAAGTACGATTGTGTTGGTCAAATAAATCTCCACTAATTATGACAAAATCGACCTCTTCTCTCAATGCAAGGTCAATAATGTTTTCAAAACTTTTGTAAGCACTATTTTCAACATCCTTCAAAATTGTCGGATTTAAATAGCGCTTGGATGCAAATGGACTATCGAGATGCAAATCTGCACAATGCAAAAACTTAACCATTCAAGCATTCTCCTTTTATCATCAAATTTCATCTATGTATGCATGTTTCGTATTCATTTATTTTATCATATTTTCGTTAATTAAAGTGCGTCTCGTTTAAGTATTATTGAAATGGTTAATTTTTTTTACCGTAAAATTGACTTGACGATCAGTGAGATAAAAAGCATGAGTAAGCCATTACAAGAGCTATTAACTAAAAAAACGAGTTTGAGACATCGCATCTCAAACTCGTTAGTTCAATCGTTTATCTTTATTAGTCAGCGTAAATTTCGTCTAAAGGTTTAACGATAATTTGGTTGATTTCTTGGAATACTTGGCTCATTTTTTGCTCAGCATTCATTAACTCAGAAATATTGCTGTCTTTTTCAATTTGTTGCGCTTGTTCTTGCGCTTTTTGTAAATCTTCTTCGCTAATTTCTTCACCTTGCATTTGTTTTTGTTGGAAGTTCATTTGTGTTTCACGGAACGCATCAAATAATTTTTTAGAATTTTCATCAGCCTCTACTTTAGCGTATGCATCTTTAATTGCATTGTACTCGTCACTTTCACGTAAAGCTTGCTCTAATTTGTTTGCGTAATCATATAAATTTACAGCCATTTTAATCTCTCCTTGAGTTGTGTATTTTAAGATTGAATTCTGTCTCTTTCAACCTCGTTCCTAGCTTACGATACCACATTTTATAGTGTTATACAAAGATTGCTATTAATCCTTGGAAAAATCCGATAATTCCTCCCAAAATAAAGCCGAGCAACATAATTAATTTTAATTCCTTATTCGCAATTTCAAAAATTAAACGTTCAATATAATCGAGGTCAAAACGATTGATTTGCTCTTCAATTAAGCCGCGAATATTCACTTGTTTCAAAATGGTTGATAAACGTTGCGCTAATGTATCGAGAATCAAGTCTGTAATGCGATCGATACCTCTATCATGCAAAATTTCAAATAAGTGTGGTACAAGCGATTTAAGCGGCATATGCGCACGTTGTTTTAGATCTATTTGTTTTAATACCAATGCACTCACTTGTGCTTCAATATCAGCCATTTGTTCTGGTTTAATCCAATCTTGTAACGTAGCATGCTTTAATTTTTCATATTCTGCGTGAATTTGTGCTGACAGAATACCTCGCGCCTTAGAATGTGTCGTCAAACGAATTAATTCTCTCTGAATCCTTTCTGCTATCGCTTCTTTAGTCATAAACATTTGAAGCATTGACACAATTTTTCCTTTTTCAACAAAGAACGTCTCTAACATTTCTAGAATATCGTCATAACCTTTGTCAGATTCTAAATAAATACGTGCTCTTTCGAGTAACAAAGTATCTAATGTGCTCACTTTATGATCTATCTCAGCCATCACTTTGGCAGGTATCAGTTCTGCAATTTTATCTGTTTGATGCAATTGATATTTCTCGTTTAACTTTTGTTTCGTATAACGTTCAACAAAGCTTTCGCCATCCTTCACGACATCAATATCAAATCGCTCCACCAAAGATTGCATCGTCATATGATTTTCCTCTAATGCTGCCACCTGTTGTGAAACGGCACGATGCACAGTCGCTCTCATATCCGGCGTTTCTAACTTTTCTCTCATTAAAGACTCAGTTAATAAATGGTCTTCCACAACTTGTCCGATTTTTTCAGCAATTTCTCCTCTTCTTTTCGGAATCAGTCCTGGAGTGAAAGGTACACGCTTACCAAAAATGTGATAAGCTTTAAATGGATGGAATAACATTTTGACAGCAATCATATTCGTGACACCACCAATCACAGCGCCAATCACGATCATAAACAATACGACTAAAATCGCTTGCATATTTACATCTCTCCTCTAAATTTCAACTGGAATCAAACATGAATAGAGCGATCCATTCATTCTTGCTCATGTTTAACAAACAAACGTAATGTTGTATTCTCAGTCAAATACATATGTAACCTTATGACCGAAAAACTACTGTGTTAAACATCAATTTCCCTATAAAAAAGGAGCACGCAACATTTCGTTTGTTGATGCTCCCACATTCTATCATTTATTTTAAATTATGCACGAATAAGCTCTTCTTTCACGTTGCGTTGGAAGTAAGTTTCTGCTTCTCTCAATTTTGGTGATGCAAAAATCGGTTGTTTATCCGCATCTAGAATACGGTAAAGTTCGCTGACTTTGTTTGATTGCAAGATGTAACCATTTTTGCTTGCAAGCGTATCCCAATAAATATCACTTACTGTTGAATATCTCGGGTAAGCTGCTTGATTTCTTGAAATAGTTTGAACGATTTCTAAAGGATCGCAACCGAAAGTACCGTTCAATACTTCAGAATCTCTAAATAATGCACAAATAGATACACATGTTGTCCAATTTGGTAACACACGCTCTTTTTCAATTTGTACTAATGTTTTTTTAGATAGGCCGATTGTTTGAGCCATCGTATCTTGTGTATAACCTGCCTCAATACGTACCATCTTGAACTTGCTTTGAATTAATTCAGTAAAACTTTGTCTATCCATTTATTATGACTACCTTTCTTAAATAAAAATTTATCCGCACACAAGCATTGCAATTCTACACAATTCTTGAAACACAAATTACATATTAATACAAAATGCGACAAATGAAAAGTGGCATTTTTAAAAACAATCTCTAACCTGGAAAATGCGCAATTGTCACAAAAATTCAACTTATTTTATTAGAATGCTTAAACTGTAAATCAATGACTTTCCATGCGCCATAAAGCTTTGAAAATCAAGAATACTTTATCTCACATTGAATTCTTTTCTTAAACGCAATTTACAATAACCAATGTTATTTTAATAAGACAATCAAATCTATATTAAAATAGTTTTATGTATTTTTATTAGATTTCAATGACTCATATGTATATCCCTGTACGATAGATGAACATGATTAACTAAACAGTCTTGTACCGTAAATATGAGTTCAAGAATTATATTATAACACAAATCATCATCCTTGTTATTGAAAATTTAGTATGCATACGACAAACACTCTTATGATAATTAAGAAAAAGTATTGAATTCAAATTTCTGATTACCACTTTTAGGTAGATTAAAATAGAGTTTCTCTACAAAAGTATCATAACTTTGATTCCTTATTGTAACTTGTTAGTATGTAATAAACTGGATGAATATTAATTAGCGGAATACTTTTAGCAAAAAACACCACTCTTATTGTAGTGTAGTTAAAATAATTGCTTGCTTAAATTATCGAAAATTGATTTTGTCTCTTTATACATTTCAAGTTTCAATTCAGCCAAATCACTAATAATCCTCCTGTTAACTAGACTGCAATAAATAGTACTGACTTTATGTCATCTAATGAACGACGGATTATGATGTAGATTTACCTCCTTACAATGATGCTCATTAAATTCATAATCATAAATTAAATGCTTTCTAGACTCATAGATAATTTTGAAATAGATAAGTATGATCACAATGAAATCGACTATTTTCGCAGCCAATGATTAACCATGCTCTTGTTTTATAAGCTATTTGAAATTTTTTGTATCATAATAAGGCAACTTTATACTAAAAATTGTTCTTATATAGTCCTGAGGCGGTAAAACGCACTTACCCACTCTCTCATCAATGTATTCAAATTCATCTAAATACATATCATATCTATAGTCGTATAACCTAACATTACTTGCATCTTGTTTTATGACTTCGAGTAAAAGTGTTTGATCACCTCGTTCGTTTGAATTTAAACCTTCTCGTCTTTTTATCCATGTAATTTCTTCGTAAGCTTTGTCTCTTAAAGCCCTAGTTGCATATTTACCATACTGATAGATTGTGTGCTCGATAATCTACACTTCCATATCACTAATAAGATCTCTACAATTATTATCTTCAATAAGAATACAAATAATCCTCTTAATGATGATAAAACCGGGCCATGTACCCAATCTTCAAATTGTTCGTCAATGATAGGTTTCCCATTTTATACTAAAGATGTTTCCTGAACATAATATATAAGATTATGTACTTTCATTTCGTCACCTAGTATACTACTCCTCTTAATTTCTTGATATTTGAAATTAAATTCCGAACAATATTATGCTTTGTGTAAGGCTGGTGTTCCATTTAAAACCTTCCCCTCACTTTTCACATAATAAACCCCTTTTCTAATTAAAAGTAAACGCAAAAGGGGTACCCTCTACAAAAATAGACATTTATATAACCATTATAGGTAACAGGTTCAATCGCATATATTCCAAAAAAGCAAGCGACTTGGTAACACTTTTTAAAATAATTTCTAACTACAATATATGAAACTCTATTAGAGAAATATTAATTGATTTTAAAAATGATTTAATAAACATTGACTTTTATAGATGTGAATTTTTAATATCCTATCTCTCTACATCATCCAATAAATAAGGTTCAATATGCACAATTGTTTCAACTTCACCTAGCCGTGCCTGTAATTTTGATTCAATATGATCAGATATCTCATGACTTTCGATGACATTTAATTTGGGGTTGACAGCTATAGTGACGTCGATAAATGAAATAACACCGTGACTTCTCGCTTTAATATCACGAATCTCTTTAATACCAGAAACAGATGAAATAATTTGTTGTATTTGTGTAAGCTCTTCCTCGTCATACCCATCAGTAAGTGTAACGGCCGTCTCTTTAAAAATATCAATACTTGCTTTCATAATGAGCAAACCAATCACAATGGCTGCAATAGTATCGAGCATCGGCACGCCCATATAAACACCTAAAACGCCGATCACTGTACCAATCGACACAAGCGCATCCGAAAGGTTATCATAACTCGCTGCTCTTAAAGCACTGCTATTCACTTTTTTAGAAAGGTTACGATTGAAAATAAATACAGCAAACATAACAATACTTGAAATCATACCGACAATAATAGCAGATTGGTTTGGCTGAACGAATTCGCCTTGGTAAAAATGCTTCACGCCTGTAATAATCACTTGAATACTGACCGCAAACATAATGAATGAAGCAATGAGTGATGCGATAAATTCAGAACGATAATGCCCATAAGGATGATTGTTATCCACAGGTTTCATAGAGATTTGAAGTGCAATGAGTATGGCAATCGAACTAATGACATCTGTTGCATTGTTAATTCCGTCTGCCACTAGACCTTGACTGCTCGCCAACCATCCGTATGCAATTTTTAATAATGTTAAAAATGTATAAGTAATGATGCTTAGTGTTGCGCCTTTTTTAGCTTGAGAAATTTTATATTCTAATTGCAACGAAAACACCTCTAAAATGAATTGATAAGGTTTTGAGACTGTGATTATCTAACCTTTTTATAATAAAATGCGTTTAGCTATACTATTATCCTACGAAAACGAATATAAATCTAGTTATAACTATAAAAATAAAGATTGCAAAATTGTTAATTTTCAGACTATAATGTTGTTATAACATTAAAGGGGATAGTCAGTATGAAATTTAAAGGGTTAACAGTGAAAATTATTATAGCATTAATCTTAGGGATTGCGTTAGGTTCGATTTTCAATTTCTATGTCGAATCTAAATTTGTTGGATTTATCGATCAATATGTTTTTAATGTCATTGGTCAAATCTTCTTAAATCTAATCTTTATGCTCGTAGTACCGGTTGTATTCGTGTCGATTGTACTCGGTGTAATTGGTGTTGGTGATCCAAAATTATTAGGCGGCATCGGCTTAAAAACACTCGTCTTTTTCTTATCGACAACAGCGATTGCGATAACGTTAGCGATGTGTTTAGCATTAATCGTTAAACCAGGTGCTGGCCATTCAGACTTATTAAAATCAGAAGAAGTTACCACATATCAAAAGAAATTAGATGATCAAAAGGCAACTGGGGCTTCTCCAATCAACCAGACATTTGATCAAACTTTAATTAATTTCTTTCCAAAAAACGCGATTCAATCAATGACAACAGGAAATATGCTTCAGATTATTACATTTGCGATTTTCGTCGGTATCGGTATTATGATGGTAGGCGAACGAGGAAGGATTGTACATCAATTTTTCGAACAGTTTAATGAAGTCCTGATGTATATTATATCAATGGTAATGAATGTATTTGCGCCAATCGGTACATTTGGACTTGTCGCACATGCATTTACAGGCGCAGGCTTTGGTGCAATCAGACAACTTGGTTTATACTTTATTGTTGTATTAGCCGCACTCTTTATTCATTTCTTTGTCGTCTATGGCGGTGCAGTGAAGTTTTTAGCGGGTCGTAGCCCAATTGAATTTTTCAAAGGTTTCTTCCCAGCGATTACAGTTGGTTTCGGGGGCTCAAGTTCTAACGCTGCACTTCCGGTTTCAATGGAATGTACGAAAAAAATGGGTGTCAAACCAGAAATTGCATCTTTCGTTCAACCTTTAGGGGCAACAATTAATATGGATGGTACTGCAATCATGCAAGGTGTCGCTACAATTTTCATTGCGCAATTATCTGGTGCGGATTTAACAGTTCTACAGCTCATTACCGTTGTCGCTGTAGCTGTTATTGCTTCTGTCGGAACAGCAGGCGTCCCTGGTGTAGGACTGATCATGTTGGCGATGGTATTAACTGCAGTCGATTTAAATCCAGCCGCTATCGGTATTATCTTAGGGATCGACCGTTTGTTAGATATGACACGTACAGCAGTAAACATTACTGGTGATGCCGCATGTGCATTGATTCTATCCGAACGTGAAGGACGAAAATTAAAAGGGAATATGCACGTAGAATAAATGAATACAAAAAACCAACGTTTCTTGCTATTTTAAGAAATGTTGGTTTTTTAATTTACTTGTCTTATTTTGAAAGATAAATCAATTGAAGCTATTTGACAAAAACAAAATTAGCAACAACTTTTTAATTTTAGGTGAATGTTATTTCATTACACTAAATGATTCTCCATGGCATAAATCGCGGCTTGTGTGCGATCGGTCACTTCCAATTTAGAGAAAATGTGACTCACATGCGTTTTAATCGTCTTTTCCGATACGAACAATGTTTCAGCAATTTCTTTATTCGTCTTCCCTTTCGCCATTTCTTTCAGCACTTCTGTTTCCCGTTTGGACAATTTATTGAGCATATGCGGCTTCGTTATGACTGTATCCATCACCTGTTGCGCATCTTTATGAATCACTTTATCTCCTTGTAAAACCGTTTCAATAGAGGTCATTAATGCTTCCGGATCGACATCCTTCATTTCATAACCGTCTGCACCTGCTTGCATCGCTGACATGACATGCTCTTCATCTACATAACTTGTAAGCACTAATATTTTAATACCTGTATGTTGTTCTTTCAGTTTTTGAATTAATGTAATCCCATTCATTTCAGGCATAACCAAATCAACAAGGATAAGTTCTGGTTCGATTTGATCGGTTGCTAAAGCATCTAATAGTGCTTGACCTTCCCCAAAGCTTCCTACAACTTCTATCTGTGGTTGTGTCGAAAGTAAAAATTCTAAGCCTTGCCTTACTATAAAATGATCATCCACAAGTGCAATTTTAGGCATTATTGTCCCTCCCTGGGCTGTTGAAGTGGTAGTTGTATTGTAATTTTTGTTCCTTGATCACTTGCCATTTTTATTGTTCCTTTTAAAAATTTAATCCGTTGTCGCATATTCGACAATCCGTGTTTTTCGGCCGAATCAACTTGAGTCACGTCAAATCCTATACCGTTATCCTTCAATTCAACAATCAGATAGACGTCTGTTTGGTTCAACACAATATCCATATGGTTTGTTTGCGCATGCTTTTTCGTATTATTCATTGCTTCTTGCATGACACGGTACAGATGGGTCTCAATTTTATTTTCTAAGTCAATGAGTCCTTTGACCGTCACATCAATATCTAGACCTATAAGACTTGCGTAATTTTTTAATGCATGAACAAGCCCTTTTTCGAGGCCTACCGGTTTTAACTGCCAAATTAACGCACGCATTTCATTCACAGCGTTTTGACTCGTTTGCTCTATCTGCATAAATGCACGTTTTGACGTTTCCTCTTGCGTCATTTGACCTGCCGCATGTGCCGTTAATTTTAAAGAAAACAACATTTGATTAACCGAATCGTGTAAATCTCGAGCTAAGCGGTTACGTTCATTAATTCGTGCCGCTTCTTTCTCTTGATTGTTCAAGTCAATCCGTTTTATCGCAGAACCGATTTGAAATGCAACAGATTCTAACAATTCGAGGTCTTCATCCGAGTAATGCGTCGTAAACGGCGTCGCGACATTTAACAGTCCAAATTGTTCATTACCAGAGCGTAAAGGTACTGTCGCATGATGGGTAATATCTTCAGTTTCTGTCACAAATTCACGACTGGCTAAATTAATGCGCGAACAGTTAATGATATTAGAGGCTTTGGTCAATTTATGGTTATGGTATGCTTGGACACACCAACATGTCCCTTCTTTCATATAATGGCATTGGCGATTGGTTAAAGCTGAAGGTAATGAGTGCTGTGACTCTAATGTATGGCGGCCTTCTTCATCAATGAAAAATATCCACCCTGTTGTAAAATCGCTTCCCTTAATTAAAGAGTCTAACGCACCGTCGAGCATGGATTGTAATTCAGTTTCTTCGTTAAGGAATTCGGCAATTTCCTTTAATAACGCCAATCTTGTTGGTTTTTCCATTATTGTCACTCCACTCTTTGCTACACATCAATCATCCAATTTTTATTCGTGTATGGATGTACATTTAACTTTATTATACACGTTGTTTCAATGAATAAAACCATCAATCACCATTCGTTTTGTGTTATGATAAAGGAAATTAAGGAGGATTTTATGAAATTTAAAGTTGCCGATACATTTAATGAACAATCCATTCGTGACATATTTAAAACATTACAATTGCCTAAAAAAGAGTTGCATACATTGAATATGTCAAAATCTATCACAGTGAATGATGAAGCTGCAAATTTACAAACTATCGTCCATACAGGTGACGAAATATACATTCCTGATGAAGACGCGAAAAGCCAATATTTACCGAGCTATCGTTATGCACAAATCGCTTATGAAGACGACTTTTTAGCGATTGTCTACAAACCGAAAGGCGTGAAAACACATCCGAATGATTTAAAAGAAAGTAATACGTTAATGAACCATGTCATTTATACGTTGAACCACCCTTATGTTGAGCCTATTCATCGTCTTGACCAAGAGACAGTCGGCTTACTTATTGTGGCGAAGCATCCGATCATCAAAAAAATATTAGATCGTATGTTGGAAAATAATGACATTCATCGTATTTATAAAGCACAAGTGAAAAGTTTATTGCCAATTAAGCCACAAACGATTGATTTACCAATTGGCAAGGATAAATTCCATCCGAATAAACGTCGTGTCTCTCCTACCGGTCAACGTGCAGTGACACATATTTTGTCTTCTGAAATGATTGAAGAAGGTGTTTGTGAAGTGATGTTAAAGTTAGATACTGGTCGTACACACCAAATTCGTGTGCATCTCGCTGAAATTGGTTATCCTGTACTGGGGGATCCATTATATAGTGATTCGAAATTACGTCAATTACAGCTTGAAAGTTATCAAATTGAAATGACGCATCCGATCACGCAACAACCGATTTCTGTGACGATTGATGATATTAAACAATAATTAATTACAGGCAGATTTGAGGGCTTAGACAACACCATGTCCAAGCCCCCTTTTTTTATACGCTTCATTATTTACGCTTCAGATGCCCTTTCACACGGTCCATCCAATTCCTTTTTGCGCGTACGGGTTGTCCTGTCTCAATCATATTTTGCTTGGACAATGCTAACCCATATTCTTGTGCTTCACGCATTAAATATTCTTGTGAGTTGATCGGTGCTAACTCATTTTTAACGTAATGATACACACCCGAAGCATCTTGATAACGACCTTTTTGATTGTCAGAAAGTTGTAAGTGCATAAAATCTACCAATCGTCTCGCAATGCGTTTATCCAAAATTGGGAATAAAATTTCAACACGTTTTATCATATTTCGCGTCATCATATCTGCAGAAGATAGATATATTTTCTCTTTGCCATTGTTATAGAAGTAATAAATACGTGAATGTTCTAACAAACGTCCGACGATACTCACGACTTCAATATTATCGCTAATACCAGGAATGCCCGGTTTCAAACAACAAATCCCACGAATAATTAATTTCACTTGTACACCTGCTTGTGACGCTTCATACAATTTTTTAATTAATGCTTTATCCGTCAATGAATTCATTTTCATCATCATTTTACCGTTTCCGTGTTGACGATGGCTTTCGATTTCTTCATCAATACGTTCAATAAATAAGTCACGTATTTCGTATGGTGCCACGATTAACTGTTGATAATCCGGCTTCATGGAATAACCACTCAAATAATTGAAGAAATTCATCGCATCTTCTCCAATTTCTCGATTTGTTGTAATAATTCCCATATCTGTATACAATTTGGCCGTTTTATCGTTGTAATTTCCTGTACCTAAATGCACAAAAGGAACGAGTTTACCATTGACACGTTTGACGACCAATGTAATTTTACTGTGGGTTTTCAAATGCGTCATACCATACATGACGTGACAACCCGCTTCTTCCAACATTTTTGCCCAATGCACATTATTTTCCTCATCGAAACGCGCTTTTAATTCCACTAATACCGTGACTTGTTTACCATTTTCAGCAGCATTTTTAAGTGCTTCAATAATCGGTGAATCACTGCTGACACGGTATAACGTTTGTTTAATTGCCAATGTGTCGGGGTCCTCAGATGCTTCCGTTATAAAGTCAACAATCGGATCAAAGGATTCATACGGATGATGGAAGAAAATATCACGTTTCAACGCCAAATCATACACATTGTCATTGCCTAAAGATTGCGGCACTTGTGGTGTATAGCGCTCGTATTTCAAGTCCTTTAATTTATGTGATAAATGATCCACCAATTCAAATACCATCGTTAAATCAAGTGGGCCATTCGTATAATACACATCTTGAGGTTCTAATTCTAACGTATCAATCAACCAATCTATTTGCATCTCTTGTTGTTCACGATGATCAATTTCTAACCTCACCGCTGCACCACTTTTACGCTCTTTTAAAAAGCGTTCAATTTCAATCAACAAATCTTCGGCACCATCTTCATGAATCGTTAAATCGGCATTTCTTGTAATTCTAAATGTATACGTATTCAGAATTTCATATCCTTTGAAAAGATAACCCATGAAAAAAGAAATCATATCCTCGATTAAAATAATATATTGACGATTGCCTTCATTAATTGTAATAAAACGATTTAATAGTGTGGGGATTTGAACGATTGCTGAATTAATTTCATCACCAGTATCAATATCGACAAAAATATTTAATGTTTTATTGTTTAGTTTTGGAAATGGTCGATATGCATCAATGCCCAACGGTGTTAATGTCGGCAAAATATCATTTAAGAAGATTTGTTCAAGTTGCTTCCGCATATCTTCATTTAAAACATCCGGTTTGCATAAATACACATCATATGTTTTCAAAGTTTCAACTAAAGTATTGAAACGTTGGTATTGAAAGGCAACGTTTTGACGATTTTTCTGTTCAATTGCCTTTAACTGTTGTTGCGGCGTTAATTGCGCTTTATTCTCAGGCTTATTAAATCCCATTTTGACTTGGTCTTTTAATCCTGCCACACGCACCATAAAAAATTCATCTAAATTTGCGCTCCCAATCGCAATAAACTTAAGTTGCTCGAGTAATGGGTTTTGGTCGTCACAGGCTTCTTGCAATACTCTATAATTGAAGTCTAACCAGCTGACTTCACGATTGTTATAATAATCTGGATGGTTCAGGTCCAAACTTCCTTTTTCAATAGTCACTTTCATTGTCACCCCATTAATATTTTACAAAACATAGCGCAAGTCCCTATTTAGCGTAACATAAAATGAATGGGCTATAATTTAAGCATTTGTAAAAATAATATTAACCTTTGTTTTAAGTACTTTTTCGATATGTTTCTTTTGTCGATTAGATTGATAAGATTCGGCAATCGATTCACCTTGATCATTGACAAACAAGTCGTAACCTTCTTTTGTTGACTGTAATTTCACGTCTTGGACACTGTTCGTATTAGAGATATTTAATGCGTTTACAAACTTAATAATGCCCCCTAATGCTTGAATGTCTGATAGTTCATCATCAGAAAACCAATTTGTCTCTTCACTATACAATTTGAGTAACGTTTTATTTTTAAAGCTTGCGAGTAATGCCAATCGCACACGCTCTTTATGTGATAAGCCGTTAATCCCTGAATTTGCGATAATGTAATACGTATGTTGTGAACTCGAATCGGAATCAATAAATCGACCTAAATAATAAATATACGCCGCTTCAAGAAAAACTTGCTTTAAATCTTCATCAATTTTAAGCTTTTTCTCTTTCGTCAACTGTTCTAAGAGCGATTCGGCTAGTTTCACACGTTGATTGGCGCCACTTTCCTCGATTTTATACTCATTGGCTAAATGACGTAACGCATCTTGCAGAACATTGGTTTTATTAAATTCTTTTGGATACTTTTTAGCAATTTGATTCATAATGAAACCTTCACGTATCCCTTTTCTTGAGAAAGTGAACGCTGTCGCATCAATCATATCGAATAACACATTAAATACCGATACGGCAGGTAAAATGATGTCTACACGATCACGACTCAATCCATCTAAAGTCGTTAACGTGTCACGTGAAGATTTTTTAAGCATTTGAAATACTTCTTTTAAATCACTTTGTTCCATCGTATAGCCATGGACACCCGCGATAGGATACTGATGTAAAGACTGATGAATACGCGCACAGTTACGCGCAGAACCACCGATACCGACTAAATTAATATGCTGATTTTGTATCCATGACACTTTGCCAAATTCACTTTTCAAAAACTTTTCCATTTTCTTAATCGCATCTTTATCATTATGCTCTTTTCCTTCAAAGAACATCCGTGTTAAAGTGACAACACCGAACGGAAAACTGATGGCTTCTTTAATCTTTTTTTCTTTAAATAGTGTTAACTCTGTAGAGCCCCCACCGATATCGACAGTGATGCCATTCCGAATACTTGTCGTGTGCGTGACTGCATAAGAGCCATAAAAAGCTTCATCTTCTTCAGGAATCATAATAATTTCAAGGTCGAGTTCTTGTTGAATATGTTTTAAAATTTCTTTTTGGTTTTTAGATTGACGCATCGCTGCTGTCGCAATCGGATACAAATGTTCTACTTCAAAATCTGTCGCTACCTTTTTAAAACTTCTGAGTGCTGTGGTTAAAACATCGATCCCTTCTTGCGTCATATTCTGTTCAGCATCTAAATATTGACTTAATCGTGCCGGTGTTTTAATGTTTTGAATTTCATTTAATCCTGTTTTCGGATCGTATCGAAAAATCACTAAGCGGATTGTGTTTGACCCAATATCTATTAAACCGTTACGTTCCATGTTTAAAACTTGCCTCCATACTATTTCGGGTGGACCATGTTTTCTGGCTTAATCCATTCCTCAAATTGTTCTTCTGTCACATAGCCTGACTGAATTGCAGATTCTTTTAAAGTTATTCCTTCTTTATGTGCTTTTTTCGCAATGGCTGCTGCTTTTTCGTAACCAATATGTGGATTCAGTGCAGTCACTAACATCAATGAACGGTTCAAATAGTTATCAATGTTTTCAGGAATAGGTTCAATACCTACTGCGCAGTTTTGATTGAATGTCTCCATACCGTCTGCTAATAAATAAATAGATTGTAACGTATTATGCAAAATAACAGGCTTAAAGACGTTTAATTCGAAATTCCCTTGAGCGCTTGAGAACCCTACTACCGTATCGTTACCCATGACTTGTACAGCCACCATTGTTAACATTTCACATTGTGTTGGGTTCACTTTACCTGGCATAATCGATGAACCTGGCTCGTTTTCAGGAATAGAAATCTCAGCTAAACCTGCACGAGGGCCTGACGCTAACCATCTTACATCATTCGCAATCTTCATTAAGTCACCCGCAAGCGCTTTGAGTGAACCATGTAATTGAACCACTTCGTCATGTGCAGTTAACGCATGGAATTTATTTTCAGATGATACAAATGGATAACCTGTATTTTCCGCAATGTATCCTGCAACTTTTGTACCAAATTCAGGGTGTGCATTAATGCCAGTACCGACTGCTGTGCCACCAATAGCTAAGTTTAAAATATGCTTTTTAGATTCTGCCAATAAGTTTTCACACACGTCTAGCATATAGCGCCAACCACTAATTTCTTGGCCTAATGTAATCGGTGTCGCATCTTGAAGGTGTGTACGTCCAATTTTAATGATGTCTTTAAACTCATTTTCTTTTTTATAGAACGTTTCACGCAAGCCTTTCAAAGCAGGTTCTAAACGTTTTTCCACTTCATGATACAGTGCAACGTGCATTGCTGTCGGGAATGTGTCATTAGAACTTTGTGACTTGTTGACATCATCGTTCGGGTGGATTGTTTCGTCACTCCCCTTTTCTTTTAAGTATTCATTGGCCACATAGCTCACAACTTCATTCACATTCATATTACTTTGTGTACCGCTTCCTGTTTGCCACACAACTAGTGGAAAATGTTCATCTAATTCGCCTGCTAAAATACGATCACAAGCATATACAATCGCATCTTTTTTCGCATCGCTTAGCTTTCCTAATTCATTATTTGCCAATGCAGCTGCACGTTTTAATTGTGCGAAACCATAAACCACCTCAATCGGCATTTTTTCTTTACCGACTGGAAAATTTTGTTTACTTCTTTGTGTTTGAGCGCCCCAATATTTATCTGCAGGCACCTCAATTTGACCAAATGTATCATGTTCAATTCTTACTGACATATCTCTCGCTCCCCTTTGATTTTTCAATATTCTTGTCACTTAAATTATAGCATTAAACGAAATCGCCATTCAATGAACATTGGCGTGCAATTGCGTTTTTTCTCCAAATAAAAAAGGCCGAGAAAATTTAATTTCCCGACCTTATTTCAACAATACGTGAAAGTAGCATATTGAAACATCACATCCATCGCCTCTACAAAGTGATAATTCAATGAAAGCAATCCATCATTTATTCATTTGAAGTTGTTTCTTTAACTTTTACCGCTTCAGTATGCATAAATTTGTGTTTCACAGCTTGAACGACTGCAATAGCTGCCAAAATATACAAAACTAGGCCTATTACCATCATGACCGGACTGATTTGAATGAATACACCTAAAATGCCACTGAACTGATTGTAAAAATCATCTAAATAAATCGTCAACGCGACAGTTATCGCGATACAACAAATAACACTAATAACGATGCCTTTTTGATTCGTTTTCACAAAAGTTTGAACGTGTGATTGTGCATCATCGACTAACCCATTGGATAAGTTTAGTTGAAGTTGTACAATTTTAAATAATACCGGTAAATATAACGTCCCTAACGCCAATGGAAAGGCTTTAATCGATAATAAGTTGATGATTGTTGAAATTATAATTAATGTAACCCATTTCTGATGTAACTTCATGTATGTCACCTTTCATCATTTTTTAACATGCTCCCATTTTATCACATTTATCTCGAGGTACACGAAAGAAAATAAAAAGACTGGACCATCTCCATGGTAAACCAGTCTTCTCATTAATTTTTATTTTGTATCTTTATCAGAACGCACTTTGGAATCATGTGCTTGATTGAGTTTCTCTTCATCGTTCGCTTCAGAAATTTGTTCCATTTCTTTACCGAGCTCCACAACATCATCAAAACTATCAACCATTTCATTATCATAATGCTTTTGTTCGTCTTTCATTATGCCCTTCACCTCTTCTCTTATGCGTACAATGAAGTAAAGTAATTGCGCACATCTTCAGGTAAACCTTGTGCAGCTGCTTCATCAAGGACAACAGTTACCATACGATGTGATTTTAATGCTGACGGAATAAATGTCGTATTACCGTTTTCTTCGTATAATTTCTTCACTTGTTCTGCTTTCACTGCACCTGTCACGACAACAATAATTTCACGCGCTGGTAACAATGCGTCATTCATAGGTATACCGATTTGACCTTTTGTATCGATTGTCACGACTTGTAACGTCAATTTACCTTTATTATCTTTTGTTTTTGCGTGATGTTTAATAAATGATTCCACTTTTTCATCTTCTGGTACGTGATGAATTTGTTTTTCTGGGACACCTAATGCTTGATAATATGATTGTTGCGCGTCGTAATCCAATACATGAATTTGACTGAAATCAACGCTATGACGATCGACATCTTTTTTTAATGCATCTAATACAGGTGCTTCTTCTTGATTTAAATGAAGACCTACAATCGATGTCGGATTGTTATTTAACTGTTTTCTTAAGATATCTGCTGTGAAAGTTGCTGCTGTTTCTGCATCTTTAAATACTTTAAAATTCATTGCCATTATCGTACACTCCTCTATTGTCCTACTCGTCTTTTACATTAATAATTACATACCCATTTTAAACATCAATTAAAACATTAAAAAATGAGGAACATTCGGAAGGGTCTCCGTTATCGTTATTATAACCTTTTTTACGCATTTGTTCTTGTCCCAACCTCAAACTATGAACCATGCTATGAAATTCATAGCTGTCTATTGTAGATTTGGATAATTTTGTTGTCTTAACGCCTCATAAACTAGAATTGCTGCAGTATTAGATAAATTCAGTGCACGTACATTTTCGTTCATTGGAATGCGTAACGCTGTATTATCATACTTATCCTTCACCCAGTCTGGTAATCCAGTTGTTTCTTTACCAAAAATAAAGTAATAATTTTGATCAACATCCGAAAAATCTTGGGACGTATGATTTTTAGACCCAAACTTTGTCAGTAAAAAATATTGACCCTCTGTTTGTTCAAAAAATGATTCAATATTGTCGTAATAAGTAATCGATACATATTTCCAATAATCTAAGCCGGCACGTCGCAACATTTTATCGTCAGTACTAAAACCTAGTGGACGAATTAAATGTAAATGTGTGTCAGTCGCTGCACATGTCCGTGCAATATTCCCTGTATTCGCAGGAATTTCTGGTTGATATAAAACTACATGAATTGGCATTATTCATCTCTCCTCATTTCTAATCCTTTAATCATCTCGACTTGGACTTCTTCAAGTTCATTATCATAATGTGACATCACATAATCTTTAGCGGCCTCACCTAAAATTTGACCGATTGCCCAAAAGGCTGTCGCACGAATCATAGGTCTCGGATCTGTTTCAGCCACATCTTTTAAATCGGGAATTGCCGTTTCTTCTTTAAAGTGTGCCAGTGCAAGAATCGCATTCCGTTGAATCGGCTTTTTACCTCTCCACGCACCAGCAAGATGGCCAAATTGATTTTTAAACGTCTTATTATTCATTTTCAGTAATGGAACTAATCGTGGTTTTAAAATTTCTGGCTCTAGATGTATATCGTCTTGTTCCGTATTAATACCTCGATTTTTCGGACAAACTTGTTGACACGTATCACAACCGTACAGACGATTACCGATTTTATAACGATATTCATCCGGTAAATAGCCTTTCGTTTGCGTTAAAAAGCTAATACATTTTTGGCTGTTCAATTGCCCATTACCAACGAGCGCGCCCGTAGGACAACGATCAACACAAATCGTACAATCTCCACAACTATCAAGGAGTGGATCATCTGGTGGAAATGGAATACTCACTAACATTTCTCCTAAATACGACCACGTCCCTAGGTCAGGATTAATGACGAAACCATTACGTCCTACAAATCCAAGCCCCGCACGTTCTGCAACTGCACGGTCAGATAGCACGCCCGTATCCACCATTGACATAAGCTCTACATCAGGCACTTTACGTTGTATAAAAGCAGCCAAATCATCTAAACGTCGCCGCATAATCGAATGGTAATCTTGCCCCCATGATGCGCGTGCAAACACACCGCGACGATCACCTCGAACACTTTTAGGCGCACCTTTTAATTTATTCGGATATCCAACAGCAATTGCAATAATTGAACGTGCAGTCGGTAATGATAATTTCGGCTCTGTACGTAAAGCAATATCAGACGACTCAAAACCTGATGCATAGCCTTTTGCATGATAATCGACAAGTTTTTGTTTCAATTCATCAAAAGGATCTGCAGTGGTAAAACCAATACTATTGATACCTATTGTGTGTGCATATGCAATTATCTCTTCTTTCAATGCCCGTACATCCATCATGTCACCTCTTTAAAATCACCATACTATTTTAACATATCTGACTGTCATTGCGTGGAATTATTCCATAGAAGCTTGGAATCTCATTTACATCATTTGACGCATCAACTAAAAAAGAGCCGGAATCAATAAATTCCTAGCCCTTTCATTGATATTTAGTTTAACACACGTTTCAAGAAATTTTGTGTACGTTCATGTTGCGGATTTTCAAAAATTTCATGTGGTGGTCCATCTTCTACCACCACACCATCTGCCATAAATACAACACGATCACTCACATTTTTCGCAAAATCCATTTCATGCGTCACGACAACCATGGTCATCCCTTCTTTAGCGAGTGATTTCATAACTGCTAATACTTCGCCAACCACCTCAGGATCTAATGCGGATGTGGGTTCGTCAAATAACAACACGTCAGGATCCATCGCCAACGCACGCGCAATCGCAACCCTTTGCTTTTGTCCACCTGATAATTGATTCGGATAGGCTTCTGCTTTATCTGCCAAACCTACTTTTGATAATAAGTCCAATGCACGTGTTTTTAATTGTTGTGCATCTCCTTTTTTCAATAATTGTGGCGCTAGCATAATATTATCAATCACCTTTTTATGTGGAAATAAATTGAAGTTTTGAAATACCATGCCCATTTTTTGACGTAATTCATCTACTTTAGTGCCCTTATCAGTCAAATCACGACCTTCAAAAATGACTTGCCCTGATGTAGGAACTTCTAATAAATTCATACATCTCAGTAATGTACTTTTCCCGCTTCCAGAAGGACCAATAATCGCGACCACTTCACCTTGTGCAATTTCTAAATCAATACCTGTTAACACTTCATTTTGACCATACGATTTATTTAACTTTGAAATTTTAATCACTGATACTCATTCTCCCTTCTAAAAAGCTCATTAAACGTGACAGCGTGAATGTTAAAATAAAGTACAATACAGCGGCAATTAACAATGGCGTGAATGGATCAAATGATGCACCTTGTACAACTTGTGCATTGAACATAATTTCACTCACACCAATTACAGAAACGATAGAAGATTCTTTAATCACTGTCACAAACTCATTCCCTAATGCAGGCAATATCTTTTTAATCGCTTGCGGCATAATAACTGACTTTATCGTTTGACTGTAGCTTAAACCTAAACTACGTGCTGCCTCCATTTGACCTTTATCTACGGCATTAATTCCTGCACGAATAATTTCTGCAATGTAAGCCGAGCAGTTAATCACTAACGCGATGGCCCCACAAATAAATGCTGAAATGTCTAAACCTAATACTGCTGTTGTACCAAAGAATACTAAAAAGACTTGTACGAGTAACGGTGTGCCACGTAAAAACTCGATATACGCTGAAGCAAACCATTTCAACGGGCGAATTGTACTAATTTTCATCAACGCAAACATGGAACCAAACACTGCGCCTAATACAACTCCGATTAATGAAATGACAATTGTGCTTTTAATACCTGTTAAGAAAAACGCCCCATATTTTGTTAAAAAGCTACCATCATCTTGCATTGCATCAGCAGCAATTTTTTCATATTTAGCAAGCAAATTGTGATCATTGACGTCTGCAATAGATTGATTTACTCGTTTTAATAACTTAGGTGAATCTTTCGGAATCGCAATTGCAGTCTGTTTTTTTGAATCTGCAAACGATGCATCTGAGAACGTTAATTCCTCATTCTGTTCTAAATACGCCTTACCTACAGCACTATCCATCACAATCGCATCTACTTTGTTACTTTTGAGAGATAAAATGACTTCAGGCAAACGTGTTAACGATTGTACATCTGCACCTTCAATTTCCTTTTGCGCTAATTCTTCTTGCGTCGTTTGTTTTTGCGCCCCAATACGATGATGTGCTAAATCTTTCAACGTTTTATATTTATCTTTATCCTTTTTACGAACAACGACTTTTTGATCAACTGTCATATAGTTATCGGAAAAATCCACTTCTTTTTTACGTTCAGCTGTTGGTGTCATCCCAGAAATAATCATGTCGATTTTTCCAGTTTTTAATGCACCAAGCAAACTATCAAACTGCATATTGACGATTTTTAATTTAACACCATTATCTTTCGCAATTTTTTTGGCTAATTCAATATCGATACCTGCATATTCTCGTTCACCATTCACTGTTCTTTCAAATTCCATTGGCGCATAGTCTGCAGATAGTCCCACTCTCAATTCTCCACGATCTTTAATGACATCCCACTGATCCTCACTTGCAGCTTGGGCATCATACTTCGCAGGAATTCCCGAAATACTAAATACGACGATTAACATCATTGTCATCAGTTTCCCCAAATACTTCATTACACTGCCTCCTCCCGATAATATTGATTATTATACATTTATATGTAAGTTTATGCAATAATAATTTTCAAAATTTTTCATTAACCTTCTAAACAACAAAAAACATCAATCAACTTTGTATCGTTGATTGATGTTTTATTCATTATGCTATGATTCATTTCAAATTCATATATGACGGCTCACATTTAATCTTTCAGTACTTCAAAATGATAAATTTCATCTCGATAACCTGGCAATACTTTTTTACTCAATTGATGTACAAACCATCCTACTGTAAAAGGAATCACGAAATAGGCAATCAATAATAAGAAAATATTCATCATCGGATCTCCTTCTAAACGGTTGAACGCATTAATCGGTCCAACGAGCCCTGAATAGCCAAAACCTGCTGACATCGGTGTACCTTGTATGCCCACAAAGTATGCAATCAGACCTGCCACGAAACCATTGATGATTAACGGGATGCTAATAATAGGATGTTTGAAATAAACAGGAATCATCATTTTAGCCGCACCAAATAAAAGTACGATATTCACTCCTAGTTTATTGACCTTTATCGATCCCATTATAAATGTAACACACGCCGCTACAACACCCATATTACCGGCACCACTTCCCAAACCTGTTAAAGATATTGCCGTTGCTATCGCTACAAGTGAAATCGGTGTCACCATCAATAAGGCATATGTAATCGCAATTAAAAGACTCATAATTAATGGATTAAGTTCAGTAAACGTGTGAATTAAATGTCCTAATGATTGTGTTACTTTACTCACATAAGGTAATGTCATGAGTCCAATCATTCCCGCAGTCACAGGAATTAACGCGGGTAACACGATAATTTCTAATGATCCTAATTTGCCAGACAATAAAATAAACATGAGACACGCAATCATCACAATGAGCATGACATTAATGATATCCCCAATGCCATGTAACACAAACGCACCATTCTTAAACTGTAACGCTCCTGAACCAATCATCGCAGAAGTCCCTACAAATGTTACCCCTGGACCTGGAAATTTAAAGGCATGTGCAGCAAGTGCCCCAATAATAAATGCCATAAATGATTGGATAACCAAAACAACTTGATAGATCATTTCAAGAATGGGTTGACCGTCTTTAAAAAACTTCAACAATTCACCTAGAAAGGCATTAGGAAGTAACGCAATTACCACACCTGCCCCTACAGCATTTAAAATAACGCTAAAAAAATGTTTGCTGTTAATTTGCTTTGTCGCCATCTACGCAACCCTCCGCTTATCAGAATAGGTTAATCATAATATAAGTGAACTTATGGTACAACAGTATTCTGAAAATTTCTTAAAATATTCATCAATGCTTTAAAGTGTTATGAATATTAGGTGGATTTTAGTAGAAAATTGGAAAAAGATCAACTATCTTTGCATGAGAGAGATAGTGAAAATTGCAATGACCATTTTCTTTAAACTTTGATTACACAAAGGCTAAAATAGTGAAATAATCAATGCTTTTTGTCGTATAACAATCACGGTTAGAAAAACATGGTCAATTTATCGATGTGACTCAATGATAGAATACATAAAAAAATCAGGCTCAAACATGCGCTTAAGAACATTTATTAAGAATAACGTGCAAAGATGTTTCACGTGCCGCACACCAAGGCGTTATCGTGCCATTTTCGTGCCAGTTAATTTGAGCTATTAAATGCGCTATAATACTTGGACACATTGGACATACAATGTAGCAATCGTGTCCAATGTGTGACCAAAATTTTGATATTCTATGGTGTATAAATAAAAAGAAACCCCGTAATAACAGGGTTTCTGATGTGCTTTGGTGTGTAATTATGGTTATTAGTACCGGTGGTCGGGGTCGAACCGACACGTCTGTGAAGACACGGGATTTTGAGTCCCGCGCGTCTGCCAATTCCGCCACACCGGCCCACTATTATTGATTTTATACATTTTCCTAAACTTTCATACGCGCAAAACTCGTTTGAGCTTCGCGGGATTTTGAAAAATCCTCGAAAACATCTATAAACAGATTAATTCAATGTGACTTAAAAGTCAACAAGCGTATTAACATTCGTAATAAGTTTTTAAAACAAGTCGTAACAATTATGGTAATTTATAATTTATAATGTAACATTTAATCGGTATCACAATCGATTTGCCTACGAAAAAATATAGAATATGTATCAAATATGTATTCGTATAATTTACGCAAAAAAACAACCCACCTAACCGTCTATTTCAACGACTAAGTGGGCGATATTTATTTATCAAACTAAAATACGAATATCCAAAATATAGTGATAACAATTAAATTGATTGGCACCATTGAAAATAACATGATTTTTGCTTTTTCTTGAAGATTATGAGATTGGTTAATTTTCGACTCAACTACAAGGGTAGAAAGTATTATTACGATGCTCAATATTAAATATATCAACACTCTATTTGTAAACATATCTGTTATTGATATTGAGAAAATTAATAATATAGTAAAATATATTATAGTGAAATAATACTGTTCAATTGTATTTTTCATTTCTAATCACCTCATGGTCTTTATCAACAAAGTGTGCTACCAGCAGTGTATAACGCTGCCATTCCGAAACCTACGCCCCAACCAACTGGACCACTAACACCTAGAGCGGTCATTGCTGCTGTAGTCGCCCCAGTGTGTAGTAAACCTGATACACTGATTGCAGTTGAGCATTTAGATCTGAATTTATCATTACTCACCTGATTTTTCATATGTTTTTCAACTTCTGAATTATAAGTTTTTAGTTGTTTTTGTGCTTTTTTACCATTTTCGCCTTTTATTGTGGCATTATAGTTTTGCACATAAGTCTGAACGTCTTTAACACTCACTCCTAAATTTGATGAATTCAAATCTTTTTTTAATTTACCCTCATCTGATATAACTAAATCGCCATCTTTACTTTTAGCTAAATTAGAGTAAATAATATTTGCCATTTCTTCATTTACCTGCTCGTCTCCTGCTTGCGCTTGTGTAGTCTTGTTTTCACTTGATGCGTTTACGACGCTGTCTCCTACACCCAACGGACTTAGAACTAAACCTCCAGATAAAACTGCTACACCTAAAAACTTCAGATTCTTACTTTTCATAAATAATTCCTCCTAAGTATTAAATGTTTGCGTTTTCAATGTAACATATATGTAATATAATTGTAAGCACTTTAGAATACAAAAAAATTAATTTACACTATTTAGAAACTGCTATCGTATGCTTATGAACCCAACTTTTATTTGCCGGCGTATACATACGACACCAGATATTTCCTTGCTCATCTTGAATTTCTTCGAAGATATAAACCGTTTCTCCCTTCCCTAAAATTCCCTTCTCATGTCCGAATGAATAGTTATTGAAGCTATCTCCGGAACGCTCACGTAATGATGCATTGTATTTAATCTTACCGCTATAGTGTGCTTTTTCAGACCACGGTTTAATTCTTTTAGCCGTTTTAGGTTGTTTCTTGACTGGAATCTTCTGCGTAGCTTTTGACGTAGGTTTAGGTGCTGGTTTCGATTCTTTAGGTTTAGACTCTTTCGCTACACCATCGAGATATTTCAGTACATACTTATCTACTACCGACATATCTTTCGAATATCCACACGCTTCCAATACGCTCTTTGGAACAATCTTATCAGCTTGTATTTGATAATGACCCGGCATTTGGTTGCGTGGATTAATTCCGTATTCTTTGCAGATAAACACTGCAATTTTACACGCATTATCGAACGACTTTCTTGAACGCTCTTTATCGCTAAAGTAACACGCCTCTACACCTACTGCAATATCGTTAGTGTCATCGCCATACCATAAGTTATCCGTAGAAGCATAGTACAACACATGTCATGCTTTTTCGTCTAACGGTACGCAATTGATACACTCTTTGTCATCTACAAACACATGCGCTGACACAGTCGTAGCCCACGGTTGATTATACGTATTGTTGTAGTAATTTACATTTTGTTGCGCTGTACTATTTCTATTACCTGTATCGTGAAAAACTAAGAACTTCGGATGACCACTATCTAATCGTTGTCCTGTACGTCTAGTTCCGATTTTCAAAAACTCTGTATACGTTGGTACTCCGTTCCAATCTCCAATATATTTCTTCACCATTTTACCATTCCCCTTTGTTGTTTTTACGTATGAATCTTTTTCGATATCTAGGTCGTCAATAAACGGAAGCCTAATTACGCCCCAGAATTCTAAATCATCGTAGTTATGAATTACTTCTTCGACTGGACTACCGTTCCCATGTGTCGTCCAATTCTGATCTAGCGACTTAAACAAATCTAAATTACCTTCGACTCCAAGAGCCACATGTCCGCACTTACCTTTGACCCAAACGCATATATCTAACGGCTGTACTACGAAGGTTTCTTTATTACGAATAAACTTCCTTCCTTTGGGCGCTTTCCTTCTATTCTTTTGACTGATAATATCCTTCGCATGTCCTTCGAAATGCCAATCGAAATACTTTTTACCGAATATAATTATCCAGTCAGCGCATTGTCCCGGCCATATTCCGTCGCCATCATGCATTATGCCTCTTTGTCGTTTAGCCCACCGCAATGCTTCACTAGCTTTTGTTTCGTAACCTATCGGCATAAATCGTTCTCCTTACTACAGATTTTCTGCAAAATAAAAAACCGGCATTACACCGACTCAAAATGGTTTATATACGGTTGATTCCTCACCAATCGTTTTCCTGCGTATATTGCTACAATATCTGTTTCGCCGTAGAACACTTCTTTCGTAATCAATAAATTCATATCGCCTTGCACTTTACCGGATTTCTTCGTACCGATAACTAATAAATCATTGAGCGGATATTTTTCAGTTTCCACTCGTTCGTTTCGTGTTATACCTGTAGGTACTTCGTCCTTTTATTCTACTTCTCTACGGTTAACTATTGTGCCATTTAATCCTCGCCTCTTAACGTATGATTGCGTAGGAAGTAGATTGCTGTCGTATTCTGCGGTTGCACTGCGTACTAATGAAGGTAAAACATCTACAACGACGCGCCATTCAGTTTTACTATCGTCTCTAAAAAATACTACCTTCGCAGTTACTACGCCTGATAAGTTGTATTGATCATTCGATAACAACACAGTAATTGACGTATCACTTACAACCATACTTTCGATATCGTAGCTGACATCGTTAATTGTTAGCGATGAGTACGTATGATTACCCAATACTCTACCTAAGCTACGGTTGATTACGATATCAAAACGACTAGGTTGTACAGTTATCTTACGATTACCTAAAATTACTTTCGCCATATATCGTCACCTCAATACGTAATTAGGTACAACGTAGTGCTGCTAATAGAAGACAACGCATCATACTCGTCATTTGTACCTGCCCATAAATTAATAATATCGCCTTTTTGTCCGTCACGACCCGCCTTACCTTGAATACCTTGTTCGCCACGTTCGCCTTTAGCATCATCTTCGCCTTTTAGCAATTTCAACCATTCTTCGATAGTTCCAGTGAACCCACTGTTCTTCGCAAGCTCATACGCACTTAGACCATTTGTTCCGTTCACACCATCTCTACCGTCTTGCCCTTTCGGAATAGTTAGCGTAGTCTCATCCGAGAACTTAACCAATATATTTCCGTCTTCTACACGTTGACTTAAGATAGTTATCGACTGACCTGCCTCGCCTTTCGCGCTTGCTTCTCCACCTTCTCCACGCTGTCCTCTCGGTATAGTTACGTACGAATTATCGCTAAATTTAATGATTATATTACCTTCTTTATCTAAGTCCGCACCAATAACTTCTAATGAACGTCCATCACGCCCACGTAACGCTTCGAGCAAACCCTTCTCTATTTCGAACTTGATTAGCTCATCATATACAGATTTATTCACTACTTATTCGAATGTACGCCCTAAAATCGATTTAGTAACCTCAATCTTTTCGCTTTCATCCGACGGGAATACATACTTATCATCTACGACTATTTCTAACATATAAGTACCGCGAGGAAGTATATCGTCTATTTTTACGATTACTACGTCCTTGTCATCGATATTTTCTACCGTTGTTTCTTTTTTATAAATAATTTTCGAACTTTTATACAAATAAACTACCTCTACTTTTCCTACGATAGATAGTTCGTCATTTTCATCAATCAATTGATATCTCATCACAGATTTATCGCCTTGCTTGATCCTGTTTCCGTCTCCTAAATTCAAGACGTTTAATACGATTGTCTGCAAATAGTCCACCTCTTCCTCGATAATTCAATGCAAAATACGAATAAAATACAAATAAAAAAGACGCCCATTTGAGCGACTAATTTATCTTATGCTTTCGGTTTCTTATAGCTTAATGCTCGCACACTATCTCCGAATCCTGGTGTCGCATTATCTGCGTATACATTGTATGCTGATACGCCAATTGTTGCAAATACGTATGGATTACTTACAGCGTCTGTAACTAATTTAAACAACGTTCCCCATGACGCAATTTGCTTCGCAGTAACACCGTAGTACACCAAAATTGGCATAAAAATAGACGCAACCATTTGCGCCCAAAAGTGTGGATTTCTCGTTCTAACACCGAAGTTTGTTTTAAATTTATTCATTTGTATTTTCCCTTTGTTCGTTTTATTTTCACTTCTGTTCGTCTAATTCTGCTACAATTTGATTCTTTATTTTCGCAACTTTTCTACGTTCATCTTCATCTATAATACGCATCAAATTACGGAATATTAAAGCCAACACAAGCACCATTATCCCTAACCCAAATTCGGATAGTTGAGCAGAAAGCTACTCGTCACTATACCGAAATAAAAGAATCCGATAGTATTAACCGCCAATTTTAGTATCGGTCTCTTCGTAAAAAATCCGATTAGATAAAATATTGCTACGCTTAAAGATATATGCAAAAGCGATGATTGACTACCGAGAAGGTTAACGTAACCTTTGTAAACATCGTTGTCAATCTTACTAAATAACGATGGCTCTAACGCAAGTGTAAATGTTACATACAATGCGTAAAAGAATATGACGATTTCTATCGCCGCCGGTTTCCTAATCATTCTTAACCTCCTACTTCATTCCAAGACGGATTAAAATGTAACCACTTATACCGCCAACAATCGTAGTAATAAACGTCTTCTTAATCAATTTCCAAGTTTCAGAATCTGATTCTATCTGCGCTATTACTTTCGACAATTGTTCATCTGACAACTTCGTATTATCTTCCAACTTCGCAATGCGTTGATCATGCGAATCTATTTGTGTTTCGATATAAGCGATGATGGCACGTAACGCTACGTCTTCTACTTTTTCTATCAATCCACGTATCACGTTTCTCTACCGCCTTTTATTTTCTTGATGTTATTTGCGCATTTTCACTGCTTTATAACTACTCTTCTACCGCTTTCTTTCAACATCTACTTGCATAACTTTAAACGTTATTGAGCTTTCTCCGTCTTCATCTTCGTGAAGTATTTCTAACGCCGATTCTACCTTCTTCGCTGATGCCACACTCTTAATCGATTTAGCAAATGCTAGTTCCTCCGTAGCGTAATACGTCCCAGAATAAGAGTCACGCATCAACGCTTTCTCATTACTTTCACTATCCACTTGAACTAGAATATAGCTTGTCGACTTACCTTGAATCTCTTTTGCCATAAATTACCACCCCTTATATTTATTCAACGCGGAATACTTCGCACAATCTATCGTAAGTAACAGCGTCCTCTTCTTTCAATTGAATATCTAACTCATCTAAAACTTCAAATAGAGTTTCGAACACTTTCGGGTAATCTTCGAGATTGATAATAACTTCTTCGTTATCTAATTCCGCACGCTCATCGATATATTTTTCTAAGTTACCATTTTCGAATTCATATTGATTGTCTACAATCTTAGGCTGCCCTGCCTCGTCTTTAACTGCGTACATACTTAACAATTCATCGTTACCTTCTTTATATTCCTCCTGCTTTTCGTCTAGCAATCGCATAAATTTCGTTCTTGACCTACTTTGTTTCGCTTTTAGTTCTAACTTATACATAAACGTACTAACTTTATTTATTTCGACATTTTTTAATGTTAACTTCACTAATCTTCCTCCTTATTCATATTAAACTTTCCAAGTACTATCTTGAAGTATATTTCCTACATCATAGACAGCGTTGTTATATAACAGCTCCACACTATGATTTGATATCACTATACCGTAACGACCATTCCAACTAGTAAGACCTGCATTCCCACTTCTATATGTCACGAGTTTAAACTTATCATTCAAACCTTGCGTCCAAACTGAATAGAACTGCGCATTAGCTTGCCCTAATTCATAACTATATTCGACAGAGTTATTACCGAAAAAGGCTCGCATTTTACCACTTTTACGATAATTTTCAAGCGTCCAACCACCTGTATTAGGCTCACCTCCATGACTATCGAAATAAACTTTATCTGAATATATTCCTGTAGAACTATACGGATTTGCATAAGAGTGCGCTACTATTCCCGCAAAATCTCCACGTTTAGGATCGACTGAACCACTTCTATTAGCTCCCAACACTACTGCCGGACTTGTAGTTCCTTCTGTATTCGTAAACATTAAAAAACCTACCCCATCTTTATTTTTATATTTAAGTATATTCGAGGATGTGTGGAAGTCGATATGTGAACTCCCGTAAAAATCGAGTGAGTTACCGTTTAAATTCTATTTAACAGCACCATTAGTTGATTACATCTAACGTTAAATCTTCATCGTTATCTACCCTCCATTTACGATAGATAGAATAACGCTCATTATAATATTTAATCGTATGTTTCGATAAATCTTTAGTCACCTGATGTCGCATAAACTTTTCGAAATAATAATCGAGTGAATCAGTTTGACCTCCGCCAAAATCATTCGCCACTTCCTTACGTAACTCTGCGGCAAACTTGGCCGAAATGGAACCTCGTCTAATTTCCGACATAAAAAATACGCCTACTTTTCGGTTCTTTGTCAACGTCGGTTGGTGAGACGATAACGCATTAAGCAACGTTATTTTGTTGTTTAATGCGTTTTTTATATTCACTTACAAATACCTTAGAAATCATTAAGATACGATTCCTAAAATTCCAGAAATTTCTATAAC
>NZ_MLGE02000019.1 GCF_001792775.2 Staphylococcus pseudintermedius
GATCAAACTCTCCATAAAAGAAGTAAGCTTGATATAGCTCGTTGATTGTTTAAGTCAATCACTCTCGAAAGTACTTTTGAAGTACTCAAATTATTGGAATTAACGTTGACATATTGTCATTCAGTTTTCAATGTTCATTTCAAATATATAATGGTGGAGACTAGCGGGATCGAACCGCTGACCTCCTGCGTGCAAAGCAGGCGCTCTCCCAGCTGAGCTAAGCCCCCATGTTATTTTACAGAAGTCGGGAAGACAGGATTTGAACCTGCGACCCCTTGGTCCCAAACCAAGTGCTCTACCAAGCTGAGCTACTTCCCGTTATTAAGATGGCGCGCCCGATAGGAGTCGAACCCATAACCTTTTGATCCGTAGTCAAACGCTCTATCCAATTGAGCTACGGGCGCATAATTAAAGATGGTGCCGAGGACCGGAATCGAACCGGTACGGTGATCTCTCACCGCAGGATTTTAAGTCCTGTGCGTCTGCCAGTTCCGCCACCCCGGCAAAAATAATGGAGCAGAAGACGGGATTCGAACCCGCGACCCCGACCTTGGCAAGGTCGTATTCTACCGCTGAACTACTTCTGCTCAATAGTATTCGAATGGTGAGCCATAGAGGATTCGAACCTCTGACCCTCTGATTAAAAGTCAGATGCTCTACCAACTGAGCTAATGGCTCATAAAATGGTGCCGGCCAGAGGACTTGAACCCCCAACCTACTGATTACAAGTCAGTTGCTCTACCAATTGAGCTAGGCCGGCAATGGTGGAGAATGACGGGATCGAACCGCCGACCCTCTGCTTGTAAGGCAGATGCTCTCCCAGCTGAGCTAATTCTCCATATGTAATGCCTGGCAACGTCCTACTCTCGCGGAACGTAAGTCCGACTACCATCGGCGCTAAAGAGCTTAACTTCTGTGTTCGGCATGGGAACAGGTGTGACCTCTTTGCCATTGTCACCAGACAATAATTATTTTATTAAGTAGCTTATCGGCTACCTTTTTATAATACATGTTTTGCAAATACTTTTCAATAGTTAATTTTACACTTTGTTTAAGTTTTTTACAAACATTTTAAATTTGTTTTGCCGTTCAATTTGACGACTTTTATATAATACTCAATTATCTTTTCAAAGTCAACACTTTTTAACACCTTTTTTTAAAATAAATTCAAACCGATTTGCATGACCATTTCTGTGCCCACCACATGTGAAACCAACCTAGTCTCGCCATATCCATTCACCATGCATCATAGTATTCTCTCCTCTACACATCGCAATATGAAGTGTCCCTCGTGTTCATCCTTTTCTCCTTTACTAAAGCTAAAAAACGCCTGTACACTGAATAGACAATGTACAAGCGATTAATAATACATCTTATTTTTGGCGCATATATGGGAATAATAACACGTCACGAATAGATGGAGAATTCGTTAATAACATCACGAGGCGGTCAATACCGATACCTAATCCACCTGTTGGCGGCATACCGTATTCTAATGCCTCAATGAAATCCTCATCCATTTCATGTGCTTCGTCGTTACCTTGCTCTTTTTCTACTAATTGTGCTTCAAAGCGTTGACGTTGATCGATTGGGTCATTTAATTCTGTGAACGCATTCGCATGTTCGCGACCTACAATAAACAACTCAAAGCGATCAGTGAAACGTGGATCTTCAGGGTTCTTCTTAGCTAAAGGAGAGATTTCAATTGGATGACCATAAATGAATGTCGGTTGAATTAAAGTTTCTTCTACTTTTTGTTCGAAAAATTCATTTAGAATGTGACCATACTTCATATTATCATCTACTTCAATACCATGTGCTTTCGCTAATTCGTGTGCTTCTTTGTCTGATTTCACTTCATAAAAGTCTACACCTGTCGCTTCTTTAACGGCATCGACCATGTGTAATCTACGCCATTGTGGTTCTAAATTAATTGTTTCATCACCGTACTGAACTGAAGTTGTACCTAATACGCGACGAGCGATGTGTGCAACTAATTCTTCAGTTAATGACATAATATCTTTGTAATCTGCATACGCTTCATACAATTCAATCATCGTAAATTCTGGGTTATGACGTGTAGAAACACCTTCGTTACGGAATACACGTCCGATTTCATATACTTTCTCCAAACCACCTACGATTAAACGTTTAAGGTGTAGTTCGATGGCAATACGCATGTAAAGTGTTGCATCCAATGCGTTGTGGTGTGTCACGAATGGCTTCGCTGCAGCACCCCCTGCGATTTGATGCATCATTGGTGTTTCCACTTCTAAAAACCCTTTTTCATTAAGGTAATTACGCATTTCTTGAAGAATACGGCTACGATTAATAAATGTTTGCGTGCTTTCTTCGTTGGTAATTAAGTCAAGATAACGTTGACGGTAGCGTTGTTCAATATCTTGTAAACCGTGATGTTTGTCCGGTAATGGACGTAACGCTTTAGATAAAAGTTTGAATGACTTCGCTTTTACTGATAATTCTCCAGTATTTGTTTTAAACATAATACCTTCAACGCCGACAATATCACCTAAGTCTGCAGTATTCCAAATACCAAATTGTGCGTCACCCACTTGGTCTTTACGTACATAAATTTGAATTTGACCCGATAAATCTTGAACGTGCGCAAATCCTGCTTTACCTTTACCACGTTTTGTCATAATACGACCTGCAATTACCGTATGACTTTCCGTTTCTTTTTCAGCAAGTTCTTCTTTTGCGTATTGATCCCATTGAGCTTTTAACGTTTCCGCAGTTCCAGTACGCTCAAACTTCTCACCGAATGGATCAATCCCTAAGTCTCTTAATTCTTGTAATTTTTGTCGACGGACCTGCATTTGGTCATTCAATTCTTCTGTCATGCTTACCTCTCCTTTTCGCTTCTTATGCCTCTATTTTTTGTTTTTCCATTTGTTCATCACGGAATTCTGTTAAAATCTCAGTCATTTCGGCTAAGGTTTCTGCCTGGTTTAATGCTTTACGCGCTTTACCATTGCCTCTGACACCTTTAAGGTACCATGACGCGTGTTTGCGCATTTCCATAACGCCCACTTTTTCACCTTTTAAATCTACGAGACGATTCAAGTGTAATAAAGCAATCTCAATTTTTTCGTCGATTTGAGGCTCATCAATTAACTCGCCTGTTTCTAAATAATGCACCGTACGATAAATCATCCATGGATTGCCTAATGCTTCACGTCCAATCATGACTGCATCCACACCTGTCTCTTTAAGCATCTTTTCAGCAAGTTCTGGACTCGTAACGTCACCATTACCGATGACAGGAATGTTAACTGCTTCTTTCACTTGACGAATAATATCCCAATCTGCCTTACCTTCGTACATTTGAACACGTGTGCGACCATGTAGCGAAATCGCCGCAGCACCAGCACGTTCAGCAGCTTTTGCATTTTCAACGGCGAAGATATGGTCCTCATCCCAGCCGATACGCATTTTACATGTCACAGGCTTGCTCACACGTTCTGTTACCGCCGACACCATTTCATAAATTTTGTTCGGATCTAATAACCAACGTGCACCCGCTTCACATTTAATGATTTTTGATACTGGACAGCCCATATTAATATCAATAATGTCAGCTGTTGTATTTTTATCTACATATTCGGCAGCTTCGACTAATGTTTCTTTTTCACCACCAAAAATTTGTAACGATAATGGACGTTCATTTTCATCGATGTATAACATTTTCATCGTTTTTGGGTTGTTAAACAAAATCGCTTTATCGCTCACCATTTCTGCGCACACTAGCCCGGCACCGAACTCTTTTACAGTAAGTCGAAATGCTGAGTTACACACACCTGCCATAGGCGCAAGCACGACTCTGTTTTCAATTTCAACGTCGCCAATTTTCCACATTTCAAATTTCCTCCAATATATTCAAAGTCAATCACCAAAATCCATCACAATATTGCTTTATATTTTACTACTGTATCATCATGAGGTACGATCTGTTGAATTTTTTGGCCCGAATGCGGTTCGGTAACATTGGCAGCAATATCATTTAATGGTACCATCACAAAAGCACGTTCAGTCATACGCGGGTGCGGCACCGTTAAATCATCCTCTTCAATGATTTCATCGCCGTACAATAAAATGTCAATATCCATTGTACGTGGGCCCCATCGCACTTTACGTACACGATGTAACTCTGCCTCAGTTTCTAAAGCGACCTTTAACAAGTCTTGTGCAGAAAGTTGTGTTTGAATGTGTAAGCATAAATTCAAAAAATCAGGTTGTTCTGTATATCCGACCGGCTTCGTTTCATAAATAGGTGAAATCGCAACAACATTAATCTTGTCATGAGCATCTAATAAATCAATCGCTGCTTTTAACTGTGCTTCTCGGTCACCCATGTTACTGCCTAAACCTAAATACACATCAATCATGGTGATTCGCCCTCACAATTTCTACACCGACCCCTTGATAATAACCAGGTATAGGTGGATTTTTTTTAGTGATTCTAACTTTCGTTTCCATTACACGATTATAGTGTGAATTTATACGTAATGCAATACGTTCCGCAAGATGTTCAATTAATTGCACAGCAGAACCATGCATAATGGCTTTGATATCTTCATATACTTCACCGTAATGTACAGTATCTTCCACGCGATCAGACGTACCTGCTACACTTAAATCCACTTTCATTTCAACATCAACGGTAAAAATTTGACCGATTTCATTTTCTGCAGGGAGCGCGCCATGATACGCATAAAATTCAAGTCCTTTTAAAAATATTTTATCTTCCATCTTCATATCCTTTCAACGCATCCATTGTTTTGGCCAATCGTGCATTCATTAAAACATTATGTACACGAACACCATGTACACCTTTCATAATACCGTAAGCTGTTGTGGCTGCCGTCGCTTCATCGCGCTCATCAACTTGATTGTCGCCACCGAGTAAAAATTTAATCAAACGCTTTCGACTCGTCGCTAACAAAACTTTATAACCTGTTGCAACAAGTTCATCTAACCGTGACATCACTTCTTGTTCTTCTTCACGCGTTGTCGCAAATCCAATACCCGGATCAAGCCAAATACGTTCACGATCAATCCCGGCGAGCACCGCTTTATTCGCTTGCTTTAATAACATGACAAGCATTTCGTCCATCACCGGTACGTTCCGCTCGCCATCACCATTATGCATTAAAATGACTTCTGCGTCGTATTTCGCAACCACTTGAAACATGCGTGAATCATAAAGCCCTGCCCACTGATCATTAATCATTGTAGCACCCGCTTCAAGTGCAGCTTCTGCAACTTCGCTTCGAAATGTATCGACTGAAATAGTGACGTCCAAATGTTGTAAAGCTTTAACGACCGGGATGACACGTGCAAGTTCTTCCTCCACTGTGACTTCCTCTGTGACTTCCTCGTGACCTGGACGTGTGGATACGCCTCCTACATCAATGATATGTGCGCCTTGTTCAACCATCTTAGTCCCATGTTCAACCGCGCGATCAACTTCATTAAAGCGCCCACCATCTGAAAACGAATCCGGTGTGACATTTAAAATACCCATAATTTGTGTTTGTGGCATGTTACAATCTTCCTTTCCGCCTCATTCAACCATTCACATCCACCTTAGAATAGGTATATTATAACAAATTTCTGAAGCTTTCATACAATGTCAGCCATCGTCTTCAAAGCGGAATGATAAGCATACTTGATGTCTAAGTGAGACACATCATTTTCTATAGCCGTATCACTAAAATGCAATAAAAAAGCAGGACTGTATGTGCACAGCCCTACTGTTGTCTCTTATTCAAAATTATAAAGTGGTGTAGAAAGGTAACGCTCACCATTACTTGGCAATACCGTTACAACTGTCTTACCTTTACCTAGTTCTTTCGCTTTTTGAATCGCCGCATAAATTGCCGCACCTGAAGAAATACCGCCTAAGATACCTTCTTCTTTAGCAACACGACGAGATGTTTCCATCGCTACTTCATTGCCGACTTTAATAATTTCATCATAAATTTCTGTGTTTAACGTACCTGGTATAAAGCCCGCACCTAAACCTTGTAATTTATGAGGTCCTGGTTCGCCACCACTTAATACTGGTGAGTCTTCAGGTTCGATGGCAACGATTTGAATGTCTGGATATTTTTCTTTTAACACTTTACCAGCACCTGACAAAGTACCACCCGTACCTACACCTGCTAAAAAGGCGTCGATGGTACGGCCTTCAAATTGTTCTACAAGTTCTGGACCTGTTGTTAATTCATGCACTTTGGGGTTAGCTGGGTTTTCGAATTGTTGTGGTTCAAAATAGCCATGTGTCTCTTTAAGTTCTTTCGCTTTTTTAATTGCACCTTTCATCGCTTCTGCACCCGGTGTCAATACGAGTTCTGCACCGTAAGCTTTTAATAAGTTACGACGTTCCATACTCATTGTTTCAGGCATTGTGAAAACAGCTTTATAACCTTTTGCCGCACATACAAATGCTAAACCGATACCTGTATTTCCTGAAGTAGGTTCGACAATTGTATCGCCTGGCTTAATTTTGCCTTCTTTTTCTGCTTGTTCAATCATCGCTAAGGCAATACGGTCTTTCACAGAGCCGCCTGGATTCTGATATTCTAATTTCACATAAATGTCTGCAGCATCTTCACCTGCTTGATGACGTAACTTAACAACAGGTGTTTGACCAATAATGTCTGTAATATTATCCACTGGTTTTCTGACCATCCTCAACAACCTCACTTTTCAATTAATTTTCTCGTTAAAACATAGCTATTATATCGGATATCTATAGTGTACCACTAAATGTACGCGAGCAAAAGCACATTCTAAGTCGCAACTGTTTTTTATCAAGATATCGACCGATGTTAACGCCTATATCGTTTAAAAGGCTCGCATACTCCATTCTATATCATTGAAGACCGAGAAGAAATGAAGTCGTTTAAAAGTGACTTAATTAGCCATCAATTCATGTGAGACGATAACGATTTTGAAATTGTTCATCAAACTCAAAACTTGCCCTCATGTGCTAAAGTTATCAATGTAAAATTGCCAAAATGTAGGGGGATTGAAAAACCGCCAATGCTACTTCTAATATAACAAGATCATGAAGTGTTGGCGAGTTAAGACAAGTCTCTGGAAAAGCGAATCCATACCGGCAACCTTAAAGAATGCGTGTTCATGAGGGCAAGTTAAGGAAAATATTAAATTAAATATCATCAAAATTTTTATTCCAGCTTGTTACATGTGTTTAAGATGGCATTTCAGCAAGTAACGCCTTCAATTCATCTTCGGAAAATGAATAACGTGAGCGACAGAAATGACATTCCGCTTCTGCACCGTGATCTTTTGCAATCATATCTTCAATTTCGGCTTGACCTAAACCTTTGATAGCATTTAAAAATTTATCGTGGCTACAGTTACATTCGAATTCAGTCGGCATGCTTTCTAAAATTGTCACATTGTCTTTACCTAAAATCGTTTCTAACATTTCTTCTGGTGTTAAACCTTCATCAATTAATGTCGATACAGGTTTCATCGTGCTAATCGCTGCTTCTAAACGATCGATGGTTTCATCTTTGGCACCCGGCATGACTTGAAGGATAAATCCTCCTGCTGCTTTGATAGAGTTATCTGGGTTAACAAGTACACCAACCCCCACTGATGAAGGGACTTGTTCACTGTTCGCAAAATAATATGTGAAGTCTTCACCGAGTTCACCTGAAATGATAGGGCTACTCCCTGTATAATAATCACGCATGCCCACATCTTTTACGACATTGATTGCGCCCGTTGTTCCGACTGCACGACGCACATCTAATTTGCCTTGTTCATTGAGCGGAAAGTGCGTTTGAGGATTCGTCACATAACCTCTCACTTTCCCTTTCGCATCTGCATCAGCAATAATTTTACCGATTGGGCCATCGCCGTCTACCGTTACTGTTAATTTTTGGTCACCTTTTAACATAGCACCCATCATTAAACTTGCTGTCATTGTTCGACCTAAAGCTGCAGATGCAGTGGGCCACGTATAATGACGCTTTTGTGCTTCTTGAATCGTTTCCGTTGCGTTTACACTATATGCACGAATTTCTCCGTTAAAGGCCAACGCTTTTACTAAATAGTCATGTGTCATTTTGCTATATCACTCCTTAAATTTGTGCAGTTTATTCTGTGTTATTGATTAATGGTCATCTATGTCCGTCGCTATTTTAATTGGAGGGTCACTACTTTGCATTATCATACGCGGAAGTCTCGTACGACTCAACTAAAATGCTTCCTACAACTTTATCATGTATAGAGGTAAATATAACTTTTACATTCAAATTAGCGAAAGTGGAGAGGCCATAAAATTTGGGATGCGATTGATGCGGTATTTTATTTAACTTGCCCATAATGATTTTTGGCTTTGATTGCCCTCATGACTTCGCTTTCTTACTTTTTTGCAAGTGCTTTTATCAAATTTTACCCCCACTTATACCATCATGCTTTTGAAAAGGGGCACCACTTCACCATCAGTGTTCACCAATTATAAAAAGGACTTTTCTTAAAAGTGTTCTGCTTTCAAGAAAAGCCCTGATGCTTATCGCTTATTGAAGTGGCGGTTGATCATTACCTGGACGATCAATGTTTGGCTCTTGTTCATAACCCGTTGTATCGCCATTGTCATTTTGTTGTGTGTCTTCACTGTCTTTTGGCTCAGTCTCATTGGTTGTTTCGTCTTCATTGCGTCGTTCTGATTGATCACGGTTTGCGCGTCCTGTCAATTCTTGTTGTTCTCGACGAATGTCATCATAAGACTTACCATATTTCCCTTCGTCAAACGCTTTATTTTCAGAATGGTTAACGACTTTTGCATCATCATAATTCACTTCTGGTAAATGCCCTTCATGGAATAATGATTGAATTTGTTCTGCAACCAATGTTTCTTCAGTTAATAACGTCTTAGCGATTAATTTTAATTGGGATTCGTGGTCTAACAAGATTTGTTTACAACGTTCATATTGTTCTTTAATGATGCGTTGTACTTCTTTGTCAATTTCAAAGGCGATTTGACCTGAATATTCAGGTTCACCCGACATGTCTTTACCTAAGAAGACTTGTCCGCCGCCATGTGAGAATTGTACAGTACCTAGTTTTTTACTCATACCGTATTTCGTCACCATTTCACGTGCGATTTGTGTAGCACGTTCAAAGTCATTTGACGCACCTGTTGAGACTTCGTTAAAGATAATATCTTCAGCGACACGTCCACCGAGTAAACCACAAATCTTATCGAGTAATTCTGGTTCAGTCATTAAGAAACGGTCTTGTTTAGGTAACATCATTGCGTAACCACCCGCTTGACCACGTGGTACGATAGTTACTTTGTGCACCACTTCAGCTTCGTCAAGCACCATACCGATGATAGTATGTCCTGCTTCATGATGGGCAACGATATTACGTTCTTTTTCAGAAATGACACGCGATTTTTTAGCTGGACCTGCAATAACGCGGTCTGTCGCCTCTTCAATATCACGCATATCGATTTTTTTCTTACCACTACGCGCCGCAATTAAAGACGCTTCGTTGAGTAAGTTTTCTAAATCCGCACCAGAGAAGCCCGGTGTACGTTGTGCAATCGCTTTAAGGTCTACTGTTTCGTCTAAAGGCTTGTTTTTAGCATGAACATGTAAAATGGCTTCACGGCCTGTCACATCTGGACGTCCGACTTGAATTTGACGGTCAAAACGGCCTGGACGTAATAACGCAGGGTCTAAGATGTCAGGACGGTTTGTCGCCGCAATCATGATGATACCTTCATTTTCACCAAAACCATCCATCTCTACAAGAAGTTGGTTTAATGTTTGTTCACGTTCATCATGCCCACCGCCAACACCTGCTCCACGTTGACGACCCACTGCATCGATCTCATCTATAAAAATGATACACGGCGCATTTTTCTTCGCATTTTCGAATAAATCACGGACACGGCTCGCACCGACACCGACAAACATCTCAACAAAGTCCGAACCACTAATTGAGAAGAACGGCACACCTGCTTCACCCGCTACTGCACGTGCAAGCAATGTTTTACCTGTACCTGGTGGCCCTACTAATAAGACACCTTTCGGGATACGTGAACCCATTTGTTTGAATTTCTTGTTATCTTTCAAAAAGTCAACAATTTCAATGAGTTCTTGTTTCTCTTCATCTGCTCCCGCAACATCTGTGAAGCGTACACGGCCTTTTTGACTATCGTACATTTTCGCTTTGGACTTACCAAAGTTCATCATACGACCGCCACCACCGCCGCCTTGTGCTTGGCTAAGGAAGAAAATAAAGAGTAGAGCAATCACTAAAACAGGAATTAATGTAGAAATAATACTTACAAATACACTCTGTCCTTCTTCTTCTTTAACAGTAAAATCTAATCCTTTTTGGTCTTTGGCTGTTTCAGTAACTTTATTCAATTCTTGATCATTATTAAACAAAATTGTTGAGGCATAATCGTCATTATTTTTTAACTTACCGCTCACTTTATAAACATTATTTTCTGGTTGAATTTCTAAAGATTTCAGTTCTCCATTATCCAACTTTTGAATAAATTGCGTGTAAGTTAACTCTTTAGGTACATTTCCATTGCCGTTAATCCATGAAAATAGCCCAAAGATAACAACGCCGACAATGGCTATAAACAGCACATTACGAAAAGCTTTCTGCATGCGTCGTTTCCTCCTACTTCAAATATAAAACTAATAAAAATTTTACCATAATTGTTACACAAATGGCTAGTAATTGACTTTTATCAACGCTAGGGACATGCCCCATTCAACGCGATTATTTTGCGTACACTTCAGATTTTAGCGTACCAATATAAGGTAAGTTACGATACTTTTCTTGATAGTCCAAACCATAGCCAATCACAAACTCATCGGGAATTTTTTTACCAACATATTTCGCTTCAATATCCGCTTTACGACGGTTTGGTTTATCGAGTAATGTCACAATTTCTAATGAGTTCACACGGCGAGATTGTAATAATTCTGTGATAGATTTTAATGTCGTACCCGTTTCAAGAATATCTTCAACGATTAACACATCTTTATTTTCGATTGATGAACTTAAATCTTTTAAAATTTGTACTTCACCTGTTGATTCTGTACCACCGTGATAACTTGATACATCCATAAAATCAATCGCAAGTGGCAAGTCGATATGTTTAATTAAGTCTGTCATGAATAAGACTGACCCTTTTAAAATACCGACACAAAACAGATCTTTCCCCTGATAATCTGCTGTGATTGTTTCACCTAATGTACGACAAATCTGTTGAATGTCCTCCTCCGTTAATAACACTTCTTTTACATCATTTTTCATGTATGTCATCTCCCATAAATTGAATCTTAATTGCACCTTGATAGTGTTGCTGAATATACAACGTGCCTACAGCTAAAATGTCTCCATGCGTCGTTTCGATGATCGGTATTTGTGCTCTCAAATATGCAGGAACTTTTGCATCAATCATCAGCCGCGATACTTTTTTATGATGCCCATCATGTCGTGCAATACGGTCGCCGGGTTGACGAGAACGAATGCACAATTTTGAGCCAGGCAAATCAGTCATGTCAGTAATCTGAACGTCATAACAACCAAAGCGATACGTTCCCGCTTCAGTCACCTGTATAGTATATGTATCTAAGCTTTTTTGCATTGGCGCCATTATTACTAATTTATCATACACGATATCAGCATGCCATTGGTTTGTGTGCATCAATTGTGTTTGTGCGACCGGACCAGCTAATTTTTGTAACCAATCAGCATACGCACGCTCACTTATCGTAACGGTATCCTCAAATTGATGCAACAATGTATCCAAGGTTAATATTTTAACATGGTACGTCAAGGCGTTGAAAGCGTATCTTGATACAGTAAAAGAATGTGCGTTTGTTGTCACAAATCGCTCGATAAAGTTGTCTACTTCATGTTGCATCAACATGAACGCTTCATCATACCACGCTTTAAGTTTTAGCAATTGTTGCGACTTTAACTGCGCATTCTCGTCAATTTGTGGCAAGATTCGATTGCGAATATCATTGCGGACATAGGTATTGCTTGCATTCGACGTATCTTCAAAATAAGGGACATCATGTTGCTGTTGATACGCTCGAATGACATGTTTCGATGTATTTAACAACGGTCTGTACAAACGATATCCGTTACGCGCTTCAATGGTTGACATGCCGAGCGAACTGCGTGTACTTTTCCCAGTAAACAACCGGTAAAAAATCGTTTCCACTTGATCATCCTCGTGGTGCGCAGTGAGCAAACCGTCCGCGTCCAATTGGTGCATCATCGTATCAAACCATTGATAACGCATCTCCCTTGCATCATTTTGAATACTTCGTCCTTCTGCCACCACATCCGACAAGTCCAGTCGCTTCATATAGAACGGAATGTCATGCTGTTCACAGTAATGTTGAATGAATGTTGCCTCTTGCTTTGACGCCTCTCTCAAGCCATGATGTACGTGTAAACAAGTCAATTGGCGATACGTTAATGTCTCATCATATAGCAATTGATGCAGCAGTACCATACTATCAATTCCTGTCGAAACCGCAACGACGATATGGTCTGTAGCCTTCCAGTTTTGTTGCATATCGATGCCACTCCTACATTAAAATAGAGGCTGAGAGTCAAAGTTATCCTTCGTTTCTCAACCTCTAAGTGATTATCAATACTTAACGACGTGAACCTCTGCCGCCACGTCTTGATTCTGTTTGACGCTTAATAGAAGTAAGTCTGTCTTCACTATCCTTTAAAAAGTTAGATAGCTTTTTCTCAAAGTCTTCTGGTTTTTGCGCCGGTTTTTGCTTACGCGGGCGCTCTTTTGCTTTTTTAATAGATAAACTAATTTTACCATCATCTGCAATAGATAATACTTTTACTTCTACTTCATCACCGACTGTTAAATGGTCTTCTACATTTTCGACATAGTTGTCTGCTACTTCACTAATATGAACTAGCCCACTTTTTCCTTCAGGCAACTCCACGAATGCACCAAATTTTTTGATACCAGTGACTTTACCTTTTAACTTACTTCCTACTTCGATTGACATTGTTATAATGCATCCTCCCGCTTTAGTTCGATATATAGTTCTATTATACGTTTGTTTAACTGTTTTCACAATGGCAAATTGAACATCGCCTTTTTTCTTTACGTTTTTTACTTGTTGACAATCCAAGTCTAAAAGTTTGCTACTTTTTCCCGGACTGCTTATCGTTCTTGGCGTCCTCTGGTAATTTAAAAATAATTTCACCATCATTACTTAAATAGTACTCATCTCTCGCGATTTTTTCGACATACGCTTCATCATTCAGATTGTTCAGTTGTTCTTTTAATTCAATTTCTTGATCTTGTAACTTTTGATATTGTGCTTCTTTCTTTTGACGTTCTACTGATGCTTCGTGGTTCCCTTTCACTTGTACCATCAACATAATTAACAGCACAATAATGATGGCAAGCAATATCCCTCCGAAAACAGAGATGCGTTTTTTTACAACTTTTTTCCGGCGTTCATGTCGTTGCTTTTTAGCATTTTTTTGGCTTGTATACTGGTTGCCGATATTTTGAATTTTTTGGGCCATGGGGCGTCACCTTTCTTTATTTACCCTTTATTGAATGCGCGCTTCTTTAACGAGTTCGAACATCCCTTTAGCATTTTCTTTTGTCGCATGCTCATTTAATCCTGTGACTTTAACCGTAACGATTTTTTGACCAAATTGAATCACTAACTCATCATCTATTTTCACGTCTGTCCCCGCTTTGGCAGTGTGCCCATTCACCGCAACACGACCTTGATCGCTCAGTTCTTTAGCGAGTGTACGACGTTTAATTAATCGTGACACTTTTAAATACTTATCGAGTCTCATAATTGCCCCCCTGTTCTATATAAGCTTTAAGTTCTTCTTCCGTAAAGTCTTTATTTTTGACTTCATCATACAATTTTAAGAAATAGGTCGCAAATACTTTCTCAAATTTAACGCGTTCTTTTTTACCTTCTGCTTGCTTTTCAGTTTGCCAAATCGATTTCACATCGTCGACATTTTGCGCACTTTCATCACCAAAAATGTGCGGATGACGACGAATCATCTTTTCAGTCAAACTTACTACGACTTCACGCGTATCCATGTACCCTTCTTTACGACCGATATTCGTATGCAACAACACTTGTAACAAGATGTCGCCGAGCTCTTCAATCATATGCCAATCATCTTCGTTATCGATCGCTTCAAATAACTCGTACGTTTCTTCAAGCAAATAGCGCTTTAACGTTTGGTGCGTTTGGACTTTATCCCAAGGGCAACCATGTTCATCGTCAACTAAACGCGCAATCACTTGATCCGCATAATCAAAGTCACCATACAAGGCTGTCTCATCAGTCACTTTCGGCACAAAGACGCTCGTTAAATTCGTATACGTCACATCATGATCTAATGCATATATTGGACAACGCGTCACTTGTGCCCCACCTTGATGTGCCCCGTCAACGACCATCACTTCAAAGTCATCCGGGTAACGTTCCATCAAGGATAACTTTAAGTTACCGGCAACCATGTCACTATAAACTTGCGTAATGACTGTTGCTGTCCGCGGATTGAGCATGTCCACCGTTAACGCTGTTGCATCTAACATCGTAAAGCCATCGTTCGGGTCGACATCGACCGCTTCAAATACATCATCAATAAAGCTACGTCCACCTAACACTTTAACTGCCACATTGTGTTTGAGTGCATTTTGCAACAATAACTGTGTCGTTGTCTCAGCCACGCGCGGATGACCCGGCACAGCATACACAATGTCTTCATGTTGCGCATATTCGAACAATCGCTCTGTTATCGCTTGATACACTGGTTCGAACGTTTCATGCGCTTCGTATACATCGTCAAAACTTTCGATCGCGATGCCTTCTAATTGTGCGATTACGGGATGATTTTTCGTACGCACATAAATTTTAGCTTGTTGTTGAATTAATTTGTAAATACTAACGGGTAATTCGTCTAAACCGTAGTTCCCTAATCCTATAATTGTCAGTTGGTGTGTCATGACTTTCTTCCTTTCTCCCACGAAATGACTTTGTCGCCAAACGGTAAATGAATCCACTCTTCTTCACTTAAAATATTGAGGTACAAGAGCATGAAGACGATGGTACCCACGCCGACCATCGCTGCAATAAGAAGTTCAATCAAACCTCCGAAACGTGTCTCAGTAGGAATAAGATAATGACATAATTGTACAACAGTTGTCATGACCAATAAAGCTAAAACCAGTTTCACATAAAACTTTCGCAAAGCGTGAAGACGATAGAGCTGTACGACACGATGATGTAAGACCACAACAAACACGACTAAAGAACTCACCGTCGCTACACTTGCACCCAAAATACCAAACAACGGAATCACGATGATGTTGAGCACACCTTTTGTAACGATTCCGATGACGAGCGCTTTCATAATCATACGAAATTCTTCATGCACTTCTAGCAACGCGATGTACATCATAATGAGTGACACGCATATGACAGTCAACATATATAGCGACAATGTGCCTGTCAATTCTGCGCGTTCAAAAAAGACACGGTTAAGTAACGGTATTAAATTAATCAGCCCAATACCGCTCGCACTGCTGATCACAATCGTAATCTTCAGTGAGGCATTCGCATAACTATGCATTTGTTGGCGCTGCCCGTTTTTCTTCGTATCTGTCAATAGTGGAATTAACACGAAACAGAAGGTCGTTGTGACGATAAGTCCCATTTGAATAAAGGACGCACCACGATCGAAAATCCCTTTTTGCGTAATCGCTTCATCAAACGTGAGTCCAGTACCGTAACGCAACATATTCACAATGGTAAAGCTATCGACCACTTGCCATAAAATAACGATTAAATGACTGATTGCAAAGACGACTGTCGCAATGAAAAAACGACGCCACTGCAAGTTTTCTTGATCAATAGACGTAGTAGAAAGATGACTTTTGAAAGCTAACAACACCGTCGCTACTACAAAACCTGCAGTTGACGCGACAATGGCCCATGTTCCCGCCTGATAAATCGACAAGTCCTGAAAGACAAACAATCCAATCACAACACCGATTAAACCGACGCGAACCAATTGTTCCAACACTTGTGAATACGCAGGCATGTGCATTTCGTATTTGGATTGAAAATAACCACGCAACAAACCGAGTGCCCCAACAGAAACAAAACTGAAACTTGCCGCTCGAATCATCGGCGTTAATTGCGGATCACCCATTAACAACGCGACCACTTTCGCACCGATGAACATCAGCGCGCAAATGACTATACCTACACTTGTCAATATTCGACATAACCGAATGAAGAATGGTTTTGATACACGCTGATGCCCTAACATTTGAGTATACGCACTCGGCAACGCATTGCTCGACAAGACCACACCTAATGCGACAATAGGATAAATTTGTTGATACGCATACAATCCTTCATCACCGAGTACATTTTGATAAGGTACCCGATACAAAGCACTCAATACTTTGACGACAATCAATCCTAACGTCAGGACGACGACACCATTAAATGCTGTGTTAGATTTCATGCGGGAGTCTCAAACTTTCTTCCAACGTCTTCGCTAAAAATTTCAGTGATTCGAGCCATTGTTTTCCTTTTGTCAACGTCACTTTCATACAGCCATCTTGTACGCCGACTTTCATTGCACGACCGAGCGCGATTGTATTTTTAAATAACGCTTCACCGTCAATATCATTTGTACCTTTTGGGGTTAATAAAATTTCAATCGTTTTGCCTGTATCTTTCACGGACTGCACACCGACGTGAAGGAGATGGACTTTAATCTCTACAGAATCTAACAATTGCTCAACCTCTGTTGGATACGTATTGAAACGATCAAGCAATTCATCTTTAATATCCATCAATTGCTCCATACTTTCAGTCGCTCTCAACTTCTTGTAAATTTCAATTTTCGCTTGTTCATTACGAATGTATTCAGCTGGTAAATATGCATCGAGTTTCAAATCTAACTCAAGCTCAGGAACCGGCGTTTCTTCTTTAATGCCACGTTTTTCGTTCACCGCTTCTTCTAACATTTGTGAGTACAAGTCAAAGCCGACCGAATCAATGAAACCGTGCTGTTGTTTACCGAGTAAGTTACCTGCACCCCGAATGTTCAAGTCACGCATCGCAATTTTAAAGCCACTGCCAAGTTCGGTAAATTCTTTAATTGCTTGGAGACGTTCTTCAGCAACTTCATTCAATACACGGTTCGTTGCGTGAAGGAAATACGCATACCCGATACGGCTCGAACGACCGACACGTCCACGTAATTGGTACAGCTGGCTCAAGCCAAAACGATCGGCATCTTCAATAATGAGTGTATTTGCATTCGGTACATCGACACCTGTTTCGATAATCGTCGTCGTCACTAAAATGTCGTACTCTCCATTAATAAAGTCGAGCATCGTTTCTTCCAAGTCACGTTCTGGCAATTGACCGTGCGCGACACCAATTGAAGCGTCTGGCATCAACATTTGAAGCTGTTCACGTTTTTCATATATGGAACTGACACGGTTGTAGAGATAAAACACTTGGCCATCTCGAGAAAGTTCCCGTTCTAAAGCTTCTTTAATAAAGTTAGTGTTTTGCTCTAGGACGTACGTTTGGACTGGGAAACGGTTTTCTGGTGGTGTTTCAATAATCGACAGGTCACGCACGCCCAACATACTCATATGCAACGTACGCGGAATCGGTGTCGCAGTTAATGTCAGTACATCGACATTTGCTTTTAACTGCTTAATTTTTTCTTTGTGACGCACACCAAATCGCTGTTCTTCATCGACAATGAGTAAACCTAAATCTTTATACTCAACTGTTTTACCGAGTAACTTATGTGTCCCTACAACGATGTCCACAAAGCCTGATTTCAAACCTTCTTTTGTCTCGCGCACTTCTTTAGGAGTACGGAAGCGGCTCATTAAATGAATTTCGACAGGGAAATCACGCATCCGCTCAATCAACGTTTCATAATGTTGTTGCGCTAAAATGGTTGTCGGTACTAAAAATGCGACCTGTTTCCCTGACATAACTGCTTTGAACGCCGCTCTGACAGCCACTTCAGTTTTACCGTAACCTACGTCACCGCATAACAGACGGTCCATAGGTCTTTGGCTTTCCATGTCATTTTTAATTTCGATAATCGATTTCGCTTGGTCATCCGTTAAATCATATGGGAAGTCCATTTCAAACGCATATTGTTCTGCTGTATCTGGCCCAAATTGATAACCGACAGATTGTTCGCGTTCTTTATATAAAGCTATCAGTTCGTCCGCAATGTCTTCTACACTGCGCTGAACTTTCGCTTTCGTTTTCTTCCATTCACTACCGCCTAACTTATACAGCTTTGGCGATTTATCTTCCGAACCTACATATTTTTGCACTTGCTCCATTTGATCAACAGGTACAAAGAGTTGGTCTGTGCCTTGATATTGAATTTTAATATAGTCGCGGTGTACATCACCTACCGCTAGTGTTTCCACGCCGAGGTAGCGACCTACACCATGATGCACGTGCACGACATAATCGCCGACATTCAATTCTTGGTATGATTTAATTTTTTCCGCATTACTTAATGTTTTACGACGCTTTTTCGTGCTCTTTTTCTGCTTAGACTTAAACAATTCACGTTCTGTCACCACAACGAGCGACATGTAAGGGAGTTCGAAGCCTTCTGACAAGCTGCCCTCAATGATTGCCGCATGTCCCGCCGCCATTGTGTCAACGTCAGGCTCTAACAGTGTAGGGATATGCATTTCGCTTAACATCGCCTGAATACGTTCTTTTTTCGTTGCCGTTTCTACCATGACGACGACACGGTCTTCTTGTCGCATATAGCGTTGAAATTCAGAAGTCATGATGTCGTATTGCCCGTAAAATTGTTGGACCGGTTTACATGAAAACTTAATCATGTCGTCTAACTTCATTTGCATTGAGGCAGTAAATAACGTGAAAAACGTAATTTTGAACTGGCGTAACATTCGATCAAATGCCTCATCATCCATAAAACGCTGTCCGATAAAGCCTTTACCACTTTCAATCAAATTTTGTAAAAAGTCTTCAGTTTCAACCGACAAAGATTCCTCAGTTTCGCGAACACGATTGTATTCATCAACTAAAATGATCGCGTTATCTTTAAGGTAATCTAAAATGGTTGTAGGCTTCTCATACATAAATGCAACTAAACGACGCAATATTTGGGGATCAAAATGCGTATCCTCAACCATTTGAAAACTATCATACGTCTCTTTCAAATCTTGGCGTACTGACTTGTCAATTTTAGGTCTCGTCGTTTCGTAAGCAGACTTCAAAGCTGTCATCATCTGTTGTCGGACGGCCTCTGTCATAATATAATCGTGCGCTGTCGTAATTTCCGCGCTGTCGATATTTTCTGATGAACGTTGCGTTTCTACATCGAATTGACGAATCGAATCCACTTCCGTATCGAACAGTTCAATTCGAATCGGTTCACCTAGTAACGGATACACATCAATAATGCCACCACGCACCGAAAATTCACCAATATTGGACACGACCGATTCACGTCGGTATCCCATGCTCACTAATTTTTCTAAAAGCGCGTCAATCTCAATATCGTCGCCCACTTCAAAAGTCATTTGATGGTCACGCCACATTTCTTTAGGTGTGAGCAACTTTTTCAAGCCATTTAAGGGGACGATAAATAACCCGCGACGATCATTCGCGAGTGCTGTTAACGTTCGTACGCGTTCACTCATCAATTCTGGGCTTTGCGTTGAAAATTCTTCTGTCATCATATCTTGAACAGGATATTTATACACTTCATCATCCGGAACAAACTGTAATAAATCTGCTTCAATCTTGTCCGCCTGATATAAATTATTTGTAACCAAAACAACTTGGCGGTGGTCCGATTGATAAAGTTCCGCAATGATAGATGCTTTCGCGGCAGGGGTTAATCCTGTCACGAGCACATTGGATTGACCGACTTGCTCTGCTAAATCTTTAAATCTCGAGTCTCTATTTATAATTTCATTGATTATTGATTTCACTTAGCCTCACCATTATATCGATTCATTACATTTTCGAATTTTTCGTTTCCTATAAATGCTTCCACTGCATCTGCCACATGTTGAATGACTGTATCCATCACTTTCATTTCATTGGTTGAAAAGCGCTGTAATACATAATCCTTGGCCGCCATCCCATTCGAAGGACGATCGATACCAATACGAATCCGTTTAAAGTCGCTCGTGCCTAACATTTGGATGATTGATTTCATACCGTTATGACCACCAGCGCTGCCTTTTTGACGCAAACGTACATGACCTTGTGCTAAATCTAAATCATCGTACAATACGAGCAAATCATCAACCTCAACATCATAGTAATCCATCAGAGGGGCCACTGCTTCACCTGACAAATTCATCAAAGTCAATGGTTCGATGAGCATCACTTTTTCACCATTGATGCGCTCTATCGTATATGCACCACGAAACTTTTGCTTGTCAAGTTTGATTTGATGTCTATCAAGTAGATGATCGATGACTTCAAAACCGATATTATGTCTCGTATATTCATACTTCTTCCCTATATTACCTAAGCCTACAATACACTTCATCATTGACCTCCATGTTTGTCTTTCTCCTACGCTCTATTCATCATTTGCGTTTAATATCCCTATATTAACACATTTGACCTTGAACTTGGTGAATCGTCCTATTCCTATTATAGAACTTCTATTCGAAACACTCACAACTTATCGAAAATTCGAAATCGCGATACGATGACATTCAAATCCGAATAGGCGTTCATGCCACGTTTAACACCATTAATCATGTCTTTTCACATTATGCAACGGCACAAATCACGAATGCTTTTTTCACGTTTCTCATATTGAACTACTTTTCAGCAGGCATTCTTTTTCATTGGCCATTTCAAAAAAGGGCCATCGCTTGGTACGCCCCTTTTTTAACATTTGTCTCCATCGTGTCGCCTTGAACCAAAAGTTAACGACAACGCTAAAAAGAGCTGACACCCATAAGGCTCAGCTCTTCTTGCAATGATATTGATATCATTTTTATTCTTCTTTTGCTTCCTCTTCTGAAGATTCACCCACAACTTCTGGTTCTTCTTGAGTAGATGCGCCTTCCATTGCTTCGATTTCTTCTTCAGTTGGCTCTTCAGTAGGTGCAACAACTGAAACGATTGTATCTTCAGCTTCGTTTTCGATAGTGAAGTCACCAGAAACTTTAACGTCAGCTACTGATAAGCTGTCGTTGATGTTTAATTCGCTAATATCCACTTCGATATATTCAGGAATGCTGTCTGGTGTAGCAGTAATTTCTAAGTTGAATAATGGTTGTTCAACTACGCCACCTTCTTTAGCACCAGGTGCTTCACCAATTAAGTGAACAGGTACTTCTACAGTACGCTCTTCAGTCATATTGATTGCTAAGAAGTCAATATGTGTAATTTGGTTTTTAAGTGAGTCGTATTGATAATCTGATACCATTACTTTGATTTGTTTTGAACCTACACCAAGTTCAATCACACCGTTACGTCCAACTTCACGAATCAATTTGATGAATTCTACTTCATCTACTTTAACTGATACGTTTTTAGTACCGTAACCATAAACAACTGCTGGTACTTTACCTGCTTCACGGATCTTACGTAAGTCACCGCGAGTTTGTTTACCTTGACGAATAATAGACTTTAATGAAGCCATATTCATTTTCCACCTTTCCATTGCACACTGTTGTGCTGCACTTGCCCATCAACCTATGTTGCTTGCAAGTGTGTATTTGTCCGTATTGACACGAACAGACCCATTTTACACGAGGGCTGATAATAAGTCAACATGCATTAGTCAAATAATACACTCACAGATTCGCGTTCATACACACGTACAATCGCTTGTGCTAACAATTCTGCTACAGAAAGTTCTGTAATATTGTTTGGCTTTTGTTCGTCGTTTAATTGGATTGAGTTCGTTACGACTAATTCTTTAATGGCTGAATTTTCAATACGCTCTTTCGCTGGACCTGATAATACTGGGTGTGTACAACATGCGAATACTTCTGTGGCACCTTTATCTTTTAACGCTTGCGCCGCTAAAGTAATCGTACCCGCCGTATCAATAATGTCATCAATAATAATCGCTGTACGTCCTTCAATTTCACCCACGATATTCATCACTTCTGCCACATTCGGTTTTGGACGACGTTTATCAATAATTGCGATAGGTGTTTTCAGAATATCTGCTAATTTACGTGCGCGTGTCACACCGCCATGGTCTGGTGATACAACAACACTTTTTTCTGGATCGATTTCTTTATTTTTCAAGAAATAGTCCGCTAAGATCGGTACACCCATTAAGTGATCAATCGGAATATCAAAGAATCCTTGAATTTGAGGTGCATGTAAATCTAATGCAATCATACGATCCGCGCCAGCTGTTTCGAATAAATCAGCAACTAACTTCGCTGTAATTGGCTCACGGCTGCGGGCTTTACGGTCTTGGCGTGCATAACCGTAGTATGGCACAACAATAGTAATGTTTGCTGCTGAAGCACGTTTACATGCATCAATCATAATAAGAAGTTCCATCAAATGTACATTTACAGGGTTAGAAGTCGGTTGGATAATGAACACATCACAACCACGAATACTTTCTTCAATATTAATTTGAATTTCACCATCACTAAAACGTTTAACTGTACATTTACCTAATTCAACACCTACATGATCTGCGACTTCTTGTGCAAGTGGTTCGTTACCTTTCAACGAGAAAATTTTCAAAGACGAATTTTTATATTCGGTGTTTAACATTATTATGAATCCTCCAATTTTGTTTTGGTCACTCTTTTTATTTACAACAGACCGTTTTTAGTCTTTCATGTGAAACTATTGCTCTTTTTGAGTCATGTATCCCGGTTTTGTCACTTGTTTTGAGCGCGCGAGTGCTAAGCTATTTTCAGGGATATCGTCTGTAATTGTAGAACCTGCCGCAATAAGCGATCCGTCTCCTACAGTCACTGGTGCGATGAGATTCGTATTACAGCCGATAAACGCATCTTTACCTACAATCGTTTTAAACTTATTGACACCATCATAGTTCACAGTGATGGAACCGCAACCGACATTCGTTCTTGCCCCAATTTCTGCATCGCCAATATAACTGAGATGTGATACTTTTGCTTCGTCGTCTAAGCGCGCTTTTTTAATTTCAACAAAGTTGCCGACTTTCGTTTCTTTGCCCAAATCTGCGCCTGGACGTAATTGTGCGAATGGCCCTACTGTAGACTTGGCACCAACGACTGCATCAGTAATCACCGAATGCTTAATCGTCACAGCGTCATAAATGTGACTATTGTGTACTTGAGAATATTGACCTACTGTGACACCTTCACCGACAACGGTATGTCCCGACAATTGAACACCTTGCTCGATAATGGTATCTGCACCGATTTCAACTTCAGCACCAATATAAGTTGAATCAGGATCAATCAAGGTTACGCCATTTTGCATGTGGTACGTATTGATACGTTGGCGAAAAGCTTTTTCAGCTCGACTTAACGCCACACGATCATTGACACCCATAATCTCCTCGAAATCATCCGTATGATAAACTGCGACTTTACCCTTATTTTGAAGAATTAACGTTAAAACTTGCGGCAAGTAGTATTCACCTTGCGCATTGTTGTTATCCACACGTTCTAACATCTCAAATAGCGTCTGATTATCAAAAGCGAAAATACCCGAACTGATTTCAGTGATCGCTTTCTGACTGTCATTGGCATCCTTTTCTTCAACAATTTCCATCAATTGACCTTGTGCATCACGGACAATACGACCATAGCCAAACGGTTGAGACGCTGTCGCTGACAATACAGTAGCTTGTGCGCCTTCTTGTTCGTGATGTGCCACCAAACGAGACAATGTTGCACTTGTAATTAACGGTGTGTCACCACAAACGACAAGTGTAATCCCTTCTTTTGCTGATAAATGCTCAGCTGCTGTCTTTACAGCGTGTGCCGTACCAAGTTGTTCTTGTTGAAAGCTATATAAAGAAGTATCCCCTAACTTCTCTTTTACACTTTCCGCGCCGTGACCGACAATAGTGACAACTTGATCGACACCAGAAGCACGCACTTGATCAATGACATGACCAATCATCGGCTTCCCGGCAACTTGATGCAGCACTTTAGCTTGCTTCGATTTCATCCTTGTGCCTTTACCCGCTGCTAAAACGATTGCATGTTTTTGCATGGCAATGAACCCTCCATTATCTTATACACTTCTATACAATTATAATTTAACCGTGCACACACTTTCAAGGCGTAAACCTATAAAAGCCTTTTCAACACCTTAGACATTCTAGCTATCCGTTGTTCACCATGCGCCGTGAAACGATTTTGTCGATACCACTTTCACTTCCACTTAGATAAAAATTTGATGTCACCCAATAAAAAATGATTACTAGACAACTTCTTCGTAATAAAAAAGGCTTTGCCATCACCACAATGACAAAACCTCATAAAAAGAAAAAACTATTCAACTTCTTCTGTATCTTCTGACGCATCTGATGTTGGTTTTTGAGCAGGTAAAACCTCATCAGTTTCATCATATACTTTCATTACCGCATCTTGAATCTCTTGTCTCATTTCAGAGTTGATTGGATGAGCGATATCACGGAATTCACCATCTGGTGTGCGTTTACTTGGCATAGCTACGAATAAGCCTGAATTACCTTCAATCACTCTCAAATCGTGAATAACGAATGATTCATCTAAGGTAATTGACACTAAAGCTTTCATTCTGCCATCTGTTTGTATTTTTCTAAGTCTAACGTCTGTCACTTTCATGTAGTGAGCCCCCTATAGTAATTTAAGTATACTTTATATAGTATGTTTTTTAAGAAGTCATAATCTTAACTTTTTTGATTATATCTCTTTAACCTCAGCAACCATTTCAATCTCTATTTTTACATCTTTCGGTAAACGTGCGACTTCCACTGCACTTCTCGCAGGACGGTGTGTGTCAAAGTATTTTGTATACACTTCATTCACTTTTTGAAAGTTTTCCATATCCGATAAGAAGATTAAAACTTTAACAACGTGATTCAAATCTGACCCCGCAGCATCCAATACCGCTTTTAGATTCTCCAACACTTGCTCAGTTTGCTTTTCTACATCATCGCTTACAATTTCCCCCTCCAGATTCAATGGTATTTGACCAGAAGTGTAAACGAGTCCGTTGACGATTGAAGCATGTGAGTAAGGTCCAACTGCTTTAGGTGCATTGTTCGTATTAATGATTTTCAAATAATTGAACGCTCCTTTTACCCTTTAAAATTTAGATAGACTGTTCCCTGACTCTACTTTAAATTCTTGATTGTATTCATCGACATCAGAGAGACGTACTAAGGAAGTATAATCTTCAATCAGTCGTTGTTTGACTTCTTTGGATTCTACAAGTACTGATACCCCTTTTACGTGGGCTTTAAACTCATTCATTAAATTCATAACCCCATTAATTGAACCACCAGCACGCATAAAGTCATCCACAACTAACACGTTTGAGTGTTCCTTTAACGTACGTTTAGATAATACCATTGTTTCGATTTTCCTTGTCGATCCTGAAACATAATTGATTGAAACTGTTGAACCTTCTGTAACCTTATTGTCTTTACGAATGACAACAACTGGTAAATTGAGCACACTCGCAACTGCATTCGCCAATGAAATCCCTTTTGTAGCAATCGTCACAATCGCATCCAACTCTTCTTGCATGTAAATCGTCGCAATGAGTCGGCCCACACGTTTTAACAATGCAGGATTCCCCATAAGATCAGAAAGAAATAAATACCCTCCTGGTAATAAGCGCTCTTTTTCTTGCAAGAGTGCTATCACTTCTTCAATCACTGCTTGCGCCTCATCCTTTTGCATTTGTGGGCGATATTTCACACCCCCACTTGCGCCAGATATAGTTTCCACTGTACCCAATCCTTCTTTAACCAATGTTTCCTTAATAATTTGAACGTCTTCACTAATTGATGATTTCGCTTGTTCAAATTTGGTTACAAAATATGTCAGTGGTACAAGCTTATTCGGATTATTGATTAAGTACTGAGTCATATAAACAATACGTTCGCTTCTTTTGTATCGCATTGCTGTCACCCTTTCTCTTTTTTACCCCAGTGTCCTTACGAGATAGACATCATTACAACAACCGCTCACTGCATTAAAAATATGGCGGGCTTGGCGTTCGCGTTGTGCAAAACCGTATACTGTCGGGCCGCTACCACTCATCAATGCACCATCCGCACCGTTATTGAGCATATTTGTTTTAATTTTAGCAATTTCCGGTTGGAGTTGCATAGAAACAGGCTCTAAGCGGTTAGACAAACTTTTGCATAGCGCATCATAGTCATTCTCTTCAATAGCTTTTAAACATTGCTCTGTATGAACTGGGAAAGGTTGACTCAAATCTAAACCACCATAAATCTCTGGTGTCGATAAGCCGGCTTGTGGTTTAGCAACAATGACCCAAGCTGAAGGCGTTTTCGGTAAAATCTCGAGAATTTCACCACGTCCTTTACAAAGTGCCGTAGTGCCGTACACACAAAATGGCACATCCGAACCAATCGCCGCAGAAAGCTCGCTCAATTCATCAAGTGATCGATTTAATTCAAACAAACGATTCATACCACGCATGGTTGCTGCTGCATCACTTGAGCCTCCTGCAAGCCCTGCTGCGACAGGAATGTTCTTTTCTAATGTAATCGTTACACCTTGCTTAATTTGGTAAGTTTCTTTCATCAAAAGTGCTGCTCGATAAGCTAAATTACGATCATCAGAGGGAATAAACGTTTCATCAACCTTTAAAACGATACGTGAATCATTTCTTTTCTCAAATGATAACCGATCGCTCAAATCGATTGTTGTCATAATCATTTCAACTTCATGATAACCGTCATCTCTTTTGTACAAAGTATCTAATGTCAAATTGATTTTAGCAGGCGCTGTTTCATAAATCATTCCAATTTCCTCTTTCCAAATGGTATTACTGTGATTTTAACACATAACCGTTTCAAAGTGCGCTCATACAGATTAAAATTCCCAACCCCAACAAGTGATAAGGCTCTATAAAAAGCAAATCATCGTATCACCGGTGTTCAACGCACCTTCACGTGTACAAGAATAACGTATCACAAAAGTTTTCATCGCCTTAGTTTAACAACAATGCTTCAAATTAAAAAGTTTGATGCAAGTTATTTTCGTCCTCATCGATATAAGTGAAAAGGGATTTGGCGGGAAATGTTGTCACTTTGCCCAATAAGACTGTGTGTTGAAAGACATTCCCTGCATAATAAAAAACCACTCTACTCACATCAGTAGAATGGTTATTATGTAGATAGTCTCTGTATATTTAGTGTGCGATTACTTCTTGTTGTAACTCATCTTCTACAAATGATACTTTGACATTTTCAGTCAATACATCTGCATAAGTATAAGATACACGTTCAAAATTATGTTTCTCTGGGTCCAATTCTACAACGAACACTGACGGATAAGTCTCAGTGAGTACTCCGCAACGTTCAATTGTTTTTTTGCGACCTCCATTAGCTTTAAGTACAATACGATTTCCTAATTGACAATCAAGAGAGTTTTTGATGTCTCCAATAGATTTTGGCATATTGCTCCACCTCGCTACAAGTGTATTATAACACACCTAGAAGTGTTTCGTCAAATAAAATTTTAATTTTAGCAAGGTGGAAAGCTGTTGTCAATCAATTTATAAGGACAAATTCGGGAAATTTTCCAATTCCGCATACAAACGTGCATATTCTTGTATCGATAACGTTTCACCGCGACGTTTTGGATCAATATCCGCTCGTTCAAGCCATTGCATAATGGTCTCTTTTTGTTCTTTACCATTTTCAAATAAGTTTTGATAGTTGTTGTAAATGGTTTTACGTCTTTGGCTAAATGCGCCTTTCGTCATTTTGAAAAATGCATTCGGGTTGTCAACATCCACAATGGGCGACTCGCGCTTCATCAATTTCACAACGATAGAATCGACATTAGGAGGTGGCATAAAGACCGTTTTCGGCACTGTGAGCACCCTTGAAGTCTCCGTATAATATTGTGCCACAATGGATAAAGAGCCGTACGCCTTAGTGCCGACTTGCGCATTTAAACGTTCACCGACTTCTTTTTGCATCATCACAACATACCCATCAATATTTAAATCTTGCTCAAGCAATGTTAATAAAATTGGTGTCGTAATATAATAAGGCAAATTCGCAACCACCATAATTTTCTCACAGTGAGACAAATGCTGTTGAATCGCCTCAGCAACATTTGCCTTTAAAATATCTTCGTTGATTACAGTCACATTGTTATAAGGCGATAGTGTATCGTCAAGCACAGGAATAAGCCGTTGATCGATTTCGAACGCTAAAACATGTTGTGCATTTTTAGCAAGTTGTTCTGTAAGCGACCCCATCCCAGGACCAATTTCAATGACACCTGTCATGTGATCAATCCCACTTGCATCAATAATACGATTAATAATATTCACATCGATTAAAAAGTTTTGACCTAAGCTTTTTTTAAAGTTAAAGCCATATTGATTTAATAGTGCACGTGTTCTTGATGGCGTGGCAATATCTTTATCATGCATATCTTTACTCCTCTTCTTCTAATGCTCGACGTACATCCGCTTCCGTATAGCCGAATGCATTAAGCTTTTTTAATAATTGCTTCCCGTTAGAATGACCAATGTGCAAACGTTTGCCTAGAAGGTTTCGACGGTGTCTTGCGGCAGGACCAATGATTAAGCCTAGGTCAATGAGCACATCTTTACTAATCGTTTCATGTGCTTCAGATAACGGCGTTGACACGTGCATCAATGCTTCACGAATATCTTCTAAACTCGCATGTTCGACACCAATTTTCCCACGTTTATTTTTAGCACGTTCACGGTCAATAAAGGCATGTTTCACACCCGGCACTGCTTCACGAATCGTCGTTCTAATTTTATCACCCGGGAAATCAGGGTCCGTTAATACAATCACACCACGTGTCTCTTGTGCTTGACGTATGACATCTAAAATATCTTGGTCAATCGCACTTCCATTTGTTTCAATCGTATCACATGTGACAGCACGTTGAACACGCTCCGTATCATCCCGACCTTCTACTACAATAAATTCATTGACTTTCACCTTTGCACCTTCTTTATATTTGTCATCATGTTTGTTTCATTATAACCCAAATAATTTTTCTGCATTTTCCGTAGTTTGACGTGCGACCTCTTCATATGAAATGCCACGTAACTGCGCAATTTCTTCAGCAACTAAAGTGACACGTGCAGGTTCATTACGTTTACCGCGGTATGGGTGCGGTGTTAAATAAGGCGCATCCGTTTCGACAAGGAGACGCTCCAATGGTACATGTTTTGCCACTTCTTTCGGTTGTTTCGCATTTTTAAATGTTACTGGCCCACCTAAAGAAATGTGAAAGTTTAACTTATTAATGACCACATCGGCAATTTCTGGAGAACCGCTAAAACTGTGCATAATGCCACCCACTTCTTCAGCATGTTCTTCCATCAAGATGTCAATACAATCTTGTGTCGCTTCTCGATTGTGGATGACGATTGGCAACTTCACACGTTTCGCTAACGCAATTTGTTTACGGAATACTTCTTTTTGAATATCTTTCGGTGATTTGTCCCAATGATAATCTAAACCCATCTCACCAATACCAATCACTTTAGGATGTTCCGCTAACTTTTCAATCCACGCTAAACGTTCATCTGTAAAGTCAATCGCATCAACCGGGTGCCAACCAATAATGGCATAAATAAAATCATAATCCTCTATCAATTGCATCGCGCGCTCAATCGTCTTCGTATCAAAACCCACCACAAACATGCGATCCACGCCAGCATCAAGCGCACGTTGAATCACATCTTCTAGGTCTTTGTCGTATTGATCTGCATTCAAATGCACATGAGTGTCTATTAACATAAAAATCCTCCTCCATCTATCAAAATCGCACACTTCCATTGACGTATTGCTTCACTATTACCACGATTCATACCATACCACACATCAACAAAACGCCTGGCACATCTACGCTCTCACCTCTAAAACTGAAGAGTGCTGTGATGTGGCTAATCTTGTCATGTAAAATTTGTTTCAAGTAAAGTACTATTACTTATTACCAGCTTGCGGCACTCACCCAGATTGCAAGAATCGTGCAAGACTCCTAAGGCATCTGCTGAAGTCGAAAATCCAATTTGGCTTCCACTAAATGCCCACTTCCATCAAGCCAAATTTAGTTGAGACTTCAGCGCCTTGGAAAGCGTAGCGCGTTTCAGCAATCCGCAATCCGTCACTACCCCAAAATGTTCAGCATGAAATAAAAGAGTGAGACACATCAACATCACCGTCTCACTCTCCTCAAACACCTACTTAATCACAGCACCATTCTGCACCGCATTCGGTAAACTAATCAACGTCAACACATCATCTTTCTCCGCAGACAAAATCATCCCTTCAGATTTTTGCCCCATCAATTTCGCAGGCTTCAAATTCGTCACAACTGCAACTTTTTTACCAATAATATCCTCTGGTGCATAAAATTGCGCAATGCCTGAAATGATTTGACGTTTTTCATAACCAAGATCTACTTGTATTTTCAATAACTTATTAGACTTTTTAACTTTCTCAGCATTAATAATTGTCGCTGCCTTTATTTCCACTTTATCAAAATCTTTAATATCAATTTGTGCTTTGGCAGGCACTTCTTCTTCAACGCTTTCTTCTTTTGGCGGTTGCATTGATGCCTTAATATAGCTCACTTCCGCTTCCACATCGAGACGTGGGAAAATCGGTTGTGGCTTTTCTGTCACCATAATCGGTTCTGTCAATTGACCGTAAGTTGCCAAACCTTCAAAGCCGTGTAATGCTTCGTTATGAATATGCAGTTGTTCAAATATTTGATAAGGGGCATGTGTTAAGAACGGACGTAATAACACTGCCGCAAAGCGAATGTTTTCAACGAGATGCGCCATCACATTGCCTAACGCTACTTTTTGAGATTCATCTTTTGCTAAAATCCAAGGTGTTGTTTCGTCAATATATTTATTCGTACGACTGATCAACTTCCAAACTGTTGATAATGCGACAGAAAACTGCAACTTATCCATGCTTTCATGATAAGCTCGTACCGTATCCAACGCCATTTGTTCCATTTCTTCATCCAGTTCATGCGTTGGACCTTGATATGCAGGAAGCTCGCCATCAAAATACTTATTAATCATCGAAATTGTACGATTGACTAAGTTACCTAAATCATTCGCTAAATCAAAATTCGTACGATCCACGAAAGCTTCAGGTGTAAATACACCGTCCGAACCGAATGGTAATTCACGCATTAAATAGTAACGTGTCGCATCTAAACCATAACGATCAATCAATACATTCGGATCCATCACATTCCCTTTAGACTTACTCATTTTACCATCTTTCATCAATACCCAACCGTGTGCAAACACTTTTTTAGGTAATGGTAAATCTAATGCCATTAAAATAATCGGCCATATAATAGAATGGAAACGCACAATCTCTTTCGCCATTAAATGAATGTCTGCCGGCCAATATTGACGGAATAAATGGTCGTCATCCGTTAAGTAACCGAGCGCTGAAACGTAGTTCACAAGCGCATCTAACCATACATAAACGACGTGTTTCGGGTTAGAAGGCACTTTGACACCCCAGTTAAAAGACGTTCGTGATACAGCTAAGTCTTCTAAGCCAGGTTTAATAAAATTATTGATCATTTCATTTTTACGTGAAGGGGGCTGAATGAACTCTGGGTGCGCATCATAAAAAGCTAATAAACGGTCAGTATAGTTGGATAATTTGAAGAAGTAACTCTCCTCTTTCACCAATTCCACTTCATGACCTGAGTCTGGACTTTTACCACCCACAATTTTACCGTCTTCATACACGGGGTCTACTAGCTGCGTTTCAGTGTAGAATGTTTCATCCGGTACTGAATACCAACCTTCATATTCACCTAAATAGATGTCGCCTTTTGATAATAATTTTTCAAAGATTTTTTCAACGACTTCTGTATGACGACGCTCTGTAGTACGAATAAAGTCATCATTAGAAATATCTAACTTTTCCCATAATGCTTTAATATCTTTAATCATACCGTCTAAATAATCTAGCTCTGACATTCCTGCATTTTGAGCTTTTTCTTGAATTTTTTGACCGTGCTCATCAGTCCCAGTTAAATAGCGTACATCAAAGCCTTGCAAACGTTTATAACGCGCAATGACATCGCCTGCTACTGTTGAATACGCGTGTCCAATGTGTAAATTCCCACTCGGATAGTAAATCGGTGTTGTAATATAAAAAGTATCTTTCACCATCAGCGCTCCTCCTCATTTCTTATCTTATCTAATATATCTAAAATTTAGTTGTTTTTCAATGTTACAACCTATTTGTCTTACGGTGTATCACTAATGAATATCATGAAAAATGTTGTAGACGGTCTTGCTCGACATTTCGCGTTCTTGTGCGACTTTTTTAATCGCCGCTTTCGGTTTCATACCTTCATCAATGTAATGTGTCACGTGGTCTTCAACGGACAGCGTTTCAAACCATGCCGTCCCTTCAATTGGTGCGGCACCTTCGATAATAATGACAAATTCTCCACGTAATGGAATGTCTGTTTCTAATTGTTCGAGCAATGATGTGACAGGTGCGGTCGTAATTTGCTCAAACTTCTTCGTCAACTCTCGTCCAAGCGTCACTGTCCGTTCAGCATCGATTTGAGCAATCACTTCGAGCGTATCTTTCACACGGTGTGGTGATTCATACAATAACAATGTACTGTCTTGATACATTCTCGTCTCTAGTAACGCCGTTTTGTCACGCGATTTGCGAGGTAAAAATCCTAAAAACGTATATGTAAATGAAGGTAAACCACTCGCCATCAATGCCGTCAAGCCTGCATTCGGCCCAGGAATTGGCACGACTGTAACACCTTGTTCACGTGCACGAACTACCAATTCATACCCCGGATCCGAAATCAATGGTAAGCCCGCATCAGAGACCAAAGCGATAGTTTTTCCTGCTACTAGCATGTCGATCAAAGTTTCAGTTTCCTGTTCTTTATTATGGTCATGATAAGACTTTAAAGGGGTTGTAATCTCAAAATGATGACACAATTTTTTCGTCACACGTGTATCTTCACATGCAATGAGATCCACATGTTGTAACGTATAAATCGCTCGGAATGTCATGTCTTCTAAATTTCCGATGGGCGTACCGACTAAATAGAGCTCTCCCATGTTATCGCTCCTCAATTAAATGTATTTTTTGTTGTCGCGTCAATTTTTTAATCGCATGTTCTCGCTTTAATGCTTCTGATTTCGTCTCGAAAATTTCATGATAACACAATGTGACCGGTCGTCTCATTTTTGTATACTTCGCACCTTTACCTTCATTATGTTTGACGATGCGCGCTTCCAAATCATTTGTATACCCCGTATAAAATGTTGCATCATTACATTGTACGATATACGTATAATGTTTAGCCATAATAAATCTCCTTCATTTCTGGCGTATAATCCCCTTGTTCATCATAAATATAAAAAGGGGGTGCAATATCGAGACCTTGACGTCCCCCTTTACGGCCTTCAACGACAATCGTCTGTGCAGCTTTTCCAGGCTTACTAAAAATCATATGCAAACGTTTCGGTTCAATACGATAATGACGCATAGATTCAAACAAATCCAGCATTCGTTCTGCTCGATGCACCATCACAACCCGCCCCCCTTCTTTTAACAAATGGTTGCTAACACGCAAACAATCATCCAACGTACAATAAATTTCATGACGCGCAATTTTGTGGGCTTCAAGTTGATGTTGATTCGTTTGATTTGCTTTAAAATAAGGGGGATTGCAAGTGATTAAATCAAACTGCGCTGGGGAATACGCTTGAATGAGCGCATTAATATCCATTTCAACCATTGTAATACGGTCTTCTAAATGATTGTATTGAACACTGCGAACTGCCATATTAACAAGCTGTGGCTGAATTTCCACACCTGTAATCACATTATTTCCTTTGTCCGACAACAATAATGGAATCACGCCATTACCTGCACACATATCTAAAATGCGATCTCGTTTCCTCACTTCTGTAAAATGACCTAATAGCAGTGCATCTGTAGAAAAAGAAAAGACCGCATCATTTTGAATAATGCGTAAGTCTTCTCGTATTAAATAATCCAGTCTTTCACCAGGTTGTAACATCACAGCACCTCTATTCTTGCTTCTCATTTAGCACATTGAGACAAAACATACAGTCCTCGCCATGACGATGTTTACCGAATACATCATGACAAATATGGAAACCTTCATGATACAGTTTCGCAAAATATTCACGACTTTGACGCTGCTTTTTCACGGGTTTTTGAGGCGCTACTTCTGCTTCTTGAACTTGCGTTGCTTCCACATTATCTCGTTCTTGTTGCATCAATGTTTTAAAGTTATCATTTTCTAGTTGTAATGCTACATTTTCTTCCACTAGCTCTACAGTCAGTGCTTTTAACTCCTGCATGCTTTCATTCAAACGCGCAACGTGTTGTTCTAACTGCATTAAGCGAGCGAATAATTCGTTTCGATCCAACAGATGTACCTCCTATTTTAATGTTTCTAACTCTTCAATATGGTATTCCATCAATTGTTCCATGCCATCTAATCGCACTTGCATTGATACATCAATAATATTCAGACTGACGACTTCACCATGACCTTCTGGTGTTTGAATACGTGTCCCGATATCTGGTAACTGTTCACGTGCTGATTCATAAAAATCATTTTCAAATTTCAAACAACACATTAAACGGCCACATGCACCCGAAATTTTAGTCGGATTTAACGATAAATTTTGGTCTTTTGCCATTTTGATTGAGACCGGTTCGAAATCTCCTAAAAACGTCGCGCAACATAGCGAACGCCCACACGGACCAATCCCACCGAGTAATTTCGCTTCATCACGCACGCCGATTTGACGCAATTCGATACGTGTTTTTAAGCGCTGCGCCAGCATACGCACTAATTTTCGGAAATCGATACGTTCATCCGCTGTAAAATTAAAAATGATTTTAGAACGGTCTAAAATGTATTCGCAATTCACGACGCACATCTCCAAACCTAATTGTTCGACAAATCCTTTACACATATCCGCCGCACGCGCTGCATCCACTTCGTTTTTTTCATATTGGATTAAATCCGCTTCCGTTGCGATACGTAAAACAGGCTTTAATGGCAGTGTGACGTCTTGCTCTGATACCTCTCTCGACGCATGTCTCACAACACCTAATTCGTGGCCACGCTTAGATTCCACTACGACATACTGCCCAATGGTGAGTGAAGTAGTATTTGGCGCATAATATTCTAATGTATTGGCCTTTTCAAAGTAAATCCCTACAACAGCATACATCAGCGTCACCCTTTCACTTTAATTGCAATTTGCTCAAATACTAGCGTGGCGTTCACGTTTTGATTGAGCTTTTTATGTGCTTCTGTTATTTGCTCTATAATATAGGTTAAATGGTGATAACTCAACCGTGTCACCAACGTCTCATATTCTGACTGCAACTCTGAAAATGTAATCCGCTCCACCATGCCCACTTTGACGTACATTAAATCTTGGAAAAACGCATTCATGCCAGATAACGCCAACAATTGTAACTGTCTCGTTTTTGCATATTTCATTAATTCCACAACACCAATTAATGCCATTTCGCGTTGGTTTAACAACTTATCACACCATTGTAAAAGCATCTTACGCATCGGAGCTAATTCAACACTTTCATGAAGTTGTAGCGCCACCTCAAGTTGTGTCGTATACGTACTTAACAACTCTGCAATTGGTACAGTTAACGTGTCATCTTGTTCCGTTAATCGCGACACAAATGTAGCACGTGACATTGGTTTAAAATACACATGCTGACAACGAGAATGAATCGTATCTAAAATTTGTTCGGGTTTGGTTGTCATAATCATCGCAATGGTATTTTTCGGCGGTTCTTCTAAAAACTTAAGAATACTATTTTCACCTTGAACCGTTAATTTTTCAAAGTCTTGGATAATGTAAACTTTATAGTCTCCTTCAATAGGCAATTGGTTCATGTGATGTACTAAGTTTTCGACTTGTTCCTTTTTGAGCGTTGTCTCATCTGTCATCACATATTGAAAGTCAGGATGGTTTTGCCCTTCAACTTTCAAGCGACATCGTTCTTCATCTTGACATAAAATGAGTTGCGCAAAGGCTATCGCGGTCGTCTTCATTGCTTCGGCGTCATCACCTTCGAATAAATACGCATGTGACAGTTTTTGGTTGTGATAGGCTTTGGTGAGTTGTTCGATTACTTCCATTAACCTTGCGCTCCTTTTGTAAAGATATTGATGGATATGTATGAGATACTACTCCATTTTACCGCAATATGTGTGGATAGACTATGACTTTATTTCATTCGTCAACATCTTCATTGTATTGATATTTATTAAGAGATTCATCAGACTTTTGTTGAGATAACTACATACGCATCTATTCAATAAAAAAGGTTGCGACTATACATATGACTTATTGGCGTCATACTGTCACAACCTTCCTTGCTATTTTAAAAGGTTATATATTTTTAACGGTTGGTGAGAGATTCACTGACCGTTATTTTAATTTTTGATATTAAAAAAGCACAAATATCTCTATAATTGTAAGTGACCAAACCAACGATTAAGGAGATATTGTGCCTATGTGTAATGAT
>NZ_MLGE02000002.1 GCF_001792775.2 Staphylococcus pseudintermedius
GTGCGAGTGTTTGCGTCCGACTTCCTTCAGATTCCACTTCGCAATGGACACCCTTGTCTTTCGCTAACAGTTCCTACTACCAAGCCTGTAACGGACTTTCACCGTCAAGATGTTACCCATGCCGGGCGCACTGAAAAAAAGCGAGGGGTCATGGTGACATATCCCTCGCTTTTCACGTCTTGTATGACTAACTATACGCTCATGAATGACTCCCAATTTAAACTTGCGTTCCCTAATGAAATAAGCCTGTAATCGGGCCCCACGGTAAAATAGCGCCTAAAATAATGGTCACAATAGCCACAATAAAAGTAGCAATGAATAGACCTCGACTTGGCGCTTTTTTCTTCTTACGCGTTAAAGTCACTTCAATTAAACTAATAACAGCTATACCTCCAACCATTTTCAAAGTCATCAACATATGACTCACACCCGGAGCTGAAAATGCTTTGATTGCTAGCCAAAAGCCTGTAATTAAAACGAGAAGCATAAATAATCGTGTCGCCATGTGGAGTGACTTAAATAATAGCGTCGGGCCTTGCTTATTTGAATAATTTTCATACGACGCATAAAATAAAATCAAAAGAACAATCCAACTGACAATATGCACGTTGATTAAAAACATGTTCGGTCACCTCCTTATGTTGCGTATCTTTTCAATCATAACATAATATAGCCTTCTACACATTTTAATTACCTAATTATTGTTATTCCAAACACTTATAAAAATAATCAAAGCAAACAGCAACATTTTTATAACATGCACTGAAGAGGATGAGACACAAAAATTTTCGATGCTTTTGATGTCATATTTGTGTTAAACTTGCCCCCTATGTTTTGTGGTTCTTAATTGCCATCATAGCTTCGCTGTCCAAGGGGTGTATTCGGCAATTTAAAAACACTCTCTTCGCCATCAATAAAAAAGCACCAAGCGCAAAATCACTTGATGCTTATTTCATATTAATCTTTCGCAATAAAGTTTGTTAACGTTCCAATATTATCAATCGTGACTTTCACTTCATCACCAGGTTGTAGAAACTTCGGCGGATTCATACCCGCACCGACGCCTGCTGGAGTACCTGTCGCAATAATGTCTCCTGGGTGTAACGCCACATATTTTGAAATTTCTTCAATTAACTCATCAATTTTCAAAATCATTTGTGACGTATTCCCATCTTGACGAATTTCATTGTTTACTTTTGTCACGATATTTACGTTTTCAGGTGTAGGAAGTTCATCTTTTGTCACGATGTATGGCCCCATTGGGCAACCCCCTGTTAAACTTTTAGACAAGAATGCTTGGTCATGTGCTTTTTGTGCATTACGGTCTGTGATGTCATTAATGATGGTATAACCATATACATAATCCAACGCTAAACCTTTTGGAATTTTTTCGCCTGATTTACCGATTACGACACCCAGCTCGCCTTCATAATCTAAAGCGTCTGTAATGTCTTGGTGGTTCGGAATCGTACTTTCATCACCTGTTAATGACGAAGCTGCTTTCGTAAATACATATAAACGATCCACTTCATGCTTTAACTCTTCAGCATGTGCTTGATAGTTACGGCCAAATGCAATGACGTTATTCGTAGGTGTTACTGGTGGTAAAAATTCGATATCCTCAAATTTCACTTTATACGCATCGCCGTTACCACTGTTTTCTGCAGCAACAACTGCTTTACGTACTTGCTCTTGAAAGTCTAAAGTTTGGTTTTGTTGTAATCCTTCGAGCAATGTTTTGGGATGGAAATCACCTTCTCCAAAGTTTGCAAAGACTTGTTTTAAATCCCAAGCCGCTTCTTCTCTTTTTACCTTCACTCCATATGAAGTTTCACCTTTATATTTGAATGATAGGAATTTCATTCATAATCAGCTCCTAACGTATATCTTAGTCATATTATAACGAATATTTTGGACAAATCACAAATTTTTAAAGTAAAGCCGCTTAAATCTCGAGTTCGCCATATTTAAAGAAGTATAAATAGCCGTTTACTGGGCATTTTAAAATGGTTTCTAATGCACGTTGATAATATTGCATTTGAACACGATATTTCTCCTTCAATTGTCTTTCCAACGCTTCATCGGACATCCCTTTACGACGAATGAGTGCATCGGTTTTATAGTCCAAGAAGTAATAATGGCCATTTTCTTTAAAGACCAAGTCAATCATCCCTTGAATAATAGAGGCATCTGTCGTATCTGGTGTATGTTCGACTTGATGTTGATTCACGACAAATGGCAATTCTGTATACACTTCGTCACTTCTCGCAATACGGTCATACAAATCACTTTGAATGAAACGTTTAATTTCTTCAATCACAATCACATTGACATCATGTGCGCGAATGATTGAACGTTCGACCAATGATTCAATGTAGTCATTTAATGCTTGATCTGTTAATCCGGCTTCTTTAAATGGCAGATGTTGCATAACCGTATGCATCAATGTTCCTACTTCTGCTGCAGTATGTTGTTGTTCTTGTAAAAACTGCGGCCGCTCATACGTGGCCACGCCTAAACGATATTGTCGGACACGCTCATAGTTCGTATCGGCTTGTTCTGTATCGAGTTGACGTTTAAGCTCTGAAACAGATTGCTTTGAAACTTGTTGTACAGCTTGTTGATACGGATAAACATACAACAATTGTTGCATCACACGTTGCGCAAGTTCATCATCTAACGGGGTCGCTGCAAGTCTCGCCTCTAACGCTTCAATCGCGTGACCTTGATATGTCGCCAAATCTTGTTCTGTTGGTAACACGTCACCTGCATCAATATGTTGTAACTGAAGCCGCGGCTTGACAGCTGCATCCAAAGTCTCAACATCCACTTCAAAACGTTGATGGCGCTGAATATTCGTATTCTGATGTTTACTCAAAATACTGTATATCAGCTGAAACGGGTTTTTCGCATTAAATCGGTCAATGGCTGCTAATTTTTCATCAGTGATTGTAGCGGCTGCCATCATCTCGAGTGCATCTGCTTTTTTGGACGTCCCAATTAAGTAGAGTTGTTCTTTCGCACGTGTTAAGGCAACATACATCAAGCGCATTTCTTCAGAGATTAACTCTTTTTGATTGATCAGATCGATACTCATAGAAATAAGCGATGGATAAAACAATCCTTGTGCTTCATCGTAATATTGTAAACCGAGACCTGCATGTTGATTCAGTACAACAGGTTTTCCTAAATCATTTTTATTAAAGTCGCGCGTTAACCCTGAATAAATGACAAATGGAAATTCAAGACCTTTACTACTATGAATCGTCATCATACGTACGACATTATCATTTGGACCAATAACATTTTCTTCACCAAAATCTTTGCCTCGTTCAATCATTTGGTCGATAAAACGAATGAATTGAAATAAACCGCGAAAACTAGAATTTTCAAAATCGACAGCTTTATTAAACAACCCATGTAAATTCGCACGACGGCCACGCCCACCTACAAGTGCACTAAAATATTGAATGATGTAATGATCATTAAACAGTTTATCGATGAGTTGGTATACTGGATGACGTTGGCTGTAGTCTTGGTAGCGTGCTAAATCATTTAAAAACGGCTTTAACTTTGCCACAATTGCAGGATCCGCCGCTTCATCATCCATGTAATGTTGAATGGATTGATAAAAATAGTTATCTTGCGGTGATACAATACGAATCTTAGCCAGTTCATCTTCTGTAAATTGATAAATGACCGAACGCATTAAACCGACTAAATAAATATCTTGTAGCGGATTATCAATCGTACGTAAAAACGACAACATTAAGCGGATTTCTGTTTGTTCAAAATAACCTTGCTTACTATTCACAAATAGCGGAATATCCTGATCTTTAAACGCTTGTTGAATAAGTCTTACATTGCTGTAACTTCTTTCAAGGATGACGATATCTTTATATTGTGCTGGACGATACGCACCTGTTTTCGGATCATATACTTTTTGGGTTTCTAAAATCGTCTGTACTTGTTGCGCAATAAAATACGCCTCTTGCTCACTCGCGGTCATCTCTCGGTCTTTATCGACCATGAGGACATTAAACTGCACAGGGATATCGACCTCATCATACGGCGCACCATAATAAAGTTTTGCAGCTGCATCGTAGTCAATTTCGCCCACTTCAGCATCCATCATATGATCAAACAAATAGTTCGTCGTTGAGAGCACTTCTTTACGAGAACGGAAATTTTGCGATAAATCAATGCGCCAACCACTTGACTGGTCTGGTTGGTTAAAACGTTGATATTTTTCGATAAACAGACTCGGATCCGCTTGTCTAAATTTATAAATAGACTGTTTCACGTCGCCCACCATAAATAAATTACCGTTCGATTCGTCCCCTCGTTTAATGCTGCCAATAATACTTTCTTGTACACGGTTCGTATCTTGATATTCGTCGACTAATATTTCTTCAAAACGTTCACGATATAACGCCGCAATTTCGGACGGCTCGCCTTGTTCATCTCTTAAAATTTGTAGCGCAAAATGTTCATAATCTGAAAAGTCCAAAATGTTGCGTGCTCGTTTCGCACGACTGAATGCATGAATAACATCTTCAGTTAAAGTGGCCAAATATTTCACACGCGGCGCTAAGTGTTGCAATTCCTCAAGCAGTGTCTCATCATCACGTCCAACGAATGTAGATTTTACTGCATTAAGATTGTTTTTAAATTGCTCATAATGCGCTTTAAAGTTTTCATAAGCCGCATCAAGCATCGGATCTTCTTTTACAGCTTTCGGTTTAGGTGGGATGCGGCCAAGTTGATAAGTCGCCAATGCTGTTTTGTCGATAAACTGTTCACTTAATAGTCGGCGCAAAAATTGGCGGTGACCCTCAATAAAATCAATGTGCTTAGGAAAATCCCCTACTAATTCGAATTGATGATACGCTTCTTCTATTGCATTTTGTGCTGCTTGTAAATACAACTGGACATACTTGTTTAAAATATCTAAATAATGCTGCTGCAAATGACGCTCCAAATAAGGTTGATCTAACGCATGTAACCAACCAATTGGATCCGGGTTTGCGATACTGAAATCATATAAATTTTTAACCATTAAACGTAATGCGGCATCATCTCTATCCGTCGAAATGTGCTCAGTCAACGTCACAAATGTTGGAGCCAAACGGTCGTAATGCTTTTCAAACACGTCATCAATCACTTCTTCAAGCAATAGGACATTTTCAACTTCACTCGCAGTTCTAAAATTAGGATCAATGTCCAACACGTCGTAATGCTGCTGAATGAGACGTAAACAAAAGCTATGCAACGTTGAAATTTGTGCTTGATGAATTTTTGTACGTTGATTTTTTAAATGTTGATTGGAAGGATCTTCAATAGCGGCTTGTTGGATACGCGCTTCGACACGATGTTTCATTTCGCGTGCACTCAAGTTTGTAAACGTCACAACGAGTAAACGGTCAACATCAATGCCATCACGTAAAATGCGCTGAATAATACGTTCAACGAGGACTGCTGTTTTACCAGAACCCGCCGCTGCTGCTACAAGTACATCTTGACCTTTTGCGTATATACTTTCCCACTGTGCATCGGTCCACTGTACATGTTCCGGTTTTGTTGGAATCATACTTCATCCTCCTCTTCTTCTGCCGCAAGTATTTCAAGGGGATTGATTTTTTCATCCACTCGACGATATTTCGGACTATCAATCATACTATCTACGTGACAAACGGCTTGATATTGACAATATTGGCATGGTAAATGATTGCGGTATTGCATTGGCGCGACTTCGTTATGCCCATCCATAATACGACTTGCGATATCCACAAAGTTTTGCTTATTATGTTGGATCAGTTTATAAATGGTTGCTTCATCCGCCACTTTACTCGTCGCATTCAAACTGCCATCTTTTTTCATACCGAGTGGCACGATGTCGGATTTGAAGCCCGCTGTCAATCGTTCATCATACGCTTCTAATACATCTACATCATTGTTAAGCAATCCTTGTAATTGATACGACTTCAAGAAGGCTTCATCTAACTTGGCCGCTTCGATATCATTCCACGCACGCTTTTCGTCTCTAAACTGGTGCACGTACATGTATAAAAAGCCACCTGGTTTTACTTCTTCCACTAAACCTAAACGTTCTTTGTTTTGAAGCGCGATATCCATATAGGTCATCATTTGCATTTGCAAGCCGTAATACACTTTCACTAAATCGAGTGATGCGCTTGAAGAGGATGATTTGTAATCAATAATATTGACGAAACTTTTATTCTCCTTTTGATACGTATCGATTCGGTCAATTTGGCCACGAATATAAATCGGCATGCCTTGTGATGTATACAACGTTTCTGCTTTTAGTTCTGATGCATCTTTCGGTGATTTACGGAACGACTTTTCAAATGCGATAGGCTTAAATTGTGAATGCGACGTTTGGTATTTCATTGCATATAAAGTGGCTTGAACTATTGCACCGATGCGCTGTGATAAATAACGATAATACGACGTCGAGTTTAACAAATTAAATTGTACATGTGGTAACAATGTTTCTAATGCGTCGTTCGTCAATTGCGCAATTTGAAGCTCTGTGAGTTGATTAAAACGTCCTTCAACCTTTTCGGCGATATATTTTAAAACATCATGAAAAATTGTCCCTAAGTCAAAGTTTTGAAGTTGATATTTCGTCCGTTCATTGAGCCTCAAACCGTGTGACGTATAATGTTTAAATGGACAATTTTGGTACCCTTCAAAACGGGACACACTCGCATGAATCGCCTTACCATAAAGCTGTGTCGTCAACTCTCCATCCAATTGTACGGTATCGTTATTGTATGTGAGCGCTGATTTCAAATGTGTCAGCCCGTCATTGAGTTGTGGGTACTGTGCCATCACTGCATAAGTCGTAAACCAAGTATCCGAAATCAATCCTTCATCTAACCATGTTTTAAATGCTTCAAATAGATGCACTTTCGTTTGGTGTGGGTGTTCTATAAGTGATAACGTGTCACGTGCGTGTTGGTGTGTCAATTGGATGATATCTAAGTTGCGGAACATTTGACGGACATCATTTAAAAACGGACTTTTTTCTCGTTCTGCACCGCTCGCATCCATCAAACTGTATGAGAACGTCACTGTTTCTGTCGCACGTGTCATCGCAAAATAACAGACGAATGCTTCATCCATTTGTAAAATATCTGAGGTCGGGCTCAACTGCACACCGGCAAAGGTTTCAAACGCTTTCTTTTCATTATCTGAAATCAAACCAGAGCCGTTAATTGCTTGGGGCATCACGCCGTCGTTCATCCCGATCATATAAACGTGCTTTTTATTATCCACTTTCGCTAAATCCATTGTCCCAATTGTCACTTGATCTAACGTTTGTGGAATCATTGAAAATTCGAGTTCGTTCAAACCGACATCTAACACTTCTAAAAAGCGCGTTAACGTCATATCACGGTCACCAAACACGGTAACGACATCATCCAACACGCGAATCAACCCGTTCCATATTTGGTCAATTTCTTCCGCTGCTTCATGTTGACCTTGCTCATCTAACATATCCCGTTGCGTCATTAACTGATTGGGCAGTTCAAAACCTTCCATCGCTTCATAAAAATACGTCGCAAAAGCTTTGGCATTTGAACCTTGTGCTAATTTTTCTTCAAAATTCAACAATTGATTAAAGACTTTCGTTTTTAAATCGATCACACGTTCAAATGTAGCAGCCTCTTCTTCCGTCAGCGGATCATTCGGTCGGATACCCATTTTACGGAATTGATTCAGTTCAAAATATTGTGGATCGAGCCAGCGTTTGCCATAAATCCCTCGTTCTATCGCAAAATTTTCTAATAAATGGACTAAATACGCACTGTCAGGCATCACTTGGGTTAAGACATTCGTTTTCAACAAGCGCATCAACGGTTCAAACTGCCATTCTGTTTGTAACACTTCGATTAGTGCACGCAACATTTCCATAATCGGATGATGCGTCATCGACTTTTTGACATCAATATTGTACGGAATATCATATTGTGGCAAAATCGCATCTAACAAATAGACATACGACGGATCACGATACAATATTGCAATATCTTGATAACGGTACTGTTTTTCACGCACATCTCTTAAAATCGTACGTGCCACTTCATTAACTTCTTCACGTGTCGTCGGTGCTTCTAATATGCGAATACCTTCGTCTGCTGTGTGATGACTTTCAGGTTGTAATGCGTCAAACTGCTGTTCTAACACGGTTAATGATGGTGCTTTGAATCGGTGCTGCGTATGAAAATACAAGCGTTCGAGTGGCTGACCGACACGGTGAGCCATCTCTTCAAAATGACGCAACGACTCAGATGGCTTACGGAACATGCTTAATGCATCTTGATCGCCGTTTGTCGTTAATGCTAACGTCACAGATTTCACATGCTTCACTAAAGCTTCGATCAGTTGATATTCTTGAGTAGAAAAGTTATGAAACCCATCTATGTATATTTCTGCTTGTTTGAGCCACTTCGACTGTGGAATAAGCGTGACAAGTCGATCCATCATCGCTTCCGCTGTAATATATTCCGAAGACATACGTGCTTGCAGTTTTTCATAAATCAACCCAATGTCATGTAGCTTATGTCGGGTGCGCGGTTCAAGGTGCGCATCGGTAGCCATGTCCGAAACCATCTCAGGCGTCACAGCATACTTTTCAAAGTCTTGAATTTGTTCACGCACTTTTGTACTAAATCCCATATAACCTACTTGTGAGCGATACAACTTCAACTCTGTTTGTACTTCTTGTAAAATATCGTAAATCATCATTTCAATGGCAATCGACGACAAACGTTTTTCATGCACCCCGCCTACTTCTTGAAAAATACGATGACCTAGTCGTTCAAAGTGCAACACTTCAGTACGTACACTCCCTAACAATTCGGTGTCTTTGACGAATACTTGTTCATACAAATACGTCCCTTGCATCGGTGTGATGATAATGATGGGATGCCCTATCGGTTGTGCTTTCATTTTGTCTTTAATTTCTGCTAACATCTGTGTGCTCTTGCCCGTTCCAGCACGACCTAAAAATGTTCGAAACATCGAATCCCCCCTATCTTTCTTCAATACGAATCGGCATTCATTATTTAAAGTTTATTATAGCATTAACCCCACTTGATACTCTATGAAAGTCGGTCGCTTGTTGGATCTTTTTGACACAGAAAAAGCCGGGAAAACGTCATCGTCTCCCAGCCTCTGGTTAGTTTTTTGATTATCGAATCACTCCATGATGTCTGTTCATCATGCGCGATCATTGATGATTACTCTTGTGTATCTGTATGATCTGGATTGAAGTTGATTTTAAATTCACTCAATGGCCAGAATCTAAATGCAACTTTCCCTACGATTTGATCTTTATCGATAAGACCAAAAGCACGGCTATCTTTACTCACTTCGCGGTTGTCACCTAACACGAGATATTTATCTTTCGGAATTTGTTTCTGACCGTTGCTACCTGGCAAGTCTTTAGAATCAAATGAACCCGTAATTTGTTCATATGTTTTATGTTTAAGGTTATAATCTAAATATGGTTCATCTACTTTTTTACCATTTAAGTACAGTTGGTCATTTTTATAAACGACATGATCACCCGGTTTACCGATAATACGTTTTACATAGTCATTCGTTTCATCTGCATGAAAGACGATGACATTACCATTATCTAAATGACCTAAAGTTTTCCCTATTTTGTTAACGATAACTCTTTCTCCATCTTTTAATGTAGGGTCCATAGAATCACCTTTAATGTTATAGGGTTTAATGACAAATGCATACAATAGACCTACAATCAATAAGGCTAATCCTATAGACAGCAACCATTCCATTGTCTCTTTTTTCACAGTTTTACACCTCTTATTTTAAAAATGAGTCGTTATTCTATCAAAAGGATAATAACGTATCCATAACTTACCTTCAATAGTTGATTTCCTAATGAGACCAAAATTTCGAGAATCGACGTCATCATCACGACGATCGTTTAATATTAAATACGAGTTTGGCGGTATGATATCACTTTCTGAATTCGGCAGTGATTTCAGTGACCATGACTGCTGATCTTGTTGATTCACATACGATTCAGTCACAGGGATATGGTCCAAATACAATTGGCCTTTTTGAAATTCAACTGATTGACCTGGTTCTCCAATCACGCGTCCAACACGATATTGACCTTCCGCATAGTAGACAACGATATCTTGATGATGAATCCCATTGTAGCGTGGTGCGATTTTATTCACTAACAGCCGATCATGGGGTTGCAGTGTTGTATCCATATTTTGATGTTTTACTTCATATGGGATTACAACAAACAAAACGAGGACGGCTAAAACGACCAATGCGCTGATTAGAGCGAATGTCATCTTTATCAGAAACTTCAATTTTGCACTCCCAATCCTATCAATTTCATCATAACAAATTTTATCTTATCATAATTTCTCTTAAAACGTTAACTTTTACATTTGAATCATAAATCTCTGCACGCATTGAAACAAAATAATTTTGATGTCTCAATCCCTGAACAAAAAGCAATAGGGCACTGAGTCAACGTACGCAATAAAAAAGACTGACAAGACGTATGCTCATCAGCCCTTTTTTATATTCTATTCAACAGCCCTATTGGATTATAAGCGTGCTTCTAAATCTTTTTTCTTATCTTCAAATCCAGGTTTACCTAATAATGCAAACATGTTTTGTTTATAAGCTTCTACACCTGGTTGGTTGAATGGGTTCACACCTAATTGGTAACCACTCATTGCGACTGCTAATTCAAAGAAGTAGACAACATAACCATAAGTTTCGGCGTCTAAACGAGGTAATTTAACAACCATGTTAGGCACACCACCGTCAGTATGTGCAAGTAAAGTTCCTTCGAATGCTTTAGTGTTGACTTCATCTACTGTTTTACCTGCTAAGTAGTTTAAGCCATCTAAGTCATCCGCATCTTCTTCAATTGTAATATCGTGTTCAGGATTTTCTACTTTTAATACTGTTTCAATTAAGAAACGACGGCCTTCTTGTACATATTGACCTAATGAGTGTAAGTCAGTTGTAAAGTTAGCGCTTGAAGGGTAAATCCCTTTTAAGTCTTTACCTTCTGATTCACCGAATAATTGTTTCCACCATTCATTGAAGTATTGTAATGATGGTTCGTAGTTGATTAACATTTCTGTAGTGTAACCTTTGTTGTAAAGGATATTACGGATTGATGCGTATTGGTATGCAATATTTGAAGATAAATCGTCCGAAGATAATTCTTCACGTGCTTTTGCTGCACCGCCCATCATTGCATCGATATCAATACCAGCTACAGCGATTGGTAATAAACCTACTGCCGTTAATACTGAGAAACGACCACCGACATCATCAGGTACGACGAACGTTTCGTAGCCTTCATTTGTCGCAAGTTGTTTCAAGGCACCTTTCGCTTGGTCAGTTGTTGCAAAAATACGTTTAACTGCTTCTTCTTTACCATATTTATCTTCTAATAATTTTTTGAAAATACGGAACGCAACTGCAGGTTCAGTCGTTGTACCAGATTTTGAAATCACGTTAACTGAATAATCTTTATCGGCTAAATAGTCGATGAGTGATTGTAAATATGATGATGATAAATGATTACCTGCAAAAATAATTTCAGGATATTCGCTATCTTTTTTGAATGCTGGTGTTAACATTTCGATTGCTGAACGTGCACCAAGGTACGAACCACCAATACCGATTACGACAAGTACATCTGAATGTGATTGTACTTGTTTAGCTGCTTCTTTAATACGTGAAAATTCTTCTTTATCATAATTAACTGGTAGGTCAACCCATCCTAAGAAGTCGCTTCCTGCACCTGTACCTTCGTGAATTGTACGGTGAATTGCTTTAACAGCATCTTGTTGCTGATCTAATTCGTGTTGACCAAAAAATTTTAAAGCTTTTTGATAATCTAATTGGATATGTGTCATACACTTTTGCCTCCTAATTTAACTTAACGTACCTTCATTTTACTAAGTTGTTTCAACAAATTCAATTGACTTACCCAAGCATATCCATTGGCGTGTATTTTACATGAATATTTATTTGGGTATTTGCATATAAATTCATTTATGTTATAGTACAGTTAATCAAATATTAATTCTTTAACAGAGGTGACTAGGATGAAAGATAAAGTGGTTTTAGCATATTCAGGCGGTTTAGATACAAGTGTGGCCGTTAAATGGTTGATTGAACAAGGATACGACGTCATTGCATGTTGTTTGGATGTAGGTGAAGGAAAAGATTTAGACCTTGTTTATCAAAAGGCGCTTAATATGGGTGCAATTGAGTCTCACGTGATTAATGCAACAAAAGAATTTGCGGAAGATTATGTCGGTTATACAATCAAAGGTAATCTGATGTATGAACAAACGTATCCGCTCGTTTCTGCATTGTCTCGCCCACTTATTTCTAAAAAGTTAGTGGAAATTGCACACGAAACAAATGCCGTTGCTATTGCGCATGGCTGTACAGGAAAAGGCAATGACCAAGTGCGTTTTGAAGTGGCGATTAAAGCATTAGATCCAAACCTCAAAGTGATTGCACCTGTGCGTGAATGGGGTTGGAGCCGTGAAGAAGAAATCGATTATGCAAAAAAACACAATATCCCTGTCCCTATTGGCAAAGCATCTCCGTATTCCATCGACCAAAACTTATGGGGCCGTAGTAATGAATGTGGTGTATTAGAAGATCCATATGTTGCTCCACCACAAGATGCTTATGATTTAACAAGTGAATTAGAAGATACACCCGATACAGCTGATGAAATTTTAATCACATTCGATCAAGGGATTCCAACACATATTAACGGTGAGTATTATGCATTAGATGATCTCATCTTGTATTTAAATGAACGCGCTGGAAAACATGGCATCGGTAGAATCGACCATATTGAAAATCGCCTCGTCGGTATTAAATCAAGAGAAGTGTATGAAACACCCGGTGCTGAAGTGATTATTAAAGCACACCAGGCATTAGAAACGATCACTTTAACGAAAGATGTGGCGCATTTTAAACCCATTATTGAAAAGCAATTTGCAGAACAAGTGTATAACGGCTTATGGTTCTCACCTTTAACTGATGCTCTTAAAACATTTGTAGACCATACGCAAAAATATGTAACTGGTGAAGTACGTGTCAAACTATTCAAAGGTCATGCCATCGTCAATGGTAGAAAATCACCGTACACGCTTTACAATGAAAAATTAGCGACTTATACGAAAGAGGATGCGTTCAACCAACAATCTGCAGTGGGCTTTATCGATATTTATGGCTTACCAACACAAGTCAACGCGATGTTACATGGAGGCTATGCGAATGAGTAAAAAAGCTTGGGGCGGTAGATTTGAAGAGAGACCAGAAGCATGGGTCGATGCTTTTAATGCGTCGATTCACTTTGACCAAAAGCTCATTGACGAAGATATTCAAGGTAGTATTGCACACGCAACGATGCTCGCACATCAAGATATTTTAACTGAAGCAGAAAGTGAATTGATTATCCAAACTTTAAAAGACATTCGACACGACTTTCACGAAGGCCAAATTGAATTTCAAACAGCATTAGAAGATATTCATTTGAATGTTGAACATGAATTGATTAAACGTATCGGTCCTGTTGGCGGTAAACTGCATACCGGACGTAGCCGTAATGACCAAGTTGCAACGGATATGCATTTATATACGAAAAAAGAAGTGCATACGATTATTGATTACATTCATGCTTTTCAACAAACGTTATTGCAGCTTGCAGAACAACATGTAGAAACAATTATGCCTGGCTATACGCACCTTCAACGTGCACAACCGATTTCATTTGCGCATCATATCATGACGTATTTTTGGATGCTAGAACGTGACCAGACGCGTTTCAAAGAGTCATTGGCACGTATCGATGTCTCCCCTTTAGGTGCCGCAGCATTGAGTGGGACAACGTATCCAATAGACCGTCATGAAACACAAAAATCACTCGGTTTTAATGCATTATACGAAAACAGTATCGATGCCGTGAGTGATCGTGACTACATTGTTGAAACGTTGAATAATATTAACTTAACGATGATTCACCTGTCTCGTTTTGCTGAAGAAATCATTTTCTGGTCGTCGGAAGAAGCGAAATTCATCACATTATCTGACGGTTTTTCAACAGGGTCATCTATTATGCCACAAAAGAAAAATCCTGATATGGCTGAACTTATCCGCGGTAAAGTGGGACGTACGACTGGACATCTCGTGAGTCTATTGATGACATTAAAAGGCTTACCCCTTGCTTATAATAAGGATATGCAAGAGGATAAAGAAGGTCTGTTTGATGCAATCGAAACAATCAAAGGGTCACTGCGCATCTTTGACGGTATGGTCGCCACAATGACTGTGAACACGGATCGTCTACAAGCAACAGTGCGTCAAGACTTTTCAAATGCGACAGAGTTAGCAGACTATCTCGTAACAAAAGGTATCCCGTTTAGAGAGGCTCACGAAATCGTCGGCAAGCTCGTACTTTGGGCTATTCAACATGAGATGTATTTACTCGACGTCCCGTTAGAGGTGTATCAAGATCATCACACCCAAATCGAAGTAGATATTTATCAATATTTACAACCTGATGAAGCCGTCAAGCGTCGTCAAACTTACGGTGCTACAGGTCAAGATGCAGTGCGTCACCAAATCGACGTCGCAAAGAGTCATTTCGCGCAATATCATTCAAAGTAATACCATCCAAAAAAGAGACTCGGGCAACTGAACGTCCGGGCCTCTTTTTGTGTCTACTATGGTATGTGATATCGTTTAATGCACTCATTTAACACCATTCACATCCTGTCATTTTAATTGAATATGTCGCAATCATTTCAAACATAAAGATAAAGTAATTTCTTAATTAAGAGTGTTGCCATTTTTTTGAATTTTGTATATGCTGAAATTAATCTATCATACTAAGGAGGCGTCAAAATGAAAGCTGCATCACACCTTTTCGCATCAACTGTTTTAATTGGAACACTGCTTGCTGGTTCAAGCGCACTTGTTGATAGCGCAAATGCCAATTCACCTCAAAATCATGCCCATCATCAAGCGACACCCCTCTCTCCAAGCCAACATAATGTCTTGAACAAACCTTATGTGAATATCGGACATCGTGGCGCAAGTGGTTATGCACCGGAACATACTTTTGCGTCTTACGATAAAAGCCTTTATGAAATGCATGCCGATTATTTAGAACTTGATTTACAAATGACTAAAGACGGTCATTTAGTCGCCATGCATGATGATAAAGTAAACCGTACTACAAATGGAACCGGCCGTGTCGATCACTATACACTTGCTGAATTAAAACAGTTAGATGCCGGTTCATGGTTCAACCAAAAATATCCAAAGTACCAAAACCCGCAATATGTCGGTCAACAAGTTCCAACACTTGATGAAATCTTCAGCCGTTATGGCACAAGTGTCAATTATTACATCGAAACGAAATCACCCGATGTTTATCCAGGCATGGAGGAACAACTGCTCCGCCAATTACATCAATATGGGCTCGACTGTAAAAAGAATTTGCGTAACGGTAAAGTAGTTATTCAATCATTTTCAAGAGACAGCCTCAAAAAGGTTCATCACGAAAACCCGCGTATTCCACTTGTACAATTGTTAGAAAGAGGCGAACTTCCACGACAGTCTAATGCTGACTTGAAAAAAATTCAAAGTTACGCGGTGGGTGTAGGCCCAGATTATCATGATCTAACTGCTCAAAATACCCGCACATTACGTCAACAAGGCTTTTACATCCATCCATATACCGTTAACGATCAAAAAACAATGGCGCGTTTAAATCAATATGGGGTCACTGGCGTTTTCACGAACTATCCCGACCTATATCACGCGTTAATTCAATAATAAAGGATGTTTCATTGCTAAACATACAGAATAGGCGACGAGACATAAAAACTTTTGATGCAATTGATGCCTTTAATGACGTAAATCACGGCGATCAAGATGAACAATGCTGCAATCAATCATTCGTGCTCCATCGCAAAAGCAATGCCCACTACTGAAAAAATAGTTGCAATAATAAGTGTGAACGTACTTCTATCCATTGTTGTGCACTCCTCGATATTTTACCTAAATGCTAGTTTTCAATGTATTTCAATGTAATTAAAAAAGCAGAAACGCACACATAGCGTCTCTGCTTATTCATCTCTTTTTCTCTTATGCCCATCCGCGGTAACGTGCCGCTTCTGCTGTACGTTTAATGCCGACAATGTAGGCTGCTAAACGCATGTCAATTTTGCGATTTTCAGATAAAGTATAAATCGTGTCGAACGCATTCACTAATTTTTCGCGTAACTTTTCATTGACTTCATCTTCTGTCCAATAATAACCTGTATTATTTTGTACCCATTCAAAGTATGAAACTGTTACACCACCAGCACTTGCAAGCACGTCTGGCACTAATAAAATACCACGTTCAGTTAAAATTTTTGTTGCTTCAGGCGTTGTTGGTCCGTTAGCTGCTTCTACAACAATTTCAGCTTTAATGTCTGCTGCGTTGTCTGCAGTAATTTGGTTCGCAATGGCTGCTGGGACTAAAATATCACAATCTAATTCAAATAGCTCTTTGTTTGAAATCGTATCTTCAAATAAGTTTGTCACCGTACCAAAACTGTCACGGCGATCTAATAAGTAGTCGATATCCAATCCTTCTGGGTCATGAAGTGCACCGTAAGCATCTGAAATACCTACAATTTTCGCACCTTTATCGTACAAAAATTTCGCTAAGAAGCTACCTGCATTACCGAAACCTTGAATGACAATACGTGAACCTTCAATGGATTTACCACGACGTTTTGCAGCTTCTTCAATGGCGATAACGACACCTAATGCTGTTGAGCGGTCACGTCCTTGTGAACCTCCTAATACGATAGGTTTACCTGTAATAAAGCCTGGAGAGTTAAATTCGTCCATTTGGCTATATTCATCCATCATCCATGCCATAATTTGAGAGTTTGTAAATACGTCTGGCGCTGGAATGTCTTTTGTCGGTCCAACAATTTGTGAAATCGCACGCACATAACCACGAGATAAACGCTCAACCTCATGAATACTCATTTGACGTGGGTCACAAACGATCCCCCCTTTACCACCACCGTATGGTAAGTCGACAATACCGCATTTTAATGTCATCCACATTGACAATGCTTTTACTTCTTCCTCATCAACATCTGGGTGGAAACGTACCCCACCTTTAGTTGGTCCCACTGCATCGTTATGTTGTGCACGGTAACCTGTAAATGTTTTTACTGTACCATCGTCCATTTTTACTGGAATACGTACTGTCAAAAATCTTAAAGGTTCTTTGATAAGTTCATACATGCCATCATCAAAGCCTAATTTATGCATTGCTTCCTTAATGATGCCTTGCGTTGACGTCACTAAATTATTTTTTTCAGCCATGATCCATTTCGCCTCTTTTTCCTACTATTGTTTTCGCTTACATTCGTATTGTAACATAAGCATTTTTATTTTAAAGTGCTTTCCGCTCAAATTAAACGTTTAACTTTTTACCCCTGTGCGAACACCTTTTTCACTTTTTCAATCGCAAAATCTAACTCTTCTTTTGTGATGACTAATGGGGGTGCAAATCGAATGACTGTATCGTGTGTTTCTTTACATAAAAGTCCTTCATCTTTAAGTCGTTCACAATAAGGACGTGCATCTTCATGTAATTCCACACCGATAAAGAGACCACGACCACGTACTTCTTTAATCGCCGGGTGATCAATTTCAAGTAATGCATTTTTGAAATATTCACCGAGTTCAAGTGAGCGCCCTGGTAAGTCTTCATCAACAATCACGTCGAGTGCAGCAAGTGAAGCGGCACATGCTAACGGATTCCCTCCGAAAGTCGAACCATGTGAACCTGGTGTAAAGACATCCAGTACTTCTTTATCCGCAAGTACAACTGAGATAGGTAATACACCGCCTCCGAGTGCTTTACCTAAAATATAAACATCTGGTTTCACACCATCCCAGTCTGTCGCGAATAACTTACCAGTACGACCTAAACCAGCTTGAATTTCGTCTGCAATGAATAATACGTTATGTTCGTCACACAGTTCACGCACTGCTTTTAAATAGCCTTCTGGTGGAATGTTAATCCCTGCTTCACCTTGAATCGGCTCAATCAGCACAGCAGCAGTATTTTCATTAATGGCGGCTTTTAAACTATCAATGTTACCAAACTCAACATTTTGAAAACCTTCTAGCAGTGGACCATAACCACGTTGATATTCTTTTTCTGATGAAAGTGATACTGGTGCCATTGTTCGTCCGTGGAAGTTACCGACCATCGCAATAATTTCAGCTTCGTTTGGTTTTATACCTTTTACTTCATACGCCCAACGACGCGCAGCTTTTAATGCTGTTTCTACCGCTTCTGCACCTGTATTCATCGGTAAGGCTTTCTCTTTACCTGATAATTTGCAGATTTTTTCATACCATTCGCCTAAATTGTCACTATGGAAAGCACGTGAAACAAGTGTCACGCGATCCGCTTGTTCTTTAACAGCTTGAATAATTTTAGGGTGACGATGCCCTTGATTGACTGCTGAATATGCAGCCAACATGTCCATGTAACGATTGCCTTCTGGGTCTTTCACCCATACCCCTTCAGCTTCGGCAATCACGATTGGAAGCGGTAAGTAGTTGTGCGCCCCATAATGATTCGTTTTTTCAATGATTTCTTCAGATTTTGTTACCATGCAATCTCCTCCTTAAATACAATACGTACATCTCTTCACATGAAAGTGTAGGGCAAATCGATTATTCGCATCACTCAACACCTGTCATTCAAGTAGTGAACGATACTTACAAATGATTTACCCTACATCAGTACAATACATTATGTCCTGTACATTTGTGTTATTTAATTCATCATTATAGATGTTCTGATACTGAACGACCTTGCATGTGTAATACTAAGTAGTCTGGTCCGCCTGCTTTTGAGTCTGTACCTGACATTTTGAAGCCACCAAATGGTTGGTAACCGACAACTGCACCTGTACAGCCACGGTTAAAGTAAAGGTTGCCGACCATAAAGTCACGACGCGCTTGTTCTAACTTCATACGGTTGTTTGAAATCACGGCACCTGTTAAACCGTATTCTGTATCATTTGCGACATCAATTGCTTCATCAAAGTCTTTAACTTTAGTGAAACCGACAACTGGTCCGAAAATTTCTTCTTGCATCACGCGTGAATTTGGATCTAAATCAGCAAAGATAGTTGGATAGACAAAGTTACCGACTGCTTCATCTGTATTACCACCTGTTACAAGACGGCCTTCACCTTTACCAATTTCGATGTAGTTTTTAATTTTGTCTAAAGATTTTTGGTCAATGACTGGTCCGACATACGTATCTGGCTCTGCAGCATTACCTACTTTAATTTTTTCAGTTGCTTCTTTAACGCGCTCTAACAATTCATCATAAATGTCTTGATGCGCGATAACACGTGAACATGCTGAACATTTTTGGCCAGAGAAACCGAACGCTGAGTAGACAATAGCATCTGTCGCAACTTGTAAATCCGCTTCGTTGTCGACGATAATCGCATCCTTACCACCCATTTCAGCAATGACACGTTTAATATGATTTTGACCTTCTTGAATGACAGATGCTTTTTGGATAATTTCTTTACCGACTTTTTTAGAACCTGTAAATGAAATGAGGCCCACATCTTTGTTTTCAATTAAGAAGTCACCAATTTCACTTGAAGAACCAGGAATCCAGTTCACAACCCCTTTTGGTAAACCAGCTTCTTCTAAAACTTCCATAAATTTATAAGAAATAATTGGTGTATTAGAAGATGGTTTTAATAATACTGTGTTTCCTGTTACAAGTGGTGCTGACGTTGTACCCGCCATAATCGCATAGGCAAAGTTCCATGGAGAAATAACAACACTGACACCTACAGGTAAGTAGTCAAACTGATTGTATTCACCAGGACGACTGTTTACATGTTTACCGTCTTTAAGTTCAAGCATTTGACGACCATAATATTCCATAAAGTCAATCGCTTCTGCTGTATCTGCATCTGCCTCTTTCCAAGGTTTACCACCTTCTTTTGAAAGTAATGCAGAGAATTCATGCTTACGTTTACGTGTAATTTCAGCAGCTCTGAATAAAATATTTGCGCGTACTTTTGGATCTACTTTTCTCCAAGATTTAAACGCTTCTTTCGCTGCATCTAACGCTTGTTGTGCATGTTCTTTCGTTGCTTTTGAAACATACCCGATTGTTTCTTCGCGATTTGAAGGATTGTATACACGTGTTTTATCTTCAGTGAATACGCGCTCTCCACCAATAATGAGTGGATAATCTTTCCCGAGTTCACCTTCAACTTTTTCTAATGCACGAAAATAAGCCTCGCGATTCTCCTCTTTCGTAAAATCTGTAAATGGTTCGTGTTGATATGGAATCATTTAAAAATCCTCCTTTGTTTATAATAAGAAAACCCTTACATCTATCATGACATATTTATGACATATTTGTAAAAGAAAACACTATTTGCATCAACCTAAAAACCGTTCGTGTCACATGCCATGAGGTACTCACATGCTCGAATCATTTTGAGTCAATCGATATTGATTAAGCGCTTTCATTTATAAGCCATTATAGCCTTTTTAACCTTGTTTTTGCAATAGTCTTTCTCTAGCAAATTAATCAATTTTCACGATACTTTTATAACATAAATCCGTAACAATCCAGTGCCCTTCATATACAATTCTTCGTGAGCGTTAAAAAATCAATTTCGAATTACGAATGGTTAGGAGTTTCTTCAAAGATGTGCTATGATAAAAATGTTAAAAACTAATCGATAAGGGGTTATGAATGTTGAAAAGACAGTATCGTGTTGGGCAACATGTCAAAGTACGCGTGACTGGTATTCAACCCTACGGCGCTTTCGTCGAGACCCCTGACAGTACTGAAGGACTCATTCATATATCCGAAATCATGGATGATTATGTACATAATTTAAAGAAGCTTTTGTCACCAGGTCAAACTGTAAAAGCTAAAATCATCTCGATTGATCACAACGGAAAATTAAATTTATCTCTGAAGGATAATGATTATTTTAAAAATTATGAGCGTAAGAAAGGTAAATATTCAGTATTGGATGAAATTCAGGAAACTGAGAAATATGGGTTTCGAACATTAGAGGAACGTTTGCCATATTGGGTGAAACAGTCCAAAAAGAAGATGAAATATGAGTCTAAATAACGCTTGAGGTCAATGTACAGTTTGTGCATTGGCTTTTTTATTTGGCTTTTTTTGGGAGTTGTGCGGTTTGAGTTCTTTGGGGTTACATATACAGCGCGGTGACAGTAGCAAGATAGCTAGAGCTGAGTCCTTATTATTAATAGTAAAAATTGACATGGATGGATATTTTCCTCGATTCATTAATAGACCACTCAGTCGGTTGTTACTTTTTAGTTGTCCATCTCGTTTTATCTCAACACGAGAGCAATTCTCTGCTATCTCTAAAAAAACAGTTAAAAACATTGTGATGACGAATGAGTAGCACATTTTGTTTTAATTTAATCACTCTATTATGTGATTTACACCCCCCATTTTACCGAAAGATCAACTATAAAAAAAGGTACTCAAAATTCATGTTTTGTGAACTTTAAGTCCCTTTACTGATTTTTATAAAGTTACTGTACTTTAATATTTTTTCTATTTTTCGAATGAATCACCAAACCAACGACAATGAAATCAATGAGGGCTAAAACTAAGTACAATACAACCATACTCGATATCGTCGGATGATATAGGATAGCAATGATGAAATACAATAGACTCATAGCTATGAACGATTTTCCCGTTATTTGATTCACATCATTTCTATTTTTAAAAATGAGTAACAGTGGATTATTCCAAAACGTGCTGTTAAATTTCATAAAGAGAACACCTGTGACAAAAATAAATAGTGACAATAAGATTCCCATTAAAATGTTCATTTTTTTCATTCCCTTACAATTAATGTAAAATGATTTTTAAATGCATGATCCCCTGCGCATTCGAATCAACTCAATCAGTAAGTCTGTAAAATTCAAAGTACCCGCTTTGGCTAGCCACCTTATGCGATGCTCAAATAAATTTTAAAATATTCCGACATTTATTAAGGAACGCATCCCTCACAAAAATCTCTCTCTATCTTTATTTTAAATATACTGCGCAAAAACTCCATTGTCAATATCGTTGTTGTGCGCTTGCTCTTTTTATCATTCTGTTTTATTTTCACGACCAGCCACAATCAAAAATATGAAAATCCGCTGACAAAAGTTCTTAATTCCATCTTTTTTTAAATTTTTTCGTGCTTACGTGCGCCCGACTTCAAAGGTGTTTTATGTTGCTATTTTCAAGAAATGAAAAATAATAATGCTTTACTTTATGCAAACAAAAGCGTATAGTTAGGTTATCGTAATAAAAGAACTTGAATTTAAATGTAGTGTATTTGTTTAGAATATCCTCTTTTTTAATCAATGAATTTATTGCAAATATTTGTGCAAAAGCACGTGGAGGTATTCTATATGAATAACGGTACAGTAAAATGGTTTAACGCAGAAAAAGGTTTTGGATTTATTGAAAGAGAAAACGGCGACGATGTATTTGTACATTTCTCAGCAATCGTTGGAGATGGCTACAAATCTTTAGAAGAAGGTCAAAATGTTGACTTTGATATCGTTGAAGGCGAACGTGGTGCACAAGCAGCAAACGTTGTTAAAATGTAATCTAAATCATTTAATATAGAAGAGACGAGGCGTGATGCCCCGTCTCTTTTTTTACGTTCTTTTAATGACCTGCCATCCATGGTCGTGTCACTTGTGGTGCTCGCGGTGGCTTTTTAGGCAAGGCTTCTCTTTTAACAAGACGTGGCTGCTGGCCTTTTTCGATACGTTGTTTAACACGATGATCCATTTTGTACGTTTGAAATGGGAGAAATTCACGTTTAGCGATTTGATGACACGATGGACACGGTACAGTTTCATGTTGTTCTGAAATGTTTTGCCGAATTGTAAATGTACCACAGTTCCTACACGTATAAGAGTAATTTGGCATTAGAACGCATCCTTCTCTGGTATTACGCCTGGTTTAAAGATTTCTCGTGGTATGGCGATTGTACAACATGCGTTCGGAACGTCAACAATGCCTGCAACAGTCCCTTGCACAGGTGCTGATCCGAGTAACATGTAGGCTTGCTCACCAGTAAAGCCCCGTGTTTTTAAAAATTCGATTGCATTTAAACATGCATTGCGATAGGCTGTATTAGCATCTAAATAGGTTTGCTTCCCCGAAAATTCATTGACCGAAATGCCTTCAAACACAATATAGTCTGAGTAGTTTGGCAATACTGGACTTGGGTTAAACGCTGGATTTTTCTTAATTTGATACTTTTCCATGCCTTCCTTAATCACGTTCACTCTCAAATCAATCCATCCAGGCATTTCGATACCGCCACAAAAAGTAATTTCACCGTCTCCTTGTGAAAAATGTAAGTCACCTACTGATAATTTTGCACCTTCAACATATACTGGAAAATAAATTCGAGAACCTTTGGATAAGTTTTTAATATCACAATTCCCACCATTTTCGCGTGGAGGTACGGTACGCGCACCTTCTTTAGCGACACGATCAAAGTCCTTTCCTTTTAAAGTGCCAAGTACGACCGCATCTTCAGTCGGTAAGTTCGCGAGCGGTGGCACATGATTCGGATCAGTATCTACAAATGCGCGTTCTCTTCTATTCCACTCTACTAACATGTCCTGAGACGGTGCAACACCAATTAAACCCGGATGAATAACACCTACAAACTCAACACCGGGTACGTGTCGACTTGATGCAAAAATACCATGAAAGTCCCAAATCGATTTCTGTGCATTCGGATAATGATCGACTAAAAAACTTCCCCCATTTGTCTTGTCAAAAATACCGTTAAAGCCCCATTCATGTTCTGGAAAGGCACCGACATCTAAAATATCAACGACTAATAAATCGCCGGGTTCGACACCATTCACATACACCGGACCACTTAACACATGAACACGATTGAGATTCACATATTTAATGTCACTCGGATCATCATTGTTTGAAATTTGCCCGTCTGTCCAGTCCAAACATTCCATACGAAACGTTTCTCCTGGCTCGACTGAAAATGCTGCTGGAATATCTGGATGCCAACGATTGTGTCCTGGATGTGCTTGTTCGTCCATTTTCTTATTTAAATCAATACTAAATAACTTTTTCGACATGACAATTCCCCCTATTGTTTGGATATGACAGAATCTTCCATCACTTAAGATTCTTTTACCCACAAAACGAAAAAGTACACTATTTTTACAATTAAATTCCAATAAAATAGACTGTAGCACTTGATAGACTAAAAGAAAAAGCCGATAAAAATCACTCTCGATCTTTACCGACTTCACTATTCATTAAGAAATATTGCATTCCGTTTGCATGTTGACCGCTTCTGTCGCTTTCACCAAACAAACATCATACGATAACGTTTCGTCAAAGGAAAATTGATAAATCTGTTGAAACGCTTGTGCAACGGCTTCTGCCTCGCCTATTTGATGTACTGCATCCATCATTTCGTAAACTTCTGCGTCTCCCATTGTTGGGTCATCAAATTGCATAGGATTCCAATCCGCTAAATATTGATACAATCGAATATTCAAATCATTATTTGCCACGTGATGACCTCCATTCATTGATTATTCTTCAATGTCAATCGATTCAATGACAACATCGTACATTGGTTTGTCTTGTGCACCGACTTTAACACTTGCGATATCTTCTAAAGTATCTTCACCTTCAATCAATTGACCGAATACTGTGTGTTTTTGATCTAACCAAGGTGTACCGCCCTTTTCTTTGTATGCTTCAGCGATTTCTTTAGGCCAGCCGCCATCAACAAGTTGGTCTACCATTTGTGCAGGCACTTCTTTCATTTGAACGATGAAAAATTGTGAACCGTTCGTACCTGGACCTGCATTGGCCATTGATAACGCACCGTATAAGTTAAATGCGTTCATTGAAAATTCATCTTCAAATGGGCCACCGTAAATACTTTCGCCACCCATACCAGTACCAGTCGGGTCACCACCTTGAATCATAAAGTCATTGATGACACGGTGGAACGTGATCCCATCGTAGTAACCTTTTTTAGAAAGCTCAACAAAGTTTTGAACTGTTTTAGGTGCAATCTCAGGGAATAACTTTAATGTCATGTCCCCTTTATTCGTATGCATGATGACTTTAATTTCATTTTCTTGAATTTCTTTCGTTAATTGTGGATAGTTAGTCATTTTTTAATACTCCATTCGTGATAAACTGTTGTATATAACTATTTTAACATATTTGAGAGAGGATGGTATTGACATGCTTTATCGATTTGCACATAAAACTGGTGTCTATGCTGTAGAGGTCGTAGAAGAAAACGGGGATCAGGTATTAGTCAAAGTGCTACAAGTGATTAAACACCCGAAACAAGGCGACCTCCACAATCCAAATGAAGTTGAAGGAGTCTTTTTCCATGAACGAAAAGCGTTAAGTCTCTATGAAAAAAGATTTACGTCTCCAAGTCGCTTAAAACCTTTTGAAGGTGACATTGAAGAGTATACAGTGACTCTGCAACGTGCGATTACTACACTCGAACATCAATTACAAGAAATGGATACCCCTTTTGCGCATGCATCCTTAAATTGTTTGGCGCAACTTAAAGAAGATTATGCACGCCAATATAAAACAAATTTTTCATAATATTGACGTGTTTCTTCTTATTTAAAAGTGATTGAAATCTAGACGCATCTATGTATAGCCATGTTTTTCAGACGTTTCACAATCATGTATAATAGATTTATCGTAGTTTTTAAAGGAGGGCAATTTATGAGTTGGTTACATATGGCGGTACTGTTGCCGTTAATATTCGCAATACTCATTCCGATATTGTATCGCTACTACAAACGCATCCATCTCGGTTGGTTTGTTTTACCGATACCGGTCGTATTGTTTGCTTATTTTTTATCTTATATTAAACCAACAATGTCCGGGCAATTTACAGAACAGTCTGCTGCTTGGATGCCACAAATTGGGATGAACTTTGACGTTTATGTCGATGGTCTAGGTTTACTTTTTAGTTTACTGATTACTGGCATTGGGAGTCTTGTTGTACTATATTCAATTAGTTATTTAAGCCAATCAGAACAACTCGGCCATTTTTATTGTTACTTGTTAATGTTTATGAGTGCGATGCTCGGCGTCGTCCTCTCTGATAATTTACTCGTCCTTTATTTCTTCTGGGAGTTAACATCATTTTCAAGTTTCTTATTGATTTCTTTTTGGCGACACAAAGACAAGTCACTGTATGGTGCGATGAAGTCGATGATGATTACCGTTTTTGGTGGTTTATCACTACTCGGTGGTTTCATTTTACTTTACCTCGCTTCAGGCACATGGCGTATTCGTGACATTATCGATAACGTTGATCAGATTCAAACGTCACCGATTTTTCTACTCGCCATGATTTTTGTGATTATTGGTGCAATGACAAAATCTGCACAATTTCCATTTTACATTTGGTTACCCGATGCGATGGAAGCACCGACACCAGTCAGTGCATATCTTCATTCTGCAACAATGGTTAAAGCAGGTATCTATCTTATTGCCCGTTTAACACCGATTTTTGCAGTGTCACAAGGATGGATTTGGGCTGTAACCGCATTTGGTCTCGTGACACTTTTCTGGGGATCGCTTAATGCGACGAAACAACAAGATCTTAAAGGGATTTTAGCATTTTCAACTGTCTCTCAACTCGGGATGATCATGTCGATGCTCGGTATTGGTGCAGTGAGCTATCATTTCCAAGGCGATGAAAGTCAATTATACCTAGCCGCATACAGTGCAGCGATTTTCCATCTTATCAACCACGCAACATTTAAAGGGGCACTGTTTATGATTACAGGTGCCGTGGACCATGCGACGGGAACGCGTGATACTCGTAAACTCGGTGGCTTAATGACGATCATGCCAATTTCATTCACTTTATCTATCATTACGTCATTAAGTATGGCGGGGGTGCCCCCATTTAACGGTTTCTTATCTAAGGAAGCCTTTATCGAATCTATGATAGAAGTAACACACGCCTCTGTTTTTAGTTTAAACACAGTCGGCTTGTTAATCCCTATCGTCGCGATTGTCGGAAGTATTTTCACATTTGTATATTCGTTTAAATTTATTGTGGAAATTTTCTTAGGTGATCACAAACCTGATGTACTTCCGAACAAAGCACATGAAGCTTCAATACTGATGAATATTTCACCAGCGATTTTAGCCGGTTTAGTCATTTTGATTGGATTATTCCCTAGTATTGTCTCTGCACCACTCGTTGAACCTGCAGTTAAATCCATTGCGAACACCAATGAAGTGAGTGCGTCATTCCATTTATGGCACGGCTTCACACCAGCACTTATCGCAACTTTAGTCATTTATGTTGTCGGTGCTGTACTCATATTGACGGCCAAACGTTGGGTACCAATACTAAGAGGTATTCCAAACGCATTGACCTTAAATCATTGGTATAACCAAACAGGACGTTACACGCCGTACTACGCGACACAAATTACGCGTACTTATATGACAGGTTTCAATCGCAACAATTTAGTCATTATCTTTTTCATGATGATTGTCCTTACTTTTGTGACACTGATTTTCGTACCTTTCACAGTTGACTTTATGAAAGTTTCGCCTATCAGACTTTATGAATTTGTATCAGTAATTACGATTACGATTGCGGCGATTATGATTATTTTTGCGCGTTCACGATTGTTCAGCATTATCATGTTAAGTGCTGTCGGATACTCTATGGCGATTTTCTTTATTTTCTTTAATGCGCCTGACCTTGCCTTAACTCAATTCGTCGTAGAAACGATTTCAACGGCATTGTTCTTACTTTGTTTCTATCACTTGCCTAATATGAGTCGTTACAACGAATCTGTACGCTATCGTGTCGTTAATATGATCATTTCTATTGGGGTCGGTGCAGTGGTGATTGTGTTAGGTTTAATCGCATACGGCAACCGCCACTTCGAATCTATTAGTGAATTCTACAAAGCACATGTGTATGACTTAGCTGAAGGTAAAAACATGGTGAACGTGATACTTGTCGACTTCCGTGGTACCGATACATTGTTCGAATCATCTGTACTCGGTATTGCAGGTATGGGCATTTACACATTAATTAAATTACGTGCGAAACATAAAAACGGTTATGAAAGGGTTGAGAAAGTTGAACAGACAGAAAAATGATTTAATTGCGCAGTATTCATCATTAATTATCTTTTTCTTAATTATGATGTTCGGCTTCTCACTTTTCTTAGCTGGACATTATACACCAGGGGGCGGCTTTATCGGTGGTTTACTCGTCTCAAGTGCGCTCGTCATAATTGCAGTGGCATTTGACGTTAAAACATTGCGTAAAGTTTTCCCGTGGGATTTCAAAAAGTTAATTGCTGTAGGCTTAACGTTTTGTGTCGGTGCACCTATGCTTAGTTGGACATATGGTAAAAACTTCTTCACACATACGTCTGTGGATATTCCGTTGCCATTGTTACAACCGATGCATGTGCATACAGCTGTGATTTTCGATACCGGCGTCCTTTTTGTCGTTATCGGCACAGTGCTTACAATTATTCTAACGATTGGAGAGAATGAGTAATGGAAATTGTTTTAATCGTCGTTTGCGGCTTGTTAACTTCCATCAGTGTGTACCTCATTCTTTCTAAAAGTTTGATCAGAATTATTATCGGTACAACATTATTATCACACGCTGCAAACTTATTTATTTTAACAATGGGTGGACTTAAAAACGGGAACGTCCCTATTTATGAAAAAGGCGTTTCTGATTATGTAGATCCGATCCCACAAGCATTAATTTTAACAGCGATTGTTATTTCATTTGCGGTTACTGCCTTTTTCTTAGTACTCGCTTTCAGAAGTTATAAAGAATTAGGAACAGACAACGTAGAAAGAATGAAAGGAGTGCCACAAGAAGATGATGAATGAAAACTTAATCATTATGGTGTTAGTTGTCCCAATTATGACAGCGATTCTGTTAATTGTCAGTGGACTCCGACCTTTTATTAAACGTTACATCGCATTAACTGGAACGCTTGTCACGTTAGCATTTTCGATATGGAATTTAGTGAACGTATGGCAAAGCGGTCATCCGATTGTTTTAAGATTGGGGTCATGGGAGGCACCCTATAGTATCGTTTTCGTACTCGATTTATTTAGTGCCCTTCTTGTGACAACTAGCATTATTATTACGTTACTGATTATTTTATTTTCGTACCAGTCGATTGGGTTACATCGTGAAACATATTATTACTATTTCACAGTCATGATGATGCTCACAGGGATTAACGGTGCATTTATTACAGGCGATATCTTTAACTTATTCGTCTTTTTCGAAGTATTTTTAATGTCATCTTATAGCTTAATGGTGATTGGTGGCACTAAAATTCAACTTCAAGAAAGTGTTAAATACTTGTTAGTGAACGTCGTCTCTTCTGCCTTTTTCGTCATGGCGGTCGGCATTTTATACTCTATCGTCGGTACATTGAACTTAGCGGACATTAGTCTAAAATTAAATACCCTTTCTGAAGATCATCCAGGTTTACTCAGTGTCGCATTTATTTTATTCATCTTTGTATTTGCGACAAAAGCTGGGGTCTTCCCAATGTATGTCTGGTTACCAGGGGCTTACTATGCGCCACCATTTGCCATTATTGCGTTTTTCGGTGCCCTACTTACAAAAGTCGGCGTTTATGCGATTGCACGTGTCATGAGTTTATTCTTCCATGATACATTGACTTTCTCACACTACACGATTTTAGCACTCGCATTGTTAACCATTATTTTTGGTTCAGTCGGTGCAGTCGGTTTCCGTGATACGAAGCGTATTATTTTATACAACATTATGATTGCAATTGGCGTCATTTTAGTTGGTGTGGGCTTAATGAACGAATCAGGTATGGTCGGTGCTATTTACTACACCCTTCACGATATGTTAATTAAAGCCGCGCTATTTTTCCTGATTGGGATTATGTTTAAAATTACGAAAACAACGGACTTACGTAAATTTGGTGGTCTGATTCATCATTATCCATTATTAGGTTGGACATTTTTCATTGCGGCATTAAGTTTAGCTGGGATTCCGCCATTAAGTGGTTTTTATGGCAAACTTTACATCGTGCAAGCTGCATTTGAAGAAGGATTCTATGCGACAGGTATAATCGTACTGCTTTCAAGCCTAGTTGTACTTTATTCAGTTATCAACATCTTTTTACGTGGTTTCTTTGGTAAAAGTTACGGCTATGTGTACAACCCACGCTTACATCACCGCGGTTTATTAGCCGTGAGTGTTTTAGCAGTCGTTATTTCGGTGGTCTTTGGTCTGACAGCAGGACAACTGTATCCAATCGTTGCAGAAGCTGCGAAGTCATTCTATCAACCAGACACGTATATTCATAGCGTATTGGGGGTGCAGTAATATGGCAATACAAATCGTCATCAATTTATTTTTAGCGATATTTTGGTTGTTCGTCTCTGACAGTTATACGATGAACGCTTTCGTCTTAGGATATCTTTTCGCTTTATTACTTGTATTTTTAATGCGTAAACTATTACCTGGACGCTTTTACGTGATTACGCTATACAAAGTCATTAAACTCGTATTTGTCTTTTTACTCGAACTCATCAAAGCGAATATTGATGTATTGCGTATTATCCTTCAACCACGCATTAAAAATGAATCTGCTTTTTTCGTTTATGAAACAGACTTAGAGCACCCTTGGCAAGTCGCGTTATTATCAAATTTAATCACATTAACACCTGGTACTGTCGTCATCGGGGTTAATGATGATATGAAACGTTTATATATTCACTGTTTAAACTTCTCGACAAAAGAAGAAGAAGTTGCTGGAATTAAAGGCTCTCTTGAAAAAGCAGTGAGAGAGGTGGGCGAATCGTAATGAACTATGATATTTTCATCATTATTGCTTTAGTCATCGTCGTTTTATCGATTTTAGCAATGCTTGTCCGTGTGATTCTTGGTCCTACATTGCCAGATCGTGTCGTGGCATTAGATGCGATTGGCATTCAGTTAATGGCGGTCATCGGATTGTTCTCAATTATTTTAGGTACACATTATATGATTGTAGCGATTCTTTTAATTGGGATTTTAGCCTTTTTAGGTACAGCCGTGTTCGCCAAATTTATGGATAAAGGTCAGGTGATTGAACATGACAGAAACGATCACGATTAGTATCGGGTTGATTCTTGTTATCGTCGGTGCGTTATTTAGTGCCCTCGCAGCCATTGGAATGATACGTCTCGATGATGTCTACTCTCGTGCGCATGCTGCGGGTAAAGCTTCAACACTTGGCGCAATGTTGTTATTAACCGGGACATTTATTTATTTCATCGGTAAAGAAGGCTACGTCAACTTTCAATTAATTATCGGGATTGTCTTTGTATTTATTACAGGTCCTTTAGCAAGTCATCTCGTATTGAAAGCAGCGTATAACCTCAAAACACCCGCTTCTAAACGATTGAAGCTGGATGAAATTAAAGAAGACATGAAAGGTACAAAATTATAGAGATAGCGCATCTTGTCTAATCAATATAAAGAAACGGCTAGGAGTATTTGTGTCCTAGCCGTTTCTTTATATTGATTTTATATTTTGGAATGTTCTTTTGATTATTAAATCTTTATGATTACATAAATACAAATTTCGTTATAATATCATAGTAACATTTTCATATGAGGGGATAGAATGCTCAAGCTTATTTTCACTTATTTGATTTTGAGGTTATTGCTCTTTTTAGTTTGCGTCTTCTTGCAATGATTCAGTACAACCGCAGTACAAGTTCCTATTGACTTTTTAGTTTTACTACTCTTACGTAATGTTGTGGTATCTTTGTTCAAAAAGAGAAAACGTGAGAAGGATGAGGCATAAAAACTTTGATTATTATTATTTTCTTTTATCATAGGAAAAGGGGATGACGCATTAAGTTTTCCCAGTTCCTACCCTTTCATGAACTTTTATCGATTAATGATGATTCAACCGTTAATAATAGGGATGAATCGGACATAAAAAATGGGATGCTATGAATTGTTTTCATTTCATAAACATGCCCTCAAAATGTTTACTATAAGGTTGTTCAGAAGGCTGAGACGCCTGTGGGAATGCATGCATGCATACTGCTTACAGTGACCTCTACACTTTAATAGTGGCTACTGTTTATCGCAGTAGCGGTCTGACTTCTCAATGTATACACTTTTGAGAAGTCCAGCCCGCCTTGCGGAAGCAGTACGACGAAATCTTTGTGACACATGAGGGTTCTGTACTGCTCCCAAAATCCACTAACGCCTCAACAAATGTAGCAGTTTAATCCAGCATTAGTGAGTTGAAGGACTAGCCCCTCGGAATGCAAAGCCATGATGGCAATCAAAAACCACAAATCAAATGGAGGGCAAGTTAAACAAAATACTACATCAATAGCTTCAAAATTTTCTATATCTGCCCTTCTCTCAAATTACTGCTTCAATGGTTTAATCGCAATCGTACCGCGCATAGCTGAAATCAACTGCCCTGCTTGATTTTTAATATGAATGTCCCACACATGCGTTGTACTACCTTGATGCAAAATGCGTGCTTCTGCATAAACGACACCTTCACGGACTGAACTGATATGGTTCGCATTCATTTCTAACCCTAAAGGAATATGCGTCGAAGTGTCTATTAAATGGGCCGAGCCTAGCGAACATGCTGTTTCCCCTAATGCGAGTGATGCTCCGCCATGTAAATAACCAAATGGCTGTTTGACTTTATCCGTCACAGGCATCGACATTTTCAAATAGCCGTCCTCCTGTGCTTCGACTTTCATTTCTAATAACTCGATTAAGTTTGTCATGAGGGTCACTCCTTTTTCTATTATTATAATACGAGTGCCGCAATCGTTCCCATAATAATGAGTGGTATATTATAAAAGACAAAGTTCGGAATACACGTATCACGAATATGATCGTGCTGACCGTCTACATTGAGTCCTGCTGTTGGTCCTAATGTCGAATCGCTCGCTGGAGAACCTGAATCCCCAAGTGCACTCGCTGTACCGATTAATGCGATTAATGCCATCGTACTCATTCCCATTGCTTCACCAAACGGTATAAAGAGCGCGGCTAAAATTGGGATCGTCGCAAATGAAGAACCAATTCCTAAAGTCACGACTAAACCGATGAGATACATGAGTACAATACTTACCAATAAATTATCTCCTGAAATCGTAGTTAAGCCGGTCACTAACTTTTCAATATCACCTGTCGCATTCATCACACCTGCAAAACCATTCGCAGTTAAAATCACGACGCCGATGTAAGCCATAATTTTAATGCCATCCACAAATTGGTCGTCGAGTTTGCGCCAAGAATAAATACCAGAAATGAAAAAGACAAGCACCCCTGCCAATGCACCGAAAATCATTGAATCTGAGAACATTTGAACGAGAAATGTAGCTAAAATCGCAACAACCGTAACGATAATGACAGATGGTTTTAAATCCACAACCACCTCTTCCTCTTGCGCTGCCGTTTCCCGATACGTTCTCGGTTTACGATAATAAAACATGGCGATAATAAGTCCGATAATATAACCTGATGCTGGTATGAGCATTGCTTTCCAGATCATATTAAATTCAATCGGATGGTGTGCCTTTTCAAATCCTTTTTGAATGATCTCATGGAAAATGTGACCGAAGCCAAATGGTAATAAGACATACGGAAAACATAGACCAAAACCAATAATCATCGCAATTAAGCGGCGATCGATTTTCAATTCATTAAATAAGCTTAATAAAGGGGGAATCACAATTGGAATAAAAGCAATATGGACTGGAATCACGTTTTGACTCATGATACTCAGTAATAGTAAGCTCACGATAATGAGTACTTTCACTTTAATTCTCGAAACTTTTGTCTCTTCTGCACGAATAGATAAAATCACTTTACGTACGAGATAATCTGTAATCCCACTGTATGAAATGAGTGCAGCAAAGCCACCGAGTAAAGCATAACTGAGCGCTACTTCTGCCCCATCCACAATATTTTCTGTAAAAGTTGTAATCGTTTTATCAAATGGCAGACCTGCAATCCATCCGCCGATGAGTGCACTAATAAATAAACTAATGACGACGTTGAGCCGACATAAACAGAGCACTATCATGATGACGACCGCTATTAACACAGCATTCATTATTCTATCTCCTTTAATTCATTATCGAGATAAAGCGTATGGGTATAATGGTAACAGTTGTCACGTCATTCGTCAATGCTTACTACATCAAAATTAAAGCGGGAGTGGCACAAATTCATGGCACACTCCCCCTTTCTTTACTGATTCATACCGTATTGATTTTTCAACCATGTGACAATTGTAGGAATCATAAAACCTGTTGGACCTTTTGGACCTTTATGTGTCGCTTTATTGATTGTTGCTGGTCCCGCAATATCAAAATGAAGATGTGGTGTTTGACCACTGAAATGCATAATAAATGCTGCCGCAAATAAAGCTTTACCGTGCGCATTGACATGGTTCGTTAAATCTGCCACATCTGATGCTTTAATATTTTTACGTTCTGTCTCAGTAATCGGCAACTCAAACACAGGTTCTTCATAAATTTGAGAAGTTTGTAAAATTTGATTCAACACTTCTGGTTGGACACGATGTTGGAACACGGCTGCTTTATCTTCACCTAATGCAACAACTGCCGCTCCTGTCAATGTTGCGAAGTCCATAATCATCTCGGGCTTGTATTGGTTCGCATAAAACGTCGCGTCAGCCAACACTAAACGCCCTTCCGCATCGGTATTCGGCACTTCGACGGTTTCACCACTGAGCGCTGTAAATACATCATCCGGCTTCATCGCATTATTCGCAATCATATTTTCTGCTGCCGCAATAACGGCTACAATATTCACTTTGAGTTTCAATGCTCGGATTGCTTCAACCATACCAATGACGTTAGCCGCACCACTCATATCAAATTTCATTGACGGCATGCCATTTTTAGATTTGATGGAATAACCACCTGAATCGTACGTAATCCCTTTACCGACTAAAGCGATCACTCGATCTTCATGGTCCGGATCTCCTTGATATTCTAATGTAATCATACGCGGAGGATGTACAGACCCTTTGCCGACAGCTTGGACTAATCCGAATCCTTCTTGTACAATCGCGTGTTCATCTTTAATGTGGACTTTAACTGCTGTATCTTTAAAATACTGTTCAACCGTTTCAGCTAAATAAGCAGGCGTCATAATATTTGGTGGTGTATTACTCAAATCACGCGCGCGGTTAACGGCACGACCTAACTTTTGTCCCACTTCAATTGGATCTGTATAGTCTGACACTTGGTCACAATCCAATACCATTTTAAGATGGAACGGTGCTTTTTTATCAGATTTATAATCATCAAATTGATAAATCGCCTGTTCACTTTGAAGACCCATTAATTTAAATATCGTTTCTGATTCTAGTGATTTGGCTAAAAATGTATTCACTTTTAAATTGATTTTAGCAATCGCACCTTGTTGTAAATATTGGAATAATTTGCCCCATATTTTCAAATAATCTTGTGCTTTCAATTGGTTCAAATTACCGAGACCTACCGTAATTAAACGATACATTTGATTTTCTATTGTGACTCCAGTTGACGCAATTTCACCTACTTTTGAACTGATGAGATGATGTGCTTTTAATTCCGTCAATGCTTCGAAAAATGCCGTATCCTGTTTCACGACATCGAAATATTGGTTTAAATGTTCTGGAACACCTGCAATGATCGCAGCTGCTGTTTCTGTTTGCTGTGAAGGCATCACTTTCACTCCTTTTTAATATGTAAAAAAGGAGTAGAAGAGCAACCTAAATATGACATTTAGATCCCTTTTCCACTCCCTGCAGTTATCATATACATTTTGTTACACTGTATATGTATACCGTATGCTTAAAATCTTTTTCTCTAATCAAGCATTGGACTGATAAAAGTCATACCGTTTCATCATCAATGCGTTATTTCAAAACCTTACTCAGTGAGACTCCTGATTTTAATATCGTCGAATCAAAGCAGGGTTGATTAATGCTTAAAATTTACCTTTTTTGTAAGCTAAACCTAAACCACCAATTTTAAAGATGGCACGTGTATCAATGACACGTTTCATGAATGCTGCTTTTTTACCAGTAATTTCGCGGCCATAAACGATACCCACACCGTCATGACGACCTAATGAACATACTGTACCACGATCGCTATATTTGAAGTCTTCTGTTGGTGCACCTTTTAAGATATTCACAATGTTAGAAGCTGTTTTTTCACCTTGTTGCATTGCGATTTGAGCTGTTGTTGGTAATGGACGATCGCCACCTTCAGGGATGAATGCAGAGACGTCACCAATGACGAAGATGTCATCGTAACCCTCGATAGTTAAATCTTGTTTCGTTACAATACGTCCACGTTTAACGCCTTCGAATGATTTTTCCATTAATTGGCTACCACGAACACCTGCAGCCCAAATGACAGTGTTCGCTTCTAATTGTTGCTCTTCATCATTAATTTTAACAACGAAACCTTTGTCATTTGCTGCAACAATAGGTGTACCGACTTTGAACTCTACACCGCGTTGTTCTAAATAGCTCACTGCATGACTAACAAGCTCATCAGAAAACATTGGTAACATTTTTGGCGCAGCTTCTACACAAGTAACTTTTACTTTACTTTGTTCTACACCGTATTTGTTAGCAAGTTCAGGAATACGGTCTGTTAATTCACCTAAAAATTCAATTCCAGTGAATCCTGCTCCGCCGACAAGAATCGCTAAGTCTTTGTCGTCTTTTGTTTTTGATGCAGCATAATTTGCAAATTTATCTTCAAGATGGCGAGAGATTTGACGCGCAGTATTGACATTTTCGATTTGGAAAGCGTGTTCTTTCATACCTTCAATGCCAAATGTTTCTGATTCAAAACCTAAAGCAACAACTAAAATATCATATTCGAAAATACCGCGTGTTGTTTCAACTTTTTTCGCATTGCGGTCGATTTTTGTTACTTCCGCACGAACGAAATCAACATGTTTTTTCAACACGTTTTCGATTGGATATAAGACGTCCTCATAATTTAATGTACCTGCTGAAGCTTCATGTAACCAAGTTGCTTCATAGTGATAGTCGTTTTTGTTGATTAAAGTAATCTGTGCGTCTTGTTCTGATAATTTTTTTTGAAGTTTTGTAACAGTTTGTAAGCCCGCATAACCAGCACCTAAAACAAGTACTTTTTTACGTTCTGCCATTTGCATTCACCTATTCTTTCGTAAATATAATCAAATTCCAATAATACTGTATACCCTCTCAATTTTTACAGTACACAAAATTGTAAAATATTGTCATTCATTAGTGTATAGTTTTTTATTATTGAATTCAAGTTAATACCCTATAAGTTTTCAACAGATTTTCATTATTTTTGTCGCTCATCTTAAAAAAATATTGTGACGCGTCAAATCATTGTAAGTACGCTTAGCCTATGCTATGCCACCTACTCGATCTCATTTTGAATGCATCCGTGTCATACGAAGAAAACCGAGACAATTCGATATGGCGAAGAGTCTCGGATATTCAATATCACTCTGTAGTTGCTTTCATATGTTACATTTCAGTCTTTTTAAGCATGACATAAATCGCATTAAAAAGGATGTTGTCCACCATTCACTCGATTAACAACTTTCTGGTGAACCTGCCGCCTGCGCTGTTCTAAATGAGCTACCACAACCACATGATGCAATCGCGTTCGGATTATCGATTTGAAAACCGCCACCCATTAAAGATTGTTTAAAGTCAATAGTTGTGCCATTTAAAATCGGCGCATCTTCTTTATCTACAAGTACTTTTAAACCGAAAAATTCAAGTACTTCATCATTTTCACCTGGTTCAGCTTCAGCAGTCATGCCGTACGTTAAACCTGTACAACCCCCACCGTTTACTTTCACTTTTAAATAACCATCTGCCATATCATTTTGCTTCAACATATCTTTCACTTCATATGCTGCTGCTTCTGTCAAATTGACTACTGCCATGTTTTAGCCTCCTTAAAAAGTCCACGTTTCTTCTATATGCTTATAAATATTTTGCAATAAATCGTCTGGCGTATCACCTTCAACTATATCACCATTCACAAGTGCGTAGAGTCCCGACGAACAAATCCCACAGTTTTGAAGGCAACCATAATCTAGAACATCCACTCCCGGATCATTTTCTAAAGTTTGGTAAACAACTTCTGAACCTCTCGCCATATTAGAAATACAAAACTCGACAATCGGATTCATTTTACACCCTCTTCTATGTTTTAATGTTATCAGTATAACAAATTTTAGAACGGACATCTATGAGACGGCTCATGTTAACGCTTCATCATACGCATCGATTGGATTGACAAAGTTGGTTTGTGAAAAATTTTGAAAGCACGTGTTTTCCTTTGTTTGTGTGGCTTTCGAAAAAGGGATATAATTAAATTTAGAGCTATGATCAATAACTTGAACGGTGCCTATTTCGTTTTGTGTGGAGTCCATTGCTGAAATAGATATCGGAATATACATCACTAAAGAGGGGTATCAAAATGAAGAATTTAGTATTGCTAGGCGGCGGTTATGGTAACATGCGCATTATGTCTAAAATTTTACCAGACGCGCTTCCAAATGATTATAATATGACGTTAATCGACCGGATGCCTTACCATGGGCTTAAAACAGAATTTTATGCATTAGCTGCTGGCTCTAAATCTGATAAAGAGGTACGTGTTAATTTCCCACAACATGACAGAACCCACACAGTATACGGAGAAATTACAGATATCGATTTAGACAATCAAATCATTTCTGTAGGTCAAACAAAAGTCGATTACGATGAACTAGTGATCGGTCTAGGCTGCGAAGATAAATACCACAATGTCCCAGGTGCTAAAGAATATACGTACAGCATCCAAACTTTACATGACGCTCGTAAAACTTACCACGACATTTCTGATCTTCCTACCAATGCAACTGTCGGTATTGTCGGTGCTGGTTTAAGTGGTATCGAACTCGCGAGTGCATTACGCGAAAGTCGTAGCGATTTGAAAATCTACTTATACGATCGCGGTGAGCGTATTTTAAATCAATTCCCTGAAAAATTAAGTAATTATGTTAAAAAATGGTTCGATCAACACGATGTCACAGTCGTGCCTAATTCGGATATCGTCAAAGTTGAACCAGGTATACTTTATAATAAAGAAACGAAAAATGAACACGACCTCATCGTCTGGACTGCAGGAATTCAACCTGTCGAAATCGTGCGAAATCTGCCTGTTGACTTAAGTCGTAGTAATCGCGTGATGGTGAACCAATATCACCAAATCCCAACGTATCCTAATGTATATGTTGTTGGAGACTGTGCGAACTTGCCACATGCCCCGAGCGCACAACTCGCTGAAGAACAAGCTGACCAAATCGCGATGGTGTTAACGACATTGTGGAAAGGGAAAAATTTACCTGAAAAAATGCCTGAAATTAAGATTCAAGGTTTTCTAGGTTCTTTAGGTGAAAAGAAAGGTTTTGCTTATTTGATGGATACAACGGTAACTGGACGTTTAGCTTCCATCTTGAAATCAGGCGTACTTTGGTTGTATAAATATCATAACGGATAGAAATTGAACTTTTACTGTTCATTTAAACGCTAATTTTATAAATGCCAAAACGAGCTTACGTTCCTATAGGCTCATCCTCGGAATGCGTGCCCATTTTGGCATTTTTATATTAGAGGTGCTACAATCACGCCCTAATGTTACGGAAATCAACTCAAAAGTGCATCAAATAAAATCTGATATCAAATAAAGTGAAACTGAGAACAAGTTTATGAAATCAAAAAACAATAGCATCAATTTTTTCTATCCCATTTACCCTCATTTTCCGACTGCTTTAAAATCATTAATGAATCATGAAACTTACGAAAGAATTAAGGCTAAAAACCTTCTATGCCCTAACCCCGCTATTGTTCTCTACTTCTCCTATTCTGCGGATACATCAAAGTTGCGTTCAATAAAACGTTTAATTGGTTTCAATTGAATATAACCATCTGCCACATATTCATCGTTCATCGTCACTAATGGGTAAAACAATTCATCTTCTTGAATTTGTTCAATAAACTGTATATCATGATCTGACAAATTATCTTGTGCCCCCATAATATCAATATATGTGTATTCAAAATCGATGTTTGGATATTTTCGTGGTAATAATGTTTTCAACCAATCATACGTGTTTTCCGAACTTGGTGCATTCACGCAACTTGCACAAACGACTTCTGCACCATACACAACGACACTTACTTTTTTCATAGCCATCCCCCTAATTGATTCGATAGATTTTTTGTACTGATTCTATTATAATAAAAAGATAAGGATAAAATGAACCATTTAAATTTGAAAGGAGGCATTACGCATGCCAACTGAAAATGCTACAATGTACGACCAAGTTGCAGAAGTCATTGAGAAATTACGCCCGTTCTTATTACGTGACGGTGGCGACTGTGAACTTGTCGACGTGGAAGATGGTATTGTAAAACTTCAATTACTCGGTGCTTGTGGCACATGCCCAAGTAGTACAATTACTTTAAAAGCTGGGATTGAACGTGCATTAGTAGAAGAAGTACCAGGTGTTGTCGAGGTCGAACAAGTATTCTAACAACATGTTTAATTCAATGTCGTATTTCATATGAGAAAAAAAGAAGATGAGACACAAAAAAATTTTTGATGCTATTGGTGCAGCATTCTGGTTTAACTCGCCCTCATATCCTACCATTTGTGTTTATGATTGCACTCATGGCTACGCGTTCCCAGGGACTGAACCTTCAACTCAATTCGACTTGATTATAATGTAAACAAGATAGATACCGAATTGGATTTTGAGAGTAGTAAAGAAAGCGTTTGTGTCACAAAGATGTCGTCGTATTGCCCCGCAAGGCTGACTAGACTTCTCAAAAGCATGCGCATTGAGAAGTCAGACAGCTACTGCGTTAAACGGTAACCACTTTTAATGTAAAAAAGTGACAGTTAGCAGTATGTAGTCAATTCCTCACGAGTTTCAGCTTTCTAGGCAATCTTACATTAAATAAAGTAAAACTAAGAGCAAGTTTATATAATCCAGAAAAACAATAGCATCAATTTTTCATCCAATTCATCCTCTTTTTTCTGCTGTTTTATAATCTTTAATGAATAGATAAAGGCTGGGAAAAGACAATAATCCCAGCTCTTTTTTATGTTGAAATGCTAACCCATTTTAACTTGATTGCGCGGTTTTTGACCTTCTAAAACGTCCTTAATATTTAATAAACACGTTTGGATCATTTGGTCACGTGTGAGTACAGTCGCACTACCGATATGTGGTGTTACAATGACGTTCGGATACTGCAGTAACGGATGATCTGTACGAATTGGTTCATCGCGCACGACATCTAAACCACAGCCGGCAATTTCTCCTGTTTCAATCGCTTCAACGAGATCTTCTTCAACAACTAAATCCCCACGACCGATATTAATGAAAATCGCATCCTTACGCATATTCTTGAATACTTCTTTATTGAATTTATTTTGCGTGTCAGGTGTAGACGGTGCCGTACAAATGACAAAATCACTTTCTTTAATCAATTTATCAAATGATGTGTAAAACGCACCTAATTCTTGTTCGGCTTGAATATTTCGCGAACGGTTGTGATACAAAATGTCAGCGTGGAATCCTTTTAAACGACGCGCAAAGGCACGACCGATCTCACCCATTCCATAAATACCAACTTTAGATTGATAAATATCTTTACCGGCTAACAAATAAGGGCCCCAGCTTTCCCATTTGCCATCTTGAACATATTTTTCTGCTTCTACGATACGTCGGGACGTTGCCATCATAAGCGCAAAGCCTAATTCAGCTGTTGTCTCAGTTAGCACATGTGGTGTGTTTGAAATCTCGACTTCATGTTGCGCTGCTGCTTGTAAATCAATATTGTCAAAACCTACAGCCATATTTGCGACAATTTTCAAATTCGGCGCCGCTTCAAATAAAGTGGCATCGATTTTTTCACTTAACGTGACAAGTATCGCTGTTTTATCTTGGACTGCTGCTATAAATTTCTCACGTGGCATAGGTGTCAATTCATGATCCCACATTTCAACTTCACCTAAAGTTTCAAGTCGTTCTACAAATTTCTGTGGAATACGTCGCGTTACTAAAATTTTTTCCATCTCTCATCACTCGCCTTTGATTAATTGTTCACGTAACTCATTCAAATCTTTCACACTATAAGTCGGCGGTACGTCACGTTGCATGACTTCTTCTTTCGACGTTACACCTGTTTGAACATGAATCGTATCGATGCCGAAGTTAATTCCTGCCATAATATCCGTGTCGTATAAATCACCAATCATCGCCACTTCATCTTTGTTCAGTTGTAGCACTTCTAACGATTTTTCCATGATAGGTGTTTCAGGTTTACCAATAAAAATCGGCTGTTGTTTAGATGATACCGTTACAACGCTTGTCAAAGAACCGTTGCCTGGTAAAAAGCCTTGTTCTTTAGGAATCGATGGGTCCGGATTGGTAGAAATAAATGTCGCACCGTTTTGAACGGCTAACGTTGCTGTCGTTAGTTTTTCATAAGTAATCGCTTCGTCCAAACCTACAACGACGTAATCGACATTGATGTCATTTTCAAGTTGTAAGCCCGCCTCTTCTAATGCTGTCGCTAATCCAGAGCCCCCAATCATAAAAACTGTGGCACCTGGTTTTTCACCATGGATATAATCTGCTGTTGCCATTGCTGACGTAATGACTTCTTGTGGCTTTGCGTCAATGGCCATCGTCGTTAGTTTTTCCACTACATCGACTGGTGCTTTCGTTGAGTTATTCGTCACATATAAATGTGGAATTTGATTTTCATTTAAGTAATCAATAAATTCAGATGCACCTTCAATTTTTTGATTACCTTTATACATCGTTCCATCCAAGTCGATTAAATAGCCTTTGTATGCTTTCATTGCTTATTGCGCTCCTTTTCCAAATGCTGTTACAGGGACATTTTCATTTTCTAAAAACTGTAAAACTTCTTCAATAAACTGCTCATAAAATGGGACTGTTTGATCAAATAATGGGATTAACTGCGCTATATCTAATGTATCGTAATAGTGCACGAACTGACGGCGCACATCTATCGTTTCGTGTAAAGCGTGTTGGGTCTCTTTAGAAATGGCACCCTCAAGCTCTAAAATATCAATGACGTCTTTATAATTGCCTGGGTCTCTCAAAATGAAGGCATCGATAATCATGTTGCCGATATCGACTGAGGACTCAATCAACATTTGTGCGACACGTTCAAATGCGTAATGATTTGATTTTACCGTCTCATAATCTTCAGTGAGTTGTTTTAAATATTTTAATTTCGTTTCTAATTGTGTTTTATCAACAAAATACACTTTATGGTCACCCCTATTCCCCTCTATCATATCATAATTTTGCATGCAACTTCATTTATCGCTATACTTGCCTTAACATGATTTTAAAGGAGTTACACACATGATAGATATGTTTTTATATGATGATATGGAACCTTCTCAAATTCGTTTTGTTGGCTTTGTTGGTGAGCATAGCCGTTATGATTTGGTGTTGATTCAAACGGATCGTCATTATGGTAAGACGTTAGTGTTAAATACGCAGACGAATAAGTTTGGGATTATTGGGACGGATGATTTAGAGGAAGAAGGTTATATTGCTTATATTTTGGGCGTGAGTGAAGAAGAGGGCGATGAGATTAGGGCTTATTTGCATGAAGTGATTCAGTAGTGGTAATTTTAAATCTTTGTTGTACATAGGTTATTTTTTGTTCGTTCGATTGCCGAACAGTGCTACGCTTTCCTAGGCGCTATCCCTTCAACGCAATTCAACTTGATTAAAGTGTATATTGGGATGTACCGAAATGGATTTGGGGAGCAGGACATAAATTTCATGTACAACAAAGATTTCGTCATACTGCCCCCGCAAGCTTGGCTAGGCTTCTCAAAAGTGCAAACCTTGAGCAATCAGACATCTACTGCGTTGAACACTAGCCACATTTAAAGTTAAATGACGTTATTGTTTTTTTACATCATCCCTCGGGATCTTTGCACGGTTTTTAACTATTATGGCGCAGGACATCTAATGTTACAGGTTTCTACAATTACTTTTCTTCTTCATGCCATTTTTCACCAATATTCTCACTTCATCATTTCAATCATTTTCTGTAGAGAGACTGGATCAAGATTTCCGCGTCATCAAACGTCTTGCAATGCTTATTTTTTTAGCGCTTTCCTCTGTTTCCTTCTTAACTGATCACAGTCAATACTTAATATCCCAAATAAAAAAACAGCACGCACACGATGAAGTTCACTATACTTCACTATGCACATGCTGCTCATATATCATTCGAATGATTTAATCTTGTATTGTCGGTTGTATTTTGACATCCTTCAATTTATCTATTGCATCAATAGGCGCATCATGTCCTAATTGTTGTTCGACTTCTGCTTTTGAAAGTCGACGTACGACAAAGTAGGCACATCCAAAATTACAATATTCATAGAGATAATCTTGTATCGTTGAAAAGCGTTTGTTAAAATCTGCTTTTTTATAGGAATCATGATAGAAGCCCTTTAATCTCAATTGATCGTAACCATAGTCCCCAACGACAAAGTCATATTTATCTAGAATTTCAGAATATCTCGCAATAAAATCATCTTCATTGAACCCATCTTTATATGACGTTAATAATTCAAAATAATGGTTTCCTACTTTAATCATACGTTCATCACCTGGTTCTTATAATTTAAGTTGTTCTTCACCAAGTCGATGTTTCGCTTTAGCTGCTTCATTTACTTGTTCATCTGCATGGTAAGAACTACGCACTAATGGACCCGCTTGACAATGTTTGAAGCCTTTTTCCATCGCAACTTTACGCAATTTACCAAATTCTAATGGTGTGTAGTATTTTTGTACTTTTAAATGTTTACGAGAAGGTTGTAAATATTGACCGATTGTTAAAATGTCTACACCGTTCGCACGTAAATCATCCATCGTTTCGTGAAGTTCTTCAATTGTTTCACCTAATCCCACCATAATACTTGATTTTGTTGGGATGTCTGGTTGCAACTCTTTAGAACGACGTAAAAATTCTAATGTACGATCGTAAGTGGCACGTGCACGCACTCTTGGTGTTAAACGACGTACTGTTTCGATATTGTGGTTTAAAATGTCCGGACGTGCAGCCATTAATGTTTCTAACGCTTCATAGTCGCCACCCATGTCAGAAGGTAAAATTTCAATTGTTGTGAATGGGTTAAGCTCGCGAACTTTGCGTACTGTTTCAGCGTATACATTTGAACCGGCATCTTTCAAGTCGTCACGCGCTACTGCAGTGATAACGACGTGTTTCAAGTTCATTTGTTTCACTGAATCAGCGACACGTTCTGGCTCACCTAAGTCCAACTCATTCGGTAAACCTGTTTTAACTGCACAGAAACGACATGCACGTGTACAAACATCACCCAAGATCATAAATGTAGCCGTACGACGCTCACCCCAGCACTCATGGATGTTTGGACATTTTGCTTCCTCACATACAGTATGTAGTCCTTTTTCGCGCATCATTTTCTTTAAGCCTGTGTAGTTCTCGTTTGTGTTTAACTTTATTTTAAGCCAATCTGGTTTGCGTAAAATTTCTTCATTTTTTGTAGCCATAACAGCGGAAAACCTCCCATAATTTATAGGTCTTACTCTATTATAACGAACTTTACAAGAAATTAAAATCTCCTGTTCATGCAAATTAAACCGTTAACAACTTTTCTTTAAATATGTCTCTCAAAAACTCAGGCATTAAGTATTGGATGTGACCGCCTTTTAAAGTTGGAAAATAGCGTCCAAACGTGTACATATCCACCGTCCCTAAAATATAAGTCGCCTCATCATCAATCTCTTTGCCATTCACAAAGTAGCGTTCACTCGATTCAATGTAGCCCGCATCATATAAAATATAACCGCCAAAGATGTCCCCACGAAAGCCTAGACCTTGCGCGTAATCGTACATATATTCTTGAGCACGGGCTTTCAATAGCACTTCTTTCAATTCAGCCCCTGTTAAACGAATACGTACGACATTGATTGGATGGGGCAACATTTGATGGATATCATATTCGGTTAATCGTTGTGCCGTGTAGCCTTTGACAATCAAACCTGCATTAATAATTGTACAGTCTGCTTCGGTAAATTCGTGCACGCTTTCAGCTAACAAATAACTCGCTTTTGTAATATGATTCATCGCACGTTGCAAAGTGATCGGTGTATCCACGACTGGTGCGTTGAGGAGTGCTTTCCCTTCCGCTTCAAAGTTTGTCTCAACTTCAGGCAGTTGCTCAAGTGGATGTAACATCGCAGTCTTCTCAATGACTTTACTGTTTTCTATCTCTAGCGTCACTTCCCCTAAATATTGACCGTACTTTCCTGCTGCCGCCATTAATACACCATTTTGAATTTCACCGTCTTCAAAGTAATGATGGGTATGGGCACCAAAGATAACATCAATTTCTGGTAGTGTTTCGCAAAGTTTCTCATCAAAAAAGATACCAACATGACTCAATACAATTAAAACGTCATATTCACCCTTATGCGCGGCGATTTCTTGTTGTATCGCATCAAGAGGATCAGTCACCACCCAATCTAGTGCGCGATAAAATGGGGTGAATGGCGCTGTTGCTGCGACATACATCACACGCACGCCTTCAATTTGTTCAATATAAGACGTCAAAAAGTTGTGTGGTAATTGACCTGATTCATCTAATACATTCGTACACGTCACTTTAAACTGTGCCTCATCGTACAATGCATTCAACGCTTCATGTGAAATCGTCATGCCCTCATTGTTTCCGATTGTCGCTACATCACATCCCGCTTCATTCAGGAGTTCTATATTGCGTTTCCCTAACGTGCCTTCTGTTACAGGTAAGGATAAATCGACATGATCGCCGATATCGACATAACGAGAAGGATGCGTTAATTGTGCACGTGCCTTTGTTAAATATGCTGTGATACGTGAATAAGCATGTAAATGACTGTGAATATCATTCGTATGATAAATCGTTAAACGCATAATCTCGCCTCACTTTTTAGTTAAAGAATGATTGTAAAATGAGATAAATCCCTAATCCTAGCATGACTAATCGTAAAATTAAAACTACGGTATCGGATTTGACCGTTTTATTTAATCTCACACCTAATTGTGCGCCGACCCAACTTGAAATGATCAAAATCAAACTGTACCCCCATAACACATGACCTAACATAATATGACCGATGGAACCAGTCACACTTGAGAAGAAAATCATCATCATACTTGTCCCTACTGCAATATGGGGTGGGAAACGGAATACAAGCAACATTAATGGTGTCATCAATGCACCACCGCCAATGCCAAATAAGCCTGCTGTTAAACCAATAATAAATGACGCAATAATCGCAATAGTTGGAACAACACCATAACGATAATGTTCACCGTGTGCATCTGTAAATGACTTCATATAGCGTTCTTGTTGGAAGGCTTTAATCGGTGGTATACGATGACGGACCATTAATAATACAGAGATGAGAATTAGAAACATCCCAAAGTATAAATTAAATGAATGTAGCGTTAAATATTGGCTTAAATAAGCACCAATCAACGCCCCTGGAATGATACCAATCGTGAATATGATGCCATTTTTTACATCCACTTGCTTTTGTTTTAAATAACCTACCGTTGAGGACAACCCTGTCGCAATTAAAATAATGGATGATGTACCAATTGCAGTTTGCGGTGTAATGCCCCCTAAAATATTTAACGTGACACCAAAATAAATTAATGTCGGTACAATGATAATGCCACCACCAATTCCAACTAAAGAACCGATAATAGCGGATAAAAATCCTACGAGAATAAGAATGATAATACTCAACGTCACGCCCTCCTCTAAAACAATTTAAGTTGTTGTGGTGCTAAATCTTCATAATCAATGCCTAAAAGTTTTTGAAAATACTTGGCATTTGCTGCAGCATGACCGCCTGAGTTGTTGTTAAACACGACATATACATGTTGCGCTTTTTGATTTAATAATGTCACTTTATCTGCTAATTGTTGTAATTCTTCAGCGTTATAATTATAAAGATACCGCACATCTCGCCATTCTTGGTCCGTCATATCCTTTTTCGTCCAACCATACTTGTTTCGTCCATGAAGTCGAACGAGTGCCGTTTGATGTGTAATGCGGTTCACTAATGGGACACTGCCTTCTCCTACTTGAGGTTCATCACATACCGAATGAATAAGTTGATTGTCTGTTAAAAATTGTAGCGTATGCTCTTTCATTTCGCCTTGGAACCAAGATTGATGACGAAATTCGATACATACCGGTACTTGTTCGAGTTGTGCGCGGACGTAGCGAATATATTTAATATTTTTAGCATTACAATCAAACCAAGGCGGAAACTGAACGAGGACCATCGCTAAACGATCTGCTTCAACTAAAGGTTGTAACATCCGTCGAAAATCATGAAATAAACTTTCAATCGTGTCTGCATAGTCGTGGTAATCTGCATGTAACGTCAGTGCTTGATGAATTTTGACGACGAATTTAAAGCGTTGTGGCGTTTCACTAATCCATTTCACAATATTACGTTCAGGTTGGATGGCATAATATGACGCATCTAATTCAACGACTGGAAAATGACTTGCATAAGTTTGTAATTTATCTGCTTTGCGCTGTAAATCTTCATACAAGGTGTCATGATCGCCCCACCCTGTTAGACCAATTTCTATCATTTTTATCACCGCCTTCATTTTATCATATCCACCACGATGATGTACGTGATGATGCCCCTCGTTTGTTGGAAAGCAGCATAGGGTATAATGGGATTAAAGACGTGCAAAAAGGAGTTTTTAATAATGGTAAAACAAATCAGTTACGGGGCACATGAAGACCAACATTATGACGTTTATGACAATGAACAGAAAACGTCACAAGCATGGATTGTTCTCATTCATGGCGGCTATTGGAGACAAAAATATAGTAAAGCGATGATGGATTTAATGATTGATACATTGATTGAAGCAGGCTATGCAGTAGTCAATGTGGAATATCGTCGCGGTACAGCACATCCATGGCCGATACCGAGCGACGATGTGGCAGCAGCAATTCAACATTTTAAAACTTCTACCTATCAACCACGACAACTGGTTGGCATCGGTCATTCCGTGGGTGGACAACTCGTTTTATTAAACGCAGAGTTATTCGATCAAATCGTCGCACTCGCACCTGTGACAGACGTCCTTTACACGTTACATCAACATTTAGGACAAAACGCTGCAGCAGAATATTTTGACTCTAGCTCAACCCATACGATGCGTGTAGCCTCACCTTTAATGCAAGCACCTATTGATGTCGATACACTCATTGTACACGGGTTTAACGACACTTCCGTACATATGGATACCACGCTCTCCTATGTCCAAGAAAACTACAAGCATGGTCAATATTTAACACTCTATGCCTTACCTTATTTAGACCATTTGGATTGTATTAATCCTGGCGCGACACACCTCAATATGTTATTGGAATGGCTCGCACACCGTACTGCAGGCGATACGGTATAGCGGACACATATGATGCACAGTTACATGTTGAATTATTCAGCTTGTGACTGTGCATTTTGAATCAATTGGTTGAAAAAATTAGCCACATCGTGATTTTGCGCGAGACGGCCACCTTGACCACTCCACATATGCATCCAGTTTGCATCGCCTACCATACCTGCCGCAGCTCAAATATGTTACGTTTAATCATTTTGTATTGGCTAAGGTAAAATGACCGGACCTTTTTCGCGAAAATGCTGAATCCATGCATTGTGAAGCGCTCTTGCAGGTTTTCTAATAATTTCATGTGTCAGAATCGCATCTGTTGCCACACTGTTAAAATCACTTGTTTATACACTGATTTTGCGGTGCTTTCATGTATTGTTAAAAAGGTTGTCGCCACTTAAGGGGCGCATACCATTGTCCCAATTAATGGCGTTGTCTCTTGATGATCATCAAATGTTGTACGGTGACCGCCTGCTTCACTTCCTTGTGCCACAACTAGCTGCTTCTACTGCTTTGACTTCTTCACCGGTTGTCACACTACCAATTAATACGATATCGGCTGCTTTCAAACGGTTGATTGTTTTTTCATCAGGAATTCCAAAAGTGAACTGCAAATCGAAACGTGTTGTTGAATGACAATGTCAATCAATATGTCACATATGGAAGGGTCGGTATCGCCAATTGTTGGTTGTTCAAGATTTAATGCTGGGCGATATGGTGTTAAAAAGTCGTTCATCGCCGCCACAGCTTCATCTTTATATGAAAATGACTCTGGCACATATAAATTTACTGAAAAAGACTTGGATGTGCGTGCTTTCACTTTTAAAATTTCTTATTCGAGTACTGCCGAGGTCATATAACATGTACCAATCGTCGCAAGTCCACCTAATTCGCTGACCGCGTTGCGACGAGTTCTGGTGTCATTCTCTCAGCCATTCCTACATGTATAATTGGATAGTCAATTTGACATTGTTCTGTCACCTTTGTTTTACACCACATCGTCAAGTCACCTTAAATTTTAAAAAAAGCTGGGTCACAATGAAATGTTCCCAGCCATTTTCTATATTTTTATGTCACTTTAACGGATTTGTTTCAATTTATCGCTTTCTTCGCGATCCATCTCATCTTCAATCTCCATACCTAACATCTCTTCAATCAAATCTTCATGTGTCACAATCGCATCTGTACCACCATATTCATCAAGTACAATAGCCATATGTTTACGTGTGACCGTCATCTTTCTCAATACCCATTCAGCACGGTTATGTTCATAAACAAACAACGGCTCTGAACAGAAATCTGTCACTGCTTTATCGGGTGTTTTACTCCAAGCTAACAAATATTTAGAATGAAACACACCTACCACATTATCGATATCGCCTTCATATACTGGATAACGCGTGTATGGATGGTTCATCACAATGTCATACACTTCATCATACGTATCCTCTACAGATAGTGATGTCACATTCACACGCGGAGTATTGCTGACATCATTCAACTTCAAACGATCAAAATCCATAACCCCTTGAATACGATTCCGTTCCATTTCGTTAAATGCGCCTTCCGTACCTGCAATCGACACCATCGTACGCACTTCTTCTTTGGACATACCTTGATTTTCTTGTCCACGTGACAATATACGATTAATGCCATCTGTTAAAGCATTCAACACGACCGTTATCGGTTTAAATACGATGACACAAAGGCGTATCACTGGAAATACAAAACGTGCAATTGGATCTGGAAATGTTGCGGCTACGGATTTCGGAATCACTTCAGCAAATACGATAATGACGACCGTTAACACCGCGGACGCAATACCGACACTTAGGCCTATATCTACTGCTAAAATCGTGACTAATGTCGGTAACAAAATATTCGCAATGTTATTACCAATTAAAATAGTGGTAATGAATTCACTCGGTTTTTCTAATAACTTCAATAATTTCGCGGATCTTTGGTGATTCTGGTCCGCTTCTGATTTTAATTTGACCTTGTTTGCTGCGGTAAGTGCCGTTTCACTCCCCGAAAAGAAACAAGAGACAATGATGAGTAAAATGATCGCAATGATCATTAAGCAGTTCCCCCTCTTAATCTCTAGCATAAGAAAATAGTCAATATGTTAAACCCATTTTCATTTTTCAACTGTTTTATAATTAACAATGCGCAATAAAAACATGAGAAAGAAGATGATGAGAAAGCTTAATGTCTCACCCTATCTCCTACTATATCATGCACATCATTTCTACTTCCCTATCATCTCAAACCTTATACACCGAAAATACATACCGGCAATCATAGTATTATTGTGTCTGAACGATAGCTAAATTGCAAATGAATCACACATAATACCTGCATGATTTTCATACATTTTTGGATTTGCGTGAGTAATAGGTTGCGCATTTTTTTAATAACGCCATAAAATGTGCACCTTCATAATATGTTTTAGTGGCACGATCTAACATCAATTTGTTTAAACTGACTGAATCGATAGGCGTGTCACTCCCATTAATATATATGTCCATGGTGTAACCTTCACGATTGAAAGCGTCATAAAAATGAACAAGTTCGCCTAACACTAACCCAGTCGGCTTCTCGTCATACCCAAACTGATGGTGACTTGTGTTGATCATCATAAGCTTTTTCATATAGTCTATCCTTTCTGAATTAAGGTAGCGACATAAAAAAACTTGTGTAAAATAAATACCTCTTTATTTTGAACATAATCAAAATAAAGAGGTATCAAAAAGGTAGTTTTCGACAATCAAAATCGCTCAACCATGCCTACTCAGCTTATCCGATACTACCTTCCATCTCGAACTTGATGAGACGGTTCATTTCAACAGCATATTCCATTGGCAATTCTTTTGTAAATGGTTCAATGAAGCCCATTACGATCATCTCAGTCGCTTCTTCTTCAGAAATACCACGAGACATGAGGTAGAACAATTGCTCTTCAGATACTTTAGAAACTTTCGCTTCGTGTTCTAATGAAATGTGGTCATTGAAAATTTCGTTGTAAGGAATTGTATCGGATGTCGATTGGTTATCTAAAATTAGCGTATCACATTCGATGTTTGAACGTGCGCCCTTCGCTTTACGTCCAAAGTGTACAATACCGCGGTATACTACTTTACCGCCGTCTTTAGAAATAGATTTTGAAACGATTGTTGAAGATGTGTTTGGTGCTTTATGAATCATTTTAGCACCTGCATCTTGAACTTGGCCTTTACCCGCAAAAGCGATAGATAATGTGCTACCTTTTGCACCTTCACCAAGTAACACACATGCTGGATATTTCATTGTTAATTTCGAACCTAAGTTACCGTCAACCCATTCCATGTTTCCATTTTCATGAACGAATGTACGCTTTGTCACAAGGTTATACACGTTGTTTGCCCAGTTTTGAATCGTTGTATAACGAACGTGCGCATCTTTGTGTACAATGATTTCAACAACTGCCGAGTGCAATGAGTTCGTTGTGTACACTGGTGCTGTACAACCTTCAACATAGTTTACAGATGCACCTTCGTCAGCAATGATTAATGTACGTTCGAATTGACCCATGTTTTCTGAGTTAATACGGAAATACGCTTGTAATGGTGTGTCCAATTTCACATTTTTCGGTACGTAAATGAATGAACCACCTGACCATACTGCTGAGTTCAATGCTGCGAACTTGTTGTCAGCTGCTGGAATGACAGATGCAAAATATTCTTTGAAAAGTTCTTCGTTTTCTTTTAATGCTGTATCTGTGTCTTTGAAGATAATACCTTTTTCTTCAAGTTCTTTTTCCATGTTATGGTAAACCACTTCTGATTCATATTGTGCAGATACACCTGCTAAATATTTTTGCTCAGCTTCTGGAATACCTAATTTATCGAAAGTACGTTTAATTTCTTCAGGCACTTCATCCCAAGAACGCTCTGAACGCTCTGACGGTTTAACATAATACGTAATATCGTCAAAGTCTAATTCAGATAAGTCGCCGCCCCATTGTGGCATTGGCATTTTATAAAACTGTTTTAACGATTTTAAACGAAAGTCCAACATCCATTCAGGTTCGCTTTTCATTCTTGAAATTTCACGTACAATATTTTCTGTTAAGCCACGTTCTGATCTAAAAATCGATACGTCTTCATCATGGAAGCCATATTTATAATCGCCTACATCAGGTGCTTTTTTAGCCATCAATCATCACTCCTATTTCTAATTCATTCATGAGTGCCTTATGACAACTCATTTTCAACTCTATCGTAATCGTTGTGTAAAAAGTTCTCACAAACGACTATTCTTCACTTTTGCCTTCTTTTTCTACAGTACCCTTTTCAAGTGCTTTCCATGCAAGTGTGGCACATTTAATACGGGCTGGGAATTGAGAAACACCTTGTAAGGCTTCAATATCTCCCATTTCCTCAGTGATTTCATAATCTTCACCGAGCATCATTTTCGTAAATTCTTGGCTCATTTGCATGGCTTCTTTTAAACTATGCCCTTTAATCGCTTCAGTCATCATCGACGCGCTCGACATCGAAATCGAACAACCTTCACCTTCAAATTTCGCATCACGAATGACACCCTCTGCAATATCAAATGTTAAGCGGATACGGTCACCACAAGTGGGATTGTTCATATCGACAGTCATCGTCCCGTCTTCAATGACACCTTTGTTGCGAGGGTTTTTATAATGATCCATAATCACCGAACGATATAATTGGTCTAGATTATTAAAATTCATATGAGAAAAACTCCTTCGTTTGTTTCAATCCTTCGACAAGTTGATCGATATCTTCTTTTGTATTATAGATATAAAAACTTGCACGCGCTGTTGAAGAAACGTTTAACCATTTCATTAATGGTTGTGCACAATGGTGACCTGCACGCACTGCAACACCTTCAGTATCCAAAGCAGTCGCAACGTCATGTGGATGTACATCTTTAAGATTAAACGTAATAATACCTGCACGTTTGTCTTTAGACGGCCCGTAAATGTCGATGCCTTCAATTTGTGACATTTGTTCATAGGCATACGTTGTTAAAGCTTGTTCATGTTCATGAATCGCATCAAAGCCAATGGACTCAATGTATTCAATAGCTGCTTGTAAGCCAATAGCTTGAGCTATTAAAGGTGTGCCTGCTTCAAACTTAGTCGGTAAGTCTGTCCAAGTACTGTCATACAAGTCCACAAAATCAATCATATCGCCACCGAACTCAGTAGGCTCCATTTGATTCAAGTGTTCTCGTTTTCCATAAAGGACACCTATTCCTGTTGGTCCAAGCATTTTATGGCCACTAAAACTATAAAAATCAACATTCAAATCTTGAACATCTACTTTCATATGTGGAACAGACTGTGCACCATCAACTGAAATAATCGCACCATGTTCATGCGCAATTTCTGCAATAGCTTTAATATCATTAATTGTTCCTAATACGTTAGAAACATGCGCGATTGCTACAATTTTCGTACGTTCTGAAACTGTCTCACGCACAGCTTCTAACGTAATCGTACCATCTTCTGCCATTGGGATAAATTTTAATGTCGCACCTTGACGTTTCGCAAGTTGTTGCCAAGGGACGAGGTTCGCATGGTGCTCCATTTGTGTGACAACAATTTCGTCACCTTCACCGACATTGGCATCTCCATAACTATGCGCAATCATATTAATTGCTGCTGTTGTACCACGAGTAAAAATAATCTCTTCAAAATATTTCGCATGGATAAAACGACGGACTGTTTCGCGCGCCCCTTCGTAACCATCTGTCGCAAGCGAACCGAGTGTATGCACCCCACGATGTACGTTCGAATTGTAACGCTCGTAGTAATCTGACAAGGCGTCAATCACTTGCTTTGGTTTTTGACTTGTTGCTGTTGAATCCAAATATGCAAGACGTTTTCCATTGACTTGTTGTTCCAAAATGGGAAAGTCTTTAATAATTGCTTCTACATTTAGTTTTGTATCGGCCACTACAATCACAGACCTTTCTTGAATTGTATTATTTGCCTACTTTCAGCTCAATCACTTCACGTAATTGACGTTGAACATCTTCAATTGGTAATTCACGTACAACTGGATCTAAGAAACCGTGAATAACAAGACGTTCTGATTCTGATTGCGAAATACCACGACTCATAAGGTAATAAAGTTGTTCTGGATCTACACGACCTACTGATGCTGCGTGTCCTGCTTCTACATCGTCTTCATCGATTAATAGAATTGGGTTCGCATCACCACGTGCATTTTCAGAAAGCATGAGCACACGTGATTCTTGGTTAGCTGATGAACCTGAACCGCCGTGCTTAATATGACCAATACCATTAAAGATTGAAGAAGCGTTCTCTTTCATCACACCATGCTTCAAGATATAGCCGTCTGTTTCTTTACCGTATTGCACAATACGAGATGTTAAGTTAATTGTTTGTGTACCACGTCCAACCACAACTGATTTAAGCTCAGAAGATGAACGGTCACCAATTAAGTTCGTTGTGTTATCGATAATTTGGTCGCCTTCATTCATTAAACCTAATGACCAACGAATAGAGGCATCTGCTGCAGTCACACCACGACGAATGATATGACCTGTAAAACCTTGATCTAAAAAGTCAACAGAACCATATGAAATGTTAGAGTTCGCGCCAGCAACCACTTCCGAAATAATATTCAATTGGTTTCCTTCGCCACTCGCTGTTGATAAATAGTTTTCTACGTATGTCACTTCAGCACTTTCTTCAGTCACTAATAAAACATGGTTGAAGAAACTTGCATTGTCATCGTCATGAAGCACAACATATTGAATCGGATGTTCAACAACAACATTTTTCGGCACATAGACGAAAATACCTCCGTTCATTAATGCCGTGTGTAACGCTGTCAAACGATGCTCATCAACAGTCACTGCATCTTTCATGAAGTATTTTTCTACCAAATCACTATGGTTCACTAACGCTTCTTGAATGTGTTCAATAATCACACCGTCTTGTTGCGCTTTTTCATTGACTTTTGTATATGCCAGCGTGTTATTGTGTTGAATCACTAAGTTTTCAGTGTTTTCGACGTTAATAATACGATCGATTTCTTTCGGTAATTCTTTTAAATCGTTATATACAGCACCTTCTGTTTCATGCTGTTTAAATGAGTCAAAATCCCATTTCGTTAATTTTGTTTTATCTGGTTTAGGCATTTCTAAAGATTCGACTTGTTGAAGTGCTTTTTTTCTTAATTCAGTCATCCACGAAGGTTCGTTATGGGCTTGTGAATAATCAACAAGTTGCGCTTCAGAAATATTTAATGTTTCAGTCGTCATAATTATTTCCTCCTGTGATGATTATTGGTTTGCCACTACTGATTCGTATTCTTCTTTAACCCATTCATAACCTTCTTCTTCAAGGCGTTTTGCTAATTCAGCACCACCTGATTTCACTACGATGCCGTTATACATTACGTGCACATGGTCTGGTGTAATATAGTTTAATAAACGTTGATAGTGCGTGATAATTAATGAACCAAATTCCTCTCCGCGCATTTCATTGATTCCTTTTGATACAACTTTTAATGCGTCGATATCAAGACCAGAGTCAATTTCATCTAAAATAGCGAATTTAGGTTGTAACATCATTAATTGTAAAATTTCGTTACGTTTTTTCTCCCCACCAGAGAAGCCTTCATTTAAGTAACGTTGCGCCATGTCTTTATCCATGTCTAAGAAATCCATTTGTTTGTCTAACTTTTTAATGAACTGCATTAAGTTAATCTCATTACCTTCTTCACGTTGCGCATTAATTGCTGAACGCATAAAGTCCGCATTTGTCACACCCGTAATTTCTGATGGGTATTGCATAGCTAAGAAAAGACCTGCTTTGGCACGTTCATCAACTTCTAATTCTAAAACATTTACTCCATCTAATAACACTTCACCTTGTGTCACTTCATAAGATGGATGGCCCATAATTGCTGAAGATAATGTTGATTTACCTGTACCATTTGGCCCCATGATGGCATGAATTTCCCCTGTGTTGATTGTCAAGTTAACACCTTTTAAAATCTCTTTATCGTCAATAGACACATGTAAGTCTTTAATTTCTAATGTTGATGGCATTAATATTCCCTCCAAAATAATGTTAGATTCCATAGTTTAGTTTATAATAATTTTAATGTAACGTCAAAAGGTTTTCAAATCTATCTAGTTGCTTATTATAACTGAAATAAAGGGATTGATAAACCGTTTAGCGTTATATATTCAGTTTGTAGAAGAATCATTCTTACAAACTTTTTTAGAAACGTTATTGATAATTAAAAGCACTCTGTTCTCATTCAAATCAAGATGATATTATCACTAATAGAAAATGGGTATAATATGTTATGATGTATGGACAAAAAAGAAAGGATTACAATTATGTCGAAATTTAAACTTTCTAATATTCCTCGTGGTTTCGCAATGGGTGTCAGTGATTTAATCCCAGGTGTAAGTGGCGGTACAATTGCGTTATTACTCGGAATATATGATGATTTTATTCAATCTGTAAGTGGTGTGTTCTCAAAAAATTTTAAAAAGAGTATTTTATTTTTATTACCGATAGTGATTGGTATGGGCTTAGCAATCGGTATTTTAAGTAGTGTTATTAATTACTTATTAGCGAAGCATCCTGTCCCGACTATGTTCTTTTTCTTTGGACTGATACTAGGGATTATTCCATTTTTATTGCGCATCTCAAGATATAGACAGACATATCAGATTCAGCATTGGCTCGTTATGCTTGTCTGCGTCATTATTTTAGCATCAATGGCATTTTTCAAAGGCGATAGTAATCATGCTGTACCTTCACACATCGATGTATCAGGACCGATGTTGATAAAATATTTAATAGCTGGGATTTGTGCATCAAGTGCGATGCTACTGCCCGGTATTTCAGGCTCGTTCGTTTTATTATTATTCGGCGTCTACAGTACAGTGACATTTTCTATTTCAGAAGCTGTTCGTTTTAACTTTGAAGGGCTTCCTGTCATTTTATTAGTCGGCGTCGGTGTCGTCATCGGTTTTGTTATTGCAAGTAAGATCATTACATTTTTACTCGAACATTATACGTATTTAACATATGCTGCGATATTAGGGCTTGTCATCGGCTCACTTTTCTCAGTGTTCCCAGGCCTACCGACATCAGGACTCTCATGGTTGGTTTCTATCGTAACACTCATTATCGGTTTTGTTATCAGTTACGTCTTAGGTCAATTTACTGCCGAAGCTGAAACAAAATAAATTAAAAGCACACGTGAACCATTATGATCATGTGTGCTTTTTGATGTTATTATAGGAAGAAAAACGGAATAGTTCTTTTGGAAGTCTAGCCAGTCTTTCGGGGACAGTACGACGAAATCTTTGTGACATATAAGATTTCTGTACTGCCCCCGAAAAGCCCATCTGCCTTCTATAAAAAATAATAACGATATATTGACAAATCGCGTTGAGACTTCAGCTGATCCCGGAAGTGTCACCCGTTTTAAATAGTCATCCTATTTCTCCAACTCATTGTATATAATATGCGAACCAAAACATTACTTCGCAGGAATGACAGCACCATCAAACTCTTTGTTAATATAATCGCGCACTTCATCTGACTGTAATGCTTTCAAGAACTCTTGATACTTCTCATCGTTTTTGTGTCCTTTTTGAACAGCTAAAATATTGGCAAACGGCGATGATTCATCTTCTACTGCAATCGAGTCTTTCAACGGCTTCAATCCATTATCGATTGCATAGTTTGAGTTCATAATCACCGCATCACCTTCACCATTATTATAAGTTTTTGGTAAAAATTCTGCGCCTTGTTGGTTATCAAACTCTAAATGCTTTTTGTTTTCTACAATATCATCTAATTTTGCGTCTTCGATTTTAACCCCATCTTTAATTTTGATTAGGCCTGCTTTCACAAAGAATGATAAGAAACGCCCCTCTTCAGCTGGATTGTTTGAAATATAGATTTTAGCACCGTCTGGTAAGTCTTTTAAGCTTTTATGCTTTTTACTGTATACAGCCATTGGTGTTGTTAACACTTTACCTACTTCTTCAATTTGGTAACCGTGTGACTTTTGTTCAGCTTTTAGATAAGGTACGTGTTGAAAAAGGTTGGCATCTACATCGCCTTTATCCAATAACTTGTTCGGAATTTTATAATCATTGACTTCGCGAATTTCAACTTCATAGCCCTTTTTCTTCATGATTTCTCCAGCTTTTTTAGCGACTTGTCCATGGGGTGTCGGTGTTGCTGCAACAACGATTTTTTTATTATCACTTTCATTATTTCCTTTACCACAGGCTGCTAAAACAACTACGAATGCAGCAATTGCCATGAATAATACAGATAATTTTTTCATATACATTCCTCTCCCATCTGACCTATTTTAAATGATTAGGGTGTGAAAGTTTAGCCCATTTGAATGACTTTCCCCATCACACCACATGTTGTTTTTTTATTTCATATTAAATAGTTGTGCATCTCACCTTACTCTGCTGGCAATACAGCACCATCATACTTTTTCTTAATGAAATCTTTAATGTCTTTAGAATGTAACACTTCCATTAAAGCTTTGATTTTTTCATCGTCTTTATGGCCCTCTTTAACAGCGATTAAGTTTGCATAAGGATTGTCTTCACCTTTTTCAACAGCAATTGAATCTTTTTGAGGGTTTAATTTTTGTTCGATTGCAAAGTTAGAGTTGATGATTACCGCATCGCCCTCATCATTTTGGAACGTTTTTGGTAAAAATTCTGCAGCTTGTTTACTATTAAACTTGATGTCTTTTTTATTTTCTACAATGTCGTCAAATGTTGCATTTTGAATTTTAACACCGTCTTTAATTTTAATTAAACCTGCATCAACAAAGAATTTTAAGAAACGTCCTTGTTCTGCTGGATTGTTAGAAACGAAAATTTCAGCACCGTTTGGCAAATCTTTTAAACGCTTATACTTGTGAGAATATACAGCCATTGGTTCGATGTGAACGTCACCTGCTGATTCAATTTTATAACCTTTTTCTTTTTTCTCAGTATCTAAATAAGGTGTATGTTGGAAAAAGTTTGCATCTAATTCTCCAGCATCTAGTAATTTGTTTGGCGTTGTGTAATCGTTAATTGTTTTAATTTCTAAGTCATAACCTTTGTCTTTTAATAATGGTTTCGCTTGTTCTAGTATTTCAGCATGTGGCGCTGGTGAAGCACCAACAACGATTTTTTTGTCATCCTTTTTTTCTGCTGACTTATTTCCACATGCAGCAAGTCCAATGGCTAAAGCTAAAATAACAATAATTGATAAAATCCTTTTCATTCCACATTCTCCTTAATCATTAACGTTTATCAATTCTATTTGTAATCCAATCCCCAAGAAATTGAATTAAAAATACTAAAATTAAAATTAAAATAGTTGATACTAAGATGACATCATTTTGGTTACGCGTGAACCCTGTAAGGTAAGCAAGGTTACCTAATCCTCCAGCACCAATCACTCCGGCTACCGCTGTTGAACCGACTAATGCAATTGCTGTTACAGTAATACCTGAAATAAGCGCGGGTAATGATTCAGGAATCAGCACTTTAAGTACGATATTCCAAGTTGTTGCCCCCATTGAACGTGCTGCTTCGATAACACCTTTATCAATTTCTTTTAATGCAATTTCCACTAAACGTCCATAGAATGGTGAAGCACCGATGATCAATGCAGGTAATGCCCCTGTTGGACCACTAATCGTACCGAGCACCAAACTTGTAAATGGAATTAAGAGCAAAATTAAAATAATGAACGGTATCGCCCTGAATAAATTCACCACGAACGATACAATGTTGTAAAAGACGCGTCCGATTTTCGCTTCACTCTTGGATGTTAAGAATAAAATCACACCTAAGATTAAACCTAAAACAAATGAAAACGCTGTTGAAATAACGGTCATATACAATGTTTCGTACGTCGCTTCCCATACATCCGGCCAACGTACATTTGGCATTGTAATCATTTCTTGCAAGATTTCGCTAAAACTTTTACCCATGGCTAACCACCTCTATCTCAACGTTTTGCGCCCTTAATTCTGCTTGAATTTGATCAAAGTTGATACTCGAAAATTGTTCAATGTGTACTAATAGATAACCTAATGTACCCGTTTTAGAATGCTTGATATTGCCCTCTAAAATATTCACTGAAATGCCGTGTTTTTGGGTTAAATGTGATACAACTGGGTGTGTTGCGTTTTCACCAGAAAAAATCAGTTTAGCCAAGACTTCATCTTTATCTAATTTAAAAGTTTGTGCTAAATCCTCACTATCATCACTCGGTTTCAAATCCTCTTGAACGAATCGGCGTGTCACTTGATGTTGTGGGTGCTCGAAAATGTGTGACACTTTTCCCTCTTCAATTACACGGCCATTTTCCATAACTGCCACTTCATCACAAATACGACGAATGACATGCATTTCATGTGTAATCATTATAATTGTTAAATTTTTCTCAGTTTTGAGCTGTAATAATAAATCTAAAATTTCATCGGTCGTTTGAGGATCCAATGCACTTGTTGCCTCATCACATAACAATACTTCTGGATCATTAGCCAATGCGCGCGCGATACCGACACGTTGCTTTTGGCCTCCTGACAATTCTGATGGATAGGCATGTTCCCTACCTTGTAAGCCCACACGTGAAATTAATTCTTGTGCACGTCTTTTCGCTTCATTTTTCGGCATGCCAGCAATTTCAAGTGGAAAAATAATGTTCTCTAGTACAGTTCTTGACCACAATAAATTGAAATGTTGGAAAATCATACTTACCTTTTGACGCTTTCGTCGTAATTCATCTGGACTTAATTGTCCGATATTGTCACCACCAATAATCACTTCCCCTGAGGTTGGTTTTTCTAAATGATTAAATAAACGGACTAAAGTACTTTTACCTGCACCCGAAAATCCAATAATGCCGTAAATCTTACCTTTTTCAATTTCAAGATTGACACCATCAACAGCAGTAACAGATTTCGTCTTGCTTTCGTACTTTTTCACTATATTTTTAAGTGTGATCATACTGTTCCTCCCTGTGTTGCTACTTTAAAAAATTTGGAATAAAAAATGCTTTCCCTTTTAAAGAAAAAAGAGAAAGCATCAATATAAACGCTTTTCTCTCATCTTCAAAAGCAAATCGTTGCTTTATGTGAATTGGCACCATTTCTATAATATAGACGGTTGCCGGGCTTCATAGGGCACATCCCTCCGCCACTCTGGATAAGAGTTTTCTGACTATTCGATTGATTATTATATTATCATCGTCATTCACTGTCGTCAATGACTTTTTTTAATTTTTCTAGCAAGTACGGCACAGAATGGAATGCATAGAGCCTCTCTACTTCTTGATCGTAGCGCATGATGATTAAAATAGGGACCGATTGAATTTCTTTTTCTTGGCTCCACTCAGGGTGATAATTCAGGTCTAACTTTACAATCGGCAACTGGGTGATTTCATTCGAGATATCCAACATGCGTTCTGCTATTTTACATGTGCCACACATCGGTGTGTAACCAAAAATTAGATGTACACTTTGATCAAAATGTTTAGATATATTGTTCAATTGCTTTGAAACACTCATGATATGAATACTTCCCTTTTACATAAAAGTCTTGCTTCACCTTAAAGTCAAAATGCTGCAATACATTTGAGAGGTAATCGCGTGGACAACGGGCAACTTCACTATATTTTGTATCTATGAAAATATCAGTACTTTCACTCAAATATGTCGTAAACCATTTGCGAATGCGACGACCTTCTGCATCTGCATCGACTAAAATGTAGACTTGTTTATCATACAAATATTCAATCATATTGTCTAACTTTTCGATTCCCATCGTGCCATGAGTACAAATAATTTCGACAGGCTCTAACAACACTTCTTGAACACGTTTTTTATCAGATTTCCCTTCAACAACAATAACTTTATGGATCATCGTCATGGTCTTCACCTTCTAAAAAATATTTGAGTATAAAAAACTCCTTGATAACTAAATTACCCAGGAGTTCTCATTTTGATATTATTCGCCAATCATTTTTTCGTAACCAGCTGCATCTAATAATGCGTCTAGTTCACTTTCGTCTTTCAATTCAACTTTAACCATCCAAGCTTCCTCGTATGGTGATTCGTTAACTGCTTCTGGTGCATCTTCTAAGTTTTCATTCACTGCAACGACTTTACCAGATACTGGAGAATATAACTCAGATACTGTTTTAACAGATTCTACACTACCAAAAGTTTCGCCTTCTGTTAATTCGTCTTCTACTTCTGGAAGCTCAACGAAAACGATATCCCCAAGTTCGCTTTGTGCAAAGTCAGTAATACCAATGATTGCAGTATTTCCTTCAACTTTTACCCATTCATGTTCTTTTGAATATTTTAATCCACTTGGCACTGCCACTTGAATCCCCTCCTATTTAATGATTACGGTTACAAGTTAATCATGACACATTGCAACGGTTCAATCAACTATTTTATGACACCCAAATGTCACGATAGTCGGCTTCTTTAAAACCAACTGTGACCGTATCACCAGAAACCGCAAGTGGCCTTTTCACTAACATACCATCAGATGCGAGTAATTCTAATTTTTCTTCATCACTCATCTCACCTAATCGGTCTTTTAAATTCAATTCCTTATATTTTGCACCGTGCGTGTTGAAGAATTTTTTAATTTCTAAATCTGATTTTTGAATGATTTGACGAAACTCTTCTTTTGTCGGTGTATGTTGTGTAATATCAATAGGTTCAAAGCTCACGCCATTATCTGATAAAAACTTGGCCGCTTTTTTACAAGTTGTACAGTTTGGATATTGATAAAATTTAATCATCATTAAACCTCCTCGTTCAAATTAATTTAAATATAACAAATTATTATTTAAAATGCTTGTATTTTTAGCATGTAAACTTCAACATATACAACTTTTGCGCTATAACAAATAAATAGCAATAAATTGATTACCGTCACTACGATTACTTTTTGAGTTAACTTCAGAACGATTTTTGGAGTGTGCGCTGTACGTCCCAAAATCTGTTCACCAATTTGTACGGGTGACTTCTCTTATAAAATTCGTTATAATATCGTTACTTATCAGTTAAAAGGAGAGGTCTAACATGCAAAGTATTACAACTATGGATGCATTCAATCAAGTGATTCAAAGTAACGAACCTGTCATCATTAAATTCGAAGCCGGTTGGTGCCCTGACTGTAGGGCGATGGATATGTGGATTGACCCAATCGTTGAAAAATATAACCAATACGAATGGTATGCAGTTAATCGTGATGAATTAGAAGACGCAGCAACGCAATATGAAGTGATGGGTATTCCGAGTCTTTTAATCTTCCAAAATGGCGAAAAGCTGTACCACTTACATTCTGCCAATGCTAAGTCACCTGAACAAGTCGAAAGCTATTTGGCTGAAAGTTTAGGCTAGTTTTCAAATATCGTAGAAAGAGGCTAGGAGTACTTTCAATTGTGCCCTAGCCTCTTCCTATTTTAATATGCAAATCCTTCACATTGATTGAAGATGCAGTCTCAACAATGTAAAACAATACAGTCCCCTTTAAAACTCTGTAATCATCGCTTTGTTTTTACGCGGTACTTTACGAAATTTGTCTTCCTCTTTTAAATCTGTTAAATACAGAAAACCAATCAACTTTTCATCTGGACCTACACCAAACGCCGCACGCACTTTAGGCTTAAAAATATATTCTGGTGTTTTCCAACATGTCCCGATACCTTTTTCATACAGTAATAGAAGCAGGTTTTGCGCAAAAGCACCGACTGCAAGATAGTTTTCATTCTCTTCTCGTTGTCTTGCGTCACATTTCATCACAATCGCAAGAAAGCCACCCAAGTTCGTTACCGCATCATAATGACTTTGTTGCTTTTCGTGATCTCTTGGAAAGGCATAACGTGACACTTCACGACTCATCTCGCCCAGTTTATGTTTTGGTACATACACGACACGCCAAGGCTCTCGCATACCATGATTAGGTGCATCTGCCGCTTCATAAATTGCTTTTTTTAAAGCTGACTCATCGATATACATATCTCTTTCGAACTTCTTTATACTTCTTCTTGATTTAATCGCTTCTTGAAGTTCCATTCCTATCTACCCCTCAATTATTGATAATCATTATCAATTATAAACGACAGTATTTTAACTTTCAAATAAACTGTATAGCGGCAATACTTGTGCTAACGTTTGTACATGAAGCTGTCCTGGTGCGACACTGTCAGACAATGCACCATAAGACAACGCACCACCGAACGTGTTTTGTGCCGTTCTAGAAATCAGTCCGAGTTGCCCCATCGAAATCCCTGTCACCCATTGTTGTAACGCTTCGTTTGCCTCACTCAATGCTTGTAACAATGTTAATACATCTTGTCGTGTCTTGGGCATCACTGCAACCTTTAAATGATTCGCTCCTAGTTTTGACATATGATAATACGTTTTCTTAAGCACCTCTATCGTAGGGGTCATTTCAAAATTATGATAAGACGCAATCGACACTTTTCCACCTTGATGAATCGCTTCAACCACTTGACGACGTGCATCTTGATCAGGTTCCCATTCAATATCAATAAAGTCAATTTTGTCTAACGAGGCTAACCGACGCAATAACTGTAAATACCCATCTGTTGATAATACGCCCTTACCCCCTTGTTGAGACGTTCGATACGTCACTAGCAACTCAAATGTAACGGGAAGCGCGACAATTTGTTGAACCATCTTTTCAACCACCGCTATTTCACAATTAGGAATCCCGTCAATGCGCAACTCAAGAATATCGAAATCATTCGCGTAACGTTCGATATCATGCAATTCCTCAGGGGTCAATGTAGGGCTTAAAGGCATTAAGCTCGCAACAATTTGTGTTTTCAATTCTGTTTCACCTTTTCTCTTTATGGATTAACAATATTTTCTGCTTGTCGAGTACGAATAAATGATAAAACATCATTTAATGGAATGTCGACTAAGTTTTTCACAGCCTCATCAGTATAAAATGCGACATGTGGTGAGAGCAATACTTTTTCATGATTCAATAGCGTCTTTAAAGTCTCATCCTCTAATTCGCGGCCGCCCCAGTCATGTCTGAAGTATGCCCCTTCATTTTCATACGTATCAATGGCTACTCCTGCGACATGCCCCGCTTCTAAACTGCGGATTAACGCGGTCGTGTCCACTACACTGCCACGTGCGGCATTAATGAGTAACAATCCAGGTTTCGCTTGTTTTAAAACATCTTCATTAATCAAATAATGATTTTCTTTAGAACCAGGAATATGAAGTGTTAACACATCGACTTGTGAAATGAGTTTTTCGAGACTGTCTACATATGTCACAACATCGTTTAGTGCTTCATCCGGTGCAATATCATAGGCCAAAACTTCTGAACCGAATCCTTTAAATATTTTAGCTGCACGACTTCCAATACGCCCTGTGCCTAACACACCAATTTTCAAGGATTCCACCGTACGACCCTGTAAATTTAGATTCCACGTGAAATCATTTTGAGCCATATTACGGTCAATTTGTGCCGTATGTCGCACTAACTCTAACGTACGTGTCACAGCGAATTCAGCAATCGATTGTGGCGAATAACTAGGTACATTACTAATTTTAATATTTTCAAGATTTGCGGCCTCTAAATCAAATTGATCGTAGCCGGCCGAACGTTGCGCAATATGAAAAATCCCATTTTCTGCTAACACTTTATAAAATTGGCTATCAAATTGCGTCGTTTGCGAAATTGAAATACCATCCACGTCCGCTAATTTTACCAAATGTGACGCATCCAATTGTGCTTCAATCAATTCCACCTCAACATCATCTTGATGCGCTGCTTTCCATTGTTCTAATGCTGGTAACTCGTCTTCCCTTACATCAAACACTAAAATTTTTGTCATTGTTCATTCCTCCCACTACAAATGTCAGTTAATTCTGAATAAAATAACTATAGCCTATTCTTTTTATCTTGAAAAGGTGTGATGATTAAAAAACTATTTCATCGGGTAAATCATAGGATGAAGCATTAAAAATAAGGAGGTATTCATGATGGGTATTATTTATCAAACAACTGCAACAAACACTGGCGGACGTAAAGGGCACGTCCAAACAGATGACAATAAATTAGAATTTAGATTAGCACCACCAGATAACGCGAAAGAGGACGAAACAAATCCTGAGCAATTATTTGCGACAGGTTATGCGTCATGCTTCAATGGTGCATTTGATTTAATTTTAAAACGTAACGGTTTCCGTAAAGCTGAACCGGTCGTAGATTTAACAGTGAAATTAATGGATGACCCTAATTCAGAAAGCCCTATGTTAGGTGTAGACATTCAAGCAAAAGTTAAAAACATGTCACAAGAAGATGCCGAAAAATGCTTAGAGGAAGCACATGCATTCTGTCCATATTCAAAAGCAACAAATGGTAATATCGAGTTCAGCATGAATGTGACAGTTGAAGATTAAGTCATTTTCTTAAAATATTAATAAAGTTTGCTATGTCAAATCTCAATTTCCGAGTCATTGGAGACTCATCAATCGAGACGCTTTCAGCAACCTCCAAGAGCAATGCTACTTTCATAGTGGGATTGCTCTTTTCATTAGGAAAATGCTGAACCACATCACTCACATGTGCCACCATTATTGATATGATACCGAATTTTGTTCACTCACTGCTATCATACCTTTAACTTGTCTTGCTTATTCACACTGTCTTTAAACACGACACGATATGGATTGAAAGGTAAATTTTAATAAAGATAAACAGCATTATTTGTATAAATATGTTTTTGAATTCAGAAAATTCTTAAATAACGTTGAATTTACAATTTTATTTGTTTATGATTAATAGTGAGATATCGGATTGAAGTAAACTGGAGGTGGCGCAATGATAAAAATATTGACGCACAACGATTTGAATCAATTTAAACAACTCATCAACGACGCGCAACTGATTGAAACAAATCCCAATCATTATGAAGTTGAACTCACACCTGAAGACATCGCTGCTTTATTTCACCCAGATAATCAGGCACGCACAGTACTATTAGGTGCATTTGACGCTGATGCATTAGTCGGTTTCATTCAGCTTAACTACAATTCACAGCTTACGAAACGTCATAAAGCAGTCATTGAACATTTATATGTTGTACCTCAATATCGAAGTGAAGGGGTTGCCCAACAATTATTAGAAGTCCTCATCCCTCACGCCAAAGAGAATGGCATTGAAAACATCTTCATCTCTGTCGCATCAAACAACATTGCCGCAAAAATTTTTTATGATAACTTTGGGTTCGAATTTCTAGCTTTAGAAGAAAATGCACGTAAGATTAATGGGCATTACATTGAGGATCATTGGCTCATTTATTATACATAAGAGGTGTAAAATGAAAGAAACGACGAAAATTCAACATACTTGGCGCTATCAAAAATACAACGTCATGATGCGTAACTATAAGGACTATCAAAGAATTCAAGCACTAATCAAACAAGGCGCCTCTTTTAAAGTGGTAGACGCAACCATTCAAGAGATTTTAATAAAACCAATTGAACATCCCGCGTTTATGAATACATTCCAACATTTATGGGGTTATTTCAAAAAAATCGCGACACCCTCAGAAAAAGAAAGGTATACCACTTTACTCAAACAACTTGACATGCAAGCAGTAGCATATGACAAATGTATTCAATTTATCCAGCACCTCACGCTAAAATATGAACAACCTTATTTACTTCAAAGTGCTATCATGAAACTATAATAAGAAACGCAACGAACCTTTGATGATGAGATTCATTGCGTTTTTATTGTGTCGATTTATGACGATTTCGGCACTGGCACTGTGATACCAGGCTGATTGATAATCGCATGCTGATTTAAAATGTCAAAATAAATATGCTTAATACGTGCTTCGTTGTTGTTCGGTTTAGGTTGATCATAGTTCGTACCTAACACAATAATGTATTTATCGTTGTAATACGTCGTAAATATTTGTCCGAAGAAAATACCATTGATGCGGTTGAAATTATTATATACATAAAAACCGTAACGATATTTTTCAGGATAACGTGGCGTCATGAATTCGTGAATATATGGTAAGGTAATCTTTTCAGGAAATATACGATTCGTCTGTAACTTTCTCACCAACACACCCATATCGTGTGCTGACATATATAAGTTCCCCGCACCATAATATTGATTTAAATAATGCGGCTCTCGAAAGACAACATTGTGTGTCTTTTTATCTAATCGATATCCTTTCGCCATATCCTCTTTATACCGTTCATCATCAAAGAAGCTCGTATGCATTAATCTAAATGGATTCCCAATATAACGATAATAATTTTGAACATAAGATTGTCCTGTTACATTTTCGATCACTTTAGCCAACACAAGATAATTGGCATCGTTATAAAAATGTTTGTGATAAAATTTAGGGTCGATACCACGTGCTTCAATGGCTTTAATCGCCCCATCTAAATCTGAAATATCATCTGAACCTTGATATTTATAAAAACCGCTTTGATGCATTAGTAAGTCTTTAATCGTTACATCTTGTGGTAATTGAAAGTCAGGTATATAGGTTGACACTGAATCTTCAACATGGATTTTATTTTCAAGTTCTAACTTTTTAACGATGATACCCGTTAAAAACTTTTGAGCTGAACCAATTAAATAAACCGTATTGGGACTATTTTTCTTTTGTTTTTCAAAATCTTGATAACCATACCCCTTATCCATTTTTAAATGACCATTTTCAAACACCGCTATAGTTCCATTGAATTGGACACTTTCTAAATACCGATCAATTGTATTAAATACAGGGTTTTGTTGATCAACGATTGTTTCAAGTGGTTTGATTTCTTGTGATTTTTCAGCTGTATGCGCTTGTCGCTGTTGTTTCCTATCTTGAATCGTCAACGGATCCTCTTCATTCAAATGTTTAAACTGATAGTATAAATAACAACCACTTACGAATATGGCAATAATTGAAACACTCATGATGAAATAAGTGAATCGAGATGTTTTTCTTTTGTTCACATTTGTTCTACTCCTCTATCATTCTCCACTTTTACCTATTCATTAACTGAAGCGTTAACTACTAAAGGTATCATCAAATTAGGAGAATTGAAGTGTTGGTGTAATACTTCGCTGTTTAATGATATGTCCCTCCATTGAAACATTTGAGCAATTGTATTGTATAAAGTGTACCATGAAATATATCGAATTTAAAAATGATTTTATGTTTTTATCGTGTAACGCTATTGTGAAATGATAAACTTGCGATGACTTCGGATATATCCTCCATCTTTCATGCAAAAAAGGTCGTTATTTAGTCCTATTACACCTTGAATTTTGGCTGACTTAAATCATTTCAAGCGCAATTCAATCCTTCAAATTGAGACTTGCAAATATAAGAAGCACAATATAATATTGATGTAAATATTCCAGTTGCCTCAACCTCCATTCAATCCACCTACCTTTAACTCAAGTTTTTGATTGACTACATTTTAAATTCATTGTATCCACACGATATGACAATTTTCAGCTACTATTTTCAATCTAATCCGTCCCACATCAGCAAATCACAATGAAACATTAATAAAGGAGAATGCCTATGGAAAAAGAAATATACGAACAATTAATGTGTAAAATAAAGGTCTTCGAAAAAAATATTGTCAACTTACCGAGAGTTGGAGAGCAAATTCAGCACCATTTGATTCATATTATCGATGACGCTGAAAGATTTAAATTAATCATTAATAAACGAGGTCATAAAAATCCCGATAACCTTACAATAATGCTATACAGTATGAATCAAAATAGCACTATGATACGATTTGACGTAAATGGAAGTGATCATGCCAATCCTCCAAACTTTGATCGAATACCTACGCCACACCTCCATATCATGACTGATGAATATAAAAACGGGACTATTGCTATACCATTATACGACATACAAAATATTGAACTGATTAACGAGATGATAGATGCTCTAGATTTTTTTATGGATTATACTAAAATAAAAAAAGACAATATCATCATCAAGCCATAATCACTTTAAAGCAGAAAGGAGTGAATTGCATATGGAGAGCATTGAACAAAAAATGAATGAATATTTTAAATGGATGAAACAAAACTATAAATACAAAAAATTAGAAGATTCAACAGAAATAACTACACCGTTTATCAACCCTTTAAATGATTATATTAGAATATATCTTGATGTATTACCCAATAACGACATTCGATTATCTGACGATAGTTTAACAATGAATGAACTTGAGCTCGCAGGTATTGATATTCATACAAAAGCCAGAAGTATACTCATTCAAAATGTGTTAAACCAATTTAACCTCGTTTTAGATGGAGAAGAAATTGTCACTAATGTCAAAAATAATAGTTTCGCTCAGTCAAAACATAACTTGATACAAGGGATTTTAAAAATATATGATTTAACATTAACGACAAAGTCAAATGTGTCACGACTCTTTTATGAAGAAGTATTCGATTTTTTATACAACGAAGAAATTCTAGGTTCGGCAAAGGTTTCAGTTTCAGGAGAATCAGGAATCAAATATTTTATTGATTTCATTTTACCGGAAACAAAATCAAAACCTGAAAAACTTATCAATTTTGCAAACCATCTAGATTTTAATAAAGTGACGACTGATGCTTTTATGTACAGAGATGTTAAACATAATAGACCTAGTAGAAGCGGATTAGCCCCTCAAATGCTCATCGTCGCAAATGACGTTGAGCATCCAATTACAGTTAAAGCCCGTCAAGCAGCAGAGCATGAACATCTTTCAATATTACATTGGTCAGATAAAGATAGGATAAAAGCCATTTTGACACAGTAAAGTAATAACAGAAGATTCAAAGTTGAAATAACTCCAATTCAATATTTCCAGCTAAGAATAAAACTGCACCTAGACTTTCTCAAAGTCTTAGGTGCTTTTCCATGTTAATATGGATCTTGTTTCACTGTTCCTTGATGAAACAATAACTTCCAATCACCCTCATGCATTTTCCAGATTGATGTTCTATTTGTCTTAATGTGCCGCGTATGATCTATCAAAGTATATGTACATAATCTACAATCTTCTGCTAAATGATCAACTTGAAAATCACTTATTTCATACTCAGCTACATGTAATTCAATACATTCAAAGTCACTCCTATCATACACTTTTCCCGACATACCAAACTCTTTAAAATCTGGATGCAAAACCTCAATAAATTGCCCACTTTCCCGATTTTCAGGCTTCAAATGTTTCCATTCGTATTCAATTATTTAATGCCTCCTTCAAGTAATTGTGTATTAACAGCACCATCACTTCCTTAATAAAAGTGATTCGTGTTTAATGCTTAAAAAATTTCATATGTGTTTTTTCTTGTTGATAATAGTCTAAACGCTCTTGTAAAGTACCGGTATGTAACTCTATTTTATGACCATCATGATCTGTAAAATAAATCGATTGCTTGTCTTTTATATTTCTTTCTCTCCCCTTTAATATATTCACTTGATTACACTTTAGCCAATAGTACCAACTGTCAAAGTCACTTTCACTTATAGAAAATGCAATATGTGTGTATGATTGTTTTATCTCATTTCTAGATATGTTCTTTTCCTCGTTTAGTGCTAACCAAACACCTCCTAGTGTAAAATAAGCTGTATGCTTCCCTTCAACTAATAATGTCGCTTTTAAGATATCTTTATAGAACTTAATAGAATTCCTTAAATCCGAAACAGAATATGTGATATGATTGATAGCTTTAATCATGAAATCCTCATTTAATACATCACGACTTCTTTTATCTCAACGATATTTTAAACTATATTTTGTGTTAATAAAATAATAGTTAGAAAGCCCACTGTTTAATACATGTGATTTATCGCATATGCCACTAAAAACATGTGATAAAAAAGTGTACCATGAAATATATCGAATTTAAAAATGATTTTATGTTTTTATCGTGCAACGCTATTGTGAAATGATAAACTTGCGATGACTTCGTATATATCCTCCATCTTTCATACAAAAAAGGTCGTTATTTAGTCCTATTACGCCTTGGATTTTGGCTGACTTAAATCATTCCAAGCGCAATTCAATCCTTCAAATTGAGACTTGCAAATATAAGAAACACAATATAATATTGATGTAAATATTCCAGTTACCTCAACCTCCGTTCAATCCACCTACCTTTAACTCAAGTTTTTGATTGACTACATTTTAAATTCATTGTATCCACACGATATGACAATTTTCAGCGAGAATCGTTAAAGAAAAAATATTTAAAACAACTCAACACCAGTTCTGAAGTTTAAAAAAATTTAAAAAGGAGATTTACAATGGATATAAAATTAACTGATAATGATGTTCAAAAATTATTAGTTTTGTGTAAAGAGATTTTAACGCAATATAATATTCAATTGGAGGAAAAATGTAAGGGAACGATAAATATTACAGCCACCAATTCAGAAAAATCCTTTGTATTAAGCTATTTCGTTAGACCAGGAAAAGTCTCATTAAATTTTAGAGAGACAGAATTCAATATTTGTCTCATAAGAATAAACTTAAATAATGGATTTCATAAAAATTCAAATAACGAAATAATCAGAGGAAACAGAATCAAAATCTTTTCTGAGGAAGAACATTTAAGAAAAAATGACGGTTCTACTTACATGAGAGCTTATGCGCTTCCTTATAAAATTTTTGAAGATAATTCAGATTTTGTTAACCAGTTGTTTGCACTACTAGAATATACAAAAAAACGACACAATGATAATATTAACGTTGAAACGAATCTATTTTTTTAAGGTGGTGATACAATGTTTGAAAATGAAATTAAATCTATTAGTGAAGAATATTTCAACTATTTAAAAAACGAATCTAAGTTTCTACCATTAGAAAATGAGTCAATCGAATTTTATTCCCCTGTTGTTGATTTTTTTGGAGATTCTATTTCTGTAAACATATCATTTACTGGAAGCCACTATAAATTAACAGACCATGGTGAAACATTGTGGAATATGGAGGAATTCGGTATAGATTTAATGCGTCATAAACAACAAAAAAAGTATCAACTCCTAAAAAATATTATGGACAGTCACGGTTTATTTTTAGAAAACGATACATTATCGCTGTATACAAATAGAAAAAACTTACCTCAAGCGATACACGATTATGTTTTAACTTTATCCGAAATCAGCCACCTCGCTATTTTGAAAAAAGAAAATATAAGATCCATGTTTAAAGATGAAGTTATACATTATTTTTTAAATAATCGCAATCTTTATCCCAATATTTTTCCGGAGTTTAAAATAGAAGGCAAATCTAAATTGACTCATCATTTTGACGCTGTATTTCCTGGCCAAACCACTGAATATGTTAAAGCGATAAAAAATATTAATATCAATACTGCTAAAAACGCACTTTTTGATTGGGACGATGTCGAAACGTATAGAAATCAAACGTTTGATGCTAATGCTAGACTCAACATCATTACTGATAACGAAGATGATATCAGTGACGCTGTGGCAACCATGCTATCTCAATATAATGTGAGTGTCTTGTCATTCCATCATAAAGAACGTTTAGTACAAAGGTTCAGTAATGTATAAAGGGTATATGTACATCATCGTACCCTTTTTGTTTTTTGCGATTTTGAATACATCAGTGTTTCATGATACCGACATTGTCAGATTGAGCAAAATGAAAAGCAAGCACTGTAATGCTTGCTTTTAGAACTTAACTATTGTATCCCTTATGGTGATGGCCTGCTCCAAATCCATTAGCCATATTATTGTGTTTATATCATTTCTTTGTTAAATGAACTTCAATTTTTATGTCTTTAGATTCAACGGTCTTATTATCACTATACATTGTTAAATACTTAGATTGATTAAAATTATTACCCGGTGGCGGCATCAAGTCATACCAGAACGATTTGTCGTCATTTTCAATAAACTTGATATACCCTGTTTCGTATGGCGATCCTTTAAATTCATAAAGATTGAGTTTATCAATTAAAAATTTTCTCGCCTTTGCATCCAGTTCTTGTGCTGTAACCAGTTTTTTGTCGGCTTGTATTTCAAATGTAATGATATGCTTGCTATTTTCAAAAACTTTTACATAGATCGTTTGTGATTTGTGATTATCTAAGTGATTTCCTTCATAGTTTGTTACGCCACCATACATACAGGTTTTACCATTATCTTCTTCATTCCCCTTTTCTTTTCCAGAGAAATAACAATTAACATAATAATTTGCACCAAAAATATCGACTTGTTTATTTCTATACTTTTGTGCTAATTCTTTACTCGCAAATTCTGTTTTTACTAATCCATATTCTTTTATTTCAGACTCTCTTATACAGAAAATTAAATCGTGTGCCAATAAACTATCGATAGATTTAACATTACTCTCAGATATAAAATTTCGGTCATATAAATATTTCACATTCCCCATCAAACCTTTAAATTCACTTGATTTGTGTAATTGGTCTGGTGTTGGGTCTAGCGTATGATCTGCTAAAGCCGTAGAACTTGAAATAACGAATAAGATTGTAATGCTAAACAATAAACTGATGACAAATCGTTTCTTGTTCATACTTTTCTCCTCCATCCAAAAGTCCAAGAATATCTATATATACTCATAATATAATAATTAAATTATATAAACAATTGTCCACTTAAGCTGAGATTATATAAAAACAGACATATAAACGTTTCTCACTCGCCCTGTTTGACACCTGCTACATTGACATGACTGTTAGGTTTGTCCATCATTGGTCATGTTCACAAAATGATAGCTTTCATTCAACACAAAAAAAGCAAGGTTGCAATGCCAGAGTACTATACACTTGACACTTTATTGACACTTGCTTTTCAAAAACGTTGTTATATCAATATATTAAATATAATTTGTATGGAGAGGGTCATCATTTTTGGTCAACGTATATTTTTTGACCATAAAATGACCCAAATCTCAAAATAATGAAAAACACCTTACAAACTTTATACATCAATGTTTGTAAGATGTTTTTAAAATCCGAATATTAGCAATTAGGTTATATGTAGTGGAGACGGCGGGATTTGAACCCGCGTCCAAAGGTCCTGATACAAATGTTTCTACGTGTGTAGTCTATCTTTCAATTTCACATCATGCAAGGCGATAGACAGCCAACATGATGCTAGTTTGATTCATCTCTTCTCGCCAGACTTCAAACGGCAGTGACGAGCGTATCCTACTAAAGTTGAATCACGTTAACAGCACATAGGCGATGCTGTTAGGTGATGCAGAGTGCAATTAGGCAGCTACTGCGAAATTATTGTTAGTTTTGCCAGTTATTATAAACTGATGTGTTGGTAACGAAGACAACCCTCCGACACGCTTCATGAGCTCGGGGGACCCCTGTCGAATCCATAAACGTCCCCGTAGTATTCAATGTGCTTCCGTTATATGAAAGCACATTATATCATATCAAAAATTGACATACTTCGCAAATTCTTAATATTTTTGTTTCATCGCACGGTCCATATCACGTTTAACCGCTTTTTCTTTTAATGATTGACGCTTATCATATTTTTTCTTACCACGTGCAACGCCTAATAATACTTTACAATTGCCGTGTTTCAAATACAATTTAAGCGGAATAATCGAATAACCAATCTCACGCGTACGTTCGCCTAATTTCAAAATCTCACGTTTGTGTAATAACAGTTTACGTACACGTAGCGGATCATGATTAAAACGGTTCCCCTCTTCATAAGGCGCAATGTGCATATTATGCAAGAAGATTTCACCATGTTTCACTTGTGCGTAACTATCTTTTAAATTGGCACTCCCACGACGAATCGATTTAATTTCCGTCCCTTGTAACGCAATGCCCGCTTCAATCGTGTCCTCGATGTTATAGTCATGGCGCGCTTTACGATTTTCTGCTAATGTGCCTTTTCCTGATTTTTTTGGCATTGGTTTCACCTCAAATTATTTTTTCTTTTTTCGTGCCTTTTTCTTTACTTTTTTACCTTTATAAAACGGCTTGTGTTGTGTATTACCTGATTTGTCACGTTGTCTCGCATTTTTACCTTTACGTGATTTACGCTTTTTCTTTTTATCAGTTTTCTCAAATTGAGTGCCTTTTGTTTTCGCTTGAATCGTTTTACCACGTGGGTCTCTTTCACGTTTCGAGCTTACATCAATTGGCATACCTACAATTTGGAAATCGATTTGACGTTCATCCACATCAACATGAATGACTTTAACCTTTACGACATCACCAATGCGGTAAACTTTCGCTTTTCGTTCACCAATCAATGCCATTTGGCGCTCATCAAAATGGTAATAGTCATCAGACATATTTTGCATGTTGACCATACCTTCAATCGTGTTGGGCAACTCTACAAACATACCAAAATTCGCGACAGAACTGATGACACCTTCAAATTCATCACCAATATGTTGAATCATAAACTCCGCTTTTTTCAGTTCATCCGTATCACGTTCTGCGTCAATGGCACGACGTTCACGATTTGATGTATGCTCAGCAATTTGTGGGAGCTTTTCTTCCCATTCATGCATTGCACGACCATCCATCGACTTTTCGATTAAATATTTACGCACTAAACGATGAACAATCAAGTCTGGATAGCGACGAATTGGTGACGTAAAATGCGTATAATAATCTGCCGCTAAACCGAAATGGCCTAAGTTATCAGCATCATAACGTGCTTGTTGCATTGAACGTAACATCATGGTTGAAATGACCATATCTTCAGGTCGTCCAGCAATCTCTTCGTGAATGTTTTGCAACGTACTTGGATGAATATCTTCGCCTGTTCCTTTGACCATAATGCCAAAGTTCGTAATAAAATCAAAAAACTGACGGAGACGTTCTGACTTCGGCTGTTCGTGAATACGGTAAATGAATGGCACTTCCATTTGATTGAAATGTTCTGCCACTGTTTCGTTTGCAATCAACATAAATGATTCGATTAAACGTTCACCTTCACCGCGCTCACGTGTCACGACTTCTTTCGGAATCCCTTCCTCGTTTACGATAACTTTCGCTTCTTTAATATCAAAGTCGATTTCGCCACGTTTTTTACGCATCGCAATCAATTGTTGTGATAACGTCTGGGCTAAATCTAACATAGGCACAATTTCTGGATATTGTGCTCTTGTCACTGCATCTTTATCTGTAATGATCCGATTTACCGCGTCATAAGTCATACGTGCGTTAGAATGAATCACACTTTCAAAAATCTCGTGTTTGACCACTTGACCTTGTGCATCAATTTCCATTCGACAACTCATGGCTAAACGGTCGACCTCAGGATTTAACGAACAAATCCCATTACTCAATCGGTGCGGAATCATCGGAATGACACGGTCGACTAAATAGACACTTGTCGCACGATCATACGCTTCTCGGTCTAACGCTGAACCTTCTGTGACATAATAGCTCACGTCCGCAATACTGACTGTCAATTCCGTGTTGCCATTGTCCAACTTTTTCACAGCAATGGCGTCATCTAAATCTTTCGCATCTGCACCATCGATTGTAATCGTCAGTTCATCTCTTAAATCACGACGGCCTTTAAGTTCATCGGGTTGTATTGTTTCAGGTACGTTTTCCGCTTCTTTCAATACATCATCAGGAAACTCAATTTCAATGCCATGTTGGTAAATGATCGATAAAATATCAACACCCGGATCATTTTTATGGCCTAAAATCGCTGAAATCTGCCCCTCTGGACTGTTCGTACCATCTGAGTATTGGGTAATTTGCACTAACACTTTATGGCCTTCTACTGCACCAAGTTCTTGACCTTTTGGCACGAAAATATCTTGCATAATGCGTTTATCATCAGGTACAACGAAACCGAAATGACGCGCTTCAGAAAATGTACCGACAACTTGTTTAATCGAATGGGATTCAATCGCCTTCACTTCACCTTCGAACTTGCCTTTGCGAAAATCACCGCGCGACTTCTTCACTTCGACTAATACGACGTCTCCATCCATTGCACGGTTGATTTTTGTCGGCGGAATAAAGATGTCTTCCATTTCTTGATCATCTGGACGTAAAAAAGCAAATCCCTTTTTATTTTGGCTTAATGTTCCTCTCACTAAACCTGAATTTGTCTTCTGTTGTTGTTTTTGATAACGGTCTTGTTTCGTACGCGTCACCATTCCTGTTTGTTCTAACTCTACCAAAATCTTTATAAGGTCACGAAATGAATCCGCACTACTCAATCCTAATGCATCTTGGAAGTCAGATACAGACATGGGTTCATAATCTGCACTTTTAATGATTCCGATAATCTCTTCTTTTAAATTCATTTTGCTCCTCCTTTCTTTTTAGAAAATAGTTAAAATTGATGTGTTATCGGCTATTTATTCAGACCAATCTAATGACTCTAAAAATTGATAAACATCTTCAAATACTGCTTCTTTTTCTTTATCAATAGTAATGACGTGACCAGATTCTTTGTACCAAGAAATTCGTTTTTCATCCGACATCACTTCATCATAAATGACATTAGCAGAATCTGGATTAATCATCTCATCTTGTTCAGCCTGTATCACTAAAATAGGATCAATTACTTCATCCACACTGTCGCGCACTTCTTGAATCGTCCCTTGTAACTCTCTCAACGTGTCAGTCGGATGAAACGCTGCCATTTCGCGCTCAATCGTTTCGTCATCTTTACCTTCATATTTTTTAAATTGACGGGCATAGTCTAGTACACCTTCATACATGGCCCCTTCCGTTTTAATGTACATCGGTGAGCACATCGTTACAATACCCTTTACAGTACGATTTAAGCTTAGTTTTAATGCAAAAACGCCACCTAATGATAAACCAGCGACAGCGATTTCGTCATAACCGTGTCCCACTAAAAATTCATAACCATCGAGCACATCTTTATACCATACATGAGGACTCGATTGCAAAATTTCTTCAGGTGGGGCCGCATGTCCTTCATAATGAGGTGCATAAGAGGTGTACCCTTTTTTCTGTAAAAAGCGTCCTAATTGTCTCACATCTGAACTGTTGCCAGTAAAACCGTGTAATAATAATACTGCACGTTTTCCTTCCTCAAAAAAGAAAGGTTTCGGTAATTGAATCTTCATCGGTAAACTCTCGTCCTTTCAATAACTCATACACTCTATTCTATCGGTTTGATACGGCGTACACAAACAAAAAAGTCCGACTTTTCAACGGCCGGACTCTACATATTGAAGTAACTGATACCTAACATTAATACAAAGAAAATAATCGAAAGTACAATTGTCAATCTATGCAAAAATAAATCTACACCACGTTGTTTTTGTTTACCAAATAATTGTTCAGCACCACCACTAATGGCACCTGATAAGCCATTGCTTTTACCTTCTTGCAATAAAACAACAGTGATGAGCGCGATACAGTCAATAATGAGTAATACTACGAAAAAACTATGCATCAGACTGTCCTCCATTCATCATATACGAAAGCTATTTTATCATATATTTAAACGATTCACAACAAGCTTTATCGATTAAACGTCGACTTGCGTTTGACACTCACCCTAATCATCATCACTGCCAGTACGAGCGATCCAACGATTACTAACGCATACGGGATTAAACCGAAGAAACCTTTCACATGAAAAATCGCTGTGTAAAGGATTGGTGGATTGAGTAACGCGTTGAAAATTTGTGAAATGAAAACCGCTAACATAAACCACCATAAATAAGGGTGTTGATTTTTTAATGCGACCACACCTGCTGCATTCGCGAGTATATATAGAATGCCGATGTAACGTAAACTGTTATTAATCGCATTAATACTATTTTCAGTCGCTTTATTTCCCGAATGTTCAAGCATATACGTCACCACTTGACCATCCACAATCATGACTTGATGAATCACTAAACAAACGGCGAATAAAAACGACAGATAAGCAAGTAACTTTCCTGTATGTTGGGCACGTAGCTCCGTGTCTTGTAATTGTGGCATTTCTTTGCTCCTTCTATATCATATAAGCCTATTATAACAGTTTAAAACGATGAAAGAAAATCAATGTTGGACATTTAAAAAAGAGGTTAGAACGCGATGTCCTAACCTCTCATTATAACATTATAATCTCATCTACTTATTTGCTTAAGTTGTAGAATGATTTTAAGCCTTCATATTTAGCTGTTTCGTAAAGGTCATCTTCAATACGTAACAATTGGTTGTATTTCGCAATACGGTCTGTACGTGATAATGAACCTGTTTTGATTTGTCCAGCATTTGTTGCAACAGCGATGTCAGCAATTGTTGTATCTTCTGTTTCTCCTGAACGGTGTGATACAACCGCAGTGTAACCTGCTTTTTGTGCCATTTCGATTGCTTCAAATGTTTCAGTTAAAGTACCGATTTGGTTAACTTTGATTAAGATTGAGTTACCGATACCTTGCTCAATACCTTTAGATAAGATTTCAGTATTTGTTACGAATAAGTCGTCACCTACTAATTGAACACGATCACCAATACGTTCAGTTAATAACTTCCAACCTTCCCAGTCGTTTTCATCCATACCATCTTCAATCGTAATAATTGGGTATTTGTTAACAAGTTGCTCTAAGTAGTCTACTTGTTCTTCAGCAGTAAGTTTCGCTGCATTTTCACCTTCGAATTTAGTGTAGTCATATACACCGTTTTCATAGAACTCAGATGATGCACAGTCAAAACCTAAGAATACGTCTTTACCTGGCTCTAAACCAGCTGCTTTGATTGCTTCAAGAATTGTTTCTACGCCATCTTCAGTACCTTCGAATTTAGGCGCGAATCCACCTTCATCACCTACTGCAGTAACTAAACCGCGTTTTTTCAAGATTTTAGCTAATGCGTGGAATACTTCAGCACCCCAACGTAAAGCTTCTTTGAATGACTCAGCACCCACTGGTAAAATCATGAACTCTTGGAATGCAATTGGTGCGTCTGAGTGAGAACCACCGTTAACAATGTTCATCATAGGTGTTGGTAATACTGTTGCATTGAATCCACCTAAATATTTGTATAAAGGTTGACCTAAGAAGTCTGCTGCTGCACGCGCAACTGCAATAGAAACACCTAAAATCGCATTGGCACCTAATTTACCTTTGTTTGCAGTACCATCTAATTGAATCATCATTTTATCGATTGAAACTTGTTCTAATACTGAGAACTCGCCTTCGATTAATTCAGGTGCAATAATTTCGTTTACGTTTTCAACTGCTTTTTCTACACCTTTACCTAAGTAACGATCCGCATCGCCGTCACGTAATTCTACTGCTTCGTGTTCACCAGTTGATGCACCTGATGGCACTAATGCGCGACCGAACGCACCACTTTCTGTTAATACTTCTACCTCAACTGTAGGGTTACCACGTGAGTCTAATACTTCGCGAGCGTATACATCAGTAATAATTGGCATAATGTTAAATCTCCTTTTTCAATCAATTTATAAATATATATTCAATATGGTTTGAACATACTTTATTCCGTTTTATATTTGACTACTTAATGCTATTATAGCGATTCATCTGTGTTTCTCAAATGATTTAATGTTGAATTAATGATTCACCCGTCATATCTTCAGGTTGTTCGATATTTAATAAATCAAGTAACGTTGGTGCTAAATCGCCAAGACGGCCTGTTTCACGTAATGTGATGCCTTCTTTTGTTACAATGACAGGTACTGGGTTTGTAGTATGTGTTGTCATCGGTTGATCGTCATCTGTTAATACTTCATCGGAGTTACCATGGTCCGCTGTAATGATAGCTTGTCCGTCCATGTCTAAAATTTTATCAACGACGTCACCTAAACATTCATCTACTGCCTCAATTGCTTTGATTGTTGGCGCTAACATCCCACTGTGCCCTACCATGTCAGGGTTGGCAAAGTTAAGAATAATCAAGTCTAACTCACCTTTATCCAACTCTTTAAGTAATGCATCACGCACTTCGTAAGCACTCATTTCAGGCTTTAAGTCATACGTTGCGACTTTAGGTGAATTGATTAAAATACGACGTTCACCTTCAAACTCTTCATTCTGTCCACCGTTCATAAAGTATGTCACGTGTGGATATTTTTCAGTTTCAGCAATACGTAATTGGACTAAACCATTGTCTTGTGCCACTTCACCAATTGTATTTTTCAAGTCTACTTTTTCAAATACAACTGCTGAATCTACTTGATCATTGTATTTTGTAAATGTCGCATAGAATAAATCATTTACGCGCTCAACTTCAAAACCGTCGAATGCTTTGCTTGTGAAAATTTCAGACATTTGGCCTGCGCGGTCTGGTCTGAAGTTGTAGAAAATCACAGCATCGCCATCGTTCACACCATTGTTTTGGTTTTCAACTACAAACGGTTCAACAAATTCGTCAGTTAAATTGTTGTCGTAGTTTGCTTGAACACCTTCACGTGCTGATGCGTACTTTACATCACTGAATCCGCGAATTGCATCGTATGCTTTTTGTTCACGATCCCAACGTTTATCACGGTCCATTGCATAGTAACGTCCTGATACAGATGCAAATTGACCTACACCTAATGCTTTAAATTTCTCTTCTGTTTCGTCGATATATTTTAAAGCTGATTTTTGATCAACGTCACGACCATCTAAAAATGCGTGGACATAAACTTTTGTTAAGTTTTTACGTTTCGCTAATTCTAACAGCGCGAATAAATGTTTGTAATGACTGTGTACGCCACCATCAGAAAGCAAACCGAAGATGTGTAATGCGCTATGATTGTTTAATGCATGGTCCATTGCTTTGTTTAAGACGTCATTATCGAAAAAGTCACCATCTTCAATAGACTTATTGATACGTGTTAAGCTTTGGTACACAATACGTCCGGCACCAATGTTCATATGGCCCACTTCTGAATTCCCCATTTGTCCTTCAGGAAGTCCCACATCTAAACCACTTGCTTCAATTTGAGTCGTAGGATACTTCTCATAGTAGCGATCAAAGTTTGGTTTATGCGCTTGTTTAACAGCATTACCGTGTACCTCTTCTCGATTCGCAAACCCATCAAGAATAATAAGCGCTGTAGGTTTTTTTGCCATAATTATTTTGCACCTTCTAACAATTGAGTATAATCTTCTACTTTAAGTGATGCACCACCAACTAATGCGCCATCAATATCAGTTTCAGCCATATATTCTTTAATATTGCCTGGCTTTACACTACCACCGTATTGAATACGTGTTGCTTGTGCTACTTCATCACTTGTTAACTTCGCGATTTTTTGACGGACCGCTGCACACATTTCGTTCGCATCTTTCGCTGTTGAAGATTTACCTGTACCAATCGCCCAAATTGGTTCATAGGCGATAACAACTTTTTTAATTTGTTCATCTGATAAACCTTTTAACGCTTTTTCAACTTGGGCTTCAACGATTTCGTTTGCTTTACCACTTTCACGTTCTTCATCTGATTCACCGACACAAATGATTGGTGTCATGTTGTGGTTAAACACTGCATGCGCTTTTTTGTTAATATCTTCATCAGTTTCGTGGAATAGGTCACGACGTTCAGAGTGACCGATGACAACGTAGCTCACACCTAATGCTTCTAATGCGACTGGAGATGTTTCCCCTGTGAACGCACCACTATCTTCAAAATAAGTGTTTTGCGCACCGATTTTAAGACCTGGCGCAACATTTTCTTTTGTTAATGAAATCAGTGCATCAAGTTGAATTGTAGGTGCACAAATCACTGCCTCAACTTCATTTGTATCTGGTAATGCTGGTAACGTTTGTACAAAATCTTTCGCTTCTTGTACAGTTTTGTTCATTTTCCAGTTACCTGCGATGATTGGTTTTCTCACTATTAAACACTCCCTCTATTGTTCAATCAAATTTCATCTATAGAGTTATAGATTTGCGATTGCTTTAATGCCCGGTAATTCTTTACCTTCTAAGTATTCTAATGACGCGCCGCCACCTGTAGAAATGTGCGTGAAGTCATCTTCAAAGCCAAGTTGCATTGCCGCTGCTGCTGAATCGCCACCACCGATAATTGTTGTCGCATCTTGCAGCTCAGCAATCGCCTCACACACACCAATTGTACCTTGCGCAAAATTACTGAATTCAAACACACCCATTGGACCATTCCATACCACTGTATGTGCACCTTTTAATTGTTCTTTGAAAAGTGCAACTGTTTCAGGACCGATATCCATTGCTTCTTGATCTTCAGGAATGTCGTCGATAGAAACTGTTGTAATTTGTGCATCGTTTGAGAATTCTTTCGCAACTTTTGCATCAACTGGTAATACGATTTGATCACTTGCGCGTTCTAATAAATCTTTCGCGAAGTCAATTTTATCTGCTTCAAGTAATGAAAGACCAATTTCTTTACCTTGTGCTTTTAAGAATGTGTACGCCATGCCGCCACCAATCAGCACTTTGTCAGCAATATTTAATAAGTTTTCAATGACACCAATTTTATCAGAAACTTTTGCACCACCAAGGATGGCAACAACAGGTTTGTTTGGATTTTCAACAACGCCACCGATAAATTTAATTTCTTTTTCCATTAAAAATCCAGCAACTGTTTCTAGATGTGTTGAAATACCAACGTTTGATGCATGTTCACGGTGAGCTGTACCGAATGCATCATTAACAAAAATATCGCCAAGTGATGCCCAGTAACGACCTAATTCACTATCATTTTTAGATTCTTTCTTACCATCAACATCTTCAAAACGTGTATTTTCAAACATCAACACATCGCCTGAATTTAATGCTTGGATTGCAGACTCTAATTTTTCGCCACGTGTTTCAGGAATAAATTGGACGTCTTGACCTAATTTTTCTGATAAACGTTTTGCAACAGGTGCCAATGAAAGTTTCTCTTTATCACTTTCTTCTTTCACTTTACCTAAGTGTGAGAATACGACTACTTTCCCACCTTGCTCAATGATGTACTTTAAAGTTGGCAATGCTTGAACGATACGGTTGTCGTTCGTGATTTCGCCGTCTTTCATAGGAACATTGAAATCCGCGCGTACAAGAACAACCTTATCCTTTAATTCAACATTTGTGACATCCTTTTTTGCCATAAAGCATCCTCCTCGTTATCGCTCTCAATTTTAAAATAAGCGGAGAAGCGTTTGTGCTCCCCCGCCTACTATCAGCTACAAAATAGTTAGAAGCACATATTTAAGTACTTACAAACCTATTTTAATCTATATTATTTAGATTGGCTTGCTAAATATTCTAAAGTACGAACTAATTGAGCAGTGTATGACATTTCATTGTCGTACCAAGATGCAACTTTAACTAATTGACGGTCGCCAACAGTCATTACACGTGTTTGTGTAGCATCGAATAGCGCACCGAATGTCATACCGATAACGTCAGAAGATACGATTTCGTCTTCAATGTAACCGAATGATTCGTTAGTTGCTTCTCTCATGACTTTGTTAACTTCTTCAACTGAAACTTCTTTTTCTAATACAACTGTTAATTCAGTTAATGAACCAGTTGCTACAGGAACACGTTGTGCGCCACCGTCTAATTTACCATCGATTTCAGGAATAACTAAACCGATTGCTTTCGCAGCACCAGTTGAGTTAGGGATAATGTTTTCAGCAGCTGCACGCGCACGACGTTTGTCACCTTTTCTGTGAGGTGCGTCTAATGTGTTTTGGTCACCAGTGTAAGCGTGAATTGTTGTCATTAAACCTTCAACGATACCAAAGTTGTCTTGTAAAGTTTTGGCAACAGGTGCTAATGAGTTTGTTGTACATGAAGCACCAGAAACAACTGTTTCAGTACCATCTAAAATTTCGTGGTTAACGTTATATACAACTGTTTTAAGGTCACCTTTAGCTGGTGCAGAAATTAATACTTTTTTCGCGCCTGCTTCGATGTGTGCTTCAGCTTTTTCTTTATCAGTGAAGAAACCAGTACATTCTAATACCACGTCGATGTCTAACTCGCCCCATGGTAAGTTTTTAGGTTCTGGTTCAGAGAATGATTTCACTTCTTTACCATTTACACGGAAACCACCGTCAATTACTTCTACTTCTTCAGTAAAACGACCTTGTGTTGAGTCATATTTTAATAAGTGTGCAAGCATATCGTCGTCTGTTAAATCATTTACTGCTACAACGTCGATATTTTCCACATCTTGAATTCTTCTAAATGCTAAACGACCAATTCTACCAAATCCGTTAATTGCTACTTTTACTGCCATGTTAATGGCCTCCTTTAAATGATATTTAAAAAGTGGATCAATTCAATACTTAAACAATTCACTCACTTTTTATTTTCAACAAATCTTTCCCTTGTGATTACCTTTGCCGCAGCTTCATCTGTAATCAACACCGTATTAGGTGTCGCCATCTTAAGATAAGCTTTAATCGCAAGCCCTTTGGATTCTCCGCCAGCCACAGCAAAAATATGTGCTTTTGATTGCGCTTCTTCTAGTTGAATACCAATCGTTTTAACTCTGTGAATAATTTGCCCTTGTTGATCAAAATAATAACCAAACGCTTCACCCACAGCAAAATGATGTTGAAGTTTTTCAATGACTTCTGATGACGATTGTCTTCTCTTCGCCATTTTCAGCGCATCACCAATGCCGTGTATTGTAAACTGTGATTCACGTATTTTATCGAGCGTTTGAATCACTGAAGGTTCGTTCATTAAATTTTGATAGGTCAATTCACTCACTTGTTCAGGCACATATAACGTTGTATAACTGCCACCAGTCCTTTGAGCCATACGAGAACAAATTGTGTTCGCTTGAAAGATGACATTTTGACCGAGACCGCCACGTGCCGGCACAAAGAGTACTTGGAAAGGCAAATGCGACATTGCGTCACTTACCGATGCCATAGTAGAGCCACCTGTTACTGACACAATAGCATGATCATACAGTTGCTTTTCAAGAAGTTGTCCAGCGATGCGACCTAATTCTACTTTAACGTTTGAATCTTTATCACTATCACCAGGAATCACATGAACTTCATCAAGTTGATATGTCGATTTGATAGATTGTGCAAGGTGATGATAGTCCGTATACTGATCGAAATATGCATTCAGCTGTGAGACAACATCTAAACCTTGTGAAGTCAATGTCATACCTGTCGATTTTACCGATATTAATTCTTGTTGTTTCAATAAATCTGTCTCTGAACGTAGCACACGCTCAGTGAGGTTAAGCAACTCACTTAAAGTCCGCCGCCCAACCGGTTGATACTTTTGAATCGTTGTTAGAATAGAAAAACGTCGACGCATTTTGTCTATCAAGTCAGGCACAATTTTTTGTTGAACATGAATCATACGTTCCATGATAAAGGCCTCCTTAATAGTAACAAGATGGCCATATTCAAGCCATGCCGTGACATTTTTAGTCCCAAATACAATAAATACTTATCATGTTTACAAATTCATCATACTATTTGTGCACAACAAATGCAAGTCAAAAAGCATCCCGATTTTTATAAACGTTGGACAAATAACGACCATCAATACACAACATGATAACTGATGTGATGTTATTATTCACATTTTCCACTAAAACTAAACATCGATACCCCATTCATTGCAATCATTGACAAGATAATTTACATTGAAAGAAAGAGGTGAAACTATGTCTAAACAATCTGACCAACCCGAAGTCATTGACCCATCCGACCCACGCTATCGACATCCTGATGAGATTAACCACAGTCAAGATAATACATTCCAAAACGATACAGGACCATTTCGGCGGACACATGTGCGCACAATAGGTTGTACCCCAGTGGGATGTTTGCCTGGCTGTCTTTTCTCAATTATTTTATCGATACTCTTAACATTGCTTCTTAACCTTATATTCTAAAACGATACGTATCATTAATAAAAAAGGGCTGCTGAGATGACTTACATATCTCAACGACCCTTTTTTGCCCTATTCATTTTGCCTATGATTACGATATATTATGACTCGTCACTATTCCGCGCTTTTGAGGATGGCTCTGAGCGCTGTTGTGGCGCAGTATTCCTTTCAGCTGTTGGACGTTCGTTTGACTCCGATTGACCTGTCTGTGTTCCTTGAGATGTACGTTGCTCGGCTGAAGGTTTGGATTGTGTCGTTTTCGGTTCTTCTGTCGTTGCCTCTTCCGTTGTACGTTCCTTTTCCGTTGCTTTATTATCGCTGTCGTCCTTCTCTTCTTCCGTTTTCGACTTCGATTTTCGAGCTTCTGCTTCTTTTTCTCTTTGTTGTTGTTGCTGCTGTTGTTGACGTTGCCATTCGAGTTGCGCTTGTCGTTCGGCTTCTATTTCTGCTTGGCGTGCCGCTTCAATTGACCGTTCTTGTTCAGCTTGAGCCGCTTCAATGCTTCGTTCTTTTTCTCGTGCTTCGCGTTCTTTTCGCGCTTTCTCTTTTTTAATCTCTGCGTCACGCTTTTCCTTTTGTTCTTCAATTGACTTCTCTTTTAAACGTTCATTCCCTCTATGCGATTGATCGACAAATGAAAAAATGGCAAAGACGAGTCCCCCGAGCAATAACAGTATGACAATGACACTTAAAAAGCCAAGTAAACGTCTCTTTTTTTTATCAGGTTTCACATTGCGGCTGCCTTGCTCATTTGGTTTTGGTGCTGACATTGCATTCCCTCTCTTTATAAATTGATGACAATATATTTTATTCAATCATATTTCATTATGAATTCAAAACTTAACGCACGCATTTTACCGAAATTAATAAAATGAGTTAGCTTTTAGTATACTGGAATTTCAATTAATGTAAATGACACAATCATCTAATTATCACATGGATACCCTCTCTTTCTGTCTATTATGTCGGACATAGCTATGGCATATAACCATTTAACTTTGTACTATTCATCTTATTATTTACCCGTTTATATCTCTTGAAATCATTCATACAGAAACCATTTTAAAATACGTGTTTCTAGTTCTAGTTAAGTCTGACACGTTCTTAAGTTTAATTTGTAAAAATAAAGGAATGTATGTACTAAGACAAATGTAAAGGAGAGTCAAAATGAAAAGAATTGTTAATATGCTCATTCGTTTCATTGTTTATCGTGTAATTGGCAAGTTCATCACTCAAAAAATGAATGACCGTCAACGTAAAAATAAATAACTTTTTACACGAGTCATTTTTATAAGTCACTTTGAAGCCACTAACGAAGACAATGTTGATTCCCTAACATAAATAAAGAGATCTGAATGCTGCATCATCCAGATCTCTACTAAAGGGAGTCAAAAATACCTTCGTCGTATATATTTAAGGGGTATACTGAATTTAATTAAGAGATGTATTAATTATCGAAGGTATCTCTATTATAACGTACTTTGTGAAAAAATAAACAGATTCAAGTCATCGTAAGTGAAGAATTGATGACCATTTATTGACAATACTATGAACTCATATAAAGTAAAGGAGCGAAGCCTATGAAACGCTATTTAATTACAGGTGGCACTGGTATGGTGGGACGTGCTTTAGTTGAACAACTTACACGTTCTAATGAAGCGATAATTTATATCCTGACAAGAAGTGATCAAACTTCACAACAACAACATGTACATTATATTAATTGGAGCAAGGACGGTTGGGAGGAAGAAGTCCCTCACATTGACATAGTTATTAATTTGGCAGGTGCTACATTGAACAAACGTTGGACAACGCAACATCAACAAATTATGATGACAAGTCGTATTCAAGCGACACGTGCGCTATTTGACTTATTTAAACTACGTGAACAAACACCTGATGTCCTATTTAACGCCAGTGCTATGGGGTATTACCCGCCATCAAAAACGGCTGTGTATACTGAATCATATCAAACGACACCTCATGATTTATTATCAGAAATCGTGTATCAGTGGGAAAGACAAGCGACACTGTTTGAACAACTTGGCACACGAGTCATTTGCGGACGTTTTGGACTGATTCTCTCTCGTGACGGCGGCGCACTTCCAATGATGGCACTGCCTTATCGTTTCTTTGTAGGTGGCCGTGTGGGTAATGGCCGTCAATGGTATTCATGGATTCATTTAGCAGATTTAGTACGTGCCATTCAATTTCTCATTCAGTCTCCCAAAGCTTCTGGCCCGTATAATTTATCAGCACCAGTACCCGAAACTCAACATCAATTCGGCAAAGTTTTAGGAAGCGTCATGCATCGACCACATTACACTTGGGTACCTGCATTGATATTACGTCTTGTGCTTGGCAAAATGTCAACGCTCATACTCGATACACAATACATGGTACCACAAAAAATATCAGACTTAGGATTTCAATTTGACTATCCGACCTTACCGTTAGCCTTAAAAGATTTATATTCGAAATAAAAACCACTATAGATGACTCGAAATGTTGTTGATTTTACAACCATTCGAGTCATCTTTTTAGTGGCCTATAGGGGGACATAGAAAATTTTTAGCCATAATCCATTCATAGATTGATATTTCATTAACGGCTATAAAGCAGTCAGAAAATAAGGGTGAATGGGATAATTGATACTATTGTTTTTTGATTTCATAATTTTACCCTTAGTTTTACTGTATTTGATATAAGCTTGCCCAGAAGGCTGAGACGCCTGAGGGATACAGTTGAAAACAAAATGATGTCTTTTAATTTTGAGTGTGGCCGCTGTTCAACGCAGTAGCTGTCTGACTTCTCAATGCGCATACTTTTAAGAAGTCGAGTTAGTCATGCGGGGGCAATACGACAAAATCTTTGTGACACATGAGCTTTCTGTATTGCTCCAAAAATCTAATTCTGCATCGATCAAGTGTTTATTTCAATCAAGTCAAGTTGAAGGGCCAGTACCTAGAACGCGAAGCCATGAGGGCAATCAAAAGCCACAAATCATAGGGCGGGCAAGTTTAACAAAAATATTGCATCAATAGCATCAAAAATTTTTATGTCGCATGCCCGTACAATTTTCATCTTATTTTAACTGCTTTTGATAGAATACGAGATTGAGCCAGCGTTCAAATTTATAGCCGACCTTTTTCAATGTTCCCATATAGTTGAAGCCCATTTTTTCATGCAATTTCAAACTTCCTTCATTGCTATCATCAATGCCAGCCACAATCGTTTGATAACCATTCGCTGTTGCATCTTCAATCACTACTGTTAATAACTGAGACGCCACACCTTGTCTTCTTGCATCGGGGCTAACATAGATGGAATGTTCAATGGTATATTGATAGGCAGGCCAATTCCTAAAAGGACCATAAGTCGCAAAACCTAGCACTGTCCCTTCATTTTCATAAACAAAAACCGGATAACCGTCACGTTGCTTTTCTGCTAGCCATTGACGTCGTTCTTCAATATGCGTGGGTTCATATGTATAAACTGTTGCAGTATGCAAAATGGCGTGATTATAGATTGCCATAATTGCTTCTAAATCATTCAGTGTCGCTCGTCTAACATGTTGCTTCATCGTCAATCCTCCATTAATACGCACTTTCAAACCCTTCCGATATAGCAAAAAAGGGATGAAACTGTTGTCTCACCCCACATTTATCGCATCACTTTATTAAGCTTTTTCAGGCTCCATTACTTCGTCGATTAAACCGTATTCTTTTGCTTCTTGAGCAGTTAAGAAATTGTCACGGTCTGTATCTTTTTCAATTTTTTCAATAGGTTGACCTGTACGTTCTGACAAAATTTTATTTAATCTTTCACGTGTTCTTAAAATGTGTTTCGCTGCGATTTCGATTTCAGTCGCTTGACCTTGTGCACCGCCAAGTGGTTGGTGAATCATCACTTCTGCGTTTGGTAATGCGAAACGTTTACCTTTTGCACCTGCAGCTAATAAGAATGAGCCCATAGATGCTGCCATACCGATACAAATTGTTTGTACATCTGGTTTAATATGTTGAATTGTATCGTAAATCGCAAAACCAGCTGTTACACTACCACCAGGTGAATTAATATATAAATAAATATCTTTCTCCGCGTCTTGTGCTTGTAAGAATAATAATTGTGATACGATTGAGTTTGCTACGTTATCATCAATCGCTGAACCTAACATGATGATACGGTCTTTCAATAAACGTGAGTAAATATCGTATGCACGCTCACCGCGGTTTGTCGTTTCAATAACTGTAGGAATTAAATTCATTTGATGATTCCTCCTAAATTTATTAATTTGTTTCTATTCTAACCCAAAAGTCAAAAATGGTCAAAAACAACGCACTCATAGACAAATTTTTGCTAGGAGTTGACCCTCGCATGCCCGAAAGGTACAATGGTGAATAGACTTAAGCAATTAACCCCTCGTAGTGTAATGGATAACACATAAGATTCCGGTTCTTACAATAGAGGTTCGATTCCTCTCGAGGGGGTTCATACCATTCAATAACACACTTTTTAAAATTAAGAATCCCATAACGGCGGGGTTCTTTTTGTTTTGCTAGTCAATAGCGCGCTAGATGACGAACATTTCAAGGACTTTCATTCATCTATTCCCGATTCAGTCGTCACTGTAACCTTTACGTTGTTGATAATGGTTACGGCGATCTAGCCTTAAAATTAACATTCACTCAACCGCACTAACATCAATACGGTCATGAGAATTAGTACTACAAAAGTCGCTCAAAAGCATTGTAAATTTATGTCCTTACTATGATAACACGATAAATCATTATCGTATAACTCGTTTACATTAATACGGATATTCCCTCTACTGGCAAGTTCATGAGCGATTTTCCTTACTGAGATACTATAGCTAGGAAACTTATTCTATTTGCCGGTGCGTACGCTTACAATGGTCTTTAAATACCGTTTTTTGTCTTTGCATCTGAAGGATTAACTTCAACACCCATTTCTTTAGCAACTTTTTAATTTTATTGATATCAAACATAGAAAATCCCTCTTACTCAACAATTCTTGCTTTATTATACACTATGCAACTTGTGTCATATACACAGATTTGCTTCTCTGTTCTTACATCCCCTATATTCATAAACACATCTTTAAATTTTTGATTTGTTGATAGCAGTGTTGCGATGATAACTTAAGCTTCAACGTATAGCATATACATATTCATGATTTGACATCTACGTTTTATTTTATACTTATCAAAAACAAAGATGACTTCTTTCTCCATCACTCTAACGAATCCCCCTAATTCATCTTCTTCTGATGGTCTATCTAAATTCACTCATTCAACAATACATCAATTTCTGCATTAAAATAAGCATCTTTAAACCTTTTTAGAGGTCTAAGATGCTTGTTATCAACAGGACTATATTTACACTTCAAATGGTTCTCCACTTCTAATTTTATCAGCCATTTCATTCAGTTTTCTCAAACGATGATTAATGCCTGATTTAGAAATGGTACCAGTGCTCACCATTTCACCTAATTCTTTTAGCGAGACATCTTGGTGCTCAATACGCAATCTCGCAACTTCTCTTAATCGATCTGGCAAGTTATCAATGCCGATTTCTTGATCAATCAATTGAATACTTTCCACTTGTTTCATAGCCGCACTGACTGTCTTATTTAAATTTGCCGTCTCACAATTAACGAGACGATTAACTGAATTCCGCATATCTCGGACAATTCTCACATCTTCAAACTTTAGTAACGCTTGATAGCCACCAATCAAACTTAAAAATTCAGCAATTCGCTCAGCTTCTTTGAGATATGTAATCCATCCCTTTTTACGTTCTAAACTTTTTGCATTTAATTCATACGTATTCATCAATTGTGTCAAACCAGTTGAATGACCTTCATAGAGCGAGAAAATTTCTAAATGATATGAAGACGTTTCTGGATTGTTCACGGAGCCACCTGCTAAAAATGCGCCACGTAAATAACTCCGTCTCATTTCGTCATCTTTTACCATTTCAGGATCGATATCATGGCTGAACATGCCGTTTTTCAAAATCCCAAGTTCATCTAAAATTTCCTTCGTCTTCATTTTTATTCGACAAATATAAATATTGTTTTTCTTCAACTTCATTTTTTTGCGTACTAATATTTCAACTTCAACTTTAAACACAAATTTAATCAGTGAATAAATACGTCGCGCCGTCGTTGCATTTTCCGTTTGGATATTAATCACAAATTGTTGGTTAGACAGACTCAAAGCCCCGTTCATTCGAATCAGTGCGCTTAGTTCTGCCTTAGCGTTCGCATGGTCAACTTCAATTCGTGTCAGTTCATTTTTCATTTCAGATGCAAAGCTCATAATGAATCTTTCCCTTTCTATTTACTATGGTTCAAAATGGCTACAATTAGGATTTGAATTGATCTGGGTCAAACTGAATCGTACTAATTTCTTGTAAGGCAATTTCATAAATCATTTCTGCCAAAACTTCTGTACGATGGCGCACATAATCATGTTCTGAAACTTCTACAAGATGCTGTCCTGTCACGAGCTGTACACCGAGTTGATTCAATTCATCCTTATTATAATACACAGGCTTTGCGCCCTTTGATTCATATTTTTCAATAATCTGAGGTGAAAATTCTAGTTGATTCGCAATCACAAAATCAAGCACATGATTACCGAGTTGTTGATGAATGGCATCGATATGATCCATGACTGTGTAATGATCTGTTTCACCCGGTTGCGTCATAATGTTAGAAACATATAATTTTTTCGCGTCACTTTCGACTATCGCATTAGCAATGCCTTTGACGCACAAGTTTGAAATCACACTCGTATACAAAGAACCCGGACCTAACACAATCAAATCCGCTTCACGCAATGCTTCAATTGCTTCGTCCATTGGTTGGACATCTGCAGGCTCTAGAAACACACGCTTAATCTTCTTTTGTTTTCTTGGAATATTAGACTCCCCTGTGACAATTTCACCATCTTCCATCTCCGCGTTCAAAGAGACACTCGAAATCGTCGACGGTATAACGCGGCCTTTAATATTTAAAATTTTACTTAATTCTTTCACAGCATGACCGAAATCATGAGTAATATTCGTTAAAGCCGCAATCAGCAAGTTCCCCAATGAGTGACCGCTAATTTGATCTTCTTTAAATCGATATTGAAACAGTTGCTCAAGTGTCGGTTCTACATCACTTAAAGCAGCCAATACGTTACGTACATCTCCTGGCGCCGGAATATCCATCTCATCTCTGATTTTCCCCGTGCTGCCACCGTCATCTGCTACTGTCACAATTGCTGTAATATCTATCGGAAAAGTTTTTAATCCTCTTGCCAAAACGGATAAACCAGTACCTCCACCAATCAGTACTAATTTAAGTTGTTTCATTTTACTCGCCACTTTCTATATGCGCATCACGATGATGAACATACACATTATAATCATAAATTTGCTTTAGTTCTTCAGCTAAACGTTGTGCTAGTGCGACTGAGCGATGCTGACCACCCGTACACCCAATTGCGATAACGAGTTGCGATTTGCCTTCTTTTTTATAACCGGGAATCATAAATAACAATAAATCTAATAGTTTTTCATAAAATGTATTCGTTTCTTTCCACTTCATCACATATTTATAAACATCTTCATCCATACCTGTGAGTGGTCGCAATTCAGGCACATAGTATGGGTTCGGTAAAAAGCGGACATCAAATACTAAATCTGCATCGATTTGAATGCCATGCTTGAAACCAAAACTAGAAACATTGATTGTAAATGTTGATTTATTTTCTTTGTTAAAATATTCATAAACACGTTTTCTCAAGGCTTTAGGTGATAACGTTGTTGTATCTAAAGTGTAATTCGCCAAACTTCTGATTTCTGCTAGTAATTTACGTTCTTCATTGATGGCTTTGACGAGCGGTAACTCGGTATGTTCTTGTAGAGGATGTTTACGACGTGTTTCTTTATAGCGTGAAATGAGCTTTTCAGTATCTGCATCAACGAATAGCACATCGACAATAACATCTTTGCGACTTTGTACTGCATCGATTTCACGTACTAAATATTGGAAAAATTCGCGTCCTCTCAAGTCAATCCCTACAGCAACTTTTTGCATCGACGGATTACCTTGTTCCATTAACTCTACAAATTTCGGAAGTAAAATCGGCGGTAAGTTGTCGACACAGAAATAGCCTAAGTCTTCTAAACTTTGAATGACTAATGATTTCCCTGCACCAGATAGGCCTGTGACAACAAGGAGTTCACTTTTTACGATTTCATTATTTTCTTCATGTTGCATTATTAACCACCATCCAATCATATTCTCTATTAGTTTACATGAAAACAGTCTAAAGTTATAGAGGGATGGATATAGGACATCAAAATTTTGATGCTACTGATGGATAAAGCATTTGTTTAACTTGCCCTCCTCCTTTGGTTTGGGTTTGTGGTTTTTGAGTGCCATCGTGACTTCTCTTTTGCTAGAGGCTGGCTCTACAACTCAACTCGGCTTGCTTTCAACTTTATCCCTTAGGCATCTTAGCCTTCTAGGCAATCTTACATCAAATATAGAAAAACTGAGAGCAAGATTATGAAATCAAAAAACAATAGCGTCATTTTTTTGTCCAATTTAACCTCTACTTAGAAACAATTCATATATTCATGATTATTAGAAGAGAGAGGAAGTGAATCTCGTAACGCCTATGTTTTTGAAATCATTGCGTTATCACATGAACATTGACCACTTATCCTATTTCCAATTGTGGTTCATGCATACGCGATGAAATTCAATCAATAAAATTTTCAAGAATAATTCAATATCACAGACATTCCTTTAAATGCTATAAAAAAAGAACTGGAAACGGGGTCCCAGCTCCTGTTGATTCAATGTCAAGTGTTTAAAAATTAGTCATGTAAGCTTTCGATATATTCTTGTGCACTTTGAGCGGCAATACTACCGTCACTTGTTGCTGTCACAATTTGACGTAAGCCTTTTTCACGAACGTCTCCTGCTACGAAAATACCTTTAATGGCAGTACTCATATCATCGTTTGCCACAATATAACCTGCTTCGTTTGTGATACCTAAGTTTTCAAATGGTTGTGTAAGAGGCTTCATACCTACATATACAAATAATCCATCTGCTTCTACTGTTTGTTCAGTGCCATCCACCGTTGAAACAAGTGTTAATGAACCGACCTTACCGTCTTTTTCATTGACAGATTTAAGTGTGTGATTCCAAATAAAATCAATTTTATCGTTTTTAAAAGCACGGTCTTGGAGAATTTTTTGTGCTCTTAATTGGTCACGACGGTGTACGATTGTTACTTTGCTAGCGAATTTAGTTAAGAACGTACCTTCTTCTACTGCTGAATCGCCACCACCGATGACATAGATATTTTTGTTTTTAAAGAAAGCACCATCACATACAGCACAGTAGCTGACACCGCGACCTCCGAGCTGTTCTTCTCCGGGTACGCCCACTTTTTTGTATTCCGCACCTGTCGCAATAATCACAGCTGTCGCCTCAAGTGTACTAGAACCAAAATCAATGACTTTGTAATCGCCTTTATCTTCGATGCCTTTAATATCGCCATATTTGTACTCAGCGCCGAATTTTTTAGCATGATCAAACATCTTACTTGAAAGATCAGGTCCTGAAATCATTTCGAAACCTGGAAAGTTTTCTACTTCTTCAGTGTTTGCCATTTGTCCACCTGGCATACCACGTTCAATCATTACTGTATTTAAATTCGCACGTGAAGCATAAACAGCAGCTGTCATGCCTGCTGGTCCTGCACCAATAATCGCAACATCATATCTTACTTGTTCTGACATGATCTGTTCCTCCTTTAATTTCATCATACGCATTTTACAACATTTAATTCATGGACTCAAATTTAAATGCTCAACAGATGCTGAAGTGCTTGTTCAAAAGCATCGGTTGCCACATCAAAATGTTCAATAATTTGTGGTCGCGTCATATCATGGTCTTCTTTTTGATTGAAAAAGAGATAAGCGACCGCAGCCACATACGCTTCCACTTGTTCCTGGTCGACTTGCTCGACTAATAGACTTTCTGCATAACTAATCCAACTTAAAAAGAGAGAGGCATAAGATTGTGTTTCTGGGAGGCGATAAAGTATCTCCATACCTTGATGAATAAAGTGTAGTTTTCTCAGTTGCAGATTTTGAATGAGATAAGAGAGATACAATTTTTCATAATCTCCCATTGATTCTAAAATCGTCCAAACTTCTTTCGTCATCAAAATTTCTTTACCGTTGAGTTGATTTAACAAAAAGAGACCGTACAAACGTTCATGTTGATCATCACTTAGCAACAAAGGCTCCACATGTTGATTAAAATAATGGGCACTTTCCTCAATGACCCATGGTGGAAAACCACGATTCGCTTTCGAAAATTGAGTTAACACTTGCCAAAAGTGATGGCTTTGCTCGATATTTCCTAGGTAATAATAATTGAATGAAAGCGCATGAAACAGTTGAAAGGTCTGAAACTTGCCTTTGCGGTGAAGTGGCACTAACAACTGTTGAGAGGCTGGATACTGCTTTAAATAACTGAGCACAATCCCAAGCTTAAAAGACTCTTCATCATTCATCGGTCGGATTTTGTTTAATATTTTCACATAATTTTGGAAGCGTGTTTGTTGATTCATGTTGTAGAGTAACAAAGTGTAATGACATAACGCATGCACATCGGAAGGGTCCTCTTTCAACAAACGCTCAAACATCTCTTGAGCGATTTTGTTTTCATTTAAATAAAGATAACACATCGCGAGCAAATTACGGATGATTCGATTATCTTGAATTTCTTCGTCCTGTCTCAACAAATACTCACGCGCTTCTACCAAACGGCCTTGACCGAATAAATATTGAAAAATGACTTGTACGACAAACAACTGACTTTCTTCTTCAAGCGGATGTTCGCCGTTGAATGCCACTTCAAATAAGTCTTCCAACTCTTCTCGATAGGCTTCGTCATCAGCTAAAAAAGCATAACTTAAACCGAATAAATACGCTTTGTTTGGCTCATTTAAATCAATATTCAACTGACTTAATTCATAGTAAGAAGCTTCCAATTCATTCCCCTTACTGATTTCTTCATAATAAATTGCTTCAGCACGTCCTGGCGCATTTAACTTGATAAAACATGTCGCAAGTTGCTGTTTCGCCTCAAAACAATCTGGTGACAACGCTAACACTTTTTCTAAATAGCGTTGTGCTTTTACATAATCTTGTTGTTGTATTTTTTGTTTTGCTAGACGTTCATAAAGTGCCACATCATCGCTGAACTGTATAATATTTCGTTTTTGTGTCATCCATTGTCACCTCTCTTTTCTAATGTTTTGAGTGCAGTTGTATCGGATTGCCATACGCCACAGTATAATCGGGAATATCTTTAGAAACGACACTCCCCGCACCAATTTGAACGTGGCTACCGATTTTCACACCTGGTAATACGGTCACATTCGCACCAATCATCGTATGGTCCCCGATTTCAACTTCACCGACTCTTAACGATTCAGTTAAAAATTCATGGGTTAATAAAGTCGTATTATAACCAATGATGACGTTATGACCAATTTTTATTTTTTCTGGATATAATAAATCAGGCACCGCTTTAAAAGCAAATGCAGTTTTTTCACCTATCGTCATTTTTAATAAACGGCAGTACATCCATCGTTTCACACCTACGTGAGGGACATATCTGGCTATTTCAATAATGAGCGTATTTTTAAGAAGTCGCATAAAGCGGATATAACGATACAGATCATGTAATGCATTATGACAGCCCGCAGGATAAACTTTAAGTCGTCGCTTCAACTTAACGTTTTCCTTTCTTGTCGAACGGCCAATTGAGCACGTTCACTTCGCGATAGAGCGGGACATCTTTTTTAAGTCGACGCCATACAATAAAGATAACACCGATGATAATGCATACAATTGAGACCGCTTGTGCAATTCGAATCGTCTCCGTTAACATCAAACTGTCTGTACGTAAGCCTTCTATGTAAAAACGACCGACCGAATACCAAATGATATAGATGAAAAATGTTTCGCCGATTTTCAAATGACGACGGATAGTGATTAAAATAATAAAACCGATAACATCCCAAATCGATTCATATAAAAATGTCGGTTGGTAATAAATGCCGTTGATTTGCATATTTTCAATAATAAATTGTGGTAAGTGTAACGATTCTAAAAATGAACGGCTCACTGGACCGCCGTGCGCTTCGTGGTTCATAAAGTTACCCCAACGTCCAATACCTTGTGCTAAAATAATGCTTGGTGCCACCACATCACCTAATTGAAACGGATGCCAGTTTTTGCGATAACAATAGTAAGTACCCATCGCAAACGCACCGATGAGACCACCGTGTATTGCAATACCGCCATGCCATATCATCGGAATTTCTATCGGATTTTGAATATAATAATCCAGTTGGAAAAGCACGAAATATAAACGCGCACTAATAATCGCAACAAATACACAAACTAATAAAATATTGACAAGATCATCTTCGTGGAAACCGACTGACTGTGCACTTTTTTGTGCAATCCAATACCCAATTAAAATCGCGCTCGCTATGATAATACCGTACCATTTCACTTCTAAGCCGCCCAAGGAAAAAGCGACTGGATCAATGTATCCTATCATTATTCTATGTCTCCTTTATCTTGTTGACTGTTTTTTAAGATTTCAGCATTTAAACGTTCATTAAACTCTTCTGCTGTATTAATTCCCATAATATTCAAGCGGTAATTCATGGCCGCCACTTCAATGATGACAGCTACATTTCGCCCTGGACGAACAGGAATCGTTTTTTTCGTAATTTCGGTATCTAAAATCTTAAGTGTTTCATGATTTAAACCGACACGGTCATACAATTTATCTTGATGCCAAGTTTCCAGATTGATGTTTAAGCGAATGCGTTTTTGCGTTAAAATCGAACCCGCACCAAACAATGTCATCACGTTAATAATGCCCAATCCTCTAATTTCTAGCAAATGTTCAATGATTTTAGGCGCCTTACCAATGAGTTGATCTTTCGTAATCTCTTTGATTTCTACGTTATCATCCGCAACAAGACGATGACCACGTTTCACAAGTTCCAAAGCTGTTTCACTTTTACCTATACCGGAATCACCTGTAATTAATACACCGACACCATACACATCGACGAGGACACCATGTAACGATGTAGAATTAGCAAGTTCATGTTCGAGATACGTCGTCAAACGCCCCATGACACGTGTCGTTGCTTCTTCGACATAAATCAATGGCGTATCTAACTCCTCTGCCGCCTCTAACAACTCATCCGGCGCATCATGCCCTCGTGTAATAATAATGGCTGGCGTTTCAGGACGGCAAAGTTTGCGCATACGTCCTTGACGTTCAGCATCTGGTAATAAATTGTAGAAAGATAGTTCCGTTGTACCCAAAAGTTGAATACGATTGGAAGCGTAGTGAGAAAAATACCCTGCCATTTCCAAACCGGGCCTTGAAATATCTGTATTACGTATTGGACGATTTAACCCCGCTTCACCAGCGACCACATTCAAATTAAATCGCTTAACTAAATCTTGCGTCGTTAACATCTAATCACCTCAGTTTTACTGTTTACTTTAAATCAAACATTATTTTTAATCACTTTTGACTACGCATTACTTGTTTCATTATACATGAATCTCCACAATTGAAACACATTTCAACACGTATGCAAAATCACGAAAAACGTGCTAGCTTTGTTGTGCATTTCCATTATCAAAAGTTCAGTGTATCCGTATGAGCATCGCTATATCTTAACACATATCCCATCTTTTTTGCAGTACCCTTTAGAATTCAAAGTATACCATTAAAAACGCATGAGAGATACGCAACTTTAGTTTGAAAAAATGGATTACTTTGAGGCAGCGAATCTAAAATGTTATTCACGTTTTCAGGTTGAATCAATGCGATGTAGTATTAACCACACAGCTTTCATTGTGAAACCGTAAGAACGTGCAGCACGGTGTGACAATCTATGTATGATGACAACCTAGTCTATGTGAAACATATGTGGCAAAACAAAAGGAAGCATACCATTCACAGTACACTTCCTCACCTATTAATCTTTCTTCATTTTCTCTCTCACTTCATTCAACGTCTCCTCCACTTTTTTCAAAGCCGCTTGACGTTCACTTTCACTCATTTCTTTCACTTTATCACGATTCACATTAATAAGCTTTTGACCATGCTTTAACAAACTCGCTACACTATCCAATGTGTTATTCACAAAACCCTCTACCGTCTCTTCAAAATCACGCGTCGTCTTTTCAGTACGATCACTTTTATTTGTCGTTGTAGCATGTGTTACTTTTTCTTCCGTTGTCATCGCGTCCAATAATGTCGTTGCTTCTTCTACAGAAATTTTGCCATCTTTCAGTAATTCCAATACTTTGACTTTAGCTTCTTCCATGGCTTAGCCCTCCATTCGTTCCTTATCACGCGCTAATACAGTTTTAAGATAACGACCCGTATAAGATTCTGGGATAGCGGCAATTTCTTCAGGTGTCCCTGTCGCAAGAATCGTACCGCCACCGTCACCACCTTCAGGGCCTAAATCAATTAAGTTATCTGCTGTTTTAATGACATCTAAATTATGTTCGATGATTACAACGGTATCACCATTTTCAACAAGTCGATTGAGCACTTTTAACAATCGACTAATATCATCGACATGTAAGCCTGTTGTCGGTTCATCGAGAATATAGATTGAGCGTCCTGTTGCTCGTTTGTGTAATTCTGAGGCAAGTTTAACACGTTGCGCTTCTCCACCTGAAAGTGTCGTTGCAGGCTGCCCAAGCGTAATATAACCTAATCCAACATCGACTAAAGTTTGTAATTTGCGTTTGATTTTAGGAATGTTTTCAAAAAATTGAGTTGCGTCTTCTACAGTCATCTCTAACACGTCAGCAATATTTTTTCCTTTATAAGTGACTTCCAACGTCTCACGATTGTAACGTTTGCCATGACATACTTCACAAGGCACATACACATCAGGCAGAAAATGCATCTCTATTTTTATAATACCATCACCTTTACATGCTTCACAACGGCCACCTTTAACGTTAAAACTAAAACGCCCTTTTTGATAACCACGTACTTTTGCTTCGTTCGTTGAGGCAAAGACGTCTCGAATATCATCAAATACGCCTGTATATGTGGCTGGATTAGAACGCGGCGTTCTTCCAATAGGCGACTGATCGATATCAATAATTTTATCGATTTGATCCATACCTGTAATTTCGTCATGTTCACCAGGTTTGATTTTTGATTTATTAATCGCTTTAGCCAATGATTTGTACAACACTTCATTCACGAGCGAACTTTTTCCTGAACCTGATACACCTGTCACAACATTCATGACAGAGAGCGGAAAATCAACGTCGACATTTTTGAGGTTATTACTGCGCGCACCTTTGACTGAAATTTTACGGTCAGTCACTGGACGACGATGTTCCGGAACGGGAATGAACTTTTTACCACTTAAATATTGACCAGTGAGTGATTTGGCGTTACGCATCACTTGTTTCGGCGTACCGCTCGCAACGACTTCACCGCCGTGCTCACCTGCACCTGGGCCAATATCAACAAGGTAGTCTGCCGCAATCATCGTGTCTTCATCGTGTTCAACCACAATTAATGTGTTTCCAAGATCACGCATTTCTTGTAATGTATGAATCAAACGATCGTTGTCACGTTGATGTAAACCAATAGATGGCTCATCTAGCACGTACAAGACACCTGACAAACGAGAACCGATTTGTGTTGCGAGTCGAATACGTTGCGCTTCCCCACCTGACAATGTGCCAGATGAACGGTTCAGCGTTAAATAATCGAGTCCAACGTTATTTAAAAAAGCTAACCGCGACGTAATCTCTTTTAAAATTAAATGAGCAATTTGTGCGTCTTGTTCAGTTAGCTCAATATTTTCGTAATATGTCAAAGCTTCTTTAATGGATTGTTCCACCACTTCGCCGACATTTTTACCTGCCACGTACACCGACAATGCTTCGCGACTCAATCGTTGGCCATGACACGTCTCACACACTTGTTCACCCATATATTTTTGCATCATTTCACGTACGTATTCTGAAGGTGATTCGTGGTAACGGCGCTCAATATTCGGGACCACCCCTTCAAACGGCATCGTACGTTTACGCTCTTGACCGAATTTCGACTTGAATGTAAACTCAATTTCTTTGTCCCCAGAACCGTATAAAATGATGTTTCTTTGGCGTTCAGTTAATTTTTTAAATGGTTTGTCCATATTGATTTTGTATACTTCACATACACGTTTTAACATCGATGGATAAAAGTCCGAACTTGTCGGCTCCCACGGTAAAATGGCGCCTTCATTCAGCGTTTTATCTTTATCCGGAACGACTAAATCCAAGTCTACAGTTAGCTTTTGTCCTAAACCATCACACGTTGGACACGCGCCAAACGGACTATTAAAACTGAACATTCTCGGCTCTAATTCACCGATTGAAAAACCACAAATTGGACATGCATGCTTTTCTGAAAACTCTAGCTTATCTCCATCAATAATGTCCACGACGAGTCGACCGTCTGCTAATTCAAGTACGGTCTCGATGGAATCTGCTAAACGTGTTTCAATACCCGGTTTCACGACTAAACGGTCCACGACGATTTCAATCGTGTGGTTTTTATTTTTATCAAGTTCCGGTACTTGTGTCACGTCCATAATTTCACCGTCAACACGCACACGTACATAACCTTTTTTACTAATGTCCGTTAATAATTTTTCATGCGTCCCTTTACGATGGTTCACAACAGGTGCTAATAGTTGGATTTTCGTACGTTCTTCCAATTCCATAATACGATCAACCATTTGTTGTACGGTTTGTGATTCGATTTCGATACCATGATTGGGACAAAAAGGCTTTCCGATACGCGCATAAAGGAGACGAATATAATCGTAAATTTCTGTTACAGTCGCCACCGTTGAACGTGGGTTTTTACTCGTTGTCTTTTGATCAATCGATATCGCTGGAGATAAACCTTCAATTGTATCTACGTCTGGTTTATCCATTTGCCCTAAAAACTGACGAGCATATGCGCTTAAAGACTCCACATATCGACGTTGCCCTTCCGCATAAATCGTATCAAATGCGAGCGAGGACTTCCCCGATCCTGACAGTCCTGTCATGACAATTAACTGATTTTTTGGCAATTCGATATCAACATTTTTTAAATTGTGGGCACGGGCCCCTTTCACTACGATTGATGGTTCTTCCATGCGTTTCACCCTTTTGATTTTAATTCAAATAATAAATCTCTTAATTCGGTTGCTCTTTCGAAATCTAATGCTTTTGCTGCTTCTTTCATTTCTTTTTCAACATTTTCAATCGTTTTTTCACGTTCTTTTTTCGTCATTTTCTTCGGTACTTCTTTACGTTGATCTTCATTTGTTTCATCCGTTTCGACCGTTGCACTAATGACATCATGAATCTCTTTATTAATTGTTTTCGGTACAATGCCATGTTTTTCATTGTATGCGATTTGAATTTCACGACGTCGTTCCGTTTCATCAATCGCGACTTTCATGGAATCCGTTATTCGATCTGCATACATGATGACATGCCCTTTATCATTACGCGCTGCACGGCCCATCGTTTGGATTAACGAACGCTCAGAACGTAAGAAACCTTCTTTATCCGCATCCAAAATCACCACTAATGAGACTTCTGGAATATCAAGTCCCTCTCTAAGCAGGTTAATACCGATGAGCACATCAAATGTTCCCATACGTAAATCTCTAATGATTTCAATCCGTTCTAATGTTTTAATTTCAGAGTGCAAATAATTGACCTTTACACCGGCTTCTTTTAAATAAGTCGTTAAATCCTCACTCATTTTTTTCGTTAACGTTGTGATCAGTACACGTTCGCCTTGTTCTGTTCGTTCTTGAATTTCACTGAGCAAGTCATCGATCTGATTTTTCGTAGGACGGACTTCGATTTTTGGATCTAACAAGCCAGTTGGTCGAATAATTTGTTCAATCATTTCATCTGTATGTTCGATTTCATATGGACCTGGTGTCGCCGATACATAAACGAGTTGTTTCGCTTTTTGTTCGAACTCTTCAAACTTCAATGGTCTATTGTCTAATGCACTTGGAAGACGGAAACCATGCTCAACTAACACTTGTTTTCGTGCTTGGTCTCCATTGTACATTCCACGAATTTGAGGTAACGTCACATGCGACTCATCAATCATAATAAGCCAATCATCACCAAAATAATCTAACAAAGTGTACGGTGTAGAACCGAGTGGTCGCAATGTAAGATGAACCGAATAGTTCTCAATCCCTGATGTAAAGCCCATTTCGCGCATCATCTCTAAATCATAATTTGTTCGTTGTTCTAAACGTTGCGCCTCGAGTAATTTATTTTCACTTCTTAAATATGCTAGTTGTTCTTCTAATTCTTTTTCAATACGCTCAATTGCAATCTTCATTTTTTCTTCACGGGTTACGAAGTGAGAAGCTGGGAAAAGTGCAAAATGTTCACGTTCTTTTAATACTTCGCCTGTTAAATAGTTAATTTCACTAATACGGTCTACTTCATCACCAAAAAATTCCACACGAATACATAACTCTTCACGTGAAGCTGGGAAAATCTCAACGACATCGCCGCGTACTCTAAATGTTCCGCGTCTAAAGTCAATGTCGTTTCGTGTATATTGTACGTCAACAAGCTTTCGCAATAACTCACTTCTATCCATTTCCATCCCTACACGAATGCTTACAACTAAGTCACGGTATTCATCTGGATTACCTAAACCGTAAATACAACTTACACTGGCGATAATAATGACATCATCTCGTTCAAACAGCGCACTCGTTGCTGAATGTCGGAGTTGGTCTATTTCATCGTTAATTGACGCATCTTTTTCAATAAACGTATCGGTAGACGGAACATACGCTTCTGGTTGGTAATAGTCGTAGTAACTAACAAAATATTCCACTCTATTTTCAGGGAAGAAGGTTTTGAACTCACTGTACAATTGCCCCGCTAACGTTTTGTTGTGGGCAATAATCAGCGTCGGTTTGCCCACTTCTTTAATGACATTGCTCATCGTAAATGTTTTACCCGTACCTGTTGCACCGAGTAATGTTTGGTGACGTTTACCTTCTTCTATTCCTTTTACCAGTGCTTTGATAGCTTGGGGTTGATCCCCTTGTGGTTCGAAATTTGAAGCAATTTTAAAGTCGTGATGCTCCATTCACTGTCCGCCTCCTATCTACTTAATACTCATATTTTAACAGAACACAATGATAAAATACAAACATTTGTTCGTAATCCAACACAAAGAGGAGTGCTTCTGATTACCTTCAAACTGTGTCAGATTCACTCCTGATGTCGCTATAATTGTGAAGGCGTATGCACAACGATTACATGCCGCCCTCTTTATCATGTTCGATATGATGAATTTTTAGTTCTTCTACAATAATATACCCTGCTAACAATGATACAACGTCAAGGAAAATAATCCATTCATTATGAAAAAAACCTTTATAAACTGATGCACCGATTACAACTAATGTAATGAGCGTCCCCATCCATTTACTTCTCGTTATCGTGCTGAAAATAACCACAAGGACACAAGGAAAAAAAGCGGCCAGTAGATACCAAATCAACCCTATCACATCTTTCTTTTATTTAGGATTTGCATCGTCATTTCTTTTAATTCAGTGCGTGGTATAAATCTTTCAGTTAACATTTCTGGAATAATATTTTCAATAAAATCCTGTACGGAAGCCAGATGATCAAATTGCATAATCGTTTCAAGACTCATCTCATATATTTCAAAAAATAGAGGTTCAGGATTACGTTTTTGAATTTCACCAAATGTTTCATACAATAAATCAATCTTATCTGCGACTGATAGAATTTGTCCTTCTAACGAGTCATCTTTGCCTTCTTGCAAGCGACGACGGTAAATATCTTGATACTGTTCCGGAATTTCTTCTTTAATGAATGTATCAACCATTTCCTCTTCTACTTGTGAAAACAGTTTTTTCAATTCACCACTCGCATACTTCACAGGCGTTTTAATATCTCCTGTAAACACTTCGGCAAAGTCGTGGTTGAGCGCTTTTTCGTATAAACTTTTCCAATCCACTGTCTTACCGTGATGCTCTTCAACTGTACCTAAATACTGAGCAATTTTTGTAACTTTAAAAGAGTGTGCGGCTACATTATGCTCGAAGTATTTAAATTTCCCAGGTAATCGAATGAGCTTTTCTAAGTCTGATAACCTTTTAAAATATTGATGAATTCCCATAATCAACCTCCTCCTGTCATATTTACATTTGATGTCCATTTGTTGATTATATTAACATATTTATATTATTTATATCACTTGTTTCTCCAACTTTTGAAAAAATACTTGCACGTGCTCGTACCAAACATCAAACGTCTTCATCACCCATATAATTCAGGGGCTTGAACAATTGAATGCCCTAGCCCCTAGTTGGATATACACTTCATCTTATTGCATTTGATGTCTTAAATACGCTTCGATAAACGGACCAATCTCACCGTCCATGACTGCGTTGACGTTACCCGTCTCCTCATTTGTGCGATGATCTTTCACCATAGAATAAGGATGGAAAACGTAAGAACGAATTTGACTGCCCCACCCAATATCTTTTTGTTCACCACGAATGGCAGCAAGTTCTTGCTCTTTTTGTTCTAACTCGAGTTGATAAAGTTTTGCTTTCAACATTTTCATAGCTGCTTCTCGGTTTTTAATTTGCGAACGTTCATTTTGGTTATTCACTACGATACCTGTCGGATGGTGCGTAATACGGATGGCTGATTCAGTTTTGTTAATATGCTGCCCCCCTGCACCTGAAGCACGGAAAGTATCCACAGTAATATCGTCTGAATTGATTTCAACTTCGATTTTTTCATTGTTAAATTCAGGAATGACATCGCATGACGCAAATGACGTATGGCGACGACCCGAAGAATCAAAAGGCGAAATACGGACGAGACGGTGCACGCCTTTTTCTGCTTTTAAATAGCCATAAGCATTGTGTCCTTTGACGAGCATTGTAACACTCTTCACACCTGCTTCATCGCCCGCTTGATAATCGACAATTTCCACTTTGAAACCTTGCTGTTCACAATAACGTTGATACATCCGTAACAACATATTTGTCCAGTCTTGAGATTCTGTGCCACCTGCACCAGGATGTAACTCGAGAATAGCATTGTTTGCATCATGCTCGCCATCTAGCAAGAGTTGCAATTCGAATTGGTCTACTTTCGTTTGAAATCCAATGACTTCTTGTTCTAAATCATCTTTCATTTCGTCATCGTATTCTTCTTGTAGCAATTCATACGTCGCAACCATCTCTTCAAGCGTTTCAGCAACTTCATAGTAATTGTTTACAACAGACTTTATCGCATTGTTTTGATCGATAATCGTTTGCGCACGCTCTTGATTATCCCAAAATTGTGGGTCCGCCATCATCTCTTCATATTCTTGGATGTTCGTCTCTTTGTTTTCTAAGTCAAAGAGACCCCCTAAGTTGTTCTAATTTTGCACTATAACTATCCAGATTGCGTTTAAGTTCGGACAATTCCATCATGTATCGCTCCTTTTAAATATTCAACTATTGCCACCGCTATTTACCGTGGCAATTTTTATATTTTTTGCCGCTTCCACATGGACATGTTTCATTACGTCCGACCTCATGCTCTTTTACAATAGGTTGTGGTTTAACTTTTTCTTTGCCATCTTCAGCTGAAACGTGTTTACCTTCTAACTCTTTCGTTTTCTCACGTTCAACATCTTCTTCTACCGTGATGACAGATTTCAGGATATATTTGCTGACATCTTCTTCAATACTTTGCATCATTATATCGAACAATTGATGTCCTTCATTTTGATAGTCACGCAATGGATTTTGTTGACCATACGAACGTAAATGGATCCCTTGACGGAGTTGGTCCATTGTATCAATATGTGATGTCCAATGATTGTCGATTGAACGCAATAATATCATACGTTCAAACTCCGGCATACGGTCGCCAAGTTGATCTTTTTGACGATTATATGCAGCTTCAATTTTCGCCCAAATGACTTCAAACATATCTTCTCTATCTTTGCCATTAATTTCACTTTCTGTTAAGTCACCTTCATGTAAAAAGATATCTTGAACATAGTGAATCAGTGGTTCGTAATCCATCTTTTCTTCATCTTCATTCACGTAATGTAGCAATGCGCGATCTAATGTGGAATGCATCATTTGCATCACTAGGTCCGTACTATGATCTTGGTCAATAATTTGATTACGTTCTTCATACATGATTTCACGTTGTTTACGTAAAACTTCATCATATTCCAAAATACGTTTACGCGCATCAAAGTTGTTACCTTCTACACGTTTTTGTGCAGACTCTACAGCACGTGACACCATTTTAGATTCAATCGGCGTAGAATCATCCATCCCTAGACGACTCATCATCGCTTGCATACGTTCTGAACCGAAGCGCACCATCAAATCATCTTGTAATGATAAATAGAATCGACTGTCCCCTTTATCACCTTGACGACCTGAACGACCACGCAACTGATCATCAATACGGCGTGATTCATGACGTTCCGTGCCAATTACAGCTAGACCACCTAGCTCTTCAACACCTTCGCCTAGTTTAATGTCTGTCCCACGTCCAGCCATGTTTGTCGCAATCGTTACAGCGCCTCTTTGACCTGCACCGGAAACAATTTCTGCTTCTCTTTCATGATTTTTCGCATTAAGAACACTATGACGAATACCGCGTTTTTTCAATAAATTCGAGATATACTCCGATGTTTCAACTGCAACAGTACCTAATAAAACAGGTTGACCTTTGCGATGTTTTTCAATCACTTCTTCGACAACCGCATCAAATTTACCTTTTTGACTCACATAAATTAAATCTGAACGGTCGACACGTTGGACAGGTCGGTTCGTTGGAATTTGAGTTACAGTCATATTGTAAATGTTACGGAATTCTTCTTCCTCTGTTTTAGCCGTACCTGTCATACCTGCTAACTTGTTGTACATTCTGAAATAGTTTTGGAATGTAATCGACGCCATCGTCTTAGATTCGTTTTGAATTTGGACATTTTCTTTCGCTTCAATCGCTTGGTGTAAGCCTTCTGAGAAACGACGTCCTGGCATTGTACGACCTGTAAATTGGTCAACGATCAGAATTTCGCCACCCGTTACCATATAATCTACGTCACGCTGCATTGTATAATGCGCACGTAAAGCAAGGTTAATATGGTGAATCACATCTACATGTTTCACATCATATAAGTTTTCAATTTTAAACATACGTTCTGCCTTGTCAATACCTTGTTCCGTCAATTGAATACTTTTCGTTTGTACATCATAGTTATAATCTTCTTCAGCTTTAAGCATTTTTGAAAACACATTCGCTTGTGTATATAAAGATGTAGATTTCTCCGCTTCACCTGAAATAATTAAAGGCGTACGGGCTTCATCGATTAAAATCGAGTCGACTTCATCAATAATCGCAAAATGTAATGGACGCATAACACGGTCTTCTTTATAATTCACCATGTTGTCACGTAAATAGTCAAAGCCAAGTTCATTATTTGTACTGTATGTGATGTCTTTACTATAAGCTTCACGTTTTTCTACTGTACTTAAACTATTGAGATTCAATCCGACTGACAGACCTAAAAAATTGTACAGTTCTGCCATTTCCTCACTTTGAACGCTAGATAAATATTCGTTTACCGTAATAACGTGCACACCGCGACCAGTTAATGCATTTAAATAGGTTGGCATCGTTGCAGTTAATGTTTTACCTTCACCGGTTCTCATCTCTGCAATATCACCTTTATGAATGGCGATTCCACCCATGATTTGTACTTTATATGGTGTCATATTGAACACACGTTTAGAAGCTTCACGTACAAGTGCGAAGGCTTCCGGTAAAATATCATCTAATTTATTATTCTGTTTTTTAATGTCTTCTATTTGTTGAACTTCTTCTTGAAAAGCTTTCGTCTTTGCTCTCATTTCTTCATCAGTTAGCAACGCAATATCTTCTTCTAATGCGATGACTTTGTCTGCTAACTTACTTAAACGTTTGACTTCTCGTTTATTACCGTCAATCATTTTAGTTATCAAACCCATTTTGTTCGCTCCTTTAGCCATAAAACTGTGCCGCTTACAACTATCCATCATATCATTTTTCGGTATAAATTTATACTCAAACCACTTATATATATACGTATCATTTAACAATTTTATTATAATACCTCATACCGTCAAATAACAATGCATGATATTTCTTTATGATATTCGAATCAGCTTCCTACTTTATAGACGTTCGACGTATCAACCAAATCAAAAACTTGTAGTCAGGCTTTTGAATCAAACACACATAAATATTTCCTATCTGATAAAAGAAGGGACAAGCTTTAAATCTAATACATCTGATTAGATTTATACACTTGCCCCACCCTTTTTGCACGCATCATCACACGTTCAATCAAGACTTATAGTTATCAAATTGTTCTGCGCAATGAACGCTATCTCTTTATCATGATTAGAGATTATTCAGTTTCAATCAAACCGTATTTACCATCTTTACGACGATAAACAATGCTTGTACCATCTGTTTCACGATCATTAAACACGAAGAAGTCATGTCCTAATAAATTCATTTGTAGTACAGCTTCTTCTGAGTCCATTGGTTTTAAGCTGAACGTTTTAGAACGAATGATTTCGATATCAGACGCTGTTGCTTCTTGTTCCACTTCTGGTTCAGTCGCTTCAACTTCTGTAAATACATCCTCTTCATAACCACGGTCTCTGTTTTTACGATTGACACGTGTTTTATACTTACGAACTTGACGTTCAAGTTTATTATTAATTAAATCGATACCTGCATATAAATCATCGTGTCGTTCCTCTGCACGAAGCGTTACATTTTTCAATGGAATTGTCACTTCGATTTTAGTACTTGAATTTTGATATGTTTTCACTTTCACATGCGCTGTTGCATTTGGCACATTAGTGAAATAGCGTTCTAACTTACCAATTTTCTCCTCAATATAATTTCTAATAGCATCTGTGATTGTGAGGTTGTCTCCATGAATTTCAAAGTTAATCATAGTGCTCGCTCCTTTCAACCTCTTTTTATAATATATTCCTTACTTATATTTTAACATGTTTACGCTATCTCGCAAACGTTAACATACTTAATTTTCTGACTTTTTGTTGTAATAATACATTTCCAGCACAGTGAGCAGTGTGACCGGTCGTGTAAATATCATCAATAAGGAGAATACTTTTGTTTTCCAGAGAAATATCACTATCGAAGTAAATGGGATTATCGACTGCATAGCGTTCTGAACGTGATAATGCAAATTGTTTCGAGCGAGGACGCATTTTTAAACATGCGACATAAGGTAATTTCAAATGATGTAATATCGTTTGAACTGGATTAAAAGTGCGTTGTAAATCGTGATCTTGACTGGATGGCATCGGTACAATCAGTTCATCTTTTACAAGTTTTACCCGAATGTAATATGCAAAAACTTTCGCAAGTGCGACGTCATTTAAAAATTTATACTGCTGTAACAATGTCTTCATAAAATGATCATAATGAAAAAGTGGTTCAATGCGCTCAAATCGAACACCCATAGTGGTTAGGTTCTGACAATTGCGGCATCCTCCTGAGAGATCTAAATTGCCTTTACAATAGGCACATCGATTCGTCTCATTAAAACGACAATTTTCGATTAATTCATGACATTTCGGGCATAAAGTATGCGTTTTCGAAAAGAGGTTCGCCATTAAAATCGCTTCATGCATAGTGTTCATACAAAAAAGACAGTGTTTCATTTAATCCATCCTCGTTTCTTTGCGAGTTGATTCATTTCAACAATTTGACGATGAGCATCATACATCGCCCTTGTGCGTCCTTCATGCAAAAACAACACGTCACCATCTGGACAAACGGCTTTACGTCCTACACGTCCAGCGATTTGTATTAAGGCTGTTGAAGTATAGCGATGACTATCCACTACCCATACATCTAAATAAGGCATCGTGAACCCTCTTTCCAATATGGTTGTCGTTAACATGATGTCGTATAGACCCTTTCGTAAAGATTCAACCTTATATAACCGCTCAGGGTCTTCACTGTAAACCAATCCTAAACGGACCACTAAGGGCGCATACGTTTTAAAAAACCGCTTCATTTCACATATGTCACTGAAAAAAATTAAAGTTGTCCGTTGCTGTTCTTGCTGTGCTTTCATACGTGTTAATAAATAAAACTGCACTTTGTTCACTCGAACCTTAAAATATTTAAACCTAGGGGTCACTAGAGGATGCTGATGAAATCTTGCAGGTAAAGTAATTGTATGTGCATCATCAAATTGCGCTTTTAAATGCGGCGGCGGGGTTGCTGTCATATAGATGAGTGCTTTTTCCATTCTTGCTGCATTTTCAATCGTTTGCATTAAAGACGGGTCCATTGCGAGTGGAAAAGCATCAACTTCATCAATAAATATAACGTGAAAATGCCGCTTGAATCGATACAATTGGTGCACTGTCGCAATGACAAAATGTGCTGCATACTGCTGCCGACTCGCTTGATGTAAAATATCAATCGCTTCATTTAAAAATGTTTGCTTAATACGCCTACTCACTTCAATGACCACATCTAGCCGTGGTGAAACGACCGCGACATTATATCCTTGACGGCGTGCTTGAGCAATCGCTTCAAACATCATTTCAGTCTTACCTGCACCTGTCACCGCATGAAGTAATAATGATTCATGACGCAGCACAGCTTGAACAATATGCTCAGAAGCATATTGCTGTTGTGTCGACAGCTGAAAAGGCAACTGATACGCCGCTTCCGAACGACAAGTGACACTCCTCAATGTAAAAACATCTGTCACACTATCCATCCGCCCCATTTGAATGCAATGACGGCAATAGGTGATTGTGTCATTTATTACATCACTTTCATATTGATAAAAGTGATGTCGTTCCTCAGTTGCACATCGCGTACATCGCCATCCAGTTGATGTACGTGTCACCCCCTTTTCTACTTGTATAATTTGATTGTCATCGTATAAAGTCGCGTCTGTTATAAGTTGGCCATTAAAATACATTTTGAAGCTCCTTTCAATAGCATACACGTTCCAACGCCTCATTTTACTTTTTTTATCGGAAAAATTTTTCTGATCCGGTCCACTTTTAATACGATACCTCTCCAAAATAAAAACAGCCCCCTATCTTGGGAGCTGCTTTAAACTCATTTTATTGTTAACGTTCAACATTGACCGAATCAGGAACATCGATATAACGATTGACGACACCGATACCAAATCCACCTAATCCTAAATGTGATGTAATGACAGGTCCAAGCTCTGAAAAGACGATATTTTTATTCGGATACTTTTCTTTAAGACCGTTGTAAACGCCTTGAGACTCTGTTCTATCATCGCCACCAATGACCATAATCGTCGACTGTTCATACTGGTTCGATAATTCAACCGCTTTATCTTCAATTAACTTTAGCGCTCTTTTTTTCGTACGCACTTTTTCGTAAGGGACAATCAAACCATCTTCAAATGTCAATACAGGTTTCATTTTTAATAAATTTCCAATCCACGCTTGAGCACCTGTAATACGGCCACTTTTATGCAAGTTCTTCAAGTCATCTACAACTAAAAACGCCCCTACATGTTGTACCATATCGTCTAAGTCTGCCAATATTGCTTCGACATCTAATCCTTGTTCAATCAAGTCTAGAGCACGCAATACAAGTGATCCTTCAGGTAAACATGCAATTTTGGAATCGACTGGATGCACGCGAATCCCCTCGACCATTGTTGAAGCTTGCATCGCCGTTTGATATGCCCCACTGATACCACTTGAAAGATGTATAACAATAACATCCGTGTAACCTTCATCTCTATAGGCTTCGTACGCACTGATCATTTCACCAATGGCAGGTTGACTCGTTGTTGGGATAGATTTTGATGTTCTTAATATTTCATGAAATTCGTTTGCAAAGATTGAAATATTTTCTTTATAGTTTTCACCGTTTTCTAACGTAATACTTAACGGTACAGTACGAATATTATTCTTTTCTAATATATGTTGAGGGATATAGCTTGTTGAATCAGTCATGACAGCTATTTTCATGTTTTCTTCCTCCTCTAAAGCAAACACTTGATTTTCATCACGCATATGTGCAAAAACATTCATTATAGACAGTGCTCATTTTGGTATGAATGTATCTCGACAGTTTATTATATAACAAATTTCATCATGGAATGCTATTTTTTCAAATTTTCTTTATCATCGTGACATTCTTTATATCCACATATGTTACTATCATACTATATTTTGTAAAGTCATGTAGCATACTTTCGCATCTTTAAGTTAAATCTAAATATAGTATAATGAGTTAAGCAATTATTACAATAAAGGGTGACCTGTATGACAGATTCAGTAATTACAATTAAAGATGAACATATTATAGAAAACATCATTAGTAAATCTCGTTTCATTGCTCATATTAAACCGGTCCATGATGAAGATGAGGCAAAAGCATTTATTGAAGCGAAGAAAAAAGAACATCGAGAAGCAACGCATAACTGTTCGGCTTACACGATTGGTGATACGATGCTCATTCAAAAAGCACATGACGATGGCGAACCGACTGGCACGGCGGGTGTGCCAATGTTAGAAATGTTAAAAAAGTTAGATGTCCATGATGTCGCTGTAGTGGTGACACGCTACTTCGGTGGTATTAAACTTGGCACAGGTGGCCTCATACGTGCATATGGTGGTGCTGTACGCGATGTGATTCAAGATGTCGGTCGTGTCGCATTACGTCCGGCGATTCCTATCCGTATTTCAATGGCTTATGATTTAACTGGAAAATTTGAATACGAACTCCAATCAACCACTTTTATGCTTCGTGATACCGCATATACAGACCAAGTGACGTACCATATTGATGTCCTTGAAGAAGAATATGAGACATTCATTCAATTCGCCAATCAACATACACAAGGTAAATATACTTTAGAAGCTGACCCAGTGATGCGCTTACCGTTTGATATTGATTAATCTTATAACCTTGTACAATATCCTCTCTCGCGTACTTTCCATGTGGCATTCAAGGCAGTATGCTGTATGACAAAAGTATGGAGCGCTAGTTTCAACCTTGTAAAAACTTATCCCCCATCATGACGATGAGGGATAAGTAATATATGTTTCAATGTTTATTTTTTACTTCTTAATCGCTTTTGTCTCGCTATGAGGTCAAGTAATGGACGATAATCATCGTCTATTAAACCAGTGAATTCAACAATCAATTCAATCGTAATGACAATGAGGATGATCATTAAAAAGACGCCCCACGGTTGTGAGAGGTATAAAATAATACTCACGACACTGAACATAAACGCGATAGAATAGATTAAAATCACCGTCTGTCGATGCGTATAACCGAGTTCTAATAACTTGTGATGTAAGTGAGATTTATCGGCTTGCATAATATGTTGACCTTTTTTAACGCGGCGAATCATCGCAAAAAGTGTATCAATAAATGGCACTGCTAAAATAACGATCGGGAAAAACAAGGAAATAAACGTAATATTTTTAAAACCAAGTAGTGACACGAAACCGATAATAAAGCCGATACATAACGCGCCACTATCTCCCAAAAAGATTTTGGCTGGATGAAAGTTAAAAGCAAGAAATCCAAAAAGCGAACCAATCAGAACACTACAAATCATAATAATAAAAATATTGCCTTGTAAAATCGCAATAAATGCAATCGTCACAAGCGCAATGACAGAGACGCCTGCTGCAAGTCCATCTAAGCCATCAATCAAGTTAATCGCATTCGTAATGGCTACAATCCAAAAAATGGTAATTGGAATACTTAACCATCCAAAGTAAATCGTTGGCCCAATTGGAATGGAAATAAAATCGATAGTCACGCCGTACGACACAACGACTAATGCCGCTGCAATTTGGCCTATTAATTTAAGTATAGGTTTTAAGTCATATAAATCATCTATTAATCCAACAAAATACATAACAATTGCACCAAGTAATAGCGGCTTGATTTCTCGTTCAATCGGATGTCCAAGCCAAATCCCTATTAAGAAAGATAATAATATTGCCGTACCCCCAAGCATCGAAATGGGTTTAGTATGTATTTTACGGAAGTTGGGTTTATCTACAATATCTAGCTTTTTAGAAACGGCTATTACTATTGGTGTAATTATTAAACTGACTATCATCGAGACGCCAATGAGTGTTAAAGTATACATCAGTTCACCTACATTACACGGAATTTTTCTTCATTCGTCGTTCAACAACGGCAAAAATCATTCGAAACATTTGCTGTCTCATTCATTCGCAATCAAACGACTTCAGCACATTAGTTAAATACAAGACAACACACAAAACACAATTATACATTAATTATTTTTTATTATGTCAGTGTTGCCAATATATTTATTTTACATTAAATTAAAAGCACATTAAACCTATCAATTAAATTGAATGATGTATGTATAATTCATTAAATAAAAGCGCTGATAAGGTTAAAATACACGTTTATTTTATCACATCTTAGGACTCAAGTTCCTATAAAAACATTTTCAATCACATAAATCTTTACACGTTATAAAAAATAATGACAAATTGTAACATTTCACATACAATAACTAATGGTAAAGAAAAGGAGTCGCTTAATTATGATTGAAGCTATTATTTATAATATTTCAGTAACAATCGCTGGAATATATTTATTTCATCGTCTTCAATACGCTGAATCTCATGACTTTAGATTTTCAAAAAGTTATATTACCGTATTGATGACTATCGTTGGGTTGTTACTTGCATTTCAACCTATTCCAATCGAAAACTATATGATTCAACTTTCTTTTGTCCCTTTACTCTTTTTAGGCCGATATACAAATTCTTTTTACACAGTCTTCGCAGCAGTCATTATTGCGTTGGTCGGTTACTTTGTATTATCGACGACATTAACTTATGCTGTTTCGTTGTTAGTCATTGCAGCTATTGTAAGTACAATTGGACCATTTCTCAAGCAAAATCATGTCGTTTCGATCCAAATTTTAAATATTTTAAGCATTATTATTTTAACGATTATTGCAATGATTATGCCATCATTTGATACCGTAGAAGTGCTCTATTTAATCCCTATTTCAATGGTTGCAACATTAGTAACAGCCGTATTTTACGTCGACTTGCTCAGATTCTTCTCACTCATCGAACGTTACGAGAATGAAGATACTGTTGATTACTTAACCGGTTTAGGCAATGTAAAAGAATTTGACCGTCATTTAAACGAGATGGCACGTGTTGCAGAAAATGAACGACAAAGTTTAGCGTTACTATTAATTGATATTGATGGCTTTAAAGATGTGAACGATGCTTATACACATCATGCAGGTGATGCCGTATTAAAACAAATGTCTCACCTTTTACAAAACTACGTGCCTAAAAAAACACGCATTTTCCGAAACGGCGGCGAAGAATTTTCGATTGTCTTGCGTGATTGCTCTTTAGATGAATGTGTCAAACTTGCTGAAAGTATTCGTAAAGCTGTGGAAAAATCAAACTTCCATTTGCCAGACAAAATTGTCATTAAACTCTCCGTTTCTATTGGCGTCGGTTACATGACGAGTGAAAGTCATAAATCACAACGCAAATTATTTAAAGATGCTGATGATATGTTACATGTCGCGAAAAACGAGGGGCGTAACCAAGTGATGTTCAGCCCTATTATTAACCCAAAATAACGCATTAAAGCCACCTTACTTACACAACAGAGAGGTGGCTTTTTTATATGCTTTGATTCAATATTTGCTTGGTTTTAAGGTCTAGGATAGCGTTCCTACCACCCACTCATTAATGTATGAATAACGTGTGACACCCATGTATTGAAGCACCATTTTTTAAAGTTTGCAAAAACCATTAGACCCTCGAAAGATAAAGGCACAGCCGAAAATCCAATTCGCCTTCCATCTAACGCATACTTCAATCAAGCCGGATTTAGTTGAGGAAAGTCTCTTGGGAAAGGGAGAAATCGTTCAGCAACATTGACTTAACATAGGAATAGCTTTCTGACCTCTTTGTCCTAAAATAAAATAGCATTTCCTCCTTCCCACTTTATTTTCAGCCATTTGCCAAATCACATTTTCAAAACTTTCATTAAAACTAAGTATTAACTATTGCAAGTGGTATTATTCCCATGTAGACTGACTATTGATTGAGATGAAAGGAGACACAGCCATGGCAGAAGCACTCACGATTATTGATGAAAACAAAGTCATTGATGTCGTCCTACTTGCTGGTAAAGTTTTATTAGAAAGTGGCGCAGAAACCTATCGTGTAGAAGATACAATGGGCCGTATTGCAGCGAGTTTTGGTCTAGAAGATACATACGCCTTTGTCACATCAACAGCGATTATTTTTTCACTGAACGATCGAACGAATACTCGTCTTGTTCGGGTGCGTGAACGGACGACGGACCTAGAAAAGATTGCACTCGCTAACAATATTTCAAGGAAGATTTCGCGTAATACATTAACGTTAGACGAAGCAAAAGCGGAACTGATTCATCTAGAGCACGCTTCATTACAGTATTCATTTATCATTAAGTTTTTAGCTGCATCTATCGCATGTGGTTTCTTTTTATTTATGTTCGGCGGCGTTGGACATGATTTTATTTATGCCGTTATTGCTGGTGGCGCTGCATTTTTAACATTCGACTTAGTCCAGCGCTTTATTCAGATTAAATTTTTCTCAGAATTCATTAGTGCTACAGTTGTAATTACAGTGGCCGCCTTTTTCACTAAAAACGGTTGGGCTACCAATCAAGATATTATTACCATTGCCGGCGTCATGCCACTTGTACCAGGAATTTTAATTACCAATGCCATTCGTGATTTAATGGCGGGTGAACTTTTAGCAGGTATGTCACGGGGTGTAGAAGCTGCCCTCACTGCATTTGCGATTGGGGCCGGCGTTGCGATTGTATTACTTATTTTCTAGAAAGGTGTGAGGACATTGACTTATATTTTTTATTATATTGCGCAGTTTTTAATCAGCTTTGTTTCGACGATGCTATTTTCAATCATTTTCAATGCGCCGAAACGCCTTTTACTCGCATCAGGCTTTGTAGGTGCCATGGGTTGGTCCATTTATAAATTTACAGTTGATATGAACTATGGGATTGTCATGGCTGCTTTTTTAGGAAGTTTTATCCTTGCGATGATGAGTCATACGATGAGCCGTCGTTACAAGCGACCTGTCATTATTTTCATTGTACCGGGTATCATTCCATTAGTGCCTGGGGGTGCAGCATATGAAGCAACCCGTTTACTCGTAACAAATGCTTATACACCTGCAGTAAATCAATTTTTAGAGGTCACTTTAACATCAGGTGCCATCGCATTCGGAATTCTTTGTGCCGAAATCTTCTACTACATCTATACACGACTTAAACATGCCTATGGTAAACTTAAAGGAAAGCATTATCGTAAAGGATACCATATGAATAACCGTATCTAAGTAGACAAAAAGGAGTGTTAAGTATGAAAGAACAAATTATCGAAAGACTCTCACGTTACGTTAAAATTAATACACAATCTGATCCGAGTAGCGAGACAACCCCTTCAACTGAACGTCAATGGGATTTGCTTCATCTTTTAGAAAGCGAATTAAAAGCGATGGGGCTTGATACCGATTTAGATCGTCATGGTTACCTATTCGCCACATTAGAAGCGAATATTGAAACAGAGGCACCTACAATCGGTTTTTTAGCGCACGTAGATACATCACCTGATTTCAACGCCGCAAATGTAAATCCACAAATGATAGACAACTATGACGGCGGCGTCATCACTTTAGGTACTTCTGGCCGTGAAATTAACCCCGAAGTCTTTCCAGATATCCTCAAAGTCAAAGGGCATACATTAATGACAACAGACGGTACTTCCTTACTTGGTGCCGATGATAAAGCAGGTGTTGTCGAAATTATGGAAGCACTCCAATATTTGATTGCACATCCAGAAATTAAACATGGCCGTATTCGTGTTGGCTTTACCCCTGATGAAGAAATCGGTCGCGGTCCTCACAAATTCGACGTTGAACGTTTTGATGCAAATTTCGCGTATACAATGGATGGTAGCCAATTAGGTGAATTACAATTTGAAAGTTTTAACGCCGCAGAAGCAAAAATTACGTTTGATGGTGTGAATGTGCATCCAGGTTCTGCTAAAGATAAAATGGTTAATGCACTGAATTTAGCCAATGCGTTTCATCAAGCATTACCTGTCAATGAAGTTCCAGAGCATACGGAAGGTTACGAAGGCTTCTTCCACCTCATGGAATTGAATGGTAACGTTGAAAAAGCGACTGCACAATACATCATTCGTGACCATGACAGCACTTCTTTTGAAAACCGAAAACAACAACTTATTGAAATTCAAAAAGACATCAATGCACGTTATTATTATGATCCTGTACATCTCGTAATCAATGATCAATATCGCAACATGGCAGAAAAAATTAAGCCATTGCAACATATTATCGACATTCCAAAAGCGGTTTATGCTGACCTGAATATCACACCGAATACTGAGCCGATTCGTGGCGGCACAGATGGTTCACAACTTTCATTTATGGGCTTACCGACACCGAACTTATTTACTGGCTGTGATAACTTCCACGGCCCTTATGAATATGCTTCTATCGATGTCATGGCACAAGCCGTACAAGTCATCTTAGGCATCGTCCAAAAAGTAGCAGAAAAGTAAACCTTGTAAAAAGAGCAAGAAATAGAAGTGTTTGATGGTGATATCATCAATGTCTGTTAAACGATAAATGGATATAATCCCACAAAAATAGAGACTGGGAACTTTTTCAAACATTCCCAGTCTCTGTCCTTTTTAATTCATGTCCTCTCGTTAATTAAACGATGTCCGTAACAATCGAATGGCTTGTACGGCATAATTTCTTAACTGTATCCCCATTTTGAAGTCAGTTAATGTTTTCGGCATATCAATAAACGTGTTGAACATCCCTGTCACGCCTAATGCTTCGAATCGTTCGAATTTGTCCGCTGTACCACATAGTGCAATAGCCGGCTTATCATATTGTTGGCATAGTTCAGCAATTCTTAGTGAAGACGTTTCAATCATTTCGTCTTGTTCATCTATGCCTTCACCAAATACAACTAAGTCCGCTTGTTTCACTAATGCATTCAATCCTGTAATTTGATCAACTAATTCATGACTCGTTTGAATTTCAGCTTTAAATAATGCGTGTAACGTTGCTGCGATACCGCCACCTGCACCACCTCTTTCAACCGTACCTAACACGATATGATGCTGATGTTTAAACAATTCACTCCAATACCAAAGCAAATTATCAATCACCACTGCCTCTTCTCGGTCGATTTGAAGATTTGGATAAGTCTTCATGACTGCACTCTGTTTGCCGTATAGCTTACTCTCAAAATCTGTCACAATCTGAATTCGACACTGTTTCAAACCTTCATGTAAATCTTCTAGATCAATACGACGCACGTGTTTAATTTGGCCGCCACCTTTTGTCATGTCGACGGTACGCCCTTCATCGTCATAAAACTGTGCACCTAAAGCTTGTAACATCCCTGCGCCACCATCAAATGTATCGATAGCACCTACTGAAATAATCATATGTTGCGCATTTTTATCCAAGGCATGACGCATCACTTCACCTACACCATAGCTTGACTGTTCTACAAGTGGTAACGTCCCTTTTAAAAATTGCCCCGCTTCTATAACGGTAATGCCATCATCTGTCTGACCGTACGTGGCGTCTACAGCTTGCATCGCCGCATCGTGTACGGGAATTTGATATTGTGTCCCAGATTTCCACAAAAAGATGGCATTTAATAACTCTCTTCTCCCATTAAATAGTGGGACTTGTACAATATCTGCATCCTCAATTTGACTCGCCACACCTTCTTCTACATAGCGATTTGCGTCATAACTCGAAATAATATGGTTAAATTCATCCATAGCTATTAATATTTTCATATAGTCCCCCTCTTATCTCTGAAATATTGATGTTCAACATCTCGTCTAATTGAATATATACTTTATTGATTTAATATCCGTTAATAACTTCTAATCTCATTATTCTATATTATAGCCTTGACCTTCAAAAGTGTACAAATGAACTAAACAACTCATTTAAACGTAGCGCTTTAATTCCCATGATACGATGCACTCATCACGCTTATATCATTGATCAAAATAAAAAGCAACACATCCTAGTTTATCACATGTGTTGCTTTCATATATTTTCAAATATTGCTTGGTTACGCTTTTCAGGTCTACCAATCATGACATATCATCACATCGATTCAACCATTACCAAACAATCTCAGCCTATTCCTCAGCTTTCGCAAGTTCAGAGACATTCACATTTTTATGACTGTCGTGCCACTTGACCTCACCGTTTACGAAATAAAGCGCTTGAGGTGATTCATGTTGGACACCTGTCTTTTCAGCAATATAATCCGATAGTTCACGTGCTTCTTGAACTACTACATAGTAACCATCCATATCACGCTCATATAAAAATTTATTAAATTGATCGAACGCGTTTTCCGAAATCGGACAAGTATTGCTATGTTTTAAAATAAAGATATATGGATTCTCTTCAATCACTTGTTCGAATTGGTCAATCGAAGTTAGCTTAATCGCCATTCTCTTCACCTCTAAGTAGATTTTCTGTTTGTCTTTTATCTAAATTAATTAAGTACTTTTCTCAATGTTTACCATTATACACACATAATATAGGCTTGTTAACCTTTAATTTTGAATCCGCTCCCCATCTACCGAAACAATCCATCTGAAACAGCGCGCGTCCATTAGTTTGAATTCAACTGATCACGCTGATTTTCGTATGGTGCGTTATAGCTGTCCAAATCTTTTGCCTTTGTAATGAGTTTACGAATATTCGCCTGAGCTAATTTTTGATTATAGTCAATCGTTTTGAGACGTTCTTGATAATAGCGCTCAAGACTATAATACATTTGCACTGCATTTTGTCGGGCGTGGTTCGTCATCTCATCTCGGAGTTGCATTTCATTTAAATCTTTAATTTGTGTTTGAACTAACGGAATCACTTCCTCTTGAATCGCCTGCATTTGTGCTTTTCCATCCTTTTCACGAATAGAGGTCTCTGCTTTCTCTTTGATATGGTGATTATTTTCATCGAGTCGCTCTTCTAATTTTGTGCTATCTTCTATGCCTTGTGACGTTTGTTTCGCACTACTTATTTGTGCCTCTACACGACTGCGATGCTTTTCAAATTGTTGTGTGAACTCCAGTATGTTTTCATTCGCGCGAATTGAATTTTGGCAGAGTACGATAAACTGATCTAATTTTTCAATTATCTCTTCTTTACCCTTTATGCCCTCTAAATATGTAGACTTCAACGCTTTCAAATCTTTATTTGGTTCAGGAAGTGCTTTCGCCTCTTGATGATACACTTTCATCGCTGGCTTTAATTTATCGTCTATTTGCTTTTTAAATTGTTCAAATGCTTTTTTGTTCGCATCTGTCGTATTTGTTTGACTCAAATCATACAGTTGGTTTAAATTCATTTCTTCTAATGTTCGATTCACAATGCGTTCTTTTTCTGCAACAGTCTTCATTTGTTGATCGAATGCGTGCATCTGCTTTTGAGATGATGCCATACATGCGGTAAGACTGCCAATCATCAGAAAACTTAAAATGATTATTTTTATCCATTTTTTCATCGCTGCACCTCTTATTCAATTCGTATTATACATAAACGTATTTAACTTGAAAATAATATATGATATAGTAATGCAGAATTACGCAAAAGGACACTCAAGGAGGCCTCCATATGTATCGTCATGTCCAACCTTTTATGACTGAAAATCAACAGCCATTTTATGCGACACAATACGAAAAATACCAACACATTTTGTTTGATCTCTTAGACTCACCGGTGAAGTTCACACAACATATCGGCGGTACTTTTCATTTTAATTATCCGACTGAACCTATTTTAGATATTTTAGTCGGTGTTGAAAATTTGCACGACATTACGTCATTAGATGAAAAGCGACTAAACTATGCTGGATTTTATCGTTTACACCATGCTTACGAAAAGAAAGTCGTGATGGCAAAATTTAATAACCTGAATGAATTAAAGCAAGAAGTCCGCTTACATATTATTCAAATGCACACGCCTACTTTCCAACAATACCAACAATTTCATGAATTATTAACGCATCATCCAGCAGCCATTCAATTTTTTAAAGCCCAAAAAGCCTCTCTCGAACAACCATTCATGCCAATCCGAGATTATGAAAACTTAAAAAAGCAATGGTTTAAACAACTTCAACAATACACAACATAAAAAGTTCATACATGACGTGTTCTATTAAAACAGTTAAAATATAGTTAAGTCTAAAAATACCAAACACACTTTGTAAAAACCATCAAATATGAAAAATTGATTTATAATTGGCAAAAACACTATGGATTATAATGAAGAGAAAGGATGTTATTTGTGAATCATTCTAGCATCTTACAGGATTTAGAAAAACTGATTTCTGCAAGTATTATTAAGGTAGATGAACCATTAAAACGCTATACTTACACTGAAACTGGAGGGAATGCGGATTTTTATATTTCACCTGAACGTTATGAAGACGTACAAAAAGTCGTGAAATATGCGTATGAACATGACATACCTGTAACCTATTTAGGAAATGGTTCAAATATTATTATTAGAGACGGCGGTATTCGAGGAATCGTATTGAGCTTACTATCTTTAAATCACATCGTTACTTCTGATGCGACAATTATTGCAGGCAGTGGTGCGGCTATAATCGATGTGTCTCGAAAAGCACGCGACGTTTCATTAACAGGTCTTGAATTTGCCTGTGGGATTCCTGGTTCTATCGGTGGCGCTGTTTATATGAATGCAGGTGCTTATGGGGGCGAAGTAAAAGATGTGATCGATTACGCACTTGTCATCGATGAACGTGGCGAGTTGCTTAAATTAACACATAATGAGCTTGAATTGGATTATCGTAATAGTATTATCCAACAACAGCATTATGTCGTGTTGGAAGCTGCATTTACACTCACACCTGGGAAGCAAGAAGACATTCAAGAGAAAATGGATGATCTCACTGAACGACGCGAATCCAAGCAACCACTTGAATATCCATCATGCGGTAGTGTTTTCCGTCGTCCGCCTGGTCATTTTGCAGGTCAACTCATTCAAAATGCCGACTTGCAAGGGCATCGTATCGGTGGCGTCGAAGTCTCTCGTAAACATGCTGGATTTATGGTAAATGTCGATCACGGAACAGCGACAGACTACGAAAACTTAATTCATCATGTCCAAAACGTTGTGAAAGAAAAATTTGGGATTGAGTTAGAAAGAGAAGTTCGGATTATTGGAGAAGATTTAGAGAAATAAAGAAAAGTTTAAGGAGCGAATGCTATGCCGAAAGTTTATGGTGCGACTGTCGACCAAGAAACACGTTGTACTCACTACAATACGCCATTTGATGTCATCGCAATTAAGTTTAAATGTTGTCATAAATATTATCCTTGCTTTAAATGTCATAATGAATCTGAAAAACATCGTCCGAAACGTTGGCATTCGGATGAATTTGATGAGCGCGCTATTTTATGTGGTGTTTGTGGTTATGAGATGCCGATTGAAACGTATATGATGACCGAATCTTGTCCTGAATGTGAAGCGCATTTTAACAACCGGTGTAAGTTTCATTATCACCATTATTTCGAAATTTAATTTTTTCATTATAATGTAATATAACAACCTTTAAACATCTTAAATATTATCTTCTGAATCGTCTTTTGATGCTATATTCGTAGTGCTAGAACTTTAAGTCCTCACTCCCACGGCTGCCTCGCTTTCTCAAAACTTACATTGAGAAGACAGGTAGCTATTGCAACAAAGCGATCTTCGTCAAAATGAACAGGCTTTTTTTACTTTTCATTTCTCTCCTAGAAGCCTTACCTTTTTGACACCCTATGAGTAAAGATAACGCACGGAAATCCTGTTTTTATAGCCCATCTAAAAAAGAGGTTAAGCAACGCTATTTTGCTTAACCTCTGTATTATGCTCATCAGTCCTATTTGACATAGAGCCTTTCATTGACACTTTAATCGTTAAAAAATAAAATCTTCATCTTGTAAAGATTCAACATTTAATGCAAGTACATAGCCATCACCTTTAACTGAGAAGAAGTCGTGATTTTTAGTAGAAGTGTCTAACGCATTCTCGATGATTGGACTAAACTCGCGTTCTTCAAAATACGGTTCAAAACCTAGATTGGAGAGCGCTTTGTTACCATTATAACGAACATAGTTCATCACATCATCAGTTAAACCAATCGGATCGTATAAACTTCTTGTATATGATGCCTCATTCGCGTATAAATCCTCTAATAATTGGTACATTTCTTTATCCGCTTTTTGTTTCTCACTTTCCGACAATTCATTTCTCAAACTTTGTGCATCTAAACCAGTGAATACACCATGAATCGACTCGTCCAGTAAGATTTTACGGATGATTTCACCTGATGTTGTCATACGGCCTTGTCCTGCCAAATACAAAGGATAGTAGAAACCTGAGAAAAAGAGGAATGTCTCTAAAAAAACACTCGCCACACGTGCCATATATTGATCATAAATAGATGCTTCTTTTCCCCATAATTTATGATAAGTGCCGACAATCTTTTCAGACTTATACTTTAAATGTGGTTCTTCTAATACCCAGACATCTAATAATTCATCTGTTTCTTTAGATGGAAGTAACGTAGTAAAAATGTGCGAATAACTTTTGGCATGGATTTGTTCCATCATCCCCATGAATGAATAGACTGCTTTTTTACGCAAGTCTTGTGTATGTAACATGATTAAAGGCATACCATCGTCTGCTTGGTGTGTATCTAATCCAGTTAAACCTGCAAGCGCTTTTTTAAATGTATCTTGTTCTGCTTCAGTTAATGATTTCCAACTTGCAATATCTTTAGAAACTTTAAATTCTGTTTCCACCCACATTTGAGCGATGTTTTGACGCCAAAACATATTTGTCATATCTTCTTGTGTATTCCAATTTACAGCTATCATTGACTTCTTTGCTCCTATCTTTTATATATTGTATGACAAATGGGACAAACCAATGCCCCATTCCATAAATTTTAACATTGTGAGTCGGGCAAAAGTTTGTGTCGCACACTTTCGCCCAAGTTGAGTAAACAGCACTATAAAACCATTTGTTCACCGCTATCCTCACAAGTATCACTTCAATCGCTAGACCTACGTGATATCATAGGTCCGCCTTTAAATCTAAAAAATTAAATCGCACAGCTCGTACATTCTTCGACACTCAATAATTTATTACGTGTATAGTATAAAGATTTCAAACCTTTATGATGCGCATAAACGTATAAACGTGACAATTCACGCGTTGAAATTTCTGAGTTAACATATAAAATTGTTGAAATCCCTTGGTCAATATGCGTTTGGATCGTTGCAATCAAATCGATCAGCTTCATTTGATCAATATTGAAAGCTGATTTGTAATACCACATTGTTTGCGGTGATAAAAACGGCATAGGGTAAAACGTTTCTGAATTCCCATATGTACGTCGCTCAATTTGGTCGACAATTGGCATGACCGAACTTGTCGCATTTTGCACATACGAAATACTTTGTGTTGGTGCAATCGCTAAACGGTATGCATGATATAAGCCATATTTTTCAACTTCAGCTTGCAATACTTTCCAATCGTCACGTGTAGGAATAGTGTGATTTGCAAACAGAGCTTTTACCTTTTCAGACTTTGGTAAAAAGTCCTCAGACGTATAGCGTTCAAAATAGCGTCCACTCGCATAATCCGATTTATCAAAATCTTTGAATGTTTCACCACGTTCTTTAGCAATTTGCATCGAACGTTCAATTGAATAATAATTCATCATCATGAAAAATACATCTGCAAAATCTTTCGCTTCTTCTGATTCGTAACTGATATGATTTTTAGCTAAATAACCATGCAAATTCATCACACCAAGCCCAACTGAGTGCAGTTCACTGTTCGCCTTTTTGACGCCTGGTGCATTTTGAATATTAGCTTCGTCACTTACGACTGTTAATGCATCCATTCCTGTATGAACAGAATCTCTAAACTGATTAGATTCCATGACATTCACAATATTTAATGAACCTAGATTACAAGAAATATCACGTTTGATTTCATCATCTACGCCATAATCATGAATCACAGATGTTTCTTGAAGTTGGAAAATTTCTGTACATAAGTTACTCATTTTAATTTGGCCAATATTAGAATTTGCATGCACACGGTTAGCATTATCTTTAAACATTAAATAAGGGTAGCCAGATTGCAATTGCGTTTGTGCAATCATATTTAACATTTCACGTGCATCTTTACTTTTCTTCATGATATTTGGATTTTCGACAAGACGATCATAATACTCGTCAATATTAATATCGTCTAAAGTCACGCCATATTCTTGTTCTACTGTATGAGGGGCAAACATAAAGAAATCTTTACCTTCTTTCGCCAATTCGAAAAACTTAGACGGTACAATCAGACCTGTTGAAATCGTTGAAAGACGCAAATCCTCATCTGCGTTAATTTTCTTCGTATCTAAAAATTCTTCTACATCGTAGTGGAAAATATTTAGATACACTGCCCCAGCACCTGGACGTTGACCTAATTGATCAGCATAGCTAAAACCACCTTCAAGTGCTTTAGCAATAGGTAAAACCCCTTTCGCAACACCTTTTATGCCTTTAATCGCTTCACCTCTTGCACGCAATTTGGAAAGGTTAATAGCTACCCCGCCACCAATTTTGCTCAATTGTTTAGCAGTTGAATCAATAAAATTAATAGAGTTTAAACTGTCATCTACTTCTAATAAGAAACATGAAACTAATTCACCTCTACGCGCACGACCTGCGTTCAAGAAAGTAGGGGTTGCTGGTTGGTAACGTTGCTCTACCATTGCTTGAATCAATTTTTTAGCAAGTTCAACATTACCTTTTGCAAGATAAAATGACACTATCATTACATGTTGATGATAGTCTTCCAGATATTGTGACTTATCATTCGTTTTTAATGCATAGTCTTTAAAAAATTTGCTTGCTGACATATAACTAGCAAAACGAAATGGAATCTCTGTTGCAAATGCAATTAATTCAACAAGTTGCGCTTCGCTGTATTCTTCAAATACATTGTAATAAAAATGATTGTCAACTAAAAAGTGAAGGCGTTCAAGTTCGCTATCAAAATGAACAGTTTTATCTTGAATCTCTTCTAAATAACTTGCAAGTGCTTCTTGATCTTTTTCAAGTTGAAAAAAGCCATTTTCATTTCTTTTTGTCACTTGATTATTAAGTTCAATGTGCTTGTATTGTTTTTGTTCCATAGTTTTCATAAAAATTGACCACCTTCTCTTTAAATTCGATTGTATCGTGTGCATTACCATGTAGTTCAAATTTCATTAGTAAAGGGACGTTATACATTTCTGCAATCCGTGTACCTGCCTTCGCAAAGTTAGTCCCCCAGTTTCGGTTACCACTTGCTGCGACACCCTTTAAATTTTCATGGTTGCATTCTAAAAATTGCTGGACTGGTTGAGGTACCTCACCAAAACCAATGGTCCCTGTGACGATAATGAATGGCTCAGTCACTTTTTCTAAAGTATTCGTCTCATTAATCTCTAGTGTGTTATCAAGTTCTGTACGTTTGATGAATCGTCTGACATTACCTGTAAAAGAATAAAATACTACTTTCATCCTGAATAACCACCTTTCTTCCGAGATAAATGATTCACGTATCGTTCATTGTAACTTTTCTCTCATCCACAATATAAATGTTATTGAATAAAATGCGAACATACATTTGCTTTATCTCTATTCTTAAAATAAGTTAAAAAGTTGATGATATACCATTATCGCCGTACAATAATGACTTATATTTTTCAACTACTATATGTAGATTATCAAAGAAATAGAATGTTCAAAATCGTGTAAACCTCCATTGATTTTGTCCATTCTCGTGATGTTATCCGCTCATCAAACACAATATATTGTGTTTATTTTCATTCGACCATACTATATTATGTGTCTCATTATACAGAACTCTATTCTCAATTTAAAGAGATAAATTGGAACTTTTGTCACCCATTGTCATCAAAAGCGATGAAATCAACTACTAGAAGAGTTGAAAAAATTATTTTCTGATTGAAGTGCATCTCTCACTTGACTTTCTTAACCGAAACGTTTATACAGACCTCTTAAACAGAACGTATGTTCCCTTTTATTGTAGCTCCTTTTAGTAAAATTGCAAGATATAATGCAAGTTGTTTCATTTTGTGCTACTATGTATAAGTCAAATTTTTATCAATAAGAGGCGATATCATGAATACTAAAGTGAAAGGAATCCTCGCTATTTTAATTTCTGCTATTGGTTTTAGTTTTATGGCAGTTTTTTTTCGTCTATCCGGCGATTTACCCGTATTTCAAAAATCACTCGCTCGAAATTTCGTAGCCATGTTTATTCCGTTATTCTTTATTCTTAAATATAAACAGCCCTTCTTCGGTAAGCTCAGTAGTCAACCTTTATTAGTGACACGTTCTGTTTTAGGTTTAATGGGCGTCCTGTTAAACATCTATGCGATTGATCACATGGTATTAAGCGATGCCGATATTTTGATGAAGTTGAATCCTTTTTGGACGATATTGTTAAGCCTCATCTTTTTAAAGGAATTTATTCAAAAATATCAAATTACTTCAATGGTTATCGCAATTATCGGTATGCTTTTCGTTGTCAAACCTGAATTTTCATCTGATGTGATTCCGGCAATTGTGGGACTGTTATCCGGTGTTTTCGCGGCTTCAGCATATACCGCTGTACGTGCTTTAAGTACACGAGAAGCCCCATACACGATTGTATTTTATTTCTCATTCTTTTCGGTTATTGTGCTGATACCATTCGTCGCATTTACATTTGAACCGATGAGCTTAATCCAAATCGTTTACTTGATTTTAGCAGGTTTGTCCGCTGCAGTAGGCCAAATCGGTATTACAGTCGCATATAGTTACGCACCAGCCAAAGATATTTCGATATTTACTTATGCGTCTATTATATTTACAGCAATTATCGGCTTTATCTTATTTAATGAATCACCTGACTTTTATGCCATTATCGGTTATATCATTATTTTAAGTGCAAGCTATTATATGTTCGAAAAAGCACGACGCTCGACAAGTTCTAAGCATCGTCAACAACCATCAAAATAATATAAAGGAGGCCTTCCTCATGACAGAAGGACGTTCAAAAGACGAATTACAAGATATTACACTTCTCGGCAACCAAAACAACACTTACAACTTTGATTATCGACCAGATGTTTTAGAAACATTTGATAATAAACACCAAAATCGCGATTACTTTGTTAAATTTAACTGTCCTGAGTTCACATCTTTATGCCCAATTACAGGACAACCTGATTTTGCAACCATTTACATTTCATATATTCCAAATGTTAAAATGGTCGAATCTAAATCATTAAAACTTTATTTATTCAGTTTCCGTAACCATGGTGATTTCCATGAAGACTGTATGAATATTATTATGAATGACTTAATTGAGTTAATGGATCCGCACTACATTGAAGTATGGGGCAAGTTCACACCACGTGGCGGCATTTCAATCGATCCATACACTAACTACGGTCGTCCAAATTCGAAATACGAAAAAATGGCAGAACATCGCCTCATGAATCATGACATGTATCCAGAAAAAATCGATAATCGATAAAAATTAATACAATTAGAGTAAACAAAATCTCTCAAGGAGCGAAAGCCTAATTTTTGATTTGCACATCTAGGATTTAGCATTTCCCCCTTGTATAATAAAACGATAGAGATGTATAAAGTTAACACATAAGATGAGTAAAAACAGAAATAAACTGTGTAGTAAAGATACATAATACCAAATCTTTACTACACAGTTTATTTAAAAGCTCCAAAATCCAAAGAAACAAATCTCGTTCATCATTGTTTAATAATGATGATCACTTCTCTAGATTGTTCTAGATGCTCAACTTTTTTCATATTAATTACCTCCTTTCAAATAAAATCATAAAAATTTGCTGTATATACTTACATTAATAAAAGTATCTTTTAATCTTTTATGCTTTTTTAGTTCTCCTTCACAAACAAATCCACACTTATCCAACATTTTTTTACATCTTGAATTCATTTCATACACTTCTCCATATACTTTAATCATATTCATTTCTTTGGCAGCATGTTTATAAATCATTTCAAGTGCCTTTCCGCCTATCCCCATATCTCTGTAGTTTTTATGAAGCGCAAGACCAATACGAGAATTTTTATTATAATAATCAATGTCATATAGCATTCCCATTCCAACATTCTCCTCGCCTTGTTTAATAATAAAAATTTCGTCTCCCTTTTCTTTAAATATTTTCAAAGTATTCTTGATATCATTTTTTAAAATACTTGATTCTCCTCCTTGTAAAGCTACTAAATTTACAAAATCGTCGTTATATATATCTAATAAAAAATCAACATCCGCTTCATCTGCTAAAACTATTTTTAAGTTTTCCATTAGTCTTGTCTCCCCCACTCTATATGTTCGAAATCAGTCAATTCTCTAATTGAAGATTGGGACATCCAAAATACCGACACAAACACTAATAAGCTTGCAAACAATATCATTACCGTGTGACTCCCAAATAAAACACCTAAACTCCCACCTAATAACGCACCGAGAGGAGCTATTGATGTGGAGACCCCAATCATTGTTCCCATCGCCATTCCTAGTTGTTCTTCACTAACAGATAATTGAATAATGGTCTGAGAAATAATATTAAACATACCCACAACAACCCAACCCGTTAAAAATAAAACAAATGAGACAATCATTATAAAAGTGCTTTCATGCTTAAGTAACGAAAATAAAATCCAAGAAACACCGATAAGTGCAATGCCTAGGATATAAAACACACCTAAAGGAACACTCCTCATCCACTTTCCTTTTACAATCAGAGATCCCGCTAAAATCCCAATTCCAGAACTAGACATTAAAAGGCTATAATGCAGTTCTCCTAATGCATAAAACGGTAAATTTGCAAAAATACCAGTTACTGAAAAATTAATAACAATGACACCTATTAGTAAGGGGAAAAATAATTTTCCTTTCCATAAAGCTAACCCAGAACAAAGCGTTTGAAAATGCATTTCCAAATACCCACTCTTTTCTACAGTCTTATGCCGATTTATTAAATAAATTTGTCGGCTCAAAAATATAAACATCACACCATTAATCAAAAAAGTAACACTATCAATAACATAAATAGAAAACAATCCAAATGCAGTAATCACTATTCCTGCTAACGCATTGAATAACGCATCACTACCTTGATATGCAATACTAAAATAGGCATTACCATCAATTAATTGATTTTCATTTAAAATTTTAGGTAATAAGCTCAATTGTATTGGGTATATCATTTGATTGAGTAGACTTGCTATAAACATAACCAATAATAATAGACTCAACGTTAAATGATCGATAATATGTAACAATGGAATGCCTAATAATAAGAGACCCTGTAACATTTGTGAGTATATTAAATATTTTTTAGGATTGATTCTATCTAATAAAGGACTTAAAAAAACTTGAATCAGTGCTGTTGATGAGGTCAAAAACAATGCAAAACCTGTATATATTGGTGAATGACTCAAACTATAGACAAGCAACATTGTCCCAATACTGTAAAGACTATCACCAAAATTCGAAATTAGCCTGCCCATAAACAAAATTGCAAAATCTCTGTTTTGAAACACAATGTTCATCTCCAAATATTATTTTAATAGTAAATTAACACTATTTTTCAGAAAAGTAAATACTTTCTGAAAAGTTTTTCTATTAAGATTTTTTATCGTAATCAGGCTAATCTTTTCTTATCTCTAACAAAGCAATATTGACTGTTTATAATACTCCACTTTACTTGATACACCTTAACTAAGAGGAAAATAAATACTAACAATAAAAACGTGCAGTTTTTCGTAAATCATATTTAAAATTTTAAATATTTTATTGCTAAGCGAGAAAAAGGTGCTATAATAACTCATAAAGTTTAGTGACTTTATCGGGATATACGTACAAAAAACAGATAAACGATACATCAAGAAGCAAACTATATATATATTCACATACCATAAAAATATATTATAAAATGTTCTTTGTATAAAAATATTGTGTATGATACCGATGAGTTATAGAATAAGTTTAACTTGACTTACATAGGGGGTATTATCAATGAGTTCACATTATACAAAGGAAGAAATCCTAAATAGTACGCCACGTACGGGATTCTTCGGGCATCCTAAAGGACTCAGTACGCTAGTGTTCACAGAATTTTGGGAGCGTTTTAGCTATTACGGGATGAAAGGAATACTAGCTTTCTATATCTATTATTCAGTGGCTAAAGGCGGGTTTGGTTTAGACCAAGGTGTCGCACTTCAAATCGTTTCAATTTATGGCGCTTTAGTTTATATGAGTGGGGTGATCGGAGGTTGGATTGCAGACCGTATCACAGGCACACGTCACGCACTGTTTTATGGTGCTGTGCTGATCATGATTGGCCACATTTTAATGTCACTCCCAAACAGCCTTGTCTTATTACTTATCGCATTACTCTTTTTAATTATGGGGACAGGTTTGTTGAAACCAAACATCTCCTCAACGGTTGGATTGTTATACGATAAGAACGACGCACGCATGGATTCGGCATTTACGATCTTTTATATGAGTATTAATTTAGGAGCATTACTCTCACCACTCATTATCGGATGGGTACAAGTCAATGTCGGTTTCCATGTCGGCTTTGCGATTGCAGCTGTAGGGATGTTTTTCGGTTTATTGGCATATATATTCACAAATAAAAAATCACTCGGTCTTGCAGGTGTTGAAGTGCCAGACCCATTGACTCCAACAGAACGCTCAAAATTAATTAAAATCATCGGAAGTCTGACGATCATACTAGTGATTATTGGGATTGCATTGTATACAACAGGCTACTTAACTATTGAACTATTTTCTAATATCATCACGATATTAGGTGTATTCTTGCCTGTTTTCTTGTTTACAAAAATTATTCTAAGTAACAAGACTGCAAAACATGAACGTAAACGTGTTTTTGCATACATTCCGTTGTTTATTGCGTCTGTTGCCTTCTGGATGATTCAAGAGCAAGGGTCAACAGTTTTAGCACAGTTTTCTGACACAAAAACACAACTTGAATTATCTAAAGTTACAGGAGGATTGATTGATTTTCATATCCCACCAGCATGGTTTCAATCTTTAAATCCATTTTTCATTATTATTTTGGCACCTTTATTCTCAATTTTATGGATGAAACTCGGTCGTTATAATCCACCGACTGTCATTAAATTTGCGCTCGGTGTTATTTTAGCTGGTCTTTCATATTTAATTATGATTATTCCAGACAGTAACAGTTTGATCAATCCGTTCTGGTTAGTCGCGAGCTTCTTACTCGTAACGTTTGGTGAACTTTGTTTATCTCCTATTGGCTTATCAACAACAACAAAACTTGCACCTGATGCGTTTGCAGGTCAAATGATGAGTATATGGTTTTTATCGAATGCTATGGCGCAAGGTTTAAACGCACAAATGGTGAAGATTTATGTCCATATGAGTACAAACGAGTACTTCCTTTATTCAGGACTCTTCGCGGTGGCTATCGGTATAATTTTAATTTTAATTACACCATTGATTAAAAACTTAATGCAAGGCGTAAAATAAATTAAATACTTTTTCATACATATGAGAGGTTTGGGCATGAATGTACCGGACCTCTCATATTATTTTCAAAAACTTTCTAGTGACACTTTATCTCCTCATTCGTTACTTCCATCGTCAAACATGTAGGGTTGATTTAAACATACATCCTCTCCCTCTTTATTTAAACGTTACTTCCATCTATCGGCAGCAAATAACCACTATACAAATAGTGCATAATTCAACCATTTATCACTTTATTTTTATCTGAATTTTTAAAATTTTATTATTTTTAAAAAACTAATTGCTATTTATTTTCATCAGGCGTAAACTTTCTATTATATGTTTTGTTCAGATAGGAAGGATTGATTGAAATGTCAGAATTATCACACGAAAAAGCTGTACAAGAGATTCCTCAAAAAGGATTCTTCGGTCATCCTCGTGGTCTAGGTGTATTATATACCGTAGAATTCTGGGAGAGATTTAGTTATTACGGTATGCGTGCCCTATTGATTTACTACATTTACTACAATGTCAGTCAAGGTGGCTTAGGGCTCGAGAAAACATTCGCTCAATCGTTGATAGCTGTGTATGGCTCGTTAATCTTCATGACATCTATTTTAGGGGGCTGGGTAGCTGACCGAATACTGGGGACAAGACGCTCCATGTTTTATGGTGCTGTGTTAATTATTATCGGTCACATTTGTTTAAGCTTACCGTTTGGTTTAACAGGACTACTGTCATCAATGTTCTTTATTATTGTAGGGTCAGGTCTGATGAAACCTAACATTTCAAATATTGTGGGGCGTCTCTATCCTAAAGACGATAGCCGTGTAGATTCAGGATTCGTTATTTTCTATATGGCCGTAAATATGGGGGCGTTTGTTTCACCACTTGTGTTAGACCACTTTAGAAATGTCGGTAACTTCCACGGTGGCTTCTTAATTGCTGCGATTGGTATGGGGCTGTCACTCCTTTTTTACCTTTTATTTCATAAGCGTAATCTAGGACGTATTGGCGTCGCGCCACCAAATCCGTTAAGCCCTGCAGAAAAGAAAAAGTATGGGATGATTTTCGGTCTGATTACCGCTGTGATTGTCTTAGTTGTTGCGATCGCATCTATGACTGGAACACTTTCTTTTAATTTAGTGAGTTTAATCGTATTAGTTTTAGGATTTGCATTACCATTTGTTTATTTTACGATTATGATTGTAAGTAAAGATACAACAGATGTTGAACGTTCACGTGTTATTGCGTTTATTCCTTTATTTATTGTCGGTGTTATTTTCTGGTCGATTCAAGAACAAGGGGCTAACGTCCTTGCCGTATACGCGGATGAAAAGGCAGATCTTGCTTTCAACTTATTCGGCTGGGAAAGTGTTTTCCCTGTGACATGGTTCCAATCGATTAACCCATTTTTCATTGTCGTTTTCGCACCAGTGATTTCTTGGCTATGGAGAAGATTAGGACGTTTTGAGCCAAGTTTACCAATTAAGTTTGCAATCGGTTTATTTCTAGCAGGTAGCTCGTTCATACTGATGATGGGTGTGATTTATGCTTACAATGACGCCAACATTTGGTTTGTATGGATTATCTTGTCATATATCATTTGTGTGATTGGTGAGCTTTGTATTTCACCAACAGGAAATAGTTCAGCTGTTAAACTTGCACCTGAAAACTTCAACTCTCAAATGATGAGTTTATGGTTATTAACGAATGCAACAGCACAAGCGATTAATGCACAACTTGTGAAACTTCAACCTATTATTGGGAATCAAAACTATTTCGGTCTTATTGGGGGCATCGCTATCGTTGTCGCGCTTTTAGCCGTCATCGGTTCACCATTTATTTTAAGAGCTATGAAAGGTATTCGTTAACATCACAATAAGGTGAGTATACGTTTGGGACACCCCTCGTGTACTCACCCTTTTTTACTTTGAAGTTATCATGATTAACATCAACACAATTGCGGTATACAATGAAGTGTACGTGAATTGAAAGGAGCAATCTTATGGCACCACAATACGAACACGGCGTTCTTTTTTATCACCAACATTCAGGACTCAACAAAATACATGAAGGCTTGGGTGAAGTGACTGTCGCGCTGACCCAACTCTGCAAAAGATTTACCATTCAATTAAGTGAAAATGAAGGTGACATCGAAAAATATTGTCAACGTATACAAGACCAAAACAATCGCGAAGGCATCGATGTCCTCTTCATTTTAGGTGGCGATGGAACAGTCAATGAATTAATTAATGGTGTCTTAAAATATAACTTAAACCTCCCAGTCGGTATTATTCCAGGTGGCACGTTTAATGACTTTGCGAAAACATTGAATTTATCTACTAAAGCAGGCCCAGCGAGTCAAGATTTGTTACTTGCATCACCTCAAAAATACGATGTGATGAAAGTTGAAGATCAATATGTATTAAACTTTGCGGGCATCGGTTTGATGGTACAAAATGCTGAAAATGTACAAGGTCAATCTAAAGACTTGTTCGGCAAACTAAGTTATATTATGTCAACACTTAAAACACTTTCTAACCCAAAGCCTTTCAACTATACATTAGACATTGACGGTCGAACGTATACAGGTGAAACGTCCATGTTGTTATTTGCGAATGGTCGTTTTATCGGTGGCGGCAAAATTCCGCTCATGGAAATGTCGCCCTCTGACGGTGAGCTTAATACGTTTATTTTTAATAATTACAGTATGAGTATTCTTAAAGATATTTTTAGCTTACGTGATAGTATGACGTGGAGTGAAATTAGCGACAATATCGATCATATTCCAAGTCGTCACATTCATGTGAAAACTGAGCCGCCAATGCGCGTCGATATCGATGGTGAAATTGCTTTAGATACACCGGTTGATATTGAAATCATTCCGCAAGCGATTGAATTATTGACGGTAGAACCAGGTCAAGCAAAAGATAACTAGCGAAAAGCAAAAAAAGCAGTGACGCACTACAATGGCGTCACTGCTTTTTGCTGCTGTGGATTAAAAAATGCTAACCTATTAAACGCTATGCTTCCTTACCGAAAAAGTATTCTTCTACTTCTTTCCAGTTATTCACACGTTCAAAATCGGTATTCCCCTCATTATGTGGCGCTGAAAACATTAACGGCTTCCCTGTATGTCCCCCTAGTTGACGCGGATTGTCATCAATTAAATAATCCGTCGCGACAATGTCTTTACGGCCACAGAACACAAATTGTTGTGAATCTAAAAATGGGAAATGTTCCAATAACCATTCGTATTTGTCATGGAAAGATGTCGGCACATCCATTGCAGCTGTGACAATATAAATGTCATAGTGCTCGGCTAATTTTTTAACGACCGCTTGCGCATCTTTCATCACATTTAAACGGCCAAAAAAGCCGTCTGATGCCAAAATATTACGGATTTCTTTCGTATGTTCTGGCATGATTTCGTAAATACGTTTCCCAGCGATTTGATCGATTGTCACACCTAATTGTGTACGGCGATTCAACTCATCTAAAATCGCCCCCATCGTATCTGCCAGTACTTCATCCATATCGATCCCTATTGAAGTTCTCATGTTATCGCTCCTTGTATACATTCATCTCACCGCTTTATCATAACATACTTTGTCTCAGCGTTTGATGATTCCCACACAAACTCGAATGTCATTGTTTAGGTTAAAATGATTTTAACACGTGGCGAATCACTTCATTTTGTTCTGGAAAACCTAATGAAATACGGACACCATTAGGGAAAAGACGCGCAATAATGCCGTGGCGTAACAAGGTCTCATCCAATTCTTCTGCACGATCTGTTTCTACAAAGACAAAGTTTGTTTGAGACGGATAAATTTTCAAAGCTGTTTCAAGCTCAATAAACTTTTCACGTTCCACGCGGTTCGTCTCCACGACTTGTTGTAGATATTCCTGGTCTTCTAACGCTTTCAATGCGGCTTGTTCAGATAAACGTGTCGTATTAAATGGCGGACGAATGACATTGAGTTGTGCAGCTAATTCTGGCGTAGAAATGAGATAACCGATACGTAAACCTGCTAAACCATACGCTTTAGAGAACGTACGCATTAACGCGACATTATCATATTGCTTCATTAATTCTAACGTTTTTGGATAATCTTCTGCAGAGACATATTCCGCATAAGCCTCATCCATAAATACTGGAATGTGTGAAGGTACCTTTTCTAAAAATGCTACAATATCGTCATGTGTGTGATATGTTCCAGTTGGATTGTTCGGATTACAAATCCATATCGCTGCTGTTTTATCATTTACTGCTGCTGCGATACCGTCCAAATCAAATGACCCTTCCACCAATGGGACTTGAATGGTCTCCGCATCTTCTACGACCGCATTGTGAAGATATTGGCCGAACGTCCCCGCACTCGTCACAATATTGTCCCCTGCACGGACTAACGTTCTAGAAATAATCACAATCATTTCATCAAGGCCGGCACCAAAAAGAACTTGTGATTTGTCTACACCATAATGATTTGCAATGGCTTCTTGTAGCAATGGTGCATTCGGTTCAGGGTATAAAAAGAGGTCATCCACATGATCTTTAATCGCTTGTTTCGCTTTAGGAGATGGACCAAATAAGTTTTCATTAGAAGCATGTTTGTGAAGCTCACCCTCAATCCCATACTTTTCTTTTAATTTCTCCGGTGACAATCCAGGTTGATACGCACGTAATTTAGAAATTTGTGATTTCATTTCTAAACCTCCTATAAATCAGAATTTTTAAAATATAGTTACTAGTATAACCATTAACGCTTTAAAATGCTAGAGTATCCGTCTATTTATTCGTAGTCTATCAAAGGTTCAAATAAAAATTTTGATCACGCACAAGTAAAAAGACGATGTCGTACGTGTATCATAATGACAACCGGAAATACCATTGATATAGAACAACTGGACCATGACGCCTCTCCAAAAGTTTTGAAAGACAACAACAGTCCAGTCGTTTTTATACTATTTCTAATAAAGTCAACAAATTGTTCGGCAACCTATCAACAAATGAGACGCAAACAACAGCACTATTTGTCAATCAAGCCTTGTTTCTTGAGATACGCTTTCGCGACATCATAAGGATCTTCATCTTTTTCAGCAACACGATAATTCATTTCTTGCATCTCTTCATCAGATATTTTACCTTCAAGTTGGTTTAAAGCTTTTTCAATATCTGGGTGCGCTTCAATAAATGATTTTTTAAACAGTGGTGCACCTTGATACGGTGGGAATACTTTACGGTCATCATCAAGCACGACCATATCATATTGTTTTAATTCTGCATCTGTCGAATATGCATCAATTAAATTAATATCACCACTTTCAATAGCTTGATAACGCAATTTAGGCTCCATCTTTTTCACATTTTGGAAGTTTAAGTGATACACTTTTTGAATCGCATGATAACCATCTTCACGGTCATTAAATTCAAGTGTGAAACCTGGCTTAATCTCGCTTTCGACTTTTTTCAAATCATTAATCGTTTTAATGTTGTGTTCTTCGGCAAAGTCGCGTTTGACTGCTAATGCGTACGTATTGTTGTATTGCATTGGTCTCAACAACGTCATATCAAATTTGTTTTCCAAACTTGCATTTGCTTGTTCATATACTTCTTTTTCGTCTTTAGATTTCGGTGATTCTTTAGTCAACTCACCTAATACGGTACCTGTAAACTCCAAATAACCATCAATATCACCTGATTTTAATGCATTGAATAAAAATGTTGTTTTACCCATACCGTCTTTCACTGACACAGTATAATCTGTTTCATCTTCAATTAAAATCTTGTACATATTTGTGATGATTGACGGTTCTGTACCAAGCTTCCCAGCAATCGTAATACGTTCATTTTGATTAGAGAAGATGGGTGCGATAGTAACTGCCAACATGAACAGTAATATCACACCAAGTGTCGCTAACATTTTACGGTAAGACGTATGGCTTAACATTCTTAAAATCACATCAAACAAAATTGCTAGTATCGCTGCAGGAATCGCTCCAATTAAAATCAATGAAGTGTGATTACGATCAATTCCTAATAAGATAAGGTCACCTAATCCTCCCGCACCAATTAATGCCGCTAGTGTAGCTGTACCAATAATCAATACCATTGCTGTACGAATACCGGCCATAATGACTGGCATGGCTATCGGTAACTCAACTTTAGTCAAACGACGAATAGGTTTCATGCCAATGCCTTTTGCTGCTTCTATTAACGAATAATCAACACCTGTAATTCCCGTATACGTATTACGTAGAATGGGTAATAATGCGTAAACAACAAGCGCAATCACCGCTGGTACCGTTCCAATACCGAACAATGGAATCATAAGGCCAAGTAAAGCAAGCGACGGAATGGTTTGTAAGACTGCTGCAATGTTAATCACTATTTCAGATAATTTTTTAGTTTTTGTTAGTAAGATACCAAGCGGTACACCGATTAACACAGCAATCAGTAATGCGACAAACGAAAGTTGAATATGTTCGAGTAAGGCAGCAAATAACTCACCTTTTCGACTATTCAATGTTTCTAAAAATATATTCATCTACTGACACCTGCCTGATTTTTTGATAAGAAGCTAAAGATGTCTTGGCGCGATAAAGACCATTGCTCACCTTCAACTGGCACAATGACCGCTTCATACTGTACCAGTTCATCATAAACATCACTCACTGTTTGATCTGCATGGACGACTGGATATTGACGCAATTGTGCCTCTGTCGCTTTTTCGCCTGCAAGTTCTACAACTTTACCGAGTGAGAAATGATTCAGTACGACACTCGTCAAGTCACCTAAAAATTGACAAACGAAATTATTTTTTGGTTTTTTGATAAAATCGTTAGGTGTGCCAATTTGTTCTATGTGCCCATGATTCAGTAAGCAAATGCGATCTCCTAATTTAAAAGCTTCTTCTATATCATGTGTCACGAATACAATTGTTTTCTTAATTTGATCTTGTAACTTTAATAAGTCATCTTGTAGTTTCTCTCGGGTAATTGGATCTAACGCACTAAAAGGTTCGTCCATTAAAATTACCGGTGGATCTACTGCGAGCGCACGGACAACTCCGACACGTTGTCGTTGCCCACCTGAGAGTTCTTCAGGTTTTCGGTCTCTAAACTGTTCTGGATCGAGCCCAACCATCGATAATAGTTCATCGACGCGTGCATCAATCTTTTCTTTTGTCCAGCCTTTCATCAGCGGTACTTGTGCGATGTTATCACGGATAGTCATATGTGGAAATAAGGCGATTTGTTGTAACACATACCCCATATCCCAGCGCATTTCGTATACAGAATAATCACTAATTGGACGGTCTTTAAAATAAATATAACCTTCAGATAATGGTATTAATCGGTTAATCATTTTCATTGTGGTTGTTTTACCTGAGCCAGATGGACCAATCAAAACGAAAAATTCACCTTCGTTAATCTCAATATCCACTTGATTGACAACGACTCGGTCATCATAGTACTTAGAAACATTGCTAAATTTTATCATACAATCCCTCTATCTTTCTGTTTTCAATTAATTTTACTGATATACAATTCATTTCCCCAAATGGCTAGACACAATATTCATTAAAACATAATTCATTGTAAAAATAACACAATTTGCATCTAAAAAATTTAAATCATCTACTATCGACACGTCTCACTTTTCCATTCTTTACCACTCAATAAGAAATCGTTTATTTGTAAAAAAGGAGCCAGGAATTCCCCCAGCTCCATCTGATGTTTTACGAACTATGCATTTTATATTCTTGAATCGCTTCTAAAAATTCAGGACAATAGTGCTTCAGCTTATAACTACCAACACCATCAATCTGAATCATTTCTTGCTTTGTGACAGGCTTTCTTTTCGCAAAAGCTTCTAACGTATAGTCTGTAAAAATATTCGTCGGTGGCATGTTTAATCGTTCGCTCATTTCACGTCTGACTTCGACAAGCTTTTCAAATAACGTGCGGTCGACCCCTTCTACAGTGTTAATATGCACTGTTTCTTTCGACTTACGCTTGAACGGCCTTGTAAACACTTGTGTATCCTCACTCAATAACTTTTCTACTGAGGCATCACACATGAGTATTTCGTCATGTTCGTTGAGAAAGCCTTTAAAGCGGAGTTCATCGATTAAATGATGTAACTCGCCAGTCGTATAGTCTTTCATCAAACCATACGTCGAAAGATTTTCATAGCCTTGATGACGAATGTAGTCCGAAACCTCGCCACGCAAAACTTGAATGACCGTTTGATATCCTTCTTGTTGACGTAAACGTGCGACACCGCTAATGATCATTTTCGCTTCTTTCGTCATATTGTACGTTTTATTTTTATCAATACAATTACTACATTGGTGACATTCTTCAAGTTTTTCATTCGGCTCAAAATAATGGACTAATGTTGCTTCTAGACATTTCGTCGTTTTCGTATATTGAATCATTTTCGTCAATTTTTCGCCCATACGTTCCTTGTAATCATCGTCCGCTTTCGAGGCACCGATAAAATACTGATGTAAAGCAATATCTCGATCACTGTACAATAAAATACAATCACTATCTAATCCGTCTCGACCTGCACGTCCTGCTTCTTGATAATACGATTCCAAATCACCCGGCATATTGTAATGAATGACATAACGGACATTCGATTTATCAATTCCCATACCGAATGCGTTGGTCGCAACGACTACACGAGTACGGTCATATAAAAAGTCATTCTGGGCTTCATCTCTTTGTTTCGCTGTCATTCCTGCATGATAGTAGGATACAGGGATATCTGCGTCTTCTAAAGCTTCATACAAGGCTTCTACTTGTTTACGCGTTGAACAATAAACAATCCCCGCTTTCTGACTATGTTTTTGAATATAATCCAATACAAACTTTTGACGTTGATACGTCCCATTCACCTGGAACTTCAAATTACGTCGACGAATACTAGTTTTGACTAAGTGTTGTCGCGAAATCATTAACCGTTCCATAATATCTTGTTGCACTTCAGTCGTCGCTGTTGCAGTCAATGCGACAATCGAAAACTGTTGCGGCATAGTCAATACGCGTTGTATGACTGCTTGATAACTCGGCCGAAAATCATGTCCCCATTTTGAAATACAGTGTGCTTCGTCAAATGCGACGAGTGAAATATCGACACGTCGCAACAACATTTCAAAATAAGTTTGCTCAAAACGTTCCGGTGCGATGTATAAAAATTTCAACTCACCATTGACCAATTGCGTTTCTATCTCTTTTTGTGCTTGCGTACTTAAACTACTATTCAAATAAGCCGCAGATATTCCCATTGCGGTCAATTGGTCCACTTGGTCTTTCATTAACGAAATTAAAGGACTAATGACAATGGTCGTTCCTTTAAACATCAATCCCGGTACTTGATAACATAACGATTTACCCCCACCTGTGGGTAACACCCCTAACGTATGATGATGATTCAATACGCGTTCAATAATTTCTTTTTGACCAGGACGAAAAGATTTGTATCCAAAATAATGCGACAATGTTTGCTCCATGCTATCCCTCTATTGTTCTAATATTTCTTCTAGTTCACTCCACCGCGTCATGTCGGTATCATATTGAGCTTCGAGCGTTTCTTTTTCTTCATTTAATGCTTTGATTTTGGCATAATCTGCGTTCGCTTCGATCATTTCGGCGTCAATTTCAGCCAGACGCGACTCTGTTTCCTCGATGCGCACTAATAACATGTCATATTCTCGTTTTTCGTTGTATGATAATCCTTTTTTCTTTTTTGGTTGTAATGTCGGTTGTTGTTTCACGGACGCTACTTGAGTTGCTGCTTGTTCCAATTGTTTTTGGTATGCTAAATAATCTTCAAACTGCCCTAAAATCATGTCAATTTGACCGTCGTGAATATACCAATAACAATCCACGACTTTATCTAAAAAGTAACGGTCATGGCTCACAGTAATGACGGTACCACCAAATGTTTGAATGTAGTCTTCTAAAATCGTTAACGTTTCTGTATCCAAATCATTTGTTGGTTCGTCTAACAACAACACGTTCGGCTGATGCACTAACAACTTCAATAAATACAAACGCTTTTGTTCGCCACCCGAGAGTTTATACACTTTCTTACCATGCGTCACACTGGGGAATAAAAAGCGTTCCAACAATTGCGTAATCGAAACGGTCGTCCCATCTTTTTGACGCGCCAACTCACTTTCTTCACGCAAGAAATCAATGACACGGACATCACGATTCAATCGTTCATCCGTTTGTTTAAAATATGCCACTTTTACCGTTTGACCTATCTTTAATACACCTTCAAAATGCTGATCTTCACCTGCTAAAATGTTCAGCATCGTCGTTTTGCCGACACCGTTTGGGCCCACAATACCGATTTGAACACCTTTTTGAATCAATGTCGACACGTTTTCAAATAATGTACGGCCATCAATACGTTTCGTCACATTTTCAAGTTCAAAGACTTGTTTGCCTAAACGCGAATAAGCCAGATTCAATGACCCTTTCCCTTGCACTTGATGCGATTGTACTTGTTCTTTCAAGTCATGAAAACGATCTTGCCTTGCTTGTTGCTTCGTAGTTCGCGCTTTGACACCGGCACGCATCCACGCTAACTCTTGTTTAAAAAGTGCACGTTGTTTCGTTTGTTGACGCACTTCGATTTCTTCCCGCTCTGCTCGCATTGCAATATACGCTTCATAGTTACCTGGATATGTATCTAGCTTGCCATTTCGCAATTCTACAATACGCGTCGCCACTTCATTTAAAAAGTAACGGTCATGCGTGACAAAAACGACTGTTTTCGGATAAGACTTTACAAATTGAATTAACCAATGAATCGATTCGAAATCTAAATGGTTCGTCGGTTCGTCTAATAATAATAAATCTGGTTTTTCAATCAACGTACGCGCTAGCACTACACGCTTTTGTTGGCCACCTGAGAGTTCACTCATTCGGCGTGTCGTATCATGGATGCCAAGTTTCGATAAAATCGTTTTAATTTCAGCACTATAATCCCAAGCACTGTAAGCATCCATATCAGCTTGAGCTGCCATCATTGCATCAAACGCTTTGTCAGTCTGTTGTTCTGCGTATTGTGCAGTAGCTTCTTCATAACGTTTAATGACTTGCAACTCTTTGGAATCTGCACTATAAACCGCTTCATAAACCGTTAACGTTGGCTCCAAATTATGATTTTGTGCCGCATAACGAATACGATATTGTTTCGGATGCGATTGAACGGCATCAAAATCTTCATCCATGCCTGCGATGACTTTGAGCAATGAACTTTTCCCCGTTCCATTAATACCAACTAATCCGATTCGCTCTTGATTGGAAATGGATAACTGTAAATCATCAAAAATGACTTTATCCGCATAAGATTTGTTGAGGCGTTCAATTTTATACGCTTCCACAACACATACACCCTTTTTCTTATAGATTTACTCGCATTTATCTGTTAACCTTAAATCAGTTCTATATATTATACACTTTTTTTGGAACAAATGATACAAGGAGCTATTTCTATGTTGGATTATATTTCAAACATGCCACCCTTTTTACAAGCATTACTTGCAGGTGTCATCACGTGGTTATTAACCGCATTAGGGGCTGCAACCGTATTTGTATTTAAAAGTGTCAACGAAAAAGTGTTGAATTCGATGCAAGGCTTTGCTGCTGGTATTATGATCGCCGCAAGTTTTTGGTCATTACTCCAACCGGCCATTGAAAGCAGTTCGGGCAGTACTGTACCGTGGCTCCCTGCTGCAATTGGCTTTTTACTCGGCGGGGTATTCATCCGTTCTTTAGACTATGTTATTCCACACATGCATCGAAACGCAACTGATGAATCACAACATCAAGAAGGTGTTGAGACGAGTCTAAATAAAAACACACTTTTATTACTTGCGATTACATTGCATAACATTCCTGAAGGGCTCGCAATCGGGGTTGCCTTTGGTGGTATTGCGACAGGAAATGAACACGCAACTTTGTTAGGGGCACTCGGACTTGCAATTGGTATTGGGATTCAAAACATTCCTGAAGGGGCTGCATTATCATTACCGATACATGCTTCAGGACAGTCCAAATGGAAAGCCTTCAACTATGGACAAGCTTCAGCACTTGTAGAACCTGTTTTTGCTACAGTGGGCGCAGCTGCTGTATTGGTCGTTACTCCGATACTACCATACGCACTCGCTTTTGCTGCAGGGGCGATGATTTTTGTCGTCGTTGAAGAATTAATTCCTGATTCACAAGCCGGTAAAAACACAGATCTTGCGACACTAAGCTTGATGGTTGGCTTTACCATCATGATGATACTAGATGTTGCTTTAGGGTAAATTCAAAAAACCGTTCAATGTGATGAAACACTGAGCGGTTTTTTGATGTGTACATATATCGATACATAAGTAATATTTTTATATCCCATCAATAAAAAACAGGGAAATGCACTAATTTGTACACTTCCCTATCATAACATTTTATTTTTGATTTGCCTTTGGACCTGTCGGATATTTATAATCTGCTGGGTTCAATTTGTTGAAATCAGGATTTTTATAGAATCGGAATAAGTCTCCATTCAAGACTTTATCACTCATTTCTAAGTCATGTTGTACCTGCTTTTTGTCCTTATCAAGATCTGCTGGTGGTGTTTCTAACGGTTGATTGTCTCTGTTACTGTAGGCTTTACCGTTGACATATTTATAATTTCTCGTCACGAAATCACCATTACGGAATGGTACAATTTCTTTATGGTCCTTGGATAACATATCAGTACCAAACATGAGATAATTTTTCGTATCAATACCTAACAAGTGAAGTAATGTTGGCATCACATCAACTTGACCTGCATACGTGTCGTCCACTTTAGGCTCAACCCCTGGTGCTTTTAACCAGAAACCCGTTGCATTCAAGTCATTAAACTTCGCTGGTGTAATCTCTTCACCTAATAATTGTGACATCGCTTTGTTATGATTTTCTGAGATACCATAATGGTCACCGTAAATCATAATGACTGAATCATCGTACAGGCCACGCTCTTTCAAGTCATTAATGAACTGTTCTAATGACTCATCTAAGTAACGTGCTGTTTGAATGTAACCATCGACCGTTGAGTTACCTGTGTCACCTTTTGCAATCGTTGCGTCCTCATCACTTAATGTAAAAGGATAATGGTTCGTCAACGTAATTAAATGTGAATAGAACGGTTGTTTTTCTTTAGATAAGTAATCCGCCGCCTCTTTGAAAAACTCTTTATCTTTTAATCCAAGGTTTTCTAAGTTTTCTGGAGACATGTCAAAATATGTTGCATCATAAAACTTATCGATACCAAAATGTCTGTATACTTGGTCACGGTTCCAAAATGTTTTATAGTCACCGTGCATGACATTTGTTGTATAGCCTTGTTGTTGATGCATAATAGCTGGTAAAGATTGAAAAGTATTGTCACCTTTTAATGAAAAGGCCGAACCTTGAGGTAAACCATACATACTGTTGTCCATTGTGAACTCAGCGTCTGACGTTTTACCTTGTCCAGTTTGGTGATAGAAATGTGGGTAATATCTAAAGTCCTCATTACCTGACGACAATTTATTTAAAAACGGCGTCACTTCCTCACCATGAATTTTTTTATTAATTAGGAATGTTTGGAAGCTTTCTAAATGGATTTTAATGACATTTTTACCTTTAGCTTTTCCATAGTATTCCATATTCGGTGTAGCTTGTTTTTGTTTTGTATAATTCAATACTTCTGTTAAATCATCTTCAGAGGCGAGTGCCTTTTGTTGATTGTTCTGTACTGTTTTGACACCATCATATACTGTAAAGTTGTAAGGTCCTAAGTATTTCACAAGATATTTATGGTCAAATGTACGCGTTAATAATTCAGGTCGGTCTGTTTCTGCAAACGCTAAGTTCAAGAAGAATAACGCGATTGCTGTAGCCATGACGACGGGTACAAACTTTTTCTGAAATACATTGCGGCTCAACCATTTACGTTTGAACACGAGTACAAATAAGTACACAATCAGATCAAGGAAGTAAACAAAGTCGTACCATTGGAATGATGCACTCACTGCACCGCCCATGGAGTCTACATTGCTCACTTGGTTCAATGTACTAAATGTGATGAAATCTGAGAAAAAGCGGAAATACACGACATTGGCATATAATAAAAAGGTGAGCAAAAACCCGCCAACAAACATGAACCAAAACGCTTTACGTCCTTTAAAGAATAAGAATACACTTAAAATAAGTGCAACTAAACTATATGGGTTCATTAATAAAATTAAATTTTGTGTTAAACCTTTCACGCCAAGTGATAAGTCCACATAATAAGCAAAATACGTTTTTAATGCGATTGTTAAAACCATCAGTAGGAAAAACGTAAAAATACCTATTTTCTTTTTTCCTTTTTCCATAATTGTTCCCCCGTATTTAATTCTAATCCTCAAAGTTGATTATTTATCGTTTATACTAAGTTTGTAAAAGTTCTACTTTACTTTTGTGTTATTTGTAATCAATTTGTAATATTCAACAGTAATTTCAATATATCAATATATAGGAGTTGACATAAAATTTCAAGTCAAAACTGTTTGTATGGATCACATTCATTGCAACTTCATATTAACTTTATCAGTGCTTCATATTATCTTCATCAAGCGCTGTGCACAGCAAGTCGAATGTATTTTATTATACTGTAATGTAATGCGCTGAAATTGTATTCGGACTCAAGTAGTATTTCTTGGTTTCCTGTCAAATTGAGTTACTTCAACATTTCTTTTTGCATTCTAAATTCGATACCTTGGAACAATTGTTTACGCCATTTGTGATATTTCACTAAGTTTTGTTCTGCTTGCAACACGTCAATAAATTGAAACTTAATTTTCGAACCTTGACGTTTTTGCGCAATTTTAGACAAATGATAAGACGCAATCGTACCAATTTGTGGGTAACTGCCTAATGTATAATGGTCATTTAATAAAATGACTGGGGCACCTTCTTTTTTCACTTGAATTGTCCCACGTTTCACAGATTGGTGCGGTGGCATATCATCATAATGCGCTTTAATTGGCATGCCTTCTAAGACAACACCCATACGATTCGCTTTACTCGTCACTTCATACTCACCATTTGCGAATTGACGGAGCACTTCCGCTTCAAAATCTTCTGTCCCTTTATTCGGAATGACATGTACGACGTCTGATAAATAGTTGAAAGACAAGGCATAACCATCCACACCCCAATCGACCGTCTTACGCTGTGCCAAGTTTTTAAACAACTGATGATGACGCGCATTATAATCGCGTTTTAGTTCAATCGTATCACCTGCTTGTAAACGACGTCCTTTAAATCCGCCCATGCCTGCAATCGTATCTGTCGACGTCGAACCGAGCCATTGGTCGAGTTCAAAACCACCCGCAACTGCTAAATACAAACGCGAACCACGGCGTAGATGATCGACGGCTAACACGTCTCCTTTGTTCATTAAATACAATTTATTCATTTGTACACGCATGTCATCTGTATGTGCGACACCTTGTGCACCAGACAATGCGATTAAAGTCGGTTCTGTAAAACGAATACGCGCCATTTGATTGCTCATTTCGAGTGTCGCTTCATTGCGGTCATTGCCGACTAAACGGTTCGCAATTTCGTGCGCCAACACATCTAAAGCACCACTACGAATAACCCCCATATGTTCATAGCCTTCGCGTCCAAAATCTTGAAAACTTGAAAATAACCCGCTGTCTTCTATGATGATTGTCATGCGTCGTTCCCTCCTGCTTGTACTTCAAAAAACTTCACGTGGTCCCCTAATGAAATCAACGCAAAATCCTCTTTTTTAGGGTTGAATAATGGCAATGACGTATGACCGATTACAAGCCAGTCGCTATACGTTTCGGTCGTTGTAATGCCACATTTATTGTTTTCTAAAATGACCGACCCTGCTGGAATCAATCGTGGTTCAGTTGCGGTATGATTGACAATAATTTGTGCGTCGACACCGGATAAATAAGGAAAACCTGGTGAGTACCCCATCATCGAAACGAAATAGTCTGCACCTGTATGTATATCAATAAATGTTTGGCGATCCATATGCAACTCTTTTAAAATCATATCCAAATGCGGTCCATTCGTGCCACCATAGACAATCGGGACTTTCACACAACGAATTTCCTTGTCTAAGGTCATATCCTCTATATTAATATTTTCAATGACTGCTTTCATATGTAAAAATGGCGAATCAATATTCAAATGTTTCATCATCATGCGTGCATCATAAGAAATTAACATATCCGTTTCAGTCGGCACAATTTCCGTAATAAATGGATAGTTTTGATTGATTAAGCAATGACGTATCAATAGCAACTTTTCAGTAGCGACTGGTGTCACGTCTCCTTGTAAAGATACGACAATCGCCTGATCTCCTTGACTATAAACTTTCATTTTTTCACCTCTATTTTTCATCATAAAACAAACTTAAAATTTCGCGCATATGCTGTGCAAGTTCACCGACAAAGCCATAGATAAGCATGCACTGAATGATAAGGATACCTCCCATCCATAAGTAGACCCATAAGCGACGTTGACGTGCAACAAACCGTTGTGACACGATTTGACCGATCCACATGACAATGAGAAAACCTAAAATATAGAGCCCGATCATACAATCACCTACTTTTTGGATTCCAGCGTAATGGGCACCCACTCACGCAAACTATTAATCATCCACAATTGTCCTCCGTGTTGCAACGCTTCCTTCACCATCACTGTCGTCAAATACTTTTCCTTAATACGTGCCTCAGCTAACAAATCGCGGCGCATACACCCTTGTAAAAAATCGTGGTCGAAAATTGGTGTATAATGTATACCGTTTACTGTAAGCACGACATTCCCAATATCAAATTCAAGCACTTTATTCGTGGTCTCATCGTAAAACAAAGCGAGTTGTGTCGTATGCGAATGCGCGACATGTTCACGTTCAGACGTTTTGTATACCCGTTGCCATTCAGGGATATCGTTTTTCATAGGAACAAACTGTGCAGTCATCGTCGTCTTTTTTTGGAGTGTCCCCACTTCTGTTCGCAATTCCCCTGATGGTTCAAGCGTGACTTTTACCCGATACTGTCCCACCGCATACGTTTCGCATAACTGTTGGATGGTTTGTTGCCATTTTATGTCGTCAAATGGTAACCCGAGCGCCGTACTTGCACGTTGTAGTCGTTCTGCATGATAAGCTAGTCGCGGTATTTCGCCATTGTCCAATCGCATCGTTTCAAATAAATTCATTGCAATCCCTCTAATATTTTCATTTTCGCATGAAATTCTGCATATTCTTGCTCCGGATCAGAATCTATCGTAATTCCGGCCCCGACACCGTAATACAACGTGTCATTGATTTGTTCGACTGTTCGTATCGGTACATTAAAAATCGCGCGCCCATTCGGATGAAGCAAACCGATTGCCCCACAATAAATATGACGCGGTGTCGTTTCAAGACGATGAATAATACGCATTGTATTCACTTTTGGTGCTCCTGTAATCGAACCGCACGGAAAAAGTGCATGCAATAACGTTTCATACGTTGCCGTGTCTGTAATCTGACCCGTGACCATCGTCGTCATTTGGAAAACCGTTTGATAACATTCAATCGCAAAAGGGTGATACACTTTGACACTGCCTCGTTTGGCCACACGTGCTATATCGTTACGCAATAAATCGACAATCATGACATTTTCCGCACGATCTTTTTCGGACTGCCGCAATGCTTGGGCGTGACGTTCATCTTCTTCAACTGTCGTCCCTCGTGGCATCGTCCCTTTCATCGGTTTGCTCACGACTGTTCGACCTTGATTACCAAAGTCACCTACTTGGAAAAAGAGCTCCGGTGAAATAGAAGCGAGCTTTACCTCTGTTGTATCGATGAGCACTGTATAATCACCATTCGTATGTTGCGTCAACTGGTCATACAATGCAGAAATCGACATTTGATCAAAACTTTTGAGACGTGTCGTATAATTCACTTGATACGTCCACCCTGCTGTAATTTCGTCATGTATCGTACGGATATGCTTTGTAATGGTATGCTTATCATCCATAAATTGAAACTGTCCACCTTGACGCCGTTGCGAACGTTCAGCTGTGGTGGCTTGTATCGCATCGACAGGCGCATCAAACGCATAATACGCTGCATAAATGCCATTATCCGGTGTGTACGTTTGAAAATCTTCATGAAAATACGGTGCCGCTTCGTATGGTAAATAAAGCGCGACGTAATACCCTTGCTGTTGATATTGTGTCGCCGCTTCAATAATTTGACCGACTTTTTTCAGTTCTCGTGCAACACCTTGATGAAGCGGTTGATCAAAATGATATTGATACGTCGTGGTCGTATTTGGATCGTTATAATATTTATAATTAAACTTCACAACCATAGCTGACCTCCGCTTTTCTCAAAAAGTTTCGTATTTGTTCGTGACCGTATTCAGACAAAATCGATTCGGGATGATATTGGACCCCGTCTATCGGTCGTGACATGTGACGCACCGCCATCACGATTCCTTGTTCGTTTTGCGCTGACACTACGAGTGGTTTCGCAATCGTCATCGGGTCAGCCATTAACGAATGATAACGCATCACTTCAAACTGCTCAGGTAATCCTTGAAATAACGGTGATTGGTCGTGACTGATGCGCGTTGTATGCCCATGGACAGGTCGTGGTGCGTGTATAATTTTTCCGCCGTAATACGTTACTAATAATTGAAACCCTAAACAAACACCTAAAATCGGTGTCGTATGTTCAAAGGCTTTCACGACTTCAAATAGGATAGGATAATCTTCTGGTGCACCAGGTCCAGGAGAAATAATGAGCGCTGTCGGTTGCATCTCTTTTAATTTCTCAATAGAAACGGCTTCGACATCGATTACCGTGACAGGTTGTTGACGCTCATATTCGACATAATCAACAATATTATACGTAAAAGAATCTTTATTATCTATCATCACTATCATAGTTTTTGCCTCGTTCTTTCTTTAATACTTCTATTATCACAAATGTCGACCTAATTGACAAAATTGAAGTGATAATGAGCAGAGCACCACTTGATTTATGACACTAAATGTATTACAGTATGGAACAGAATTGAATTGCAGAGGTTCCTAGCTATCAACCCTCTATAAAAAACTAGACACTTGTAACCGTCTATTTTTTATAGTGACGGCTTTTTTTATGTCTTATTTTAGGAGCTTCTCTATTAAAGGAGCGATCAACCATGTCAGAAGTGCTCAATAACGAAAAAGCACTCGTTGTATTTAGCGGTGGACAAGATAGTACGACTTGTCTGTTTTATGCTAAAAAACATTTTAAAGAAGTGGAACTAGTTACATTTGAATACGGTCAGCGTCATGCGAAAGAAATCGAAGTCGCAAAAGAAATCGCTGAAGATCAAGGGCTCAAACATCATGTATTAGATATGGCATTACTTTCCCAACTCACACCGAATGCACTCACATCACACGATATGACGATAGACAGCCATAATGACGTCCCGAATACGTTCGTCCCTGCTCGAAACTTACTCTTCCTCTCATTTGCCGGTGCATTAGCGTACCAAATCGGTGCCAAACATCTCATTACAGGCGTATGCGAGACAGACTTTTCTGGGTATCCTGATTGCCGCGACAGCTTTATCAAATCGATGAATGTCACATTGAACTTAGCGATGGACCGTGATTTTGTAATACATACACCGCTCATGTGGCTTAACAAAAAAGAAACTTGGGCATTAAGTGACGACTTAGGTGTACTCGATTACGTGCGCGATCGGACATTAACATGTTATAACGGCATTATCGCAGAAGGTTGTGGCGAATGTCCGGCATGTCAATTACGTCAGCGCGGGCTTAACCAATATCTTGCAGAGAGAGGACGTGAAGTATAATGATGCAACAAATGTATCCACAGGTCGACCATGATTATATGTTTGAACTGAATAAAGACTTTAACTTTTCAGCGGCACATTTCATTCCTGACGAACGTGCAGGAAAATGTACACGTGTGCACGGTCATACGTACTTTGTCAATTTAACAATTGGTGGAGATGAGTTAGACAGCATGGGCTTTTTAATTAATTTTAGTGAATTGAAAAGTTTAATTCATGATCAATTCGACCACTATTTACTGAACGATCTCGTGCCATTTCAAGGGAAAAGTCCTTCCACTGAAATTGTGGCACAAACGATTTATGACATTGTGAGCGCACGGTTAGCAGAATTGCCAAACGCACCGAAATGTTTACAAGTTTTTTTACGTGAAACACCTACAAGTTACGTCATTTATCGTCCTAAAAAGAAGGAGCAACGTCATGGCTAAAATACCTGTACTCGAGATTTTCGGTCCTACCATTCAAGGTGAAGGCCGTGTAATTGGTCGTAAAACGATGTTCGTCCGTACAGCTGGTTGTGATTTTCGCTGTAGTTGGTGCGATTCAAAGTTCACTTGGGATGGCAGTATGAAAGATGACATTGAAATGATGGAAGCAGAAGAGATTTTAGCGCAACTGAGAAATATCGGTGGCAATCGATTTAATCACGTCACAATTTCTGGCGGGAATCCTGCTTTAATTAAAGGGTTGCAGTCATTTGTAGATTTATGTGAAGCCAATGACATCCGTACAGCACTTGAAACACAAGGATCACAGTTCAAGCCTTGGATGCGTCAAATCAATGACTTAACCCTTTCACCTAAGCCACCAAGTTCCGGTATGCAACAAAATTTACCACGTTTAGATGAAGTCATTGAACAATTAGACATCTCACGTATCAATTTAAAAGTGGTCGTATTTGATGATGCAGATTATGACTTTGCAAAAATGATTCACCAACGTTATCCAGATATTCCGTTCTACTTACAAGTGGGCAACCCTTATTTAGAGGAGCATGTCGAACAACATACAGCCAAACTACTCGATCGTTACGAACAGTTAATCGACCGTGTTACAGCGGATGCGGAGATGAATGAAGTGTTCGTCTTACCACAATTGCACACATTAATTTGGAGTAATCAAAAAGGCGTTTAGTTGTCACTCGTATTAAGAAAGTCACGAATTCAATCATTGATACGCGGTCGCCTCAAAATGTTATTTCGTTAAAAGTGTTATTAAATGCTTATACACAGTGATATTGATATAATAGTATAATGAATTGCGAAAAGTTAGGAGAACACCATGGCCTTATTTGTCATCTTAAATATCATTATCGTCGTTGGCGTATTTCTTATTGATATGTATCGACATCAATACCAATATGTGCGTTTAAGTGCTTTCTTATTTGCGATAACAGTGAATAGTTTACTAAATCCTATTTTATTAAACCAGCTGAATTTTATTACGATGAGTAGCTTTTTAATGTATTTCATTTGGTTCATCTTACAAATTTATTTAGATCGCCATGTGCGTACTTTTAAAATTCACAACCAAAAATTTTTCGCTGGTATTACTGCTATGATTATTAGCATTTTATTCGTTGTGATGACACAAACGGCAGATCAAACAATTTATATGTCTGTGCCATACTTAGCACCTGCTATCTTTTTATTCGGTGCCATCTTACAATTTTCTAGCGTGTTACATTCACCACGGTTTGAAACTTTTTATCGCCGTTTGAAAATGGAAAACCCATTATTCATAGGTGCCTGCTTTATTGTTGCGTCCATGATACTGATGATGCTATTGACGCCTTTTTGGTACTTATATCTCATCATTTACGCGTGCCTCATCCTCATCTTTTTGTTAGAACAAATATTTATTTTAGAAAAAGATGATTAAAAACAAGTTGAACGTGGTATGTATTAATTGAGCCTTAATATAGTTTAGAAAATAAAGGAGGCATTTACTATGGGTTTTATAGTGATGTTAATTGTCGGCGGTCTCATTGGTTGGGCTGCTGGTGCAATTTTAGGTAAAGATATTCCAGGTGGTATTATCGGAAATATTATCGCAGGTTTAGTTGGTTCTGCGATTGGTAGCTGGTTATTAGGTCATTGGGGTCCAGAATTCGGTGGCGTATACATTTTACCAGCATTAATCGGATCAATTATTTTAATCGCATTAGCTTCATTAATTTTAGGCAAAATGCGTGGTAAAAAATAGACTCATCCGTCTAAACATACTGTGATAAATACAATATAAAGGTGTAGATGATGAAATCTTCTTTCAAAGACTTCAATCATCTACACCTTTTTTGTATCGCTTTTATTGCACATAGAAGTCAAATAGACGACATCATTAAATAAAAAGCGTTGTTACATTCACCACGTTCTCCTTAAATCGACACGTCTTGTTTCGTTTCATTATCACTTTTTGGCATGCCTACATTCGATGCTTCTACAATATACTTCGGCCGTTGTTTTACTTCATAATAAATACGTCCTATATATTCACCAATCACACCAATTGAAACGAGTTGGATGCCACCGATAAATAACACAGCCGCAATCATCGTAAAGTAACCTGGGACATCAACACCGTGAATGAGTGTATCAATAAAGAGATAAATAATATAAATCATACTGACGCCAAAAATGAGTAAGCCTAAATAAATCATTGTGCGAAGTGGCTTATAATTAAAAGAAATTAAACCGTCTATCGCATAATTGAGCAAGCTTCTAAATGACCATTTCGACTCACCCGCTTCACGCTCGACATTTTCATAATGAATGACCTTACTGTTATAACCGATCCATGAAAAGAGTCCTTTTGAGAAACGGTTGTACTCTTTCAAGCTGACAAGCGAACAGACGGCACGCTGACTTAACATTCTAAAATCACCGACACCATCTTCTAACTCTATATCCTCAATGAAATAATTAATCATTTTGTAATATAAACGGGTTACCCATTTGCGCGATGCATGCTCACCAGCGCGATTACGTTTGGCAATAATTTGATCATAACCTTCACGATACGCTTGGACCATTTCAGGTATTAACTCAGGCGGATGTTGTAAATCGGCGTCAATCATCACGACCGCATCGCAATCCGTACTATGTTCAAAACCCGCAATCATCGCAGCCTCTTTCCCAAAATTTCGACTAAATGAAATAAATTTCACATGGGGTGACTGTGCGGCTGCCTGTTGGAGAAGCGTCATTGTATCATCTTGACTCCCATCATCAACAAACAACATGTCGTAATCATAAGATTGGTCGAGGCTATCTTTTTCTAGAATTTCTGTTAATTCTTGAATCGTTTGATGTAAGACGTCCGTTTCATTAAAACACGGGACAATCACACGTAATTTCATTTTGTGCACCTACTCCATTAGCTTTTTTCTATCTACTATCCTTTGTTTCTACCCCTTTGCAGGAAAAATATAACTTTTGCTTTCAAAATAAAAAAGCGGCATAGAAGTCTAACGTTCAAATTAGATTTCGTATGTCCACTCTACATAGAAACAATTTCATACAATGCTGTTCAGTTACTTGTGCACATGTCTCCGATTGCTCTGACACACTTGCGATGATTCATTTAATTATAGCTAGAATGGTATTCCAATGCATCTCTAACTTTCCTTTACACTTTAAGCAATGAGACGGACATTGAGTTTTCCCATTTCCTATCCTATTGGTGAACTTATATCCATTACTGATGATAACAGCGTCGCAAAATGAGGATAAATTAGACGTAAAAATTGAATGCTATAGATTATCTTTTTTCATAAACTTGCCCTAATTGACTGTATTTGATGCAAGATTGCCCAGAATACTGAGACTCCTAAGGGATAAGTTAAAGGCTAAACAACGTCATTTAACTTTAAAAGGGGCTACCGTTTAACGCAGTAGCTATCTGACTTCTCAATGCACATGCTTTTGAGAAGTCTAGTCAGCCTTGCGGGGGCAGTACGACGAAATCTTTGTTACACATGAGATTCCTGTACTGCTCTCAAAATCCAATTCGGCATCCATCTAGTGTACACTTCAATCAAGCCGAATTGATTTGAAGGGCCAGCCCCTAGGAACGCGAAGTCATGAAGGCAATCAAAAACCGAAAATCGTAGGGAGGGCAAGTTTAACAAAATATTGCATCAATCGCATTAAAAGTTTTTATGTCCCATCCTCATTTAGGATTCATCTTTTAAATAATCATCCTCGTCATCTTCATTTTTTATGCGTGAGTCATTGTATTCATAACGCAATAGCACATGGATAATTTGATGGTTTTCAATTTCAGAAATCACCCAACGATCATGTGCCGTATCGACAAAATCATCTTGTTCAAGATCGGTGTTTTGCGCTTGAAGCCAACCGCCAATCGTATCAATGTCTTCTGAATCTTCAAAGACAATGCCGAACATTTCTTCTAAATCACTAAGTAATACACGTCCATTAATTTGGTATGTTTGCTCATCTAACTTCACGATATCGTTCACTTCATCATCGTCAAACTCATCTCGAATTTCACCGACGATTTCCTCTAAAATATCTTCCATCGTTAAAATCCCAGCTGTGCCACCGTATTCATCAATAATTAAACTGATGTGTACATGTTCGCGTTGCATACGTACAAGCGCATCACTAATACGTGTCGTTTCTGAAATCATTGGCAATTCGTGAATATAGTTACTGATTTTAATCGGTACACCTGATGCGTATTCCGTTAAAAATTCTTTTACGTTTATAAAACCTTTAATGTGGTCTTTATCGCCGTCTTCCGTAATAGGATAACGTGTAAATTGATGTTCTTTAATCGTCTCTAGCAACTCATCAACATTAAAAGGTTCGTTCAGTGTAATCATTTGCGTACGCGGCACCATAATATCTTTCGCGTGGCGTTCGTCAAACGAAAAAATATTTTGCATATATGCGAGCTCAGTTTGGTTGATTTCACCACCATGATAGCTGTTATTCATAATGATTTTGAGCTCTTCTTCTGACATCGCTTCATTACCTGCATTTGGATCTGCACCAAAAATTCGAATAATAAAGCGCGCAGAACCATTCATTAACCAGATGAGCGGCTTCATAATCAATCCGAAATAGTACAGCGGTCTTGCATAAAGTAATGCGATACGGTCTGTATATTGAATCGCTAAACTTTTCGGCGCCAACTCACCTATCACGACATGAATGTATGTCACGACAGTAAACGCCACGACGATAGATACCGTCATCACTAGCGCATCCGGGATATTCAGCAGTTCGATGACCGGGTGTAAAATCCTTTCAAATAAAGGTTCACCTAACCAACCTAAACCAAGTGAAGTCACTGTAATTCCTAATTGACAGGCTGATAAATAATAATCTAAATTTGAAATCATTTTTTTCACGACACGTGCATTCCCATTTCCCTCAGCAATGAGTTGTTCCACACGTGAAGCTCTCACCTTTACTAATGCAAATTCAGAACCTACAAAGACTGTAGTTAAAGCAATTAATGCAAAAAATATAAATAAGTATAATATGGTCGTACTATCCAATTAGTTCCCTATTAGATAGGGATTCACCTCCGTTAATTGACATCGCCCAATAGAAAGCAACGTTGTATTGATTTGGCTATAGCGACAAGTCATATTCACATTTCCTAAATCCTTCCCATTGAGCAACCTCCAGACACAAAAATATTAATTTTATCATATCATATCTTTGAGTGAAATTATACTATGAACGTGTGAGACTTGAGACCCATTTTGTTCAGATTACGATTTACCGTTATTTCACTTTGATTGACTTCTTTTATTGTACACACCACATTTTAACACGTGAGACTACATAGCACATCGCACGCATTTTAAAGTGGATAGACTATTTCTAACATCTTAATTCTCAAACTTTTCCCAAACATTTAAAAAGACACACGCATGATTTAAAAGCATGCCTGTGTCTCTTCAAAAATGTCTACGCTTTATTGGGTGATTGTTTAATCATACCGTAAATCACTGCACCGACAACCGCACCAATTAAGATGGCAAGCAGTGTGAGTAATGCGTGACTTGGATCTGTACCAATAATCACGACTAAACCACCGTGTGGCGCGTTAATATTGGAACCGAATAGTAACGCAAGTCCACCAGCAACACCAGAACCAATCATCATTGACGGAATGACACGTAATGGGTCTGCTGCCGCGAATGGAATAGCCCCTTCAGTTATAAAGCTTGCGCCCATCACAAAGTTAGGAATGATTGAACCGCGTTGTTCTTTAGTAAACTTAGAACGGAAAATCATCATCGCTATCGCAAGTGCAATTGGAGGCACCATACCACCAACCATTGCTGCTGTAATTGGCGCTACATTACCTGCTGTTAACGCTGCATTACTGAAAACGTAAGCTGCTTTATTGAACGGACCACCCATGTCAATCGCCATCATTGCACCGAGTATGATACCGAGAATGACCACATTGCTACCTGATAAGTTATTCAATCCTGAAATTAAAGCATTATTTAACCATGCAGCAGGTGTATTGAATACGTAAATCATCAATAAGCCTGTGACAGTAACAGAAACGATCGGGTAAATCAATGTTGGTTTAAGCCCTTCTAACATTTGCGGGAAGTTTTGCGTTGCTTTCTTAATCCCTTGTGTTAAATAACCTGCTAAGAAACCAGCGATAATCCCACCTAAAAATCCCGAGTCACCAGAGACTGCAAGCATACCGCCTACAAGACCGGCAGCAAAACCTGGTTTGTCAGCAATACTACGTGCAATGTAACCCGCTAAAATAGGAATAATTAACGCAAATGCACTCTTATTCCCGATGTTCCATAACGTTTCAGCAAATGCATTGTATTCAGAACTTTTCGGATCCATCGCATTTGGCCCAATCATAAATACAATCGCCATTAAAATACCACCCGCAATAACAAGCGGCAACATATTTGATACACCATTCATCAAGTGTTTGTAAATCGCTTTACCGACACTTAGTTTTTCATCTTCGTCATTTGTGCTTTGACGATTGTCAGCTACGAATGGTTTACGCGTTGTATCTAATGCTGTGTTAATTAATGATTCTGGGCGTTTGATCCCATCAGCTACAGGTACTTGAACCACGTTTTTACCATTAAAACGATTGGTTTCAACGTGAACGTCCGCCGCAACAATCACACCTGTCGCACGTTCGATATCTTCTTGTGTTAATCTATTTTTAATGCCACTAGCGCCGTTTGTTTCGACTTTAATGTTAATACCCATTTCTTCAGCTTGTTTTTTCAAAGCATCCCGTGCCATATACGTATGTGCAATACCTGTTGTGCAAGCTGTCACCGCAAGAATATAAGGTTCATTATGATCTACAGGTGCAGGTTCAGCGGTTGCTTCAGTGTCATCATCTGTCGCTTCATCATCTGCTTTATTAATAATTGCGAGCACAGCTTCAGGTGAATCTGCTTCTAATAAAGCTTGACGTACATTTTCATCCATTAAAACACTCGATAATTTGGCTAAAGCATCTAAATGCGTTTGTGCCCCAGTTGCCGGTGCTGCAATCATAAAGAATAAATGTGCCGGCTGCATGTCTAAGCTGTCATAGTCAACACCTGCTTTAGACTTACCGAATGCGATCGCTGGTGTTTTGACCGCTTCTACTTTCGCATGTGGAATCGCAATCCCCTCACCAATACCTGTTGAACTTTGTTGTTCTCGTTTGTGGATCGCTGCGATATAGTCATCTAATTGATTTAATTTTCCTGCTTGATTTAATTGTTGTGCGAGTTCGTCAATGACACTATCTTTCGTAGTCGCTGAAAGATCCATTGCGATTGTTTCTTTTGTGAGTAACTCAGTAATTCTCATGTTACCCCTCCTCATTAAGTGGTTGAATCGTCACATGTGCTTGGAGTTCTTGAATCATGTCATATTGTGCTAAATCATCGTTAAAGGCTGTCGCAGAACCTGATGCAACGGCTAATTTGAGTGCCTCAGGTAAAGCGAGGTTTTGAGAAATTCCTGCCACCATTCCGGCTACTGTACTATCACCAGCACCGACTGTATTGACAACTTGACCTTGTGGTGCTTGAATTTTGTATGCCACTTCTCGATCCGCATAAATCGCACCAGCACCACCGAGTGATACGATGACGGATTGTGCCCCTTTATCAACTAAACGGCGGGCATACGTTAACACGTCTTGGTCTGTCTCTATCTTCGTGTTAAACATTGCTTCAAGTTCGTGCTGATTTGGTTTAATAAATAAAGGATAATACGGTAAAATCCCTTCGATTAAAGATTTCTCAGCATCAACGACAAGTTTTGCGCCTGTTTGTTGTGCGATCTTTGCAATATCGATATAAATGGTGTCCGGCAGACTTGCAGGCACACTTCCGGCGACAACAACGATATCCTCAGCCGTTGTCACATGAAGTTGTTCGAATAAAGTCGCTACTTGGGTTTCGGTAATGTGCGGTCCAGCCGCGTTAATCTCTGTCTCAGTTTGACTCTTCAACTTCACATTAATACGTGTATCTTCATCAACTTGTGTAAATGCCGTATGAATTCCTTCTTCTTTTAAAGTGTTTTCGATAAATTGACCTGGAAAGCCACCGATAAATCCTAAAGCTGTTGAAGGAACTTGTAATGTTTGTAAGACGCGAGAAACGTTGATCCCTTTCCCCCCCGCAAATTTCGCAATGGCCGTCGTACGATTCAACGCACCCGCAGCAAAATCATCTACAAACATGACATAATCAATAGATGGATTGAATGTCACTGTATAAATCATCATTTGCCTCCTAATATTTCAAAATGATTGTCATAAATATCAAAATGACGCATATGACGTGCTTTTTCTGAAGTAATTAAAATCGGTTGCTCTGTCGCGTGAATCGCGGCTAAATATTGCTGATTGAACTTTGACGTATCCGCAAGTATATACACTTGTTGTGCGTGTTGCATCGCTGTCTCTTTCACAATCGCCTCTCGCTCATCCGGTGTCGTGAGCCCGGCTTCACAGTCGATACCATTCACACCTAGAAATACTTTGTTAAAGCGATAATGTTGTAAGAACGAGACTGCACGACTACCGACTACCGCCAAAGTGTTCGCCTTCACATCGCCACCGATAATTTTAGTTGCAATTCCCTTTTTCAATAACGCTTCAACATGTGGTAACCCGTTTGTAATCACCGTTATGTCTTTCGCCGTTAAAAAAGGAATCATTTCTAAAGTTGTAGAACCGGCATCCAAATACACACAATCACCATCATTCACCAGTTGTGCCGCTCTTTTCGCAATTTCCACCTTTTCATCAATATGCTGAGTGCGTTTCTCATGAAGTTCAGGTTCCTTTTGTTCGCTAATTAACTTTGCACCCCCGTGCACACGTGTCAACTTGCCATCGTCTTGGAGTTTCGATAAGTCACGTCGAATTGTGGAGGCACTGGAGCCCGTAAATTCCATTAAATGTTGTAATGATAAGAATTGATGTTGGTCTAATGCAGTAAGTATGAGTTCATGTCTTTTTTCCGTTAACAACTTTATCACCTCAATTCAGTTACATTATAGTGTATCCGTTTTCATTAATCAACCATTTTCATTCACAATCTTTCAAAATAAGTCACATACGCGTGAATAATTACAAAAATCAGTCATATTCAACCAAAAGCACATTGACTTTTTTCATTTTTGTCTTCGTTTAGCGCATGGAAATCAATATGAATCGTTATGTCGTCGTGCTATGATATAGTTAAATAGAATATCTAGTCAATGAACGATTCAAAAAGGAGCGTAACAGATTTGAAAAAGAATCACCTTGATGAAGCACTGACAGGTATCAGCATTTTAGATTTGATTTTTGTCGTTCCTTTCTTCGCACTCTTTTCTTATCTTCCTTTAGAACATTGGTGGCAATGGATTATCAATATCATCATTGTCGTACTATGTGCACTAGGTGCAGCATATCTTTTCTATACGATTAAAAAGCGATTCAACAGTGACCACCATTGAATAGTTTAGCTGGGGGACAGTATCATCGTCCCTCGTTATTCAATCGATTTGATTCCGAATTTTTGTTAAACTTGTAGTCAATACATATGAGGTGTAAGGGGGATGGAAAGATGCTAAAAAATAGAAAAGAACGACTGACGGCGGCAATCATTTCTTTAATCATTTCTATCGCTTTTGTCGTTCTAGACATTTTTAATATCATGACAAAAGAATCGAATACTGCACTCATATTAAGTATTAGTAGTTTGCTCGTTTTCTGGACTTTTATTGTCATTGACATTTATGTGCTATACAAACTCAAAAAAGAAGCGTGACCGACTTTTCCCGTCGCATCACGCTTTCTTTTTTATATTAATATTTAGTAACGTTCGTAAGCGTAAGAACCAATGACTGCACCAGCTGGAATGCCGATAAATGGTGTGAAAATCGTACTCAACAACACCATTGACACAATCATAATCACAAAACTTTTCGAACCTATCTTCATATCTAACAAATTCTCTTTAACTCGTTCAAAATAATCCCTGACTTTCATCATATACAACTCCATTTTTGGCATTTTTTAACTTCGCTACCCCCTTATAATAGCTCATGAATCGCATTGTATACATGAGTCCCGGGGCCTATATCAATGTCAGACATTTGTTGTATATGGCAAATGTTCCAAAGTATCACGCCTTTTTCAAATTACTGAATGACCTGCTTCACTTCAGCATGACTCATCTCAATTAAATCATGCGGCGCTAAGCCCATTTGTACGCCGCGCTGTCCCGCACTCACAAAGACCCTGTCGAGCAACTCTATCGTACCATTAATGACTGTCGGAAAATGAGTCTTCATTCCAATCGGTGAGCAACCTCCACGTATATAGCCTGTCACTTTTTTCAAATCGTCGAGCGGCATCAAGTGCAATTTCTTTTCATGAACTGCCGCCGCTGCTGCTTTCATATCTAAATGTGCTGTCACTGGAATAACGAAGACAAAATGCTCATGGTTGGCATTTTCAAGAACGAGCGTTTTGTACACTTCTGCACTATTCGCGTTAATCAGCGCCGCAACTTCATGACCTTCAAGATGTCCCTCACCCACTTCAAACGTTCGAATCTCATAGTTCACTTTCGCTCTATCCAATTGACGCATCGCATTTGTTTTCTTTTGTTTCGCCATGATCTTACCTTCTTTCTATCATTTATCGCGCAAATATCGACCGCACAACTTGTTCATCTGAATCACTTTGGTCATATGTCATTAATTGTGCAATGACTTTTTGATGATCAACAGATGATGTTGTTTCAATGTATTGCTGAATTTTTTCAACATCTGGTGTGACTTTTTGAATACTTGGAAATTCCGTCATATCAAAGTAAAAGCCGACATCTTGTTGATAATCTACTGTATCTTCATCAAGAATTAAAATAGGACGATTTAAATGCGCATAATCAAACATTGCTGACGAATAATCTGAAATCAGTACATCTGATATTAAATATAACTCTTGGATGTCTACCATTTCATTAAAAAAGCAATGGACACGCGGATGCAAATTTTGATAAAGTTCACGCAAATGCCCTTCATTCGGATGCAATTTCACAATCATTTCATAAGATGACGGGAGACGTTCCAACAATGCGACAATATCTAATTCTGACACTGATTGTCGCGCATTTTTACGCCAAGTCGGACAGAATAAAATGTACTTTTTAGTCGCATCTCGTTGGAAGAAATACTTTTCTTGAATTTCCAACCATTTCGCTTCATCGTTTTGATGGCGAATTAACAAACTGTTCCGTGGCGCACCGTGACGTAAAATCGTTAAATTCGGATGAGTATCAAGTCGAAATGCCGAGCGAATATAAGTTTCGTAGCGTTCTGAAGTGGATAACAAGACATTCCATTTCTGCATACGTGGTGCAAATTGTTGCGCTTGTTTTTGACGTTCAACAGCATCCACTAAATCATTCACCATCCGTTTAAGCGGAAAGCCGTGCCACGTTTGAATCACTTGTTGGTCAGGATGTTTCACCAGTCTATCCCACAAATTTCCGTTAATGACCGCATAACGACATCGTTCAAAAGCACGCATGTAAGCACGTGTGCCAAAGCGTATAGGTGTCATATCATAGCTACGAACTTCCATTTCCACTAACGGATCTGCCGCGCTCACATAAATCGTAAGCTCCGGATACAATCGCTTCATCGCACATGCAATGGCTTTCGGATCACCTGAAAAGTTTTTACCATGAAACGATTCGATAAACACCGCCTGGCCAGACACGTGACGACGTTGATTTTGAAACTTTTTCACTTGTGCTTCAACGTTAAAGAGCCCTTTACGCGTGAATTGATACAAACGCGACCCTTTACGGAACGGACTTTTCGGTGCTTGTTCTGCTGTCTCTTTCACTTTCACTACAACACGTTTCGCCGTGTTTTGGACATATTGGTAACTTGCTTTCATTTTTGGTTTGGCAATTTGTGACACATCAATCGTATGCGCTGCTGCCATAGCCATTGTTTGAGCAATCAATGCCTCTGTATCGTGACCTTGCGCAAGTTGTGTATGGAAAGTCTCGACATCCGCTTCACGTTCCGTATCTGTATACTTACCATTAACCATCTCTACAATTTTTGCAGCATCACTTTCTAATGATTTTGTAATCCAAGTGACTGCATGAAACGGCGCATAAATATCTTTCAACACACCATCCTCGCCTGGATAAAGACACACACGATTGCCTTGTGCCATTGCTTCTAATATCGAATAACCAAACGTTTCATACGGTGACGTGGACACGTAAATATAATCTGTCGGCTCTGACCCGTTAATATGGACATAATCTTCTAAATGATACGCAACGACAAGATTTTCGTACAGTTCCAGTGATGGTCCATATCCTTGTAAATAAAGATGAATGCGCGTTTCGCCTTGTGTATACACAAAATAACGCATCAACTTTAACACATACGAAATGTCTTTAATTTCATCTTCAAAACGGGCTTTCATTAATAAATTGTGCGTTTGGTGGACAGGTTGCGTTTGAAATTGCACGTGCTGATGGTTCACATACATCGGAAAGACATACGGATAGTCATAGCGCTCTTGAAATGCTTCTGCAATTTTTGGCGTACTGACACGCACTGCATCAATCGCTTCCAATGCCAGATCCATTTGTGGGTTCAGGTACGCTAACGGACTGTGAATTTCACCTAAAATGCGCATTTCCGATGTACGATGTTTCACTTCTCGCGCAAATTCGAAAAAGTCCTCGCGTGTTAAAATGAGTAAGTCTGCCTGAGCTAACGTCTGTGCCCCGCGAAATGCGATAAACTGCGCGCCTTCAATCGCTTGCCCTTCTTCAGCTTTCAATTGACTCACTTGACGCTGACGAAAATGCATATAATTGACATATGTCACTTGATGACCTGCATGCAGAAAACTTTGGATTAAATTGAGGTTACTTCGCGTTGTGCCACCTTTTTGAAAAATGTTATAGCCTAATATTTTAATGTGCATCACGTATTCGCTCCTACTTCTTCAATTCAATTTCCCACATTATAACATGAAAACAGCAGATTATCGCATGACGCCAATGTCGTAATGACGTGCCATGTGAGATATCTGCTGTTTCAAATTATTTTTAATTCACATCTCTAAGACTGTTTCAAATTTTGATGACGTCGCAACTGTTTTTCAATCAAAATCACAATACAGCCGAGGAGCATGAACATAATCGACATGTATAATGGATATTCAATATTAACATCATATAAACCACCAGCAATGAGCGGCCCAATAAAATTCCCCATACTCGTAAATGTTGAATTAAGTCCACCAGCAAAGCCTTGACGATTCCCCGCAATATTTGAGAAATAATTCGTTAATGCAGGTCGAATTAAGTCAAAACCGATAAACACGATGAAACAGATCAACATCACTTGCCAATAGCTATGTGCAAAAATTAAAAGCATAAGGACAAACGCCGAATAGATTAAAGCGTATATAATAAACACGAGCTCACTCATGCGACGTATCATTTTATCAAATAAGAACACTTGGAAGATGGCACCAAAAATACCGCCACCTGTAATCGCAATCGAAATGTCAGCTGGTGTAAAATCCATTTTGTCCGCCGTATACAATGGAAATAACGTCTCAAATGCAGATAAGCCAAACGCTAAAATTAATGTTAAAATGGCGGGTGTAATAAAAGCTTTGTAATTTATTTTGCCAAATTCCGTACTATCAAACTGTGCAAACCCTTGTGTCGTTGCACGTTTCGGTGACTGGATGAAGAGCAAAGTACAAATAAAAGCCAAAACGCCGAGCACACCAGCAAAAACAAAGGGTAAACGATGTGAAATCTCTGCCAAGAAACCACCTATCCCCGGCCCTAAAATAAAACCCGCTGAAATGATGGCTGACATGTAACCAAAATTGCGCGCTTTATCTTTTGGTGGAGAGAGATCCGCAATCAAACCTGTCACCCCTGGCATGACCATCCCAGCACTAAAGCCCCCAAGTACACGTGACACGATAAGTAACGAAAAAGTATGGCTCCACGCAAATAAAAACTCCGAAACACTAAATAAAACTAAGCCAATACAAATAATGAGTTTTTTGCCTAATCGGTCTGCCAAAGTCCCGCCAAAAGGTGAAATCAACATTTGAGCGAGCGCAAATACTGCAACGAGTACACCCAAGTCTGCCCCGGTGAGTCCTAAATCTTTTAAATAGACCGGTAGCACAGGAATAATGAGCCCGATTCCTAAAAAGACTAAGAAAATATTCAAATATAAAATGATGAATTGTTTTTTCAAATGCGCCACTCCTTCCGCTTCATTCAAAATATTACAACATTATATAACATTTGTTTTACAAAAGAAAGTTTCGAAACACTAAAATTAAAAGTTTTTGAAATCAAGAACATCAAACCTTTTGTATATTATAAACAAAAATTTTATAGCTTATTATCATCTAAAGGGAGCCGGTGCACGTGATGTAAAGATTCCGCTTCCCTTCACTTTCACTGTCATCTCTACAACTCGAGACTGATTCCTATTTAAAAGACAGTGAAAAATTTGAAACCATCGAAATTAACGGTTATGCTATATATCTCATAGAAGGAGGTATCACGATGAATGCCCGATACATTGCACGTATCACCTATGTGGTATTAATTCTTATTTCAATACTTATTCCCAATCAATTAATGTTTTTAACACTCAATGTATCTTTAGCTTATATTCCATTAGAATTGGCCTATTTGATCAAACTTTTTATACCGGGGCGTGCATTTGAATGGCCGCTTTTTATCATATACTTATTTATCTTTATATTAATGTTACCAAACACATTTTATATGGTGACAGATTTAATCCATTTGAATCAATTTACATTTAATTTTTTGGCTGAACTCAATTTATATGAGTGGTTCCATTTCACATTACTCATCTCATCAGTCATCTTCTCACTTTATTGTTATGTGTTAATTGTGATGGAAATTTATCACCTCATTCAAGTTACTCCATTACGTATCGTTGCTTTGTTCGGCATGATGGTTTTGAGTGGACTCGGCATTTATGTAGGTCGCTTTTTACGTTTTCATAGCGTGCATATTATTAATCACCCATTTTCCGTCATCGTCTCAACATTAAAATCACTGAATCTTGAGGCACTTATTTTTGTGTCATTTATCATATTAATTCAAGCTTTACTATTTTTATTTGTGAAAGGAGTTCGAAGCCGTACATGATTTCAACAGTTATATTTATCAGTGCGATACCGGCCTTTCAACTTCTGATCACTCTATTTTACTATCAAATCGGCTGGCGCAAATGGTGGCCCCTCGTCATGCTGTTACTACCTATGGGCATTGCTGTATTCGGAATTCAACTGTTGTATTACGAACGACATTATCCAAACTGGCAACTTCCCTTTAAAGTGAAATTATTGCTAAAATACAGTTATATTCTTACATGTCTTCAATTTGTAAGCTTATATTTATTGCTGTTTGGCATTTAATAACTGTAGAAGCAAAGTACCTAGGAGGAAAATGATGCATATGTCTTCAAAGCAAGTCGCCTGGCGTGATTTATGGGCGATAGTCATCTATTTTTTAGCACAAATCATTCTGGGCAATGTGTTCAGTCTATTCTTAATCCCATCAACACAAATACCGGTCGCAATGGCACTGTTAATTGTCGGTATACTCACGTCCATCTTTGTCATTATTTATTTGGCATGGTCGCATCGTCACGGCTTAAAAACTAAGATAACCGTCGCATTGATGCAAAGTAGAAAGCATATTAAGCTGATGATCAGTGTGTATGTGCTCTATATGATTGCGAATATGATTTTCACTTATGTATTACAGTTGTTACCTGAACAATGGCAATTTAAAGAAACAGGCAACCAAGAAGTACTCATGGCCTTTTTCCATCAACCGGCTTGGTTACCACTCGTATTTTTAAGTTTAGCCATTTTGACACCGATCACCGAGGAATTGCTTTTCCGTCATATCATTATTGGCGAGCTCGGCAAAAAATGGGGCCTCATGTTTACAGGTCTGATTTCTATCGTTATTTTTGCAAGTTTGCATATGTTTGCCGCACACCATCCACTTGAAGCGGTACCGTATATTTTTCTAGCAACGATGTTCGTCGTTGCTTACATTAAAAGTGGTTGTAACATTGCTGTGTCTATTTTCTTGCATATGTTTAATAATACACTTGCTTTTATCGGCGTCCTTTTCCAAATTTTTTCATAATACTTAAACCCCCACGTACAATCAAACGACGTGGGGGTTATTTTTATATACGAAATTGAATACATGAATCGTTACAGCTCGATTCAGTGTTGGACCGGTAAAAGGGACGCCAGTTCAATCATCAACTGGTTTATAAACTTTTCAGCGCTGCCTTTACACCTTCGACCGCTTCAGCTGAACGTTTCAACTGCGCTTTTTCTTCATCCGTTAACTCTAATTCAATAATACGTTCGACACCATTTGCACCTAAAACAGTTGGCACGCCGATATAAATATCATCCAACTGATACTCCCCTTGGCAATAAGCGATCGTTGGTAATACACGTTTTTGATCTTCTAAAATCGCAATCAACATTTCATAAACTGCCGCTGCCGGTGCATAATAAGCTGAACCCGTGCCTAACAGTTGGACAATTTCTGCGCCACCTTTACGTGTTCTTTCAACAATTTCTTCTATTTTTTTTGGTGGTAACAGTTCATTAAGTGGCACGCCATTCACTTGGCTATGACGCACTAACGGCACCATCGTATCCCCATGTCCGCCCAACACTAATCCTGTCACATCATTCACTGCAACATCTAAAGCTTCTGCAACAAATGTATTAAATCTCGCAGTATCTAACACACCCGATTGTCCAATGACACGTTCACTCGGAAAACCTGACGTACGATAAACGGTATACGTCATCGCATCAACTGGGTTCGTTAAGACGATAATCGTACAGTGAGGTGAATATTGCACAATTTTCTTCGTCACTTCAACCATGACTTGTTCATTCGTTTGGACTAAATCATCACGACTCATACCAGGTTGACGTGGGACCCCTGCCGTAATGACAACAACATCCGAATCTTTCGTATCCGCATAGTCGACAGTAGAATTCACATGCACATTAAATCCCAAAATTGAGCCACTTTGTTGCATGTCTAATGTTTTCCCTTTCATCACTGACGCGTTCTTTTCACGGTCAACAATCAACACATCCGCATTGCCATGAGAAGCAACAATAAATGCAAGTGTTGCACCCGTGTGACCTGATCCAATAATTGAAACTTTTTTTCGTCTCATATTCCAAAACCCCCTTGTCTTTCATCACTTTTATTATATCATTGCATTTTTATAAATGTATAACACTATTCACATTATTACATGTAATCTTTGTGACAAACGCTAATGAATCATTATAGAAGATGACATAAGGGGGATGGTTTATGACTTACTTATAAACGCTTTGTAATATTAAAAATAACTTTTAAATCATGGTGGATATTCGTATAAGGATTTTGACCAATGCTTTATGACTTTGAGAAACCGCTTCAACACTCACACTGATATTAGACTTGCTATGCTTTTTCCTTAACATGTCAACATAGTGTTTTTCAGTGTAACCCTCACAGTATATTTTAACTATTTTGTTTGGTGTTTTGCCTTTTTTATCTTCCTCGTCTTTTGTTTTTACTCATCCTCACCACCATCCACATGATGCTTTTTGCCAATCAAAGTTGTAAAATCATTTATCGTTACATTAGGGACCGCACCATAGACACCTTCCAAATAGCGTTTAAAAATTGTTAAATCTGACCTTTTACCATAGTCATCATTAAAATCAAATATACTGTACAATTCACTAGCACCTTCGAAGTCTTTCTTAGCTAAATAAATTTGATCCACGCGTAAATCGCAATCTAGTAAAAACAGCTGATGCGAAGTCAAAATAAATTGACTCCTGTTCTCCATTAGATTAAACAGTTTAATCATAATTTTCGAAATATTTAAGTGTAGAGAATCATCAAATTCATCCATCACAAAAACGCTTCCCCTTTTAGTTTCGTCTAGTATGTTCAGTGCCAAAGTAATCAATTTTTTCGTCCCCTCAGACTCATGATTGAAAGAAATACGTTGGCTTCCTATTCTATCGCCTTCTTGATTATACTTTTTATACACTAAATTCAACTTATAAACATCAGTTTTCAGCTCTGCTTCACTTGTATTCATTACTTCTTCATTTTCGTTATTAATTGCATTTAAAATGTTCAATAACTTTTTAGGTATGTTAAAAGTATCTATAGTTGTATCAATATCAGCCACTTTAATATCACATTTCTGTAAAAACTCTATCAGGTCTCTTTTACTTTCTTCATTTTCTATCACATGTAGCATTTCTTTAATATCCCGATGCTCTAAATGCCCGTTAATGAAGACGAGCTGATTTGAGAACCATCGATAGACATTCAAACAATGTGTATCATTCACACTTTGACCAACTTTTAAAAAGAGTTCATTTCTTCTCGTTTTCGTCACTTCATCTTTAACCCATTTAGGCGTAACAATAAATGCCTCTTCATCTCTTTCAAAATATTTATGGTATTTGCCATTTTCATAATAAAATAATGTTTCACGTAAAATAGCCGTTTCTACATATTCAAATTGATATTGATATTGAATCCCGTTCGCTACGATTTCTACACATAACTTTGTACTATTTTTAACTGAATAATCATCTAATAAAAAGGAAACTTTAGGAATTTTTTTTGTAGCACTCATATTCTCGCTCAAAATTAATTCTTGCATTAACTTTAATGCACTAATTAAATTAGATTTACCAGAACCATTTGCACCAAACACAATTGCGCTTTTTAATAAATTTATTTTTTCTGTATGACGTGTTTTTTGAACTTCATAAGTATTCTCTTTTAACTTCCTTAGTCTTTTACCTGTTTCCATACTAAAAACTGTATCATCTCTATAAGAAAGATGGTTTTTAAATTCAAAATTAATGAGCATCATCTTACCTCCTAACGTATTTTCGTTCTTAAATAATCTGATATGTTTATTATAAGGTAAATACTGACAAACTAAAACAGAAACACGTTCCAAACTTTAACGGATTCATTAAAATTAATAAATGCAATGCACACTGAAAAAACACGCCTACATGGATGGATACCATGTAAACGTGTGCATATTTCACCTAATGAAATTCAAGTAGCATATAGAGATAAAGCGCAAATGCACCAGCCATCAATAAGGTCATCATCAACAAATACAATGCAGTGCGCCCATATTTGAATAAAAAGGCAATAAACATCGCGATGACATTATACACCATAAAGATACCAAAAATAGTGACGAGCCAAATGATATCCGGTGAAAAGATAAACAGTAATGCAACGATAAAGCCAAAGATGATGTACGGTATCGCAATAACATTACGTTTGAAACGACTGCGCTTAATTTTTTCCTCTTCTGTCATATTTTTCCCTCTCAATTCCTAATAATCACGTTTAATTGTACTAAAGTTTGCTGTACGTTGACTTCCATGAGATGTGACAATTTTATGGAATGTCGAATCCTTGTGCAGCAGTAAAAATATCGAACCATTCTTGGTCATGCAATTCAAGTTGGAGTCCATCAATCACTTCGTCAACACGTTCGAGTCGTTCAGTTCCAATAATGGGCATGATATCAGCTGGATTCTTTTTAAACCATGCAGACACTACCGCTGCGACTGAAGTATGGTGTGCTTTTGCAATTCGTGTTATTACTGGAAGGACACGTGCTGCAACTGGGTCATTTTCATCAAATAAACGTCCGCCTGCAAACGGTCCCCAAGCCATTAACTTCACACCTTCACGATACATATCATCAATGGTGCCGTCATGAAACGCTTCTAAATGATACGGTGAAATTTCAATTTGATTCACTGCGATATGAAATTTGTCGTCTTTCAAACAACGATTTAATAATTCATACTGTGGGCGCTGAAAATTTGATACACCAAATGACAACAATTTCCCCTCTTGGACTAAATCTTTTAAAGCATCAGTGATTTCACACGGTTTCATTAGCGGCGATGGTCGATGAATCAACAAACTATCCAAATACTCTACTTGAAATGACTTTAATGAACGCTCAACTGCACGTTTAATATGCTGTTTACTTAAGTCATAACGATGGTCGGTTTGCTCTGGATAAATATGATTCGGCAGGACAATTCCACACTTCGTTACGATTTGAATTTTATCGCGCAGTTCAGGTGACAAAGCCAATGCATCTCCAAACATTTTTTCCACAGTGTAATGTCCGTAAATATCGGCATGGTCCATTGTTGTCACGCCACGCTCAACAAGTTCATGAATGAAACGATTCATAGCTTGTGTCGATTTCTGCCATTGATGCGCTCGAAAAAAACCTTGTATGACTCTAGAATATTTCACATGCTGATTGATAGTGATTTGATCCATTTAAACACCCCTTGAATAATCCAGAATTAAGTAAATTGTAACATATCCAATTGATTTCTTAACATGGCCTTATCTAATTGCTCGCCTATGATGATAATAGAAGTTGGGAGCGTCAAGTGACCTACACTTTCAATAGCGGGCACCCCTTCTGAATATTGAATTAAGAAAATCTCATCAGACTGTTCGCGCAAACGGATATAGCCTTTTAATCGCAATACATTGTCAGGTAGCCTTAAAATGAATTGGACAAGTGCTTCTTGAGAGACTGCACTATTGAATTGATATTGTAAGCTCGTATAATGTGCATGTGTATGACTATGAAACCCTGTCACATCGACATTTTGTGCATTTGCACCTTTTTCAATTGTTTTCAATGTTTCACCGTATTGTGTGAGAACGATACGACTTTTAGGTGATAGCGCCTTAATATCTTCAATCACCATTTGAAGTTGTGCGTCATCTTCTATTAAATCCACTTTATTAACCAGTATCGTTTGACTCGCACGGACTTGATCTTCCATTAAAGCTTTCGTTTGTGCAGTATTGTCATGTCGTTTTATAAATCTGACACTATCCACCAAGCCTATCGTTTCTATTGATGAAAATGCATCCACTAATAAAGGGTCTTGACAGGCAACCAAAATATCAATCGGATTCGCAACACCAGTCGCTTCTACAATGATATAATCAACTTCTGCATCACGTGTTAATTGGTACAAATGCGCAATTAAATCGTGTTGAATATCACAGCAAATACATCCTTGTAATGCTGATTGTTGTACATGATATTGACTCAAAAGATGACTGTCTACATCAAAATCACCAAATTCATTTACAATGAGTGCAACTTTCTCATCTTTTTTTAATATTTGCGTCATATAATGATTTAAGAATGTGGTTTTGCCACTTCCGAGAAATCCATGTATCAATATGAGCGATGTTTGTTTTTTAAACATAAATTTAACCCTTTCTCTCAAAAAATCTACAAATCTGTTATAATATATGTGTATGTCTGACTTTAAACTTGATAAAGTACGCTTTATCTTCTAAAATTACTGCATGCTATATTTTAAGGATAGCATAGCATAGATTTAAGTGAGAACGGCTTAAATCATTTGATTATGGACGGATTCCCATTCGTGATAGAAAAAGAGAAAACGGATAGAATGTCTGGAGGAGAACTAATTATGTCTGACCATTTAAACTTAAAAGAGCAAGTATGTTTTAGTTTGTATAACGCACAAAGACAAGTTAACCGCTATTATTCAAACAAGATTTTCAAAAAATATAAGCTCACGTATCCGCAATTTTTAGTTTTAGAGATTTTATGGGACCAATCCCCTGTAAATGTGAAAAAAGTTGTAACAGACTTAGCCCTTGATACAGGGACCGTATCACCTTTATTAAAACGTATGGAACAAATTGACTTGATTAAAAGAGAACGTTCTGAAATCGACCAACGCGAAGTATTTGTTCATTTAACTGAGAAGAGTAAAGCAATGGAACCAGAATTAGCAAATGCATCTCAACAAGTTGCAGAAGCTTCATCTTTAACACCTGACGAAGTAAACGAACTAACTCGATTATTAGAAAAAGTGATTACAGCTTTTGATGAAAGTAAGTAAACGATTGAAATCAATCACTACTTCTAAGTCATAAGCAGTGTTTTCGTATTGATATAGATAGACTTGTTTCAGGGGAACAATATCAATTTTTACACGATGAAAGTATTGGGGGCTCGTGTGATTGATATTTATATCTATAACGTTATTGATGTTATGACACTATATTGAGAGCATACCATTTTTTGTTTGACTGATACAACCTTAGTTTATCTATACATACATAATCATCATTTAAAAGCGCTTGAATGCCCTCCAACGACATTCTGAGCGCTTTTTTCACACCTCTCATCCGATATAACCAGTTGTTCCTTGTTTGTTTCAACAAACTTACTTTCACTATTCCACAATAACTTATTCATTTTTTATACCATTTGTAATGCCTCGTCTATTCATGAACTTTTTCAGCTAAAAATTGTTCTGGTGTCATGTCTCCAATCACTTTTCCTTCTTGCATCTGTATGATTCTATCAAACTGCGCTAAATATTGTACATCATGTGTTGCAACGACCAGTGTTTCAGCTTGTTGGTGAATTTGACGCATTACATCTTTTGTATTTTCTATATCTAGCGCGGTTGTTGGTTCGTCAAGTAGCCAAATCGAAGCCTCTCGTAACATGAGACGCGCAAGTGCTAATCGCTGAAATTCTCCACCTGACAATGTATTTCGATTGAATGTTACTGGACGATCTAACGCAATATGTTGCAAGTGCAATTGATCCAGCACAGTCCGACATTGAGTTGTTGAAGCATTAGTCAATAAATTTCCATATACTGTATCGTCATAAAAATGCGGCTGTTGCAACATCGTATTTAACTGTTGATAGTAATGTATCATATCTAAATCATTTAGTGCGTGATTGCCTATTAAAATTTGACCTTCACTTGGTGTATACAGTCCCATTAACAATTGTAATAACGTCGATTTACCGGAACCAGATGTCCCAACAATGGCGATGTGTTCACCTTTATGGATGTGTAGATTTAAATGTTGCACACTTGGGCGCTGTTGATGTTCGTAGCATAACGTGACATCTTTCAACGTTAACAGTGGCGCATCATGAGAGATTTGATGAACATCTACCTGCTCTTTTCCAACCGCTCTTTTACGATACCCCATCACTTCTGATAAGCTTTGCTGTGCTAGATCCGTCTCACTTTTATAATCAGCGACTTGACTCATCGGCACAGCTTGTTCTAATAATGTCAAAATCATTAAAATAATGCTCGTCACATAGACAATATCGACTTGTTGTTGTTCGACCATCACTACAACGAGCACGATACTACCGAGTAATGCTGCCATACTGATTAAATGTCGTATATAATCATAAACGAGGTGACTCTTTTGCGACAGGTGCTCGGCTTGGCTGAATGCCGCTTCAGAAGCCATTAATTGTGCATTATATTTTTTATCACTCTTAAATCGTTTCAACTCATCATGACCTAAAATGTAGTCAAAATAAGCATGCATCCAGCGCGCTCCTGTTTGATTCACATGCAGTCGCACACGTGTCGCCTGTTTGACACGTAATGCAGGCAAAATGAACAAAGCAATTGCGATTGTAATGATTAAAACGACGGCATGTGCCCATGAAAAATAGACTAAAGTCACTGCTGAAATAAGCGTCGTGATCCCAATTACAATAGGTGGATAATAGACACGTAAATATATATTTTGCAATGCTTCCACTTGTGTGACCATTCTGCCGAGTAAATCACTCGAGCGAAACTTCCGAAAAACATCCGGTACAATTGGGATGAGCGCACGGTAGAGCTGAACCCGCACATCTCTCAACATCGTAAAGGTCGCACGGTGAGAGCGCAACCGTTCATAATATTTCGTTATAGCCCGTATAAACCCAAATAATTTCACCGTTACAATTAAGCCCATTAAAGCATATAACGGCGCACCTAAAGCACTTTGAGTAATCATATAACCACTTAAAAAGAACATACTCAGTGCAACAAGGCTTCCAAATACACCGATACAAATCGCCATCACAATATCCTTATCCCACTTAATATTAATCACTTGTTGGAGTTTCATTTATTCTTCACCTCCATTTTGCGTATGTGTTAACGAAAGTTGAATGTGATCATCATCAGACTGAATCGTACCATCTGCTAAATAAATCCGTCGTGTCGCATGCTGGATTGTAGACTGACGGTGTGCAATCGTTAAACGTGTCGCATGTTGAAAATAGCGGTCTAATGTTTGTTGAATCACTTGTTCCGTTGTGCTATCTAATCCTGCGACAGGCTCATCTAAAACGACAAAATCTGGTTCTAACAATAATAGTCGCGCGAGCTCTATTCTTCTCATTTCACCACCAGATAACATTTCGCCACCTTCACCAATCAACGTTTCAATGCCATAATGAAACCTTTGGACAACAGGCATTAACTGTACCGCTTCCAATGCCGCAGTAATTTTTTCAGTAGGAACGTCATTAAATACAGCGACATTTTCTGCAATCGTTGCATTAAAAATATACGGATTTTGAGAAAGGTAGCCTATTTTCAAATCTTGCCTTTGATACGTGATACGGCCTTCTTGTGGTAACAGTTCACCAATCAACAAGCGAACAAATGTGGATTTACCTGCACCACTTGGTCCGACTAATGCAATACGGTCGCCTTCAAAAATGTCGAGATGCATTTCCGTTAATACATTAGACGTCGTATTGGGATAGTGGTATTGAAGGTTGCGTACTTGAATGAGTGGTGTTTGATTTTCATCCACACTGATTTCATGACCGGTCACCACCTCACATTTTTCTAGTGCTGCATGAATCACGTCACTAGCACCTTCACTTTCTTTTCCTGTATGAAAGGCTTGACCTAAGTCTTTAATCGCATTATAAAATTCCGGCGCCATAATCATCGCAATAGCAGCTGTACCGAAATGTATCGATTGAAATACAATCAAGCTTAACCCAACCTCTAAAGCGACTAAACCAATCCCTAACATACTGATAAATTCCAACATTAAGCCAGATAAAAATGCGCTTTTTAATATTGTCATTGTCTTATCACGAAATTGTGTACTTTCTTCACTAATCGTTTCCACTGCTTGTTCAGAACGGTTAAACAGTTTTAAAGTAACTAACCCTTTCGTCAAACTTAAGAAACGTTGACCAAATTGATTTAAAAATGTCATTTGATTTTTTGCATCATCACGTGTTTTCAGACCAAAAACAATATAAAAAACAGGAATAAATGGCGCCGTAACGAGCATAATTAAAGCCGTGGGTATATGCACAAAAAGCATCGTTACAATAATGGCAAGAGGGATAAATGTCGATTTAAATACTTGAGGTAAATAATTGCGATAAAACGGCAACATTTCAGACAAGGTTTCCGTCGCCATCGTCAGTCTTTCACCAACAGCTTGGCGAGACACTTGATGTAATAAGCGCCCTCGAATCATCTGTCGAACACGATGTGCCAGACGTTCCCCTAGCCATCCATTCACAAAATCTAAAGTTGCACGTAATATGAGTACCAACGCTAAAAACCCAATCATGACAGACCATGCTGTAGGTTGATGTGTGAGAATATGTTCTAATATGATGCCAATCGTTACATTTTGAGCAACGACTGATAGCGCAAGACCGATACAAACGATAGCCATAAATATGGGCAAGCTATAAAATTGTTTCGCCCATTGATGTAATTGTTTCATCTTTGATTTCCGCCTCCATTTGTATGTGTCATTTCTCCATTTTACATGGTCGCTCTATCCCTTTCACGTGAAAAAATTCGACGATTTTTTGTCTGAAATCTTTCAATTAAAGACACACTGGCACCATTTTCAAATTTATATACATGTTGCAACTTCTACTGCTCAAGACCTATATTTCAATAAATTTATGTTAGAAAAAGACATCTTAAATGAGAATATGCTATCATATGCTATGTTATATTAAAATTTACACAAAAATGATTAAAGAGGGTTCTTCTATGTTATTTTTCGAATTAATTAAAGCCATTATTCTTGGTATCGTTGAAGGGATGACTGAGTTCGCTCCCGTTTCTTCAACTGGACATATGATTTTAGTCGATGATATGTGGTTGAAATCGACTGATTTTTTAGGACCAGAATCTGCTTTCACCTTTAAAATTGTTATCCAACTCGGTTCTATTTTTGCTGCGGCATGGATTTTTCGTCACAAGTATTTCGAAATGTTACATATCGGTAAATATGCACCAGCGCAACAGCCTGGCCGTCGTTCAAAACCGCGTCGTTTGAATCTCTTACACATTATTATTGGGATGATTCCAGCAGGGGTGCTCGGTCTATTATTCGACGATTTGATTGAAAAATATTTATTTAGCGTACCGACTGTGCTCATCGGTTTATTCCTTGGTGCGATTTACATGATTATTGCCGACAAGTTCAGTCTTAACGTAAAAAATCCAAAAACTCTAAATGAAATCACTTATTTCCAAGCTTTTGTCATCGGTCTTTCTCAAGCCGTTGCAATGTGGCCAGGATTTTCACGTTCTGGTTCAACGATTTCAACAGGGGTATTAATGAAGTTAGACCATAAATCTGCTTCTGACTTCACTTTCATTATGGCAGTGCCTGTCATGTTAGCAGCAAGTGGTTTATCGATTATTAAACATTTAGATTATATCGAATTGACACATATTCCATTCTACATTTTAGGTTTCTTAGCAGCTTTCACATTCGGTTTTATTTCAATCAAACTGTTCTTGAAATTGATTCAAAACGTTAAATTATTACCATTTGCGATTTACCGAATCGTACTTGTCGTCGTGATTGCTGTCGTTTATTTCGGTATTATTAAATAATTGAAGTGCATCAACATATGAGAAAGGGGTTAAGACCATTGCGTGTCTATCCCCGCTTTTTTTATCTTTTCAATACTGCCACCGAGTTTAACGATACATACATTAATGATTCAGTCATTTGCATGAGAACTCATAGTGAAAAGGTCATGTCGACATCAGCATCACACTTGAGTGCACCTATTCACAGTTTTAGAAACTTCAAAAAACCGAGTTCACTTTTTAAATTTCCATCAAAACAATGTACAATAATCATACAATACGTAACGAGCTCAACTTATCGATTTTTGACGTGCGCGATAGTGCAAGGTCACCATTTAGCGTTTATCGAGACGGCTGAAAGGGTAAAAAATCATAAGTATACTCATAATTGGAGGCAACGTTCATGAATAAAACAATTAAAATGATAGTCAATGTCTTACCTGTATTTCTCGTACCACTCATCTTAGAACGCAAAAAATTTAAAGCACATCCCGATGTCCAAAAAGTGACCCAAACAACAGTGAATACTTCGAAAACTGTGGCACATAAAACCGGTCAAGTTGCGAATTCTGTGAAAGACTCTGTTGTTTCAGGATCAAGTCATTTAAAAAGCACCATTCAAACTAAAAAGCGTCGTCATGATTACAATAAAGTGATGAAAAAAGAAGCTGAAATCCAACGTTACAACCGTCCTGAAAATGTGCGTGCGCGTGGAAAAGAAATCGCTAAAGAAAACCGTAAAGAAATTGACAAGTTAGCGAAAAGCTTAGAAAAGCACATTGCAGAACGCCATAAAGAAGAGGATAGAGCGTTTAATCAACGTCAAAAGCAAATGATTAAAACTATGAAAAAAATGCAAAAATATGAAGAAAAAGTCGGGCATTCACCAGAACAACGCGATGCTAAAACTGAGAAACGTGCTGAAAAAATTGAAAAGCGCAACAAAAAAGAAGTTGACAAAATGAACAAGGATTTAAAAAAGCACCTAAAAGAACGTCATAAGAAAGAAGAAAAAGTTGCTAAAGCACGTGAAAAAGCGTTAAAGAAAAATATGAAAGACATGAAAAAACATGAAGAAAAGGCTGGACATACGACAGATGCAGCTCCTACAAAACGTTCGGTAAACCAAAACAACACGGTTCAATCCAATGAGCAACAAGAAAAACAACGTATTACGACGTTATCAGAACTTCAAACGACGCAAAGTCATACTGGCAAAAGTCAACCGACACCAAGTGCACCAGGTCAAGTCGAAACAACATCAGACAACGCACCTTTATACGAACAACATTATCAAAATATGGAGCGCCAAGTGCAAGACAGCGACATATTAAGACAAAACCAACAGTTAAATGACACATCTAAAAAATCAATGAAGAAACAAGGACGATAAATGCGCATTTTAATAGATGGCGATGCTTGTCCAGTCGTCGATTCCATCGTTAGAATCACGGCTGAGACAGGCATTTTTGTATATTTATTTCGCACTTATAGTCATTTTACTGTTCATGATTTTCCTTCGCATGTAGAAGTCAAATATATCGATGGCGGACGTGATGCTGTTGATTTTATGTTACTCCAACATGCAAAAGCGAATGATATTGTTGTCACACAAGACTATGGGTTAGCCAGTTTAGTGTTAGAAAAAGTCAAACACGTCTTGCATCACAACGGTCACATTTATACATCCGAAAATATTGATCGTCTGCTTGCCCAACGATACTATCATCAACAAGCGCGTCGAAAAACAAAACGTCATCATAAAGGGCCGCCTGCATTCGATCAAAAGCAACGACTCGATTTTGAAACATCTTTTCGCCACTGTATCCAATCTCCATAGCTGTGCATGTGTCTTAACATTTCTTGTTTTGCTACACATGCACTTCTTTTTGCTTTAAACTATAACTAAAAATTGATTTAAACAAGGAGCGATGAAAATGATTCAACGTATAGCAGTTTATTGTGGCGCAAGTAAAGGATTGGATGAGACCTATGTCAAAGAAGCCTATGCTTTAGGTCAATACTTTGCAGAACAAGGGATTGAGTTGGTTTTCGGTGCGGGATCTGTGGGCATTATGGGCGCAATACAGGACGGCGTATTAGATCATGGCGGTCATGCAATAGGTGTGATGCCTCGATTATTAGACGAGCGTGAAATTACGAGCCAAAAAGTATCTGAGCTGATTTTAGTCGATTCCATGCATGAACGTAAACAAAAAATGGCAGACCTCGCCGATGCATTTGTCATTGCTCCAGGTGGTGCGGGTTCCCTTGAAGAATTTTTCGAAGTTTATAGTTGGGCACAAATTGGATTGCACCAAAAGCCTATCGGAATTTTTAATATTAAACAATTTTACAAACCTCTAGAAGCATTGATTACACATATGATTCATGAGGGCTTTATTGATCAAAAGTATGAAAAGCTTGCAGGTGTGTATGAAACGCCTCAAACATTATTGGAAGGTCTTAAAAATGCCAAACCGATTTCAACACGTACATACGATTAAGTATGGCTGCTTTTTGTATATACCACAGCAAAATTACAAGGGAATGAGACACAAAAATTTTTGATGCGATTGATACAGAATTCTTGTTTAACTTACCCTTTACCTATAATTTGTAGTTTTGATTGCCTTCATAGCTTCGCGTTTCCTAGGGGCTGGTCCTACAACTCACTAACGCTTGATTAAACTGTTACATTTGTTAATCGTTAGTGGATATTGGGAGTAGTACAGAAATCTCATGTACAACAAAGATGTCGTCGTACTGTCCCCCGCAAGGCTGACTCGACTTCTCAAAAGCATGCGCCTTGAGAAGTCAGACAGCTCCTACGATAAACAGTAACCACTATTAAAGTAAAGAAGTAGTTGCGAGCAGTATGCATGCATTCCCTCAGGCGTCTCAGCCATCTAGTCAATTTGATATCAATTACAGCGAAACTGAGGGCAAGTATATGAAATCAAGAAAACAATAGCATCCATTTTTTGTATTCCATTCACCCTCATTTTCCGACTATTTTAAAAACATTAATGAATCATCAACCTCTGAATAGATTGAGCTTAATATTTTCTATGTAGCCCTTTGCACGCGCTCTATTTTTATGTTACCTCTCGCCTTTCATTCCGACTGCACCTCGATTTAATCTGTTGCTTCTATACACGTACCATCGCGTATTTTTACTTCTAATTTCTTGAAAAAACATAAAAAAGAGGCCGCCTCAGCCTCACAACTTTTAATATGCAATTCAATTTATATTATTGACTTCTTTGCACAGCAGCTGTTTCACTTCATACTGGGCATCATTAAAAGTAATGCACTTATACTTCCTTCAACTGCTTTCTATAACGCACTTGTGGCCTCAACACATGATGTTCACTCAAACCCGGCTTGTCGAAATCATCATAATGTGTCATGCCAATCTTTTCCATCACACGAATCGATGCATGGTTCACTTTGGCTGCCATCGCGTACACTTCACTTATGCCGCGTTCAGCTACATAATCGAGTACCGCTTCTGCCCCTTCTGTCGCAATCCCATTATCCCAAACTTCAGGAGACAGTCGCCAACCGATTTCATAAAATGGGAGCTCTTCAAAAGGATAATCTACAGTTTGTGGAATATAATTCACACCTATAAACCCTATCCACTCTTTCGTTGCCTTTAACTCTACAGCAAACAATCCAATCTGATGATGCTTTAAATAAGATTTCATCGCTTCAAAATCCAATGCTGTTTTTTGATAACTTAATAAACTCGGAAAAAACTGGCGCACTTGGCGATTTGCGTTCAATTGTTGAAATGGTTGCAAATCTTCATCTTGCCAGTCTCTCAATTTCAATCGATTTGTCTCTATATAAACTGTCATTGTGCATCCCCCATTTAACCGTGTATCCAAAGAAAGAAGCGGGTCAGAAATCGCATATATGCCTTGTGATTTCAGCTTCCCGCCTCAGTTATGCATTTGATTTCTGAAATTTTTACTGGGCGCTTCTTCAGTCAACATCTTTCACCTTTATTAAACTTCTTGATCAGATGTAACCTGCGCCTTCAGTTGTCGATGCGATATTGATGTCATTACGCTCTAGAAATATAGCTCAACAGTTGAATCGTGATAGGTACCTCTTTTAATCGTTCTGGATTTTGTCCTTTTTGTGTTGTAAATACAGCATCCACAAAATCATTTTTATGGTTCAAACGATATGTCGCCGTATACGTTTCCCAGTCATGATCAAAATTAGGTTTCAATGCGATAGAACGTTGCAATTCACCTGTGGAATCAATAATGGCATATCCTGTAATATTCTCAAGTTCGCGTCCAAGTTCAACAAGTGAAATATCGCGCCCTTCTAATAATCTAAATTCTTTTTCGTACATACGATAACCCTCTTTTCTCTCCGTAATATATGTGTTTTTATTACCCTGTCCCTCTCAACATCAAACGCAATTCATTGTGGGTTGGGTCAATAGTGCAAAATATCAAATTGACATTAAATGAATCACTCAAATGAGCTTTTCTCTTGCGTATCAGACGTTTCTTTTGATTTTTCTGTTGATGTAGCATCTTTTTTAGATTCTGTTGGTTTCTTGTTGTTCTTGCTACTCGTTTTCTTCTTATCTTCTGAAGTTTTCGCTTTATCAATAGAATGTTCAAGATCTTTAATTTGACTATCTAATTTTTCACTTTGATCTTTTAACTTTTTATTTTCTTCTTTTAATTCTTTTTGTTCGTCTTCTAACGATTTAATTTCATTTTGTAGTTTTTCTTTTTCACTATTGCCACACCCTGATAACAATACGACCGTCCCCATAAGTGCGATAAGTTGTTTCTTCATTGTTATTTCTCTCCATTTAGAATGACTTACACTTTATTTTATCATGGTTTAAACAGATTCGCATAATGCTTATGATTCTTCTAATGATTTTGACATAATATATTTATCCACACGGTATCCTAACGCTTCATTCAGTTCCACCATTGCTTGATTGGATTGTTGTACTGTACCGATGATTTGACGTGCACCTTGTGATTTGGCCCACTTTTCAATCTGTTGTTTCAGTTCAGTCGCGTACCCTTGTTGTCGATATTCAGGGTCAACATATAATGATTCAATGGTCACTTGCGCATTTGCCGGTTCATAATGTGCCCATGCATAAGCCTTCATATGTTCCTCTCTGTCTGTCACGATGCCTAGCCAGTCTCCAGCATAACGCAACCGATGTGCAATCATTTCTTCATAAAGTGCGATTTCTATTTGTGTGCCTTGCGTTCGTATTAAAGTATCTGATTGTAACAGTTTGACATGCTCCGTTGCTACACGATGAATATAGTCGCTATCTTCATATGTAAGTAAAATCATGACTCTCTCCTTTCATATTTTAGGATTGATTTATCTCATGAATATCGTCATAATAAGTACAGTTCACTATGATTGAAATTAGAGGAGGTGCTTGACCGATGAAAACGACGAATGAACTGATGAAAGAAAATAATGTTAAATCGTTACGGCTGAACAATACGGATCGTCAAATCTTTGAAAGTTACATGACCTATGTTCGAGCGGATATGCGTGTCAATGCACATGACTCCGAAAAAGTGCTACAGCGTATTTTAGACCATTTACTCAAAGCGGAAAATAAAGGCTTGCATGCGATGGAATTTTTTGATCATCACCCTAAAAAACACGCCATTCAAACGATTAAAGAGATGCCTAACCATACGTTTAAGAATATTTGTCATTATATTTTACAACATATCGTCTTTTTGTTGGGCGTATTCTGCTTCTTAAAAGGGTTTTTAGGATTTTTCATTAATGATACACGCGTCTTTTTATACACTTTTCCGCTCACTTTTGTTGCGGGAATTTTCGTTACTTTTTTATTCATTTGGTCTTGTTTTAAGATGATACAACTTCAAGCTTTTGACTATTCACGTCTCGCTTGGTTAGTCGGCTATGTCGTATTGATAGCCCTTATTTTATTAATTTTTATTATTTTCTTTTTTCCACAAAACTTTTTACAATTCGGCCCGTATATCCATATTAGTAATTGGGCATTTATTATCGCATCGTTTATTATCGTTCCACTGGGCATGTTGAAATATAAAAATGACGATCACGCAAAAAGTGCATCTTGGCGATAGATTTCAACTTGCTGCATCCATTAAAAAAGTCAGGTTGATGAATGGCGTAATTTACCATTTATTCACCTGACTATTTTTATTATTTTAATTAATCAATAACGCATCAATGAAGAACCAAACAATCATGACAAACATGAGTATCGCTTGCATGACGGCGCTAGAGAAAAATGCGACAAGTGACCCAAAACTTGCTTTGGCTGCTTGTGCGAAATTTTTAGACTGCACCATTTCAACAATAATAACAGCGATAAATGGCACAATGATCACACCGAATGGCGGCAACACAAACGCACCGACGAGCACACCGATTAAAGCGGCCCACTCCCCTTTTTTCGTGCCTCCAAATCGATTCACAAAATAGCGGTTGAGCCATAAGTCAGATACGAAAATAAATATCGTGAGTACAATCATTGCAGTCCAAAAAACCCATGATAACGTGGCACCATTAATGCCAAATTGATAAATCAAAAATCCCACCCACAATACGGGAATAGCTGGAATCACCGGCTTGATTAAACCGATAAATGCCAATACGAATGCGGCTAAAATAAGCACCCAAAAAATCACGTCTGACATTATTATACGTCAACTCCTTATTTACACAGTTTGAACAGTTTTTCTACTTTTCTTAGTAAATAAAATTAACACAAAACCACATGCCAATGATAGCGCAGAAACATAAAAGACATTGCCTAAACCGACCCACTGACTCATCGCACCACCTAATAAATTCCCTAACAATTGACCGATAACCATTGCATTCGCGAACAAAGTCGACGCATAGCCTGGATATTGCGGTAAAACATCTTGGAAATAACTAATACCGATGCCAAGTAATACCGCTAAAAATGCCGCGAGTAACACTTGACCAACAAGCATCATGTGGATACTTTCAAATATTCCGATACTACCGAAAAACAAACTACCACAAACTGCCGCAATCGCTAATAGCGTTCGTGTTTCTACTTTACTAGCAACCATACCTAAAATGATCATAAACGGCACTTCTAAACCGGCACACAAACTCGCAAGATGACCGACATATTTTTCTTCTTCATGTAAGTATTGCGTCACAAATAAAGGCATATTGAGCGTGTACATCCACTGGCCAATGTGTAACAGTACGAAAGCAATGAACGGCACAATTAAATAGCGATGTTTCAACATAGAAGGTGCATCTTGTTCTGTCATTATACTGTCACGCACAGGCTTTTTCGCTTTGATGTCCTTAAAAAAGAACACTTGTAGGAGTAGAGTCGTCAAAATAATGGCGACTGTTCCACCAAACAGACCACTGTAGCCCCACGACTGATTTAAAATATTACCAACTAGTGGGCCGAATAAAAAGCCGAACGAAAACATAGAACGTAATACAGAATTGGCAAAAACCGCGCGACTACTCGATGTAGATTGATTAATAGATTCCCTTGCAGAAGCATAAAGTTGGGGCATAGCCGGAGCGAATAACCCTTGAAAAATGGCATACAAAATAATAAATAGTACAACCGAATGTACAAAAAATGGCAATGTAAAACTAATAGCGCCCATGAATAAACCTACAATAATAATCACTTTCCGATTGATTGCATGCGTATCCGAAAAACGCGCGACAATACTATTCATCGTAAATTGAGAGATTGCCGCTAATGCCAATAACAACCCAAATTGATTGGTCGTCATCCCCAATTGGTTCGTTGCAAATAGAACAAAAAATGGGACTGTAATCGCAATGCCCATCCCAATTAGCATCATATTCACAATAAATAACTTATAATTTTTAATCGTTAACAATTCACGAAACATGTATGTTCTCCCTTATATACTTAAAATTAATATTGAATCGCATGGTGTTGTGCTCTCTTTTGCTCTCCATCACATGTCTTTATTCGATATCTTCAATGTGTAAATACGTCTTAAACACATTAATAAATGAACTGACTTGAGGTAACTGTACCATACTCATGTCATAACTTAAATACGTAGAACGGACTAAAGATTGTTCTTCTACGTCCACTTTTAACATTGCAAACTGAGAGGTGTCTAAGTCTTTTACCATAATTTCCGGTAAAATCGTCACTCCGACGCCGCTTAACAACAACGCTTTACATGTCGCGACCTGATCCACCTTAATGCGCGCATGATAATCTTGGGACATATGTTGTTGATACCATGTTTTAATTTGATTAATATAGACGGGGTCTGCTTGAAACTCAATAAAAGGTAGCTTATGTAATTCAGTTTCTTTATTTTTAGGATAGATGAAATAATGTTGATCATCCATCAAATGATCGTTGTGCATATTTAACAACTGATTCCCTCTCACGATCATAATATGGTAATCATTATGGTTCGCTTTAATATGTTCACTAGAGCCGACTTGTAATTGAATTTCAACATTTGGAAACTCCGCAGTGTAGCGATTCAATACTTCTGGTAATACCGTTTGACCGACTAAAGAGGAACAACCAATCGATAGTGTCCCATTAATTGCACCGACATGCGCCTTAATCTTATCTTGAAATAGACGCTCTTGTTTCAGCATCGATTTCGCATGCGCAATGACCATCGCACCTTCCGTCGTCGTAATCAGCTGTTTTTTCGTACGGATAAAAATGTCGACACCAAAATGACGTTCAATGGATTTCAAACGTTGGGTCACAGCAGGTTGTGAAATATAAAGACGTTCAGCCGCTTTTCTCAGTGTGCGTGTTTCATCTAAAGTAATTAATAACCGATAATCATCAATTTTCATCGTACAGCCTCCTCAAAAATAAAAGAAACACTAGACAAGATATTTGTCCAGTGTGCAGAAATCCTTTCACAGCACACAGTGGTGGTTGCTACGGTGTGTGAAAACCATCTCCATTTGATGTTTCAAACTGTTTGTACTTTTCTTGCTTTTGGTATTTGCGATTAATTTTGTGATAACAATACATCGCCTTCTTTTGAATACTCTCAAAATCCTCATCAATTTGAATCATTAATTGATGCGCAATCACATAAGCTTCATGATATTGTTTTCGCGTAATTTGATTCGATTTCAATGCACGCTCTAAGTCTTCTTGGTCTACAAGTTCATATTGGCCATCTGGTAAAGCAAGCACATCTAAACATAAATCGATTGTACGTGCCCTGCCTTTTTGTATAATATTTTTTAAATTAATATCAAAATAGTATTGTAAAGGTTGACCTTTGTCATCGAACATTACTGTCATGCTGTAACGCTTTTTCTCTGGCAGGATTTGTAGCCATTGATAGCCATCGTCAGCTACTACCATTCGTTGATTTACAACAGTCACCTCTAAAGGATCTCTCACCTTTTTGATTGAAATTAAACCTATTATGCCTTTAAATTTATTATTATTGACTTTAACTTCGATATAATCATGGTCTAAGAGGCGACGCCAGTGACGTTTGTCAATATATTTCACTTTCACAGCCACCAACTCCCTTTTTTTCATTATATATAAATCGAAGTAGGATGTCACTTGTTGCAACTAGCCAATCATATAAAATTCATAGCGAATCCAATCAAAAACATGATAAACACGCACTCAATCACCCTATTTTTTACTAAGACGATATACACGTTTTGATGCATGAGATTCAAAATCAACATCGTACAGTTGCGTCAAATCCTTGGAAAAGCATAACTTGATTCAAGTAACCTTTAAGTTTCGTTTACCCCTTCACTATCAATGGTGACAACAAAAAAGACCGACAAGACATCACATCTCATCAGCCTTTCAAACCGATCGATTAATCGACCGAAACCTTCGCATATTTACGAATGATTTCCTCATGTTCCGGATACCATGCTAACAATTCCGCTTGTGTAAACAACTCAAAATGTTCAAATTGAAATGCAGGTTGCACCATACAACCGACAACCGCAAAGGCATTTTCACGTTCAATAGATGACGCAAATATTGTCCCTTTTGGCACAACATATTGCAATACATCCCCCTCCGCGACATTCGGACCTAATTGCACGGCACGATACGTATGATCTGGAAAAATCATATGAATCGTCAACGTCTCACCCGCATGGTAATACCAAATCTCATCCGCATCAATACGATGAAAATGGGAAATATTCTTATCCTCTAACAGAAAATAAATGCTAGAGTAATGCGGTCTTTCATTTGTCGTATCCGGACTTAAAATCGTTTGACGATAATAGCCTCCTTCTGGATGAGGGGTTAATTCTAAATGGCGCACCCAATCTTGTGCTTCCATGGCATTGACCTCCAGTAACTATGCAAGTTCTACATTATGATAAACGTGTTGAACGTCTTCTAATTCTTCTAATACATCGATTAATTTCTCAAATGTTTCTTGATCTTCTGCTGAAAGTTGAACTTCCGATTGTGGTAACATTTCAAGTTCAGCGACTTCAAATGATGTCACACCTAGTTGTGCTAACGCTTTTTGGACAGTCGCAAATTGATCAGGCTCTGCGTATACAATCGTTAAACCACCTTCTTCAATGACGTCACGGACATCAATATCATTTTCCATTAAAGCTTCAAGTACAGTATCTGCATCAAAGCCTTCAAATGCAAATGTCGCTGTATGGTCGAACATATAAGCCACTGAACCAGATACACCCATATTTCCGCCGTTTTTACCGAAAGCTGCTCTCACGTCAGAGGCTGTACGATTGACATTGTTCGTTAAGGCATCCACAATCACCATCGAACCACTCGGACCGAAACCTTCATAGCGAAGTGCATCGAAGTCTTCCTCGCCGCCACCTTTTGCTTTTTCAATCGCTCTATCAATAATATGGTTGGGTACAGAATAAGTTTTTGCGCGTTCAAGGACAAATTTTAATTGTTGGTTTGATTCAGGATCGGGTTCACCTGATTTCGCCGCCACGTAAATTTCTTTACCAAATTTAGCGTAAATGCGACTTGTATTTTTATCTTTTTGCGCTTTCTTTTCTTTAATATTATTCCATTTACGTCCCATGACTTCCATCTCGCTTTCAAATACTTTTTTGAGTACCCTTTATTATACATGTAAAATTTAGACTATGGCAACATTCTAAATAAGAATGGGTTGTTCAAACAGTTGTCGAGCGACGGATTGTGCGGTCTGAATATCCTCTGCACCATATACTAACAAACGTCCATCTTGATACAATGTCATGTCACACGCTCCAAGTCGTAAACGTTTAACGAAACGATTATCAATTAAAATTGTGACTTCTTTACTTATGGTCGCTTCAAATTGTCCTGGAGCTAACCTGAATTGAAACACACCGCCACATAACAATTGCGTAGACTTAAGCTGTTTATTTTGCAGACGCGTGAACTGATGCTGGGCACATACGGAACAGTCTGCTTCTTTAAGACTTTGAATCGAAATTTTTTTCACTTTTCCTTGATGAATATCACTCGTCGTCATTTGGTAAGAAAAATCACCATGCATCAAGTAATAGAAGACTTCTGCCACGACAAAACTACTCGCCAAATGAACAGCGGGTGGCAAGACGCCGTTAAGGTCACAACTTTCCATCGTCTCGGGCACATCCGGCATCACACAATGTAAACAAGGCCCGTCATGACTGATAGGAAAGACACTCAACTGACTTCCCACGACTGCACCATAAATATAAGGAATATCCAATTTCCGTGTTGCTTCATTCACTAAATAACGTGTTTCAAAACGATCCAAGCCATCAAGTACCATATCCGGTTGCAGTTCCTCAAGAATGCCTTCAATATTTCGTGCTGTCACTTCTTCGTATAACGGTTCTATTGTGACTTCATGATTCATCATCGCGAGTCGTTCTTTTAGCGCAAATACTTTCGGCTTCATCGCTTCAGCATCCGCTTCAACATAGCCACTTTGACGGTGTAAGTTAGATAAATGTACCACATCTTTATCGACGATGGTCAATTTACCGACACCACTTCTTACCAATTGTTCAGCGATGCCACTGCCTAAAGCGCCGACACCGATGACAAAGACGTGTAATTGTTGCAATCGACGTTGGCTCTGTTCTCCAAAATGCTGGAAGCGAATTTGTCTATGATAGCGTGTCATTATAAAAAGCCTAACCCCTCAGATGGACTAGATTGCACAGCATTATAACGAATTGGGATACGGCCTGCTTCGTAGCTCAAACGACCCGCTTCGATTCCTTTTTTCATCGCTTCAGCCATTTTCACTGGATCTTGCGCACGAGATACAGCTGAATTGAGCAAAATCGCATCTGCACCAAGTTCCATCGCTTCGGCACAGTCTTTGGCTGAACCAATACCTGCATCTACAATAACGGGTACCTCGCACTTTTCAATAATATAACGGAGGTTCAGTGGATTTGTAATACCACGACCTGTACCGATTGGAGAAGCAAGTGGCATTACCGCATGAACACCTAAACTTTCGAGTCGCTTGGCTAACACGACATCATCTGAAATATATGGACAAACAATGTAGCCTTTTTCTAATAAAATTTCACAAGCTTTGTACGTTTCGAGTGGGTCAGGTAATAACGTATCATCATCGCCAATTACTTCGACCTTAATCATGTCACACACGCCAGCTTCACGCGCTAATTCGGCAATACGCACCGCTTCTTCTGCCGTTTTCGCACCTGCTGTATTAGGAAATGTTGTAAACTTAGATAAATCGACATTCGCCAATGGGTTCGGTAAGCTTCGGTCATATAAACTCATACGTCTGACCGCAAATGTCAGCACTTCTGTTTCGGATGCTTCAATGGCCTTAGACTGGATCGCTTCACTTTCAAATTTTCCTGTCCCTAAAAATAATCTTGAATGAAATGTTAAATCTCCAATTTTAAACATATGTTAACCGCCTCCCACAAATTCTAACAATTCTAATCGATCATCTTGCTGTACTTCAGTTGTGGCCCATGCAGAACGTTTCACGACTGCTGCATTACGTTCGACTGCCATCCGTTTCGCTTCGATACCGAAATGGTCTAAAATGTCTTGTACCGTTGTGCCTTCTTCAAATTGTTGCTGCTCTCCATTTACAAAAACTTCCATTCATTTCACCTTCTTTAATGACCAATAATCAACCATTTTTTCAAACGATTGAAGTTCATACCCAAATGCACTGCTCATACACGCGATTCCTGTAAAATGAGACGATATCTGTTGTACTGTGTCAGCTGTAATGCCCCCCAATGCCACTACCGGAAAATCAATAGCTAAAACTTCATCCACTTCAAGTTGTGTGCGCGGTGGCAAGTCAGGTTTTGAAGAGGTTGGAAAAAGGTGTCCGAATAACACAAAATCTAATTGCTGCGCTTTTGCGTCACGAACCATCGCTGCTGAATGTGTCGACATGCTCACTTGATAATGAGGCTGTACTTGTTTTAATAACGTAGCACGGTGATCTCCCTCTTTAAAATGCACATTGGAAATGCTGAGTTCCATCGCTAATGTCACATCCGTATGGATAATCACTTTAGACTTTGGAAAGCCATTCGCCAATAACTGGATGAGCCATTGCTTGAGTGCGTGTCGATTCATCGGCGTCCGTAAAATGACACCTGCAATCTGACTTTCAATAACACAGAGCCGTTTGATATGCCAGTCGTCTAATACAACATACGGTGTAATCACAATCATCATTGCCTTTTCCCTCTCTTTCCCTTCACAATAAAAAAACTACTCCCCCGTTATTTACAACAGAAAAGTAGCCTCATTTGACACGAATACAGCCACTTTCCTACGCCAGTACGAACTGGATCAGGTTCAGGAATTTTGAAATCAACATTTCAATCTCAGCCATTATGAACGGCACTTCCAGTGGATTGTTTGAAATATTCAATTGTTTTATCGTTTCATGATACGAGCTAATTCTAACACATAACGAATAATGTGGAAAAGGTTTATAAATAAATTAAAGCCTAATTCTCGTGGTGAAAACTGACCTCGCTTCATACGATTGAAGTCATAAAGTGTGTACAGTAAAAATAGTAATAACCCGACAACTGCAATCATCGTATAATAAACTGGGCTGTGAATCCACCAACCTACAAGACTTGCTAAAATAAGCGCGATTAATGTCACGAATAAATATTTGCCTAAGCTCGACGCATCTTTAATCCAGAAATAACCGAGAATACCAAAAATGACGAATCCAGATACGGCTAAAATCACCATATTGAAAAATAAACGCGCACCTAAATCTTGCAATGTATACATAAATGCCGCATAGGATAATAATCCGACGACAATGGTATAAATGTGAGAAATAATCGGGCCACTAAAGCGCACACGTTGAAATACCATTGATGCTAAGATTAAGACGAGTAGTCCGATAGAAAGTGGTTGTCGCCATGCTATGGGTAAAAATTGTCCAAAATATGTTGAAATCCCAAAAATTAGCCAATAATACATAAAAAACAACCATACTTTGCCGTAAGCAGAACGGCGTTGATTTTGTGTTGCCATCTCATTTTGCCTCCTTTCCTTCTATTTTATGATATGTCACAGCAGAATCAAATGCAGAAATGATACAACTATTCCATTGATAAAGACTACATTTATATTACAAAAACTTTAATTATCTCAAAAGATTTACAAATCAAATTTTCTATAAATTGGATAGTGACAACATTCAAGGACAATACGACAGTAAAACTATATTTTCCGCAATATTACAGATTCGTAACATCTCCCCTATATGATAATATTTTTGTTATCATAATGATTGAATTAATAATCAAATTACACATTTCGTTATTCATTGCTCAACACATCTTATCATTCGTGTAAATAAGGAGGCAATACTTTGAAAAAACTCGCATTTGCATGTACGTTGACTTCAGGTGCGGCAGCCGTCGCTATGCTCAATCATCAAGATGCCGACGCGTCAACACAATACACAGTCCAATCTGGTGATTCACTTTGGTCCATCGCGCAAAAATATGGCACAACAGTTGATGCACTTAAGCAATCCAATCAATTACAAAACAACATGGTCTTCCCTGGCCAAGTCTTATCTATCGGGGGCGGTAGTGGTGCACAATCTTCTGCGACAGTACCGCAACAAACTGGAGGCACATACACTGTACAAGCTGGCGAATCTTTAAATGTCATTGCCACAAAATATGGTGTGTCTGTTCAAGATTTAATGCGTGCTAACGGATTAACGAACTACCTAATCCATCCTAACCAACAACTTCAAATCCCTGGTGGCAACGGTGGCAACACTGCACCAAAAACAGGTGGTGCTGGCGGTACAGGTAGTATCTCAACAAGCGGTCAATACAATACACCTACATTTAACCATCAAAACTTATACGACTGGGGTCAATGTACGTATCATGTATTTGATCGTCGTGCACAAATCGGTCAACCTATTAGTACGTATTGGTGGAACGCTGATCATTGGGCAGCTAATGCCGCAGCAGATGGTTATACAGTAGACCATAATCCAACAACGGGTTCAATTATGCAAAACTTTGAAGGTCCTGTGGGTCACGTTGCTTTTGTTGAACGTGTGAACTATGATGGTAGTATTTTAATTTCAGAAATGAACTATAATACGCCACCAGGACAACAAGATTATCGTACAATCCCAGCATCAATTGCTTCATCATACAATTATATTCATTAATATTGTAAAAAGAGATTAACTAAGGTGTTTTCGTACATCATTAGTTAATCTTTTTTTTATTCCCCAATTAACGAAAATGCACATTGTGTTTTTATAGTTTGTCAAAGTCTGTGCGACGTTTGTGAGAAGCGCACCCTCTTTGCCAGAGCAACACGACGACACCTTTGTCACAAACAAGAACTTTGTACTATTCCCCAAAATAATTGGCATCAAAAAGAAGCCAAGACATACATCTCAGCTCCTTGCTTATATAGTTATCGTTATAAGAATAAATTTAAAATGAAGTAAAAAGTACCGGCAATCAATGCAGAAATAGGTAAAGTAATCACCCAAGTCACAATCATACGTTTCGCTGTATTCCAGTGCACACCTTTAATTCGATTCGATGAGCCCACACCGAGAATTGAAGATGAAACAACGTGTGTTGTTGACAATGGGAAATGTAACGATGATGCGACAAAGATTGTTAACGCTGATGCTAAGTCTGCTGACGCCCCATTTGCAGGACGGATTTTCATGATATTGCCACCGACTGTTTTAATGATTTTCCAACCACCGACTGCTGTACCTAAGCCCATTGCAGCAGCACAGGCTACTTTTACCCATAATGCTGGCTCGACACTTGTTTGCATATTCGCTACGATTAACGCCATTGTAATGATACCCATTGACTTTTGCGCATCATTCGTCCCGTGTGAGAACGACTGTAAAGACGCAGTGAAAATTTGAAAAATACGGAAGTTACGATTCGTACGTGTCAAATTCGCATTTCTAAATACACGTTTGACAAGCGTATACATGACAAAACCTACAACGAACGCAATCACAGGTGATAAAATTAAAACAAGCACGATTTTTGTAAAACCTTGATAGTGTAAGACATCAACTGACCCCGCAGAAGCAATCGCCGCACCAGCAATTGCACCGATTAACGCATGTGAAGACGAACTCGGTATACCGTAAAACCAAGTGACTAAATTCCACACAATTGCAGCTAATATCGCGGATAATACAACGATGAGACCATTGTCTAAAGTAAATGGATCCACAATTTCTTTTGTAATCGTTGAAGCCACACCTGTAAATGTCAAGGCACCAATAAAGTTCATAATGGCCGCTAAGAAAATGGCTTGCCTTGGTGTTAACGCACGCGTCGATACTGCTGTCGCTACGGCATTCGCTGTATCGTGAAAGCCATTAATAAAATCAAATAATAACGAAAAGATAATGATAGCTACTGTAATAAGCAACAAAAACTCCATAAATGAGGACTCCCTTAGCTATTTTTCATTATGATTGTTTCAAAATTATTCGCAACAGCTTGGCAGCGGTCAGCAATATTTTCTAAACTTTCATAAATGTCTTTGATCTTAATTAAAGTGACAGGGTCTGTTTCACTATTAAAGATATGTTTAATGGATTGACGTAAAATACCATCACAATTCGTTTCGTATTCTTTAATATTGATTGAGTGTACACGCATATGTGAAAGTTTTTTCTCTGTCATTAAGCCAATTGCTAATTTCATTTCCCCGATTGCTTTTTGAATATTATCTACAAACTCTAACATGTATTCATCTGTGTATTCTATTGAGTACATTTCAAACATAGCGGACGTTTCTTCCATCGCATCTAAGACGTCATCAATCGCATTACACAACGACATAATGTCTTCACGTTCAATTGGTGTAATAAATGTTTGATTGAGGTCTGTAATCACCTGATGCATCAATTCGTCACCATGTGATTCATACGTCTTCACGTTGTCGGCATAAGCTCGCAAATCTAAATGGGTGTTGAAATCCATTTTACCGAATTCAATTGCAGCTCGGTCTAAATTGAAAATCATATCCTCTAGACGCTCCATGAACTTATCCTTTTTCTTCCTAATCATGTTAAAATCCTCCATTCAGCGATTACCTAAATCACTATTGTAAAAGTTATGTTACTTTAATTATAAAATATTGTTAATCCTTTGTTAACTCAAAATATAACGTGCAGGCAACATCACCTTTTTAACTTTCAATTTTATTAGTGCTCAATGTTTTCACATTTTTTCATAATCCTATTCGAAAATAGCACATATTTAAAGAAGCTACAATTAAATTTACAAAACCTTAACATTTTATTTTGTGAAGATGTGAATTTCATCACTGGATAAGACTTTTCGGTGAGATGAAAGCATTATTTGTAGCGTATTTTGTAACTTTTCGATACAAAGCGCCTTGAATATGTCGCTTTTGTAAAATAATTAAAATCTCAGAAAATTGTTTTAAGCTTTTTACTGACTCATTTTTACATCACCACACGCTTTAACGTGATAATAAAAACTTATCATTGAGGTGATGTGATTCGGAAATTTTAAATTCACACTTAGTAGCATAGGTTCGCGTTTCTATGGACTTGCCTCCACTTAATTTAGCTACATCTGATTCGTTAGAAGTCTCGCCCATTTTTAGCAATTGAAAATCAAAGACAGCGAATGAATGAGGACAAACTTATGAATGAAGAAAACGAAACGTATCACAACAAAAAACCCCGTTAAATCTCAGTTTAACGAGGGTACGTTGCAATAGTAAAACCTAGGGTGACGGGATAAAAAGATGCATCTGGCTCAACCTGAACATCATCTTCCTCCCCCGCATTGCTATATCGAAAACTTAATCACACGTCTCGAATGATAATAAGCGAGCACTGCAAATATCAAATAAATGACCGCATAAACTGTCATCGCAAAAATAACAGGCGCAAAGTCCACACCATTCATCAATGTATTAAAGGCTCGTGCTGCAAAAAAGGCATGTCCTAAACCAATGATTAATGGTAATCCAAAGTTAAAAGCGATTTTCAATGCTAACCCTTTAAACATGTCTTGGTGTGTGTAACCCATTTTACGTAAAATTTGATAGTTTGCCATTTCATCTTCATTTTCATCCATTTGTTTAATGTAAATGATACATCCTGCTGCGATTAAAAAGGCAACACCTAAGAAGCCACTCACAAACAAGAACATACCTGAAAATGCCAATTGTTCTTTTTCTAATGATGTACGAGACTGTGGTAACATTTGATTGAATTGCTCATTCGCACTTTCAACTTTTACAACATCTTTCGCACTTTTTAAATCAAATCCCACTTGCGTAATCGGTGGATTGTCTTTATCTTTAATCTGCGTTGCTTTGAGCATCTCAAATGTTTTATGATCGATAATTCCTACAGATCGTCCCAAAGCTGCACGATACGATAACACATTGTATGGAGACGTTTCTGTAATTTCTAATGGCGCATGCTTTTCTTTACGTCCTAAATCGATTGTTACACCTTTATCTAATCCAATAAAAGTTTCTGATACTTTAAAGTAATTGACTAATGTGATTTCACCTGGATTTACATCCATTTTGTCAACTTCTGCATCACTAATAATTGGTAAGCTGTTAACGTCTTTATGCAATGCTTTACCCGAATGGACAATTGGCACTTCGATGACATGTTGTACGACTTTATTATATGGAATATTTTTCGCATTTAAATACGCTTCAAGCTTTTGAGCCTCTCCTTCATTAATATACGTAAATTCATGAGGTGCTAAGCCATTTACATTATTTTCAATGTTTGCTTTACTAATCGTCGCAAAAGATAATAATGTAATCGTAATTGCTGAAATAATCCCAATTACTGTTAATGAGAAAGCGTTCTTTTTCATTCGGTGCATAATCGACGCAGTAAACACAACGTCTGTCACATTGACGTAACCGCGTTTGCTTCTTTTTAACGATTTAAAAATTAACGACACGGAACTTCTGAAAAAGAAGTACGCCCCTACAACAGTTAAAAAGAGTATTAAAAACGCAGAAATTAAGGTAAGTTCAATATTTTTGAGCATGATTGTCGATAAGTAATATCCTAATCCGATCATCGCAATGCCAAGAATTCCAAAAGTCATTTCTGCCTTGGTCATATTCGCTTGTGTCGCTTCACTTTGCTGCACATCATACATCAGTTGAATAATCGAACGACGCTTAATGAATATGAAACTTTGCACCATAATTAAGATGAATGAAATGACCACCAAAATCATCGTCACTGTGAGCGCTGCGGGTTCAAATAAAATTTTAATATCTAGCGGAATTTGAGCTGTTTTTTTAACAATCAGCAGCAACAAACGCGAACCAAACAATCCTAGAAGCAATCCGATGACTGTTGTTCCGATAAAGATAATCGCTTGTTCTAACATCATCATGCGCATTAAATCTTTACGTGATAAACCGATGAGTTGAAACAGCGCAAAACTTTTCGTCCGGCGTTTAATAAATAGACGATTTGCATACATTAAAAAAATGATAATAATCACAAATAAAAACTTTTCACCGATTCCTGCACTTGAATTTAACAGTTTCGCGTTTTCTCCATTTGCAATGCTATCGGTATATTTTAAAGTTACAAAACTAAAATAAAGTGCGATACTGAGCATTAAAGAAAACAAGTAAATCCCATAATGTCTTAAGTTTTGTTTAAAATTTTTGAGGACAATCGCACTAAAACGCATGTTTCACACCGCCCAATACGCTCTGGTTGTGAATGATTTCTTGATAAAATTGTGAAACAGGTTGATCGCCTTGGAATAACTCCGTATGAATTTGACCATCTTTTAACATAATGACACGATTCGCATAACTTGCCGCAACTGGATCATGTGTTACCATGACAATTGTCGTTTTCATTTGTTGGTTAATCGTTTCTAAACGTTTCAATAAGTCTTGTGCGCTTTTAGAGTCGAGTGCACCAGTTGGTTCGTCTGCAAATACAATCGCGGGTTTACTTATTAATGCACGGGCTGCTGCGGTACGTTGTTTTTGTCCTCCCGAAATCTCGTCAGGATATTTGCTTCCGATTTCAGTAATCCCTAACGCCTCTGTCACTTCTTGATAACGCATTTCCGCTTCTTGACGACTGAGTTTCGTAATCGAGAGCGGCAACATAATATTTTCTCGAACTGTTAAAGTATGCAACACATTGTAATCTTGGAAAATGAATCCGACATCTTTTTTTCTAAAGTAAGATAATTGTTTATTAGACATTCTCGTAATATCTTGGCCGTTAATTTCAATTGTCCCTCTTGTCACATTATCGATAGAACTAATGACGTTTAACAAAGTTGTCTTCCCCGATCCTGAAGGCCCCATAATCGCCACAAATCCCCCTTTTTCCACTGTGAAATGGATATCCTTTAATGCTTCATATGATTGCTTTTTATTGCCATATATTTTACTCACGTGACTCACTTTTAAAATAGACACGTTGAACACTCCTTTACGATGAATTGATACTTTTATTTTAGCGAACAACAACCATAAAAGCGTGCGAATCACGTGACAAAACGCATGTCTCATGTGACAGTTTTGTCACTTCGACATGCGTGCGATGTAATCGTTTTGTTTTGAAAACTGTATCGTGACCGTCGTACCTTCACCAACTTGAGACGTGACATCGATATCAAATCCGAGTGCTTCACGGACTGTTTCCACTAAATAAAGCCCCATGCCAGAAGAGGTTTGTACATGCGGGCCATTTTGCGCTGCGAAACCACGCTGAAAAATACGCGGCATATCGTGTTGTGCAATCCCTGCGCCGTAATCACGAATATGTAACTTTACATTGCCGTTTTCAATCGATTGATACACGTCAATATCCGCTTGCGTAGAATACTTAATCGCATTTGAAATAATTTGACGAATGACCATACGCATCCATCGCTTATCCGTGTACACCGTCGTATTTTCAGAAATATCTACGTTAAAGCCAATCCTTTTGTGCATCGCGATATGACGGGTCTGTCGTATTTCATCAATGACAAGTTCACGCAATGTCACTTTTTCAAAATACATGTCATGTGCTTGATGATGAAGACGTGCTAAAAATAAGTGTTGGTCCAACATATAGTCAACGCGCGACCATTCATACATGAGCTGCTGTTTTCTCACATGATGTTCTTCTTTTTCAATCAATAACTTGAGCGCCGTCACAGGTGTTTTAATATCGTGAATAAATTCCGTCATACTCTGTTCATTGAGGTCAATGCGGTGTTGCTGTTCGCCTATCGATTGCTGTAGCTGCATCATCTTTGTTTCTAAATAATGCAGTGTTACTTTTTCAAAAGGCGTTTCTGCAAGTTGGTTTTTTTGGAAGACTTCAATCTCTTCAAAAGTCTCTAAATGCATATAAAACCGTGTTTCTTTTAAAAATATACGAATCAAAAAGAACACGCTGATAATCCACTTGATCCCGATGACATACCACAAATTGCGATAAGGAATGTCATCATCTAAAAACCCAAAACACAACATAATGATATCAAAAACGACAAACATTAAAATCCAGGCGATACGCTCTCTCAAGAAATATAAAAACCATCTAGACGTTGTCATGTGCAATATATCCCTTTCCAACTTTTGTTTCGATGACTGACGGCATCCCCATCGCTGCCAACTTTTTACGTAAACGATTTACATTGACCGTTAATGTATTATCACTCACAAACGCTTCGTCATCCCAGAGCGCTGTCATTAAGTCTTCTCTCGCCACAATCTCATTTTTATGTTGTAGCAGCACTTCTAAAATCAGCATTTCAGTTTTGGATAAATACGTCACATGATCTTGCTTGGTCACCGTTCCTTTAGACCAATCGACGACAGCCTCTTGCCAAATCATTGTTCGACGTTCTTGTTGATTGTATTGATACACACGTCGAAAAATCGCTTGAAGTTTCGCAATGAGTACGGGCATATGAAACGGCTTTTGAACATAATCATCGGCACCAATTTCCATGCTCATCACTTGATCCATTGGACTATCACGAGACGAAATGAAAATGATAGGCACACTTGAATGTTGACGAATTTGGCGTGTCCAATAAAAACCATCAAATTTCGGCAACGTAATATCCATTAAAATCATATGCGGTTCATGTTCGAGATAAGTTTGGAGCACGGCATCAAAATCGCGGACTTTAATCACATTAAAATTCCAACTGGCTAATGCTTCAGTAATTTGTTGACATAAAGTTTGATCATCTTCTACAAGGAGTATATCCATTTTCATCAGTCCTTTGTATAACGTAAGTCCTCTCCATTTTGTTTACGATATTGAAAATGACGAATGCGACATTTCGTATCAAAACCACGCAACATCATTTGAATCAACGGCACTTGAACGAAATATGCGATCGGCCAGAGTGCGCTTGGAATAAAATTAAAAACATGTGCAATCACAAAATCAAATTGACGAATGTAACGAAACTCAATTTGCATGCACTTGCCTTGATTTAATCGTGCTAAACGTCCTTTTGTCATTACCAATCGATATAAATCTTTATCTATCATTTCAAGTTCTAATTGCATCCATAACTGTTGACTATTTTTGCGATACACTTTGAATTGTTGGCCTTCTTGTTCAACCGTAACCCTCGTGCCCGGTGTTATCGTAAGCCATATACGCAATTGTTGTATCCATTGCGCTAAATTCCATGTTTGTGGTCTCGGGATATGGTGTGCAATACGAATATCATTGTATTTTGATGTTTGAAATTCAACAGAAATATGCGGCCGTTTAACAACATGCTCAGTCGTTCTAATAGGGACACCATAAGCCCCGAGTTGTTTCACGGTCTCCTCATCAAATTGACTCCCGCGCACATAAATAATTTCTTTCACTTGCTGCTTTGCTGCTGCACGCCCAAAATTATCTGCTGCGATTAAATTTAAATCTTTCGCTAAGGCACGGGTCAATTTGGCTGAATGCTTCGTCGGATCTAAAAAGTAGACCGCAATATCCATTCCTTCCATTGCACGTAACACATCAGCATAATGATAAATATCACCTTTAATCACTGTAGTATCAGCGTGTGACTGACTTTTAGGATATTGTGAAATAGTATGTAGTGTCGTCGTATCACGCAATTCTTTGATTAAGCTTTTGCCGATATAGCCGGTGCCTCCAGCTAACAACACATGCGGTTTCATAAAAAGCTCCTTTCCCACTTTATTATCAATCTATAATCCGTTTTTCAAAACTCAATTCATCATGTTAGAAATTTCCTATATTTATTAAATTAAGATACAATAAGCTTATGACAATTCCAACAACGTGTCCTATGATTATGTACTGAACGGAGGTGTAGGTATGACGATTACAATAAGAGAAGTCAGTATCAATGATGTGGAAGCATTGACTACACTGATGCAACAAGTTTTTGAAGAATCAGAATACATGCTTTATAATCCGGGTGAATATATGCCTTCATTAGAAAACGCGATTTCACATATCGAAACTGTCATTACTTCGCCCCATCTCACCATCCTCGTCGCAGAAAATGAACATCAATTAGTCGGTTATTTGACGGTCACAACTCAAAAGCTCCGTCGCGTTGAACACGAAGTAGAAATTTCTATGGCGGTATTACGTCAATTCCAAGGCTTAGGTATCGGGTTTGATTTAATTCAACATTGTAAAAACTGGTGTCGGGAACACGGCATCACTAGAATTGCATTAACTGTTGTCACTGAAAATAAAACAGCCATTCACCTCTACAAACGGGCTGGATTTAAAGTTGAAGGTGAAATGCGTCACACTTTAAAAATTCAAGGTCAGTATTATAATGAGCTTATGATGGCTTATTTATTAAATGATGAGACAACTGTGTGACGTTGATATGTTTAGTGTACCATTTCCAATAGCGAATCACTAAATTCATTGTTAATCCATTTAAGATTTTTGATGAATTAAGATCATTTCATATCCAACAAAACATAGGCAACAGGCTGGGAAGCTTAATATCCCACCCCCTTGCCTTTATACATATGCAGAGAAAGAGGCTGGGTGTTAATTTGATCCCAACCTCTTTCTCTGCCTTTGATGTATATGGATACTACTGAATCAATTGAGCACAGCCGCCAGCCATTTATTGAACTACATCTCATACGGATTTAAATTAATTTCTGTATGAATATCATCTTTCACTTCGGTATTCACTTGTGTATTCGCCGTGTTTCGACTTAAAAAGCTCAATACTTGTTGAATATTCTCTTTAGACTCTGGCTTCTGTAAATGAAATTGATATTGATGTTTTAATTGATGTGAACCGTCAAAGAAAAAGCGTTCTACAACGACCCCTTTCTTTTCTAGTGCATCAGCAAAAGAAACATTTTGGCTCATAAATGGATCCGCATCGCCCACTGACAAATAAGTAGCTGGGAAATCAGACGTAATTTGATTTTTCGTTGACATTTCAGCAATATTTTTAAATCGTGTTTCCCAATGTTTCACGCCTGTATAACTTCTCATAAATAAATCAATTCTTGGAAATTCAGTCGAACGTACGGTTTGCATATCGTAAAAACCACCAAAGAAAATAGCTGCTTTCAATTGTTCTGGCTTAAATTGCTGTTCAAATCTCATATCAGCACGCAATTGTGCATTCGTTTGAATCGCTGTAAACTGACTGTTAATTTGTGCGCCCGCAGAATCCCCACCGATAATCACTTCATCTAAATTAATCGGTAACTCTTGCTCGTGCGCCTTAATAAAACGAACTGCATTGTTCATTTGAATGAGGGGTGTCGGATATTGATATTCCGGTGCCAACGCATAATTGACATTCACCACAACATAACCGCGCTCTACAATTTGCGCCAATAAAGGGTTTTTATATTGCTTATCCCCTGCAATAAAGCCACCGCCGTGCGCCCAAAAAATGACTGGCAATTTGTCATCAGCATTCACATGTTTCGGCATTAAAATATCTAGTTGACTGTTTGGAAGTCCTTCCATATATGTAATATTTTCAAAAGCTGAAACATTTTTGTTTTGAATCGAAACTTTATTCTCAGCCTCTTTTGATGCATGAGAACCAAAAAAATAGCCGGCTATGAGACCGGCTATAACAATAAGAATAATGATGGTAATCAAAATCCATCTTTTTCTACGATTTGTCATTCCAATCTTTCCTTTCGGAAAAATTGTAACATATCCTATTAATTAAGCAATGAATTTCTTATCTTGTGATTTTCTATAGAAGTACTTCACGACTACTGCAACAACGATAAATAGACCGATAACCCCCATCATTGGATAAACGACAGCGATTAAACCTTCAAAGCCTACGAAACTCAATGCATAAGCTAATGGGACGATAATAGAAATCATTAAATAATAACGCTTCGTATAAGGTGACGTAAAACGTGCAGCGAATGAATAAGATAAACCTAAAATTGTATTATACATGACCGCTAACATCACGATAGAAAGTACAAATGTTAAAATAGGTGAAATTTTCCCAGCTAAAACTAATGTAGGAATCGCTGCATCTTTAATCTCTGTATATTCAGAATGAAGCGCAAAGTTGATTAAGCCTAATAGCACAAGATAAACCACACCACCGATTAAGCCGCCTAAACCTGAAACTAATCGTTTAGATGCGTCACCACCGATAGCTACAAGCGTACTAAAACCAACTGCGAAAGCTAAACCACCATAGTTAAAACCATTCCAAATCGCGATACCTAAATTCGGCTTTTCTACTACACTGTTAATTTTTGAAAATGGAATAGATCCTTGGAATAATGATGCTGCGGCAATCAGTACTACTAACACAATCAGTACCGGTGTCACAACACCTAATGCACGCACAATCTTATTGAAGTCCATTAATAACGTAATATAAACGATAATACACATGATCAATGCACCAAGCCATGTCGGCACGCCGAAACTTTCATTAAATGTTGAACCTGCACCTGCAATCATCGTAATCGTTACAGCATACAATGATAAAATTAAAACGTAATCAATCACAAGTCCAAGTTTTTTACCAAATAAATACTCTAGTGTTGATTCATGGTTTTCTGCGTCAAACGCTGTTCCGATTTTCGCAACTTGACGACCGATAAACGTCAAGATTAACCCCGAAATCACCACACCTATATAGGAATAAATACCGAACTGACTAAAAAATTGCAGTACTTCTTGGCCTGTAGAGAAGCCGGCACCGACCACTACCCCTACATAGGCAAAAGCTATCTTTATAGCTTCACTATATTTTTTCATACTGTTTTGACCTCCTCGTTAGCAAAACACGTTAAACATTAAAACATATTCATTCATTAATTTCAAATTCCATCCAGTTTTAAAAACGTCTGTATCCCTTGATACAACAGCGTTCACGATGTCATCAAATTCATTTATACGCTATTTTTTATACCCTTTATCGAATAAACAAACGCTATAATGTATTGCTTTTGTATTTTTATTCATATTCAAAGGGAAATCAAGGTCAATTTCTTATAAGAATGCAAAAAAACATGGAAAAATTGTATTAATTTTCATCATGACACTTGAATTCATTACTTTGTAGCACGGGGTTTATCAGAATTTCATTTTAATTGTAACATTATACATAACTAAACAGAAATATTAATTTTAAAAAAATGAAGTACATTTGATTTAAAAACAAGACCGACTTTCTATCCTTAGCCTTGTCTATTAAAATGTCCATACATAAGAAAAAGAGACTAAGAAATCTTCATTTCCTAGCCCTTAAAAAGACGATATCATCATTGTTCTGTTGATTGTGAAACAGCTTCTTGTAATTTCTTTTCTTTAGAAGCGTTTGTTAATCTAAACGCGAAGAAAATACCTATTACAATCAATACAATTGCGAAAATATAAGCACTGTGCATCCCCATCGTCATCGCTTTGTTAACAATATCTTGTGTCACATGTTCGTGTTTTGAGATTTCGTTATTTTGTACACCAGAAACGATACCTACAAACACCGCAATACCTGTTGCCCCTGCAATCGGTTGTAGGACGTTAAAAATCGCTGTGCCGTGTGGATACTTATCTTGCGGTAAAGCATTTAAACCATTCGTACTTGCTGGCATCATAATAGAAGCAATGCCGACCATGAGTACAATATAAGCAATTACAAAGGCATAAACTGGAATACCTGGATGAATGGTTGTGTAGAATATCGCTACTACCAAAAGTAAAAACAAACCAGGAATAACCATTTTACGTGGTCCAAATTTGTCAAACAATCCTCCCATAAATGGTGAGAGTAATCCATTCAACAAAGCACCTGGTAATAAAATAAGGCCTGCAACTTTAGCAGAGAAACCCATAGGTCCTTGTAAATACATTGGCATCACAATTTCAGATGCAAACATACTCATCATCACAATCACAAAAATAATCATCCCTTTACGGAAATTGTGATAGTGCAACACGCGAAAATCTAAAATAGGTTCCTCTAAAATAAACTGTCGACGGATAAAAGCGATAATACTGATGAGTCCAATAACGAGTGGTACGGCGATTTGCCAATTCAATAAGCCGCCAGCTACCGAACTCACTTTAGACACACTGAAAATCAACCCTGTAATGCCGACCGTTGAAAGAATAATTGACAGTACATCGATTTTAGGTCGTGTGACTTCTCCCACATTTTTTAAGAAAATAAATGCAAATACAAATGTAAATAACATAAACGGAATGACGCTAAAAAACAACCAACGCCACCCTAAATAGTCAACAATAACACCTGATAAAGTCGGCCCGAGTGCAGGTGCGAACATGATAATCAGTCCAAATGTCCCCATGACACGCCCTCTCACTGACTCATCAAATAAAAGTAGCATCGCATTCATAATAAGCGGAATCATCAAGCCAGTCCCCATTGCTTGGATCATTCGTCCTGTTAATAACATCGGAAAATTCACAGCAAAACCTGCTACGAATGAACCTGTTGTAAAAATGACGAGTAGCCCTAAAAATAATCGTCTTGTCGTAAACCATTGGATAATTAACGCAGATAGTGGTGAAACAATTCCCATGACCATCATAAAACCACTAGCCATCCACTGCACGGTCGTTCTCGAAATATCAAAGTAATGCATCAGCTCTTGTAATGCAATATTCAATAGTGTTTCATTTAAAATCATGAAAAAAGCACCAATAAGAAATACCGTCATAATAATTTTTGAATAACTTTTGTTCTCCATAATTTAACTCCCTCTTTTTTCGAACTTGTTTATTATACACAAATCGACAATAAATAGATACATATACAACTTTCTTTTCAATTTCATTAAAATATCAGCATTATATTTAAAATTGCACAACTTATATTCCCGTATTGCGCAGTTCTCAAAACCACTTCACTCATGTATCCCTATTTTTTGAACAAGCAGAGCAATAGGTGCGCAGAATCTGTCCCCTTTTGTTTTAACTCAAATCGAGTAGGAGAATAGCCATTAATTGACTACTCGTCCTCTCACACCACCGAGCGTACGGTTCCGTACTCGGCGGTTCAATATCTTGCGTAAGCCAACTCTGCAAGCTGGACTAATGGTATTAATCCCCACTTGTAGAGTTGTTTTGTTGTAAGTGCACGATGAACCTCGTGCGTGTTCGATAACCGCCAGTATTTCTTGCGAGACTGTGCGATTTTCATTGCACTTCTATGGTCAAGACCATATTGACGCAACATCTTATATTTCGTTCTAACTCTTTTCCACCGTTTAAGAATGAGTTGTCTAAGTCGGCGGTTTAACCAAGATTGCGTGGTTTCAATAAATCCTCTGATAAAAAATCTACCAAAGTCATTTATCTAACTTCGCGTCACTTGGTTAATTTCAGTGATAATCTCTTTAAAGGTACCAGGTCTATTTCGTTTCGTTATTTTCCTTAAGGTGCGTATTAAATTTCTTTTTGCTTCCGTAGTCGGTCTGAAACGACAAACCCCATTTACCTTGGTT